>JAUIGN010000072.1 GCA_030430075.1 bacterium
TCCCAGGCTTGCACCCGAGGTTGGTTGGCTCGGCGTTTCTTGCATCCGGCCTTGTTGGTTTCGCGGCGGTTGGGGAGACCTGTTGAGGTCCGATGGGGTGCGGGGTCAGAGACCCGCGCACAGCGCGTGCAACAGATTGGCCCGCGCACAGCGCGTGCAACAGATTGACCCGCGCACAGCGCGAGCAACAAATTGATCCGCGCACAGCAGATGCACTCGCCACCACGGCTGGCATGCCGAGCAACCAATCGACCAACGACCCAACCAGCCAATCGATCCATCAACGACAAAACGCACCACTGACGCACCGGCTAAGCAAGTGCTTCGGTGCCGGCGGCCTCCCGCAGTTCGGCAGCGCGGTGCGTCTTCTCCCAGGTGAACTCGTCTTCCGAGCGGCCGAAGTGACCGCCGGCGGCCGTCAGGCGATAGATCGGCCGGCGCAGTTCGAGGTAGTCGATGATGCCGCCTGGTGTGAGCGGAAAGAGGTCGCAGACGATTTCACAAATGCGGGCGTCGTCGATCCGGCCGGTACCTTGGGTGTCGATATGCACGCTGACCGGCTCCGTGACCCCGATCGCATAGGCCAACTGAACTTCGCACCGCTCAGCCAGTTCGGCAGCCACGACGTTCTTGGCGATGTGGCGTGCCATGTACGCAGCACTGCGATCAACCTTGGTGGGGTCCTTGCCGCTGAACGCCCCTCCGCCGTGGCGACCCCAGCCGCCGTAGGTGTCGACAATGATCTTGCGGCCGGTCAGTCCGCAGTCTCCGTGGGGGCCGCCGGTCACGAATCGGCCGGTTGGATTGATGTGATACTTGATCTTGTCGGTGACCAGTTCTTTGGGGAGCAAAGGGACAATGATCTCATCAATGACGAAGCGGTGGATCTCGTCATTCTCGACGTCGGGCGAGTGCTGCGTCGAAACGACAACCGTGTCAATTCGAACCGGCGTGTGGCCATCGTATTCAATGGTCACCTGGCTCTTGCTGTCCGGACGCAGCCAGCTGACTTCGTTGTTCTGCCGCGCTGCCGTCAGCCGGTTCAGGATCCGGTGCGAGAGGGCGATTGGCAGTGGCATCAGCTCCGGCGTGTCGTTGCAGGCAAAGCCGAACATCAATCCCTGGTCGCCGGCACCGATTTCCTTTCCCTTGGCCGCGTCGTCGTTGACTCCCTGCGCAATGTCGGGGCTTTGGCGATCGATCGACAGCAGGACGCCGCAGGTGTCGGCACAGATGCCCATGTGATCGTCGGTGTAGCCGACTTCACGGATCACATCGCGCACAATGGCCTGGTAATCGACCTGAGCGTTCGTCGAGATCTCGCCGGAAATAATCGCCATTCCCGTCGTGACCATCGTCTCGCAGGCGACCCGGCTGAGTGGATCTTGAGCCAGCAACGCGTCCAGAACACCGTCCGAGATCTGATCGGCGAGTTTATCCGGATGTCCCATACTGACGGATTCGCTGGTAAACAAGTAATTGCCGGATGCCACGGATGCGCTCCTCTAGCGGTTGATGACGAGAATTGGCCGCGCCTGAGCGGACTCGCCTGGGCGGACTCGGGCACGGCAACGAAGCCGCATTATAGGCACTCCAGGGCGTTCGCGAAACCGTCCGCGCCGCCCACGAGCGGGGCTCAATTGAGGCGCGGCGTCCGCCGGATGCGTGATGCTTGGGAGGGAGGCCGGGCGGGATTCGCCTGATCGCCGGTCGTCCGATAGGTAGGAAGCCCGCCGCTGGTCGGTGGGTAGTTCGGCGGCTGAAAGTTCGAACGGGGATCGCCAGTCGGCGGTCGGGTCAGCGGACGAGAGCCCGCCGGCGATGCCGTGCCCGGCAATCCCGCTCCAGGGGTCGCCGCGCGGGACTTCGATGTCAGGCCCTGAACATTCAGTTCGACTTCAAAATCGTCCAACGCGAATTGGCGTGTTTCCGGAACAAAGAGAATCGTGTTGGCACTGAGCTTCTGCCACGGCGTCCCTTCCTGTCGTTGAAACTCGAGCGTTGACTTGGTGCGACCGTCACCTTTCAGGACCAGTTGCCCCTTTTGGTCGATGTACGATACGCGATCCCCCGTTGCGGCGAACTGTCGGCCGCGGATGTGGGCATTCCCCGTGGCGTTGATTTCAATGGCATCCTCGCTGTCTGAAGGGTCGCCCATGTCCGCGACCTCCAGTCGGCGGCTCGTCAGGATCGCCCCCCGTGGCCCCAGCAGATCGGGGCGGAGCGGATCGAGTGTTTGTTCCCAGGTGGCGATCGGACCCATGATGGTCCGGGTGCCGTTGAGAAACTGAAGTTCACGGGTGTGCAGGTTACCCACCATCTGGTGCTCGAAGTCGACCCGCAGGAAGACCAGTTTGGGGGCCGGCCGGTGGTCTGCCGAGTCGGCTTGCTTCTTCTGCGGGTTAGGGCCGCGGTGGATGATGTGGCCGGGGCCCTGGCCGGTGACGTCACCCGTCGGCCGATTGATCGACAAGTCGCGGACTTCCAGCGAATCCAGGCTGACACGGTTCCCGGTCGGGTCAACGGTCCGACTTTCGACATGGGCCAGCCCCACGAACTTCAACCGGACTGCATCGACGCCAGAAGCTGCCGGTGCCGTGAATTCGATCCGCCGATTCAGTTCGACTTCCAGCACTTCGCCGCGGGCCACCAGGTGAGTGGTCTGTTGCTTGTCGGTGACGTGGCCCCCACGCGTTTCGATTTGCCCGGTGAAGCGGGCCGTCCGTCCGTCAAAGTGCATCCCTTGGGTCCACTGGACGTTGAGCGGCTTGGGGTGACCGCCGGTCCCCACGCCGACACGGCTGGGCAGGAGCAGCATGCTTCCCGGACCGATCACTTCGGCCACATTACCCGCCAATTGAACCTGGATCTGGCTGCCGTCCAAGGTCATGCCTTCGGCGGCAAAGCGGGCCGGCGCGCCGGTCAGTGTCAGTTCTGCCGTCGGCGTGTGACCGCGTTGCAGGAGGACGCGCTGGGCCGCGATGTCGAGCGTCGAGGTTCCGGCGGGCTGGTATTCGTTGACATGAACGTCATGCTGCAAGTCGAGTGATTCGAGCTGCGGGGATTCTGTTAAGACCACCTGACCGCGAAGGACGCCTGCCGTAAGTTGCAGCTTCTTGGGACGCTTGCGGTCGACGTCCTCCTGCCGCCCCAGCAGTCCACTGGCAGGCTGGTTCGCCGCGTCGCTCGCCGCTGCCGACTCGGCCGTCGTCGGCTCGCGAAACCAGAGTTGGGCTTCCGACAGAAAGGCAATCAACTGGGGCGAGTCGAGTTCGATGTGGCCGCTGGCCAGCATCCGATCCGCGTGAATATCGACCTGGTCGGTCCCGGGCCGCGGTACTTCCAGCAGGTAGAGATGCAGATTGTCCGCTTTCAGAGATGCCATGCCGCTGAGGTTGAGGTTGGCCTGACCGATCAGGGAAAGGACCTTGTTGGGCCCTTGTGGAAGCAATGAAACGGTTCCCGCCCAGGTTGCCTGGAAGGGACGCCTCTTGTCTCCGAGGTGGCCGCGTGCCAGCCCCGGCCCGGCTGCCTGCAAGCGGCCCAGCCGGCCGCCTTCCAGCAATTCGTATTCCAGCCGCGGTGCCTCGACGAAGAACTCGTCGCTGAACAGGGTGGCGTTGTCGCTGCCGCTGAGTTGCACACGGCGGGTCCGAAAGTCGTATTCAATCCGTTTGGCCCGGGCCCCGGCCCGTAGCGAGGGTGCGCGAATCATGACCGGAAATCCGACGGCGATGATCCGGCTGGGTTGCATGCCGCCGGGGCGCGATTCAAGGGGCGACCGGAGGCCCTGTTCGGCCCGATCGGTGGCGGCACCTGCCGGACCGGGTTGCGGCGCAGCCGACGGGTCGGCGCTCGCTGGAACTGTCTGCCCGTTGGCACCCGCGCCCGGTGTCTCCTCGTCGTCTTTCGGCATCAAGTGGATCTCGAGCAGCTCGCAATTCAGTTGATCACTGGGCCCGTCCAGGTTGTGGCGGATCACATCGACCCGCTCCTCGAGCGACGCGATCAGGGCATCGAAATCGAAGCGGAACGGACCCTGGCACTTGATTTCGATCGGCGTCGGCCCCTGGGCTCGGATTTGCCGGTCGGGTTCCGAGGCCGGCGAGGTTCCGCTGGGCTGCCCCGTCGCCATCGCGAACATGTCACCTTCAAGCTGCAAGCTGACCTCGTCGACATGCACCAATTCCAGCGAGCGGATCTTGCCCATGGCCGCCTTCTTGCCTGCGGCGATCGATTGCTTCTGTTCCAAGTGGATGGATAGATCGCGTCCGCGCGCCCGGTTCCGGCCGAACAGGAACTCGACTTGCGAAGGGGCCCAGATGCGTGCCGGGTCGACTTGAATATTCCTGGTCGTGACCCGCAGCTCGTCGTCGCCGCCGGGAGTCGAGGCCGGACTGAAGATCGTGACATCGCCCTGCAGCTTGCCGCCGATCAGGCGACCGAACTTGCCCAGCAGGAAATCCGGCGGCGGGTCAAAGCTGAGTACCGCTCCCTGACTGGCGCGCATGATCACCGGCCGCCGATTCGTCACGGAGGGCGTGCCGGTCGCGTTCGGTGGGCGTCCCTCCGACGTGGAACGTTCCGGCTGGGCGGCGGCGTCTTCGTGCTGGGGAGGATCGATGTAGCTAATCAGCGTGCAGCGGGGGAGACGCAGATCACCGTTTTCCAACTGTTGATAATCGTCAAAGAGGAGCGTGCCCTGGTTGGTTTCCAACACTTTGGGTTCGCCCAGTTCCCAGGAACCGGCCGGAAACAGGCCGGCATCGAACGAGGCCAGGTGACGATTCGAATTCGGCTCCCAATCCGCCTGAACTAGTTCAATCCTGGGCTCGATCAGCGGTGCCGCGAGCATCGCGTACGCGACGTAGGCCAGCACCACGACCGCCAACGTTTGAACCGTCTTTGTGAGGCGTGAGATCAAGGCGCGTCCGAGTTCCCTGGGTTATCTACGGGGGGCGAAAGTCGTTCCATGCGAGTCGAGTTCTGGCGACTGCGGTGAGCGGATGAACATGTCGCGAGCGATCGCTCGCCAGTGGTTTGAGCGGGTCTCGCCGGGTGTCGTTGAGCCAGGTGTCGTTGAATGGAGCAGCAAATTCCGATCCGGGCGGCTTCGGCCAGGCCGAGTTTCCGGTCGGTGGCGGCGGTCAGCTCATGTACTTTCGGACCATCCCTTCCCAGAGGCCCTTCTTCCGCAGGACGAATTCAATCGCGTCCCGGACGGCCCCGTTCCCGCCGGGTAACTTGGTGACGTATGCTGCCGCATTGCGCACTTCGCTCGATGCATCAGCGACAGCCACGCCCAACCCCACGGTCTGAATCAGCGCGAGATCCGGCAGGTCGTCCCCGATGTAGCAGACTTGTTCCGAATTCAGGCCCAGTTCTTCAAACAGCCGCCGGCCCGCCGGCAGTTTCGCTTCGACTCCCTGGCGGATGACGTCGACTCCCAGTTCATTCGCCCGCAGTTGGACGACATGCGATGTCCGCGCCGTGAGGATGCCAAAGCGAAATCCGGCCCGTTGCCAGAGCTTGATCCCCATTCCGTCGCGAACATGAAATCGTTTCGTTTCGATGCCCTGATTATCGAAGATGATGCCGCCGTCGGTGAGGACGCCGTCAACATCCGAGAGAATCAACTCCACGTTCTTGCAGCAGTCTTCAAGTTTCATGTACGTCGTTCCCGCCCGGTTTGGTTCGGAAAGGGGACAGATTCGGGGAATCCGGCTGGTTGCCCGTCTCCCGCGACAGGCTTGCCGGAGGAAGCTGGAGTAGCCTCCACCCGGTCCGGATCGTCAGGCAACCAACCCACCACGTCAGTAATGTCAACCAGGCCTACCGGCTTGCCGTGACCGTCAAGGACGGGCAGCTCGCTGATCTTGCGTTCGGCGAGCAAATGGACGGCTTGCATCAGCGAAGTGCCGCTGGCGACGGTGGTCGGATCGCAAGTCATCGCGTGGCGGATTGGCAAATCAAAGGCGGCATCCGACTTCGACTCCAGAATCCTGGCGAGATCGCTATCGGTGAAGATGCCGGTCAGCCGTCCATCGATTCCCGTCAGCATGACGGCGCCGGTTCGCCGTCCGGGCTTGGTCGCCTGCAATAGGACGTTGCGGAGATTCTGGTCGTCGACCGCGACGCGGCACTGGTCGAGCGGTCTCATGACTTCGTCGACTTTGGCCAGTTTCCGGCCCAGGCTGCCGCCGGGATGAAACCGGGCGAAGTCAGTCGGCGCGAACTGGCGGATGCGGCTGACGACGAGTGCCAGTGCGTCGCCGACCGCCAGCATGGCCGTCGTACTGGTGCTGGGGGCCAGGCCGAGATGGCCCGCTTCACGGAGCGGCCCCAGATCGATCGTCGTCTGGGCGGCGCGTCCGAGCGTACTCTGCGGGTTACCCGTGATTGCGATCAGGGGTAGCGATCGCTCGGTGAAGGATGGCAGCAGGCGAGTGACCTCATCGGTTTCGCCGCTGAAAGAGATCGCCAGGACCAGGTCCTCCCGGTCGAGCCGCCCCAGGTCACCATGGATCGCCTCGGCCGGATGCACGAAATGGCTGGTTGTCCCGGTCGAGGCAAGTGTGGCGACGATCTTCTGGCCGATCAGCCCTGCTTTGCCGATGCCGATCACGATGACGCTGCCCCGACAGTCGATCAGCCGATCGACGGCGTCGCAGAACGTCTCTCCCAACCGGCCCGCCAGGTCCAGCAGGGCCTGACCTTCCTGGCGAATGACTTCACGAGCGAATCCGAGTCGTTCGAATCGGGTTGGCAGCCCCGACCGTTGTGCAGCTTCCATTCTGACCGATCCTTGCGCCATCCTTGGCGCATCCGGGGTTTCCCAAAGAAAACGTCGGCGGATCTTAGCCGGGTCGCGCGATTCGGGCAATGCGAACGCAAACCGGTTCGTGCCGTGCTAGCGACGGCCCGCCTGCGGCGTCGAGAGGCGCCGCGATGGGAGGGCGCGGCCAACACGTCCTGGCTGCCTCTCTCCCGGGCATGGCCGGCGACCGCCTCGACGTGAGAACCGGATGCTGGAGAAGGTTCTCATGTCGCCAGCGGACGCCATTGGTCATGCGCCGGTAGCCGTGAGCATTCGTGAGGATCTATTCGGTGGCGCCGGGATCACCCTTCATCGAATCGATGAGCCAGGGAAGCCAACAAAAGCAGGGGCCCGTCAAGAGCAGCAGGATGATGAAGACGAGCACTCCGGTCTGATTCAGGCCTGCGAAAACAACTTTTCCCTGTGGCATGGTATCCTCCAAGCGTTTGATTTTGTGGTTACTCCCGACGGCCAAACACCCCCGGGCGGGAAGAATCATACCTGAATCAGGAGACCATTTCACGCACCTTGCTGGCATTTCCGGCCTGGCCGAAGGCTGTCATGCGATCAATGCAGATCTGTTTCATCGCCGCTCGCGCCGGCTTCAGGTAGTCGCGCGGGTCGAATTTCTCGGGAGATTCTGCCAGCACCTTGCGGATCGCGCCGGTGATCGCCAGACGGTTGTCGGTGTCGACATTGATCTTCCGCACGCCATGTTGGATTCCGCGTTGAATTTCCTCGACGGGCACGCCCCACGTCTGGCGGATTTGGCCCCCGTACTGATTGATGATGTCCTGCAACTCCTGGGGGACCGACGAACTGCCGTGCATGACGAGGTGGCAATTCGGGAGCACGCGGTGAATGTCCTCGATGCGCTGCATGTCCAACGTCTCGCCATCCGGCTTACGCGTGAACTTGTAGGCGCCGTGGCTGGTGCCGATCGCCACCGCCAGGGCGTCGACATTGGTCTTGGCGACGAATTCCTGGGCCTCCTCGGGCGACGTCAGGAGTTGGTCGTGCGATAGCTGACCTGTCGCGCCGTGACCGTCCTCCTGTTCCCCTTCACCACTTTCCAGCGAGCCGAGGCAACCCAGCTCGCCTTCCACGGAAACACCTCGCGCGTGGGCCAGCTTGACGACTTCCGAGGTGACAGCGACGTTGTAATCGAAATCCGCCGGGGTCGTCCCGTCTTCCTTCAGCGACCCATCCATCATCACCGAGGTAAAGCCGTTGTCGATCGCGCTCATGCACGTCTCGACGCTGTTGCCGTGGTCCTGATGCATCACCGTGGGGATGTGCGGGTAGAGCTCGGCGGCAGCCAGCATCAAGTGCTTCAAGTAGGCATCTTGCGAGTAGGCGCGTGCCCCACGCGAGGCTTGAATGATCACCGGTGAATCGGTCTCGTCCGCGGCCTCCATGATCGCCTGAATCTGCTCCATATTGTTGACGTTAAATGCCGCTACGCCGTAGTTGTTTTCCGCAGCATGATCCAACAAAGTACGCAGAGGAATTAAAGCCATCGTGTCGAGCTCCTGAAATCGAGTTGGTAATGCGGCGATTATCCGGCGTGCGTGGTGATTCCGCAATCCCTGGGATTGACCACGCAACCGCCGGCTGAACCGGTCGCCCTGTCTGGTTGGGCAGCCGGACGACGTCCGTGGAGGAGAACGCCCGAAGGCAGAAGCGTTAACCGGCGCCGTGCTACGGGATCGGTTCGGCGCTGGAGTCGCTGGCCAAGGGATCGTATTCCAGCGAGAACAGATCGTCCTGCTGGGTCTGTGCCAGCCGGATCAACATCAGCGATCCGCTGCTGGAGGTGGCGGCGTCCCCGGCAAAGAAATGGCTGCCAAGCCCTTTTTCATCCGCTGTTTTGGTGACGACCAGGGTCTGCCCGGGAGAAAGCAGGTTCTCCAGCCGCAGCTCCGTGAATTCGTGCGTATCCCGGCCTGCCTGCAGCATGAACGACTGGTCGCCCCCCACGTACTGGTTGCGCAATTGCCCGTGCTCGATGGTGGGCGTCAGTTGGATCCGCACGCGGCCGTCTCCGAGCGGAAATGCGTGCAGGACGAAAACACCTTGGGCTTGGCTGAATTCGAGCCCGCGAACGTAGCCTTCGTCGTTCTGTAGGACAGCGATCTGCGGCCGCTCTTTGGGGACCGCCACGATCTTGGCCGGTTGGCCGGCGCGAACCGGCAGCCGCCGGCGACTCTGGAAGATGTCCTCGCTCAGGATGCCGTTGGCCCCGCTAAGCTCGAACGGGCTGTCGGCCTTGGCCAGCAACCCGCGCACGATCTCAGGCAGCCGGGCGCCGATGACGCCGGCCCGAAATCCGTTCGAGCCCAGTCGCCGCCGATCCTCGTTGGCGAGTTGCTGCTCGTCAACCTCGTTCCACAGTTCCTGAAAGTCGTTTTCGCCGTCGACGGGGACCCGCACAAACGCGATCTCGAGGATCACGCTGTCAGGCGACATCCGGGGAGTCGGCAACTCGAATGCGCCTTCCGACGGTGGGTCCCAGCTCGCGCACCCAACCGCGCCGCTGACAAGCAGGGCGACCAGCAGAAGACGTGGCAAAACGAGCATGGGCCATTTCCGGCAGTTGCAGGGTTCCAGCAGATAGATCGAGATCGACGCGCGGACGTTGTCGGCAAACGGACGCTGCCCGGGGCACGGCGTCCTCGAATCGAAACCCTCGAATCGAAACCCGCTAGGCGGCGGCGTCCCATTTTCGACGCGGCGGCCGGAGAATAAGGAAAAGCAAGGAAACCCGTCAATGGCGGTGATTCCCTGATCTGCCGAAGAGAGCCCGGGCTCGGCGCCGTGTGCCGGTCAAGACGGCCCACGGCAATCCACGGCGCAACAGGGCCCTACGCAAGAAAGGCGGTTGCAGGGAACGGACGGAGCGGACGTACGAATCGCCCGCGCGCGGTTCGTCAAGCCCGTGCAACTGCCAGATGTAAAGTGACCCCAACGGGACTCGAACCCGTGTTGCCGGCGTGAAAGGCCGGAGTCCTAGACCGCTAGACGATGGGGCCGTCAAATGGGCGGAATTTCGCCCAATTGCTGAGTCACCGTATTATAACGGCGGTCAGAATGCGTCAAGTGGGGATGTCGGCCAATCAGAACCGGGGCGACATCGGAGTGAAAAGGAGGAAGAAAAATGGCCAGAAGCGTCTACTGATCGCTGGAGGAATCGCCGTCGGCAGCCAGTTGTTCGTTGCGTTTGATCGCATCGTAAACTTCACGCCGGTGAACGGGAACTTCCTTCGGGGCCTCCACGCCCAGGCGAACTTTGTCGCCACGAATCTCGACGACGACGATCGTAATGTCATTGTTAATGACAATACTCTCATTCTTCTTGCGAGATAAAACTAACATTGGCCATTCCTTTGCACATTGTTGCGACCACGACGATTGCTTGGCCGGTACCATTTTGGGTCTAAAACCTGGACCAACCAACCGCTTCCGCGCACCACTGATGTTCTTTCCACTCTACGTGCTCAAAAGTCGTAGTCAAGCAAAGCCGGCGTTTGGCGAGCGATTTTTGAGTTAATTGTTGGCCGGATTGGCATAGAATTCGTAGTGTCAACGCGACTCGCCCTGCCGGAAAAGTTTAACCGGCCCGGTGTTGCGTGCTAGCATGCGGACCGTAAGTTGTTTGCTGGTAGTTGCTTGCGTTTTCTTTTCTGGCTCCCCTCAGGGCCCGGGTGGAGCTCGGTGATGCGCAGCGGCCAGGGGCCCGATGGCGGCGATCGATCGTCACCCGGGTGAAGCAACCGGTTGGAGAAATCCACTTTTCGTTTTGATTTTGCTCGACAACTGGTCCTGCTCCGCGCGGGTCAAGGTGAATTTGGGCGGCTGCCGGAAGTTCGATGGCGAGCTGGCCCGCCGGTGGTTGCCGTCCGGCCGTGCCATCGAGCGCAACCGTCTTGGGAGGGCTCCTGTCGGTGTGATGGCGGCTCGATCTTCCGGTCGTTCCTGGGCTGATGCGCGTTGAGTGATGCCCATCTGGTCAGGCTCGCGCGATTCAAGGGAGCGTGTCGGCGCGAATGCGTGTGCGGATCCATCGGCAGGCGAGCGTTCACCGGCGCTTCCACCTCCCAGGAAGTTGACTCTGATGGGCGTTACGTCAAGCCGCCGGTCGGGCCGGTCCTCGTGCGTCGTTCCGGCGCATCGATTTGCCTGGCCCTGGTGAAGTGCCCATCGCCTGTTGCCCACTGCGTTGCCTGCCGGAGGCAGGTGCGTGGCCGTCGCCCGCCAATTGGCCGCACGGTTTGCCCGCCTGGTTGCCGTGTCTCGGTTAGGGAAACGGTGGCGCGGAATTCCGCCAGGTACGTCGGTTGCGGACCAATCGGTCGCGTCTATAATTCACAGGCTGACGTTGCGTCTGGCAGCATTGAATCTGGCAACCACTTCTGCCGCTGGGATCCCCTTGTGCCGGGATTCTTCTGTGGAAGTCGCGTGGGAACGCGTTGAGGAAAGTAGACGAATGGTAAACTGGCTGCGGAACATCTGGATCGCGGTAGCCACCGTCGCACATGGCATGTGGGTCACGCTGCGTTATTGGCTGATCACGTATCGAGCAGACCGGGGCGCGTTCACGCAGAAGTTCGAGTATCCCGAAAAGCCGGTGCCGGTTGCGGCCCGTTACCGGGGCTTTCATCGTTTTGATCTCACCACCTGCATCGCCTGCGACCAGTGCTCAAAGGCTTGTCCGGTCGACTGTATTTACATTGGCAAGCAGCGCGTCGAGAACGGCAAGGGCTTCAAGGTAACCGGTTTCGCCATCGATTACTCGAAGTGCATGTTCTGTGCGCTGTGCGTTGAGCCGTGTCCGGTCGACTGTATCTTCATGGGTGCCACGCATGACTTAAGCTGCTACAGCCGGGATGGCTGTATTGTTGATTTTTCGCGTTTGCCGTTGGATATCTCCTGGGGGCGCGCCACACTGAATCCGACAGCCGTCGCGGACTCGAAGGTGATTGTCGAGCCCGTGCACGCAGGTCCGAATTCTTAACTCAGGTAATCTTTCGGTGGACGTCATGTCTGACGATGTCTCCAGGCCCAGAAAGCTGTTTACGGTGGAAGAGGCGAATGCCATGCTTCCGCTGGTCCGTGCAATTACTGGCGACATGGTCCGTCTGGCTTACGACGTTCTGGGGCGGCGTGAACGGCTGAGCCAAATTCGCGAGCACCGCGAGGAAGATAGCTCGGATCTGTACGGGGATGAGGTGGTGCAGATTGAGCAGGAGCTGGAGGCGGATGTCGAGCGGTTGCGGGAGTTTGCTGCCGAGCTGTCGCAGCTTGGAGTGGAATCCAAGGGTGCCGCAGAGGGGCTGGTCGATTTTCCTGCCGAAATGGATGGCCGGATCGTGCAGTTGTGCTGGCGGTACGATGAGCCGGAAGTGTTGTTCTGGCACGAGCTGAACGCAGGATTTGCCGGCCGGCAGCCGCTGACCGTTGGTAGTCTCTCAAGCGAAGACGGGGGAGACGTTGGTGGCTTGCAGGAGTCTTGATCGGCCTCGTCGGAGTGTCGCTTGGAAGGGCGTGTCTCCGGCTGTCTGGTGGGATGCCGCCAAGATGTCCGGCTCGACCGGCACGCGGGATTGCTTCCGGCGTCTTGCAAAGCCTTTCCCGGCATTTAGAATGACCTGCCTTAACTTTATCTACCTCGGTGCGTGTCGTCGCTGCCGAATTATCTCCTGAGGAATGCGCTGATGTCGACGTCGATCGGAATCGTCGCCTATTTGGCTTTGTTTGCCGGCGTTGGGATCGTGTTTCTCTTCGTCAACTTGCTGGTTGGGCGGCTGGTTCGCCCCTCGGATCCACACGAGGAAAAGCAAGAGATCTACGAATGTGGTGAGCCGACGGTGGGGTCGAGCTTTGTGCAGTTCGATCTGCGGTTTTACGTCGTCGCCCTGTTGTTCATCATTTTTGATGTGGAAGTCGCTTTCTTCTTTCCCTGGGCGGTTGTCTTCGGGAAGAGCACCCATTTGATGGATGAGCATTTCCCGGTGGCGCAGGTGGCCGATGGTCAGGTGGAGCTGACGCCGCCTGCGAGAAAGCTGTATCGCGAGCTGGGAGTTCGGGATCCTCAGCTTGTGGATCAGGTGCCGCAATCCTTGGTTGGCCAGGTTCCCGGTGGGCCGCAGCAATCGGATCCTGTCCCGCGTGCGACCTCGATTGCCCATCAGGGCGGACGCCAGTTGGCCTTCGTGACCATTGTTGACATCGTCGTGTTCTTTGCCGTGCTGCTGGTCGGTTTTGCCTACGTCTGGAGGAGGGGGGATCTCGACTGGGTGCGGGCTGTCAGTCGCGAGACAGCGGCTCGTGGGCCCGGCGCCGTACCCCGCCCGCCGGTCGAAGAGACGGCGGAGAGTGCGCTCTCTGCTTAGCTCGATTGTCCATGAGGAATTGTTGAATCCATTTTGAGCCGGCAGGCTGTCGACCCACGAGGCGGTCTGTTGGCCAGGTTGGGGGAATCGCCCGGCTGGCGTGATCGTCCGGATGGCTGGCGTGGTTGTCCGGATGGCTGGCGTGATCGTCCCAGGGGAGGCGTCCGGCGTGGTCGCTGCGGTCGCTCAGTTCTTTCTTTGTAGCTCTTTTTTCGTAGCGAAGACTTCACCGATGACCGGAACCAGTTTTGTTAGTCGCTTGCAGCAGAAGTTCGGCGATCAGATTACGGGCTCGAATCTCGAGGCGGTCGACCCGTGGATCGAAGTTGCACCGGAGAGTATCGCCGAGGTGTGTCAGTTCCTGCGTGACGACGAGGAGCTTGCGTTCGATCTGCTGAACTGCATCACGGCTGTCGACTATTTTATCGCGGATCCCAAGAAGGCGGCGAAGGCTGGTTGGGAGCCGCATATCGATGTGGTCTATCACATGTCGAGCGTCTCGAAGAAGCACTCGCTGGTGGTGAAGGTTCGACTGCCTCGCTGGAAGGACGGTGTCGAGGGCCAGCTCCCGGAAGTGCCCACCGTCAGCCAAGTGTGGCGGACGGCAGATTGGCACGAACGGGAGGTGTTTGACCTCTCGGGGGTTTGTTTCACCGGGCATCCCGACCTAAGGCGAATCTTGTGTCCGGAAGACTGGGTCGGCTATCCGTTGCGAAAAGACTACGAGATGCCGTTGGAATATCACGGCATCCGCGGCCGCTAGACGGCCTCTTCGCCAAATCAGAACGTGTACGATTCGAGAGTGCCGCCGAGTTGAATCCGGTGGCAGTGCGATGTCTGGAGTAGCTCGCAGTTCGCGAAAGGTAATCTGCAAATGCCGTTAGAGCTGGAAGACCCACGGGTCATCGAATTCGATGTGCGGACCGACGAGATGCTGGTCAATATGGGGCCCCAGCATCCCAGCACGCATGGCGTGCTGCGACTGGTATTGCGGACGGACGGCGAGGTGGTGTCGGAAGTCGAACCACACATCGGTTACCTGCACCGGTGTGCCGAAAAGATCGGCGAAAACTTGACTCCGCGGCAGTGGGTTCCGTACACGGATCGAATGGACTATCTGGCCGGGATGAACATGAATCTCGGTTGGTCCCTCTGTGTCGAAAAGCTGCTTGACCACCAGCTTTCGGAAAAGGCCCTGCATCTTCGTGTGATCATTGCCGAGATGGGGCGGATCGCGAGTCACCTGGTGGGGATGGGGGCCTATGGTTTGGATCTCGGGTCCTTCAGTCCGTTCCTCTACGCCTTTCGGGAACGCGAGAAGATTCTTGATCTGTTCGAGGAGGCTTGCGGAGCGCGGCTCACCTACAGCTACATCACACCCGGTGGCTGCACTGCTGATCTGCCGAGCGGTTGGTTGCAACGGTGTGCCGATTTCCTCGATCAATTCGAGCCGATCATTCAGGAATATCATGCGCTGCTGACGACGAATGCGATTTTTATCAAGCGGACGGCCGGGATCGGGGTGATGTCGCCGGAGATGGCCATCCAATACGGGTGTACCGGTCCTGTTCTGCGGGGGAGCGGAGTCGACTATGACCTGCGGCGTGACGGCGAAGCCCGGTACACGGAGATGTACGACGGCTACGCCTTTGAGGTGATCTCCGAGCAGAACGGTCATTACCCCAAAGATCATGATTACCCCGCCGTCCCCAAGGATGCCGTTCTGGGGGACTGTTGGCATCGCTTCTATGTGCGGATGCTGGAGGTGGTGCAGTCGGTGGATCTGGTGCGACAGGCCATTGATCGGTACAGCACGGCATCGGGAGATTACGGTGTTCCGATCAAGCTGACGACCAAGCTGCCCAAGGGGGAGGCTTACCTGGAAACGGAAGCCCCGCGTGGTCAGATGGGCTTCTATCTGGTGAGTGACGGCAACGCGATTCCCTGGCGGGTTCGCGCTCGTAGCAGTTCGTTTTGCAACCTTTCGGTCACCGCGGACCTCTGTCGCGGCTGCCTGATTGCGGACATCCCGGCCGTTGTCGGTTCGCTGGACGTGGTGATGGGCGAGATCGACCGGTAAGGTCTCCGTCGCCAGGCGATGTGCCGAGCGGCATGCGTTTTCCGAGTCGCCCGCATCGCTCGAAATCTTGCAAATTTGTAGCTGCGGGGGCTTGCCGGTCTGGGATACTTTGTGCCATATTTCACGATCTTCGTGGGCTGCCAAACGGGACGGCGAACGGCTGGCGAAGTCGCAGTTTTTCGACAAGACAACTAACGTGCACCTCGCCGCAAGCTGAGCGATTTGGTTTGCGGGCGAGCGGGGATAATTGAGATCCGTGGCCGATTTTTTCGAGCACACCCTGCATTTTCCCGTCTGGCTGGCCTATCTGGTCGCTGCTCTCATTCACTGCGTGTTGATTATTCATGTGGTGGCGGTCGGCGCGTTGATCTTCATCTGGATGGAACGGAAGATCTCTGGCCGAATTCAGGACCGGTTAGGGCCGACTCGCGTTGGGGGGGCGTTTGGCTGGTTGCAGACCCTGGCCGACGGTATCAAGCTTATCGCCAAGGAGGATATCACCCCTGGCGACGCCGACGTGATGCTCTTCAAGATCGCGCCGTATGTCAGTTTCGCCGCCAGTTTTTGCGCCTACATTGCCCTGCCGTTTTCGGATGGTTGGGTCGCCCAGCATTTGAATTCGGCTGTCTTCTTCGTGCTTGCTGTGCTCGGTTTGGAAGTCTTTGGTGTCATTCTGGCCGGTTATGCGTCCGGCTCGAAATGGTCCCTGTTCGGTGCCATGCGGGAAGCCGCTCAGGTGGTCAGCTATGAAGTGCCGCTGGGGATGTGCGTCGTTGTTCCGGTCTTTGTTTGCGGAACGATGAATCTGGTCACCATCGGGAACATGCAGTCCGGGCTGTTTACCAACTGGTTGATTTTCAACGATCCCTTCACGTTTGCCATCTTCTGGGTTTATTTCACGTGTGCGGTCGCCAGTGTGAATCGGGCCCCGTTTGACCTGGCCGAGGCGGAAAGCGAGCTTGTGGCCGGCTTTCATACGGAGTATTCCGGCCTGCGGTGGAGCTTCTTCTTCATGGCCGAGTACGGCTCGATGTTCCTTGTCAGCGGCTTGGCGGCGATTCTCTTTTTTGGCGGCTGGAATGGGCCGTTTCCGATCGCGGAGCCCCTCGCGACAACGCTGGTCAATGTTGTCACCTTGGGGAATGCCGAGTCGTGGGGCGGGTTGTCCACGTACCTTGCCAATCTGATGGGGTGCGTCAACTTTCTTCTCAAGGGGTTTGTTGGCGTGACGGTCATGATGTGGATTCGTTGGACGCTGCCCCGTTTGCGAATTGATCAGGTGATGACCACCTGCTTGAAGTATTGCGTGCCGTTGGCGGCAGTTTGCTTTTTGGGCGCCATGTTCTGGCAGCTCAATGGTATGCCGACCGGTAATGACTTGATGGGTTTCCAGCGAGGTTTGCAGACGGAAGGGTGGGTTGAGACGGCGGATCGCGAGGCGACTGCGGTGACTCCTGCCGGGTCTGCGGACCTGAGTGCGGATGGTGAGAGTCTCGTGCCGGTCGCGGCCGATCGTTCGGACGGCGATCATCTCAGCGGCCTAGCCGAGAATGGCGGTGCCGGATGATTTTTGCAGCGATGGACTGGCATGCGTTCTTTTTTTGGATGTTCGCCCTGTTGACGTGCGGGTTCGCCCTGGCCGTGTTGTTCTCGAACAACGTTGTTCACATGGCGTTCTATTTGATCCTCTCGCTGGGCGCGTCGGCTGGGCTGTTCTTTCTGGCGGGTGCCGAATTTGTCGGCGCAATGCAGTTGATGATCTATGTCGGCGGTACGTTGGTGCTGGTCATCTTCGGCGTGATGCTGACGGCTCAGTCGCGATTCGTCTCGATGGAGACCCGGTCCGGCGAATGGGTGGTTGCCTTGGGTGTCGGCGGTTCCTTGTTGTTCATGTTGATGATTACTGCCTTCAATGTGGAGGATTGGCGGTCCCCGAATCCTCGCCAAGGTGAAGTCACTGTGGCGGAAACCCAGGTGGTTTCACAGATAGGCCTGGGTTTTGCCGGAGTGCGTGTCGACAAGTTGGACCAGCCTGACGGTCAGTTGCGTGGCGGCATGTCGGGGTACCTGCTGCCGTTTGTGATTGTCTCGATTCACTTGCTGGTCGTATTGATTGGTGCGGCGTACATGGCTCGAACCAAGCGACGTAAAGACGTTTCGGGGGGCCGCTCATGATTGAATTTCTGGAACCGATCCACGTTTCGCACTACTTGCTTGTCGGTGCCGTCATGTTTGTCACCGGTGCGGTCTGCATGGCAACCAAGCGAAACGTGTTGGGCATCTTGATGGGGGTTGAGTTGGTTTTGAATGGGGCCAATATCAACTTCATTGCCTTTGGAAGTAAGTACTTGAGAAGTGATTCGCTGGGGCTGGACGGCCAGTTGATCGCCCTTTTTGTCATTGTGCTGGCAGCGGCCGAGGCCGCCGTTGCGTTGGCGATCGCCTTGAATTTCTACAACAATCACACCACGATCGACGTCGATGAAGCCGACGACCTAAGAGGCTGATGAACGTTGCCGAGCTACTCCCGACCGCACTAGGTGCCGCAGTCCTGGCGCCGCTAGTGTCTTTCTTTGTCATTCTGGTCTTTGGGCCGCGGAAGGATGAGGAGACGGGGGAGGCGTTTGCGTATATCTCTGTCAGCGCGATTGCGTTCTCCGCCGTCTGTTCGTTTGCCGCCCTGGCGATCTGGTTGAGCGTCCATTGGCCCGGGTCCCACGATGCAGGAGCCCACGAGCCGGTTGCCGGTGAGTCGGCAGCGGTCGTGGAGGTTGCCGACGCCGATGCCGACGGTGTTCACGCGGGCAGTGACCCAGATCACCACCCACCCGGCGATGGTCATGCGGGGGGATCGGATCACGCTGGTGCGGGGCAAGGTCATGCTGAGCATGAAGAAGGTGGCGGCCACGACGCCCACCACGCCGATCATGGTCCTAAGCCGTACTATGCCGGCGAGTACGGCGTGCCTGGTGTTGGCGGTCCGTGGGTGCTCGGTAAATTCGGCGACCTGCGGCTGAGTATCAGCTACTATATTGACGCCTTGACGCTGTGCATGTTCTGCATGGTCACCTTCATCGCGACCTTGATTCACATCTACGCGATGGGTTACATGCATGAAGAATTGCATCCCATGACCGACCATGAGGTGACGCTGGAGGATGGTTCTCATCTCAAGCGGCCGGGTCGATATCATCGCTTTTTCCAGTACCTCTCCCTGTTCTGCTTCAGCATGCTGGGGCTGGTGGTTGCAGGGAACATTGCGATGGTCTTTGTTTTCTGGGAGTTGGTCGGCATTTGCTCCTATTTCCTGATCGGCTTCTACGTTGAACGCAAGAGTGCCTCGACTGCGGCCAACAAGGCCTTCATTGTCAATCGCGTGGGCGACTTTGGCATGATCATCGGTCTGATGGCCCTCTGGAGCAGCATGGGAACGTTTTCGTTTGGCGATATGGAGATCAACGACGACGGCCAGCGACGCTCGGTTGAAGGAATTTTCAGTCAGGTTCGGTCGGGAGATCAGGCCATGGCGGCTGACGGCATGGTCTTATTCTCGGCCAGCGATGAAGCGTTGGAAGTCATTCGCGGGTTGGGTTCGGAGGCTTCGCCGCAACAGGTCGATGCCGCTCTGGCCGCGCATATTCCCGCTTGGCGGGCAGGCACCGATTCACCGGACGACGATCCGGCGGGATCGGCCCGTGATGGTGATGGCGAGCACGGTGGGTCGAGTGACGCGCCGAGGTATGGTTACTGGCTGTTGATTGTGGCCGGCATCGGGATTTTTGCCGGATGCGTCGGAAAGAGTGCTCAATTCCCGCTGCATGTCTGGTTGCCGGATGCGATGGAAGGGCCGACCCCGGTTTCCGCTCTGGTGCACTCGGCGACGATGGTCGCCGCGGGTGTCTACCTGGTAGGCCGATTCTTTCCGGTGTTTGCCCCCGAAGTGCTGCTGGTCATCGCCTTGGTGGGTTGCATCACGTTGTTCATGGCGGCGTCGATTGCGATCACCGCCACGGACATCAAACGCGTCTTGGCCTATTCGACCGTCAGTCAGCTCGGCTACATGATGCTGGCCTTGGGGGTCGGCGGTTGGCTGGCCGGGATGATGCACCTGGTCACGCACGCCTTTTTCAAGAGTTTGCTGTTTATGTGTTCAGGTTCGGTGATCCACGCCGTGCATACGAATGAGATGCCGGAGATGGGCGGCCTGCGGAAGAAGATGCCGGTCACGGCCTACACGATGTTGGTAGGCTGCCTGGCGATCGCGGGTGCGGGCGTTCCATTCATTGCCGGGTTTTTTGGCGGCAAGGCGCTATCGGGCGTGGGCTTCAGCGGGTTCTACTCGAAAGATGCCATCCTCGAGCAGGCATTCTCGTTCATGCGCGTCAACAGTTCGGCATGGGCCGGTTTGTTCTTCGTGGCGGCGGCCGGTGGAGCGGCGATCACATCCTTCTATATGTTCCGCCTGTGGTACCTAACCTTCGCCGGGCAACCTCGCGATCAGGCGCGTTACGATCATGCGCATGAGTCGCCGGCCGTCATGTTTGTGCCGCTGATCATTTTGTCCGTGATGGCCGTTGCCGTTGCCTGGGGCCCAGTGCAAGGGATCATGGGTGCGGTTGCGGCGGTGATTGGTTTCGGTGTCTGGACGTTTACCCGCCGCCCCGCCGAGGCGGAGGCGACGAGCGCACACGAAGAGGTTCAAGACCCGCTCAAGAAGATCAAGCTCAGCGACCTGCCCGTGTTGATCAGCGTGCTGGTTCTGGTGATTGCCTTGATCTGGGCGGTGACCCCGGGGCTCGACAGCCTGGTGCTGACCGAGCTGCTCGAACAGGCGCGGCCGGACCACACGCTGGGAGACGCCCATGGCGTACTCCTGGATTGGGTCTGGCCAGACGAACACGCGGCACATGCTCCAGGAATCTTGATCCCGGTCAGTTTCATGGCGATCGGAGCGGCCCTGACGGGGTTCCTGTTAGCGACATTCATGTACGGCCTCGGCTGGTTGAAAGCGGCCGACGTGCGTCAGCAGTTTCAGCCCATCTACACCTTCCTGCTGAATAAGTGGTGGTTTGACGAGCTCTACGATTGGATCTTTGTGAAGCCGGCGCTGGTGATCTCTCGAGCGATTTCCGGGGTCGACAAGCGTTGGATCGACGGGTTCATTGACGGCACCGCCTGGTGCACTCGGAAGTTTTCCGAATTCTTCGAGAAACTGGCCGATCGGACGATCGTGGACGGCTTTGTGAACCTGGTGGCCAGGTGGACGTTCGCCACGGGGCTGTCTGCGCACCGTTTGCAGACGGGAAGTCTCCGGCAGTACGTCATGTTTATTGTGATTGGAACGATCGCGATCTTCCTGTTGATTAGTTTCTTCTGGAATCCAACCCTCGCGGGATAGCGAATAACGATGTTTGACGAATTCTGGCTGCTGACACTGATTGTCTTTCTTCCGGTCCTGGGCGCACTCGTCTTGGCGTTTGTGCCGGGAGGCCGCGATGAACTGGTGCGGTACATCACGTTGGTTGTCACCGTGGTCGTGTTGATCCTGACCACCGCCGGTTTCTTCTTTTCCGATCCGACCAATTTCGACGTGGCCCGGGGAGACATGCAGAACACGTTTACCGTGTCCTGGATCCCTTCGTTTGATATCGACTACTTCATGGGGATCGACGGCATCAGTTTCCCCCTGATCATGTTGACCGCGCTGGTCAGTGTGTTGGCGATGGGCGCCAGTTGGTCGATTACCAAGCACGTCAAAGCTTACTGCATCCTGTTTCTGCTGTTGGAGACGGGGATGCTGGGCGTCTTCCTGGCGCTTGACTTCTTTTTGTTTTACGTCTTTTGGGAAGTCATGCTGTTGCCGATGTATTTTCTCATCGGCGTGTGGGGGGGGCCCCGGCGTGAGTATGCCGCACTCAAGTTCTTCCTGTATACGTTGCTGGGCAGCGTTTTGATGTTGATCGCGATCTTGCTGCTGTACTTCAACAGTGACTTGCGCGAAGTGGCGAAGGTTTCCGACTTGAATCCCAACAACCCGGACGCGCGGGTCAACTGGGACGAACTTCACATCAATGCTGAATCATCCAAGCGGGTTGGTTACGTCGTCCGGCCCTACCTGGCGGCAAACGACAATGACCGCCGGGATGCGCAGATCGGTTGGCTGCGAACTGGTGGACTGGCAGAACAAGAACTGATCATCGACATCATCAATCCGGAGGCACGTTTTGGCCGCTGGGACTTGAACGGCGACGGCACGTTGGCCGGCGACGAGATTGAACGCGAAAGCGTGGCCGCCACGGATTCGAATCAGGACGGTTCGATCACTCGCGATGAGTTTGTCCGCCAGCTCATGAAGCTGGGTGATGACGGCGAGTTTTCCGAGACCCGTGTTGTCTTGGACGAGGGAACGCACAGCGTCGTGGTTTACCTGCACCCCAGCCAGTTGACGGCGGCCGATGTGGTAAACGCCGTCGCGACGGCGTCCGAGCAGGATCCCTTGCTGGCTGGTACCGTTTCGGCGTTTCTGCCCAAGGGAACGGCAGGTACCGGCGAAGTTCGCGAAGATGACGCAACCCGAATCCCCGTCGTCGATGCGCCGGTCCACACCTTCAACCTGTTGGCCCTGGCGGCTGTGGGCCAGCACACCGAGTGCTTCAACGGCGCCGCCCTGTTCGGTTGGAATTTGCAGCACTGGGCCTTCTTGCTGCTGTTCATCGGTTTTGTTGTCAAGGTGCCTTCAGTTCCGGTCCACACCTGGCTGCCCGACGCGCATGTCGAAGCGCCAACACCGATTTCGATGATTCTGGCCGGTGTTCTGCTGAAGATGGGTGGTTACGGAATCATTCGCATTTGCTATCCCATCTGCCCGTTGGGCGGCTATGACTTCGCCTTTGTCGTCTGCACGATCGGCGTGGTGAGTATGGTCTACGGGGCCTTTGCCGCGCTGGCCCAGAAGGACTTCAAGCGGATGGTCGCTTACAGTTCCGTCAGCCATATGGGCTATGTGGTGCTGGGCCTGGGTGTTTGGTCGGCGGCTGCCCCCTATTTCAATTCCGACTACTGGAACATGGGGATTCAAGGTGCCATGTTCCAGATGATCGGGCACGGTATCAGTTCGGCCGGCATGTTCTTTATGGTTGGCGTGGTCTACGACCGGGTCCACCATCGCAACTTGGCCGAGTTTGGTGGATTGTTCAGCAAGATGCCTGTTTACACCGCGCTGGCCATTGGAATTTTCTTCGCGGGTCTGGGGTTGCCTGGGCTGTGCGGATTCCCGGGGGAAGTGTTCGTTGTCCTGTCCGTATTCCGCTTCAGCGTCCCGTTGGCAGTGATTTCTGCCGGAGTTGTCGTCTTGACGGCCGGTTATATCCTGTGGGCGATCCAGCGGGTCTACTTGGGCGCCGAATACAAGGGGCCTCACGAGGAAGCGTTGGTCCCGGCCACGGTCCGTGAAAACCTGATCGCAGGCATCCTGCTGGTACTGGCGATCTTGTTTGGCGTCTTTCCTTACCACACCGTATTGCGATACACGGATAAAACGGTCCAGCGGCAAGTCGATCAATTGACCGAGTGGACTCAACGAACCAAACCCGCCGCCATGGCTGAAGAAGAGTCAGCCGGGGAATCGTCCGAATCGGCAACGGCGTTGCGAACAGGCAGCGACGACTTCGTCGCCCCAACGTCCTTCGAATCCGAATTGGGTACCTCCCTTCCCACGACGCCGACTGCGGTCGTGCGACCTCACCACCGATCGAGCATAGACTAACCGTGAATCTGCACGAACTTGTCAGTCAACTGATTATCGATACCAAGGGGACCGTTGCAGGCGGTCTGCTTTCGCTGCCGTCGCGCGATTCAAGCCTGGGCGTGTTCTTGCCGGAAATCTGTGTCTGCGTGACCATCGTCTTGATGCTGCTCGTGCGAGTGTTTCGCTTTGGGCGGCGAGTCGACGCGTTCTATTTCGCGGCGTTCGGTAGCGCGTTGGCGTTGTATTTCGCCGCTCCCTGGCAGCACCTGGGCGCTTCGCCGCCCTCCTTTGCAGATCCGACCAGCGTTACGGATGCCGCGGCAGTTACGCGGATGGAGATCTTCACGGGGATGCTGGTCTATGATCCCTTCAGCATCTTTGTCCGCAGCGTGCTGTTGGCGTTTGCCTTCCTGTTCGCCGTCTTCACGAAGCTCTCCGGCATTCCCGACCGGGAAGACGGGCCCGATATCTACACCCTGGTGCTCGGCTCGACCTTGGGAATGTGCATGATGGCTTCGGCCAACCATTTGTTGATGGTCTTCATGGCGGTGGAGATGGCGAGCGTGCCGTCTTATGTCTTGGCTGGAATGTTGAAGGGGCGCCGTGTCGGCAGTGAAGCTGCCCTCAAGTATTCGATCTATGGCGCGGGTGCCGCCGGGGTGATGCTGTACGGAATCAGCCTGGTTTCGGGGCTCCTGAATACGGCCCATTTGCCGACGATTGCCTTGGAACTGGCGGACCGGCTGCCTTCCATGCCAGCCAGCGAACTAATGGTCCTGGTGTTGGGCGGCCTGATGATCATGGTTGGACTGGCTTTCAAGCTCTCCGCTGTGCCGTTTCACTTCTGGTGTCCCGATGTGTTTGAAGGGGCGACGGCCGAAGTCAACGCGTTCCTCAGCGTCGCCTCGAAGGCCGCGGCGTTGGCCCTGCTGGTGAGAGTCGCCATCGGGTTTGGCGGGATTGCACCGGAAGGTGTGGCTCCCGGGGAACGTAGCCTGGCGGTTGCAAACCAGGGCCGATTGCCGGCAACGGAGTCATTGGCGCAGCTGGCGACCACGGACGGACTGTTTTCCTTCGCTCCGGAAGACGAAGCCCAACCCAGTTTTTCTGACCATGTCACCGGCGCCGCGGCGGAGGAAGGTCACACTGGCGGATCGCACACCGGGGCGGACGCTTCCACGCCGCTGCTATCCGCCAACAACGGGCTGGCCAAGTCGCGTGATTTTCTGGCGAAATTGATCGCCTTGCTGGCCGTGGTCAGTTGCACGTTCGGCAACCTGGCGGCTTACGGGCAAGCCAATATCAAGCGATTGATGGCTTACTCGACGATCGCCCACGCAGGCTACATGATGATGCCTGTTCCCGCGATGCTGGTTCTGATGAATTACGATTCGCGCCTGGCGGAATCGACGATCGCCGGACTGTCGGTCTACATCGTTGTGTACCTGTTTATGAGCCTGGGTGCCTTCGCGATCATTGCATTCCTGCGGAACGCAATGCGGAGCGAGATGATTGCCGATTATGCCGGGCTGATCCGCCGCTGCCCGATCACGGTTGTGTGCTTTGTCCTGATCCTGTTCAGCTTGATCGGTCTGCCCCCACTGGCCGGCTTTGTCGGTAAGTTCGCCATCTTTGCCGGGTTGGTGGATGCTTACCGGGTAAGCCTGGGGGCGGGTGAACCTGCCACGTTCCTGATGGTGATGTTGATCGCGGGCGGTCTCAATACGGCCATCAGCCTGGTCTACTACCTACGTGTTGCCAAGGTCATGACGATGGATCCTGAACCGGAGGACCGTCAACCGTTTGTGTTCTCGGATGTGTCCCTGCAAGGTGCCTACATCTGGTTCTTGACACTTCCCACGTTGCTGCTGATGCTGAATTGGGACGTCCTTAACCGTTGGGCGGAAGCAGCCGCAACGTATCTGCTGGCGTAGAAACACGATGATGACCGAAGTGGACACAGTTGACGTGCTGAACCGGTTGGTGGTACTCCACCACCGCTCGTTGGCGATGTACCTGTCTTACGCACCGCCCGCTTGGAAGCGGGGCGAGGAGAAAGCCAAACAGGTCGTGGCGTTGATCGCGGCGGACGAGCAACAGACGGTGGATCGATTGTCGGAGATGATCACGTCCGCCGGTCGGATGGTGCGGACCGGTACGTTCCCGATGGAGTATACCGGGTACCACGATTTGTCCTTCGACTACCTGCTCGGAAAGCTGATTGCGAACCAACAGGACAAGATCTTGCAAATCGAGGAGGCCGTCGCTGAGCTCTCCATGGCCCCGATTGCCAAGCTGTCCGCCGAGGAAGCATTGGGCGCCGCCCGAGGACATTTGCAGTCGCTGCAAGAGCTGCAGCAAGCCGGCGCCGTGACCGGTTGATCAGGTTGGGCGTCGCCATGCGGATGTTCGACACGCACTGTCATCTCGATGACGAGCAGTTCGATTCTATCCGGTCGGCAGTTGTCGAGCGGGCCAGCCAGGCCGGCGTGGATTGGATCGTTGCCGTCGGAACCACGCTCGGCGCCAGCCGCAAGTGTCTGCAACTGGCCGAGGCACATGGCAGCGTTCTGGCTGCCGTCGGGATCCAGCCCAACTATTGCGGCGACGCGCAACCCGGTGACTGGGACGCGATTGTCGAACTCGCACAGGCGGAACAGGTCGTTGCGTTGGGAGAGACCGGCCTCGACCGGTATTGGGACCATGCACCGTTTGACCAGCAACGCGATTACTTTGACCGCCACCTGCGGCTGTCGCAAGCAATGGATTTGCCCTTCATCGTGCACATGCGGGATTGCGAGGAAGATATTCTGTGCATGCTCCGGGAGGCGCGACAACGGGGACCGTTGCGCGGTGTGATGCATTCGTTTACCGGAACGGAAGCGACCGCCCGGGAATGCCTGGAACTGGGGATGGATGTGAGCTTTGCGGGGATGGTGACCTTCAAGAAGTCGGACGCGCTGCGTGCCGTCGCGGCGCTCATTCCCGACGACAGAATCTTGATCGAGACCGATGCGCCATACTTGTCTCCGCACCCGCAGCGCGGACAGCGTCCCAATGAACCGTCACTGATGGTGCATACGGCGGCTTGCCTGGCCGCAGTGCGAGATACAACGGTCGAACGCTTTTGTGATCAGACAACGACCAACGCCAAACGCTTGTTTGGCATGTTGGAGTGAACCTGATAGCCTGCGGCTGGGATCGCCAAATGTGGTTGAGTCACGTTGTAGCGCCCGACGAAATGGCGAATCAACGCTTACGGCACGTTTCCGGTCGAGCTGTACCTGCCATCGCCAGACGGCGGACCCAGCTTTCCACGATCGGGCGGCGATGGCCAACTCCGGGAAGTTGATGACAATTCGGTTCTGAGCACAACGGGAAGATGAACGATGGTTAAGACGACGAGTACGATGTTGCCGATCGGGACTGCCGCGCCCGACTTTTGCCTGGTCAACGTAGACGGGAAGACCGTGTCGTTGGCCGATTTCTCCGAGGCTCCGGCATTGGTTGTAGCGTTTATTTGCAACCACTGTCCGTATGTCAAGCATCTGGCCGATGCGCTGGCCCAATTCGGCCACGAGTGTCACCGCCGGGGCGTGGCGATGGTCGCCATCAGTTCGAACGACGTCAGCAGCTACCCGGCAGATTCACCCGAGCAGATGGTGCACGAAGCCGAGTTGCGGGGCTACACGTTCCCTTACCTGTATGACGAAACGCAAGAGGTGGCCATGGCCTACCGGGCCGCCTGCACGCCGGACTTCTACGTGTTTGACGGCGCGCGAAAGCTGGCTTACCGGGGGCAGTTTGATTCAAGTCGACCGGGTGGTGACGCACCGGTGACCGGCGTGGACCTGCGCCGCGCGGTCGACGCAGTCATCAACGGCCAGCCGGTACCCGAACCCCAGGTTCCCAGCCTGGGGTGCAACATCAAATGGAAGACCGGCGCGGAACCTGTTTACTTCGATCCGTCCGGGACCGGTTGAGAAATCGAAGCGCCGTTGTGCAATCGAAGCGGTCGTTCGAGCGCCAATCCGTTGGTCATGCTGAGCATGACGTCCTGCGGTCCGGCATTTGGCAGAAACGAGCCATCCAAGACGTCCGGTGCGTCCGCACGGTTGCCTTGATGGAATTTGACGGAAGTCCGGAAAGTGATGCAAAACATGACCTGCGGAAGCGCGGAATCGCGTCGAACGGTAGTGTTCCTGAGGCGGATCCTACATTCAGCAACACCGATTCATTGCATGTCGCCATATCGCGATCGTTTGTGGTGAGCCAACCCATATCGCCGCGCATACCAGCTGGAATGCGTTAGCCCGTACTTGGAATTTGCCGAGAGGGGATAACAGGTTGTGGGCACAGGGCTTATCGCGCATTCGAAATGCGCGCGTTCTGGCTACGCCGTAGACAGGGGGCGTCAGAGCGAGACGTCGAGCAGG
>JAUIGN010000073.1 GCA_030430075.1 bacterium
CTCCGTGCGAAACAAGAAAAAACGAAGCCACCGGCTTCGGCGCAAAACTTATGTACCGACGACCCCTTGACAGCATCAACTCTTTCAGGGAGGGAGACCCGCGCACAACAGGAGGTCGGGAGACCCGCGCACAGCAGGAGGTCGGGAGACCCGCGCACAGCAGGAGGTAGGAGACCCGCGCACAGCGGGAGGTCGGGAGACCAGTGCACAGCAGGAGGTAGGAGACCTGTGCAGAGCGGGAGGTAGGAGACCTGTGCAGAGCAGGACTGGCACCGGCCTGCAGCGCGTTTGCCTAGTCCAGAAAATCTCGATCCTGCAACCGCTGCGGGACGTATTCCTCGGTCACGTAACTGATGTTCTTGCTAATCAGCGCTTCGACCTCCAGCTTGAATCCGTTCTTCAGCATCAGGTCGATTTCGGCCTGCCAGGGTCGCTTGTTGAACCAGGGGTAGTTCTTGATCTGGTTGGCCCGCTTCACATCGTTATCGTTGAGCGCAATCTTGACGCTGGACGAGAGATCACAACGCTCGTAGTCCTTGCTCCGCATCCCCATGTAACGGGCGTTCGGAATGGCCATCCGTTTCGACTCGTAAGCCAGGTTGATCGACCCCTGCTTGATCACGCTATAGATGTAGTACCCCCAGGGGTCATTATCGAGGAGGCAGTAGACGGGCAGTTTGAGTTCGTTGTGCATCCGGTTCAGCAGCCGCCGCACGCCACGTGGCGGCTGACCTCCACCGTGGGTCAGGATGCAATGGTAATCGCGCCAGAACTTGTCTTCGTTGAACCGCCGCCAAACAGTGTCTTTTTCGACATGGAGGATAAACTTCGCCGAGTGCTTCTTGAACTGCACGACCTCCGGTTCGGCGATCGAGGGGATGCTATATCCGCCGGACCCCATCCGCGAGCAGTCGATTTCGTCGCCGCTGTCAACCAGCGTGATCGGTCCCACCATCGAGCCGGCATTCTTGGCGTACAGATGCAATTCCTCGCGCAGCGCGCTCAAGGTCACTTCCACATCTTCGATGATCGGGTCGCAATCCTTCTGCTCGTCGAACGTCTCTTCCTTAAGCCCTTCGATGGTGTGTTTGAGCAGGTAGTAGAGACCCCGAATACTGGTCGTCTTGCCTTGCTCGATCAACTGCTTGCAGCCCTTTCCGACCAGCAGTGTCTGCATGTAACTCTTGGCTTGCGAGAGGTTGAACAGCTCGCGACGATTCTTGCCGCTCCCCATCTCGATGAACTTCTTTGACTTGTTGTAGCGCACGTTCGAGAGGGATCGCGAGGGCACCTCGAGATGCGGAGCGCGGCTGCGGGACGCGGACTGGACCACGTTGTCAGCCATGCCCTGGATGGCCCCCAGCGTCTTCCGATCCGCCGTGGAAAGTTTGGACGATTTCGCGCCGTTCGTGTTTGCCTTCTTGGCGGTGCGACGAGCCTTTTTTGCCATCTGTCTTTTCCGTCCCAACGTGGTGATCCGCGTTTACCAGACCTTCGTGCGTTCCGTTTCCGGCCTAGAGCAAGGTCTGTTGTTTCTTGTCGGTCGACGGCGACTCGGACGACTCCGTCGGCTCCTGGGTCTCTTGGTCGACAATCATGACGTGCTCGCCGAAATCCGCGTCGTTGTCGATCCGCTTGCCCCGCTTGTCGAACTTGGCGTCGGCTTCGGCCGTCTTGCGTTGGGCTACCTTGAGCAACTGCTCGTAGAGCGTCTCGCGTTCGGTGCCATTGATTTCGCTGACGGCATCGGCCACCTCACCCAGATAGCGCAAGAACACATTGCGGCGTTCGCCTTCGAGTTTGACCCGTTTGCGGCGATTCAAGTACATCCCCAGCTTGCGGCCCACGGTTTGGAAAGCAAGCCGCAGTTCTTTCTGAATCTCCGGATAGGACGCGACCGCCTCTTTCGATTCACTGGTGAAGGGGACCCAGACGCTGGCCATGTGCACCATGATGGTGACCGGGCCGCTGGGAAGCGACCCCCGCGACTGGCTCAGCCCATACGGCCGCCAGTTCGTATTCATGACGGATTGCGTGATCGCACAGGCGGCCGGCTGGAACTGCAACGGCACGCGATTGGCATACCGCAGAACCTGCATCGACTGTCCTTCGCTGACGTTGACGTTCCGCATCGCCTCGTGAAGACGGTCGATCTCCTTGGACTTCAGCTTGGCGGGCGACTGCCGCGTCCGCATGTCGGCCGCCTTCAGGATACGGTCGGCCGAATCCTGCCCCAGCCCGTCGAAGGTGGTGACAATGAACTGGCGGAGCGTTCGAGCGTCACTCTCCTGCAGCATTTGCACGAGCCCTTCGCGGGAGACCTTTTTCGCCTGATTGGCCGCACCATAGGCGAGGGCAACTTCGATTTGAAACGGATTGCCGCGGTAAACGGCCGGCGGCCGAGTGGCTGCCACGAAGAACTCGCCGGGCACCACCGTGGAAAGGCCCTTCAACAGGCACTCTTCTCCGATCGGCGAGATGCAGTCCGTGGACGGGGCACTGATCTTGGTCTGCTGGATCGCCTGGTAAAGGGCGTCCGCTTGCTGGCGACCAATCCTCGTCGTCGAAGCCCGCGTGCTCAGTTCCGCCGCCTCGCAGATCTTTCTGGCCACCGCGTTGCTGACGCGCGAGAAGGAGCCGGTCAGGAACATCGATAACGTGGTCGCACTGGTGTCCTTCAACATGGTCATCAGGTGACCGAGCTCCACACCGTACGGATGGGGCTTGATCTCCTTCGGCTCGACCGGCAACTTGTCCGTCGAGCGTCGATAGGTCCGCTTGTTGCCGTCCGGATCCTCGTAATGAAACGTGACGTGGGGGTTGGAGATCGCGGTCTGTTCCAGGTAATCGTCGACACTCCCCCGCCCCCGATGGAAGCGACCCTCCAGTTCGATCGTGACGCGCGTCCCGCTGCGGACCTCTTTCGGCTTCTCGCCTTCCGGCGCGTCGTAGTGAGTGACCCACTCGATGCCGTGCTCCTCGAGGTACTTGTGCCCTTTCTCGCCCGGCGGAATGTCCTCGCCATCACCACGTTTGTTGAGGATTTCGGGACGGTTCTTTTTGGTATCGATCTGCAATTCGTAGTAGTGGGACGGCTTGCGGACGGATGTCTTGGAAATGATCTTCACCGGCTTGCCCGTGGTGAGCATCCCGTACATCCCGGCCGCACTGATCCCGATCCCCTGCTGGCCGCGGCTCATCCGCAGCCGATGGAACTTCGAACCGTACAGCAGCTTGCCGAAAATCAAGGGGATCTGCTTCTTCATGATGCCGGGGCCGTTGTCCTGGATCCCGACTTTGTAGCGGTTCGGCCCGGTGCATTCGAGGTGCACCCAGATCTCCGGGAGCAAGGACGCTTCCTCGCAGGCATCCAGCGAATTGTCGACCGCTTCCTTGACCGTCGTGAGCATCGCCTTGCGGGGATTGTCAAAGCCGAGCAGGTGGCGGTTCTTGGCGAAGAACTCGCTGACAGAAATGTCGCGCTGCTTCGAGGCCATCGATTCGGCCGTTACGCGGCGACGCCGCTTCTGCGTTCCGCTCCCAGACTGACCGTTCGACCCGTGATGCGCATCCGAATTCTGCTTCAACGTTGGCAATTGGTCCTCTCTCTTCCTTGCATTTCAGCGGCTGGCACCTTCCGGCCGCAAGCATTTGCGCTCCTGATCTGATTGGCCCCTGCGAAACGACCTGTTCCGGAGGACCCGCCGCAAATCAGCCGGCTACTGAGCGATACGCCGCTGTTCGGTCTGCCGCCAAACGGCCGGCTCCCCGGAGGGGGGCAGACCGAGAACGGTCGGGTGAGGCAGCCGGGCCTCGTGAGACAACTGGCAATTTGCGCGGATTATAGCGACTCGCCGGCCCTGTTCCCACCCTGGTTTGGTTCTCCGCCCGATACGGCGGGTGCGATTGTTACGACGCAAAAATAAAGACTCACCAGAATGTGGCGAGGCCGCCGAAACATCAACAAAGAGCGGGGTCGTATCGCGGCCTCTGCTCACCCCACACCGACCCACCCCCAGCGCTCCCCGGCCAGCCACAACCCACCCGCCGGGGAAAGATCTTACCGCTTCAAGGAGAGCCTGATGCTTCACTTCTTGCTTCGTACCACGTTGATCGCCATGGCGCTGGTGGCTTGCTCCAGCCTGCTCGATGCAACCACGCCAACGGCGTCGGCACAGCAACACTGGAACACGGATGTCAACTGCGCCCGCAATCACTACGGCAATCCCGATCTGTTTGCCAACTACTATGCCCAGGCGAACTGCGGAGGCATTGCCGCCCAGATGTACATCGCCCCCGTTCCGGTCCCTGCCACGATGGGCCATACCTACTACACCTACCAACCGTTCATGCCGCACGAGCTGCTGTACAAGCATCACCGTACGTACCACCGCTACTATGACGAAGGCCGCGGATTTACCCGGACGCACATTCGCTGGTGGTAAGGAACGCGTCGAGAACAACTTGCATGAACCCGGCGGTACGGACGTGCTGGACGTCGTTGACGAAACGTTCCTGCCTGATGGCCGACCGCCTGACGTCATGCACAGCGTGACCCACGAAGAAACGAAAGTACGACCGCTGCCAATTCGCCGGTAGCTTCCTTTCGGCAAAAGGATCCCCCCCCATGAAAAAGATTTTGCTACTGATGCTGTTCGTTGTGGCCGCCAGCGCGCTGGCCCAGACGGGTTCGGCCGCCGACAGGGAGCGGCGAGCCCTGCGGTTCTCGCGTACGCGGCCCTGGCACGGAGACTATGCCAACACGGTCCGTGGCGGTCCCGTCGCCTTGGTGGTGCCGCCGACGGCCCACCTGCAACGCAAGATGGGATGGGGCGTCGCCCAGAGCAGCATGACACCGATCTACCACCGCTTCTACCGGAACAGCCAGGAAGGCATGATGGCGATCGAAGGTTACCCCTTCCGGCCAACACCCATCCATCCCAGCCATACCGACCAGTTCGGCGTCTACTACGTGCGAGGTCCCTGGTAAGACCGTTCAAGCAATGATCGACCAGGTACGTTCCAACGTCGCGACGTTCGCCCGCAGTGGGTGACGTTCCGGGTTGTGCCGATTGTGCAATCTGAGTCAAGATTGCCAGTCGGCGGCCGGTTGTGGCACAAGTGACTGCGCGAATATCAACTTGAATACGCTTTCGTGCAATTCCTGCAACGAAGAACCTCTCTTGCTTCGACGCGTCGCATTGGTCTAACATGCCCGCCCCGCACAGCTTGAGTTCAGCTAGCACGGCCAGCGACAAGCGTTCGGCACGACGTGTGCAACCACCAACCTCGGGTTAGGAGCCACGTCACGCAAGGAGGGATTTGCCATGATCATTCAATCGCTGCTACTCGGCACCGGTACACTCGTCGCCTTGGCCGCTGTCATCTGCTCGTCCATGCCGGTCCGCCACGCATCGCAATCGCAGCAGTCGTAACGATCACCCACGCGGGAACCGGCATCCACGTCGACGTACGTTCCGCAACGGACGAGCGACGATCAACGGGCGCTCGGAAGGCTTGCCACGGCGGCTAACGGCATCGCGCCAGCAACTCCGCGAACTCGTCTTGCAGGCCGCTCGCCGCCAGGTTTTCGGTCGCTTGCAGATACCGAATCAGTTTGGCCGCGGCCCCCGGGTCCCCGAGCTTGAAATGGGCCAGGGCAACGGAGTACTTGGCACGAAACCAGGCCGGAGTGCGCGGCTTCGTGCGACTGGCGACGCGCCGCCACTGATCGAGGGCCGTGCGCCATTGTTGGGGATCCTCGTCTGCCAGGAGTCGTTCGGCATAGGCGACTTGCACCGCCGCCTGGTCGGGATACGTCTTCGCAAGCTCGGCCAAAGCGGCCAGCGCCGCAGCCTGCTCGCCCAGCTTGACCAGCGCCGCGGCCTGGATCATCTGGACGCGTCGCCGGTCGGCCACCTTGAGTGGCGGGTCGGCCTTCAGCAGCCGATCGGCAATGTCCCGTTCCAGGGCGCCGATCGAAGGTGCCAGGCGGGGCACGTCCGCAGCCGCCTGTTCGATCCCCGTCAGCAGTTCCCATAACTGTTCCGTCGAGGCATCAGCAAGCTGGCTCAAGATCTGCCTCGATTCCTGCTCGCCATCCACGCGCCTGAGAACGGTCAACAGCAGCAGGGATTGGGCTCCCCGACGCCAGTCCGCGTCGGCGGCAGCCTGCTCGACAGCCGCCCGTAACACTGGTTCCAGATCTTCCGCACCTTCCGGGAGGAACCGCAACTGAATCCGGGCCAACCCGACCAGGCATCCCCCGTCCAGTTCGGTCCATTCCATCGGCAGTTCCCCGGCGTCGCGGCGGAGGACCTGTTGTCCATAGCGGATGGCCGCCCGCGCAGTCTCCTCCACCGGTTCACCCGCGGCCTGCAACGCTTCAAGCCACCTGGACCAACATCGCAGACCGCCAGCGACAGCTTGCGGGAAATGTTCCGAAGTGGTTGTCACGGCCGTAAAATTCTCGGTTGCCAACTCCCACTGGCGCCGCGCTTCGTATAGCTGCCCCAACCAGAGCCGAGCGGTGTCGGCGGTCTCTGCCGTAGACCACGTGAGCAAGTGTTCGCTCAAGAGGGCGGCGTAGTCGTTGAGCCGATCCGGCTCTGCCTTCGCGACCTGGGCCAGGTTGACGATGGCCGTCAGGTGCGCGTTGCTGGAAAGCGGGTTGGTCTGGTAGGTTCTCGCCAGCTTGCTAAACCGGTTGGCCGCGTCATCGTAGTGCCGCCGCTGTTGTTGAATCAAGGCAGCCCGATAACCGAGGGCAAACGCCTGTTGGCGGTCACCACCATCGCGGGCCGCCTCGGCCGCTTTATCGTAGGCGCTAACGGCTTCGTCCAATTTCCCCTTGCGATACAGGTCCCGCGCTGCACGATCCAGGATGCTCACATTCCCACTGCCGGCACGAAGGTTGACTCGGACCAGCAACAGTTCGGCGCGGCGAGCCCAATACGGCCCATGCGTTTGCTCGATGAACTCCAGCGTGGCCACCGACTTCCGCTCCCATTCCGACGCTTCCTCGCGAGTCTCCCTGCTGCCCGCTGCTCGCCACTTGGCGACATAGACTTCGAGAAAGGCGAAATCAAGTTCCGCGGCAGCGACGCCGTCAATTGCGCGTCCTGCGGCCAGAGTGCGCAAGGCGTCATCGGTCTTGTCGGCCGCCAACGACAACCGCACCGCCTCGGCCCGGGCAGCGAGGCGGACCGCAGGCGTTTGCGCCGGTTCGTCCAGGCCGGCCAGGGCGGTGGCGGCGACGTCGAATTCACCCAACAGCCGGTGACAAATCGCTTGATCGATACGAATCCTCGGGACCAGCCCATCGTCGCTTGGCAGGACCTGCAGCGGTTGGCCCAGCATCCGCACGGCTGCCGTTAACGCGGCCAGGCGATCGGGGCTCTTGGGAGGGTAGCAGAGCGCCTGATTGCGGAGCGATCGAGACCATTGATAACGGACATTCTGCTGCAGTGAACTGGCCTCAGCAGAGGTTAGCGCGCCGGCCGCCCGTGGACGACGGTCGGCCACCGGAATCAACTCGGTCAATTGCTCGTCAAGCACCTCGAGTTGGCGGGCCGCCTGCCGAATCGTCTCGCGGGCCCGCGTCAAGGCTTGCTCCGGTTGGCTTCCCACCTCGGCTTCCATCCGAGACAACTCTCCTAGCGCCAGGGACGCGAGCGCGGCCTGCACACGGACCAACGGCAGCCGCGGGTGGTCAGCATGGTCGGTCTCGAAACGGTCTGCGACGGCATCGGCCCGTGCAGCGGCCGCATCTCGCTCGGAGCCGACAGCATTCACCGCCTGATCCGCATAGACCCGAATGAGCTCAACCGTCCAGTCCGCCAAACCGGGCTCATCCGCGGTCGCCGCGCCGGTCTTCGCAAGGCAAAACGCCTCGGCCAGCGAAAAGAGCCGCCGCTGCCGCAACCCGTCAATCATCTGCCGATCATGGTCGACAATCTCAGCCCAGCTCGGGCCGCTCAGCAGCACCACCAGTCCGGCAACCCACAACGATGCAGGGCCCCGCGTCCTGGACCATCGCGCGGAAGACCGGCTCCGGCCGGCGTCGGCATGCGCGGGTGGCGGCGCGTTCCGGTTGACGTTCACGTCAGGCGTCCTCCGCCGCGAGATTGACTTCCTCGAAACCGATCAAACGGGAAATGTCATACACGGCAATCACATGACCGAGGGGCGTGTCAGGATCCGGGTGAATGATCACCGGGGCGGCGGCGTTGGCCTGAAAGATTCGGCGGAGGCGCTGCTGAACGTCGTCCAGCGCCGCGAGCCGCTCGTCGTTGAGCCGCCAGCCGGGGCGACCATCAACCCACTCGATCCGCACCACGACGTCATGAAAATCGAGCTCTGCCGGCGGCGGCGTGGCGGCGTTGGCGGCAGCGCCCGTGGTGGCGTCCGACACGTTGCTCTGCAAGGCGAATTCGACGACGTGAAAGCTGGACGTCCAGACGAAGAAGATCAACAGCAAGAACACGACGTCGATCATCGGCGTCATCTTCACGTCCAGGGCGCTTCTGCGATCCGTGTAAACCGAGGGACGGCGCATCAGGGAGCTTCCTCCGAACGATAGACGCCGATCGTCACGTTCCAGATGCCGGTGCGGGCACAGGACAACATGATCGGCGCAATGTGACGGTAGGGGACATCACGGTTGCCGCGAATACGAACCTCCAACTCGCCCCCAGCCGCCTGATGTGCAGCGACAAGTCGTCGGGAGAGCTCGTCGCGTGATACGGGCCGACCGGCCAGGACCATCGCACCCTCGCCGGTCACATTCAGCGTCAGGCGGCGGCCGGCGATTTCGTCCGCCGCCACACCGCTATCGGCGAACGGGAGCGGCAATTCCATCTGTGCTTCCTGCCGCGCCAGGTGGCTCGATACGAGAAAGAAAATGATCAGCAGGAACACGACGTCGATCATCGGCGTCATGTCAAAACCGAGGTCTCCGCTGCGGAGATGCTGGGGCACGCGCATCAGCGGCCTCCGTCGCGCGGCGGCGGTGGGGGGGGTGTGGTCCCGGCGGCTGGCTGGGCGGGCGGCGCAGCCGCGGACCTGGCCGTGGGGTTGGACGGGGGCGACCCCGCGCCCGGCTTGCCGACGCGGCGCCGCTTGAGCGGCGCGAATGCGTGTTGGGCGACATACGCCGCTTCGGCCACCAACTGGTCGACCCGATTACGGAATACGGCAAACGCACCCAACGAGGGAATGGCGACCAGCAACCCTCCGACGGTCGTGACCAGGGCTTGATAAATGCCTTCCGCCAGATCGGCGGCACCGGCCGAACCTTGTGTCGCCGCGACCTGTTGGAACGCGAACACCATCCCGGTCACCGTTCCCAACAGGCCCACCATCGGGGCAAGGTTGCCGATCACCGAGAGATACTCGATCTTGCGAAACAGTCGCGCCGACTGTTCGGCGGTCGCGTCCTCTAACGCTTTCTCGACGGCCGGCCAGCCCCCTTCGATCTCCGCCAGCCCATTCAAGAGCACGAAGGAGAGAAAACTGGGCTGCTGACGACAGAGCTGTCCGGCATCCTCGATCTGACCGGCCAACAAACAGTTGCGTACGTCGTCCCCCAACGTCTCCGGCATGATCTCGCTGCGCCGCAGGGTCATGAGATGCTCGAAGACAAGATACGCGGCCGTCATTGAGAGGGCGAACAACAGGGAGACGATCAGGAACCCGACCCATCCGCCTGAGAAGACGATTGAAAAGAACCCCTGCCCCGACGACTCGGGTTCGGCGGGGCCGGCCTGCGCATTCCCTTGCGCCCATGCCGCCACCGGCAGCCCTGCGACGGCCACCAGGCACCACAACGTCGTCGCAGCCGGAAAGATTTTGGTGTTCAACAACGGGAATCCCTCACTCGTTCGATCGATCCGTGCCGGACGCGGCAGGCCCTGACAGGGCCGCGTGTCGCTGCCGTGCCGTTGCGGCGGCCGGCGTATCGGCAAACTCTACAAGTACTTCGCGGTACACTTCGCGCGCTTCCGCAGGATGGTCCGCCGCCAATTGCTCGCCGGCAACCAACATCGACGCCGCAGAGAGCGCCCGTTCGTCTGGAAAGTTGATCCGCACACGCATCAATGCCAGGGCTGCGGCGGTCGAATCACCGCTGCGTGCGTGGGCCGATCCGAGCAGAAAATAGGGGCCGGCCCGGATCGAAAAGGGCATCGAATCGATCCGCGATTCCCATTGTTGCACATCGTCGGCAGTCACACCCGCCAATTGGGTTCGCCAACTTTGCGCTGCGGCCAGAAAGATGATCCTGGCGTCGTCGGCGTTGCTGAGCGTGCGGAGAACTTGCAGGGCATCGCCACGCCGCGCCGTGGTCAGCAGCCAGCTCGCCCCGATCAGTTGCGCGGCCGGTTGAGTCGCATCCGCCAGCAGTTGCCCGGCCCGACGCTCGATCGCCGCATCCACGGGCCCCGCCGTCCAGACCAGGGGGATGGCCGCGAAGTGAACCGTCGAACGGTCACTACGGTAAAGGGCCAGAAAGGCGGACGCCGCTCGTTCCAGGTTGCCCAAGTTGCGGCAGCACCAGGTGATTCTGGCCAACTGTTGTCGTTGGACCCATTTGCGTTGCTCGGTTCTCAAGGCCTTCAAGTAAGCGCCCAGCGACTCCTGGTATGCGCCCTGGCGATACTGGTCGCGGGCCAGCTGGTGTGCCGCGGACCATTGACTTTCAATCCGGGCGACGCGCGCGGCGCCGAACGTCTGGACGCGACCACTGCGGTGGCGGAAAACCAGTCCTTCCCCGGTGTACTCTTCCACTTCACCAACCAGCCGCGACTCCCCAGTGCCGTTTGCCGATCGCAGATACGCTTGATCCTCGGCATCCGACACGGCGGGCCACGTCCCGGCCAGGCCCAGCCAGGCGACGAGCCCCACGGCCAACGCGATTCGGCGGCGACCACATTCCTGGTTTGCTGGTTTCATGGCCCTGGTTCGCTACCCGCTTTGTCGCCGATCGCCTAAACGCGTCACATCCACGTAGACGTGCTCCCCTCCACTCTGTCTCGCCAGCTTGACCAGAAAGTTGTCCGCGCCCTGGTAAGGGCCCGAACCGAACTCAATGGAATGGATCACGGCTCCCGTGCGATTGCGGGCTCGGATCTGAGCCAACTCGCCGGGAGTCAACTGCGGTTCCGCCGCATCGGTCAGAAAGAAGATCACGTCGGGCTGCATGCCGAGCGCAGTGAGGAGTGCCTCGCGGTGCCAGGTCGATCCAGCCGGGACGATGTTGCGCACGAACTGGGCGGCCAACTCCTTGTTCTCGTCGGTGCCCAACATCAAGTGCGGCGGCCGGGATGGGAAGGGATTGAAAATCGACGTCGAATCGTTGTAGAAGACGATCTGAAATTGGTGAATGCTCTCCAGCGACTCGAGGCTCTTCAGCAATTCGGCCCGCGACGCCGCCATCGGTCGCCCCTGGAATCCTTGCATGCTGGCCGAGCGATCGAAGACATAGACGAACCGGCTGCCCGTTCCCTGGGCACCGAACACCTGCGTGGTCGCCTGGCCGCCCCCGACTTGCCTCGACGGCTGGTTGCCGGTCGCCAACCCACCAGCCGCCGGCAGCGAGGCCGCCGGCGGAGGCAGCGAACCGGTCACTGCGGGCAGGGTAACCGGGACCTGGGACGAGTTGGCCGCGGCGAGCGACGGCAGTGTCAAGGCGGGCGATGGGTGGGCAGTCGCGGCGCTGGCCGCCGGGCTCGGTGCCGCATCGTCCTCCGTCAGGTAAGCCGTTTCGGCGTGCGACTTTTGCACCAGCGCGATCCCCGCCACGCGCATCGTGTCACCCGGCACGTCGCGCGCCGGTGCCCGCGGCACAAAGGCCAGCGCTAACATCGCGGTCAGGTGCAGCATGACCGAGAGTAGCCAGGCCGGCAGGCCGCGACGGGGGGCCCGGCTCTCGGACTCCCAGGGGGCCTCCACGGAATCCCAGGCAACTTCGTATGACAAGCCGAAAGACCTTTCCAAGTAAAGAATTACGTTCGCTTGCGCCGCGCAATTCTAGACCGCGCCCGAAGATGCGTCAACGCGAGTGGAGACGGCTGAAGACTCTCGAAATGGTTGCTGTGACCCGGTTTGTGACAAGCGGTCGCGGCGCTATAATCGTAAACACCTCTTCCGGCAGCGCACTCCATCCTTGTCCTCAGCAGAGGAGCCTCGTTTTGCAGATTGTTTCGTACCCCCACCCCACGCTCCGCCACAAATCCCTGCCGATCAAGCGCGTCAACGCCGAACTGCGGGAGATCGTGAGCGAAATGTTCGCCCTGATGTACGAGGCGCGGGGTGTCGGCCTGGCGGCCAATCAAGTCGACCTGCCCATCCGGCTGTTCATCATGAACTTGGAAGCGAAACCGGATGCCGGCGAGGAATTCGTGTTTATCAACCCGGTGATCAGTCGCGCTAAGGGCTCGGCCGAGAAAGAAGAAGGCTGCCTCAGTCTGCCCGAACTCTACGGTCCCGTGAAGCGTCCCAAACAGGTCCGTGTCCAGGCGTACGGGCTGGATGGCCAGGAATTTCAGGCGGATGTGGATGGGCTCTTCGCCCGCGTGGTCCAGCACGAGTTGGATCACCTGGACGGCGTCCTGTTTGTCGATCGAATGAGCGAAACCAACCGCCTGGAGATCGTCGATGAGTTGGACGTGTTCGAAACCGAATTCGCCAGCCAGCGCGAAGCAGGCGGGATTCCCAGCGACGAAGAGATCGCACGTCAGACTGCCGAGTGGGAAAAGAAGTACTGTTTGTAGATCGGCCTGACGGCCCGTCGCCGGCGCGGCGCCACCAACCCCTCGATCGAGCCTGCCACGTGCGAATCATCATGATGGGCACCGGCCCTTTTGCCGTGCCAACGTTTGAATCCCTGATCGACTCGGACCACGACGTGATTGTGCTGGTGACGCGTCTCCAACCGCCGGTGCGCACCCGGGGAAAGCCGCCGGTCAACCCAATGCGGGACGCCGCAGCAGCGCACGGCGTCGAGGTGATTGCCCCACAGGACGTCAACAGCGAGTCGGCCAGAACCCAGTTGGCCTCCTTGCGCCCCGACCTGTTCGTGGTGTGCGACTATGGCCAAATCCTCGCCCCGGAGACACTCGCCATCGCACCCCTGGGCGGCATCAACCTGCACGGTTCGCTGCTCCCCAGGTATCGGGGGGCCGCCCCCGTGCAATGGGCCGTCTTGCAGGGCGACACGGAAACCGGCGTGACCGTTATTCACATGACACCGAAGCTGGACGGCGGCCCCTGCCTGGTCACGCGGACGACTCCGATCGGCATCGAGGAAACGGCCGCAGAACTCGAGCCACGGCTGGCGGAGATGGGCGTCGAGCCGGTCCGCGAAGCGATTCGAATGCTGGAGCGTTGGGACCACAAGTCGCCGCTGGGCGTGATCCAAGACAGTGCGCAGGCGACCCGCGCTCCACGGCTCAGAAAGTCCGACGGAGCCATCGATTGGTCGCGCTCGGCCGAGGAAATTCGGAACCGGATTCGAGCATTCAAACCGTGGCCCGGCTCCTTCACACAATGGCAGCCGGCGCAAGGTGCCGCCGTCCGGATGATCATCGACCGCGTGTCGATGGATCGTGAAGCAGGTGCCTCCGGCACACCAGGCACCATCGTCAGCATCGACGACCAGGGCCTCCACGTGGCGACCGGCGATGGGGTCCTGATCATCGAGACACTGCAACCGGCCGGCAAGAAACCGATGGATGCCGCCGCCTTTCGCCGCGGCAACCCGGTCTCCGTCGGCGACCGGCTGGGCCCGTAGCCGGATGCGGCGTGCCCGAAACTCCGCTTGATTGACCGGTTTCGCCAAGCGGGCGGACCGGAATTCCCCCTCGCGGCAATGGGTCGCCGCATGGTACGATGGACGGTTCGAGTCTCGGCGAGGGAATGCAGAGAGGATAGGAGCCGTGATGAGTTTCGGGGAGTTCGTACTCTACGGCGCGGCAGCCTTCGTAGCGATCGCCACCCTGCTGCGGATGATGCGCCAGCGACGCGACGAGCTTATCGACGAGCAGTCGCGTGCGGCGGGCAACGCCCGGCGAGCGAACCATCGCGCCCCAGATCCGATCGTGGATCGAACAACACAACAACCGCCTCGTCACGAGCAGGCCGCCCCACAGCCACCACGTTCCGATCACGCCGCGTGAGTGAGAGACGCCCCCATCCAACCCACTGAATCTTCCAGATGCCAAAAAAGCTGTATCTCGAAACCGTCGGCTGCCAGATGAACGTTCTGGACAGCGAGATGGTCGTCGCCAGCTTGCGAAAACACGGGTATTCGTTGACCCATGATCCCGAGCAGGCCGACACACTGCTGTTCAACACGTGCAGCGTGCGCGAACACGCCGAAGAGAAGACGTACAGTTCGTTGGGGAAACTCAAACGGCTCAAGCAACGGCACCCCGAGAAGGTGGTCGGTGTCATGGGCTGCATGGCCCAGAAGGATCAGAAACTGATCTTCGAGCGGGCACCGTACGTTGACCTGATCGTCGGACCCGGCCAGTTGCAACAGATTCCCGAACTGGTCAGCAATGTCAACGCGGGCGACGGTCGCCAGGTGGCCGTCAGCCTGGGCCGCCGTGAGGGGACGGTGGAAAACATCAAGCGCTCACACGAGACGTTCGATCCCCTCCGTGATACGGAAATGCGACCAACCCCGTTTCAGGCCTACTTGAGAATTCAGATCGGTTGTGACAAGTTCTGCACCTACTGCATCGTGCCGATGACGCGCGGACCGGAACAGGGCCGCCCCCCCGCACAGATCGTGGCCGAAGCGCGTGTCCTGGCGGACCAGGGTTGCAAGGAAATCACGTTGCTCGGGCAGACCGTCAACAGCTACTGTTACAAGACTCCGGAAGAAACCACGAACCTGGCGAAGTTGCTCGCCCAATTGCACGAAGTCGACGGTCTGGAGCGGATCAAGTTCGTCACCAATTACCCCAAAGACATGACGCGCGAACTGCTGACCGCGGTCCGCGATCTGCCCAAGGTGTCGCCCTACCTGCACGTCCCGCTGCAAAGTGGATCGGATCGAATTCTGGAACGGATGAAGCGGGGCTACACGGTGGCCGACTATCGGGACATGATGGACCGGATCCGCGAACTGCTTCCGGACGCGGCGGTCTCCAGCGACTTCATTGTCGGATTCTGCGGCGAAACGGACGAAGACTTCGAGCAGACCGTGGCGCTCACCAAAGAATGCCGCTTCAAGAACAGCTTTATTTTCAAGTACAGCGAACGGCCCGGCACGCGGGGTGCGGACCGGTATCCGGACGATGTGCCCTTGGATGTCAAGCAAGCACGGAACAACGAACTACTGGCCGTTCAGTCGGCGATCAGCGAAGAGGACAATCAGCGGTTCCTGGGGCGGACGGTGGACGTCTTGATCGAGGGCCCCAGCAAGCTGACCCTCCGCAAGGGGCATCAGGATGAACCGCTGCAGCAACTGACCGGCCGTACACACTGCGACCGCATCGTCGTCTTCGACGGCAATTTGCGCCAGGTCGGCCAGACACTGCCGGTCGCGATCTACGACGCCACGGCGCATACCCTGTTCGGTGCCGTGGTGACGGAAGAAATCGACCCGACTGTGTATACGCTCCAACTGAACTGACACCGGGCGCTGAACGGCTCGTTTCGTACGGGCACGGAAGCCGATACGAATGGCCGACACATCCTCTGCCAACGCGCACGTCACGGAACACAAACACGGCGGGCTGGGAGAATTGCCGGCTACGGCGATTTGCGGTAACGACATCACGTCGTCTTGCCTCTATGTCTCCGCCCTGGCGATCCTCGCTGCCGGGCGGTGGGCCCCCCTTTCGCTGCTGCTGGTTGCCGGGCTGCTCTACCTGTTCCGTTCGATCTACTCCGAAGTGGTCGGTGCGTTGCCGCTCAACGGCGGCGCTTACAATGCCTTGCTGAACACGACCAGCAAGTTCCGCGCATCGATGGCGGCCTGCCTGACCATCCTCTCCTATATGGCCACCGCCGTGCTCTCGGCGAACGAAGCAATCCACTACCTGCAGAATTTGTGGCCCGAACACTGGTCGTTTGCGACCGTAATGATCGTCACGATCAGCCTGCTGGCCGCTTTCATGGTGCTAACGATCATCGGCATTTCCGAATCGGCCTGGGTCGCGATCGGGATCTTCGTGACCCACTTGAGCGCCCTCTCACTGCTGGTCGTTGTCGGCGGAATCTACATCGCCATGCACGGCCTGGGAACGTTCACGGCCAACATGGCAACTCCCACGGAGATCGGGATGATGCCGGCCCTGTTTTTCGGTTTCTCCGCAGCCCTGCTGGGAATCTCCGGCTTTGAGAGCTCGTCCAATTTCGTCGAAGAACAGGCCGAAGGGGTCTTCCCCAAGACGCTCCGGAACATGTGGCTGGCGGTCGGTATCTTCAACCCCTTGATGGCCTTGCTGGCGCTTTCCGTGATCCCGATCGCCAACATCAACGATCAGAACAAGGCCTCGCTGCTGGCGGACCTGGGCGGCCAGGTCGGCGGCAACTGGCTGGCCTACGTGATCTCGGTCGACGCCGTGCTGGTGCTCAGCGGTGCCGTCCTCACCAGTTTCGTCGGCGTCACGGGCCTTGTGCACCGGATGGCACTCGACCGCTGCTTGCCGCAATGGCTGCTGAAGTCCAACAGCCGCGGAACGACGCATCGGATCATCATCACGTTTTTCCTGCTCTCCGTCTCCGTGCTGCTGATTACGCGAGGTGAACTGGAAGCCTTGGCCGGCGTGTACACGTTTTCCTTCCTGGCCGTGATGGCCCTGTTCTGTGTCGGCAACATTCTGCTGAAGGTGAAACGGGCCCGCCTCCCACGCTCCGTACGTGCCTCTTGGGTCGTCGTGCTGATGGCCCTCGCAGCCGTCCTGGTCGGCCTGGTAGGCAACGCCATGATGAAACGGCCGGCCAAGCTGTTCGTGGTCGACGACAACGCCCTGATCACGCACGACGCCACGATCGCGATTGTCTCACCCCTGGGTGAGGCCGAATTCGAACTCACGGCATCCATGCCGTTCGCGGAAGTCGCCGAACGGGTAAACCAGCAAGCGCGGGAAACCGGCGTGACGGCCTTGGCGGCCGGCGAAACACTGACCTTCACCACGGCCAGCTCGGGCGGCAGCGCGGAATTGGAAATCCATGCGGTGGCGGGCGAGTTGGAAGTGATCGGTGGTCACCACGGGCGAGCCGAAGGGGTCGACGGGCTGTCCAACCTGGTCGTCTTCCTCCAGTACTTCATCCCGGCCATGCTGTTGGTCGCGGTCATGCTGGGCAGAATCGCCATCTTGAAAGTCTGCCTGTTCGTCATCCGGGCCAGCATTGCATCCCTGATCGGCCCGATGCACAACATGGTCGATTACATACGTACCAAGATCAAACAGATCAACTCGCAGCAAGTCGTCTTTTTCACCCGCGGCGACAACATCGCCAATCTGAACAACGCCATGCTGTATGTACGGCACAACGAACATACCAACCGCATCAAGATCGTCACGGTGGTCCAGGACGCCGGAGAGGTGCCGGAGAAGTTCAAGCAGGATATCGATTTCCTGGACGACGCCTACCCGGAGATCGACATCGAACTGATGATCGTCGAAGGCCAGTTCGGCCCCGAGTTGATCGATTCGCTGTCCCAGAAGTGGCGGATCCCGAAGAACTTCATGTTCATCGGGTCGCCCGGCGACCATTTCCTCTACGGGCTGGCCGAATTGGGTGGCGTCCGGTTGATCATTTAGGTCGACCCGGGATGCGGCTGCCGTGCGGCACCTGTAGCCGTCGGAGAAATCTAGCCATCGGGGAGACCGACAACGGGTCCGCTCGACGCGGCCAACCGCCGGCTACTGAATTCGCCCCCGACCTTCCAGCGGCCAGATCACTTCCAGCCGCCCGCCGCGGAAGCCCAGAAAATTCTCGTGCATCACGCAGGTCAGATCGCTGTAGCCGGGGATGATCTCCAACCGGTCGCCGATCTTCAGCGACTGGGCGGACGGATCGAGACGCAACGTCCCGTGCTCGGCGGAGAGACTCTCGATGTGAATGTCGTCACGCCCCAGGACGAGCGGTGTGTGCGTGCTGCCGTCCATCGTCTTCTTTCCCGCGTCGATGATGGCGCGCGACGCGGCCGGTCTTCCCACCACGGTCGCCAGGACCGTCAAGGCATGCCCCCACTCGGTCACCTGGCAGCGGTGGCGGTAAAAGGCGTCCATAAACATGCCCCCCCCGGCCTGCACATCGGAAATGCCGGGGTGGGTGATCGCGAACTTGAAGGAACCGGTCCCGCCGCAGGAGACGATCGGGCAAGGAATTCCGTTCTCGACCAGCAAGCGGGCCGTATCGGTGAGGACCGTGAGGGCGGCGGAAATCGCGTCCGCCTTGGCTTCCTGGTCTTCGATGCAGAGCAGGTGGCCTTCGTAACCCATGATGCCGGCCAACTCGATTCCCGGCAGTGGGGCAACCTGTCGAGCGAGTTCCAGGGTCGGCGCGCCGGGCAACACGCCCACCCGCTGCAGGCCGATGTCGACTTCCAGAATCACTCGCAAGGTCAGGCCGGCCGCCGCCATGGCCTCGCTGATCGGCCGCGCCTGGTCGATGTGGTCGATACAGACCACCGGATCGGCCGTGCGCCGCAATTCGACCAGTCGAGCCACCTTCTGCGGCCCGACAATCAGGTTCGCGATGAGGATGTCCTGAATGCCTCCCGCCGCCATCACCTCGGCTTCGCCCAGCTTGGCGCAGGTGATACCGAGTGCTCCGGCCTCGATCACCTGATGGGCGATCGTCGGTGACTTGTGACACTTGGTGTGTGGCCGCCACCCCACGCCCTGCGCGCGGCAGGCGGACACCATGGCCCGCAGATTGGCTTCCATCACGTCCAGGTCAACACAGAGGGCCGGCGTATCGAGATCGTCTTTTTGACATCCAAGCTGGGGCACGGTCATCGGCATGGGGTGGCGCGGAACTAACCGCCTCCTATCGCAGGAAGAAAGTGAATTTCACTGTCCGCTTTCAGCGGGGTCGACATGCGTCGCGTCATCCGGTTATCAACGGCGACTTGGAGCGTCGGGGCGAGCCCGTCGTTTTCGCACAGTTCACCGCGGATTCCCGGACACTGTTGTTCGAGTGCTTCGATGGCCTCGCGCAATGTCGTGGCCACGACCGCGACCTGCGCCTGACCCGCGGTCAGCCGGCGTAGCGGAGCGGGGATGAATATCTGAACCATCGTTGCGTCACTCTCGGCCGCATTCCGGTACCACGTCAGCTTCGATGGTAACCGGTGTCGTGTGGCGGGCCGGGTCCTCTGGTCAAGCCTCTACCGGTCCTGCATGGCGCGCCAGACATGGGGCGGAGACATCGGCAATTCGTGCATGCGGCAACCGGTCGCCCGGTGAATCGCAATCGCCAGTGCGGCCGGAGGCGGAACAATGGGAACCTCACCCACGCCCCGCACGCCATAAGGATGATCCGGATTGGGAACTTCGACAATGATCGTTTCAATCATCGGCAGATCGAAGGCCGTGGGGATCCGGTAGTCAAGGAAGCTGGCGTTCCGCATGACGCCTTCGTCGTCGTAGAAGTACTCTTCGTTCAACGCCCAACCGATTCCCTGGGCGGCTCCGCCTTGCATTTGCCCTTCCACGTAGCTGGGGTGGATCGCCTTGCCGGCATCCTGGACCGCCGTGTAGCGCAAAATAGTGACCTTACCGGTTTCGGGATCGACTTCCACGTCCACGATATGGGCGCCGAACGCGTTCGTTGAAACCTGCGGTGACACACTGGCTCGGCCGACAATCGGATCGCCGGCATTGTTGAGCTTCACGGCGAGTTCCTTGAACGAGAGTGCGGCGTCCCCGTAGCGGTAGACACCGTCCTCCACCGTCACCTGGTCAACGTCGCATTCCCAGAGCTCAGCCGCCCGTCGGACCATCTGTTTCTGAATGTCCAACCCCGCCTGGTATGCGGCCAGCCCCGTGGCAAACGTGACTCGACTGCCTCCCGTGACGTCGGTGTAGCCGATGCTGTCGGTATCAACCACCTGAGGCTGCACGTCCGTGGCGGCGATTCCCAGGGTTTCCGCCAATTGCATGGCAATCGAAGCGCGCGTCCCGCCGATGTCGGTTGACCCCTCGGACATCGACACGGTTCCATCAGGATTTACGGCGGCGGTCACGCTGGACTGCAGCCCGGCATTAAACCAGAACCCGCAGGCGATCCCCCGCCCCCGGTTGGGTCCTTCAAGGGGCGAATTCCAGTGCTGGCTGTCGCGAACCGCTTCGAGCGTTTCGATCAGTCCGATGCGAGGATACACCGGCCCGTCCACTCGGCGCGACCCCTCTTGGACGGCATTCTTGAGCCTGAAGTCCAAGGGGTCGATCTTCAGCTCCAAGGCCAATTCATCGATCACGGATTCGCAAGCAAACGCCGCGTGCGTCGATCCGGGTGCGCGATAGGCCTGCACTTTCGGCTTGTTGGCAACCACGTCATAGCCGTCGACCACGGCATTCGGAATATCGTAGCAACTGAAAACGCACATGCACCCCGGTCCAATCACGCCACCCGGAAACGCCCCGGCATCGTAGGCCAGCCAGGCTTCGCCGGCCGTCAACTTGCCGTCCTTGGTGGCCCCCAGCTTGACACGCATGTACGACCCCGGAGTCGGTCCCGTGGCTTCGAAGACCTCGTCGCGGCGCATGGCGATCTTGACCGGCCGTCCGCACTTGCGGCTCAGCACGGCCGCCACCGGCTGTTCGTAAACGGCGATCTTGCCGCCAAACCCACCGCCGATCTCACAGGGGATAACCAGTACCTGTGACACCGGAATCTTGAGCAGTTCGGCCATCTGCTGTCGCACGACGAACGAGCCTTGCGTACCGGTCCAGATCTTTAACCGCCCATCCTCATTCCACATCGCGATGGAAACATGAGGCTCGATGTAGCCCTGGTGGATCGACGACGTCTTGAACTCGCGTTCGACGATCACGTCGGCGGCGGCCCAACCGGCCTCCAGATCTCCCTGTTCGAAGTGAATATGGGCCCCGATATTGCTTGGCCTGGCGGATTCTTCGCCGAGTGCCTGCGTGACAAGATTGTCATGCAACAGGGGCGCGTCTTCCTTCATGGCATCCAAGACCCAGGTGACCGCCGGCAACGGTTCGTACTCGACCTTAATCTTGGCCGCTGCCTCTTCGGCCAGGTGAGCATTCGTGGCGCAGACCGCGGCGACCGCGTGCCCCTTGTAAAGCGCCTTGCCACGAGCCAACACGTTGCCGGAAAGGTGCGCATAGTTGATGCACCCTTCGCCCAGGTTCTCGACCTTGTCCCAGGGATCCGGCAAATCGGCAGACGTCATCGTCGCCAACACGCCCGGCATGGCTTCTGCTTCGCTGGTGTCGATCGAGACGATCCTGGCGTGCGCGTACGGACTGCGGACCAGGGCGCCGTAGGCCATGTTCGGCAAAAGCACATCCGACGTGTAGCGGGCCTTACCGGTCACTTTGTCAGCCCCGTCGTGACGGATCGGACGCGTACCGATGACCTTGTATTTCTTCGTCTCGGCTGCCGATGACGGGGACAAATCACTGGCGTCGGGCGTGCTTCGGGAGGGCACTTCGGTACTCACGATGGGAACTCCTGTCAGACTGGCTGCGCGTGGACCTATGGCAGGGCGGAGATTAAGAGGACTGCTGAGCGGCAAGGCGAGCTTGAGCCGCTGCTTGGACGGCACGGATGATCTTGTCGTAGCCCGTGCAACGGCACAGGTTGCCGGCCAACGAGAAGCGGATCTCTGCTTCGGTGGGATCCGGGTTCTTGTCGAGCAACGCTTTGGCCGCCACGATAAACCCGGGCGTACAAATCCCACATTGCAGCGCGGCGCCTTCCAGAAAGCACTGCTGCACCGGATCCAGATGACCCTGCTCCGCAATCCCCTCGACGGTTTCGATGCTGGCATCTGCGGCCTCGACGGCCAACACCAGGCAACTGTTCACCGGACGGCCGTTCAGGACCACCGTACACGCGCCGCAATTGCCGTTGTTGCAACCTTCTTTGCAACCTGTCAGGGCGAGATCGTCGCGGAGCACTTCCAACAGACTTTGACGAGGCTCGCAGAGAAACTCCACGGATTCCCCGTTGATCTTGGTCGTGACGTGTTTTTTCACAGGTGTCATTCCACTTGGTTAGAAGGTGCGAATGTCGTTTGGCTCGGGTCAGGTTGATGCGACCGACGGGAGGAGGCGATCGTGCCGCGAGCGTCAGCTCGCCATCGGTTCGAGGCCCAGCCTCGTCACGGGACGTGACCCGGCAGCCGTCTGCCGGTGACCCACGGCATGCGCTGCAGCGGGGGGCCGAAGTCAGGGTTGAAACGTACCTGCCCGCTCGACGGCAGCCGCCAGCGTGCGTCGTGTTAACACACCTACCAGGTGAGTCCGGTATTCGGCCGGCCCCCGCATATCCGAAATCGGCGTGGCAACCTGCTTGGCCAATTCACCCGCTTCGTGAAGGTTCTCCTCCGTCGGCTCCTTCCCGCACAGGAACTCGGCAGCCTGCACAGCCTGCCGGGGCGTCGGCCCGACCGCGGCCAGGGCGATCCGCGCGGCGGCAATCCGCTGGCGGGATTCGTCCAACTGGACCCAGGACCCCGCCCCCACGACCGCGATGTCCATTTCGTTGCGCGGAATAAACCGCTGGTAGGCCGATCCGCTGCCGGCGTGCGCGGGAGGCAGGGTCAGGGCGACGAGCAGCTCTCCCGACTGCAGCACATTCTTGCCCGGACCAGTACAGAACTCGGCGACCGGAACCGCGCGACGTCCGCCGGGCCCGGCCAGGTGGGCGACCGCGCCCAGCGCGATCAGGGCGGGAATCGAGTCGGCTGCAGGCGAAGCATTGCAGAGATTCCCACCCACCGAAGCACGGCTCTGAATCTGCCAACCACCAATGATCCGCACCGCATCCGCAAGCGCCGGATAGGCAGCCGCAATCGACTCGTTCTCGTAAATTTGCCAGCAGGGGACACTGGCGCCCAATCGCAGGCCGGTTTCCGGTGCGTATTCGAACTGACTCAGCTCGGGAATTTTCTTGACGTCGATCACCAGATCGGCCCTGCGAAGGCCTTCCCTGAGCTGCACGATGATATCGGTGCCGCCCGCCAACAACGTTGCTCGGTCACCCGCCTGGGCAAATAACCCGATCGCTTCGTCCAGGTCGGTCGGTGCGGCGTATTCAAATTCAATCACAATCGTTCTCCTTGCGAAGTGACCATTGTGGCAAGTCGTCCGCCGTTTGTCAGCGGTCACGCAGCAAAATCAGCTGCCTGGGGCAATACGCGACGACGCGGCCCCGGGGCAAACCACGCCCGGCCGCCGAAGCGGGCCAAAATTGCCGATGCGTGCAGTGGAGTCAGCGACGGGTTACGATAGGAAGCCGAGCACCATGGGTGCTCCGCGGCCCACGGGATCGCGCAGCCCCCCAGCGAACGCTCAGCCTGCCGGAGTACCTACCATGGCTCGACTCTCACGCCGCCGATTCATCCAACAGAGTTCGCTGCTGGCCACGGCGGGACTGTTGGCATCCACGCCGTCCACGCGAGCCATCCAGCCGGCGTCGTTGCCGATCATCGACACGCACCAGCACCTGTGGGACCTCACGAAGTTCCAGCCCCCCTGGCTGGCAGACGCTCCGGAAGTGCTTTCTCAGAGCTATACGACGCGGGAATTCCTCGCGGCCACGCAGGGATTGAACGTCGTCAAGGCGGTCTACATGGAAATCGACGTCGCCCCAGAACAGCAACTGGCGGAAGCGGAACACGTGACCCGGCTCGCCAAGAGCCCCGACCATCCGACGTGTGGTGCGGTGATTTCCGGCCGGCCGAATTCTACCGGCTTCAAGCCGTATCTTTCCAGGTTCAAAGACAACCCGTATATCAAGGGTGTCCGCCAGGTTCTCCACGTTCCGTCCGCGCCGACCGGCATGTGCTTGCAACCGCAGTTCGTCGCGTCGATGCGGTTACTCGGCGAGTTCGGCATGAGCTATGACCTGTGCATGCGGCCCACCGAACTTGCCGATGGCGCGAAACTGGCGGCCATGTGCCCGGAAACGCGGTTCATCGTCGACCATTGCGGCAACGCGGACCCGAAAGCGTTCTTGCCGGCAAGTGACGACCCGCCCTGGCACCAGGCCGAGCCTTGGCGGCGCGACATGGGAACGCTGGCCCAGCGAGACAATGTGATCTGCAAGATCTCCGGCATCATTGCCCGAGCGCCGCAGGGGGAATGGGAGCCGGAAATCCTGGCGCCGATCGTTAACACGTGCCTGGCCGAATTCGGGCCGGACCGGGTCGTGTTCGGTGGGGACTGGCCCGTTTGCTTGCTCGGCGGCAGCTACGCCCGCTGGGTCTACGCCCTCAAGGCCGTAGTCAGTGACCGGCCGCTCAGCGAACAGAAGAAGCTGTTCCACGACAACGCGGCACGGCTCTATCGCGTGTAACGGCGAATTGCCGCTGGCGCGCCTAATACATCGCGATCATCATCTCGATCCCGGCCCGCATCGTGTCTCGCCATAGTTGCTCCAGTTCCGGGGTGTACTCGGGATCGCACTCCGCGATCGATTCGCAAAGGGCATCCAGCCACAGGTCGTACAGTCCGGCTCGGATGTTGTGGTGACGCCGACTGTGCGATTCGCCAAGGTTGCGGATCGCCACCTTGGTTCCTTCTTCCCCCGCCCCCAGGCGGACCATCATCCGCACTGACATCCGGATCATCTGCTTCTGTTTGCGAAAATCCGTCTCGGCGAACAGCGGCGGAATCTCCTCGGACTTGGCCAGAAACTTGTCGTAAAACGTGTCGTAGAACGCGTCATTTTCCAAGCAGCGATCGTAGCTGGCTTCCACCGTTTTGTAGTCGACTGTCATCGTCGCATTTCCTCTATTTGTGCAGAATTGACTGGCTCGAGTCCCCGTGGTTGCCAGCGAAACGCGTATGGTAACGCTCGCCGTCGTTCGGGCAATGCCGACTTGGCAAGAACCAGAGGTTGGCCAAGAGGGACCGTCCAGATCGTGGACAGGCCGCGTGGAACTTCGAGCGGATTGCGGGCGTCACCCGGCTCGGCCTCCCCTCAGCTCGGCGTCCGTAAGGATGGCGCGTGCCGCCGCGCGTCATGCGGCAAGGCGCTGCCTGCGCCTATCGTCGCCGCCGGCGTTCGCGATTCAGCCCGAATCTACGGCACCCGCCTTTTTCTTTGCCCTCTCCTTCTTGTGAAAGAATTGCAGCTCGGCCCGCAACTCGCGGACTCCTTGCAGCAGGATCTCGAATTCATCATGGCTGATCCGCCCCTGATCGTGCGCTGTCGTCGCCCCATCTCTTAGTTCCGCAATCGTCTGCTCCCAGGTGCGATAGTCATTCCCCGCCAGACCAACATCGGCCTTGACGAGCTTCTCCAACGCGTTGCGGACTTGTTCGCTCAAACCGTCGTACGTCTGCTCCCCTTGATCTGCGGATGATGTCTGGACTTCCGATTCCGGTGGGCTCTCCGGCAAGCGTTTATTTGCCCAGCTCAGAAAGCTGGCAATCGCGGCGGCTACGACGCTGGCCAAGACTGGCCACCACGTACGTACTTGCTCCCGGATCCAGTTGGTCGTGCCCGGTACACGGTCCATACTGAGAAACTCTGCGCTGGGATGGAGGAGATAGGAAAGCCCCGGTTCGGGCTTCTCTTCCGCCGAGATGGCGCTCCAATCGAGGTGGGGTATGAATTGCCGAAGTGCGTCCCGGGTGCCGACAGCCAAGGCATAGCCGGTCGTTGTTTCCATCTGCCTGGAGCAGATAAGGACTCGCCGGCTCGCAATCGTTGTTACGCCGCCGGGACAAAATACGTCCCCTGGAACGTACGAGTTTGGTTTTAACGACTCCTTGACGACCTGCTCGTGACCTTGGACGATCGCATCCGCCTCTTCGATCGAAACGAGGCAACACTGACCATCTCTGGCAATCTGATTGACAATCTTGGAATTGGGAGGCCCTAGATAGAACGCCAAGTCAAGATCACCCATCCGCAGCGCCAGCCGCATATCGTCCCAATTCGTCAAGCCGTACGTGGCATAATCTTCATACGGAACTTGATAGTAGTCCAAAACGACCCTTGCCATCTGTCGCGTGCCGCTCTCCGGCGGACCGGGGAAGATGCGTGGTGGTCGTGGCAGTTCGAGCTTCTTCCATTCGATTTGGCCGTCGCCGTTCGGACTTAGCGCGGCAGCAATCGACATGAACGACCTCGGCTGCTTGTCAAGTTTCAATTGATCGCAAAAGCCATTGCGGCAGATGACATGAAGCAACGACTTCTTCAGCGGTAGCAACGTGCGGATATTCGACGATTCGCCGAAACCATCGTGGGCGAACGCAAAGACCAACCCGCTCGAATCCGCTTCTACGCGTTTTCTGTTTTCCTCAAACCCATCCGTCACGACCTTGCGAACGCGGTAGGATCGTTTGAACCAACTGGATTGATTGTCGAGTGACTTCGCAATCAAGTCTGAATACCGGTCCGCCGTCCCGCCCTTCGGGCCGGCCAGGAGAACAATTTCAGTCTTTGAATACGATTGCCAGGCAATGAACGCCAACGCGATCAGGGCAAAGACAATGAGAAATGTCTGAACGGCATCCAGGTGCCGCTTGATGTACTGAAATCCCCTGGTGAGGGAAGTTGCGATCAAGCGTACGACTTGTTCCCCGATATTCATTGCTCGATTCCGCAATGTGATCACGAAACGTGGACCAGCCTAAAGCCGCTCGATGTTCCAACCCCACCGTTCCCATAAACCCAACCGTCATGCTGCACAAAACTGCCAACGCGGCAGCTACGGCACGTTGCCGACCAGCGAATCAACGGAACGTTGACGTTGCGAAACAGCTAGCAGCAACTTCCATGCCGCCGGAAAGGTCCAGACCCGGCAGGCACTGTAAGGTGCTTGGTGCGAATCCCTTTCATCGTCCGTTGATTTACCGCGATACGCGCCGATCGAGAGTGACCTGTGCGATCTCGCACACCCCAGACTGGCCGGGCAGTGCATGCGCTGCTGGCTGGGGCGACGCGAAACCGCCGGCCGACCCAACCCGCGGGCTCAGGAGCCCGGTTCAAGAGGGGACATCCACAAGTCGGGTTCAATTGGCAGTTCAAATGGGGACATCCACAAAACCAGAATGACGGTGCGAATATTCGTCGCGATTTTGGGTGTCCCTGTTCGGAGGAGGAGGATGGTGATCGCGGTAGGGACAGCCATTGCTGGCTGCCCCCCGCACAGATCCGTACGTGAAGAATTACCTCATACGGCTCCTACCTTGAGTCGAGCGTGAAACCGTTCTTTTGGATACGGATGAATGAT
>JAUIGN010000074.1 GCA_030430075.1 bacterium
ACCCGCAAAAAAACTCACCCGCCGAGGAACGAAGAAAAAACGAAAGCCGCCGCACTCAAACCATGCCCGCCTCGACGCCGTCCGGAAATTCAGAGAAATGGAAATGCCTTAGTGCGGAAAGTGCGGTGAAAGTCACAATTTCGCTGTGCTCAGACCGGATTTGAAGCTCCTGGGTACGCCCATCCATAACTCGGGGCAACGCGGGGATAATATCCCGTTGCCACAACCAGCGAATGAATGTCTTTACCGACGCAAGGCAGTCTTTCGCAGTGGAACTGGCAAGTGATTTCGATTTGACTTGCTCGTGCAACAGCTGGTGATATTCGGCGAGCGTTCTTCCAGCTAGGTCGGCGACGGATGTTCCGCCTCCGCACCATTCGGAGAAGCGGTTGAGGTGCAGCTTTAACATGTCGGCCCTTCCTGCAGACACGAGTTGCCGCTTGCTCTCAAGGAAGTTGTCAATGTGGGATTGCAAGTCAGCTTCACGCGGCTCGCCAGATCTGTGCAACACACGTAAGCGGTCACGCCAGATTTCTCTTTCAATCTGCAGCGGATCCGCTGGCCAGAGTAAGTCCGGATTCGGTTCGAGCAAGGGCAGGGGACCTTGTCGCTCTGCCAACCCTGCTTCAAGCTCTGCCACGCCCGTTTGCACGTCGGCGACGGAGACCGGTAGTGGCTCGAAGTTTTCGACGATGTCATTCAAAAACTGCTGAAGAGTCGGGTTACGGACGGACATGTCAAACTGTCCGTCAAGTTTATCCTCGCGGGAGATCGCAACCGGTTTCGGTGAAGCCAGCTGAGCCTGGAGCTTTGCTAGCTTGGCCGATGCAATCGCAGCCATCTCGTCGTCTGAATGTTTTCGACACCACGAAAGTGCGTACTGCCACTCGCTGATCGCCGCGTCATAGTCGGCCTGATGTCGCTTGGGAGTCGCGGCATCAACTTCAAGCTTCTTCTTCTCCCACGCTCGGACTGCATTTTCATAGGCGACCCGGTCAGTCTTGCCGCGACCGCCGCTGAAGTAGTATGACCGTCCCTTGTACTTCTTCCGCCATCGGCCATTTCGACCAGCGGTTCCGGCCTGCCAGGTGAGCTTTCGACTTCTGGGCATTCGCATTCCCTCAGGATCTTGGTGCGAGATACCCTCGGTGATACCTTTTTTGCAGCCTGAGGGATAGAAAGGGTATCACCGAATTCTTGAAACGCCTTATTTTAAGGCATTTCGCGAATAGGCCCACATGTTGACATCGTGGAGGTCGTTGGTTCGAATCCAATACCGCCCACCTGCTCGAAGTGCTTACCGGTAAGCGGATTACAGCAACTCGACGGAATCCGCTTCGCTGTTTCTTGGACCTGGTGATACCTTTTGGGCGATCTCTGGTCCAAGAAACAGGGTCATTGCCATTCACCAAGTCGGTCGGTCACCGCTTCCCCCGGCCGGTTGCAACGAGCGTTCAGTTTCGCTCGTCTTCTGCTCGATCCGCCTTTCAGCCTCCCTCTTCACTTCGGCCAAATTGCGCTTCGCCTCCTTCGCGAACTCAGCCAACTGGGCAACTGCTTCGATCGCGTCGTCGCAAAGCTCCGGGATCTTGTCGAGGTCACCGGCAGGTCTGAAGCCAAGCTCGATTGCGGGGACGTCGGTCCTGTCGAACCACGATGCTGGTAGCGACGACGGCTCGACACGAGCACGAGTCATGGAATGCAACGGCTCGACTGTTCCGGCCGGCCACGAAGTAGCGTAGCCGCTCACCGTGTTCGTTCGGCTTCGCTTGGGACACAGATGCAGTCGGATTCAAGTGACATGGCAAGATCGACGTGCACGAAGCTGACTCCAATCGAAGGGAATGCAAGATCGACTGCGGCCGATCTCCGTCACTTCTACAAAATCGGCGAGGGCGCCGGCGAGAAGAACGAGCTGTCCGGCTGCGGGCGTCGCGCTGCCGTCGACATTCTGTGCGTCAGAAGCTGCGCACCCCTGGGCCGTTGTTCTTCTTCCTGCGCGTGTACCCAGCCGGCAGATGGCAGTAGACCCACAATTGCCATGCAGCTTACAGAGAGGACGTGGGTGACCTGCGGTTCGCCTTCAAGAGGCATTCGTGCAAGGGGTGCAACGCGAACTCACATTGATGGGCGGCTATAATCGGGTCTTCCTCGGCGCTAAACAACATGGAGGCCGAATGTCTGACCAAGAGACACAGAGTCGCGAGGCGGCTGAGTCGCACTCCGATCGAATCGAAGCGACCATTCAGCGGGAATGGGGAGAGCTGACGGAAGTCCAGACTCCCATTGATGCCACGCTTGCGACACGGGCGGCACCGGGCGCGTCACCCACGCGGAACGTGGTGGTCAGGGAGCGGCGCGTCCTTGATAACCAACCCCACGGAACCGAGGACGCCGAATACGAACTGATTCGCGAGCTCGGCGACGGTGGCATGGGCGTTGTCTATCAGGCTCGGCAAGCAAGTATCGGCCGCTCGGTAGCCGTCAAAATGTTGAAGGGCGGACTGGACGGGGGCGCCACGCTGCGGCAGAAGTTCATCGAGGAAGCGGCGGTCACCGGCGAACTGGACCATCCGAACATTGTTCCCATCTACGATTTGGGCAAGACGGCGGAAGGGCTTCTGTTCTACGCGATGAAGCAGGTCCGTGGCACGCCGTGGAAGGACGTGCTGAGAGATCGATCTGTTGCGGAGAACCTGCGGATCCTGATGCGGGTTGCCGACGCAGCCGCGTTTGCCCATTCGCGCGGCGTCGTCCACCGCGATCTCAAGCCCGAGAACATCATGCTGGGCGAGTTCGGCGAAGTGCTCGTCATGGATTGGGGGTTGGCCCTCGTCACGTCTGGCGACGGCCCGGCGACGGCCGGCGTGGGAGGAACACCGTGTTATATGGCGCCGGAGATGGTGACTGGCCCCACCGAGGCGATTGGTGCTCACAGCGACGTCTATCTGCTGGGTGCGATCCTCTACGAGATTGAGACCGGTACACCGCCGCACAACGGCAAGAACGCGAGCGAGTGCCTGCGTGCGGCCGCCCGCAACGAGATTACACCCACGACTCGAACCGGGGAACTCGTCGAGATCTCGCGACGAGCGTTGGCCACCCGCCCGTCGGACCGCTTTTCATCGGTCCAAGAGTTTCAAGCCGCGATTCGCGAATACGAATCGCATACCGAGAGCCTCGCTGCCGCGGCCCGCGCCCGCGAAGGGCTGAAGAAAGCACGGGAAACCAACGACTACGACTGCTTCGCGGGCGCCATGTTCGGTTTCAGAAACGCCATCGATTTGTGGGACGGCAACACGGCTGCGCATTCCGCTCTCCATGAAACACGCATCGCCTATGCCGAGGCTGCACTTAGAAAGGGAGACTACGAACTTGGTTTGTCGATTCTCGTCGTCGACGACGAAAGGAATACGGAGCTGCGCGAGCGATTGGTCGGCGCACAGCAAGAACGGGAGGCACGGCAGCAGCGACTTCGGAACGTGCGGCGGATGGCCGTCGGTCTGGCCGTAGGACTGGTCGTGGTGATGGCCGTGGCGTTGGCCTCGATCATGCAGGCAGAGCGCCGAACCCGCCGACAACGTGATATCGCCCAAGTTCAACAACAACTTGCTCGCGATGCAGTCGACCAGATGCTGACCGAGGTGGGCCAGGAGCAATTGGAAGACGTCCCGCAGATGGAAGCCGTACGTCGCAATCTGCTCAACAAGGCACTCAGTTTCTACCTGCGTTTCCTCGACGAACAGCCCAACGAGCCGGCGGTGCGGGACGAGACCGCGCGGGCCTACCATCGTGTCGGAGATATCTCGTACATGCTGGGCCGACACCAGGAGGCGGAGGAGGCTTACCGCCGAGCCATCAGCCTGTTCGACGAACTGGCGAGTGAGTTTCCAGATGTGCGGCAGTACCGGCAACGGCTGGCTCGCGGCCGCAACGCTCTCGGTGAGCTCTATCGCGTCCTTGGCAACAGCAAGCAGGCTGAGGAACAGTATCTCGATGCACTGCAGCGACAAGCAGCGCTCGTCGCAAGCGGGCCGCTCGACGATGAGTCGCTTCACGCAGAGTACCGACACGAACTGGCTCGCACCTCCTACAATCTCGGGCTGCTCTACTGGTCGCTCAACCGATCACAGGACGCAAGGGATGCCTATGACAGCGCCGTCGGCGCACTAGAAGCGCTCGTGGAATCGCCGCAGCGCAACCAAGAGATGCAGCAGGGGCTGGCGCGAGCCTATCTGAACCGCGGAATCTTGAACCGGGGAACAGACCGCGTTGAGCAAGCTCGACAAGATTACGACGGTGCCATCGCGCTCCTGAGGGAACTCCACGAAGGGTCGCCAGCGAACGCCGCCTACCGGTACGAACTGGCAACCGTGCTGAACAACCTGGGAAATCTGCTGTTATCCGACGCGAGCCGCCGCGATGAGACACGCCGCGTGTACGAGGACGGTGTGGAGCTGCTGGAGTCACTGGCGAAAGACTTTCCTGGCGTCTTGTCATACCGCAAAGAACTAGCAAACTCGGTCAACAGCCTGGCTGCACTGGCTTACTTTAGTCAAGATTTTGACACCGCGGAGCAGATGTGGCAGCGATCACGGGCGATCGCTCGACAGCTCGTCGATGATCAGCCGCAGGTCCCGGAGAATCACAGTTTGTTGGGACGGACGTTGGGCAATCTCGGCTCGCTGATGATCAAGCGTGAAGACCACGAGGCGGCCCGAGATCTCTTGGCACAAGCCATTGAAAGCCAGCAGGCAGCGCTGGAGACGAACCCCGAGCACCCCGGATTTCGAAGCTTTCTGCGAAACTATACGTGGAGCCTTACCGAGGCCCACCTCGCCGTGAAGGACCATGAATCTGCGGCTCGAACCGCTGAGCGACTTCCGGAGATCATTGCCGACGACTCCGCTGAGTTGTATCGAGCCGCGTCCTTGGTGGCGAGATGTTTGCCGTTGGTCGACGAAACTCCCGACAGGCCGGATCTCTCCGAAACGCAACGCGATTATGCCAGGCGAGCAACCAGTTTATTGGCGCGGGCCGTCGACCATGGCTTCGCCGATCTCGAGAAGCTGGATTCCGACCAGGCATTCGACCCGGTCCGCGAGCTCGAGGAATTCGAGCAGATTCGACAGCGTCTCCAGCCTGGCAGGAATTCGCCACGGGCAGAGCCGGAATAATCTCCTGCCCTTATTTCAGTATGCGGCCCGGCCCACACAGTTTCGCTGATCCGCACAGTCCCTACGAGCGTTGCTCGCTCTTCCAAGTTCTTACGCATCCGTCAATTTCGGAAGGGACGCATAGACGATATGGAAAGCGAACTCGTGCAAATCGTTGAGGACGTTACGAATGTCGCCATCTGCTCCAATCGCAGCGCCGCGCTGGATCCTGCTGCTAGGTCTGTTTGTCTTCGCCGGTCTGGCAGACCGCGCCTTCGCGCAAGCTCCCGACCTGCCGATCTCCGTCGGCGATAGCGGCGTGGGTTACGTTGATACGGCGGTAATTGCCAATCAACTGAGAGTCCGGTTCGATTCCGTGTACGATGCCGATGCGACAAATCGAGCGGAGTACTTATGGGCGTGGTCGCCCCCCCTGGGCCCGGGCCCGCCGCTCGACGAATCGTCCACGGATTACCAGCGAGTCTCGGCCTATCTGGAATGGGCAGCCAATCCGATGTTTTCGGTATTTATCGATGCCGGCGCGATGTTCGCGAATCCGGTCATCAACGCCAATGCGGGCGGAATTGGCGATATCGAGACCGGCTTCAAAGTCAGTTTGTATGAAGATTGCGATACGCTGACGACGTTCCAACTGAAAGCGTACGCTCCGACCGGCGACGCATCTCGAGCGTTAGGGACGCGGCATGTGAGTCTTGAACCCGGCATCCTGTTCTTTCAGCGGTTCGATCGGTTCACGCTGGAAGGCGAGTTGCGGGACTGGATTCCTATTGGCGGGACGCCCGGTCGACAAGGAAACATCCTCCGCTACGGACTGGGCGCCAGCACGGATCTGTCTTCCATCGGCCTGCCCCGAGTCCGGCCGGTTGTCGAATTCGCCGGCTGGACCGTACTGAACGGACAAACACGATTCCTCGGCCCGTTCGGCGCGGTGATCGAGGACGCTGACGGCGACACGATTGTCAATGCCAAGGTCGGTTCGCGCTTCATTCTTGATCAGAATCGCGACATCTATGTAGGTTACGGGCGCTCGCTGACCGGTGATCGCTGGTATCAAGACATTCTTCGAGCCGAGTTGCGTCTCCGATTCTGACGCTTGGCGGCGACGGACGTCGCTCCCGGCAGCAGCAGTGTCACAACGAGGGCGACACGACGCACTGCAGTTCCACGCCTATCCGCGCGCAATTGCGGTACAACGTGTCGCGGCCGCAGTTCGCCGTTGAGCACGCCAATGGTCACCCGTCACCTTGGTGGCGGGGTGAGACCCCTCGTCCACCTGGCGATCCGACCATCGCCGCCACGAAAAGCGTGCAACACCGGAACGTCCGTCAGATGCGCGAATGCAGCGGCCGCCTGACAGATGGTGAAATTAAGCGGCGGAAATGCGACAATCGAGAGCGATGATTGAACCCCCAAGGCTTGAACCGCAGAAGTTCACTTGATGATACGTGGTACATCATGACAGGCTCTCACATCAGTCTCACTAGCTTCGTTTTGCCGGCTGCTTTCGTTGTGGCAGTCTTCATTGGGGGCGATTCGGCTCGATCCGCAGCCCCGGCGGCGATTTCAGCACGAGCGGCTGCGCTCTTCGAGTCGCATTGCTTCGACTGTCATAGCGACGACCTGGCCGAGGCGCGCATCAACCTGCAACAAATGACGGAGCAGCCGGAGTTCGGACGCGGTTTCAGAAACTGGGACAAGGTCGTGCGTGTGTTACGCGAAGGAATCATGCCTCCGCCGGACCGACCGCAACCGCAGGCTTCGGAGCGTCGGGAAGTCGCGGCGGCAATCGAGAATTCATTGGCAGCATACGTCGAGCAGCACGCGGGTGACCCTGGTGCCGTGCCGCTGAGACGACTGACCAATGCCGAATACGCCTACACCATTCACGATCTGACAGGACTGCGGCTCGATGTGTCGCGCGGCTTGGCCGGGGACGCGGTCGGCGGGGAAGGTTTCACGAACGTCGGCAGCGCCCAGTTCATGCAGGACTCGACGTTGGAGCGTTATCTCGAAGCAGCCCGTGAAGTAGCAGACCACGCGGTCATTGGTGCGGGGCCGTTGTCCTTCTACGAAGATTCGGGCGAGACCGGTCGTGAACTGGCTGCGATTACGCGAATCAAGAATCTGTACCGAATGCACGGGTTCCGTACGGCGGCCGGTGAGGGAGCCGAACCGTTTGGGCTGGATCTCTATCCGCGGGCGTTGTTCGTGGCTTGGCGCTACTCGCATCGCGATGCGCTGGGCGAGCCCGCAAGTTCGCTGCCACAGCTAGCGCAACGCGAAGGGTTGAACGAACGGTTTACCGAGCACATTTGGAACACGTTGCACACGCGATCGCCGGCTTTTCCATTGTCGTTTGTCATCGAGCGTTGGCGAAGCCTGCCGCAACCGGAGGACGCGAGCCTGGCCGACGTGCGCGCCGCGTGTGACGCGTTAGGCCGGGAACTTCGAGCGTGGCAAAGCACGCTGGCAGCGTCGGCAGGGGATGAGGAAGAGGCCTCCGTGCTGACGGCCGGTAAAGTCCAAGTCACATCGGAACATTCCTTTCGGGCTGACGTCAATTGGCCCGACGAGGCGACAGAGGCCGAATTCGAACTGTCCGTGACGACTGCCAGCAACGTGAACGCGAAAGGGGCCTACGTCATCTGGCGGAATGCGCGACTCCGTTTTCGCCACGACGACAACCGTCGCAGCGGCTACGAGCCGCTTATCTCGCATCTTTCGGAAGCGACGCGGAACCGGTTGGTATTTGGTCGGCATCCGGCCGGCGTCAGAATTGGGGAACGCGACTTTGTGATCGGTGGTGAACAAACGGTTTCGATCGAACTTGTGGTGCCTCAAGGAACCGTGTCGGCGCAGTTGTTCGTAGACGTTGAGTTGGACGTAAAACAAGGGGCCGATCGTATCGTCCGCTGTCGCATTGCAGACGGTGCCGTCGAGGGTGAAACGGCTGCCGAAGTCGGTGATTCGTCGACGTTGCTGGCGAATCCTCAAAGTCCGGCCGTCAAGGCATGGACCAAGGGCGTCGTACAGTTTGCCAGCCTGTTGCCGGAGGTCTCTCATCGTGAACCCGCCCCGTCTGACCGCGACCCCATCCCGGCCCCGTTCGATAATACCTACAACAATGCGGAACGAAATCACTTTCACGTCTTCATCAAGTACCATCGAGATGACGAGTTCCTGGTTAAACACCTGATCGACGACTCTACCGGCCGCGCGCTGGACGAGGCCTGGACCGATCTGCTCACGTCGTCCGATTACCACAACTGCAACCTGCGGTTCGTGTCGCAGAAGTTCGGACTTGGCTTGGACGACAAGTCCATCGTCGCGTTAGATTCGGCGGAGATCGGCCGGTTGCCTGATGAAGCCCGCGGCTATGTGCAGAAGCTATGTGACGAGCGTGACGCGATGCAGTACGCTTTGCAGGCGGCGGAACCGACCCACGTTGGTAACGCGCTGCGGCTGGCGGAACGCGCCTGGCGGAGGCCGCTCGCGCAGACGGAACAGCAGCGTCTCCGTGCTTTTTATGCGGCGCTGCGCGAAAAGGGGCTCGGGCACTCCCAGGCCATCCGCGCACTACTCACCCGGATCTTCCTGGCTCCGGCGTTTCTCTATCGAATCGAACCGACAGCAGGCGAGGGCGCGGCAATTGGCGACATCGTACCGCACTCCAACTGGGAGTTGGCGAACCGGTTGAGTTATTTCCTCTGGTCGTCCGTGCCTGACGAGCCGTTGCGGCAAGCGGCGGCTGCCGGAAAATTGCACGAACCGGAAGTCCTCGCGGCGCAGGTGCGGCGGATGTTGCGCGATCCGAAGGCACGACGGTTCGCGGCCGAGTTCTTCGGGCAATGGCTGGGGTTCTACCGTTTCGATGATTTCCAAGGCATCGACACGGACCGGTTTCGTGAGTTTCAGCCAGAGCTGCGCGCCGCGATGTACGATGAGGCGGTATCGTTTTTCGAGTACCTCATCCGTGAAGATCGTCCGATCAGCGAGACCCTGTTTGCCGACTACACGTTCGCCAATGCCAGGCTCGCGCGGCACTACGGTTTGGATGCAGATCATATGCCGGCCGGACAAACCGTACGCGTCACGAACGTGTCCCCGCACCATCGCGGCGGCCTGTTGGGTATGGCGGCCATTCATGCCGTAACTTCAGCGCCGTTACGAACAAGTGCGGTCAAACGCGGAGACTGGGTACTGAGGCGGTTGGTGGGGACGCCTGTTCCGCCCCCGCCCGCGGATGCTGGTTCTATCGCAGCCGACGATACGCAGACCGACGGCGCGACAATCCGACAACTGCTGGAAAAGCACCGCGACAACGCAGCCTGTTACAACTGCCATTCACGCTTTGACGCGCTCGGCTTCGCCTTGGAGAATTACGACCCCATTGGACGCTGGCGAGAGGCTTATCGTGACGGCCAGCCGGTGGAGTCGTACGGCAAACTGCACGACGGCACCGAATTGAAAGGATTCTCGGGCCTGAGACAGTATCTCAGGCAAAAACAGCCCGAATTCCACCGCACGCTGGTCGTCAAGTTGCTAGGTTACGCACTCGGTCGAGTGGAACTCGCTTCGGATCGAGTGCTTGTCGATAAAATACTCGCACAATTGGAGCAGGACGAACGGTTTTCGGAGGTGGTCGTCGCGATCGCCAACAGCCGGCAGTTCCGATTTCGTCGAGTCGAGTAGACTGGTGTTAGAATTCCGCCCAACCAAGCCTTCCCGCGCGAGGCGCCGATGAATGAGATCGCACGCAAACAGCCATTAACTCGCCGCGGTTTCTTGCGCGGCGCGACTGGTATCGCCTTGACGTTGCCCTGGCTCGAAGCATGGCCACTGCGGGCAGAGGAATCGGGCAAACGCATGCTGGGGACGAAGGCCGCCAGTCAGGAAGGGCCGCCCGTCCGCTTCGGCTGTATTTACTTTTCCAATGGAGTCGAGCCAGAGCATTGGTGGGCCAGAGGACGCGGTGCCCAAATGGAGATCGGCCCAGGGTTGGCGCAGATGCATCCGTTTCGGGAGGACATTGTCTTTTTGCGAGGATTGTACAACGAGCAGGCGGTACGCCACAAAAGTGCGCATTTGGGACGGGTTCCCAACCTGCTTTCCGGAGCGTGGGTCAGCACCGACCAAAGCGATATCCGCGTTGGCCGCACAATGGACCAGGTGCTGGCACAAAAAGTCGGCTACCAAACGACCATTCCCAGTTTGGTGTTAGGCATCGAACCCACCGAGTTGCGTTTGGAAGACGGTCTGTCGATGCTCTACGGATCGTGCATTTCGTGGGTCACCGACACCAAGCCGGCGACGAAGGAGATTTACCCGTCGCGCGTGTTCGACCTTTTAACCGGGGATGGAAAGCGGCGGCAACTCGACCGTAGCATCCTGGATGAAGTGCTCGCCGATGCCCGCGAAGTGCGCCGGCAGATCAGTCGCGATGATCGTGTGAAACTGGACGAATACCTCGAATCGATTCGCGATGTCGAGCGACGAATCGACCGTGCCGCAGCCGACGGCAGGCGCGAGGGATGGCATCCGACGCTGACCGATCCCAAGATGCCACGGCCAGGTGACCAGATTCCGCAGAACATCCCCGAGCACATGCGTCTGATGCTCGATTTGATCGTGCTCGCGTTTCAGATGGACAAGACGCGGATCGCCACCTGTATGTTGAACAACGACCTTTCCCAGATGAATTTTGGGTTCCTGGAAGGCGTTCAAGGCAGCTTGCATCTGGACCTGACGCATAACGGCCGCGAGCCCGAACTGGAGGCGATGTACCTCAAGACGAATCAGTACCACGTGGCCCAGTTCGCCTACCTGCTGAAGCGAATGAAGGGGATTCAGGAGGGCGACGCCACGCTGCTGGACCATTGCCTGCTGCTGTGCTGTTCAAACCTGTTCGACGGTGACAAACATCAGGCGGACCACATGCCGATCCTGCTCGCCGGCCACGGCGGCGGTCTCGCCACTGGCCGCGTGCTTGACTATTTCGGCGACGGGGAGGACACCCGTCGTGCCTGCAGCCTTTACCTGTCACTGATGGACCTGATGGGATTACGCCTGCCGTCCTTTGGCGACAGCGATCGCCGCTTAGACGGGCTGGTCTAAGCGTGCTGCCCGTATCCGTCGACCGTCCGTCTTGAACGTGACGACAACCGCCAATCGTCGTCGTGGGGCTTTCGTGCCGGATGGATAAATGTGATGACGACTGACCGTCAGCGTGAACGATCTTGATGGTCGCAGTTCAATTCCGGTAATGGACGCGACCACGGCTACTGGCCCGGCGGCTGGGGCTGAGGGCGATGGTCACAAGGGTGCCGAAACGGCTTTCGCGCGGCTACCCATGCACCTTTGGCAGGGTGGTCGAGTTCGACGTACTTCTTCAGCAGGTCGATCACGGCATCGTCGCTCTTGTCGGTGTAGAGCTCGAACCAGTCGCCCTCCACTCCGGTCTTTGCAACTCGGATGCCCGCGGCCAGCCTGCCACGGTGGTCGCCACCCTTGCAATCGGCCGCGACGAGCGCGGCCATCAGGCGATCCGTCAGGCTGCCTTTGGTCTCTTCGTACGCCTTGGCCATGGCCACGACAACCTCTCGGCCCGTGAGCGTGTTGCCCTGGCAGGCGTAGAAACGACCGCTCATCGCACCCCAGTAAACTCCCGACGGATCGGCGTCAGCAGGATTGCGGTTGGCGGCGCGACCTTGCATGTCAATGATGGCCAGCTGGCGTTTGTCGCGGCGATCGTCGTCTTTCAACAGTCGGCCCAGCACGTCCTCTACGCCGTGGCCAGCTTCGAGGAGGTCAAGTGCCTTCGCGCCCCAAGTGGGGTTGTGCCAGTGTTGCGTGCAGAACGCACCGACGCCGGCACGCACGTACGGAACGACTTTGCCGACCGCTGGATACTTGCTCGCGACCGCCGCACCGCAAACACCGGCTTTCGGGTCCACTGCGACGATCGAGAAGGTCGAACTGACGCCGAAGTCGGGTTGCAATTCCTCGACGTGTCCGGTGCGACAGAAAGACAGACTAATCGCCAGCGATGTTAGTACGATCTGCGATTTCATGACGGGCTCCCCGGACAGAAGGCTCAGTGCAGCTGTACTCAAGATAAGCAATTGTACGTAAGATATCGAACGGTGGTGCACGACGCCACAAGCGGCCGACGCCTGTCTGATCCGAGCGGACGCTCACCGCGAACATATCGCCGGGCTTATTCCGGGTGGTCCTTCGATGTGCGACCGTCTGCTGCAGCGGCGATGATGGGGATCCCGCTGTCGATCAGGATCCAGGTTGCGGCGCAGGCGAGATAGGTGGCGGCCGCGGTAAGGAAGACGGGGACCCAGCCGAAATACTCGGCAACCGCTCCGAACATCGCCGGTCCAACGATGGACCCCACACCGGCGACCGAGTTGTTGAATGCGAACACAGTGGCCGACGTGCGCCCACCGATGTCGGTGACTACGCCCCAGGTGGTCGTCAAACTCCAATCAGAAAAGAACTTGACAAAGAACAGCATGCCGCAGAAAAAGCGGGGTGAGTCGTACCACAGGAGTGCGGCCAGCAAGACGAGTCCGGCGATTCCTTTGCCGGCGAGGCCGACGGCGCTCCGCGCCCAGCGTCGGCTGCCGGTGCTGCGGATCAAGCGATCGTTTAACCACCCGCCGGCCGCGCCGCCCAGCGCACCACCCAGCAACGGCAATGCCGCATAGACGCCCATCTCTTTGAACTGCAGACCGTGCACCTCGGCCAGGAACAGGGGGATCCATGCCGAATAGATGTTGTCCGCCAGCGTGCTGAGGATCGTCTGCAAGTTCAGCGCCAGCAGATTAACAATTGACCGGGGGCGCATCCGCGTGATCAATTGCCGGAAACTCATCTGGCTTGCCGCGTCGCTCTTGTCCGCTGGCTCATCCGCCTCGATCAACGCCACCTCGGTGTCGTTAACCGCCGGATGCCGGCGCGGTGAATTGCGGAAGAAGGTGGCAAACACGGCGGCATGCAGCAGACCGACCGCTGCCATCACATATACCGTCGTTCTCCACGGCATGTGCAGCACGCCCAGCATCAGCGAGCCGATCAGCAGGTTGGCCGAGAGTCCGCCAAAGCGGCCGAAAAAGATTCCGATCCAACCTTGTACCGTGGTACGGACGGACGGAGGAAACCACGTCCGCGTGATGCGGCTTTGCGCGGCAAACACGGCCGACTGCCCCAGACCCAGGACCGCCCGCGCCGACCAGATGAACCTCGGCGACGGCGCCCACGCGTGCAACGCCAATCCCAAGGACCATACAACGATCATCGCCGTCAGCAGCAGCCGCACTCCCAACGCATCCGTGGCGATTCCGAGGGGAATCTGAAACCCGGTGTAGAAGACGGCAAAGGCGCTGTCCATCAAGCCGAGCTCGTCTTTGCCCAGATTCCATTCTTCCATCAGCTTCGGCTTGATCAACGCGAACACATAGCGGTGCAGGTACAGCAGCCACGACGTGCCGCAGGCCATCACGAACACCTTCCAGCGGAAAAGTGTCGGAGGTTCGGTGCTCAGCCGGCCGGTGCTCATCCGTGCCTCGCGAAAGGGAGGGCTCGACTATTGACGTTGCTCGGCACCGAGCACTTCGCGGACTCGGCGACAGACGAACTCGATTTCGTCATCGGTCATTTCGATCGTGTCCAGATGAATGTAGCCTTCGTCGACGTGATGTGCGCGGACGACGATCATCGGGTCACTCGCCGCCAGCGCATCGCGCAACGATGCTGCCGAGTGGCTGGTCACCTGGGGATCGGGCGTGAGGCAGGCGCGGGAAAATGGGCAGCCGTTGGGATCCGGATCCACACTCAGTCGCAATCCGGCAACGTCCTTCAGCCGTTCAACGACCAGCGCCACCTTGCGATCCTGTTCGGCAGTCCAAGCGTGCAGGTCCTGCTGCTGCCGATATTTCAGGGCCGCAATGGCGCCCACGATCGCTTCCTTGCCCGCTTTCATCGGCCGGCCGATCCCGCGGTTTTGCAGAGACACGGCCTCGACGAGATCCTGTCGGCCCGCGACGATGCCGCCGGTCGTTGAACAGAGGTACTTGTGCGCGCTGGTCAGCACGAGATCCGCTCCGGTGGCGATCAACTGCCGCAGCCTCTGATCTTGCGCTGCGCCGTCGACGATGACGGGAACATCGAACTCGTGGGCCAGTTGCACGATTTCCGGCAGTCCGACCCAGCCATATCGCACGGTGTGGTGCGATTCAACGTGCAGGACCGCTGCCACGTCGCCGCGGGCAAGTTCGTGTCGGAGTTCTGCGGGCGTACAGCGGTTGACGACCCCGACTTCGACGGCCGTGGCGCCTGCCAGGCGGATGGACTGTGTGATCGGATTGCCGTAATTGATGCAGTGTCCCTTCTGAATCAAAACGCGGTGGGGCATGCCCGCGGGATCGGGCAGCTGCCAGACCTTAGCCAGATCGTTGCCGGTCATGCTGGCCGCCACGCCCAAGGTAATCCCGGCGGCGGTACACGCCGTTACGCAACCGCTGTCCGCGCCGGTCGTTTCCGCGATCACCTTGCCGGCAATGGCTTGCAGTTCGTCGAGCACGAAAAAGTGCTTCAGTGATTCAGAAGCTGCTTCGGCGATCTCCGGCAGCACAATCGCACCGGCCAGATGCGTCATCTTTCCGCACGCGTTGATTACACGTGTCAGGCCGTATTCCTCGAATAGGTCCATTGTCCGCCGGGTGTTCGTGGTGGATGCCGCGGGCAGCGACTCTGCCAAGCCGTGCAGCGCCGGGCAAGGTGGTTGGATTTGCACGCCGCCGCGGACGGCAGCACAGTGGCCGTCCGTCGGCGGTTGCGTGTATTGATTTGCGGTGGTCGATGCCCTTAAATGATAGCTCGTTCAGCAATGTGTGCATGATAGCGGTGAAGCATTCCGCGGTCGATCGTGTTTCCGTGAATCGTGAGTTGGTTGAGAGCGTGACGTACGACATCATCATTCGCGGCGGTCACGTTATCGATCCCTCGCAGTCGCTGTCCGCCGTGCGCGACGTGGCGATTCGTTCCGGTCAGATCGCGGCCGTGGCCGAACAAGTGGACGATGGCGAAGCGGCCCACACGATTGACGCTCGCGGGCTGTACGTGATGCCCGGCTTGATCGATTTGCACATGCACGGCTACACGCACTCGCCGTACGGCCTGGATCCCGATTCCCTGTGTGCGGCAGGTGGCGTGACGACGATGCTGGATGCCGGCACGGCCGGCTCGTACAACTTCGAAGCCTTCCGCCGTGACGGCATCGACGCCTGCCAGACGCACATGCTGGCCCTGGTGAACCTGTCCTGCATCGGCCTGATCGCTGCGAATCTCGGCGAATTGCTGGACCGCCGCTACGCGGATCCGGAGGGCGTGATCGCAACCCTTCGCCGACATGCGGATGTTGCCGTCGGCGTGAAGATCCGCGCCGGTGCGCACATCATCGGGAAGGGGCAGCAGGGTTGGGACAACCTGCGCGACGCCATTCGTGCGGCACGCGATTCGGGGACGTGGCTGATGGTCCACATCGGTGAGTGCCCGATGTCGATCCCGGAGCTCTGCGACGTACTCGCGCCCGGCGACTGCATTACCCATTGTTTCAAGGGTGGCAGCACGCGCGTGACCGATGATGATGGCCGCATTTTCTCGGCGGTGCGTGCGGCGGCCGAGCGGGGCGTTGTGTTCGATGTCGGCCACGGTTTCGGCAGTTTTCAGTGGGAGGTGGCCGAGGCGGCGATTGAGCAGGGGTTCGAGCCGACCACGATCAGCACGGACTTGCACACCAAGAACGTGCATGGTCCGGTGTACGATATGCCGACGACGATGAGCAAGTTTCTGCTGCTGGGGGTGCCGCTGGAGCGGGTGATCGAAATGTCGACAACGCGGCCGGCCAAAGTGCTCGGCCGCGAAGACCAAATCGGCACGTTGCGCGCCGGAACGGTGGCAGATGTCGCAGTCTTGGAGAAACATACCGGCGCATTTCTGCTGGCAGATAGCTACGGGCAAGCGCGCATCAGCAGCGAATTGCTGACCGCCGCTGCCACGGTCCGCCGCGGCCAGATCCTGCCGGGTGGCGGCGGATTGCGGATGCGGCACGTGGCCGGGACGGCCGGATTGGAGTAGCCAGCGATGCGCGTCCTGATCGCCGAAATGAAGCAGGAAACGGCGACGTTCAACCCGGCGCCGACCCGGTATGAAGATTTTCAAATCTATCGGGATGGTGACATCATTTCGGCCTATCGCGATACGAAGACCGAACTGGCCGGCGCGCTGGATGTCTTTGCGGCAGAAGACATCGACGTCGTGCCGACCGTCGCGGCGGCCGCGGTCTCCGGTGGCCCAGTTGCCTCTGCCGGCCTGGATCGCTTGCTGGACGAATTGCTGGAATCCTCGCGCAGGCACCCCGATGTGGATGCCGTCTATGTTTGCCTGCACGGGGCGATGGCCGGCGCGCGGGAGGACGATCCGGAAGGCCGACTGCTCGAAGGACTGCGCCGGGTGTTCGGCGAGCGGCCGTTGGTCGCTTCGCTCGACCTCCACGCGGTGTTGACCGACCGCATGCTGGCCGCGGCGGATCTTTTGGTGCCGTACCACACCTATCCGCACGTCGACCACTACGATACCGGCAAACGTGCGGCAGCGAATCTGTTGCGGCTGATGCGCAACGAAGTCCAGCCGACCACCGCCCGCGTCGCGCTGCCGATGCTGGTGCGCGGCGACCAGCTGATCACCGCAACCGGCCTGTTCGGGGAAGCGATCAAGATGTGTCAGCAGATCGAATCGTCGCCCGGTGGCCTGGTTGCCGGCGTGTTGATCGGCAACGCGTTCACCGACGTCCCGGACCTGCAATCCAACGTGATCGTGACCACGGATGATGATGATTCTCGTGCCGCAGCAGAGGCCGAACGGATCGCGCGGTTCATGTGGCGGCACCGGGAACGGTTTCAGGCCGAACTGATTTCGCTGGACGAAGCGATCAGCCTGGCCGAGGCGACCAACGGGCTCACCGTGTTCTCCGATGCGGCTGATGCCACGGCCAGCGGGGCGGCCGGCGACAGCAACGCGATTCTGAAGGGGCTGATCCAGCGGGGGTATGCCGGCCGCGCCCTGGTGCCGATCGTCGACGCCCCAGCGGTTGCAGCCGCATTCTCAGCCGGCATCGGAGTCGACTGCGACCTGTCGTTGGGCGGCACACGCGATCCCGGGCGTTTTCAGCCCCTGCAGTTGCAAGCCCGCGTCAAGAGTTTGCACGACGGTGAATTCCGTTACGAGGACGGAACGGAAGGACGCGGCGGACGCACGGCGGTTGTGGTCGCCGGCTCCCATCACGTGCTGATCACCGAACAGCCGGTGTACGTCGTGGGCCGACGCGTGTTTCAGCAGCATGGATTGGAGCCGCAGGACTTTGACCTGGTGGTGGTCAAGTCGCCCAATGGATTTCGCACGTGGTATGAGTCGATTGCTGACCGAATCGTGCCGGTTGACGTACCCGGATCCACCAGCGCGAATCTGCGTTCTCTGCCCTACGAAAAGTGTGTTCGGCCGATGTTTCCGTTGGACGAAGTTGAACTGTCGCCGTTCGCGTAGGGCCGGGAGACCAAGGAGCTGCTCGTGAAGATCACCGCGGTTGAACCAATTCACTTGCGCGTGCCGGTTGTCGAAGCGATTCCTGACGGCACGCTTGACGTGCTGGTTGTGCGGATACACACCGACGCGGGCCTGACCGGCATCGGGGAAGTGACCAGCCAGTCGTATGTGTGCAAAGCGTGTTTCGAGGCCCCTCGATCGGCGGCTCGGCGACACGGCCTGACGTCAATCCTGCTGGGCGAGGATCCGCTCGACCCGCCGCGGCTGTGGGAGAAGATGTATTACGAGACGAATCGCTACGGCCGGCGGGGTGCTGCGATTCACGCGATCAGCGGCGCGGACATCGCACTCTGGGACCTTAAGGGCCAGGCGGAGGGTCAGCCCGTCTACCAGTTGCTCGGTGGCCGGCACCGCACGACCGTGCGGGCCTATGCGAGCGTCCTGTTCGGCGAAACGCCGGAGGCCACGGCCGCCCTGGCTGGTGAGTTTGTCGAACTGGGCCTGACCGCGGCCAAGTTCGGTTGGGGACCATTCGGGCGGGATGCCGCCGTCGATCTGGCTCACGTGCAGGCCGCGCGCGACGTGCTGGGCCACGATCGCGACTTGATGGTCGACGCGGGGCATGCCTGGGATGTCGCCACGGCCATCCAGCGAGCGGAGTTGCTCGCGCCGCTGAAGATCGCGTGGCTGGAGGAGCCGCTGGGGCAGGATGATCGGAAAGGCTACGCAGAATTATGTCCGCGGTCGCCGGTCCCGATCGCTGCGGGGGAAGGCGACGTGACGCATTGGGATTTCGAAGATCTGATCGAGCGCGGCGTTCACATTGTTCAGCCGGACGTGGCATTTTGCGGTGGGCTGACGGTCTGTCGCCGGGTATCCGACATGTGCCAGGAGCGCGGACGGCGCTCCGTACCGCATTGCTTCAGCACGGGCATCAATCTGACCGCGTCGCTGCACTGGATGGCTGCCGTACCCGACGGCGACCTGGTCGAATACTGCCTGCGGCCCTCGCCCTTGATGCGCAAACTTGTCAAGAACCTCCCGCCTCTCGTAAATGGCCGCGTGCCGGTCCCGGACGGACCCGGATTGGGAATCGAGTTGGACGAAGACGTGATCGCGGAATTCCGCGTGGCGGACTAGCGCCTGGCCGACCTGCCTGCCGCGAGCGCCGAAGGTCACCCTGGGGGACGGCTTTGCTCGACGCCCTATTCGTTGTCCGGACTGGTTGGGACCCAGGGCAGGATGAGTCGCGTGGCGTGCTTTCCGCCGTGGTAAACCGTCTGGCGGGTCGTGACGAGTTGGGCATCGGCGTTCTGATCGGCGGCCGTGTTGTGGTTGCGGTCGTAGTTGGGAAAATCAGAACTGGTGATATCGAGTCGGATTCGGTGGCCGGGCAGGAAGGCGTTGGACGTTGGGTCGAGTTCGATTGTGTAGCGGATGATCTTGCCTGGCTGAATCAATTCGGGTTGGTCCAGGCCATGCCGGTACCGGGCCCGCACCATGCCGAGGGCAACGTCTCGCGCCATCCCGTCCGGCGCGACGTCGATCAGCCGAGCAAAGAAATCCGTGTCGGGCGCGGTGGATGAGGCAACCAGTTCGACCGTTGCATTGCCTGTGACCTCCAGGCGTTCCGTGAGCGGTTCGGTTTGATAGACGAGGATGTCCTGGCGATCGGCCAGAGGCCGCTGATCGGTCGGGCGAACCTGCAGACCGGGCCCGTGGAGCGACGGCACGGGGTCGCGCGGGTCGTAGGTAAACTGATCGCTCCCGGCCGATTCCGGTTTGCTCCACTGCAGCCGTCCGTCGCCCGCGGGGGTATTCGCATTGCCGTTGCTGCCGAGGAACAGTGTCTTCCGTTGGGCGCGCCGCAAGGGCCATTCGTCTTCGTCGCGCCAGCGGTTCTCGCCCATCACGAAGATCCGCCACGGGGACGTCTTGTCGATGCCGTTCCTTTTCTCCTTCAGCCAGTAGTCAAACCAGCGGATTTGCAGCCCGGTGACATCCGGCATGGATTCGGGGCCAAAATCGATATCCCCGTAACGGCGGCTCTTTGAATGTGCCCAGGGGCCGACGACGGTCCGTGAGCCGTTCCGTGCCGCGGCCGTGCCCGCCTCACTCATGATCGCCTTGTCCAGCAACATGTTTCCGTTGCAGTGATCGCACCAGCCGATGAAATTAAGGTTGGGCACTTCGATCTGTTTGACGTCTTGATGCAGCTTCCACGGATCGGCGTGCGGATTCCGCAGCCAGTGGCGAACCGCCTCGGTCTCGTCTTCGCAGGCGTCCTTGGGAAGGTCGAGCCATGGCAGGTGGTACAGCCACTTCTGGGCTTGTCCGTCGTTCCAGAGCTGACGCATTTCGGCCTTGGTGTTTGTTCCGGGACGTCCGGCCCGAAGCCGCATGTTGGGTGCCATGCTTGTCACCCACCAATGCAATCGGCGTCCGGGGCGGATGGTGCCTGGGCCTTCGAGGTCGGTGTAGCGTGCGGGAATGCTGGAAGCCGCCATGGCCACCAGCGAAGGCGGGCGCAGCGCCGCCAGCCGCCATTGCAGGAAGGCGTTGTAGGACGCGCCAAACGTGCCGACTTTGCCGTTGGAGCCCGGTAGTCTCTTGCCCGCCCATTCCACCGTGTCGTAGCCGTCCTGGGCGTCATGTGTCTCGAACCGCAAGAATGACTCCCACCTGCCGTCCGATGCATATCTGCCGCGGGCATCCTGCGTCACCACGATGTAGCCGGCTTTGACATAACGGTCCATGCCGCCGGCCGGTTTTCCATAAGGAGTCCGCATCACGAGGACGGGAAACGGGCCGCCGCGGTCGGGGCGGAACACGTTGGCACGCAGGATGACACCGTCGCGCATCGGCACGGCGACGTCGCGTTCGATAACGACGTTGATTTCTTTCTCTTTGGCCGTTTTCGCGGTGGCCGCCGTGGAGACGCCGTCGAACATCAGGGCCGATGGGGGAAACGGCGGTCGTTCTTTGATCGGCGGAGGTGCCGCAACGCGATGCCTGAGGGGAAACGTCGTCTTCGCGGGCTCGTACCAGCCGACTGGTGCATCCTTGAACGACGGCTCGTGCAGGTATACCTCGGCCTCGACGTATTGAGCTCCGTCGGTGAAGGTCAACAGCCGGCTGAGCGGATGGGAACCGCCGTGATGGCGGGTCAACGCGGCGACCTGGAGAAAAGCAACGCCCCATCGCGTCTCCGAAATCGACTTGCCGCCCCACTGGTCATCGGGTCCCTTCACGTGCGTGTGCCCGGCGATCCAGAGGTCAATCGCACCACGGCCATGTTCCCGACGAAAGTCGGCCAGAAAGTCCTCGAAGACGTGTGCGTCCTCCGTGAAACGAAAGTCGTCAGGGTCGTCATTTTCAATAAGGTAGTACAGGTAGGAGGAACCTTCCGCTCCGCCGCTGCTGCCGTGATATCTCGGGTGTCCCTCGCCGCGGCCCGAGGCGATGGTCGTGTCTCGCAGCGCGTGATGATGCATCGTGATGATGATCTTGTCCTGGTTGTCGAGCACTTGCTGCTTCCACCAGTTGAAGGTCGCACGTGTGACCGCCCCGGCCGGATACCCGCCGCGCCGGCCGTCGCTGCTGTGACCGCGCCCCACCGGCTCTGGCACATCGTTTCGATCCGCCAGCATCAAAAACAGAATGTTCCCCGCCTGGAAACGATAGCGTTCCCACGTGCCCTCGACGGGAAACGGGCGACGCAGCGGGTCCACTCCTGAAAAGCGAGTATTCTCGCCCAGCGGGTCGCCCCATTTTTGAAACCAGGATCCGGCACCGTGGTCGAAATACGGAGCGTCGTGGTTACCCGGTACGTTGTAAACCTGCTCGCGCCGATGATTCTTTAGCGCGCGGTACTGACGCAGCAATTCCTTGCCGTCCTTGTCGCCCGGCGGGATCTGGTGAGCCGAGAGGTCCCCCGCGTCGAGCATGATGTCCCAGTCGAATGCGGGAGCGCCCGCTACCTGACCCTCTGACTGGCGGATCGCGAGGGCCAGGCTCTCGCGCCCACGTTGGACGTCGGCCGGGACATGCGAGCAACTGGCCGCCCACACGCGGAACCGGCGCGGCGACGGGTTGTCGGCGCCGGCGGTCGCCACGGGCAACGCCAGGGTGAGACAGACAATCAGCACATGGCAGCACGGTTGGGCCGCGCGCGATCCGGCTGGGATACCGTTCATTGATTCGCTCCGTGTAGACCGAGAGCAAGGCAAGCTTGATGCGTGAGGAAGCCGGCCATCGCCAGAACGGGCAAGACCAGGAAGGTCACGGATCTCAGGGCAAACCTTGGGAGTCGTGCGAGTGGAAAATTCGAGCGGCGGACGGCGCGGCAACCGCACGCGACCGATGGCCACGCGGCCAAGGGCAAACAGTAAGCCCGACCTATTTCGCAAGCAGATGCCGTTTTACGAACCGTGTGGGTTCCTGGGTGACCGAATCGCCCGCGCCGGCGACATTGTGCCGTCCGTTGGGGACGATCACCAGCGACGTTGCGACGCCCACCTCCCGAAGCCGCTGGTCGAGTGTCTTTGCGTGTTCGATAGGAACGACGACGTCGGCATCGCCGTGTACTTGCATCACGGGCGGATCATCCTTGCTGGCGAACGTGATGGGCGACACGTCCTTGACGAGACGCTCTTCCAAGTCGGCTGCCGGTGTGCCCGGAGCGTAGCCAATCAATTGCCGGTAGGCCGGATGTTTGTGTTCGATCGTCGCGAGCAGCCGCCAGTTCGTGGGGCCGGCAAAGCTGACGGCACAGGCGACGCGCGAAGACTGCCGCTCGACAGGATCCTGGGAATCCGGCCTGGCCACGTCGTCGTGCAGCGCCACATACGCGGCAAGATGACCGCCGGCCGACCCGCCGGTAACGCCGATTCGAGCGGGGTCAATATTCCACTGGCCGGCGTGTTGCCGCGTGAATTGAATCGCTCGCAAGCAATCATTCACTTGTGCCGGATGCGTCTTGACGTCGGTGAAGCGATACTCGACCGACACCACATTGAGCAGGCCGTCGGCAACAAATCGTTTCAGCCAGCCGGGGATTGTCTTGTTGGAACCGGCGCGCCAGCCACCGCCGTGAATGTAAACCATGGCCGGTGCCGGTTGATCGGATTTGACCAGGTAAACGTCCAGGCGCTGGGCGGGACCGTCGCCATAGGCCACGTCAACATGCGTCGGTTGAATGCGAGCGTTCGGCGTATTCGCAGCTTGGGCGTTCGGACTTTGGGCGGAGAGCGGTGTCGAGGCCGCCAACGCCAGCACCACGACCGTAACTGCACCTCGAAGCAAGACGTTCATTCTGAGAATCCTTGTTATTTCACCAACGGAAACGGGCCCAGCCGGCGACGGCTCCAGGTGACAGGAAATCATACCCGAAATCAGGACGCGTCGTGAATTCGCATCGACGAGAAGGTTCGAATTGCCCTCTGCGGATAGAAAGGTGTCATGCCGCTTCCGGGCGGCGTGTCGCAACCGGCGCCTGGAGACTCGCGAGTCATGACGCCGGCGAGGGTTGGTCGTGATGGGACCGCGGTCCGCCTCGCTGGACCGCCGCGATTGATTCGCCATACTCCTACCAGACCGCCAGCCTGAGCAAACGCCGCGCAACGCAGCTTGCCTGCGAGCACGATGCCCGGCTGTACAATGGCCGACTGTACAATGGCCATGAGGTCGATCTGAGAGAGCCCGCGATCAAGTGACCATGCACAAGGATAACGCCACCCCGACCGACACGAACCGGCTCGCCTTCCGGGAATGGAGAAGCGGTGACGTGGTACCGTTTCATGTGATCTGCTCCGACCCACAAGTCATGCAGTTCGTAGGTGACGGCGGGGTGTGGTCGATCGAGCGAACTGAGCAATTCATTGGGGACGCTGCCGACATGGCCCGCAATCATGGCTACTGCCAATGGCCTCTGCTCTACAAGCCGGACGGCAAAATGATCGGATACTGCGGCTTGGTGAAGGCCGCCGATGGGATCGAAATCGGATGGCGGCTGGCACCCGGATATTGGGGGCAGGGGCTGGCAACCGAAGCCGCTCGATGTGTTCTCAGCCATGGCTTCGAGAAGCTCGGATGTCACCAAGTGCGTGCCACCGTCCAGGCTGCCAATGTGGCGTCGATCCGGGTCATCGAGAAACTGGGTATGACGCGTATACATCGATTTGAGCGGGATGGACGGCATGTGTTCGCGTACGTGGCGACGGCGAACCCTCCGACTGGATAGTTGCTCGCTCGACAGGCCGACCTGGTTCGGCCGCGCTGCCGGCAGCGAAGCACCAAGAAAACGGCAGGCATCATCAGATCGGGCAGAAGCACCGGCGCGTGTCCTATTGACGGCTGCGCGGCAAATGAGCCTTCGGCAAGCAAATCGCGGCCGTATACCTGCGGACTCCCGTTGGTCGTCCTGGTCCATTCGCCGCGCAAGTATCAATAAAATAGCTCGCTTATCGGCTTTCCACTGTCGACGATGCTCACCGGACGGCCGGTTGAGTCTTCGTAGTGCGTGTCGAGCGGGATGCCCATGGCGCGATAGATCGTGGCGAGGACATCGAGCGGCGTTGCCAGTCGCTCCTTGACGCCACCTCCCCACTTCTCACTCGCGCCGACGATCCGCCCGCCTTGAATTCCGCCCCCGGCAAGCATCACCGTGAAGCAGTTCGACCAGTGGTCTCGACCGGCATGACCGTTCATGAGCGGCGTGCGACCGAATTCACCGGCGCAATAAATCACCGTGTCCTGCAGCATCCCGCGATCAGCAAGGTCTTCGACCAGCGCCCATATCGCGCGATCTAGCGGTGGAAGATGCTGCTCCAAACCCGGTTCGATGTCATTGTGATGATCCCAGTAACCCGTATTCACTGTGACACAGCGAGCGCCGGCCTCGACCAATCGCCGCGCCAGTAGAGCGCTTTGCCCGTATTGATGCCGTCCGTACTTGTCTCGCAGCTTCTGATCTTCTTTGGAAATCTCGAATGCCTCGCGCACATGGTCGCCGGTGACCATCTCCAGGGCTTGCGCTTTGAAGGCATCGAGCCCGT
>JAUIGN010000001.1 GCA_030430075.1 bacterium
TCCATCAAGTCCCAAGCCAGAGGATTCCGAGCGTTTGAAAACTACCGCACACGAATCCTCTTCTACTGCGGCAAACTAGACCTCCTACCATCCAAAATCACCCATTAAGTTTCCGGAAGAACCCAAATTGTTAAGTCGTGCAGAATCACGACGTGAAGACGATCCGCACTGGAACGGTCTCCTCGAAGAATTTGAGCACCAGCGCCAGAGCAAACCTCGCCGCTCGAAGAAAGGTTAAATGTCAAGACCTGACCCCATTTTCCCCCTTCGGATCGTGCATCCAGTGGCGAAAGGACGTGTGAGGTCTAGCGGTTGATGTGGCGGCGAGAACCCCATCAACGTATCGCCATCGCACCAACGACTTACAATTCATCGGATCCCGGAACTTGGGAAACGGGGCGCCAACTTGACGCTTACGTCGTTGTCTTCAAGCCAACGCACGACGGCCCAGATATCGCCATCGAATTCCTGGCCGGTCGCCGTTTCCAGTTTCGCGAGCACGCGCTCTCGGACGTCGCCGGCGCAAACAACCGATTTCAAAACGGAACACGTGTCGTCGGCAGTCAGTCTCGCGGCAAGCACGCCGAGCAGATCCGCTGCCAGCAGAGACGATGCGGCTGGATCCGCTTGCCTCTCCATGGTCGCAAGGACGTATTGAGCGGCAGCCGAAGCCGGCTTGCGAGGAAGTTGCGCAATCAATCGACTTAGCGCCTCAAACAAAGCCGCTAAGGCCCTCTTGCTAGTCGTCCCTTCGATAACACCCAGGATCTGACGGGCCAACGGAAGTGCTTGCTCGGCAGGAAGTACCTCGACGAGCTTACCCAGCGCGCCTCCGAGTCCGCCGTCGTTTGCGTTACCGGCATTGCTCGTTGAATACGAGTTTATCAGGTTCTCCACCATTGTCAGGATCTGTTGGGCTGACAACTCGGCATCCACGGGAGGCAGGTAGAGCGATATGCTTCCGAGCGCGACGCCCAGTTGTGGCGTCCCAATCGTGTCAACGGCCTGTTTCATGCCAGTCTGTGGTTGCATTGCCTTGCGCATAATCTCTGCACCCGTAACCGCCTGGGTGGCAGGCAGTTTCGTTCCCAAGCCAGCAAGAGCGATTCCCAACGAGGAAAGTTCACTTGGTTTGAGATCTTCTTTCATGGTGGCCACGATTCGCTTTGCCACGCGCAGGGCCGCTTCTTCAGTGAGATCCTCGCTCACGTGGCTCAAGGCCTTCCCAAGAACAGATAAGGCGTGAGGGTCACCAATGGACTTCATGGAAGTCACGATCGGTGTCGCAAACTCGCGTGCTTGATCACGTGGAATCTGTTCAGCCAGGCTTATCAGTTCGTCTTGGAGTTGCGGGGAAAAATTTGCTCCGGGATTCTCCGCAACCGCGGTGATTTCACGAGCGCGTGCCACGATCGCCGCTCCGGCAAGCTGACTGGACAGTCCACTGAGTGCAGGAATGATTCTCGTCGACTTGTCGCTGACGGTTGATTTCTCGCTAATCGCGATGATCCGTTTGGCGATGACCAAGCCATCTTCGCGAGTGAGTCTCGCGCCCAAACGACCAAGCGCGTCGCTCGGTATCGACCAGAACTCCGCATTGTCCGCACCTGCAACTGCAATCACAATTTTTCTGACAGCGGCCAACGCCTGTTCATTGGATAAGTCTTCGGCCAGAGTCGACAGCACGCTGCTCAGCAGGAACAACTCAGAGGTGGGCGTCGTCTTCTTAATGCCGTTGAGAATAAGCTGGGAAAATGCCCAGGCTTGCTCGGCGGGAATCGTTTTCGCCAGGCTACGTAAGGCCTTTTCTAGAGCAAACAATTCACGTGGGCGATCTCGCGAAAAGACCCCCCCAGGCCCAGGCGCGAGAATCACTCCACCCGTGGCGTCTGGATTTTCGATCGCGGTGACAATTTGCTCGACTAATATCAACACATCCTCGACAGGAATCGTGACGCTCAGTTTTTCGAGGGCACCGATGAGAAGCACCTTGCCGTCGTCGTCATTGGTCAATGTCATGGCTGTGACGAGTTGCCGGGCGCCGTCCAGACCTGGCTGGGCGGGCAATTGATTACCAAGTCCGGCAAGTGCCTCGCCTAGTGCCGCAATTGTCGCAGAACCGCGCGGACCGCGGACAGCGCGCACATGCTTCATGGCGGCGGTCAGGTGGGCAGCAACCTCCGCTGAGCGATCTTGGGGAAACTTGGAAGTCAGCCGACCAAGGGCCTCGCCGAGCGGACAAACGCGGATCCAATTCGCCGTCACCTGGCGCTCCATGGCGTCAACGATCTCGCGGGCCAGGTCCAACGGCAGTTCGTCTGGACGATCCTTTCCGAGGTTACCCAACGCGTTCCTCAGAAGCGGCAAAACTCTGGGGTCGGTTACTTCTTGGACTTCAGCGAGGAGATCCGGTGCGAGGATCATTGCCTCCTCGCGTGGAAGAAATGGAACCAGATTCAGCAGGGCATCGCAAATCGCACGTACCGCCAAAAAACGGTTGGCTCGTTTCGCCTCACCCCCTATTTCCAGCGTTAACGCTGCGACGAGTTGACCAGCGCCCTCCAGGGCTTGCGAACCGCGAAGGTCTTCGCCCACGCCACTCAAACCGGTACCGAATGCCGCCAGTGAAAGGAGGGTGTTCGCCGAACTCATGGCGGAAAGTATCTGTGGGGCGCACCGCACTCGATCTTCTGTTGACATGTTCTTGACCAAGTGGCGCAGAACATTTCCCAACGCGCTTGATTTATCCCTTGAAGTCCACTCGTTCACGGTGGTCAGGACTCTCGCGAAGATCTCCAAAGCTTGGTCGCCCGGAATTGGCATCTGCAGGCGATTTAGCAAGTCTGCCAGAAGCGCCAGCTCGTCCGGGTCGGATGTCTTTTTCATCGCGGCCAGGAGATTGCGTGCGATGACGGCCTCAAGCTCGGCGTCATGATCGTTGAGCAATAGTCCAAACTCGACAACTGCAATATTGATCGAGACGTCGCTGGCAGGAGGACTTCCATGCCCGATCAAGCGCGCCTTGATTGTGTCTTTTGTTTGCAGGTCGAGGCCTGTCAGCGCGTGCAAGACGTGCGGATAACGGGTCCGCAGTCTGTCTGCCTGGCTGCCAGATGTCATCAGTTGTTGGAAAAACGCAAGCCGGACGCTGGCGTTGCTGTCCGCGAGGAGCCTGAGCGATTTGCACTCGCTTTCCGTCGGATAACTCGACGGCCCGCCAAGTCCCGCCATGTAGGCGGCTGCCTCTTTTTCGGTTGATTCGATCCTGAGATCTGCGAGCGCCCTACCGGTTGCCTGCTGGGCCATCCAGGCGTTGACTGCTGAGATGCTGGCAGCGATCGCCAGTACCATTAGCGATAACATCGCGACAGCGGTAATCGTCTGCCGGAGTTTCCGGCGACGGAGGATATCGTAGGTGTCTTCAAGTACTTGGACGACGTCGGGCGTGGGGCCAGTTGAGAGGGTCTCAGGGCGTGTGTTGATCCCCAGCGTTTCTTCCGGCAGGTGGTCAAGTACGACGAATGTGCCTGGAGGCTCTTTTCTCTCTGCCTGGAAAGCGTCGCCAAAGTAGATCGGGATCAAATGGCTCTGGCGTGTGGCGAATTGCTTGACTTCGTGCGCAACTGGCTTTGAAGCGAACACCGCGTCGCGAGTAGCGATGATCACCATGCGCTGCGTATTGCGGAGCGCAGTCTCACCGACCGACCTCCATTCGTCACCCGCCGCAAAGTCAGTGCGATCCAGGAACACCTCGTATCCCTTTTCCCGCAATTGCGCGGCTAGTTGCACTGCGTAGGCGCCGCCCGAAGCCCAATGGTACGAAATGAAAAAATCGTACCCCCATAACCAAGACTTGACTCTCGTCGTGAATGACTCCACGGCGCCAGACTCTCGATTACTCTCGTTGTCATCCACCTGAAGCGCCTCGGATAGAGTGATCAATCGACAATGGTTGCGCGCCAGCTATGCTAATGATTTCGTCTCACCGAAACCACCAATCCTGCGAGGGTTCGACGTGCCGCAGCGCTGTCACTGGGCCTGCGGCAACGACCTCCGCCGCCAGAAGTGGGCCGCCAGAAGTGGGCCAGCCAATTTCTGCAGGCCTGACATTTCCGGCGGACGTGGATCATTCGAGCTCGCGCCGCTTGTGGAACTGGACCGACCTTGGCCGTTTCGGCGGGCAGGACAAGCTTGTGAGACGCGATTAGCACGCGGTGAGCAAGAAGTCAGGTTAAGTCGTCATCGTGCGTGAACGGCGGGAGAAAACGCTAGTGCTTGGGCGGCAGAATACATGACCGCACGGCGAGGCCTGGGGCATCGATCGGCCTCTGGATGCATTTTTTCTGCTATTTGACCAAGGGCACGATTTGAATCGCATTGAACATCGAATAGGAACTGCCCGATCGATAGCTGGTAACGCGCACCGACTCGCTGCCGGTTACCGTGAATTCGAATCCGACGTATTGATTCCCCTCGGTCAGTGTTGGCGAACGGAAGTCCCAAGAGCCGTCGTCGAGCGTGGCTTTCCTGCCGTAGATTTCCCTGCCCACCGCCAATTCGATTTCGGCGTTTTGATTGGGCGCGTCCCCGTGGGCGTAGACGTACATCTTGTACCGACCCTCCGGCAATCCGTCGAACACGGCCTGCAAATCGACGTTTCGATTGTTGTGGTAGATATAGGCGTGATAAATGCCCGCATGGCCCGCGATCCCCCATTCGCCGTCGTGCTCGGAAATCGTCAATCGGACTGGAGTCTTTTTGCCCTTCCTGTTTCTCAACCCATTTAGTTCCCTGACCCCCACATCGACCAGGTTCCAGGTGTCTTTCGGTTTGCCGACAACGCCGTCGTACTGACCAACCCCGGGATCAAGTCCAAAGACAACGTTCACCGCTGCCTTTGACTTCTTGCGTCCCGCTTGCACCGTGATGGGCAGGCAGACCGTCAGTATCAGCGCCGCGACTGCCATCGTTCGCACAAACATGAGTATCCTCCGAATTCGTGAATCATGCCCCGACCGTCCCCAGCTGCTCACCGTTCTAAAGACGAACCAGGCCGCCGCCAGGTTTCCAACGTATTGCTCTCGATTTCAGAATGTTCTTCGTCGTCAGCGTATCAGAAGAACATCCTTGCAGGGACGGCGCGGTGACCTGCCCGCCTATCTCGGTTCGCCTTGCCGCCTCGCTGGCTCGATCGGGACACAGGTCACGCGATACGGTTCGTCGCCCAGATAGCGCGGCCATTCGGTCTCTGAATCCAATCGATCGCGGGACAAGCAGCGGCAAGCTTCGGCGATTAGTCCTTCCGGCGAAATCAACCAAAGCCTGGTGTCATTGCCACTGCTCGCCAGCCGCTTGCCATCGGGAAGGAAGTGCAGCCTTTGGACGTTCCGCACGTTTTCCAGACGCGTTTGCTCGCGCTGTGACGCGAGGTTCCAGACATGGATGGTGTCCTGTTTGGTTGCGGCCGCCAATTGCTCTCCCCTGGCATCGAACGCCAGGCAGCGCGTATCGCCGCTCAGGGAAAACCTCGCTCGAACCCCCGCTGCAGACGGCTCGACAACGACGACTTCTCGCTTGCTCCGTGTGTACGCCAACAGCCGGTCGCGAGCGTCCATCGCAAAATACCCGTTCCAGGCAAGTTCCGAATGCCAGGTGCCCGCAAACTTGTGCCGAGTGAAGTCCCAGAGCTTGATCGTGTCCCGAGTTCGGATGATCAGGAACCGGCCGCCGGGGCTGAGCGAAAGGCTGCTGAGGCGTTCCTCGAGCGGCAGCTTCCAGGTTGGCGCACCATCCGAGCTCCGGTAAACGTGGATGGCGTCGCCGCCACCTTCTGCAGGCGGTCCGATCGCGACAAGACTGCCTGTTGGATGGAGCTGCATGTACAGATCATCACCGATGGCCGCTCGGAACAGGGTTTCGCCGCGCGGCAAGTCCCACAGTTGCACTTGCCTGTTGTGTGCTCCCAGCAATCGACGCTCGTCATCGCTGAATTGGAAGCGGGCGCTGTCGCGTAGGGCGGGTGCGAAAGGGCGGCGCTCAGGGTCCTCACGCTCGACTTCCAGCAGCGGGGCCGCGGGATTGTTCGAAAGGACGTCCCAGACCTGGATTGGTTCTCCGATCAGAGTCGTGACAACGTAGCGACCACGCGGGCTAACGGCGATAACCCTGCCCCGCTGGTCGCGCGTTTGAAACAAATCGAGATCCGCTCCAGCCTGACGATCGTAGACTTCCGTCCGCAAGATCCGCTTGCCTTCCTCCCAGTCGACATCCGGCAGCGTGAGTACGGCAGTCCGTTCAAGGTCATCAGCCCGCCAGACGTGGACGGCGCCGCCGACGGTCGCGGCAAAAAATGCCCCGTTGGAAGCAACGGCGAGCGGCCCAGTTTGCGGATCAGGGGCCTCCAGTCGTCGTGGTTGCGTCGCGGATTCATGCCAGATTTCGGCCCCGGCGCCGTTGGACAAGACCAATTGACTTCCGGTGGTCGATGCCACATCCGTGATCCGATCAGCAGAGCGATCAGAGATCACGCGGCCATCCACAGACCCCTTGGCGGCGATCCGCCGTGTCGGTCCTCTGACAGAGGAGGCGATGACGTAGTCTGCCGTCGGATCGAAAGCGAGGGCGACCTGGGAAGCAGTCGCCACCACCGCCCTCGTTCTTTCGAGCCCGGAATTCATATCCCAGATTCTCACCAGTGAGTTTTCGGTCGCGGTCGACAGCAATCGAGCGTCGGCGCTGATCGCAAGACTTGAAATCGGCGACGCATGTGCAAAGCTGCGATGCAAGTTGCCCTGCTGAAGATCCCACACGTATGCCTGGCTGTCGCCATCGCAGTAGGTGGCCAGAAATCTTCCATCCTGCGAGAAGACCATGCCGCGAACTCGCCGGGCATGGCCGAACTGCAGCGGCGGCGCCTTGTCGCGTCGGCGGTGCCGCTTCCACTGTTGCACGTCCGATGCCGTTGCGTCCCAAAGTTGTACGGCGCCTTCGGCGTCGGCAATTGCCAGATAACGCCCGGATGCGCTGAAGGCCGCCAGCCGGTTGTCGTACGCGGAATTGTCGTAATTCTCCAGCCAGGAAAGCTCTTTCCAATCAGAGACGCGCCAGACGCGCAGCTTACCCCGCCGGGCAGTGAGGAGCCATTTTCCGTTGGGGTGAAACGTGACGGCTTCAAACGGACCGGAGTGCCCGCGTATCTCTTCCGGTTCCGCCAGCCTGGCAACCTGGCGCTGCGAGCGGAGGTCCCAGACCAGGATCGCGCGTTCCGAGGAGCTTTCACTGACGGCCGTGATCATCACCTGCGGGTCATGGGGATGAAACTGAATCCAGAGCACTTCTTCATCAATCTGGATTGGAGCAAACGCAGGCTGACGCTGCTCGATATCCCACACCTCGACCTCGACTCCGTTTCGGACGCTGCTGGCCAACCACGCGCCGTCCGGGCTGATCGCCAACCGGTGCCTGTCGATTGCGACGTCCCCCGCGGTGGCCAGCGTTGACTGTGCCACGAGATAACAGGCGTCGAGCGGCTGCGGCAAGCGTTCGTTCGCTGAGCCGGTCCGTTCCTCGCCGCGGTTATCCGCTGGCAACAACGCAGCACTGCGCCGCAAGGCTAACTCGGCATCCAGAGACCGCTGCCCAGACGCCAGCGATCGTTTGACTGCTTCGATGGCGAGCAGCACCGAGAGATCCAGTTGACCGACTTGCTCCTGGCGGACCCGTTCGGATTGGGCCGCCAACTGCCTGACCAGGGCCTCGTTCTTTGCCCGGATTGCCTCTTGTTCCTGGCGCGTGGCGCGCCCGGCCGCGTCAAAGGCATCCTGCGCGCGGTTCTCTGCCAGATACCGGGCCGTGACCGCGTTATGCCGGGACACCAGCGCGTAGGCGGCAGCGGCCAAGACCAGGGTTACGGGAATCAGGAGTAGGATCGCCCGGATATTCCGCCGCCGCAAGACGCCATGGGTGTGCTTCAACGTCTCGATTGCAGAAGCTGTCGGACCCTGCTCCAGCGAATCCAGTTCCTCTGAAATATGCAGATGCGACTCGGTGATCCTCTGCAGCACCTTGTGGTGTTGCCGGTCGATGCCTTCCAACTGGCCGGCGAACGTGATCGGGATGACTTGCCGGCCTTTTGAAGTAAAGATCTCGACTTCACGTTCGACCGGCAAAGACTCGGTCACCGCCGACCGCGTCGCAATGAGGATCAGGTGTTGCGAATTTCGCAGCTTGACTTCGCCGACTTCCCGCCAGTCGTCGCCCATCGCGTATTCGGCGCGGTCCAGGAAAACGGCGTAGTGCAGATCCCGCAACCGCTGGGCCAACGCGACCGCATAGGTGCCGCCGCTGTCCCAGTGATACGAAATAAAGAAATCGTCACCCCAGAGCCAATTCTTGATTAGGCGGAAGCGGGAGATCAGCGACGTGGGCAACCGCGAGCACAGGTGAGCCCTGGGCGACGTGCTGCTGCCGTCTTCACGCGACCCACCCTGGTCCATAAGTTAATCTCCCCGTGCTCGCCGCCCGTGACCCACCAACGGCGAGTGTAGCAGTGCCAATCCACCGCCGCAAAAAAGTCGTTGACGACCGAACTGCAGATCCATGTGGAGCATCGTGCACGGTCGTGCACGGCTCGTAAACCCACTCCATGAATTGGCCGGCGAACGGGTCGCACCGATGTCACCGGCAGGCGGCGGAACCATCATGAAGAGACAATGCTCACGGGTGACGACAGCAGAGCGGGAATCCACGTAACAAGGCGATTGTCAAACAGACAATGCTCTAGGCGCGCCGTGCGGGCGGCCGGAGAATGTCGTATTGGTCATCGCACGATTCCCGTTCCGCAACTGGGCCTTTCCCGGGTCGGCCCGGCGTCTGGCCCGTTGCTGGCGAGCGGATCACCTGCCCCCCCGATCGAACCGCAATCGCAAGAGATTGGCCGGAATTTCACATTTTCCGGAAAACCGCGTGCCGTATGGCAAGCATCATGTCTCTTTTCTGAAGGGGGCGCAGGGCCGCAGCCAAACTGGCAGCGTATGAGCCTGAATGATCCCCTAACAATCGAAAAATCAGTGTAATTCGCTGTCGCACAGTTGTTTCCGGTAGACTTTTCCAAAGCGCCGCGCAGATCGACTGAAACGCGTTAACGTTCGGTTTGTTCAGCTTGCGACGCAACCGGGGCTAACGCCCAACGGCTGATGGTCAGGCCGCTTTGAGATCTGCGGGTGGCAGTCTGACGGTCCCCAGCGGCTGTTTTACCGAGTCGAGCAAGGAGCGACGTGATATGTTTCGAAAGTGCGGGATCCTCCGGGGCGGCCTCTTTATCCTGCTGGCAACTTTCAGCAGTCAACTTGCCGACGCGGCCGACCGGCCGCTTGCTTCCGAAGTCACGGCCGCGATGCGCCAGGCGGCCACGTACTATCGCGAGCAGGTCGCAGCCCACGGCGGTTACGTCTATTTCTATTCGCTCGACCTGAGCCAACGCTGGGGCGAGGGTTCTGCCACGGCGGATCAAATCTGGGTCCAGCCGCCGGGCACGCCGACGGTCGGCCTTGGATATCTGAAAGCCTACCAAGCAACGGGTGACAAGTTCTACCTGGCCGCGGCGACGGACGCAGCGCTCGCGCTGGCCTACGGGCAACTCAAGTCTGGAGGGTGGACAAACTGTATCGACTTTGATCCGCGCGGCCGGCGTGTGGCGGACTATCGCAACGGCAAGGGCCGAGGCAAGAACAACTCGTCCCTGGACGACGGCCAGACCCAATCGGCCATCCGCTTGATGATTCACACCGACCGCGCACTGGAATTCCAGCATGAAGTGATCCACGAGTCGGCCCAAGCGGCCCTCGACGCGCTGCTCAACGCGCAGTTCCCCAACGGGGCCTTTCCTCAGGTCTGGACCGGACCGGTCGAGCAGCATCCGGTGATGAAAGCGAGCTACCCCGGGTACGACTGGCGAACCGAAGGTCGCATCAAGAACTACTGGGATCTGTACACGTTGAATGACAATGTGGCCGGTTACGTCGCCGACACTCTCATCGACGCCTACACGATCTATGACGACGAACGATACGTCGACGCGCTACGGCGGCTGGGAGATTTTCTGGTTCTGGCCCAAATGCCCGACCCTCAGCCCGCCTGGGCGCAACAGTACAATTACGACATGCAGCCGGTTTGGGCCCGGAAGTTCGAGCCACCTGCAATTGCCAGCGACGAGTCGCAAGAGGCGATCGAGACGCTCATGAAGATCTATCGCGTGACCGGCGACCGCAAGTACCTTGAACCGATCCCGCGGACGCTGGCCTGGCTGCGGCAGTCGAGGCTACCTGATGGCAGTTTGGCGCGGTACTACGAGCTTCAGACGAACCGGCCACTGTACATGGAACGGCGGGGCGACGTGTACCGTTTGACCTATGACGATTCGAATTTGCCGTCCCACTACGGTTGGAAGATCGAATCGCGAGTGGATGCGCTCGAACAGGAATACGCCCAACGGCTTGCAGGTCAATCCACGGCCGCCGCGGACGTGTCAGTCGACCGGGCGGAGCAGACCCGCCGAATCCTCGGCCAGCTTGACGGAGATGGCAGGTGGATTAGCACGTACCAGGGCGAAGCGCTGGTCGGCCAGCCGAAGTTTGAGCGAGGCTCGCGTTACCTTTCCAGCGAAGTCTTCAGCCGCAACCTGACTGCGCTCAGTGAATACCTGCTCGCCGCATCTCCTGCCGAGGAAACCGGCGCCCGCCGAGCTCGAACATGGACGGATCGCAGCGGCCGATTTTCAGTGGAAGCGGTCTTGGTGGAAGTTCGCGGCGACAGCGTTCAGCTTCGCCGCAGCGACGGAAAAGTTGTTGCGGTGCCGCTGAAAAAGCTCAGCGACGCCGACCAACGATACATTGCAGCGCAACGGTCGACGCGACCAACTTCCGCCGCGCATGATAACGCAGAGCGTGGGGGAGGACCGCCAGCCATGGCCGTCGCCCCTCCCGCTGAAGACCTGGAGATTTTGCTCGTCAAGAACGGCAAGCCGGTCCACAACATGATCTGTTTGCCGAACGATCAGGCCGACCCGGCTGCCGTCCAGGCACTCAAGGAATACCGGTCATTGATCGCGAAGGCCACGGGGACGGAACCGATTCGCGTAGAAGAACCGGTTCCGGATACGCCGACCATCTTCTTTGGCAGCAATCCCTGGTCCGACGCGGCGGGAGTCACGACCGCCGGTCTCCCGGCGGAGGGTTTTCGCATTCGGTCCGTCGGTCAGGATATCCACATCGTTGGCCGTGACACGCCCGGCGTCGGAGCCCATCAGGTGGTCGCCAGACTCGGTATGGAGCCGGGCACCCTGTTCGGGACGTACGAGTTCCTGGAACGTTACTACGACATGCTGTTCGCCTGGCACGACGACCTGGGTACCGTGACGCCGCCCCAACAGGACCTCACGATCAAATCAATGCACATCGTCGACGGTCCGGACTGCAGCTATCGCCAATTCACCAAGTCGCCCGCAGGGCAGGCGAATCAGATTTTCGGCAGACGGCTGCGGCTCGGACACCCCATCGAAGTCCGACACGAACACAACTGGCACAGGATCATGTCGCCGGACGTTTTTGGCCAGGAGCATCCCGAGTGGTTTGCCGAAATCAACGGCAAGCGCTATCCGAAACACTATGCGGAAAAACGGGGAGGCCAGGTCTGCACCAGCAACCAGGAGGTGGTCGAACATTTCGCAAAAGCAGCCATCGATCATTTCAACAAGCGGCCCGATGCGGACATGTTTTCTATTGCCGCCAACGATGGCCGCAAGTTCTGCACCTGCCGGGAGTGCCTGGCCCAGGATAGCGGCCGGACGCGGCCCGACGGACGTCGCGTCACGACCGATCGCATCATTACATTCAGCAACCAGGTCGCTGAACGCGTCGCCAAGGTTCATCCCGACAAACGCCTGGGCGTCATCATCTATCTCGACTACAAGTACCCGCCGCAGAATGTGAAACCCCATCCCATGCTCTTCCTGGTGCATCCGACCAACAGCGGTTTTTCCCAGGGCGCCTACTACGAAGGGGACGCGTGGTCCGAAGCGGCCATGGAGCGGGGATGGCACAAGGCAGCCGGCACGTTCTACAAATACGACATCTGGCACTACGACCAGACGCCGCTCTACATGATCGCGCCGGTCACGAACCACCTGATCGAAAAATGCCGTGCGCAGCAGGACCACGGTGTCGATGGCGGCTACCACTACATCGCCCGTTCCTATGAATTGCTTGGCGCTGGCCACTACCTGCTCGCAAGGCTCCTGTGGGATAACGACTTCAACGCAGAGGCCGCAGAGCAAGCATATTACTCAGCCCTCTACGGTGCCGCCGCCGATGACGTGAAGGCCTACTACGACCTGCTGGAAAACGCACTCGTCCGCGTCTTCAAGAACGGCCCCGCTGGTACCAAAGAGGCGATGATCGCTTCCTTCTTCCATCGCTACCCGGGTGCGAACAATCCCGGAATGTACCTGGCCGCCTACTGGCCCATTCTGCCCCGAATGCAGCAGGCGATCGATCGGGCTGCCAGCAAACGGAACCAGTTGTCCGATCGCGAGAATGAGCGACTGCTCCGACTGATCGATCATCACGAATACACAACGCACACGGTCGCTGCGATGATCTACGTGGGGCGCGGACTGACTGGCTCGGCAAGCAGCAACGATCGCCAAGCGTTCGCCACATCGAAATCCAAACGCGAGGCCGCCAAGACCCGCATCGCCGCCTATCGCCCCTACTATGCGAAGCTGATCGACGAACTCGATGCCAACAGCCACACCGGGGTCCTCTACGGCAAAAAGCCCACCATCGACATCCGGGCGCCCTCCGATTTTAATCAATAGCCATCGGTTGCGACGGCCGCTTGGCAGTGGACGCATGGGCCTACCGTTCAGTGTTCGTCAACGATTCGCAGTCGTTTGCAGCGAGATTGCCCGCAATGCCATGCAAATCAGCTGGAACGCGTTCGCGTCCGGTTTGGACAGCGTGCGTTTGAACCGGGGCTAACGCCCTACGGCGGATGAGTGATTCAGGTTTGCGTCCGGTTCATTCCGCGACCAGCGGAACCGGCGTCTAATGCGCGACGGCTGGAGGATGGTCTGGGCGAGAATTTGATTTCCATGAACGACGTTCACCCTGCAAGCAACCTTGCGTACGGCGCGACCAATCACGGGGAGGTAGCGTGCCATGATAATCTTCTTGCTTGGTGAAGACCGGGCCTACCTGTCCTGGCTCGCCCATCACCGCAACGGGTTTGTCGTGGACTGGCTGCGCAAGCCGACCGGCAAGAGACCCATGCTGCATCGTGCCACGTGCGCCACCATCAGGTCTTCGCCCGCGAAGAACACGCATTGGACAACCGGTCGACACGTGAAAGTCTGTGCGCTAGGGTTGGATGAGCTGGTCCAGTGGGCGCGTGACGAGTCGGGCGCGGCACCCGATCCGTGCGAGGTCTGTCAGCCGACTGACGATGAAGCATCCGCACCAGTTGGGGACCGCCATCTCACCAAGCTTGGCAAAGAGATCGTTGAATACGTCGTTGAGGCGGCGGTCATCCATCTCGATGGGCACGATCAGGATTACCGTCTCACGGTAGGTGACATCGCCCGCTACCTCGACAAAACGGCGAAGCAGGTCACCTCGGGTCTGACGCGTTTGGCGGATGACGGCTACATCCGCCTCAGTGGGAAGCCGGAGCGAGATGGCGGCTTGCCGGATGATTGTCGCGTTCTGCCGACGTCCGACGCATTGCGAACGTTGCCCGCATTCACGGCAATGCCCCGCCCAGCCATCGAGGCAGAACTCGAGGGCCTCTCGGATGAAGAATAGGCGGCCTTGCCGAACGTCACTCGACCTGGAGCACCTTGGCGCCTTTCGAACGTCCCTGTTTCAGTTCGAGCAGCGCGCGATTCGCCTCCTCCAGCGGATAGACGGTCACTTCCGGCCGGATCGGGATTTGCCCGGCCAGCGGCAGAAACTCGGCAATATCGAAGTGCGTAATATTGGCGACTGATTTGAGTTCCCGCTCCATCCACAGGTGCTCGTGGTAGCTGAGGCGGAGCAACTCGTCTTTGTCAGTATCTTCCTTGCGAATCGCGTTGATGACGAGCCGTCCGCCCGGTCGCAGATTCGCTAACGCCTCGACGACCGGCTTCCAGACCGGGGTCGTGTCAATGATCGCATGCAACGCTTCAGGCGCCCGGTCGCTGATGTCTCCCGCCCACGCGGCACCCAGATGGCGAGCGAACGCCTGCACGTCCGGGTCGCGAGCGAAGACGAACAGGGATGTCCGGGGCAGGCAATGCCTTACCAGTTGGAGCACAAGATGCGCCGATGCCCCAAAGCCCATCAGACCAAGCAACTCACCGTCGTTGATGCTCGCCAGCCGCAGCGCACGATAGCCGATCGCCCCGGCGCACAGTAACGGTGCTGCTTCGGCCGAGGAAAAGGAAGCGGGAATCCGGTATGCATAACGTTCCGGGACGGTGAGGTACTCCGCATAGCCACCGTTCACGTCGCGGCCCGTTGCGCGGAACAGTTCGCACAGGTTTTCGTCGCGCTCGCCGGAAGAAGAATGGATCCAGCCAACGCCCACACGGTCACCTTCCCGCCAGCGCGCCGCGTCACGGCCCCGCGCGTCGACATGACCGACGATCTCATGGCCGAGCACGATTGGGAGTCTCGGCGGGGCCACCCGTCCTTCAATCTCGTCCAATTCCGTGTGGCAGACTCCACAGGCGGCGACGCGAATGCGCACCTCCCCAGGTGCCGGCTGTGGAACCGGAATATCCGCCAGTCGCAACGGGGCTTCAACGTCGGCCAACAGAGCAGTTTGCTCCAGCAGCATCGCCCGCATTATCGCCTGCCTTGGCAATCTGTCGCCCTTTTGAAAACCAGATAACAAGGCCCCCGGCGGCACCATACCGCCGGGGGCCGATCCGCCGGTCAAGCCTTAACTTCGATATGCTTGGGCCTGGCCTCTTCCGTCTTGGGGACGGTGACCTTCAACACCCCGTCTGCGAAGTTGGCGTCGATGCCTTCCTCACGGATCGTGCTGGGCAGCCGCAGAACCCTGCGGAACTCGCCGTGGTGCCGTTCCAGCCGGTGGCAGGTTTCCCCTTCCTCTTTCTTCTCCTCATCTCGCTTGCCGGAGATCCAGAGGTCACCGTTCTTCAACTCCACGTTGACGTCCTCAGGCTTCAGCCCAGGCAGATCAACCGTCACCTCAAATTGGTCCTCGGTCTCCACGAAGTCGACCGTCGGCGAGAAACTGGGCGTTCCCGTCAGCCAACCTTCGCGTCCACCATAGAACCGCTCGATGAGATCCTCGGTTTCCTCTTCCATCTGCTTCATCAATTCTGAGAAGCGTCCGCCGGTAGGAACGTGGGATCTCTCCCTCCAAGGAACGAGTGAGCGAAACATGGTACACCTCCTTGGGACATGCGTCCCGCAACTTGGGCACCGATCCGGGCCTCACCCGTTGGGGCCTTTCATCGGGGCCCATCACTACTTATTGCTACGTAAGAAACGACCATTTTGTTCACCGATTGTCGGATGCTTCCGACATGGTTGCCGCGAGTCGTTTTTCGTGGAATTGGCGTGCTCGCAGGTGTTGATGCTGCTGACGGAGGCACCTCGGCTCGGCGGATTGCTGGGAGCGGGAGGGGAAAGAAGGAAGGAAGGAAGACAATGGGGTGGTGAGAGAAGGCGGTGGAGACCGTTCGGTCACGGATGTGCGGGGTCGGAGACCCGCGCACAGCGCGCACGGCGCGCACGGCGCGCACGGCGCGTGCAGAGCCGCGCGCATTGCAGTCAGATCAGAGACCCGCACGCAGCGCGTGCAGCACCCCGTGGCTGCTCGCGATTCTATTTCGTTGATTCGAATGAACAGATTCATCGACACATCGCCAAGGACTTGGGGTTAAGCTAATCATCATTCACTTGGCGACGAAACTCTGACGCGCGGTGGCCTTATGTGTAACCACTCCCAGAGCGTGCTTGTCGTGCTCACATGGCTGACACCGTGCTTGAGCATCGCAGCCGCAGACGACAACAACGCTGACGGGCTCGCGTTCTTCGAGAAACGCATCCGGCCGGTGCTCGTCAGCGAGTGCTATTCGTGCCACTCGACCGAACAGAACGAAATCGAAGGTGGCCTCGCGCTTGATTCGCGAGCCGGAATGCGTCGCGGCGGGGACCGCGGTGCGGCGGTCGTGCCGGGCAACGTCCGGCAAAGCCTGTTGGTGCAGGCCATGCGTCACGCCGACGACGACCTGCAGATGCCGCCGGACAAGAAGCTCCCGGCCGAGGTGATCGAGGACTTCGAGAAGTGGATCGCGATGGGTGCGCCCGATCCACGCGACGGCGCCGCGGTCGTCGAGGATGCATACCGCGTCGACCCCGAAGCGGCCAGGAATCACTGGGCCTTCCAGCTGCCGCAGCAGCCAGCCGTGCCTGACGTCGAACGGGCGGACTGGCCGCAATCGGACGTCGATCGGTTTGTGCTTGCCGCCTTGGAGTCGCAAACGTTGCGCCCGGTTGGTGACGCCGATCCCCGGACGTTGCTGCGTCGCCTGACGTTTGATCTGATTGGACTCCCGCCCAGCGGCGAACAAGTCGAGGCATTCGCCGGCGACCGACCGACGGAGACGCTCGCCGAGGCGATCGATCGGCTGCTCAACTCTCCGCACTTCGGTGAGAAGTGGGCCCGTCATTGGCTGGATGTCGCCCGCTATGCAGAGAGTACTGGGAAGACAGTCAACTTCTATTACCCGCAAGCCTGGCGGTATCGCGACTATGTGATCGCAGCCTTCAACGCAGACAAGCCGTACGACGAGTTCATCAGGGAACAGCTGGCCGGTGACTTGATGCACACCGACGACCCGAACCTCGCCGCCGAGCGGTTGATCGCCACGGGTTTTCTGGCCTTGGGCCCCAAGACACTCAACGAACGGAGTGGTCTGAAATACGAGCTTGATGTGGTTGATGAGCAGATTGACGTCACGTCGCAGGCGTTTCTGGGCATCACCGTGGCTTGTGCACGATGCCACGACCACAAGTTCGATCCGATTCCGCAAACCGACTATTACGCGCTGGCCGGGATCTTTCGCAGTACGGAAACGCATTATGGCACGGTCCGGTACATCAACGCGCAACGCGCCACGCGTCTGATTCGACTACCCGCCGAGGCACACCTGGCGGCAGGCACCGCTCGGCTTGGCGAGCGGGAACGCGAGCAGATCGAACGTCAGATTGACCGCGTGCGGCAGTCGATCCGTGCCGGCGGAGACGGACTACAGCGATTTTTCGCCATGGGCCGCATCGCCCTCCTGCAAGCTCGCCTGGATGCCTATACAGACGATGGCGAGCCCAAACGGCTGGCAATGGGAGTGACCGACAAGCCGCAGCAAGCCGGTTTCGGCCGCCGTTTCAACGTGCGGCCACGGAGGTTCGGCGATTACACCTTCGATGGGATGCGGTTCATCGGCGACAGTCCGGTGTTTGTTCGCGGCGAGCACGATCAGCCGAGCAGCCAACTGGTACCGCGCGGAACGCTGGAAATCCTGACCGCCGAGCCGCTGCAGATCTCAGATACCAGCAGTGGCCGGCTGGAACTTGCCAACTGGATTGCCAGCCGCCGGAACCCGCTGACGGCCCGCGTGATGGTGAATCGCATCTGGCTGCAGCTCTTTGGGAGCGGGCTGGTTCGGACAACCGACGATTTTGGGCTCGCCGGACGCCCGCCAACGCACCCGGAACTGCTCGATCACCTGGCGCTGCGGTTCATGAATGACGGTTGGAGCATTAAACGGCTTGTCCGGTACCTCGTCACCAGCCGAACCTATCGGCTTGCCACGACAAGCCGCTCCGACGCCCTGGAAGCCGATCCGACCAACGAGTATCTGTGGCGCATGCAACCTCGGCGGTTGGATGCCGAATGCCTGCGGGATGCGATGCTTGCGGTGAGCGCAACCCTCGAGACAACACCCCCCGTCGGCTCGGCCGTAGCCGGTGCGGGCGAAGGTCCCGTCTCCAGCTTCAGTCGCCGTTCGGCCCTCCGGGCCGTCAACGATCCGCAAAACGCACATCGTTCAATCTACCTGCCGGTGATTCGAGACAACTTGCCGGAGGCACTGGGGCTATTTGACGCGGCCGACCCGTCGCTCATCGCCACCAGCCGCGAACAGACGACCGTCCCGTCTCAGGGCCTGTTCCTTCTCAACAACGGGTTCGTCATGCGGGCCGCCGATGCCCTGGCGAACGAGTTGTTGGCAATCCAGCCGAGTACGGATCGTATCAATGCCGCCTTCGTGCGTTGCTACAGCCGTCCACCGACTTCACGGGAGCGGTCAGCCGCCGAGGTGTTCCTGCAGGCATACGACCGGCAACAGGCGGCCGAGAACGCGAGTGCAGCGAGGCGACAGCGTGAAGTATGGAGCGCCTTCTGCCAGGCGTTGTTTGCCAGTGCGGATTTTCAATATCGAAAGTAATCTCATGCTGACTCGACGAAGCTTGCTGCAACTTGGCGGATCAGGATTCGGTTATCTTGCGTTTGCGGCACTGGCCCACCAGCAAGCAGCACAAGCGCGTGATCCAAAACGCCCATTGGCTCCGCAGGCCTCGCACTTCCCGGCCAAAGCGAAGCGGGTCATCTTTCTCTGCATGGAAGGGGGCCCGAGTCACGTCGACACGCTGGACTATAAACCCGCACTTGCGGCCAACGACGGCGAGCCGGCTCCCGGCGCCCGCGGTTTCCGCCCAGCGCGCCTGATGGGTTCCCATTTCGCCTTCGAGCGCCGCGGGGCAAGCGGCCTGTGGATCAGTGAGCTCTTTCCGGAACTGGCGCGGCACGCCGACAAGCTGTGCCTGCTGAACGGCATGCATACCGACCGGCCCAATCACGCCCAGGCCTACTTGCAAATGCATTGCGGAATCTTTCAGTTTCCACGCCCCAGCTTGGGGGCGTGGCTCCTCTACGGCCTGGGAACGGACAACGAAAATCTGCCCGGCTTCATCACAATCAATCCTCCCAGCCGGAACGGGGGCGCGGCAAACTACGCGGCGTCGTTCCTACCGGCCGTCTACCAGGGCACCCGGATTCAACAGCGGTCCGGAAGCGAAACGGTCAGCAATCTGACCAACCGCCGCCGCTCGCGCGACGCTCAACGCGTGCAACTCGACTTCGCGCAGGAACTGAACCGAGCGAGTGCCGCAGCGTTGGGCGGAAGCCCGGAGATCGAAGGCCTGATTTCGTCGTACGAACTGGCGTTTCGGATGCAGGGCGAAATGCCCTCGCTGCTCGACCTGGGCAACGAAACCGCAGCGACTCGGAGACTCTATGGCATCGAGGAACAAGAACGCGGTGGCAACCGCTTCAGCGGCGGCTTCGGTTCGTCTGGCGGTACAACCAGCTTCGGTCGGCAATGCCTGCTGGCCCGCCGACTGGTGGAAGCCGGGGTCCGCTTTGTCGAAGTCACGTCCGCCGGTTGGGACCATCACCGCAACCTTGATGAATCGCTCCGCACGAGCTGTTCGGCCGTCGACCGTCCCATCGCAGGACTGCTGACCGACCTGCATCAGCGGGATATGCTCAAGGACACGCTTGTCTTGTGGGGAGGCGAATTTGGCCGTTCACCGTACGCACAGGGAGATGGACGGGACCACAATGCGAAGGGATTTTCGATGTGGATGGCCGGCGGTGGCGTCAAAGCAGGCGTAACCCATGGAAAAACCGATGACTTCGGCTACAAAGCGATCGAGGGCCGGGTTCACATGCATGACTGGCATGCAACAATCCTTCACCTCCTCGGGCTGGACCATGAACAGCTCACCTACCGCTACGCGGGTCGAGAGATGCGATTGACCGACGTCAAAGGCAACGTCATCAAGGCGATCATCGCATAAGGAATGTGCGACGAGCAAATCGGACGCTGACGCGTATCGACCGAGATGCGAGGCGCGTTGGGTCGGTTCACCGCATGACAACGACGACACGGGATACCACCTACGACGCGGGGACTTGCACTGACTTGTTATTCCTTCATGAGTGATCCAGACGAGACGCCCGACGCAACCTGCGCCCCGTCACACGCCACGATCGATACCGCGGCCACCTCCTCCAGGAGCATCACTGCCCATGCATACGTTTCCGCCCGGCTTCCGGCAGCGAATCGTCCGAATCTTTCCGCTGGCACTCATGCTTTGCTGCGGCCATCCCTGCAGCAGGACGGCCGTTATCGCGGAAGAACTGGATGGCGACCGGTTGCTTGATCCCAACCGAATGATCGAGATCAAGATCGAAGTCGCGCCGGACGACTGGGAGCAGCTTCGCCGCCAGGCGCATGATCCGGCAACGGCGTTCAGCGGGTTACCAGGCGAACGACCCTATACTTACTTCAGGGCCGACCTGTGGATCGATGGCGAGAAACTTGAATCGGTTGGCATTCGCAAGAAAGGGTTCTTCGGGTCGGCTGACATCCAACGGCCATCACTGAAAGTCAAATTCGATGCGTACAAGGATCAGGATCCTATCAAAGGGCTGAGCCGCCTGACGCTGAACAACAACAAGCAGGACCGGTCTCAGGCCAGCCAGTTCTTAACGTACCGGCTGTTTCGCCGAGCGGGCAATCCGGCCCCCAGGTCCAATTGGGCCCATGTCGTGGTCAATGGGGAAAACCTTGGTATTTACTCGCACGTCGAAAGCATCAAGAAACCGTTCCTCAAACGTGCCTTCGCGGACAAGTCCGGAAACCTCTACGAAGGGAGTCTCACCGACTTCCGCCCCAAGTCACTCGACAATGTCGAAGCCAAAACGAATGAGGGCGTGGATGATCGGAGCGACGTCGAACGTCTGGCCGCCGTTCTTGCGAAGGAGGGAGAACTCGATCTGAATGAACTGAGTCAGATCATCAACATCGATGCGTTCTTTCGGCATTGGGCCCTGGAAGGCCTGACCGGATTTTGGGACGGCTATAGCTCGAATCAAAACAACTTCTATCTCTACTTCAATCCGCAAGACAACGGCCGTGGCCATTTCATTCCCTGGGGAGCCGACTGGGTCTTTACCGATGGCGGGCCATTTGGCCGAGGCCGGGGGGGCGGGAGCCGCCCGTCGACGGTGATTTACGCGCACAGCATCCTGGCCAATCGGCTCTACCACTCCCAGGACGGGGCGAAACGCTATCAGGCGACCTTGCGCCGGCTGCTGGACGAGGTCTGGGACGAGGACGCGATGCTCGCCGAAGTCGATCGCATCGAAGCGTTGGTTTCGCCCCACTTGCACCCATCACAGGCTGGTACGCCGTCGGCAATGAACGAGTTGCGAGCGTTCGTTCGCGGTCGTCGCGAGGTGGTCGAACGCGCATTGGACAACTGGCGTCCTAACGTGCCGTCCGAACCGCGAACACCGTCCTATGTCGTCGATGTCGGCACCGCCAAGGGCTCGTTTTTCACCACCTTCCGTCGCGATGGAGGCGAGCCGACCGCCGAGAGCCGGACGAAAATCGTGATCCAGCTAGGTGAGGAGCTCGTCAACGCCGATCACGTCGTGGCGCGTACCCAACCCCTTCCGTTCGGCGGCTTCGGAGGCTTTCGAGGACCGCCGGGCGGTGGCTTGGGTGGGTCGCGGGGTCCCAGGGTCAGTAGGCCGGGAGCGACGTCAGCTTCCCCCGTGAATCTCGTCTTCACTGCCGACCGGGCAGATGGCGCACCGATTGCCGTCTCGTTGACGATTGACCGCGCCCGATTCCATCCGACCGGCGAGGGGGCGATTCGGATCAGCGGAAGTCTTCGCGAAGGTCAGCGCAATCGTGTTGGATTGGGTGGGCGTCCCGGCCGGTCGGTGATTGGCAATCTGCAATTGAGCCAAGCCGGCACGGAACCCGGTGACCCGGTTGCCGGTCAGATTGAGCTGAGAATCGTCGAAACGCACGGCGGATTCTGGCAACAACGGCAGGGAGGGGGCGGCAGATTCGCTTCGCCACCTGGAGGCCGGGATATTCAACGCCCCGGTTCGGGAAGCTTGCCCGCGGGATTCGGTCGGCCGCCGTCCATCAGCCTCCAACGGGCACTCGATACCGACCGTGATGGCACGATCTCTGCCGACGAGATTGGTCAGGCAACCGCCGCCCTCAAACGGCTCGATCGGAATCGGGACGGAAAACTGACCGCCGACGAGCTGCGCTCGCCGCCGCGCGGAGCAGGCGCCGGCAATCGGCCACGTGACTAACCCAGGCCGGGCCCCGGTCGTTTCAAACGCTGAAAATTCAATAAACGTTGGGCGTTATCCGCGGGTCGACTGATCGCAAAGCAAACCGGACGCAATCGCGTGCCGGCAGAATTACGCGGCGTTTGGGGCGAAGTCACCCCAAGTGACTGTGGTAGACGGGTACGCTGACTTGTTGCTCGTTGATGAACAAACCGGGCGCGTGCGACGAGCGGAGACAGTGTCCCGCAGACCCTTCGTTTCCCGCGGCGGTGCTTTGTTGGCGACGGGTGCGGATGGCGCACCGTATCATGCGGGGGGAGACCTTACGGTCCGGCGGTGTGCGGGGTTGGAGACCAGTGCACTGCATGTTGGAGACCCGCGTACAGCACGCCGTAGACCCGAGCGCAGTAAGTTGGAGACCCGCGTAAAGCAAACCGCGGTCACAGAAATCCGCGCATGGTGGGGACGGGGTGTACGGTGGAGTGGATGCGGCCGTTGTCGTTCCTCGGCAAGATTGCTACAACGGCGACGAAGTGGAGTGACGGTATTGGGAGTTCGTCGCAGTTCGGAACGCACTGGAAAGCTTTATCATGCTCGATCAAGAACTGGAACGGGAAGTCAACGCTGCCGCAACAACGACGCGCACGATCGTATTCGCCCTCGCCAACGGCGTCCTTGTATTTGGCGCCTACGTTCTGTTTCTGGGTGACGAAGTCGAACAACCGACTTTGGGGATGCTGACGTACGCCAGCCTGGGGATGGGCGCGATCTGTGGCGTCCTGGCCTTCGTGATTCCGAAGATGATCGTGCGGAATTCCCGCCTGCAGTTAACTCGACAGGCCACGGACGATTCGTCCGGCGACCATTCCGTGGTCTCCAGCCTGGCGCAGGTCTACCAGACGACGACGATCATCGGCTGCGCCCTGCTGGAAGGCACCGCGTTCCTGGCGTTGGTCGCATACTTGCTCGAAGGTCACCTTGCGTCGCTGACCGTCGCGGTCGTGATGTTGATCGGGATCGCGCTGCACATGCCATTGGGCGACCGCCTGGCGACCTGGGTCGATACGCAGTTGCGAGCGATCAAGGAAGAGAAACAACTTGGGGCGCCACAGTAGCGGGTTCCCCACTTCGAGCTGCGGAACTCGGCGAACTCCTTGGCCCGGGCGACAACAGCGGCCCCTCGCGGCTACAACAAACTGCCCCTTTCGTTCGACCCGAAGTCGGCGAAGGCGTCGTCGACCGCTGTGTACCAGCGATCCAAATCTCCGTCGTGCGCACCGTCATGCTCGTCGTCCATAAAACCGGTGGTTGAGCCCAACCGCTGGTCGCCTTCGCTGGCATGGATCGATGTGCGGGTCAACTGTTGTCCCGCCGCGAGCGTATCTTGCATGACGTGTTCGTGATGCTCGAACCCGAGAAGGTGCCCCAATTCGTGGGCAACGACGGACACCAGATCCATCCGTCCAACAGCCGCAGGCTCGCTGAGAGGCGAATCGATCGTAGCGTTCCAGCCGAAACCTGCTGCGTCGGCGTCGATGACGACCAGCCCCGGATACGTTAGTCCCAAATACGTTCCGGGCAATGGGGCGATCTCGTACCGGACTCCATCCAACAGACGCGGATCGACGCCTTGCGTCTGCCAGAAATCGATCGCCTCAGCGACGGCTGCTTCCACGTGCTGGGCAGACAATGGCCGGCCGGGTAACTCAGGGAGGGCTCCGTCGCCAACGTCGCCGGTGTACGCGGACACATCCGCATGCAGAGGGCCGGGTGCCGTCAGGACAACGGAGAGGGCATCGAATCGCGTCCAGACCACGCCTTCGGCCGCGCCGTCGAGCAGCCGGCTGAAGCCATCGCAGGTGGTCGGTCCGAGATAGTCGCAATGGAATACGTCATTCGCGTCGCCGGCAAGCCCCGAGACGCTGTAGTTGCCTCGGGTAACCAGGTTCACATCGGCCCCGTTGACGGAGACACCGGCGATATTCTCCGCTGCGGCCGCCAACTCCACCGCAGGTCCATTAAGATAAACTTCCCAGGTTCCGGCGGCCGGGGAACCATTCAGAACCAGCAGATCGGAACCGCCGCCGTTGAGTGTTCCCGCCGCACCAGGGACCGCGTAGTTGCCGAGCGTACTGATGGCAATCCGTCCCCCGGGAACGATGCTGATCCCGTCGATATCTTCGCTCGACTGCGTCAGTCCCAAGGTGGCGCCCGTCAGGAACATCTCAAACGTTCCTGACGTTGCTTCACCAAGACCTGTCGGCAGGAACCGGATCACGTCCGAATCGTCGACCCGGCCCAAGCCCGGGATGTACTTGGGATAACTCAAGCTCATCAAGATGCTGTCGTCGGCATTGATATGGATTGCATCAAGGTCGCCTGTCCGCAATCCGACATCCGAACCGTCAAAATGCAGCGACCAGGTACCGCTGGCGGTGTCGAATACGAGAATGTCTTCGTTGCGAAAGGCGATCCCGTCAACGACACCGCTGATGGTCGGGCTGACGAAAATGCGGGCGTCGGCCGCTCCCGTGTTCGGTACAAACAACTCGACGTCGTGTCCCGCGCCGCCAACGTAGGTGATCTGCAATTCGACCCCGTCAACGTCAACCGTTGCGCCTTCCGGAAGCCCGTTGAATGTACCGGTCACCGAATTGCCCGTCTGATTCGCGATGATCGTGAAACGGTCGCCGGGGACCGGGACAAAACCGCGAGTGACCGCGAGGGCCGCACTGGCCAGGCTGGGCGAGGCGACGCCATCCGCCGTAAACTGGTCATACTGCGACGCGGCGGCGGTGCCGTTCAATTCGACGGCAAACGTGGCATTGCTGCTCAACTGCAACTGGCCACTTCCGGTCAGACGGCCGGGGCTGAGTCCGGGCGCGACCGTGCCGACACCCGTGTTGATCACGCCCTCAATCTGTCCGGTGCCACCGAGCACCGCGCCGTTGATGACATTGACGGCGTTCGAGGAACTGGTCAGGGCGCCGGTAATCAACACCGAACCTCCGGCGACCCGCAGTTCGCCCGTCCAGTCGTTGGCATTTCCCGACAGGGTGAAGGTCCCGGTTCCCGAACTGACCAGGGATCCCGTCCCGGTAACCTGGCCACTGAACTCGGTCGACGTGTTGTCGAGCCCCGTCGTCAGGCTCGCGCCGCTGCCGAGCATCACGGTACCGGCTCCCGCCAGCGAGCCGACTCGCTCTGTGAACCCACCGTTGTCGAATGTTGCCGACGCCGCGACGGTCACGGCACTGTTATCGGGAATTCGATTGAAGGTCCCCAGCGTCAACGTACCGGCAAGAATGTCTGTGGGACCGCCGTAGGAGGCGGCGATGTCAATCGACAAGGTCCCGTCCCCCGACTTGGTCAGGCCCCCTGCCCCGCTGACTTGCGCTGCGACGACACCATCGGCATCGGCCAGGCTGATGATCGTTCCCCCGGCGCCGTGATCGATCGCGCCGCCCAGATTGACGGTTCCGCCCCCGGTCGAGTCGGCGTCGGCCGTGATCTCCACCGCCCCACCGCTCGACGTGATCGTGCCGGCGGCGGTCGAGACGATATCGTGATCCGCATTCAACTCGATCGCGCCGCCGCCACTGTGGATCGCGGCCGTGAGGCTGATGTCATTGGCGCTCACCACCAGATCTCCTCCTCCGGTTGCGGTGGCGTTTGCTTGGAACGACACGGTATCGTCGTTGCCTCCGCCCGGTTCGGCGACGATCAACAGGTCCGCGGCAAAGGCGGCATCCAACCCCTCAACGTTGATCACATCAGCGCCGGCCGTCAACGTCGTATCGATGACCAGGCTGTCGGTTGGATTGGTGAACGTAATGCTCTCGCCCAAATCAGAATCGATCGAGGACTGGCCGTCGGAGACGTCGCCGTCGTCGGAGAGGAGAATCGTCTCACTGCCGCCCAAGAACGTGAAAATTCTGTTGGTGGCATTCAGGTTGTCAAGAATCGGTTCCAGGCCGGTGTAGTGGATTGTCGCATCGGAACTGCCGTCGCCGTCCAGGTCGATCTCGGTTTCGCCGTCGTGGGCGTTGAAAAACGTGTGAATGACCGTGTCGGCGTCCAGGTCCGGGTCGGGGTCGAGCAACACGATTTCGTCGGATCCTCCGGCGCCGCCGTTGAAGCTGAGACCGCCGGGGGGAATTGGATTGCCGTTGGTAAAATCGATCGTCAAGACGTCGTCCTCGCCGTCCAGACCGTTGATCACAATTTCCTGAAGTTGGCCAACGGGTTCGCGCAGCAGGATGCAGCCCAGCCCGTCGGTAACGACGACGTCCCCACCGTCGATCGCCACGCTGGATGCGCCACCGGCCGGCAAATTGACGGTTCCGGGCGCCACCAGCACCCAAGGCTCGTCGCCGCGGACACCGTCATTGGCATTGAAAAACAGCATGCCATGGACGCTGCTGAGATAGCCGGGGCGAGAGCTTGAATCGCCGGGCACCAAGTCCTTGACGATCATCGTCCCGGCAAGCGTGCCATCGGACTGCCACAGTTCGTCGCCCACCACCCCGTCGTCGGCGGCGAAAAAGAGCAACCCGTTGACTTCGTGCAAGTCCGTCGGGTACCCGGAACCGGCTGGATCGATATCTTTCACCAACATGGTCCCGGCGGCAGTCCCGTCGGTGCGCCACAATTCGCGTCCGTGGGCCGCCGTGTCGGCAGTAAAGAAAAGCGTTCCATTGACGGCGGTCAGTTCATCCGGGTAAGAACCCTCCTCACCGGGCTCGAAGTCCTTCACGAGCATCGTGCCGGCGGTGGTGCCGTCGCTCATCCACAATTCGTACCCATGTTCCTCGTCGTAGGCCGTGAAGAAAAGCGTACCGCCGACGCTCGCGAATTTGCGCGGCGAAGAATCATCGGGGCCCGCATTGATGTCCTTGACCAGCACGGTGCCGGCCGTTGTTCCGTCCGATTTCCACAGTTCGTCTCCGCCAATGCCATCCGAGGCGGCAAAGAACAGGACGCCGTTGGCGTTGTGCAGCGGGTACGGATAGGAACCGTCGTTCCCCGGTTTGATGTCCTTGACGCGGACCGTGCCGAGTGCCGTGCCGTCCGACTTCCAGAGTTCCGTATCGCCATTCTCGTCGGTGGCGTTAAAGAACAGCGTGCCATTGACGTGGACCAGTCCGTACGGATTGCTACCGTTCGGCCCCGGCACGATGTCCTTGACGAGCACCGTTCCCGCGGTCGTTCCATCCGACTTCCACAACTCGTATCCGTTCGTTCCGTCGTCTGCGGCGAAGAACAGGGTCCCGTTCACATCGGTCAGGTCGTAGGGGCTCGAATAGTTCGCGCCGGGACTGATGTCCTTCACCAACATCGTCCCGCCGGGGGTGCCGTCCGTCTTCCACAACTCGGTGTCGTGAGCCTCGTCGGTTGCCTGGAAGAAAATCGTGTTGCCGACCTTCGTCGGGGCACGCAGATACGAGCCGTCCGGTCCGGGATTGATATCCTTGACCAGGAACGTCCCGGCTTCCGTGCCGTCCGATGACCAGAGCTCATAACCAGAGACACCATCGCTGGCCCGGAACAGCATGTTGCCATTCAGGGCCGCGAAATCCGTGGGAAACGAACTTGCGTCACTGATGAAGTGTTTGATGGGTGTGGTCCCGCCGGCCGTTCCATCACTGGATAGCAAAGCGACGCCGTCGGGGTCGACCGCGGACAGAAAGAGTTGGCCACCGATATCGGTCAGGTTGGTGGGATACGCGCCGAAGGTGCCGGGCAGAAGGTCTTTGACCAAGACGGTCCCGCCGGTCGTGCCGTCCGATTTCCAGAGTTCCAGGCCGGCCGTCTGATCGTAGGCGGCAAAAAAGGCGGTCCCTCCCACATCGGTAAACTCGAATGGAAACGACCCATCCGGCCCCGTAAAGATATCCTTGAGCAACATGGTGCCCCCGGCCGTTCCATCGGAGACCCACACCTCGTAACCATTGACGCCATCATCGGCGCGAAAAAACAGCTTCGACCCAATCTCCGTGAAGCGGCTTGGCGACGAGCCCTCGGGGCCGCTCTGAATATCTTTGAACAGCACGGTCCCACTTTCCGTGCCGTCGGTCGTCCACATTTCGAAGCCGTTGACGCCGTCATTTGCTTGGAAGAAAACCTGTCCGCCGAGGCTGCCGATCGAGGCGGGAAAGGAACTGCCGCCCGGGCGAATGTCCTTGACCAGGACCGTTCCGGACTCGGTCCCGTCCGACTTCCACAATTCGGAACCGGACGAACCGTCATCGGCGCGAAAGTAGACCTCGTTACCGACCGCGGTGATAAAGCCAGGATTGGTGTTGCCCGACGTGTTGATATCCTTGACCAACGACGTACCGAGGGCCGTCCCGTCGGTCTTCCAAAGTTCCCGACCGTCTGCCCCCGTCGCGCGAAAGAACAGAGTGCTGCCGGCGACCGTAAAGCTGTCCGGGATGGAGCTGCCACCTGCGGGGGCGATATCGATAACCAGTTGGGTCCCGGCCTCCGTCCCGTCGGATTGCCACAGCTCGCGCCGGTGAACACCGTCGTTGGCCTCGAAATACAGTTGGCCGTTGAAGCTGGTCAGATTCGACGGGAAGGAACTCGCATCGCCCGGCCGGATATCCTTGACCATCACCGTACCGACGTCGGTCCCGTCCGATTTCCAGAGTTCGACGCCGTTGACGCCGTCCCATCCTTGAAAGAACAGCGTGCCGCCAACATTGGTCAGTTGTCGCGGACGGCCACTCTCAAAGCCCGGAAAAATGTCTTTCACCAGCGTCGTTCCGCCGGTCGTTCCATCCGTCTTCCAGAGCTCGATGCCGGTCGTCTCCGAGCTGGCAGTAAAGTAGGTCGTTGCCCCCACCTGCACGATCTCGTCAATGCTGGACGACGAAACGCCAAGGTCTCCCAGCGCCATCGGGTCGGCGGCGAGCGGTAGGCGCGGTTCGAGCCGCTCGACGTGGGCTTGCCGAGCAATCACGTTGCGGAGGATCTCGCGGCGACCGGACTCAGTGAATTGCCGCCGCTGCCGCCGTTTGAGTCGGCCGAGTGCCTTACGAATCATGAGGATCCATTCCCTTCTCTTCGACTGCGTGGCGCCCCGTCGCCGCTCTGCCCTCGCTGCCTCGACTCGCCGTGACGTTCCATCGCCTCCGCGCCACCGACCGGTGGCGATGCGGGATCGCAAAATAATGCGAAACGACGAGGCCATGCGAAATGAGGAAGCACGGTAAGACCAGAAAGCATCGCGAATGCGAGAACGCATAGTAGCCGTCTCCAGATTCCCCGTCAACGAATGCGCAGCACCAGGGGTGGCCAAGGGGTTCCGTGTTTTCAGGGACGGCGTCGTGACCGGTGGATTTTCCGGGGAAGGAAGGAAGTCATGCACAGCATGACCTACGGAAACTCGGTGCGGGGCGCTGAGTTGCTCAGCGCGGGGCGCTGAGTTGCTCGGCGCGGGTCTCCGACCCCGCCGAAACCGCTGACCGCAGGTCTCCCCGCACCGATCCGCGCCCGGACTCAGAGGACGGCGTGGCATGGCCGACTGCGCTGCCCCACTTCGCCAGCAGCTACCGGCACCAGACGGTGGTTTCGCGCCAGCAGTTGTGGACGCCCTGCTCCCTGAGGTACATAACGCAGCGCAGGATGGACAGGCCTTGGTTACGCGGATGCACGGCTCGTCCAATTCGGCTACGGTAACCCGTTGTCGAGTCGTCGGGGGATTTCATGTCTCTGGTCGACAACCGACCTTTCGGACGACAGTTCCGCAAACCACAACGGTGTTGACTGCATGCCTGAAAACTCGTCGTCACCTCGAAATGGCCAGGGCGGCACGGACCATCAAGGGCCGTTCCGGGAGATCCAGTTTCGCCACTCGCGAGAGTTCGTGCCCATTTTGCGCTCGCTGGGCGGCTCGCTGCTCGTTTCGACGTACGCGGCCGGAAAGTTGGCGGTCGTCGGGACCAATGCCGACGGATTGACGCTCTCCTTCCAAAACTTCGACCAGTGCATGGGCGTCTCCGTCGGCCCGCGGAAGCTGGCGGTCGGCACGCGTCACCAGATCTGGTTTCTCAACGATGCTTCCGAGATGGCCGACCAGTTGCCACCCCGGGGGAGCTTTGACGGCTGCTACCTGACGCGCAGCTCGTTCGTCACCGGCCGCATTCATGGTCACGAGCTGGCGTGGGGCGGCTCTGAGCTGTGGGTCGTCAACACGCTGTTTTCCTGCTTGTGCACACTGCATGACGACTTCAACTTCGTACCCCGATGGAAGCCACCCTTTATCAGCGAATTGCAAGGGACGGACCGTTGCCACCTCAACGGCCTGGCCCTTCACGAAGGTCGTCCGCGCTATGTGACGGCGATGGCCGAGTCGGACGAACCGGGCGGCTGGCGTCCTCGCAAGGAGACCAGCGGTTGTTTGATTGACGTGGAATCCGGCGAGACGGTCGCCCGCGGGTTCGCGATGCCACATTCTCCCCGCTTGCACAACGACCGGCTCTGGCTTCTCAACTCGGGATACGGCCAGCTCGGTATCGTCGATCCGGCCAGCGGCACGTATCAAGCGGTGGCGGCCTTGCCGGGTTACACGCGAGGTCTGGCCTTCGCCGGCCCGTACGCCTTCATCGGGCTCTCACAGATCCGCGAAACGGCCGTCTTCGGCGGCGTACCGATCGCCGCACACCGTGACCAACTGCGGTGTGGTGTCGCCGTCGTCGACCTGCGGTCGGGAAGGAGTGTCGCCTACCTGGAGTTTGCCACCGGAGTCAACGAGATCTTTGCCGTCGAGGTTGTGCCGGGCGCAACGCGTCCGGCTGTGATGGGGCCGCATTTCGACACGGACGACCATCAAGACGTGTGGGTTGTGCCGCCGCTACGGACGGATCCGCAGCACCGGCCGTAACCTGTCGCGGTGTTCACCGCGCCGCCCGGCTGGTGGCCGGGTCGCCTTAATCCGCACGTCCCAGGTCGTTGTCCCGCACGGCCAGCAATTTCCGGGCGAGCTTCTTACGTAGCCGCTCGACGACCGCTTCATGGTCGGGTGATTCAACCAGGTTCTTGTACTGGCGGGGATCAGCCTGCATGTCGAACAATTCGGCCCCCCGCTCACCACGCTCGCCGTACTGGATGTACGCCCAACGGTCTTCCCGCAAGAGGAAGCCGCGGCCGTTGACGCAGAACGCCGCGTCACGAACTTCGTGGCTGGGATCGTCCAACATCGTGGAGATGTCCAGCCCCTGCAGCCGTGCCGGGACGTCCAGCCCGCAGAGCCTGGAGACGGTTGGGTAGAGATCGAGCAGTTCGACCAGTGAATTGCAAACGGCGGGTCGCTTTCCCGGGACACAGATGATCAGTGGGACAAGGGCAGACTCTTCATGCAAACTGACCTTCGCCCAGAATTCGTGTTCGCCCAAGTGGTAACCATGATCGCTGGTAAAGATGACGATGGTCGAGTCGGTCAGGCCGGCATGGTCGAGCGCCTCGAGCACCTTGCCGACCTGGCGGTCCATGTAGCGGACCGATGCGTAGTAGCCGGATACCGCTTTCCGCTGGCGAACGACATTCATCTGCATGTTCTTGCTGGTCTTGTAGTTGATGCCCGCCTGGGGAATGTCATCCCAGTCACCGGGCACCTTCTCCGGCAACGTCATTTCCTCGAACGGGAATGGCGCAAAGTCCGGCGCCGGCGCCACAAAGGGGACATGCGGACGGACAAAGCCGACGCCCAGAAAAAAGGGCTCGCCCCGATACGCCGAAATCAGTTCGCACGCCTTGGCCGCCGTCTTTCCGTCTGAATGAACCTGGTCGTCCCCATCCGCCTTGACGACCACGAACGTGTTACCGCCGACGACCGGCTTCTTGCCGTCGGGATTACTCTCCAGGGTCTCCCCGTCACCCGGCGCCCTCCACTCCGGGCCCCGGCTATTGTATCGCTCGGACCAGGAGATCGGATCGTCCGCCCCGTCGTCTCCCTTCTCAATGCCACCCGGGACCCCCATGTGGAAGATCTTGCTGACGCGCGACGTGCGGTATCCCGAGTTCTTAAAATGCTGAGCCCAGGTTGGCCGATTCCCAATCGCCTTGCGGGGACTGATGTATCCCAGGACGCCCGTGGCGTGAGGATAATAGCCGGACATGAATGAGGCCCGCGAAGGGCCGCAATAGGTGCCTTGGCAATAGGCCCGAGTGAACCGCGTCCCGCGGGCCGCCAGTTGATCAATGTTCGGCGTCCGGCAGACGTCGTTGCCGTAGCAAGACAGCGCGGTGGCGGTCAAGTCATCCGAGATAATGAACAAGACGTTGTAGGGAGATCGCGAATCGCTGGCCGTCGCAGGCGAAGGGCAGGCACTGCTTGACAGGCCGGCCAGCAGCAGGCAGGCAAAAATTCTCATGAGACACTCGCCAGGGGTTGAAGGACTGGCACCCATGATACTCGATCTCCTGCCAACACACCCCACCTACCCTATTCTCTCAAGAGTTCTCCTTGATGCGCGACCGATCGGCAGATGCGATGCATCGCCGGAGCAGCCGTCCGGGACTGGCCCGTGATCTGTCCAGCGCCGCATACCCCGCAGGCTGGGTGTAGCCCATTCTCTGCCGGGCGGCCCGGTGACCGGAAATGTTGTCGCGCACGCGTCCCGAGCAACCATTGGCACATCGGCGCGACCTCGGCTAGATTGGAGTGCTGGAAGTTTCTGCCGCTGGGACGCTCGCCGGGATACGGCGGGTCCGCGTTCCGGCGAATTCACCGACACAAGTTCGACGTGGATGAAACCACTGCCTGGAAGCGAGTTTCGTGGGACGGATCGCCACGGACCTCGCTTGCATGAGATCGGCCATCGATGGCATTAGGAGGAGCGTGACATGGTGAAGCCAAGCGTGTTGTCCTTAGGGATTGGGGTCGGCGCCGTGATGCTGGCTGGCAGCGGGTTCGCGATTCCCACACTCTGGTCGAAGGCCCGCCAGGCCGAAGACGAGGTTGTCAACGTCAGGAACGAGCTGACCGCTTCCTGGCAGGAGCAGCATGATGCGCTGGTGGCCAGCGAAGAGGCGCGCCAGGCGGCAACGGAGATGATCGCCTTGCTACGCGTACAACGGCAGACCGACCAGGCCGAACTGGCCAAGCTGGAAGAAGCCAGGCAACAGTTGGCCGATCAACTGGCGGCCGTGGAGGCCGGACGTCGCGATGAGTTGGCCGGGCCTGTCGCAGCGGAAGCCTCCGAGGGGGAAATGACAGCCCTCGTTCAACAGCTTCAGCGACTACGAAGCGAGAATGCGTCGCTGCTGGCCCAGCGTGCAGCGGGCTGGCGAACGGAGGAGGCCGAGCCGACATCGGCAGCAGAGAAGGAGGCGGAAACCGGTTCGGCGGCCGTCGCGGATACGAAAGAGACCGCCCCGGTCACGGACCCGTCCGCCGCGGATCTGGCGGCGTCTGCGAGACCAGTCGCTGACGACCCGCGAGCGGCCGGTCTCGTCCCGGTTCCGCCGCCCTCTGAAGCGGCCGGTGGGGGCACTCCAACGGCCGCGCCAAACGCCACCGCGTCGGCCGGCAAACCGGCGGCCAATTCGCAGACAACGTCCAAGCCGGCTGCCTTTCCGGTGGTCCGTTTCGACGACAGCGGTTGGACGGCGGCCGCACCAGTCGCTGCGGTGAGCGGGTTCGGTTCCGTACCCGTGTTGAATGCCCCGCTGGTTCAACCGGCCGGTTTCGCGGCCCCCGTGATCCGTTACGGGACCGCTTCTCCCGTGATCGGTTCCGGCACGGCCGTGCCGGTGACCCCGTTCGATTCCTCGCCGCCGACGGTGATCTACGTCCCGTAGCGGCGGCTTGGGAATGAGTTCGTTGACGTCGCCGCATTCGTCGCACCGTGTTCAAGTATCACGTTTCCCGCGTCGCGGTACGGATTGCCAACGGCATTGCCAGGCCGACACGGTGCGGCGCAGGAATGGCGTCCGCTGATTGACGCGACTGGTGTGACGGCCTAGCATCAGTCCTGCGTTTGGCTGGCCCCTGTCCGTCGGCCCCTTACCGTCGTCCCGTGTCCGTCTCGGACGCTGGGGACCGGGGGCGTTCGTTTCGGTCGTCGTCGCCACGATTCCCCGTTTAGCCTGAAAGCGGAAGCCGTCTATGTTTCAACAGGGACTTTGGAAGCAGTTCGCCGCCGGCCTGGTGGTCGCTGTCACGGCACTGGGTGGCGGGTGTGGTCAACAAGGGCCCTATCCCAACCGGGCGATCACGTTGATATGCCCTTGGGCGGTGGGCGGCGGTACGGACCGCGTTTCACGATTCTGGGCGGACGCCTTGCAGCAGGAGCTGGGTCAGCCGGTAACGGTGGTGAACCGCACGGGCGGCAGCGGTGCCGTGGGGCACTCGGCCGGCGCGCACGCTCGACCCGACGGCTACACGCTGACAACGATTACCTTCGAGCTGTGCACGATGCATCGGATGGGGATTCCGGCGGCTCCAACGTTTGACGATTATCGCTGCTTGCTCCAGATCAACGCGGACCCGGCGGCGTTGATTGTTCGCGACGATGCTCCGTGGAAGACGCTGGACGAATTCCTGGCGGCGGTCCGCGACGGGCCGACGAAGCTCAAAATGTCAGGCACGGCGACTGGCGGCGCTTGGGACCTGGCTCGAGCCGGCCTCCTGCAGGCCGCCGACTTGCCCACGGACTCGGTGATCTGGGTCCCGACCGAAGGCGCGGCGCCGTCGCTGCACGAGCTGCTGGGCGGCCATATCGATGTTGTCTGCTGCAGCATTCCGGAGGCGGCCCAGAACCTGGAAGGTGACGCCCTGCGGGCCCTGGCGGTGATGTCGGACGAGCGGCTGGAAGAGTTTCCCGACGTGCCGACCGCCCGGGAAGCGGGAGTCGACTGGGTCGCCGTCGGCTGGCGAGGGCTGGCCGTGCCGAAAGAGACCCCGGAGGAGATCGCGGCACTCTTGGAGAAGACGTGCCGGTCGATTGCGGAATCGGACGAGTACCGAAACTTCATGCGGAAGCAGCGGTTCGGCGTCAAGATAAGAACATCCGACGACTTCACGGCGTTTCTCCGCGAACAAGATGCGCAATGGCAGTCGGTGGTCCAGTCGGCCGGCTACGCGCGAGAATGATCCGGGCGGCAATGAGTGGTCTCTGGGCGCAACGAGCAGGTTCAGGTTCCGGAAAGGGGACGTCTGGTCCCAGGCAAAGTTTCGAGGTTGCTAGTGGAAAACCGACCCAGTCTTGCGTTTGCCGGAGCTATGTTGCTCGTGGCCGCCACGTTCGCGTTCTATGCGCGTGAGATCCCGCGTGCGGGCCTGGCCGGAGCCGCCGACCCGGGCCCGCGGGCCCTGCCGCTGGCGATGACCGCGGTGATCGGCGCCGGTGGCCTGATCGAACTGGTGCGAGCTGTCGTGGCACGAAGGCGTCCGCAGCGGGGGACGCCGGCCAACCAGGACGCCGGTGAAGAAGACGACCGGCAAGCTACCGGCCCGGATGCACGCGTTTCCTATATGAACTTTGGCATTTTGGTCGCCGCGACACTCGGGTATCTCCTTGCCCTGTCGTGGCTGGGGTTCCTGCTCAGCACCTTCGTGTTTGCAGCCGCCGTCCTAAGTTGGCTCGGCGCCCGCTGGTGGTCCGCGATGCTCTCCAGCCTCGCCATCGTGATGGTGGTCCGAGTCTTGTTTGGCGGACTGTTTCATGTCCAGTTACCCCGCGGCATCTGGGGTTTGGATTTCTGAGTAACTTGCGTCCTGTCTCGCCGGCCGGTTCCATGGCCCTCCCGCTCCACCACCACCGTTTGCTCCGCCCCTCCCGTTGACTGACTCGCTCCGACAACTCGTTCTTCTCCCCTGGCAAGACGTCTTGCGGTGGGATGTCCTGGTGCCATGGCTGCTGGGGATGATCTTCGGAGTCTTCGTGGGGGCCACACCCGGCCTGACCGCCACCATGGCGGTGGCCCTGATTGTGCCGATCAGTTTTTACCTGGAGCCCAACGCCGGGCTGGCATTGATCATCGGAGTCAGTTTCACCGCGATTTTCGCCGGCGACATTCCGGCAACCTATCTGCGCATTCCAGGCACCCCGGCTTCGGCGGCCGCGACGCTGGATGGCAACGAGATGGCAAAGCAGGGTCGGGGCGGGCTGGCGCTGGTGATCGATCTGATCTGCTCGTGCCTGGGCGGCCTGATCGGTGTCGGCATTCTGATGCTCATCGCTCGGCCACTGGCGAGACTGGCGCTGCACTTCAGCGACTTCGAGTATTTCTGGCTGGGCGTGCTGGGGCTCAGCCTGAGCGCCCTGGTCAGCCGGGGAAGCACCTTGCGGGGCCTGATCGCAGCCGCGCTGGGGATCCTGATCTCGACCGTCGGGATGGACGTCGTCAGCGGCGTCCCACGCTACACCTGGGGAAGCTTCGAATTGCTGGAGGGGCTGAACTTCATCCCGGTAATGATCGGCCTGTTCGGCTTTGCCGAAGTGTTACGCAACGTGACCGCGTCGCGTGAGATGGCGGCGCCGGCCAACCAGGCGCAGCAAGCCGGCACGACGCGGACCGCGATCAGGCAGATTTGGAAACACAAGTGGCTCGTCCTCCGTTCCGCCGTGTTGGGAACCGGCATCGGTGCCCTGCCCGGCGCCGGTGCGGACATCGCTGCCTGGGGAGCCTACGGACTGGCCAAGGTGACATCCCGCGCACCGGACAAGCTGGGCACCGGTTCCTACGAGGGCGTGATTGCGCCCACCAGCGCCAACAATGGAGCGGTCGCCGGAGCGTGGATTCCGGCCTTGGTGTTCGGCATTCCAGGCGACGCGGTAACCGCGATCGTCCTGGGAGCGATGATGATGTACAACATCACCCCCGGGCCTCGGCTATTCGAAGCTGGAACGCAGGTTCAAGCGATCTTCCTGATCGCCCTGATCACCCAGTTCCTGTTGCTACCCGCCGGCCTGCTGGGGATTCGCGCCTTCGACTGGATTCTTCGCCTGCCTCGCCGGCTGGTTCTGACGGCGGTGATGGTTTTTTCGGTGGTTGGGTCGTTCGCCATCCGGAACAGTGTCTTCGACGTCTACGTGATGTTTGCGTTCGGACTGATCGGCTTCTTCTTGGAAGCCAAGAAGGTGCCGCTGGCGCCCGTCATTCTGGGGCTGATTCTGGGAGACCTGATCGAGAAAAAGCTGCGAGCCGGTTTGATCAGCTCCAGCGGTGACCTCACCCCGCTCTTCACGCGTCCCATCTGCGCGGCGCTCGTGGGGTTGCTCGTCGTGGCACTAGTGATCGTGCCCGCGGTGCGGTGGCTACGGACCAGACAACGCGTGGCGACGCCCAGCGACGGTTAGGCGCATACACGGGTCAATTCGTATCCGGTGATAGCAGCCGCAACATGTCGTTGGACAACGGGTTAACGACGCAACCAGGCATCCGCGGTGTTCCCGCCGCGATCATGGGCAATCAACGACCTAAGAAATCCGCTGGAACGGAGTTGCGGCGAGAGGATCTGGGAAGTTCGGAATGTCGTGCAAAGCATGACCTACGGAAGTGCGGAACCCAATGGCACGGTAGTGCGGTTGGGCGACGTTCCGGTCGTCATGCGACGCAGATCGTCTTGCGGTCTGGCAACGCGCAGCAGCGGGGTTGTTGGCAACTTCCGGCACGTCCGTCCGGCTGAGCTTGCGGAGGATCCCGGCGACACGTGGCCCGTGCTTCCCGGCTATGCTTCGCCGGCGTTTCCCAACTGGGTCAGAAATTCGGCCATTTCCCCCGCCGCGTGCGAATCGCCCTGGGCCCGCGCGGCGCTGATTCCAGTCCTCAGCGCCGTCCGCGCCGCTTCCAGCCGGTTCAGCTTGAGCAACTGCTGGCCGGCCATCAAAAACGCCGGCACATGGGGCGGGTCATCCGCCATCAGGCCGTCAAACAGCTTCAGACTCTGCTCGTGCTCCCCCGCCTTATCCAGCTCCATGGCCAGCATGTAGCGGAGCATGGTGTCGTCAGGATCACTGGCCAACATGGCCTCAATCTTCTCGCGCCGCGAACCCGCACTCATACTCTCTAAGTCCCTTATTCCCCGTCGAATTTCCGCGTATCAGGCCCTGCTGCCAGCAATTCGCCCGAATATCTTACCTATCCTCACAAGTCGGGAAAGGCGGAAAAGTCGACTAAACCCGCGTGACCGGAATTGTCGATAGTCGCTCTGAAGCTCGCTAGAACCCCTCTGGAACCAGTCAGGACGGATAAATGTCTCGTAAAGCCATCACAGCCTTGGCGTTGCTGTTCACCTGCGGCGTTGTCGTGGCCGTCGTCCGCGGCCAGGACGACTCTGGATCGTACTCGAATAACGAACGTGGAGCGAGTGGCGGAGAAGAACGGAAGGAGCATTCCGTGCTCGTCCGGCGGAAGCCGCTGCAGCCGGCCAGCGAAGAACCGGCCCTACGCACGGCAACCCGCACTTCGTCATCGCGTGGCGGCAATGGATACGCCGACCGCCTCCAGCAGGTGCGCGAGTCCGCCAGCCGGCCTGACGGACGGTTGATCCCCAGGCAGACCCCCGGGACATCGTCGTCGAACGCCCCGGCTGCCGCCCCGGCCGAACTGGAGACCGATCCGGAAGCGCCGCGCAGCATCGACCTCAGCCCGCCGCCCACGCAGCCATCGGCAACAACGAGCTCGCGTCGCGTCGGACCCTCGCAGGCCCCGGCCTCCCCGTCGTCACCCGGCCAGGTGTTCCCCGCCCAGACGGAACCGATCCCCGCCAACGGGGCACCCGCCTTTGAAAGCACGCCCGCTCAACCAGGTGCCGGCCAACTGGACGCCGGCCAACCGAGTGCCGGCCAAACGAGCACCAGCCAACCAGGGTTCCGTCAAGTGCAGGATGCCCCGGCAGCCCCCCAATCGCTGGCTCCGGCGACGACCGTCGAGCGGCAGCAGATTGAGCGTCAACCGCTGGAGCGGCAGCAGATCGAACGTGAAGCTGTCGTGCTGGACTCGGGTTATTCGACCACCACGGATGATCAGATCCGCATGTCGACGTCCGGCCCCGCCTTACGAATCGACACCGTCGGTCCACGTTCGATTCTGATCGGAAAACAGGCAACGTATTCGGTAACACTGTCCAACGTGGGCAACCAGGCCGCCCAGGACGTGTTTGTGCGAATCGAACTTCCGGAGTGGGTCAATGTGGTCTCGCAGGAAGCGAGCGTGGGGACCGCCCAGCCCCAGGATAACGAGGGAACCGGACAGCGGCTGATCTGGAATGTCACCGAGCTGGCCGCGCGTGGCCAGGAAACCATTCAGTTGAACGTGGTCCCGACCAAGAACCGCAGCTTCGGCCTGGCGATCGACTGGACAGTGCGTCCCGAGTCTTCCCTGGCTCAGATCGAAGTCCAGCAGCCACAGCTCGAGCTGTCGGTGTTCGGCCCCAAGGATATCCTCTATGGAGAGACGGCTGTCTACACCATCCAACTGACCAACCCCGGAACGGGCGACGCCACGGATGTGGCGATCGACTTCTCCTATGGTGCGCAAAACCTTCCCACCAAGCGGGTCGGAACACTGGCGGCAGGTGCGCAGACGGAAATCAGTGTTGAATTGACATCCCGGCAAGCCGGCAAGTTACCGGTTTCGGCCGTTGCCACCGGCGGCGCAGGGCTGCGTGCCGCGGCGGCGGAAGAAGTCCTCGTCCGGCGTGCCCAGCTCGAGTTGGCGGTTGCCGGTTCGCAACGCAAGTTCGCCGGCGGTGTGGGAACGTATGAGGTTCGGGTACGCAACACGGGGAACGCCACGGCCACCGACGTGCTGGCCAAAGTGCTGCTCCCGACGGGCAGCAAGTTCATCGCCGGAGGTGATCTGACGCCTGCCAATCAAGGCTTCGTCAAGCGGGTTGGGCCGCTGGCGCCCAACGCGGAACGGGTCTTCACCGTGCAGTGCCAACTGACGCAACCGGGCGACAACCGGCTCGAAGTCCATGCCGAAGCGGCAAGTGAACTGGCGGCTTCCGGTTCCTTCGTGACACGCGTCGACGCCTTGGCGGACCTCAAACTGCAGGTCAACGATCCGCAGGGCCCAACCGCGGTCGGCAGCAAGGCCCTGTACGAAATCGTGGTTGAAAACCGCGGCTCGAAAGCAGCCCAGGACGTCAAGGTCGTGGCTCAATTTTCCGAGGGCATTGAACCGATTCGAGCCCAAGGCTCAGTCGCGGAAATCGTTCCCGGCCAGGTGCTCTTCCAGCCGATTCCTCGCATCGATGCCGGCGAGCAGGTCAAGCTGACGATCATCGCCGTGGCCGAGAAGGCGGGCAATCATCGATTCCGAGTTGAAACGACGACGACCGAACCGGAAACGCGGCTGGTCGCGGAAGAGTCGACGCACTTCTTCGGTGCGGATCTCGTCGGATCGCAACGGTAAGGCAACCTCGCCCAAGCAGCGAAGGGGCACGCAGAGCCGGGGGTTTCACACCGAAACCCTCGGCTTCTCTTTGTTTCTTGCTCGCAGGCCGCCGACTCGCGGTCGGGGCAAACCGTCCAACTCGATTTTGAAAGTACGGAGTGTCATCCAGAGCATGACCGATGGAAGTGCGGAACCGGTTGTCGGATATCAGGACTAGTCGGTTTCCGGAAGTGCACGCCGGCGGCGGCGATAGAAGGAAATCGAGTGATACACGAGGTAGTAGGTCACCCAGGCACAGACAAAGCCGACCACGAATCCTCCCAGCCAGAGCGGGCCGGCGATTTCGATGAACCGAGCCCAGTAGAAGCGGACGGCCGGCCACCAACCGTCCGGTGGTGTGGCCAGGTCATTCCACCAGTGCTGACCGATCGGGTCAAGCGTCAGCACGCCGCAGCCGACCCGATAACAGTACCAGTAAATGGGCACCATCGTGCCTGGATTCGAGATCCAAACGACCGCCACGCTGACCGCCTTGTTGGCTCGTAAGAGCCAGCTAAGGAATCCTGCTACGAGCATCTGCACGCCGACCGTGGGCGTGAACGCAACGAAAATCCCGACCGCCATTCCCAGGGCCAATGGGTGCGGCGGGTCATCGGCGTGCAGGAGGTCGTGGTAGACGAACCGGCGCAGCCTGCGCCGATGATGTCGGTACCACGTGCGTACGGATCGCAGGTTCATCACGGGGCGAAACGAGTGCTTTCTGGCAACAACTGGCGCCGCCCCGGGCCTTCGTCGGACGGCGTCACCTTGAATGGCAGTCAAACCGAAGTCGATCTAAGTGAACGGTTTACGTCCCTCACCTTGGGCAGCCCGAAACTTCGGCGTGGAAAGGCGTTGTGCCGGATCACGCACGGTTGCCCCAGGGTTTCCAGGAGTGTCAACGAGGACGTCTCCGGCTGGAGACGGGTCGCCGTCCTGGAGCATTTTGGGTTGCTCTATGGATTTCAACAACCTCGCATTGACATTTTCAGAATCAGTGCGCCCGGGGCCCCTGGCCGGTCTTTTGCCCCCGGCCGGTCTTTTGTTTGATTCGCGCGGTGCGAGCCGCTACGCTGACGCCCGGCGGAGCGGGGGAACTCCCCGCGTCCCGGATTTCTCCTCGGCATCGCGAGGCCACCGCCGAACTGGGCGCGCGCCAGAAACAAGTTCGCGATCGCCGGCCGCCAAGAGTGGACTCCTCGTCGGCGACTTTGGCCCACAACCAAGCTAACTCGAAATCAGGAGCGGGCAGATGCGATTCGATTCCCCGGTACCGAGCACAACCGTCACGGCCGTGTTGACTCTTATCCTGACCTTGGCCGCCGCCCCCGGCGCCGTGCCGGCGGCAGTTGGTCAAGACGGCATCGCCGACATTACATTTTCGTTCGACGAGGGTTGGAAGGAGCCGCCCTTTCTGCCGCCCGGCAACAACGATCAAGGCGCCATGCGAGTGTGGGCCTGGCAACAATTCCTGGCCTTGAACTGGCCGGCTGCCTGGCCGCCGGCGCCCAATCGGCGCGGCCAGCCGGACACCCGAAAGTCCCTGGGCAAGGCCGACCTGCACTACGTTGACGCGATGAACCAACGTCAGATCCTTCCGCGGGTTTGGGAAACCTGGATGCCCAAGGAGCTCGTATTCCTCCCCCAAGGCAAACAACCGGCCCCCTGGTCCGCCCCGCAACCGCCGGCGAAGCATCTCGGCCAGGGAGGAAAAGTGCACGCCTCATTTCGGCCTTCAGAGACGGAGATTGGCGAAGCCGTCGGCGGCGACCTGCTCGACCAGAACTGCAATTACCTGCGCTTTCACGTGCTGATCAACGAGCCGATGTACAGCACGGTGCGGAGCGAAAAGTGGTATAACGCGTTCGAACAGCTCGCCAAGCCGCCGAGCCCACCGGGTGAGGACTTCGTCTCATTCCCGGCCGGTTCGATCGAGGTCAAGGCGGCCTGGAAGATCCTCGTGAGTTCGCTGGACGACGCACCGACCGACCCCGCCTTGGCAGGACACACGGCGAACTGTCAGGGGCCGCAATTCACCGACGACCCGAGCCGGTACCTGACGGCCAAGGCGACCGTCTACCGTGAATGGAATTCCGCAACACAGACCGGAACCGACCCGCTCGAAGTCACCGTCGGACTGGTTGGGATCCACATCGTGACCAAGGACCCGCACCGTCCCCAGCGACTGTGGGCGACGTTCGAACAGGTTGACAATGTCGAGATTCTCCCCGAGTACGCCGGCCAAGGACTGCGGCCATCGCTGTTCAATCCAGATGCGCCGGCTTACGACCCGGCAGATCCCTCAACCCACAACTACCGCCCAAACCTGCGCATCCATTACCAGACGGATCCGGACAACCCGGTCCCGGTGCAAGTTACCCGCGAATTGCCCATTCCGCCTGAAGTCGACCGGCTGAACCGCGCGATTCGGGCGCGTCTCAAAGGGGCTTTCCCGGGGGCGCCGTGGCAATACTATCAGCTCATCGACATTCAGTTCCCCACCTCCCCAGCCACACCACGGGACGGTAAGCCCATACCTCATCTGCTTGGGAACGCCGCCATCGAGACATTCAACCAGACCGAAAGCAGTTGCCTTGGTTGCCACAGCTTTGCCCGCCCGGTAAACAAATTCGAGTTGTCTGATTTTAGCTGGATCATGGGTCAAGCCAACTGGCCGCAACGCGTGTTGCCCGACAAGGCGAACGGCCGGCAATTGTTCGCCTACATGACGCAGGCCGTCCCCTTCGCGCAGCCCTGGAGCCAGCCATCGTTTCCCAAGGGCGGACCTTTCTACCTCACCTGGCGGTCCTTTCCCGATGACAAGTGGAACACCTACAGCGGGTTCATGGCGGGAGAGAATCCCCACGGTGCTTCGACACGCATCTACCTGAATGACACGGCCCACAAGTTTGCCCGCCGGTTTCGGGCCAGGCCGCTCAAGGCGAACGATCCGGTTGAAGAATTCCCGGTCGGCAGCGTGATCCTCAAGGAAAACCACCGCAGCTGGCTGCCGGGCAATCTTGTCGAGTTCACGGCGATGCTCAAGCGAGAAGAAGGCCCCGAATGGTATTGGCTGAAGGCCAGCCCCAGCGGCAAGATCTGGCGTGAGGGAAAAGCGGACGGGTGCATTCACTGCCACAAGCAAGAGAACGGGAACCGCCTGCTGTCGTGGAATTACGGCCGCGAACCATACCGGCACAATTACCCAACCCGAGGCCCCCTGTTTCCTCGACCCCGCGTACGCGCCATGCCCCCGGCAGCTTCCCCGTAAGCACCGCGCACACAACAGCTCAACTGCGGGCCGCTGACCTTGCTGCTCGGCGCGGGTCTCTGACCCCGCCGAACGACGCTGGCTGCTCGGCGCAGGTCTCTGACGCTGTCTGCTCGACGCGCGTCGCTGACGCTGTCTGCTCGGCGCGGGTCGCTGACCCTGTCTGCTCGGCGCGCGTCGCTGACCCTGTCTGCTCGGCGCGCGTCGCTGACGCTGTCTGCTCGGCGCGGGTCGCTGACCTGGCTGCTCGGCGCGCGTCGCTGACGCTGGCTGCTCGACGCGCGTCGCTGACCTGTCTGCTCGGCGCGGGTCTCTGACCCCGCCGAAACCGCCGACCGAAGGTCTCCAAGTCACCTATCCGAGGTCCCCAAGTTCCCCTCTTGGTGTCACGGAACTTCGCCACGTGCACGCACGATCCGGACGTATGTCTGGGGCGACCAGCGGCCGGGAACTGCCGGTCGAAAGGGACGCTACGTGCCTGGAGGACGCCGGACCGCATCGCGTCATGCCGTGCATGACCTAACGCAGTGGCCAAAGGGCGACTTGCCGAAGGTGGTTGATGCGCGACGAGCTCGACCGCTACGGCTGGCGGTATTCAAAGCCCTGCACGTCGAGCGGCAGCCGGAAGACCGCTTCCTTCGCGGCCACGGTGACGTATAGCGCGCCACCAAAGAAGTGGACATTGGTGGCCCGCGTTCCCCCTGCGTCGTATTGGCGCAGCAACTTGCCGTCTGGCAGGTTGACGACATTGATCACCCCGCCGGTCCACATGGCGACATACAAACGGCCGGCCGCATCGAAGACCATGCCGTCCGGCGAGAAATCGCCCCCCTTGATCGCACCTTGATCCTCCCTGGGAAACTCGACCAGCACACGCGGTTCGCCCACCGAGTCCCCATGCAGGGCGAATACCAGAATCCGTTGCCGCTCGCTTTCCGCCAAACACAGATGTTGTTGATCGGGCGTCACGGCGAGGCCGTTGGGAAACGCGAGCCCGGTCGCCAATCGGCTGACCTGCTTGGTTCCGACCGCGAACCGGTAGACGGACCCCACCGGCTTCTCGCGGCTCGACCCGCCCGGATCGGAAAAGTAGACATTCCCCTGGAGATCCAAGGCGACATCATTCACCGCGTTGAACCGCCGGCCGTTGAATCGATCGGCAAGCACTTCCACGTCCTGGCCATCGGCGGAAACGCGGAGCAGGCGTCCGCCGCCCGCATCCGCCACGATCAGGCGACCGTCGTAGTCGACCTTCAGGCCGTTCGCCTGGGCGCGTCTGCCCTCGAGCGGTGCTAACACGTTGAGATCACACCAGACCGAGGCCGTGCCGTCGGTGGTAATTCGGCCGATGCGTCCCAGGCCGCGATAGTTGACCACGTACAGGTTGCCATCGCGATCGAACGCGGGCCCCTCAGCAAACTCGAATCCCGTCGCGTAAAGTTGCGGTGCGACTTGATGCGACGGGGGCAATTCGGCCGCCTCCCCAACATCATCCGGCCCATCTTCGCACCGCGGGGGGGTCGACCAGCCGGGAATGGGATCGACACCGGCCACGAGACGGGCCCAGCAGGCGATGACGACGGCAACCTGCTGCCAACGAATGTGGGCGAATCGCGAGCGACCCGTGGTTTCGATTGACTTCACGATGAATCCCTGGTGGAATCAAACTTCGTGACGGAGGCTGCCCGCGGAGCGACCTCCGCCGGTCGTCATCCGGCCCGCGGCCGTTCACCTCGCGGCCTGACTGTCAGGATACCACGCCGGGCGCCCGCAAATCGAATCCGAATCAGCGAATCAGGTGTTCTGCACGGGAACAAAGGCCAGCGGCTGCTCGGCCAGTGCGTCCTCGACACGGATCGCCAACTTGCCTTCCAGGAGATCATCGATCACGCGTCCAACCACGTCGGACCGCCAGCCTTGCGCCAATGCAGGTGGCTGCCTGTCCGGCGATGGTTCAAGGTTCAACCGGTAGGCGACCAGGTCGCGCACGTCTTGCACCGTGCCGACCACGGTGGGCGCTAGTTGCGCGGATCGGCAGATCGTACCCAACGCCGAATTCAAGAATTGGCCGAGCAGGCCGAATTGGGCGGAGTTGTTGCCGCTTCGCGGCAACGGGGCCGGACAGGCATCATCCGGCAGGTCCAAGGCGACCTGGATTCGCTCAGCCAGCGCTGCATGGTGCCGCCTGACGCGTTCCAATCCCCGCAACGCTTGAATCCTCCGTTGGTCAGCCGTCTTGCGGCGCGCCAGTTCGACGATCAGGTCGTCGCGGAGAACTCGCCGCGGCGGACAGTCGCGGCGCTGCGCCTCGGCGTCCCGCCACCGCCATAGTTCGCGGACAATGGCCAGCGACCGCCGCGACAACCCATTGATGCCCGAGACGCGCCGCCATCGCTCGCGGCGCTCATCGTCTTCGAGTTGCGACTGCCACCTCTCCAGGTCCTCATCCAGCCACGCCATCCGGTCCAGTTTGCGGAGGCGGCGATTCAGCAGGTCGCGGATCGGTTGCAGGTAGACGACGTCCTGCAGGGCATATTCGAGCTGCCTTTGGGAGAGCGGCCGCCGGCGCCAGTCGGTGCGCGTCTCGCCTTTGGGCAACGTCTTCTTCAAGAGGCGGGAAATCAACGTCGAATAGGCGGCCGGATACTCCAGCCCGACAAAGCCGGCAGCCAGTTGAATATCGAACCAGCCGCTGGGACGTTCCTGGATCGCATGGGTGCAGAAGCGGAATTCTTCCCGGCCGGCATGCACGATCGTGGCGTGGCCCGGAGCAGCCAGCACGCGCCAGAACGGGGTGACGTCGCCGGCGGCGAGCGGATCGATGATGGCCAGTTTGTCGCCGGCGGCAACCTGAATCAGGCACAGTTCAGGACGGTAGCTATCCTCGGAAATGAATTCGGTGTCGAAGCCGATGACGGGGCATGATCCGATCTCGTCGCAGAACGCCGTCAGCTTCGAGGGTGTGTCGATGTATTCGTATTCCACGTGATTCCCGTTGCAATGCCTAGAATTGACCGGCCTATCGTAGTGAAGCCCGTTTGGTTTTTCAAACGGCGCTTCCTGACGTCCCGCGGACCCATTTGATATAGTGGCCACTCGATTGCAGGTGGATCGGAAGCTGGTGGCAAGTCCGGAGCAGAAACGCATGGCGCGCGAGGTGTGGCTGAGACCGAATCGCCGCATCTTCTTCGCGGGAGCCATCGCGCTGGCCCTGTTTGGGGCGATTGGTGTCGGCCTGGTCGTGACGGCGGGACACGGCGTCGTGGTAGCGATCGGTGTCGCCGTGATTGGGCTGGCCGCCGCGGGCATCGCCGCCATGGCCTATTACGCGCGGCAACCGCGGCTCGCCTACGAAGCCGGACACTTGCTCGTCTACCTCGGCACACCCGAACCGTACCGAGTGCCGATCGACGTGGTCGAGTGCTTCTTTCTCGGACAAGGCCCCAGCCTCCTGCCGCCGGCGGTCTTTTCACAGCGGCGGGACTCGCCCGAATCGTCAACCATCGTTGTCCGCCTCGCTGAAGCGGCCGAGGAATGGAAGCACGCTGAGGTCCGTCCCGACCATGGCCTGTGGTGCGACGGGTACATTACGATTCGAGGCACGCTCTGCGAACCGATCAGCGCGGACCGGCTCAAGACGCTCAACCACCGCCTGGTGGAAATCCATCGTCAACAACGTCAACAGCAAGCACAGGAAACGCCATGACGGGACTGTTGGTCAGCGTGCGGGATGCGCGGGAAGCCAGGGAAGCCTGGTCCGGCGGTGCGGACGTGATCGACGTCAAGGAGCCGCTCCACGGCGCATTGGGAGCGGCGGCGGCGAGCGTCTGGGAGGACGTCCGTCGGGTGCTGCCTGAGAGTGTCCCGTTGAGCATCGCGCTGGGCGAGCTGACCGACCCGCCTGACAGCGTTCACATCCAACGCGTCCCGCGCATTCAGTTTGCGAAAGTCGGTTTGGCGGGCAGCCTGGGGCTGACCGATTGGCAACAGCAATGGCGCCGGCTCCTTGATCAACTACCCGACACCACCCAGCGGGTCGCCGTCGGCTATGCCGACCATGTCGCCGCCGGCGCACCGACCCCGCGCGACGTGTTGCGGGCCGCCCCCCAGGCCGGTTGCCGCACGTTCCTGCTGGACACGTTTCAAAAAGATCAAGGCGACCTCTTCGCGCACCTTGATGACGGGGAACTCAGCGATCTTGCCCGTGAATGCCGCCGGTCCAACATTCGGCTCGTCCTGGCCGGTTCGCTGCGACAGGCAACGCTCGAGCGGGCACTGGCCCTCGCGCCGCAACTCGTCGCCGTCCGCGGCGCGGCGTGCCGTGGCGACCGGGACGGGACGCTTTGCGGTGAGCTTGTCAAGCGATTGAAAACGGATCTCGCCAGAGCTTACGCAAGCAAGTTTGCTTCAACCTGATTCACTTCGCTTTTTGCTTGACAATTGATTTTGGCACCTCAATACTTGGGCTTCATTTGATCTGCACGCAACGCATGAGGGTGTCATCTCGAATCGCGACCGATCGGTTGCCCACATGAATACCCGGTTGCGGGCCGGACGTCATCTCATCGCAAGTTTCACGCGCATCTATCAGGAGACGAGATCGTGCCGCGATCAGTGCTCGACGCCATTAAGGATGGAAACTGGGACTTTGAACCCGAGGCAACCGAAGTCGCCTCCTACGCGTCAACCAAGGCACTCCCTGGCACTGACGAGAAGCTCGCAATCCTGGCGAACCGCGTTCGCCGCGGCCTGCCGCTCTGGCATCCCAGCGACCGACAGACGTACGACGATCGGGATGCCGAATAGGCGCGGCGGCTGAAATACCCGCGCCACCTGCCGACCTGCCCTCCGCGACGTTCCGCCGATTTGCTAGACTCGGGTTCGAACGGCAAGTGGACCTTCCCGCGGCCCACGACCGCGAGGCGGATTCCTGATCTCGCTTCGAGGCGCTGGGCGAGCTGCGTGGCGCGGGCCTCCGATCGCCGAACCCCAGGGAATCGAGTCCCGCCGGGGAACGCGGTCCGCCCACGTCATGCCGGACACCGCCCTACCGCAATTCCTCACCCCAGGAACGAGATCATCGAATGCCGAGTTTCAAGTCTGAAGTGCCGCACACACTGGGTAAAGAACAAGCCGTCGAGCGGCTCCGGTCGTTCCTGGATGGCGTCGCGGAAAAATACAAGGATCAGGTCAGCAAACTGGATGGGGAATGGTCGGACAATGTGCTCGACTTCGCCCTCACCACGTTTGGTTTCTCCATCACGGGGAAGCTGACCGTCGAGGAGAACGTCGCCAGGCTGGAAGGCCAACTACCGTTCGCCGCCGTCGCCTTCCGCGGCAAGATCGAACAGGGAATCACGTCAGAGCTGGAACGCGAGCTTTCGTAGCCTGCGTTCTCGTGCATGTTGCAACTGGGACGTTGTGGTGCTGCGTTTGTCGATCACCAACCGACGGTTGCCGATCGTCGGGTGTTGACCTTCCCTGGCGCGGGCCATCCTTGGCGCGGACCTTACCTGGCCTGCGCGGGTCGCAGCTCCAGCGTCTTCCCATCCAGCCGGTACGTGATGCCGGCCGGCGTGAGCACGACTTCGAGCAGTTCCTCGAGCGTGACGAGCTTGACTTCAAACGTGACCCGCTTAGTAAGCAGTTCGCCAAGCGCCGGATCAAGCTTGACGGTCAGTCCGTACTGTCGCTCCAGCGCGCGAACGATCCCCCCGACTTGCTCGTTTTCCACCTTCAGCGACAGTCGGACATCGGCATCCTGCACGGCCGGCATGTTGATCTGTTCACCGCGCAACAAGCGCGCGATTCGCTCCAGATCCTCAAACCGCCCGCTGGCAGTCAGCCGGTTCCCGCGGCGCGAGACGGCGACTTCGGGAAACTGGCGGGCAACCTGTTGCTCGGCCCGCAAGGCGTTGTCGGGGCGAAAGGTCCGCGTGATCGTGGCCGACTCGGGCAACGGCGCGAGGCGAATTGCCGAACCGTCGCGTGAAATATCGTAGGTCAAACTGAATCCGGCCAAGAGCAGGGAGAGGCGGTCGGACAACGGGAGGGACGGAAAGTCGGCCGCCGCCCAGCGATCGTGGGGCAGGAGTTCCGGCCGGACCACCTGGAGGGGCGCATCTCCCAGGTCCAATTCGCTCGCCCATTGTTCCAGCAGCTCGTGCGGTGCCGCCAGCGCTTCCCACCGCATTGGCCGCCGGGTTTGCCACGCCGAGCGAGCTTCGGCAGGCAGTTGGGCGACTTCCTCCCGCCTGAGCGCGGCCACCGTCGCCAATTTCTCTGCGACCGCCGGTGGTCCCAAATACAGTACATTGCCGACGCTTCCGACACCGAGTTTGAGTTGAATTGCCAGTTTCTCTAGCGCCGACAACAGGGGCGTCCCGCGGATTGAGAAGTCGACCGCCTGACCGGGATCGACGCGGCGGTCCAGCCAGATCGCCACCCCCTGGTTTGCCGCAATCCGCCCCAGCCCGCGCCGGAGCGGGATTTCCGTCCAGGAAATTCCCATCGGCAAGTTCAACTGCCGCTGAAACTTGTCACCTTCCAGCCAAGCCACTTCGCGCCGCGGCCGGGCAGCCGAGCTCCCACGGGCGGCGTCCCCGCCGTCGTCGGCCCGGAGCGGCGAATGCTGCGATGCGCCGATCAGGCAAGCGATTCCGATCAGGAAAACGACACAAGCCTGCGAATATGGCCGCAGCATAACTCGGGACATCAGCGAACCTCGCCCTTAAGAAATTCCTTCCTTGATGGTCATTCTGGCCGAATTCCGTTGTTCTGCCTAGCATCCGGGCCGATTGGGGCGCACGATGATTGTCTGCGGCGCGCGGACCAACTAGACTCAAACTATTCGTCTGCCTCCCCCACACCGCCGCAGAGACGCATTCCCCGGAGAGCTCACTTGGGCATGAAACGACAGCAACACGCCCTTCTCGTTGAAAATTACCAGCGGTATCTGGCCACAGGAGAATCCGGCGCATTCGTTTCTCAGACGGCGGATCGCTATACGCTGGGAACGCTGGAACGGTTGGCCGCATTTGGTGCTCGCGATGCGCGCCGCGCTGCCACCCTGGCACTCGGCCTGATGGCCGACTTCAGCTCCAACGCCACGCTCGGTAAGGCCCTCACCGATGGCGACCGGGGAGTACGACTGCTGGCCGAGAACGGCATCCGCGACCTCTGGTACCGGGACGGCACGGTCGAGCATCGCTGGCGGCTACAAGATATCATTCGCCGCAACGGGGCCGGTCAATGCGACACGGTGATCCGTTTGGCGACCGAGCTGATTGAAGAGGTGCCGTGGTTTGCGGAAGCTTGGAACCAACGGGCCATCGCGTACTTTCAAGGTTGTGAGTTTCGCAACTCGGCGAATGATTGCCAGCAGACGCTGGAATTGAATCCGTACCATTTCGGGGCCGCGGTCGGGATGGGCCAGTGTTACCTGGAACTCAATGACGGTTGGGCGGCGCTCGAGTGTTTCCGACGTGCGGTGCGGCTCAACCCGAGCCTGGAGGCGGTCCGCATGCAGATCGACCACTTGCATCGGGCCCTCGAAGAGCCGAAGGACTAGCGGGGCCCTGTCCCGCTCGCGCTTCTGTCGCCACGCGGATTCATCGCCACAGGGATTCATCGCCACGCGGATTCATCGCCACGCGGATTCATCGCCACACGGGTTCATCGCCTCAGGGATTCATTGCCACAGGGAGGGTGCCAACGGCAACCATGAGCAGATACGTTCTAGCCCTCGATCAAGGCACGACCTCCAGCCGCGCCATCGTTTTCTCACAGGACGGCCAGATCGTCTCGTCGGCCCAACGCGAGTTTCGTCAGATTCTGCCGGCCCCCGGGCAGGTCGAGCATGATCCTGAGGAGATCTGGTTGTCGCAACTCGAGGTCGCCCAGCAGGCCCTGGCCGGCGCCTCGCTGCAGGCCACGGACATCGCCGCGCTGGGGCTGACGAACCAGCGGGAGACGGTCGTGCTCTGGGAACGCGATTCCGGTCGCCCCGTGGGCAACGCGTTGGTCTGGCAAAGTCGCGTCAGTGCGAAGATCTGCGATCGGCTCAAGGCGGACGGATTGGAGGCCACCTTTCGCAAGAAGACGGGGCTGGTGATCGACCCCTATTTTTCAGGCACCAAGATCAAGCATCTGCTGGACAACCAATCGGGACTGCGGGCCCGTGCGGAGCGCGGCGAGATTCTCTTCGGCACCGTTGACTCGTTTCTGATCTGGCGCCTGACGGGCGGCCGACGGCACGTGACGGACTACAGCAATGCCAGCCGCACCCTGATCTACAACATCCATGACTTGACGTGGGATGACGAACTACTTGATTTGCTCGACATTCCCCGTCCCATGTTGCCCGAGGTTGTCGCTTCCAGCGAAGTCTATGGCGAGACCGAGGCCAGCCTGTTTGGGGCACCGATCCCGATCGCCTCGGCAGCCGGGGACCAGCAGGCGGCGACGTTCGGCCAGGCCTGCTTCGAGCCGGGCAGTGCGAAGAACACCTACGGGACCGGCTGTTTCCTGCTGATGAATACGGGAACGCAAGCCATCAGTTCGTCGAACAACCTGCTCACCACGATCGGCTGGGGCATCGGGGGTGAAATCACCTACTGCCTGGAAGGTTCCGTTTTCGTGGCGGGGGCCGTGGTTCAATGGCTGCGTGACGGGCTGGGCCTGATTCAGGAGTCGCACGAAATTGAAGCGTTGGCGGCCAGCGTGCCCGATTCGGATGGGGTTGTGGTCGTACCGGCATTTGTCGGTTTGGGTGCGCCGCACTGGGACCCTTATGCGCGGGGGACCATTTTTGGTTTGACGCGGGGGACGACGGGCGGTCACCTGGCCCGGGCGGCGGTCGAATCGATGGCGTTCCAGACGCGTGACCTGCTGGATGCCATGCAAGGGGATGCGGGCATCCAGCTGAGCGCGTTGAAGGTGGATGGCGGCGCCGCCGTGAATAACTCGCTGATGCAGTTCCAGGCCGACCTGCTGGGAGTTACCGTCCGGCGACCGGTCGTGGCGGAGACGACCGCCTTGGGTGCGGCCTATCTGGCGGGCCTGGCGGTCGGGTTCTGGCAGGATCGGCGAGACGTCTCGCGCAATTGGGCCATTGACCGCGAATTTCAACCGCAACTGGCGGACGATCAACAGTCCGCGCATTACGCTCGCTGGAAAAAGGCCGTCGCCCGCACGCTCGACTGGGAGTCGCCCGCGTGAATCCCGAGCAGCTTTTTGTGGGAAGCACTGCGGTGATTCTGGGCCTGGTCGCCCTGGTCGCCGGTGCCACCAACCGCGAATTCTTCTTTCGCTTTGCCAAGATCCGCTGGGTCGAAAGGCGGGGCGGCCGCGGAGCGGCTCGGGCAACGTATGCGGTGATCGGCGTCACCCTGATTAGCCTGGGAATCGCCATTGCGATGGGATTCGCGCCGAATGCCTCGGCGCCCGCGCAATGAGGCGATCGCCTGGATCGTTGATCGGGCGTTGGGGCCGCATCATTCATCAGCCGTTGGGCGTTAGCCCCGGTTCAATCGAAAGCGGTACCAACCGAACGCTACCGCGTTTCAGCTGAGAGACCCGGCGCCGTCTTCGGCAAGTACACGACAAGTGCTTGCGCCCCAACGACGTGCCCTGAATGGTTTTCCGCTCATCAACCGTCCAGGACCGCGGACTGCCGGCGTTGCCTGGCATGGCCCGCCAAGAATGCACCGCACGCCGCATCGAAACCAGACGGCGAGTCGGGTTTCGATGCGGCGTGACGGCGGGCCTGCGAAGGCGGTTTAGCGGCGAGCCGGTTGCTGGGGCGAAGTTGCCGAAGCCTGCCGAACTCGATCCATGTAGAAGTTCGTATGCTTGCTGAATCGATCCAGGGCGACTTCATCAGCGAACAGGAAGATCCGATCGCCATAGAACACGCCGTGCTCGCGTTTCCCCTGCACCAATTGTCCCGTCTCGGCGTAACGAACCGGATCAAACCCGGCCAGGATCGGCGCGAACCGGTCCGGTGCCGCCAGGAATTGCTGCTGGCCCTGTTGGCTGGCGAAGAGGTAGGTCTTGCCTTCGTGCACGGCACCCCAGCGGGCGTCACCCTTCTGCCATTTGCTGTGTTCGACGAGCGTCACCGGGCAAAAGCCGTCCATGGCAAACTGGGCCGCGGGTGCGGATTGAGTCTCGGTTGGCGGTTGGGCAGCGGCCTGCTGCGAGACTCCTTGGTAACCCTGGAACGGGTTCGCCTGACCGGCAGCACTGCCCGAGTATTGATCGCCGTAGCCTGAGGCCGGCGTCGTTGGGCCGGCGTTGGCACCTGGCGCACCGTAGGTGGGCTGTGACGGCGATCCGTAAGGACCGGTCGCAGCCACCGATTGGCCCTGCGGCTGGCCGGGAGTTCCCTGCGATGCCTGACCGTAAGGGTTCGCCGTGGCAGCCGTTCCCTGGCCGGAGCCGGAATACATGTTGCCATAGCGAGGGGCGACACCCGCCGCTTGGGACGGCGCCGGTTGCGCCAAGGCGTCGTTGGCATACTCGTTCGTAATCTGGCTCGACTGCGGCGGGGCAGCCGCTTGCGACGTGAAACGCGGGTTCGAAAAACCCGGGTTGCTCGACGTGGCGGCGGTCTCACCGCCATAGCCGCTGTTGCCGTAGCTGCTTTTGCCGTAGCTGCTGTTGCCGTAGCCGCTGTTACCGTAGCCGCTGTCGGTGGCAGCCGTGGTCGGGGGCGCGGCCGGGGCTTGTCCGGCGTTTCGTGCCGGCATGTGCCCGCCAACGCCCGCTTTCGCGCGAGCGGCATCCAGCATGGCGACGTATTGGTTCGATTCGGGCGGGCTGGGAATCTGTCGCGCCACTTCCATCCCGGCGGCGGTGACAATCACGTCCGCAGGATAGGCGTCAACCTTGTAGTGTTCGCGAAGCTCCGGAAAACGCTCAACGTTGATCTTGACCGGAACATATCCGGTTGCCAGGGCACGCGAGACTTCCGGCCGGGGAAAGACGTCCCGCTCGAGCTTGCGGCAGGGGGGACAACTGTCCGAATAGAAGTGCAACAACACCAGGCGATGCTGCTGTTGTGCGATTTCTCGAGCTTCCCGCCAGTCCGCCACCCAGGGAATTCGCTCCTGCGCGGAGGCCGCGGCGGCCCAGCTCAATAGACATCCCATCAATGCAACAATTGCGACTCTACGCATGGTGTCACCGTTTGAGTACCTTGCCTGCGACATGTAAATCCAGTGGACCACGTTCGATCTCATTCCACCGTGTTGGAGCAGTTATCGGACGCCTGGTTCTGCCGCTTGTATCAAATCCAATGGATTCCGACGACTTTTCCGATTATCCTGATTGCCACAGGCGGCACGAATAACACAGGAAAGCCTGGCAACCTGGTGAGGCAACTGAGTTCGTGCCCGTTGAACACGATCGTCAGCACTGTGATAACCCTGCCGGGTCGGGAACTACGGTCCTCGGAAGGGGTTATTTTCACGGGTTCCGATTCAGGAACAGCTTGACAGGGACGAATAGATTAGTAAGATTCCGATAGTTTCCTGCCTGAGAGGAATTTCAGGCTGTTGATTTGCTCGCCCCTGCATACAGAATTGTCTTAGGGCACCCCCCTTCTCGGAAACCATTTTCCACCACGTTGAAAATGATTCGGGGGGCATCAAGCGTGTCAGTTGAGCACACCTTGAGCAGCTCAAGGTTGCCACGTGTTTCGGCAAGAGACGCCTTAACGATCTCGCCAACGCGGTGCTTGTTCGTGCCAAGTGACATGGGAGTGGGCGACCATAGGAATGTTCATCGCTTTACACCGGTCCGCGAGTTTCAATACAACTCGGAATGAATCCAACGTAGCGGGGCTGGGCATTGCCAAGGCACTCTGAACACACACTGCTTTTGGTTTGCTTCCCGAAACGACCGCTGTCCGCACTGTAAGAGCCGCGCGCACCTGGTTTTGACTGCGCCCAATTCAGAAACGACGTGGTCTTCGTACACGATTGGCAGCCCGTGAGACAACGGGCGGGCAGCCTTGACCTCTTAATTTTTTGGCGCCTTTCGCGGAATGATCTCGTTCCGCCAGTGGGCTTTCGTTGTTTGCTTAGGTGAGATGATGGGAAAGAAACGACGCGGTAGCGGCAGGCAAGGTGGCGGAGGCCAAGGTGGCGGGGGACCGAACAACGGCCGCCCGCGACGACGCAGACGCGGAGGACAAGGTGGCCAGGGCGGGCAGGCCGGACGCGGACGCTCCCATCCCTACGAGGACGATGCAAACGATTCGTCTGATGCGCCGTGCGAGCCGGGATCCGGCTTGTTGGAGATGCACCCTAACGGTTACGGCTTTCTTCGCAGCGCCGCGAACAATTATTCGCGGGAACGTTCGGACGCATTTGTGCCGGGGACGATGATCGAAAAGTTTCGTCTCCGCCAAGGCGTGATGATCACCGGGATGGTCCAGCAAGCCCGCCGGCAGCAAGGCCCTCGTCTGAAGGAGATCGCGGATGTCGACGGGATGCTGCCCGAGGATTTTGTCAACGTCAAGCCGTTTGAGTCGCTGACACCGATCAACCCCGAGCAATGGTATCGCCTGGAAACCGGGCCGGAGCCGCTGACGACCCGAGTGATGGATCTGCTGACGCCCCTCGGTCGAGGCCAGCGGGCCCTGATTGTTGCGCCACCGCGGTCCGGCAAGACCATCATGCTCCAACACATCAGTAATGGGATCGCGACGAACCACCCCGACGTCAAGTTGATGGTGCTGCTGATTGACGAACGGCCCGAAGAGGTCACGGACATGGTCCGCAACGTGAAAGGCGAGGTGATCGCCAGCAGCCTCGACCAGGACGTGGAGAGTCACGTGCGGTTGTCACAGTTGGTCCTCGACCGCTGTCGCCGGCTGGCCGAAATGGGCCAGGATGTCTTCCTCTTGATGGACTCGATTACCCGGTTGGCGCGGGCGTTCAACAAGTGGGTCGGGAACACGGGCCGAACCATGAGCGGTGGCGTGGATATCAAGGCAATGGATATCCCCAAGAAGTTGTTCGCCACCGCCAGGGCGTTTGAAGAGGGCGGCTCCCTGACCGTCGTCGGGACGGCCCTCGTCGATACCGGCAGCCGCATGGATGACCTGATTTTCCAGGAATTCAAGGGCACGGGAAACATGGAACTGGTCCTGGACCGCAAACTGGCCGACCGACGGGTCTGGCCGGCGATGGACATCTCGCAATCCGGAACGCGGCGCGAAGAACTGCTGCTCGATCCGGACACCTTGCATGCGGTGACCATGCTGCGGAGGACCTTGACGTCGATGCACTCCGTCGAAGCCATGGAACAGTTGACGAAACAGCTCAGTCGGTTCAAATCGAATGAGGACTTTCTCAAACTGATCAGCGGCGCTAAACTACTCAGCTAACAGCGTGGCCCCAGCCAACCTGACGGCGAACGTGAACCTGGCTGCGAACAACAGGTCCTCGTGAGGAACGCCGTTTGGCGGGAGGCAGCCGAACAAGACATCAAGTAAAATAGAAGCAATCGGCAACTGCCGACAATGACCTGATACGGAGACCCGGCAAGACGTGAAGATTGATCGCCGGCGTGCAGCGGCCTCTGCGAATGCACGTTCACGGCGTACGGCCAACCTGGGAGGGTAAGCGAATGGCTAGCGGTCTGTTTGGAATACAGATGCCCCGCAAGGGGTTGCGAGTTCGAATCTCGTGCCCTCCGCTTGAGACATACGAAGCGTCGCAGCAGTCGCCTTGCCGGCACGCTGCGACGTTTTTATTGCGCGCCGCGACGGGTGCCCAGCCTGGCCCTTCATTCCGCGTGTGCAATGCTGCTTGCATGGCGCATCGCTGTTCGTAGCAGCGTTCCAGCCGATGACGATGATGCGAACTGCCCCAGGTGGTCGTTGAACAATCGTCCTTGCCGGACATGACACCTACCTGAAGATGGTCAACTCTCCCCGCCAACCGGGCACGTCACCGCCGCCTCGCGAAACCTCGGCAGACGCCACTCGGCCGGTCGCCGTAATTACCGGCAGCGGGCGTCGGCGAGTTGGTAACGTGGTGGCAGACTACCTGGCTGATCGCGGCTATGACATCGCGCTTCACTATCATTCGGCAGCGGAAGAGGCCCAGGCATCGGCGGCCGCAATCCGGGCGAAGGGCGTGGACTGCGAGGCCTACCGGGCCGATGTTTCAGTGGAAGCGGACGTCGATCAAATGTTCGCCGCCGTCCTGGAACGTTTTCGGCACATCGATGTGCTGGTTACCGCGGCCTCGGTCTGGGACACCCAAACGTTGGAATCCTTCACTGCAGCGGACGTCCTTCGCAGCTTCAACGTCAACACCCTGGGCACGCTGCTCTGCGCCCGACGTGCGGGACTCGCCATGTGTACCCAACCCGCTGGTGGCGTGGTCATCACCATCGGTGATTGGGCGGTCGAGCGACCTTATCTCAACCACCCTGCATACTTCATTGCCAAAGGGGCCATCCCGACACTCACACGGATGCTGGCGGTCGAGTTTGCCCAGCGGAATCCACGCGTCCGGGCCAACTGCATTCATCCGGGCAACGTCATGTTCCCGCCCGACGCCGATCACGAGCGTCGACAGGAACTGGTTGCCGCCACGCTGACCAAGAATCCTGACTGCCCGGAAAGCGTCGCGCAGGCCGTCGTTTTATTAGTCAAGAATCAGTTTGCCACCGGTATCTGCATGCCCATTGATGGCGGTCGCACGATCTTCGCCAATCAGGGCTTCTGACCCAAGCGAAGGAAGAAGTCAGAATCAACTTCTGTGAATTCCGCGTTACCTACGCCCGGGCGGTTGTTGATAACAGGCTTAGGAACGATGCTAGACCGCATGATGTCATGCATCGTGTGACCTGCGGAACGGCGAAAGGACGACCGTCCAGCTCCATCGATCGCTACGTTCAGCAACTTCGGCAAGTTATTGATGACTCGTCACTCAGGGATTTTTTCTCGATGAAGACCATGTACCTTGCCGCCGCCCTGACACTCTTGCTGGGCGGCGCAGCGACCGCTGCATCTCCCGTAAATGTCCTGCTGATCGTCTCGGAAGACAACGGGCCCGAACTGGGCTGCTACGGTGATCCCTACGCGCAGACACCCCACCTGGATCGGCTGGCGGAGGAGGGCGTCCGATTCGAACGCGCGTTCGTGCCCTACTCGGTCTGCTCGCCATCGCGGGCCGTGTTTCTCACCGGCCTCTTTCCCCATCAGAACGGCCAGGTCGGGCTCGCGACCCACAAGTTCGCCATGTACCGCCCTGCCCCGCCGAACATCGTGACTCTGTTGCGAGCGGCCGGCTACCAGACCGGCCTGATTGGCAAACTTCATGTGAACCCGGAAAGTGACTTTCCTTTCGACTTCCGGGCGATTAAGGGCGCCAATTTCAACCGGCAGCAATCAATCGACGCGTATGCTGCTGCGGCGGCCGAATTTCTGGCCGACTGCCGGGACCGACCTTTCTTTCTCTCCGTCAACTTCCCGGACGCTCACCTGCCGTTTCTCCGTCAAGTCAACGGCCGCCCCTCCGCGCCGCTGTCGGCATCCGATGTGCAACCGATGCACTGGATGGGAGTCGACTCGCCGCGGATTCGTGGCCAGGTCGCCAACTATTACAACTGCCTGGCCCGCCTCGACGAGGGCGTAGGTCGACTGCTCGACACGCTCGCCCGGAGCGGTCATGCCGATGACACGATGGTCGTCTACCTGGGCGACCACGGCGCTCAGTTTCCCCGCGGCAAAGGCACGGTCTACGAAGGAGGACTTCGCATTCCACTGATCGTTCGCTGGCCCGGGCAAACGCGGGCTGGAACGGTGCGGCGGGAACTGGTATCGACAATCGATATCCTGCCGACAGTCTTGGCCGCCGCCGACCTGCCGGTCCCTTCGTCTCTACCGGGCCGCGGCCTGCAACCGCTCTTCGGCAACACGGTAGCGCCCAAATGGCGAACCTACAACTTCGGCTTCACGACGGGCTCGTTCCCCCGTGCCTGCTTTGTTCAGCATGCCGTGCGCGGCGATCGATTCAAACTGATTTCCAGCCCCCGTCCCGGCACGCCGAACCTGGATGCCGGAACCTACCTGGACGAGCAGCACCCGCACTATGTCGTCTCCGGTGCCACCGCAACAGAGCAGGCGGCGGCCCCCGCGCGCGTTCGCGAGGCGTTTCAGCGCTGGTCACTGCCGCCGCGGTACGAGTTGTACGACCTGGAACAGGATCCGGGAGAGTGGCAGAACCTGGCGGATGACCCGACGTATGCCGCCGAGAAAAGGCGGCTGATCCAAGCCTTAACGGACTGGCAGCAGCGGACCGCCGACCCGTTCCGAGTCCAACAGCATGTGGACGACTTCGTTGCCGAACAGCTTGCCAATCGCGACCTGCAATATCGCAAGCGGCCCGGCTTCGCCTGGTCCTACCTCGAACAGTTCGCCCGTTGGCGGGCAGTACAACAGGCCAATCGTCCCCGCAATCCGACTGCACGGCCCTGACTCACAATCGCACCCTGCCTGAACTCGCCGCAAAGCATATGCGTGCCCCGCGACGGCGGATCGGTAACAACTCGCGGCCTGCGCTGCCGGCACTCGATGCGGAAGTCTGTGGAGCGCGCCGATGTGCGGATTGGCGCGCTCGGCGGTCAGTTCCGAGTGCCGCGACGTTCGTGCGGACGGTACCGGTTTTCCGACCGATTGACCAATTAACACCGGGCTCGAATGCCGATGATCAGGAATGGAAGAGCAACTTCACCCAGGCCGGCCAGGCGATGCCTCTCCCTGAATCCATGACGCTCATCATGCAGGGGAAAGGAGGTGAATCATGTTCACCACGCACAAGGAACGTGCCGCCGGGCATCCGATCGTACTTTTCGTACTGGCAACGCTGCTCGGCCTCTATTGCTCGCTGTCATTCGGTGCCGACGTCGACCAGGATCAGTCCCCTGTACCGGGCCCGCTACCCAGCGATGTCGATTGCATCGCGCGGCCAATTCGGCTCAGCCACCCCATCATTGAATCGCTTCGATCGGCACTGGCGGCGCACGAATCCGGCCGGTTGCGAGACGCGCTGCGCCACTGGGGAGAGATCGACACGCAGGGCGCAGGCCAAGGATGGAAGCTTGTCAGCCAAGGCGCCGCCCACTTGTACCTGGGCGAGCTCGACGGTGCCGCCGTAGCGCTCGAAGAGGCGGTTACCGTCGCCCCGGAGAATGCGGTGGTTCACTACTTCTTGGGATTGTTGCAGCGCGAGCGGGCCGCCCGCATTGCGGCACCTGGGCCCTCGGCTGCAGCCAATGAGGTCCGTCTGGCGTTCGTGCCAAGCGAGGAATCGCGGCCGCGTCTGCTGCCGCAACTGCCTGAAGAACGACTGCGCGAAGCGGGCGCCGAACTGGAATTGGCGATCCGTCACTCGGCGGAAATCGACCCTGCCGAACCCGTGATGCAGTTCACCGGCAATCAACCAGCGGCACCCTCTGTGGGAGAACTGCTGGTCGCCCTGCACGCCGATAACTTCGTCGGGAAAGCACACGGTCTTCTCGCACACCGATGCCTCGATGAAGGACTTCCTGAAGCAGCCGAGTCCCACGTCGACTTGGCGCATCGGCATGGGATTCCCGTACCCAGCGGCTACCGATTGATCGGTCGGATGTACGAAAGCCAGGGCCGCGATGGGGACGCGTTCCGCGCCTACCAAAAAGCGGCGCTGAACGGCGATGGGCTGGCGAATCCGGGTGGAACGGATGAGGAAGACATGCGGCGAATTTTCGAGAAGATTCTCTAGCGAGCCATGGCCTGGGATCCATCGCGGGCGAACCCGGGATGATGTGGGAAAGAACAGCCATTCAATCAACATTGTGTTGTCACAGTCGTTGGCGGTGAATTTGCGCAAAGTGCCGCCCACCTCCGCCGGTTCGCGCTCGCGTCCGGTTTGCCCTGCGATCAACGGCACCGGGGCGAACGCCCAACGGTTGATAAATGATCCGGCCTGGCACTCGCACAGCAAACGGACGCCTAGATCGCAGGTCGGCCGGCGGGGAAAAGGTTGAACCCGCCGCCCGCCCTATTTCTTGGCGAACAGGTTGGAAAGCGTACGGAGGGCGTCCACGGCAGTAAAAATCCCCACGACGTAGCCCCCGTCAACGACGACGGCACTCCCGACACGTCGCGCCAACATGCTCGCGGCAACCTGGTCGACGGGTGTCACCGGGCTCACCGTCAGCACGTCGGTCGACCCGACCGACTCGGCCGGCAATTCGTCCAGCGCAGCACCGTGCCGGATGCGCGCGGCCAGGATATCTCCTTGTGACACGATGCCCCGCAGCCGCAGGCCAGTCATGATCGGCAGGTGGTGGATCTCATGCGTTTCCATCAATCTCTGCGCTTCGGCCACCGTCTGGCAGCGGTCAATCTCAACGGGCAGGTGCGTCATGTGTTCTCGCACCTGAGGGGCCTTTCGTCGCATTGTCTTTGATCCTGGATTTCGGTCGGACTGACAATCCAACCAGGACACCGTCAACCATTGTCGTGGCGGCATGCAGCGAATCTCTGTTGCACGCCGTATCTCTGCTGCACGCCTTGTGCCATTCCGCCCGTTGCCCCTCGCACTCGCCGGCCGAACCGCGCGCTGCCCCAGGAGCTAAGACCACGACGGGCACAGGAATCGGCAGTGAAACGACCCTTCGGCGAAATCACAGAATTCTGGCATGGTGGCACTTCAATTGCTATACAAGACGAATAAGGTCGGCGGCGTCCTCCTTCGTTGTAAAGTACGTTGATGGCGGACACCTGATGTTTGGCATCCCAGATTATTCGGAGGAATCGAACAATGAAGAAAATCATTGCAATTCTGTTCGTCGCCGTAGCAACCACCGGCCTGCTTTGGCCCCAAAGTCCTCGAGCAGCCGAAGAGCGGGCCGATGACGTGAGCACCTTCATGCGTGCCAAGCTGGAGCACTCGAAAAATGTCCTCGAAGGCCTGGCCACCGAAGATTTCGACTTGATCGCCAAGGACAGCCAACAATTGACGTTGCTCAGCCTCGATTCGGACTGGCAAGTGCTACAGACCCCCGAGTACGCTCGGCTGAGCCTGGCATTTCGCAAAACGTCACAAACGTTAACCGACAGCGCGAAGAAAAAGAACCTGGATGGGGCCACGCTGGCCTATGTGCAAATGACGCTGAAGTGCGTCGAGTGCCACAAGTACGTGCGGTCGGTCGAGATGACTCGACTGTGACAACACCAGGACAACACCTTCGAGTGGTCGTGATCGCCCCAAGGCCGTTCGGGGCGTTGGGGTACGACACGCGCGCATGATCCGGGCGGGTACGCGCGGTCAGCGCCTTTATTGACGGTCAACCCGTGGCAGTATGGCCGGTGCGGGTTAGAACGTGGCAGGCGGTGGCCTGCAAGTGCGGTGCGAGCCCGAGTGCGCATCGCGCGGTTCTAAAGGCGCGCCACGCGGTTCTGAGTGCTAGTCACGCGTTTCTGTGCGCGAGGCCCGGATCGCTGGGTGGTCAGCGCGGTTGGTGGGTGCTGTGCACCGTTGCTGGGTGCTGTGCGCGGGTTGCTGCATGCTGTGCGCGGTTGCTGGGTGCTGTGCGCGGTTGCCGGGTGCTGTGCGCGGGTCTCTGACCCCGCACGGTCGCTGACCGAAGGTCTCCCCCAACTCGATCCGTCAGACATGATGTGTGCTCACAAGTGCGGGAGGGAGACCTTCGGTCGACGGTTTCGGCGGGGTCGGAGACCCGCGCCGAGCACCGAGGGACCCGCGCATAGCAAGGTTGACCCGCGCCGAGCACCGAGGGACCCGCGCATAGCAAGGTCGATCCGCACACAGCAAAGCCAACCCGCGCACGGCAAAGTTACCCCGCGCACAATAAAGCCACCCCGCGACAAACCTCAATGACGCGCGCAATGCAGCACTAGCACCTTTGCACAACAGCGCTAACCGGCCCGCCAGCGCTAACCGACCCGCCAGCGCTGACCGACCCGCCTCTTGCCGGCTCTAGCTACTCTTCCTCAAGACCGATCGCGTTCTCGGCGGCCACTTCTTCTTCGCTGAGTTCTTCTTCCGGTTCCTCCGCTCCCGGCGCGTCCGGAACCACGCCGGTGTTCGAACTGCATCCGGTCAACGACACACCGGCAAGGGCGACCACACTGAGGCTGAGCGCAACGAGCGCGCTTCCAATCGTCTTCTTCATCGCTTGTCTCCTCGTTAAAACAGAATTCGGCCGGTGCGAATCGTCGCGCCGGCCGAATTCATCATGCAAAGAAATGCCAGAGCGGGCGTGCCCTGTCTAGGGAAGGCTGACCGCTTCGCCGTCCGCACGGCCGCCTGTCCATCGCCAGACTCGGAAATCGATCGTGTCGGCGACAAAAGTCACCGATCCGTCGCCCATGGTCGCTTGGACCCCACCCGGATGAACACTACGGGCCGTGAACATAGCCCGATCGGTGTTGTTACCACAGTCAGTCCACCTCGAGTTGGGCGTCATCAACGTCGAAAAATGATCCGACGACGGATGCTCGCCCCGGAACCACGAGTAACCCCGCTGCCGGCGGCTGTTGGTGGTCGTGCCACCGATGCCGCAACCGTTGGCATTAATGAAGACGGAATCCGCCGTGTTGTCGATTCCCGTGAAGCTGTTTGTTCCGCTCGCGTTCACCGCTCGGTAAGGGAAGCTGATGATACACTCGGAAACGACAACCGTGTTTGAGGTGCCGTCGAGCACATCGGCCAATGTCATCGTTTCACCGCGGTCATTGGCGTTACGATAGCGGGCTTCGACAAAGATCCCTTTGGACTCGCCGGAGCGGGTGCGGAGCAGCTTGTCGGGGCCAATGCATCCAACATAGTTCGTCGGTGCGGAATCGCGGTTCGGCAAGCCGCCGACACGCTTGTTGCCGTTGGCGTCTTCCCAGGTAAAGCGTCCCTTACCGGGATCGGAGGGGCACAGATACGAGGGAACGACCTTGTTCATGACCTGCGTGTTGACGCCGGACCAGCCAGGATAGCGGTGGTAGTCAATCTGGTCATGGAGCGGTTGCTGCTCCATAAACGGCAGGATCCGGGCTTCCCAACTGATGTTGGACGTCGTCCAACAGTTGGTGGTCCTCCCCGGCGCACAACGAACGCGTGCCGGAGGAAAACTCTTGTACGTGTCATGATAGTTGTGCAGTGCCAACCCAATCTGCTTGAGATTGTTGCCGCACGACATCCGCCTGGCTGCCTCGCGGGCAGCTTGAACTGCTGGCAGCAACAAGGCTACCAGGATGCCGATGATGGCGATCACCACCAGCAGTTCGACGAGTGTGAATCCTTGACGTCTTGCTTGCATTTCGAAATACCTCGATACAAAGAATGATGGAAGAAGTTCCGGGGAAAATCCCGAGAAGTGCGAGATTTCTGAATATAACGGGAATCGCCCGATGAGGCAAATTCACCGGAGCCCAAAAAAGGCCGTTAACCCCAAATTTCATTGCCGGACGCCGCCCGGCCGCACCGTATCCGACGGCGTTCCAAGGGGCACGACTGGCCAGACTTGCCAGGGAATCGCGGCAAAACCCACCACCTAGAGGGGCTTTTCGCTTACACGAGCGCAGCGCAGACGGGCTGCCACCCGAAGTGTCGTGAATGGTTCCTCAGGCCGTCCGGCTCGACCGCTGCTCCAACGTGGCGCACGGATCGCGCTGGCCGTTGGCCGCCCCGATCAAGACGCTCTGGGCCTTGCTCGTTACCCACCGATTCGTGGTGCCAACGACCGCCGGCAACATTGCCGCACCGATCGGCCTCAAGGTTGCGGAGGCCCCAACACCATGTCAGAATCGGCGCACACCGGTCGTCTCTCTTCATTTCTCCGGGCCGCGACTCGCCCGACCCTCTCCCGCGAGTGATCACGTATGCCGTTGTGGATCCCCTTGCTGGCCCTCGCCTGCCTTTCCGCCGCCCTGTTGGCTGTCATTCGAGATCGTGGCATCCGGCGGCTGCTGGCGGCGATCGGAATCATGCTCGGCCTGGCCACGGTCGCTGCCTGGCTGGTTCAGCCGGACGACGGGCCTGACCCCATGACCGCAACCGACGACCCCAGCGGTTCGGCTGGCGCACCGCCCGAGCCGACGTTGCCGGTGGCGCTGCCGCCGCAGGTGACGGATGACGAATTCGTCTCATCGCGTGCTTGCCTTGAATGCCATGCCGAACAGCATGCCAGTTGGCACCAGAGCTACCACCGCCGGATGACCCAGATTGTGACGCCGGAAACAATGGCTGCCCCGTCGGACGAAGTCATTCTGCCAACCGGTGGACTGCCGTATCGATTCTGGCGCGAGGGCGATGAGTTCTGGGTGGAAATGGTCGATCCACATTGGGAATTCATGATGCAGCAACGGGGTGCCGTGTATGAGGGGGAGCGAGCCCAGCATATTGTCCGGCGGCGCATTGTCATGTCGACCGGCTCACATCACTACCAGGCGTATTGGGTCAACAACGGGCGAGGCAACGAACTCGTTCGGTTTCCCTGGATCTATCACATTGGCGCCGAACGGTGGTTGACCAGCGACGCCGCATTTGTTGCCCCGCCGGACCAACCTTCGCAGTTGGCGCTCTGGAATGACAACTGTATCCAGTGCCATACCGTCCATGGGCAGCCGGGTCCGGACTATGACCAGAAAGCGTATGTCAGCCAGGTTGCCGAATTGGGGATTGCCTGCGAGGCCTGCCATGGACCGGGCCGCGAGCATGTCGCGTTTCAGCGGGACCAGGCGGCCGCGCCGACCGTCGCCCGCAGCGAGCCGGACACGACGATCGTCAATCCGGCGCGGCTTTCCCACGAACGGTCTTCCCAGGTTTGCGGACAGTGCCACAGTTTCTTTGCCTTCGAGAGCGAGGAGTTTCTCGAGGATGGCTTTACCTACCGAGCGGGTGACGATCTGTTCGCAACGCGAAAGGTCCACGAGTTCTTCGGCGAGTACGTACAGTCGCGCCCGGATCTCCAAGTCGGCCACTGGCAGGACGGGACGTCGCGGCTCGGCGGTCGCGAATTCACCGCCATGCGCGACTCGAAATGCTACACGGACGGCCAACTGTCGTGCCTGTCGTGCCACTCGCTGCACGATTACCAGCAGACCAACGACCAGTTGGCAGCGCAGATGGACGGCAACGAAGCATGCCTGCAGTGCCACGAGTCATTGCGCGAATCGCTGGTGGAACACACCCATCATGCGGCCGATTCCGAGGGCTCAAAATGCTACAACTGCCATATGCCGCACACGTCTTTCGCCCTCTTGAAATCGATTCGCAGTCACCGTGTCGACAGCCCGTCGGCAACCATGACATCGGAATACGATCGGCCCAACGCCTGCAACCTCTGCCACCTCGACCGCACGCTCGAATGGACGGCGGACAAGCTGACGGAGTGGTACGGGCAGCCCCCGTTGCAGGTCGGCCCGGTCGCTAAGGAGACGTCCGCCACGTTGCTCTACGCCATCACGGGAGATGCCGTCCATCGGGCCATGATGGCCTGGCACATGGGTTGGCAGCCGGCCCAGGAGGCCTCCGGAACGAATTGGCAAGTGCCGTTCCTGGCAATGCTTCTGAAAGATCCGTACGCCGCCGTCCGTTTCGTAGCCCACCAATCACTCAGGACCTATCCGGGCTTTGAAGACGTTGCCTACGACTGTATCGGCGCCAAGTCCGACCGAGCGGCAGCCAGCAAACAGGTGCTCGACGCCTGGTATGCGTCCCAGGATCCCGCGGCGACCTGGCCGGCAGAGCTCCTCATTAGCCCGGATGGGAAACTTCGCCAGCAGCGGATCGAGGAGTTTCTCCGCTATCGGGACAATCGGCCCATCAACCTTCCGGAATAGCCGCGCCTTGCCGGCATCACGACCGGGACCGTCCGCGTGAATGCCGCGACCGCCGGAGACCGGTCTCTACAGGGGCGCTGGTCTCTACAGGGGCGCTGGCAGGGACTGCTCCTCTTCGCGAATCTCCAACCTGCCGGTCGCCGGGACGTCCGTGAGTTCCTGGACGTTGCCGGTGGGCCAGCGAACCTGCAGCCGGTCGATCTTTTCTGCCGAGCCGACGCCCAGGGACAACTGCACAGGACCGGCCCCCATGCAACCGTTGGCGGGAAACAGGTCGCGGACGATTTGCCGGCCGTCGACCGTGGCCACCACGCGAGTGCCGATCGCCATCCGGTTGCTGTCGCTGCCGCGAAGATCAAGCCGTACGCGGTTCCCTTGCGGCATCCGGTTGAGGAACAATCGCAGCGGCCCGCCGCCAACGGACCCCACAAGCAGGTCCGGTGCCCCATCGGCATTGAAATCACCGGCCACCACCGAACGCGAGTCGGCGTCGATATCTGCGCCCGAAGCGAACGACGCGTCTACGAAATCCGTTCCGTTGAGATTGAGGTACAACCGATTCCGCTCGTAGGCGCTCAGATTTGCTCCTTCGCGAGGCATCAGGAACGGGTTGCCGATCCAGAATTCACCAGCCTGCTCGTCAACTTCTCCCAAGACGGGATGCACACAACCGCGATCCAAGGGCTGTGACACGACAGCCCGCCAGAAACACGTTCAGCCATCCGGCTTGTCACGGCGGAAGCTCATGAATCCCGTGGTGGCATACGTGTCCAACCAGCCATCACCGTCCAGATCGACGATCGCCGGTGCATAGGCCCAGCCCACACCGTTGACCCGCGACGCCACACTGATGTCCTGAAATCGATTGTCTTCGCCTTTTCGGTACAGGCGGTTCCCAGCGCAACTTCCACGGATCTGATCGTAGATCCCCGCCGGATAGTCTTCCTCGCTCAAGTGATCGATGATCCGGCGGCCCATCTTTGAATACATATTGGCGACGTAAAACTCGGCGGAACCGTCGTTGTCGAAGTCGCCCGAGGCCACGCCCATGCTGGTCGCAAAGTCGGTCATCCCCGTTTCCGCCGAGACATCCTCAAAGGTGCCGTCTCCGCAGTTGCGGAGGTGGACATTGTTGCCGAAATCGTTGGCGATGTAGAGATCGGGGAAATGGTCCTCGTCATAAAAATGCCACGTCGCCGCGAAGGACTTGCGCCGCCCGCCGCCCGCGCCGCTGGTTGCGGTCACATTGCGAAAGCGGCCACCGCCGACGTTCTTCCACAACTGGTTCTCCGCGCCGGACATCGTGTCGCCAACCCATGGTTGCGGTTCGTCCTCGGGCGGAAGCTCAACCGGGTCCTGGTAAAGAACGTAGAGATCCAACAGTCCGTCACAGTCATAATCGACCACCAGACCGCCCATGGGGTTATGCGAGAACGACAAGCCGGACTCCGCCGTCACATCCTCAAACCGCTGGCCGTCGACATTGTGGTACAGCCGGTCCCCCATGACGAGGTCCGCGAAACCGTCGTTGTCGAAATCAATCCATGTCGCCAGGTCCAGCAAGCGGTTGTTGTCGAGCGGCCAGCCGCGGATTCCCATCTGGGCCGCAACATCTTGAAAACGCTCACCACGATCCGACCGCAGTAAAAGGGGGCGCCCCAGATACGTCCCGACCGCAATGTCCAGGTAGCCGTCGCGGTCGAAGTCCTCGACGGCCATCTGTGACCAGTATTGCTGAACCGTCGTGTGATCGAGTTCCCAGTTGTCCGGCAACGGGAGCCGCGCCAGGCCGGCTTCCGCCGTGACCTCTTCCATCAATGGCTGCTGGCTCCGCCGACGGCTATAGCTCAACACCTGCCAGCTCTTCAGAATCGGCTGGCCCTCAATATGATCGTCGTCCTGGATCCGAAAGACGACTTGATGTTCCGAGTCGATCATCGTGTGACTCGGCGCATCATTTCCGTACACCGAAATCAACAGATGGGCCTGCCAGAGCTGTGGATCATCCTCCGTGCTCCGCAGCTTCAGAACCCGCAATCGGGACCGCTCGATCTGGTCGATCGCCGATGCCTTTTCAATCAACCAGGAAATGAACTCGGTGCGTTCTACTTCCCGTGTCGTGCCGTCGGTGGCCCGCAACAGAAGTTCGGTCACCGGCCCATGCACGAACAGGTGGGGCTCGGCCGATTCCCGCAGGACGGCTTCAAAATCGTCGGCCAGGTAGGTCTCCAAGTCATCCGCATCGGAGGCTTGCAACGCCTTGACGAACGGTTTGCCGAAACGCGTTTCCAACTCGAAGGTCAGATGTTCGACGTCCCAAATGTCCTTTTGCTTTTCCAGCGGCAACGCGGCGGCGGCAAGCGCGGCGTCCACCGCATCGTCCGCAGCTCCGGTCTCGGCGGTTGAATTCCCGGCCGAACCACCAGTGTCATCCGCCGCCGGTTTGCAGCCCGGCCCCAGCGCAACCAGCCCCAGCACGACGAACAGCGACATGGAGACCGCCACGGCGCCCCGTGCACCGGGTCCGCATGTCCCAGCCGCCGGCACCCGATCATCTTGTCGATTCAGCAACGAAATGCCTGGCTCCCTTCAAGAATGGAATGACTCGACGACGATGTCGCGGCAACCCCTCCATGATAAGGTCCAGGCAACGTTTGTCGACCGGCAATCCTGTTCGAACCCGGCAGCCTGGCTTACCACCCAATCAGCCGTTAGTCTCCGTTCTGCGGTGTGCGGACCCGAATCCAGTGATCGGTAAACCGCAATCGGTCGCTGACCGGGACTTTCGGCATGTGGCAATCCAGGCATTGGGACGTCATCGGCTCCGCGCCGCAGTCGGGTGCCGCGCCCTGCTGGCCGTGATGGCAGGCGAGACACTGGGTCACGTAGAACTGGGGGTCACGATTGGTGACTTGATGCGGATCATGACACGTCAAACAATCCAGACGCCGGCCTTCCCTGCCATCCGGGCCCGCCATCGTGACCTGAAAGCAGGCACTTTGCGACATCGAAACCGGAGCGAAGCGAATCAGCAGTTGGTTCTCGGGGACCAGTTCGTCGGCAGTAAACTCGTCCGCCCGCCGATGACACTCGCCACAACGGCTGATCGAGGCCAGCGCGGACAGCTCGCTCCAGGCGACTTGGGTCGGCTGCTCGCCGTCGGTTTCGGCGTGCTCCGCGGCGCCCAGGTGGCAGCGCGCACACGACACGCCAGGGTGCATTCGATCAACATCGATTCGATCCTCGCCGATCGGTAAATAAGAGCTATGGCATTCGAAGCAGCCGACCGTATCCGCAAAGTCGTGGTACCTGCCCAACTCGCCCATCTGGGCTCCGGTGTCTTCGGTTCCAGGTGTGAGGTCGAGCTGATCGTCGGCATACCAGGTTGCCATCGCCTCGATCATGGCAGTCCCACCCCACGGTTCGTGGGTCAGTATAACCGGCGTCAGGGCATGGTTGCCTGATCCAAAGACCCAGTCAATGGTCGCAGTTTGCCCGGACTCGACGGCGGTAAACTGGAGCGTCCCGCGATCCAGGTCGAAGCGATAGGTTTCGTCTCCGAAGGCGACCGTGCGTCCGGCAAACCGTTCCGCAACCGCCGGATCCGCTCCTGGTCGCAACGTCACCTGGTGCGGTGCACCGGCAAACTTCTCCACGACCTCCTCATGGCAGTCAACGCACTTGCGGGCCTGCACGGCGCGCGACGCCACGCCGATCAGCGGCCGCGGCGGTTCGGACAGGAACCAGGGCCCCCACGCGGCGCCCCACACGAGTACGGCGGCCGCGAAGAGCAGCACAGAAACCATTGGCAACCAACGCATCAGTTCGCTTTCTCGATTTTGTCTCGCAGGTGTTCGGCCAGCCGCACGACGCCGACCGGTGCTTCTCCGCGGATCAGGTCGTCCAGCCGAGCGGCCGCCGCGGCCGGCCGGCCGAGTTCCACGAGCAGATTCGCGGCGGTGTAAGCGTGTTGCGGGCCGGGCTCGGACAGCCGGTTCAGTGCGCCCTCAACGTGCCCTTCGGCATACGCGGTAGCAACGGGCCCGAGCCCCCTCGCGTCGTCCAGCATTTCTCCGACCGGCAGTCCAGCGAAGATCGGTAGCGACGGTTCGGATGGGTGCTCGCCGACTTGCAAAGCGAGTAGACGAAAGACGCTCGGCGCACCGGCAACCAGCTTTTCCAGATGAGCCAACTCCGCCTGGCAGCGGGCAAACTCGTGACGTAAACCGGATTCGGGCCAACGCCGCATGGACGGTGCCAGCACCTTCAGCGCCGCATGATGCAGGCGCATCGCTCGGAACACGGCCGCTTGTTGCCGGGCACGGTCCGGATGATCGACATTCGAACGCAGGCCCCACCAGTCGCGGTCGAAGTGGCTTCCGGTCGATTGCGGCGGCGTGTAGGTCCAATCACCGACGTCGACGAAGTCTCGCTGCCAAAGCACCCGAATCATTGTTTCGGCGTACCTCGCGTCGCCCGCCCTGGCATAGGGCAGCACGTGCGAATCAAGGGCCAGCGGCTTCCAGATCGTCGGCTCCAGGGCGCGGATCAGCCGAGTGTCCCGGGCGGAGAGCAAGAGCAACTCCGTCTCCCGCTCGGTTAACGTCAGCCACCAGCCTCCCCGTGATCCGTCATCACGCCAGTAGCTGGCCCGATGTTGACTCCGCAGCTCGCCCTGGATCAAGGTCTGTTCCGCCAAGCGGCTTCCCAACAGGGCGCGTGAGGGCACGTCCTGGGCCTTGACGTTGGCCGGCGCGATCCAAGTCAGCATCCCCGCGCTGCGGAGATCATCGCAAAACGCGGTTCCGCCGGGGTTGTTGCTCGGCGCCAATTCGGCGAGCGCCAGCCGGCAGATTCGTTCGTCAAGTTGCTCATCAATTCCCCAGCCCAGGTTGCCGAGTTCAAGACCGAACAGGATGAGCAGCAACGTCAAGCCATGGGCTGCCCAGCGCAGGTTGCGCTCCGACGCTCCTCGGCGCGGCCAGAATCGAGAGGCTGGCGGCTGCGGTACGGAACCACCACCCGCTGGCGGGTCGAACTTCGCCCGCCGCTGGCCAGCGCCGCCCGCGGCATGCATGCTCGCTGGTCCCGGTCGGTCCGCGCCCCCTTCGATGGCACGGCAACCCTGCCGGCGCATGGCGGATGCCGTCGCACACGCCAACCAGGCTCCTGCCAGTGCGAGATTGGCACCGCAGGGCCACGCCAGTAACTGCACACCGGCCCAGGTCGCGACTGCCGTCGGTGACCGGTCACGGATCGCGACCAGCAGGAAGAGACTGCTCCACAACAGAAACACCCACTCGGCCGCCCCCCAGGAGGTCAAGTGCAGCGGCTTCCAGGGAGATTCCTGCAAGACCCAGGACTGGGTCACCAGCCAGGGGAAGGTCAATCGCAGCGAGTCCCACCAGGTGAACACGCCGCGCGGGGTGAGACAGCCGCCAATCACCGCGGCCGACATCGCCGCCGCAGCGAAGCGGAACGTGAGGCGGGAATGCGTCTCCCAACCCGCCAGAAGTATCAGCAACAAGACGATCACGCCGACCACCACGTGGGGCGAGAGATTGGCAAACACGCAAAAGATCACCGCCAACGACAGGGCGCCATGTCGCGCCGCACCTGGTTCCACCATCCGCGGCCCCCAACATCCGATCAGACAGATCAGGCAGAGATCAAAAAGTTTGGCGCCGGGGTCGAATGCCGCTTTGCAGACCGCCAACGCGGCCGCCAGCAACAGCGCGCGGGCACTCCCGCTGGAACGACCGGCACGCCAGTTTAGCGCGTAAACAAATCCCAGGACCGCCAGGACCCGGGCAACCATCAAGGCCGTCGCGCCGAAGAACTGGTAGAGGGTAAACGGCAGGGTGCCGCCCAACCAATCTGCCTCGGCACCCGTATCAAGCGCCAACAGGTGGCGGCTGGGCGCCATTTCGCCTTGGAGCACTGCCCTGCCCCGCGACATTTCCCACCAGAGGCCTGCGTCACTGATCGGCTGGATACCGACCAACAAAGCCATTCCCACCAGGACCAGGTGGGTGGAGTCGCGGGAACGATCAGCGGCAGGCGGACGTGTGGCGGCAGGCGACGCTGAATCGCGACGAGTGCGTTGCCGTTTGCTCATTAGTACCGAACCCATCCGTTCGTTGGCAAGGAATGCCTCAACCGTCGCAACACCCGCCGGAGTGGCGCGCCCGATGTCCACTGTCGATCCCCGCCACCGGACGCCATCGCTCGTGCCTGCCCATTTCAGGCACCCGCCGGGCGCTGGTGATGAGGGGGGGCGGGTTGCAGCCTCCAGGTCGCAGCCTCGAGCGCCTCCCGGCGAGTACTACGCACGCTTGTCGTCTTCACCCCTGATCGCATTCTCACATCTTAGATCTTGCCATGGCAGGCGGCGAGATGCCAGCAAGGGGGAACATGACGATTTGACCTGCCGGCCACGGTTCACCTCAACGACCGCTTCGTGCGGCGTGGGCAGCGCGGCGTGGGTCGGGCAACAATTCTCGGATTCATCCCGTCACTCTGATTGGCGACGGTGACGGAGGGCAGTAGCATGGGTGCTGCCCGGCGGCCGAATTGCGTGCTCGTCGGGACGACATACGATGACGCCGGTGGAATGACTGCGAGGACACTCTTCATGAAGGCACTGTTGCTCTCGGAATATAAGCAATTGGCGGTGACGGACTTCGCGGAACCTGAAGTCGCAGACCATGATCTGTTGGTTCAAATTCGAGCATGCGGCATCTGCGGCAGCGATATTCATGGCTACGACGGCAGTTCAGGACGTCGAATCCCGCCGCTGGTGATGGGGCACGAAGCGGCCGGCGTGGTCTCAGCGGTTGGTGCGAGCGTGACCGGCTTCGAGGTCGGGGACCACGTGACGTTCGATTCGACGGTCTCTTGTGGCGACTGCTATTTTTGCCGGCGGGGCGATATCAATCTCTGTGACAACCGTCGCGTGCTGGGTGTTTCGTGTGGCGAGTATCGTCGGCACGGTGCCTTCGCGGAGTTCGTCGCGGTACCTCAACATATCTGTTATCGGCTGCCCAAGACCTTACCGTTTGAACACGCCGCAATGATTGAAGCGGTCTCCGTCGCAGTGCATGCGGCCAACCGCACGCCCGTGACCCTGGGTGACACGGCAGTGGTCGTCGGCAGCGGCATGATCGGCCTCCTCGTGATCCAGGCGATTCGCCTGGCAGGCTGCTCGACGGTGATCGCCGTCGACCTCGATGAAAGCCGGCTGGAGAAGGCTCGCTCGCTGGGTGCAAATCACACGCTCAAGGCAGACGCAGTCGACGTGCCGGCCGCCGTCCAGGAGTTGACGGGCGGACGAGGGGCAGACGTTGTCCTCGAAGTGGTGGGCGCCACGCCAACAATCCAAACGGCGGTTGCCTGTGCCCGCAAGGGTGGCATGCTGACGCTGGTCGGCAACCTGGCACCGACGGTCGAAATGCCGCTGCAGGCAATCGTCACGCGAGAGCTGTCCGTCTTCGGCAGCTGTGCATCCAGGGGCGAATATCCGGCTTGCATCGAGTTGCTGGAACAAGGGGCCATCCAGGTCGAGCCGATGATTACGGCCAAGGCATCGCTGGAGGAAGGCCCCGCATGGTTTGCGAAATTGTATCAGGGCGAAGCCGGCGCGATGAAGGTGATCCTCGACCCGACGCTTTAGCGTTACGCGTCAAACAGATATCAACTGCGGTGCGGTGGCCTGGCTCACCGCAAACGATCGCGGGATTGCAACATGCACTGAATCGTTGTTCGTTCATGAGTGATCCGCGTGCTGCGTGGCAGGGCCACAGCCGAAAAGGGAACGGACCAGAATCTGGTTCGCTCTCGCTGGCCGCTCGTGAAATGTGCGCGGCCGGGGGTGCATGTCATGGCGTAGGATCTGAATCTGGGATCATCGGAAGCGCGGCTCACCGTGTAGAACGCTAACGCGAAGGGAATTGGAGACCTTCGGTCAACCGTTTCGGCGGGGTCGGAGACCCGCGCCGAGCAACTTGGAGACCCGCGCCAAGCAATTTGGAGACCCGCGCCGAGCAACTTGGAGACCCGCCGAACAGTTTGGAGACCCGCGGGGCGTGCCGGCGACGGCTGCAGAACGATTCGAGTCCAGAAGGGGTGTTGCTTCACCGATGATTCTTACGGTTACTTCATTTCTGTTCTTCACCGCCCTGGTCGGCGTTCTGACATGGTGGATCACGCGGCGTGACGACCATGACAGCAGCCAAGGTTACTTCCTGGCGGGGCGGTCGCTGACATTTCCACTGATTGCCGGCTCCCTGCTGCTGACCAACCTGTCGACCGAACAGATGGTCGGGCTTAACGGGGCGGCGTTCACCGACGGCTTGTGCGTAATGGTCTGGGAAGTCGTGGCGGTGGTCGCCCTGGTCTTCATGGCCTGGTTTTTCCTGCCCCGTTTCCTCAAGAGCGGCGTCGCGACCGTTCCCCAGTATCTCGAGATTCGCTTCGACCATCAGACTCAGGTAATCACCAATCTGATCTTCCTGTTGGCCTACGTGGGCATCTTGCTACCGATCATCCTCTACACGGGTGCCACCGGGATGATCGGCATTCTGGACGTTCCCGCGATGCTGGGATCGCTGCCGGACCGCCTGGGCATGGAGCCCCAGACCGCGGCGCTCTGGCTGATCGTCTGGGCCGTGGGGATCGTCGGCTCGATCTACGCCTTGTTTGGCGGGCTCCGCACGGTGGCGGTCTCGGACACGCTGAACGGCGTGGGACTCCTGGTTGGCGGATTCCTGATTACCGGCTTTGCCCTGTCTCACCTGGGAGGAGACGGGGGCGTGACGGCTGGAGCCAGGCTGCTGGCCACGCAACAACGGGATCGATTCAATTCGATCGGCGGCCCGGGTTCGTCGGTCCCGTTTGGAACGATCTTCTCCGGAATCTTTCTGCTCAATCTCTTCTATTGGACGACGAACCAACAGATTATCCAGCGCACCTTCGGCGCCAGCAGCCTGGCCGAGGGTCAAAAGGGAGTCCTGTTGACCGGGGCCTTCAAGTTGCTGGGACCACTTTACCTGGTGCTTCCCGGCATGATCGCCTACAGCATGTTTGCGGGCGAAGAGATCAAGGCGGACCAGGCATACGGTCTGTTGGTGAATCGTGTCCTGCCGCCGGCCTTCACCGGCTTCTTCGCGGCGGCGATGATCGGCGCCATTCTGTCCAGCTTCAACTCGGCTCTGAACAGCGCGTGCACGCTGTTCAGCCTGGGGCTCTATAAGAACGTGGTCAATCCGAAGGCGAACGAGACGCAGGTCGTCCGTTCGGGAAAAGTCTTCGGGTGGACCGTCGCCGTCGTGGCGATGGGTATCGCACCGCTCCTGGCGAACACGACCAGCATCTTTGGCTACCTGCAGAAAATGAACGGGATGTACTTCATCCCGATCTTCGCCGTGGTCCTGGTGGGAATGGTCACGCGGCGCGTCCCCGCCGTGGCGGCCAAGATCGGCTTGCTCGCCGGTTTCACCATCATCGCCGTCGGCTACTTCGTACCACCCTTTGATACCATTGTGGCGTCCCTTCACGAGTATCACTTTCTCGGCCTGGTATTCGCCTGGCTGGTGGTATTGATGTTGATCATCGGCGAACTGAGGCCGCGCGAGACCGAGTTCACGCAGCGCGACGTCAAGGCGGTCGATATGACGCCATGGAGTCTTGCTCAACCGGCCGGGCTGGTTCTAGTCGTCATTGTCGTGCTGATCTACGCCTGCTTTGCCGATTTCTCGATCTTGGAAACGACACCCTGAATTGCTTCTGGAGAAACACGATGAAGAGCTCGCGACGCATCACCCTGCTGACGGTCTGGGGAATCCTGACCGTGTTCCTGAACGCCCCGCTGGCGGCCGAAGTTCCGTCGGACGACTTCGACAGCATCCGCCTTTACACATTGACGAATGCTGCGGGCATGACCGTCAAGGTGACAAACTATGGCGCGATCATCACGTCGATCGTGGTCCCGGACCGCGACGGCAAACTGGCTGACGTGGCGCTCGGCTATGATCGCCTCGAGGATTATATGAACGCGGTCGACAAGCCGTATTTTGGGGCCATCGTCGGCCGGTACGGCAACCGGATTGCCAAGGGTCGGTTTTCGATCGGTGACCAGACCTACACGCTGGCGGTGAACAACGGCCCCAACCACCTGCATGGCGGCGTCATCGGCTTCGACAAAGTCGTCTGGGATGCCGAGCCAATGGAAGGCGACGGCTGGCAGGCAATTGCTCTCAGCTATCTGGCCAAGGACCAAGAAGAAGGGTACCCGGGAAACCTCCAGGTGAAGATCACCTACCGTCTGACGGACGACAACCGCCTGGCCGTCGAATATCACGCCACAACCGATCAGGCAACGCCGGTCAACTTGACGCAGCACACCTACTTCAACCTGAAGGGTGAAGGCCGTGGAACGATCTTGGATCACGAGTTGCTGGTGAATGCCAAACACTTCACACCGGTCGACGCAGGGCTGATCCCGACCGGCGAGCTGGCCGAGGTCGCCGGGACGCCGTTCGATTTCACCACGTCGAAGCCGATCGGCCGAGACATCAAGCAGGAACATCAGCAACTCACCTACGGGCTCGGCTACGACCACAACTTTGTCCTGGACAAGGCGGGTGAGCCGGGCAGCCTTACGCTGGCGGCCCGGGTCCACGAACCGCAAAGCGGACGGGTGATGGAGATCCACACGACCGAACCCGGCATCCAGTTTTATTGCGGCAACTTCCTGGATGGCCGGTTGCGGGGAAAATCGGGCCGGGCCTATGTGCACCGCGGCGGTTTTTGCCTGGAGACCCAACACTATCCGGACAGTCCGAATCAGCCCGCCTTCCCTTCCACGATTCTGCAGCCCGGCGATACCTACGCGTCCACCACGATTTTCTCGTTCTCGTCGAAATAGGGCCCAGAGCATACGCAGATCATGAAGCTTTCCGTTTGTATTGACGCCGTCCTGGCCGACCTCGCGGTGGACGATGCGCTGGCGCTGGTCAAGGAAGCCGGCATCGGTGCCTTCGAGTTCTGGGCCTGGTGGGAGAAGGACCTCGACCGGTTGATGGCCGCGCGGGACCGACACGCGTTGGAGATTGCCGCCTGCTGCACGAAGTTCATCAGCCTGGTAGACCCGGCCGCTCGCCAAGACTACGTGTCCGGTCTTGCCGAGTCCGTTCAGGCGGCGCAACGGCTCAACTGCCCCACCTTGATCTCGCAAGTCGGCGATTTTCGCGCCGGAGTTCCGCGTGACGAGCAGCATCAGTGCCTGGTCGAGGGGCTTCAGGAAGCCGCCGCCGTTTTGGACGGTAGCGGCGTGACGTTAGTGATCGAACCGTTGAACGAACTGGTCGATCACCCGGGATACTACCTTGTTCGCAGTGACGAAGCATTCCAGATCGCGCGAGAAGTCGGCAGCGACCGGATCAAGGTCGTCTTCGACATCTATCACCAGCAGGTGAGCGAGGGTCACGTGATTCACAATCTGACGACCAACCTGAGCGAGATCGGTCATTTCCACGCCGCCGGCAATCCGGGTCGGCACGAATTGGATGACGGCGAACTACATTACCCCTCCGTGCTGGCAGCGATCCGAGCCGGCGGCTACAACGCCTACGTGGGGCTCGAATACTGGCCGCGCCGGCCGCCGCTCGACGGCCTGCGCCGCGTCCGCGGTTGGCTCGACGCCGACCACTGAGCCGGTGCAGGCAGAGAATTGACCGGAACGGGTGCATCACCAATCTCGAAAGCGAACCACTCCATGATTGATTTGCCACGACGCATCGCTCCACTGGCAGCCAGCCTGTTGCTGGCGATCATCAGTGCCCCGACTTCTCCCGCCTTGGCGGCCAACACGGCGGCCCGGCCCAACATCATCATTGTCCTGGTCGACGACATGGGATTCTCGGACGTCGGCTGCTACGGCGGCGAGATCGACACGCCGCATATCGATCGCCTGGCGGAAGGCGGTTTGCGGTTCACCCAATTCTATAATTCTGGCCGCTGCTGCCCGACGCGCGCGAGTTTGATGACTGGCCGGCATCCGCACCAGGTCGGCATCGGTCATATGACGGCGCCGCCCAATAGCCCGCTGGAGGCCGAAGGGCCCTACCAAGGATTCCTGAACCAGGACTGCGTAACGATTGCCCAGGTCCTCAAGCAGTCCGGCTACCACACCTTGATGACCGGCAAGTGGCATTTGGGCGCCGACCGACGCGAGTGCTGGCCCCTGCAGCGTGGTTTCGACCGTTATTTTGGCGGCATCAGCGGTGCGTTTAACTATTTCAAGCCGGGTGGGGACCGGGGGCTGACGCTGGGGAACGACCCGGTTGCGCCGAGCGAGGACTTCTACGCGACGGACACGTTCACCGACGTCGCCTGCCAGTATATCTCGGAGGTCTCCCAGCAGGATGACCGCCCGTTCTTCCTCTACCTGGCCTACAACGCACCGCACTGGCCCCTGAATTCTAAATGGGATGAATTCAAGAAGTACCGGGGCAAGTACACGGACGGTTGGGAAGCGCTCATGGAGACGCGTCTGGCGAAACAACGCCGGTTGGGCCTGTTCCCCGCAGACATCAAGATGGCGCCGCATGTCGGTCCGCGCTGGGAATCGCTCAACGACCAACAACGTAACAACCTGGATGCCATCATGGCGGCGTACGCCGGATGCATCGATTCGATCGACCAGAACATCGGCAAGCTGACGCAGCATCTTGACCGGTTGGGACGGCTCGACAACACCCTGATCTGTTTCTTGTCCGACAACGGTGCCTGCCAGGAAGGCGGCCGGTTGGGGAGCGGAAACGAGGCGATGGTCAAGAACCCGCCGCTGGAAACGACTGCCGGCGTGCGGCTCGGCCTGGCCTGGGCCAATGCTTGCAACACGCCGTTTCGCCTCTACAAACATTTTGTGCACGAAGGCGGCGCCTGTACGCCCCTGATTGCCTCGTGGCCGGCCGGGATTCCGTCGGCTAACCGCGGGTCGTTTGTGCGCGAAGCGGCCTACTTGCCCGATTTCATGGCGACGTGCGCCGAGTTGGCCGGTGCCGCCTATCCGGAGAGCGCGCCGCCGTGTGAAGGGGTCTCGCTGGTTCCCTTGCTGGCCGGCCGCCAGGCGCCGGTCCACCCTGACCCCATCTACTGGGAACATGAAGGAAATGCCGCCGTTCGCTGGGGCAAATGGAAACTGGTCCGCGAATATCAAAAACCGTGGGAACTCTACGACATCGGGGCAGACCGCACGGAATTAAATGACCTGGCGGAATCGAACCCGGTACAAACGCGCCGCATGGTCGCACTCTGGGAAGCCTGGGCGACCAAGAACGGAGTCGCTTTTCCAAAACGGTTTAACATGTACGAATTCCTCAAGAAGAAGCGACAGCGGGAACGCTCCGGTCGTTCGAACAAGACACCAAAGAAGAATTGATTGATTGATTGATCGACCAAACCTCCCGCCAACAGCATTCCGCCCGTAGCCACCGTCGCCGGGCGGTGGTTTGCATGTTCCAACGTGCTACGGCGTTGGACAATTCCATCCTTGCGTCACGCACAGCGTGACCAACGGAGTTGCAACACGTCCTTGGTAGCGCCCAGAGGAAACGGCCACCGGCCGCTCGAAGGCGCTGCTGGAAGATGCGCCAAGCTCACCCGATGACACACCAGGTCGCCCCGCCATGCCCTCCCAAGACATCACGCCAAACCTGTCCGGCCAGTTTCTCGAATTCATTCAGGCGGAGGCTGACGCGTTGCGCGCCGGTGCGAAGCAGGCGGAGTCGCTCGAACAGTGGCGCGTAACTCGCCAGCAACTGCAGCGCCAACTGATTCGCTCGTGGGGCGGCTTTCCGAGCACCCGCTGTCCGCTGCAACCGCGGCGCGTCGGTGTGGTTGAACGCGACGGGTACCGTGTCGAGAAGCTGCTGCTGCAGACCCGACCGGGCGTCGTGATGACCGCCAATGCGTATGTGCCGGCGAGCGACGGGAAGCACCCGGCCGTCTTATGTGTCCACGGCCACTGGCGGGGCGCCAAGCATGAAGCGGTGGTTCAGTCGCGGTGCATCGGCCTTGTCAAACTTGGCTTCTTCGTGCTCATGGTTGATGCGTTCGGCGCCGGCGAGCGGGGCCTGGGCAAAGCGCTTGGCGAATACCATGGCGAGATGGTGGCCGGTACCCTCTGGCCGACGGGTCTCGCATTGGCCGGCCTGCAGGTCTACGAAAACATGCGTGCCGTCGATTATCTGCAGAGCCGGCCGGAAGTCGACGCAGAACGAATCGGCGTGACCGGGGCCAGCGGTGGTGGCAACCAGACGATGTATCTCGGTGCCATCGACCAGCGGCTGAAATGCGTGGTCCCGGTTTGCTCGGTCGGGACCTACCGGGCCTATCTGGGTGCCGCCTGCTGCATGTGCGAAGTCACCCCGGCAGCCCTGCGGTACACCGAAGAGGCCCAGGTGCTGGGGCTGGTCGCACCGCGGGCACTGATGGTTGTCAGCGCGACCCAGGATGCATTCCAATTCTCCGTAGGCGAAGCCCGCAAGTCGATGAATGCCGCAGCGTCCATCTTCCAGTGGTACGATCGACGGGATCACCTGCGACACGCCGTATTTGAATCTCGCCACGACTACAACCAGGCGATGCGCGAGGCGATGTACGGGTGGATGAGTCTCCACCTCGCAGGCCGGGGGGACGGGTCGCCGATTGCCGAACCACCCCTCGAAGCGGAAGCGGCAGAGACCTTGCGTTGCTTTCCCGGCGACTCGCGTCCCGACGACTTCACCACGGTCCCTCGCTTCGCCGCCGAACAAGGACGACACCTGCTCGAACGGCGTCCCGCGCCGCTCCATCTGGAAGCATGGGAAGCGGAAGAGACGCTGATGCGGGAATCGCTGCCCCGGTTCCTGGGCGGATTTCCGGCCGCAACGCCATTGGACGTCACGACGACGCGAAACGGAACGTCGCAGTCGCTTTCCTTCTCTCCGGAGCCGGGGATCACCGTCCTGGCGAGGCGCGAAACGAGTGCCGGCCAATCGCCCGGCCTGGCAATCCTCCTCGATCTGGAACTCGGTCGCCAGGCGAGCGAGTCGTCCCTGGCAACTGCCCTGCGCCGGCGCGACTGGGACGTTGTGACGGCCGACTTGCGCGCGACCGGGGCAACCGCCCACCGTTCGGACAAGATCGGACGCGCCCCGGACCATAATACGGCCGAGTGGTCGATGTGGATCGGTCGCCCGTTGCTCGGACAATGGGTCTGGGACGTGCGCCGCTTGCTGGATGCACTGGCCACGGTTCAAGACGGCCTTCCTGATTCGGTCGCAGTGATCGGCGTCGGTCCGGCGAGCCTGGTAGCGCTTTGCGCCGCCGCGTCGGATCCACGCATCGGGCGCGTTGCAACGGTGGGGGGACTGGCCAGCCTGGTGAGCGACGTCCCCTATGAAGGGCAGCGGTTGGGTATCCTGGCTCCTGGAATCCTGCGAGACCTGGGCGACGTTCCGCATCTGGCCGCGCTGGCCGCTCCCCACCCGCTGATCGTTTCCGGAGGCGTCGCCGGTTCGAATGAACGTCTATCGGAACAATCCTTGCGAACCGCGTATGCCACGACCCAATCCGTCTACAAGCTGCGTTCGGCTGCCGATCGTTTTCATGTGGAGACCAACATGGACGCCACGAAACTGGCAGCCCTGCTGACTGCCTGAACCCGGATCCTGCCGCGCGTTGCGCCCGCAGGGAATTCCACTGGGAAGACCCGCCGGCGGGGATTGGCGAGCGGCGCCGCACGGTGGTACACTTCAACGCGAACATGCGAGCGACCGATCCGTGCGTCGCCGAGGGATCGCATCGTCGAGTTCGATCGAGCCTGCATGGTCCCCAAGTTCGCTATGATCGCGGCGCCGACGCGCGGTTCGGCATGGCTGGTCGAAGTCTCCATCTCTTGTCGACGTTGATGACGGCACTCCTGACCCTTCATGAACTGACACATGATTACGGCAAGGCGCGTGCGCTACACGGGATCAGCCTGACCATCGAGCCCGGTGCGATCGGCCTGGTGGGTCAGAATGGCGCCGGCAAGTCGACGATGATGCAGATTCTGCTTGGATTGATCCGGCCCACGCATGGTTCGGCCACCGTGCTGGGCCATGATGTCCGTACGTCGGGTGTCCATCTCCGCGGTCGAGTCGGCTTCATGCCGGACCGCGAGTCGGTGGTCGCGGGCCTGAAGGGAGTCGAATCCGTTGCCCTGGCAGGCGAATTGTGCGGTATGCCACGACGCCAGGCAATGCGCCGCGCCCACGAAACGCTGTCGTATCTGGGCCTGGAGGATGCGCGGTATCGCAAGTTGGAACAGTACTCACTCGGCATGCTGCAACGGCTCAAGCTGGCGGCCGCCCTGGTTCATGACCCCGACCTGCTCTTGCTGGACGAACCCACCGCCGGCTTGGATCCCGAGGGCCGCTCGGCGATGCTGGCGCTGCTGAGTGCGTTGGCCGGCCGTCCCGGCAAGTCGCTGGTGCTGTCAAGCCACCTGCTCGGTGACATCGAACGCGTTTGCCACAAGGCGGTGATCCTGAACCAAGGGCGTGTGGTCGGCGTCGGCAGCCTGGCGGAGCTGCGAGCCGATCGCCAGCGCGGGTATCATCTCGACTGGGAAGGAGAGGCGGGCGGATTTCTGGATCGGTTGCGTGCCCTGGGTGCTGACGTGTTCGTTGACCAGCAGCACACGGCCGCCGCCTCGCGACCGGCAGGGCGTGGCCGGGCAATGGTTCCCAACGATTGGGAGACGCGCACGTTCTTCCAGGAGGCCCGGCGTCACGGTATCTTGCTAACGGGGATTGAACCGGTGGAAGAAGACCTCGATGCCATTTACCGCCGCGTCATCGAGGGCTCCGTGCCGGCGCCGATTGCCGCCCCGTCGACGGGGGCCGCCACGCCGTGAGCTTCGAGCCTACCCGCTACCGTGACTGGTCAGGGACCCTGCGCCCGACGTGGCTGGCTTGTTGGCCGATCGCGCGGACCGGCCTGCTGCTGGTGTTGCGGCGCAAAATCTTCTGGGGATTGCTGGCCCTGGGGCTGCTGAATTTCCTGTTTGTGTTTGCCACGATCTACCTCAAGGCTCAGGTCGCCGCCCAGAATCCGGCCCTGAGTCGTTTCGTTAACCGTGTCCTCTCCTCGGTCACCGGCAGCGGCGAAACGTATCGCGACTTCATGTTCGCGCAGGGGACGGTGACCGTACTGTTGCTGGCGTTAGCCGGCGCGATGTTGGTGGGCGATGACCTCCGCCAAGGCGGCCTCGCCTTCTATTTGTCGCGGCGAATGACCCGATTCCATTACGTCGTCGGCAAGCTGCTGTCGATCGGCTTGCTGGTCGCCCTGACCACAACCGTACCGGCACTGATCCTGTTCATTGAATATGGCCTGCTGTCAAACTCGACCGCCTACTTTCGCGAAAACCTGGGAATTCTGCGCGGCATCCTGGGCTACGGGCTGATCTTGTCCGTAACCCTCAGCTTGCTCTTGTTTGCCATGGCCTCGTGGCTGCGGAAGACGGTTCCGCTGGTGATGGGTTGGACCTGTTTGTTTGTCCTGGTGCCCGCCCTGGCTGCCCTCCTGCGACGTGTATTTGACGACCGCAAGTGGATGCTGTTGATGTTGTGGCGGGACATTCGGCTGCTCGGCACCTGGTGCTTTGGCGGCATCGACAGTGATCGTGAACAGCAGCTCTTGGCTCCGGCCGCCGTCATCGTGGCCGTCGTCTGCCTGCTGTCGATCATTGCGTTCATTCCACGGATTCGCGCCGCGAGGGTCGTGCAATGACCACGATCTGCCAGATCGATCGCGTCTCCAAGTGGTACGGGCCGGTGATCGGCCTCAACGATGTGTCGTTGCAAATTCGGCCGGGAATCACGGGCCTGGTTGGGCACAACGGTGCCGGGAAGAGCACGCTGATCAAACTCATGACGGGCGAACTTCTGCCGACGCTTGGTGAAGTACGGATCCGGGGCCTCCGCGCCCGCTCTGCCGGGGCGAAACGGTTTCTCGGTCACTGCCCGGATGTCGATGCGTTTTACGAAGAAATGTCCGGACGCCGTTTTGTCCGCACCATGGCCCGCCTGCACGGGTTTGGCCGGCGCGAAGCCGGTGAACGGACAGAAGTCGTGCTGGCCCAGGTCGGCATGACCGATCGGGCCGATCGACCGCTGGCCACATATTCGAAGGGGATGCGGCAGCGCATCAAGCTGGCTCAGGCCCTGGTTCACGATCCGGAACTGATCGTGCTGGACGAACCGCTCAATGGAGTCGACCCGGTCGGTCGAGGCGAACTCATCGGCCTGTTCCGCACCCTGCGCGATCGCGGAAAGGCAATTCTGGTTTCCAGCCACCTGCTGGATGAGATGGATACCTTGGCGGACCGGATTCTGTTTATCTGCCGCGGGCGAATCCTCGCCTCCGGGTCGCTGGCCGAAATCCGCACCATGCTGGACGATCACCCCTCCCAGATTCGCATCAACACAACCCAGGCGCGGCAACTCGGCACGCACCTGCTGGCCCTCGACCTGGTTCAGGCTGTCGAGCTTAAGGACGACGGCGAGCTGCTCCTGCACGTGCAGCGGGTGCACGAGTTCTTCGGACAACTCGCCGAGGTCGTGACGCGATCGGGCATCGACATTGAACGCTTGCGTGTCATCGACGCATCCACGCAGGCCGTCTTCGACTACCTGATGAATTCCTTCAATCATCCTCGCTGAAACGACGAGCAACACCCGGCGGCCAGCGGGGGCGGCGACCCCGTGACCTACGACGCCTTGACCGTCAGGACGAGCTCACAGGCAGGCTCTTGATGAAAACGACTTCTAAAGCGGGCATCCTACGTCGGGCAGCGGCCGGTTGGCACCTGTTCGCGTTGTCGTTCAGCCGCCTGTTTCGCTCGCGGCAAACGCTGGTTTGCGCCCTCCTGCTGGGGCTCGCCTCGATCGCCGTGGCAGCCTGGTCGTTGCGGGATGAGCGAACGCCAGCCGAGTTCATCGAGCAGATTTTTTTGGCGGTCTTCGTGTCGTTTTTGCTGCCCGTCTTCTCGCTTTGCTATGCAACGGCCGGCCTGGCTGCGGACCGCGAGGAGCGGACGCTGGTCTATCTCCTGCTGACTCCCCTGCCCCGCCCGTTGGTCTTTCTGTCGACCAGCGCCGCTTCGCTCCTGCTGGCTGCGGCATGGACCGTCGGCGGCACGACCCTCCTCTGCTGGATCGGAGGGCCGGCAGGACGGCAAGCCTGGGGCCCACTCTGCCCCGCGGTGGCGTATTCAACCGGCGCCTACGTGGCGCTGTTCCTGCTGGTCGGCGTGACGTTCCGCCGCGCCACCATCATCGCGCTGGCGTACGCATTATTTATCGAAACCCTGATCGGGAACATGCCGGGAATCGCCAAGCGGCTGGCGATTTCGTTCTACACGCGTTGCCTGATCTTCGACGCGGGCGCCGAATTCGGCATCGGTGCCTCAGGCCCCAGCGATCCGAACCTCTTCATTCCAATCGCCGCCGATTCCGCTCGGACCATCCTCTGCCTGCTGGGTGGCGGGCTATTGCTGGCGGGCCTACTGGTCTTTACGTTCCGCGAGTACACCAGGTAGACGAACTGGCCGTCCGGAGTCCGCCCGCGCCGTCCACGGGCGAAATCGTCTCGATCGTCTTTCCCTCGTGATCGGTGCAGGCGATGCATTGCGAGGGCAGCCGGCCAACCTGCCGCACCCTGCGGGCTATCGCTGAACTCGAGCCGAACCGCCTTGTGCGAAGGCTTCGACTTCCGGCAATTTGGCCATGCTGACGTCCCCGGGGAACGTCGTCAGCAAGGCGCCGTGGGCCCAGCCTAACCGCAACGCCTCTTCGGGTGCCCGGCCTGACAGCAAGCCGTAAATCAACCCGGACGCGAACCCGTCACCTCCGCCGATACGATCCAGCACATCCAACTGGCAGGTTGGGCTGACGAACCGCTCGCCATCAAGCCACAGAACCGCGGCCCAATCGTGACGGTTGGTGGAATGAACTTCGCGCAACGTCGTTGCCACCAGCTTGATGTTCGGGAACTTCTCGACGGCCTGGTCGATCATGGCGAAGAAGGAATCGGGATCGAGTTTCGACGATTCTTTCTCCACCTCCGGACCCTTGATGCCCAACCCCTTCTGCAGGTCTTCTTCGTTGCCGAACAGCGCGTCAACGTTATTAACGATGCGTTTGATCATCTCCTGGCCCTTGGCCAGTCCACCGATCGTATCCCACAACTTGGCTCGATAATTGAGGTCAAACGAATTCACGGCGCCGTGCGCTTTGGCAGCCTCCATCCCTTCGATAATCACGTCGGCAGTGGTTTCGGAAAGGGCCGCGAAAATGCCACCGGAATGGAACCACCGCGCACCGCCGGCCAGGATTTTCTCCCAGTCGAAGTCTCCTTTCTTCAGTAGCGCACCGGCCTCATTGGCCCGGTTGTAGAAGACGACGGGTGCCCGTACCCCGTGGCCGCGGTCACTGTATACGGTCGCCATGTTGGGGCCACGAACCCCGTCGTGCTCGAACATTTTGTAATGCGGTACGACCCCCCGCTCCTGGACCCGGGCCTGAATCAGTTCGCCGATCCCATTGTCCACCATGGCGGTCACGATACCGGTCCGCATTCCAAAGCAGCTGGCCAGGTTCGCAGCCACATTGTATTCGCCGCCCGACACGTGGATATCAAAAGACCGGGCGGTCCGAAACGGAAGCGTGCCCGGATCGAGCCGATGGACGAGGGCGCCCAAGGCCAAAAAGTCGAAGTCACAATCACCTTGTTGGATCGGTAAACCAGCCATTTTCAATTACTCCCTGTTGGGTTGTCTCACATGTGCGGGAAAGGGTTGCGACGGCCGAGAAATTGGGACGTATCCCCTTTTCGGTGCAGGCGGCGCCAGGGGCCTGGCCTGGATCGTACACCAGCCGTTGGGCGTTCACCCTCGGTTGTGTTAATCGCAGAGTGAACCGGACGCTAACGCGTTGCAGCTGAGATGCTCGCCGCTGTGGTTAAGTTCATTGCAAACGATTGCGAAACAGGAACTTGCACTGAACTGTTCTTCGTTCATGAATGATCCGGCCTAGATGGTCACGGACGAGAAACCGCCGTCGACGACGATGTTCTGACCGGTCACAAACGAGGAGGCTTCCTGGGCTGCCAGCCAGACGACCGCCCCGGCCAGTTCCTCGGGTTTGCCAAACCGCTCCATCGGCGTGTGCCCGATGATCTGGCCGCCGCGCTCGGTGTAGCTTCCGTCCTCATTGAACAGCAACGCTCGATTCTGGTCGGCGGGGAAGAACCCGGGACTGATCGCGTTGACGCGAACGCCGCGCGTCGCCCATTCGCGGGCCAGAAACTGCGTCAAGTTAATCACGGCCGCTTTTGCGGCCGAGTACGCCACGACGCGGGACAGGGGGATCATCCCGGCCATCGACGCGATATTGATGATGCTGCCCCGAGCGTTGCTCAACATGGTCTCGCCAAATACCTGTGACGGGAGCAGCACCCCGCCGACCAGGTTCAGATCGAAGACGTTCTGCCAGGCATCTGCCGGCAGTTGACAAAAGTCCGCACCGGGCGGCAAGGTGGCGTCCGGGCGATTGCCGCCGGCCGCGTTGACCAGCACGCTGGGAGGACCGAGTTCAGCGACGATGGCGTCGCGGGCGGCCACCAGGGAATCACGGTCCATCGCATCGGCTGATTGAAAAATCGCTCGGCCCCCGGACGCCGTGATTGCTTCGACCCGCTGATTGCCGCGTTCCGCGCTCCGGCCCACGACGGCCACGCCGGCCCCCTGGCCCGCCAACGCCTCGGCCATTGCACCACCAAGGACGCCGGTCCCGCCCACGACGACGGCGGTTTGGTTCTTCAAACAAAATAGATCGTTGTTCATCATATTCCTTGATTCTGGTCGACATGCGGCCGCTGACCTGCGCAACGGGACCAATGTGGACGCGACGCGAACAGAGATCGCAGCACGCGGCAGCGTGCGGTTCCTCCCGGGTCTGGGGTCACACGAATGCCGCCCGGCGCGATGCGGCCGGTCCAGCGAGCCTCTAAGTTACCAATCCTGAGCGGTTTTGAACATGGACCCCCACGAGCCGCTGACGGCTTTCGCCGGTGCGGTCCCGGTCTCTCACCGGCGTCTGCCGCGGCCATGGAAGAACCGGCATCCCGCCGATTTTGCCGTGCGTCGCCGGGCTCATTGGGCTCATTTCGTCGCGGGCCGGAGGCGGCCGCGGCAGTATCGGAGCAGCCCCAGCTCGTCCAGTTCGTCGAGCAAATCCTGGTGGGTCGGCTGACGCAGAGTCTGCGAGACTTCGTCGACGAGAATGTCGGTAAATTGTTGCCGTGCCCGCTGCAGCAACTTTCTGACATGGTCCGGCGAAATCGGTTTGGAATCCGGCACACGGTGTCGCAACATCTCCGCCAGGGCGGGCGACTTCGCATTCGGTTCCTGGGCCCGCAACTTCAGGACCGTGTAAAGGGGGTTCCCGGAAGTTCGCTCCATCTCCTGCAGGCGATCCCAGGCCCGCATCAGAAACGCGTCACGGACGACGGCAGTGAATTCCTCGTGGTCCCCGTCATCGGCACCAACCGCCAACTGATCTTCCAGGTGTTCGATGCTGACGGGACGCGGCGCCCCGGTTTCACCCCGGCGATACCGGGAAACCAGGTTGAGCACCGAGATCTTCATGTAGTCGCGAAAACGGCCCCGCGCTGGATCCGCGTTGCGAAACGCTTGCCGTAGAAACTGCAGGGCGAACTGCTGAAAGACCTCGTCCGCGGCATCCGCGTCACCGAGAACCTTCAGGAGATAACGATGAACGGCCGGCGCATAGCGGTCCATGATCGCCGTCTGGGCGGCGCGAACCGACGCTTCGTCCTCGCCGTGCGCATCAAGGACCTGCGTCCAGATCGTCGAGATGCGGCTGAGGTGTTGGTCGTTGCGTGAAGTCATTCGACTATTCTTCTCCGTTCACCTGATCCAACAATTGGGTGAACTCGGGTACCGAGCGGACCGCTTCCAAATCCGGATCGGAGCGGAGGATCTTTTTGGCATGGGGCGGGTTGTAGAATCCGGCAGCTTCTGCCTTCTGCAACGCTTCGATGCAGCGAGTGAGGTAGCTGGTGCGTGCGTCGGACGATGCCGCTTGCGCCGCGCTCAACGCCAACAATCGGGCCATCTGGTGTTTATACAGACCGGCCGGCTGCTCGAACGGCGGAATCTGGCCGGCAACTTCCCAGGCCGCATCGAGCGTCCCGCGGCGGGCATTGGCCAACGCGCGAAATGAGTCCCAGACGGGAAGCATCTCCGGAGCCACTTCCGCCAATTGCGACAGCAGGTCGAGGGCCTCGTCGTGATCACCCAGGTAGCTGTGCGCTTCGGAGAGGCCGGCCAGTTGTTCGACCTGCAACTCGCGGACGGCCACCGCGTCGGGCGATTGCTCCAGCAGCTTCCTGACCACCTGATCCGCCGCGGCGAATCGATCCCGGGCCGCGGGCCACTCGGCATCGTAAGCATGCAGTTGCCCGAGCTTCGATTGGGTCAGTGCGAACTTGTACGCAGGCTCCGCGCCTGCCGTCTTTTGCATCTGTTCGGCATAAATCGCGGCGCCTTGCCCGAAGGCTCGCGCGGCCGCTGCGAACAGTCCCGACCTCTCCTGAATGATGCCTCTTGTCCCCAACGCATCGGCCAATGCCACACGATATTTGGGAAGTGCGTTCGGCAGGTTGGCGAGGATTTCCCACATCTGCAGTGCCTCGTCGAGCGTCCGCAATGCTTGCTCTGGCCGCCCCTGCAACTGGTGAATGCCGACCAGGTTGTTGGTCGAAGCGGCCAGCCGAAACCGCAGCTCAGGAACCTGCGGATTGGCGACAATCAACTCCCGCGAGCGAGCGATCGAACGCTCAAAAAGGGCCCGGCCGGCTTCGAGGTCGTTCAACGTAAAGGCGTAGAACATGGCCGTTTCATGCAGACCGTGCACGAGGTCATCCTGATACCGCAGGTTTTCAGGATGTTGTTCGGTCAACTGTTCACGAATCGGTAAGGCCAGCTCGAAGTTCTTCTTCGCTTCCTCGAAACGCCCGGTCTCCCGGTAGAGGATGGCGAGGTTGGTGTACTGCGTGGCGACCGCGGCGAGCATTTCGTGATCGCCCGGCAACTCGTGGCGCAATGCGTCGTAGCGCTGCAACGCCTCGTCAAAACTCTGCTCGGCCGCAGCCCGATCACCGATGAGGAGCTGGGCGGTTGCCAGGCCGTTGTAGGTCCCAGCCAGCTTCTTCCGCAGTTCGACATCTTCCGGATGCGCATCCACCAGCCTGCGTCGGATCGCCAGGCTCTCCTCCATCGAGGCCAGGGACGATTCGTAATCTCCGCGATCGCTCTCGATTTCACCGCGGATGAAAAGGGCGGCCGCCAGGCTCCTCAGGGGCCGCGAGTCGGACGTGGACTGGCGGCGATGTGGACCAAGCACTTCGATGGAACGGTTCAACAGGATAGAGGCTTCCTGGGGCTGGCCCAATTGCATGCGGATTTCACCAAGCCGCGCATACGCCGACCCCAGGTCGACTTGCGATGCCGAGTCGCCCTGGGCCCCGTCCACGATCTGCTGGTAGTAGTCGACCGCCTGCTGCAGCAATTCGCTGCGCAGCCCCTGCATCCCCGGCTGATTCAGGAGGAAGCTCGAAGCCACCTGCACGAGGAATTCATCGACCGTCGCGCGGGCCACATCGCGGTTGTATTCGGCCCGTTTTCTAGCGGCTTCCGTAAGTGCCTGTTGCTGCTTGACGACGACCAGCCCGGTGCTTGTCGCCAGCAGGGCGACCACCAGGAGGGTCGCTGCGCTGGCGACCAGCGTCCGATGCCGGCGGGTCCAGCGGGCCGCTCGCTGCACCAGCGGTTCCGGATAGGCCGAAACCGGTTCGTCCGCCAACCAGCGTCGCACGTCGTCGGCAAACGCCTGGGCACTCGGATAGCGGTCGGCCGGTGTCTTGCCGAGCGATTTGAGGCAGATCGCCTCCAGCGCCGGGGGACAACTGGCCTGGCGTTTGCGAGGTGGCAGCGGCGGTTCCTCGACGACCCGCTGCAAGAGGGTAGCCGTATCACTCGCGGAAAACGGCCGGCTGCCGGTCAGGATCTCGTAGAGAATGACTCCCAAGCTGTAGATGTCACTTGCCGGTCCGACGTCGTCCAGCTTCCCTTGAGCTTGTTCCGGTGACATGTAGGCCGGCGTGCCGAGGATTTGCCCACGTTGCGTCTCCTCGAGATCATCACGATCGACAAAGATCTCCGACGGACCGTCGATCTCGGACGAATCGCCCGGCTGCTCCTCGCCGACGATCTTGGCCAGTCCCCAGTCCAACACCATCACTTCGCCAAAATCGCCCATCACCACATTCGCCCCTTTGAGATCGCGGTGGACGACCCCGCGGGAATGCGCGTAGGCGACCGCGTTGACTACCGTCAGGAACGCGTTCAGCAATTCGCGCAGCCCCAGGCGGTCCTGACGATCGGTGGGCCGGGCATCGTGGTATGCCTGGATGGCGTCGCTCAACGTTCGCCCGCGGACGAACCGCATCGTGTAGAAGGACGCCTGGTTCTCTGTGTCGCGCGGGACCAGTTCGTAGACAGGCACGATGCCCGGATGTTCCAATTGGCCGGTGATTCGCGCTTCGTCGAGGAACCTGGCGTGCAAGCCAGGGGACTGCGCCCGCTCGGGCAAGATCTCCTTGAGGGCGACTTCGCGACCCAGGTCACCATCCCGGGCCACCCAGATCCGTCCTAACCCGCCCTCGGCGTGCTGCCTGCCAAGTTCATACCGCTCGCTGGCCAGCGTCCCGCCCCGCCAGCGATCCAGACGCTGCCCTGCTTGAGACTCGTCCAGCCCGGCCAACGACTGATCCACGTCGGAGTCTTCCAAGGCGGCCAGGATCTGGCGGGCTTCCAAACTGCAGGCGGACGCCAGACTCTTGGACGCATCGTGGCCGTGCCTGCGCAACTTGGCTTCCAACAGGTGCGACAGCACGTGCCGATCATCGTCGCTGATGGCTCCCCGCTCCACCATCAAGTCGGCCAGCGACTGATCCTTGCTGTTTGCCCAGGTGCTGCAGGCTTCGGCAAATCCGATCGGATCGACCAGGTCGGCCTGCAGTGCCAACACGCCGAACAACAGATTGCGGTCAGTTTCCATGACTTCTGTCCTGAGGTGAGCGAGATTTCGAGCCGGGTGCCGGAGGCTGCTTGATCCGGCCCTATTCGAGCAGCCTGCCGCGCGGCCATCAAGCCCGCTGTACGCGCGTCAAGCATGCGGCAAGCGAGGTCCTCCTGACGCTCGTCTGTGCTCAACCAGCCAAGTCTACTGCGAGGTCTCGGCCGGTATTCCGCGTCGAAAACGGGCTCACCGCCCCTTCGACCAAGAAACTTGAAAATTTTCTGTCACAGTTCGACGGCCTGGGACTATTCGGAAGCAGAACACGAACGCTTGCCGTTCTTCCTCCTTCCACCACCGGCCCTATCCCAGGTAGACCCATGACCAAGAAGCAGCCAAATCGCAGCCCACGCAGCCGCCGTCAACTCCAGCGTCGTCATCAGATCGAGCTGCTCGAAAATCGCCAGCTGCTGGCAGCAGACGTGAGTCAACTGGTCGCCACAGATCATCACGACCACGACCACGACCATGCGTTCGACGCCGACCATGTCGCGGACCATGCGAGCTTCGCCCGCCACGCGATCGGCGGCGAGCTACACGACTTCTACGCGGATGACTTTGGCATTGCCAGCCAACCCGATCCGTCCCTCTCGATTGGCCCCCGCTCGATCGGCAGTCCGCTCAACAGCATCCCTCGGCTGCAGAGCAACCCCGGCGCGGCGGTGACGCTCTTTCTGGACTTCGATGGCCACTACGAAGCGTCCTGGGGCAGCTTCTTCAATATCCACACGCCCGCCTGGGATCTTGACGGAAACCCAAGCTCCTTCAGCAACGCGGAACTGCAGGGAATGGAAGTCGTCTGGCGGAGGGTCGCCGAAGACTTTGCACCGTTCGATGTCAACGTATCGACGGTCGAGCCGAACAGTTTTGCCAATGGTGTCAGCCTGCGGGCGGCGATCGGCGGCAGCTATCTGGACTGGTACGCACCGCAGGGCGGCGGTCCAGCAGGTGGCGTAGGCTATGTGAACAGTTTCACCAGTGCCATTCCGAACGTCGTCTATGTATTTACCGTCGATCCGGATGACACGGGCGAGGCAACCTCGCATGAACTTGGCCATGGCCTGGGCCTCTACCACCAGAGCACGTACGACGGGGCCGGCCAGATCGAGCACCAGTATCATCCTGGAAACAGCACCTGGGCTCCGATCATGGGCAACAGCTACGACCGGCCGCTCACCACCTGGTACAACGGCCCGAACTCGAATGGCCCGGCGAGATTCCAAAGTGACATCGATATCCTGGCCGGCAGCCGCAACGGTTTCGGTCTCCGCGCCGACGACCATGGTAACTCGGCGTCCCAGGCGACGCCGCTGACGATTCACACCGGCTCGGCCAACGGTGCGGGCATCATCGAGGTCATGCAGGACGAGGACGTCTTTTCGTTCAGCAGCGACGGCGGACAGTTCGAGATCCAGATCCGCCCGGAAGACATCGGCCCCAACCTGAACATCGTGGTGTCCTTGCGTGACGGCCAGGGCAACATCGTCAGCCAGGGCGATCCGGCCGACTCGTTTGGCGCCGTCCTGCAAGGTACGCTGGCGGCCGGTGACTACACACTGACGGTTGCCAGCAGCGGCGAGTACGGCATCGTTGGCCAGTACACGATCACCGGGACCGGGCCGTTCCGGAGTTCAGGTTCCGGAAACGGCGGGATCATCGAAGGGACACTTTGGAACGACATTGACGGCGACGGCGAAGAGGATGCCAACGAGCCGCGGTTGAGCGGTCGCACGGTTTACCTGGACCAGAACCAGAATGGCCAGCTCGACAGCGACGAAGCGCGGACGCTGACCGGCGCCGACGGCAGCTATCGCTTCAGCCAACTGGCGAATGGCCGGTACTTCGTCGGCCACCTGCTTCCCGCGGGCTGGGAACAGACCTATCCGACCCTTGGTCAAGCGGTCGCGGCCGACACGCCGGAAGCCGGCGGCTCTCCCGCAGGCCGGATCTCTGTTGCCCGCAATGACCACGGGCAATCACTGTCGTCCACGGAAGTCCAGATCGTCCCCTCGCTCCTGGATGATGCCTCGCGATCGGCACTGCAGCAGGGCCTGGAACGAATCGTGGGTGGCCACGAAGCGACACCGGGCGACTGGCCCTGGATGGCATCCGTGCAACTCGAAGTCGGTGCGAATGAGACCATTCACTGGTGCGGCGGGAGCCTGATCGACGACGAGTGGGTCTTGACCGCCGCCCATTGCGTCAAGAACATCCCGGTCGGAAACGGCCAGACCATTGACCTGGCCAGTGCGGACCTCAAGGTCTTGCTGGGGCAGCATCGTCAGAGCGGCACGGGTGGAGAATGGAAACAGGTCACCCGGATCATCGCGCACGAAAACTACGTGGGAACCGTGCAGGGGGCGGACATTGCCTTGCTCCGCTTGAGCTCACCCTCCAATCAACCGCAGGTTACCTTGGCGACTGCGGGCGATGCCGGGCACTTCGCTCCAGGCGTGGCGGCGACCGTGACCGGCTGGGGCGACCTCACGTCCGGCGGCAATGGGCCGGATGCACTCCACGAAGTCGAGGTCCCGATTGTCTCCAATGCGATCGCCAATCGGCCCGAATCGTACGGCGGAATCATCACCGACTCGATGATCGCGGCCGGGTTTGCGGCCGGTGGCCGCGACTCGTGCCAGGGCGACAGCGGCGGCCCGCTGGTCGTGCAAGATGGCCAGGGCGGCTACCTGCAGGCCGGCATCGTCAGCTTCGGGCAAGGCTGCGCCGCACCGAACAAGTACGGGATCTACACGCGAGTTGCTTCGTTCTACGATTGGGTCGACAGGAATCTGCCGGGCGGCCTGGACGACGGTGGATCCGGCGGCAACGGCGGCACCGGTTCCAGCGGCGACGTTGTCTATGTGCTCGACATCGGCGAAGTGCAACACTGGGTCGGGGCCGACTTCGGCGACCGCCAGGCCGACTCCTCGAACAACCGGGCACCCCAGGCAAACAACGATCAGTTTGCGCTTTCCGCGGGCAACACCCTCACCGTCGACGCCGCGCACGGTGTGCTGGCCAACGACACCGATCCGGACGGGGACACGCTGAGCGTAACGACCCTGGTCACCAGTCCGCAGCATGGCAACCTGACGATGCGAGCCGACGGTAGCTTCACCTACGAGCACGACGGGTCGGCCGCCACCCGCGACTCATTCACTTACCGGATCAGCGACGGCGAGTTGACCGACGAAGCGACGGTTCAGTTCACGATCGACTCGGGCAACTCCGGCAACGGTCCCTTCCAAATCGTGTCGGGCGCCGCGTCGGAAGTTCACCCGGCGGCGGATGGATCGGTCGATGTGGCCCTGCGCTATGACGTATCGGATGGTGACGACAGTTTGACCGGCCTGACGTTACGGGTCCACTTCGATTCCAGCGAACTGAACTTTGTCACGTCCACCGATGCCCTGCCCGGCTTGTCGTCGACGCAGGTCCTTTCAGACGATGCGAATTGGGACCAGGACCCGCGGACCGACAAGTATGTCAATCTTCTGTGGGCCGATCTGAGCGGCAATTGGCCAGGCACTGCCTTGCCCACGAACCTCGTGACCGCGTCGTTCCAACTGGTCGACCAACTGGGTGACGGCGAGTCAACGACGCTCCGCTTGAGCGGCGAGACGGCCGTCTCGCACGAATTCCAGGGGCTCCCCATCGAGATCACTCCCGGGCCCGCCGTCACGCTGGACATCGACGGCGACGGGACGCTGCAAGCCCTGAGCGACGGGATTCTGGCCCTGCGTTACCTGGCCGGTTTCACCGGAGATGCCCTGATTCAAGGCGCCGTGGCCAGCGGTGCGACCCGCGCCACGGCGGACGAGATCTCCGCCTACCTGAACGGGGGCAGCCAGATGCTCGACGTGGACGGCGATGGCTCGACCAGCGCCCTCAGCGACGGAATCCTGGTCCTGCGTTATCTGGCCGGCTTCAGCGGCTCGGCACTGACGCAAGGCGCCATCGCTGGCGGCGCCACCCGCAGTGAGCCTGGCGAGATCTCCAGCTTCCTGGACGGCTTCCGTCCGACCTCCACCTCGCTCGTCCCGCCGGCCGGCCGACAGTCCGCGGCACCGCTGCCGGCAGGCAACACGCAGACGGTGACTCCGTCGTCAGCGGCGTTGGAAGTTGCCCCCGGCGGAACCTTTCAGTTCGATGTCGATTACGACACCAGCAATGGAGCCAAATCGACCGGCCTCCGTTTGCGAATGCACTACGACTCGAGCGTGCTTACCTATCGTGACCTGCATCACGAACTAAGCTCCGGCATGTCCGGCGTGCAGGTCCTCGACGACGACCAGAACCTCGACCAGGACGCAACGACCGACAAGTACCTCAACGTGCTGTGGGTCGACATCAACGGCAGTTGGCCTGATGTCCTGCCGAGCCGCCTGTTCACCGCGGAGTTTGAAACGAGCGACAACTTCTCGGCGGATACGGCCGTGCGGTTCACGGCGGACCCGGCCATCGGCTACACGCTGGACGCCACCGACATCGTGGTGTCGCCGGTCCAGACGCCGGCCGCGGTGCAGCATGTGTCGGGAGTGGCTTCCACGCTTGACGCGCACATCGGGCAGGCCATCGAGGTCGCCATTCAGTATGACTCGCCGCAGTTGGCAACCGGACTTGGCCTGCGGCTGCATTACGATTCGACCGTGCTCTCCTTCGACCAACTAACCCACGTGCTGCCAAGCGGGTACAGCGGCAGCCAGGGCCCAATCGCCGATACGGCGAACTTCGACCAGGACCCCGACACGGATCAGTTCATCCTGCTGGCCTGGACCGACCCCTTGCATGCCGCTTGGCCCGGCCGTACCGGTACCAGCGAATTGCTGACGGCCCGGTTCCGAGTCGACTCGGGTGCGGCTGCCGGGGCGACCAGCCAGGTACGTTTGAGCAGCGCCTCGCATGATGCTTCACAATCGTTCGCCAGCGATCCGATTGAGCTTCGCTTCGTCGATGCCGTCACACTGGATGTCGACGGGAACGGGCTGGCCGACGCGTTGAGCGATGGGGTGACGATCTTCCGGTACCTCTCCGGGGTGCGGGGCGAAGGGCTCACGTCCGGTTCGGTCGACGCGGAAGGAAGCCGCACCGGTGCAGACGCCATCGCAACTTACCTGGCCGCAGCGGAGTCGAGCATGCTGGACGCCGACGGCGACGGAACGCTCGAGGCAAGCACCGACGGGCAGTTGCTCCTCCGCTACCTGTTCGGTTTTCGGGGGGCCCCCCTGGTCGACTCGCTGGACTTGACCGGCACTCGAACGGCTCCTGATGAGATCGCCAGCTTCCTGGACGGCTTCCTGCCCCGAGCCTCCGCGCAGACCGACCCTACGGCCGACGAGGGGACGCAGGTGATCGTCAGCAATCCTTCACGATGGGAGGCCGCGCCGGGTGAAACTATCTCGGTCGACGTTGCGTATGTCGCTTCCCCGCGGAATCCGATCACCGCCGGGGCGGCCGTTCGCTTGCACTTCGATTCGTCCCAGTTGTCGTTTGGTTCGGTGACGGGCCGCGACGATCTGGTCGCGGTCGGCCAACCGAGGCCGGATGTCAATGACCTTGATCGCGACCCGGCAACCGACTCGTACGTCCTGCTGGCATGGTCCGACGTGGTGGCCGAATCCGTCGACGGTCAGGAGCAAGGCCCCCAAGTCACGGCGACACTGACCGCCACTGCGGATTTCTCACGTTCCACGCACGTCAACCTGAGCCGCAGCGCGGGGCCCCTGGGCTGGAACCTGGACACCCAGGGCATGGAACTCCGCTCGCTGCGCGGCCACACCAACTGGGAAGAGGCGGCAGACGTCAATTGGGACGGCTACGTGGCGCCAAGCGACGTGCTGAAAATCGTGAATTCGATCAACCGCGAGGGTCCTCGCCGGTTGCCGGAGCTGCGCGATCGCGGTGACAGCTTCCTGGACGTCAACGGCGATGGTCTGCTCACCCCCTTGGACGCCCTGACCGTCATCAATCGACTGAACGACGACTTGGGGCAAACCGCGGCGGACGCCGTAACGCCGCACGCCGCCACCGTGGAAGACTCGAGCGACGTCGCGCGACATGCCACGCCAGCCGTCGTGGATCTTACCTCCCTGCTGGCGGTCGATCCTGTCCGCCGAAACGGTGGTGCCCCGCAACGCGAAACCACCCTGGCCCATCGGTACGCGATCGAGGAGTTGGAATGCGACCGCTCCCAACACCATGTCGCACTGGAAGAAATCCTCGATCTTCTTACTGCAGATCAACCGCAGGCATAGAGCCGCAGCAGTGACGTCGCCCCGCCGGCCCGGCCGATCGGAGTCAACCCGATGGCGGCTGGCGGGGCGTCAACGATCCGGCGGGTTGCTACTCACGGAGCGCCGGATCGGCGGCAACCTCTAACAGTTGGTCCACCGTCGGCCGATCGGTGGGACCCTCACTGCGGTAGGCATAGACCAACCGCCCGCTGGCGGCGAAAAGGAAGTCACCTCCCAATTGATGCACATCTTCCTGAGGGCGTCGCGGCAATTGCCCTCGCAGGATCAGCCGCAAGTAGACGCCCCATGCCTGCGGACGGAGCAGTCGCCACCACCCGACTCGTTCGAGCCCGAACGCCCGATAAGCTTTGCGACTTGGATCGGACAGGCACGTCATGCTCAGGGAACGACGTTCCAGGTAGCTCTGCAGCCGCTGCGGAGTAACGAATGATATGGCCACGACGCGGCAGCCGAGCTCCTCAAAGGCGGCCAAATGATTCTGCACCTGCACCAGGTGCTCCTGGCAGGGCAGTCAAGCCAGGTGCCGCAGAAAGATGCAGAGCAAGGGCCGGCCCCACAAGCTTGTGAAGGGGACATCGTCACCCGCCGCCGTCTGCAACACCAAGTGATCGTACATGGATCGACCCTCACCTTGATCGGATGACCGACGAGCAAAGGAAGAGCAAAGGGCCATATCGCGCCGCGACAGACTACGCCTTCCTCGCCCCGTTGCTCAATCCGTCAGTTCGCCTTCCCACCTCGTGAACTCCGCCGCCAGCCGCTCCAGCCGATCCGGCTCGGCCTCGGCCAGATCCACCTGCTCGCTCACGTCATCCGCCAGGTTGAAGAGCATCCACTTGCCGGTGGGTTGCGTGCGAACAATCTTATGAGTCCCCATCCTGAGGGCCGCATGGCGACGGTACTTGAAGAACAGCGAGCCGTGCGGCGAACGGGCCGCCTCACCCGTCAACAGCGGCAAGGGATTACGTCCATCCAACGTGAGGTCGGCCGGCCATTGGACAGCGGCGAGTCGTGCGCAGGCGACGAACAGATCGGGCGACCAGAGCGGCTGGTCGACGACGTGGCCGGGTGGAATGTTGCCGGGCCACCTGGCCAGGGCGGCCACACGCAGCCCCCCTTCCCAACAGGTCACGCCCCCATCACGGAGCGGCGCATTCGAGGCGACCTCCAGACCACGCTGCTTGAGCATGAAGGCCCCGTTGTCCGAATAGAAAAACACGAAGGTATTCTCGGCAATCGCCAGCTCATCAAGCGTCTGCAACACTCGGCCGATCGCACTGTCCATGGCGGTCACCACGGCGCGATAACGGTGCCGTTCATCGCGCGTTCCCGGATCCATGCCATACTTGGCAAACGCTTCCGCCGGTGCCTGCCAGATGTTGGGTTCGCCCGGCGCTTTGTTGCGGGCGTTGGGGAAGTGGGGGGCATTGAATGGCAAGTAGGCGAACCAGGGCCGCGCGCGGGACGTGTGGCGTCGCACGAAGTCGATCGCAGCGTCCGCAAACAAGTCGGTCGAATACCCGTCAACATGCGCTTCTTCGATCCCCCGATAGAGATCATGCTTCCGGTTGTAATTGTGTGTGTAGTAGTCGATATTTCCGGAAGCGTGGCCGAAGAACTCATCAAACCCCCGCTCGGTCGGACGCGAACCGGCGGCGAATCCAATATTCCATTTGCCGAAACAACCGGTTGCGTAACCGGCCCGGCCGAGGACCTGCGGAATGAGCATCTCCGCCGGATCCAACCCCCGGCCATAATTTCCCTCGATTCCCGGCAGTTGTTCGGTCAAGCCGTGTCGTTGGGGAATGCGTCCGGTGAGCAGGCTGGCCCGTGAAACCGTGCAGGTCGGCGATGCCGTGTAGAACTGTGTGAGGCGCGCTCCCTGCTGCGCCAGCCGATCCAGTTGTGGTGCCAGGATCGGGGAGTCCGCGTTGAAACAGGGTAAGTCGCCGTACCCCAAATTGTCCGCGGTGATCAAGAGAATGTTCGGACGCCGTCCGCTTGGCGCAGCGTCTCCTGCCGTCGACTCGGTTCCCCGCAGTGCCGGCAGGAGCACGAGCACCAACGGCAGCAACCGCAGCAACGGTCGTTGACAATGACGGGCGCTTCGCACCTCGATGGACATTCCGATCTTCTCCCGCGGGCAGATCCCGTCCGGCGACGGCAGTTCCCGTCCTTGCGTTGGCCGGCACCGGGTTTGGCCGGCGCCGGGGTTGACCGGCAACGCAACCTGATCTTTCCGCCAGCGTTGCTACGGCGACAACTGATGTTCGCCTCCCGCGAAGTCATCGTGGCACTGATTGCATTTCTTGAGGAGGGTTGCGAACTGGCGCTTCGCCTGGGTGTAGTCGCGCATCTTGGCGGCCCGATACAGGGCCCCGCCTTGTTGGCGAACCGCCACAGAATGGCTGGCCCATTTCCCGGCCTCCTCAGCGGGTCCGCGGTGCAGCAACAGATTCGCCGCTTCGGCCAGGATCAGCGAATCCGCCTTAATTCCTTTCCATGCCGATCGGTCCGCCGGCTCGTCAGCCAGGCTCGCCTTGAGGCGCTTGTATGACGGTTCAAACACGTATTCCATGAACTCGTGCATGTCATCTTCGACGGGTGCCGGGGGAGGCCCGGCATCGCCTTGCGGCGACGCCGATCCCGGGCGAATCGCGCAGGTCAGTGCCAGGCCCGCAGCCAGAACCAGTCCGCCAGTCAGCCCACTTCGTCGCAGCCCGGTCAGTACCCGCTTGGTCTTCGTCAGTATCGCCATGATTGTTGTTCTCTCGGTGCGTCGATCGATAACTCGCCTGCCGGCGGCACTCCTGCGTGGCCGCAATCCGCCCCAAAGTGTAGTCCGCTCCGAGTGGCAATGCGACCCCTTGGTTTGCCGTGGCAACGACTCCAGAGTGCTTGCTTCGCCACGGTGATGCGGTATCGCGCCTCACTCGCACCGTCCGCGCCGACTTGATTGTACCATCGACGTCGACTCTACTTGGCAACGTACTGCCCTGCCCCGCCATCCCTGCCAAGAGGAGAATCCCCGATGCGCCAACGTCTCCTGAGTTGCGTGCTGCTGTTCACTGCCACCACCCTGTTGGTCGCGGTCCCCTTCCTCCCGGCGGCGGAACCGGCAGTCGCCGAGTTGGGCATGCGGCGCGAGTTGTTCGTCGAGGACACGTTGATCGAGCGAACGCGGGGAGACCTCGAGTTGCGGATCCAACGGCCCCAACCGCGGGAGGTCGTCCTCACCACGGACAAGCCGTGGGAAGGCAACACGAGTGCTTACTACACGGTGTTTCACGATCAGGATGCCGGCCTGTACCGCATGTACTACCGGGGGTCGCACTTTAATACGGAGACCCGTCAGCCGACGCACCCGGAAGTGACTTGCTACGCGGAGAGCAAGGACGGAGTGCACTGGACCAAACCCGAATTGGGGTTGATCGAGTATGCCGGCTCGAAGAGGAACAACATCGTGTTGAGCGGCCTTGGCACGCACTGCCTGGCAGTGTTCAAAGATGCGAATCCGGCCTGTCCGCCGGACGCGCGGTACAAGGCCATGGGACGGGGCCGGCCGGTCGGCAAAAAGGGGCTCTACGTATTTCAATCACCAGACGGACTTCGCTGGTCGCTGATCAAGAATGAACCGGTCATCACCGACGGATATTTTGACTCGCAAAACCTTGCCTTCTGGGATTCCTACTCGAAGGTCTACCGGGAATACCATCGGACATTTGTCGGCGGCGTGAGGGCGATCATGGTGGGCACTTCGGAGAACTACGTGAACTGGTCCCAACCGAAACTGCTCACCTATGGCGACGCGCCTGCGGAACATCTCTATACGAACGCGGTCATGCGATATGAACGTGCCCCCCACCTGCTGATCGGATTTCCCACGCGGTATCTGCCGAAACAGGGACAGCGGGTTGAACCCGTCTTCATGGCAAGCCGTGACGGAGTGAACTTCAAACGTTGGCCGGATGCCGTGATTCCGGAGGACGCCCCGGCGGATCGCCGCGGCAATCGAAGCAATTACATGACCTGGGGCATGGTCCAGTTGCCGGGGCAAGAACGCGAATACTCGGTCTACGCAACGGAGGCGTACTATACGGGCCCCGACAGCCGGGTACGCAGATTCACGTACCGTGTCGACGGGTTCGTCTCCGCGGCGGGCGGTCCTCAGGGGGGCACCCTGCTGACCAAACCGGTTCGCTTCCAGGGCAAGCAACTTTCGCTCAACTTCGTGACGCGTGAACAAGGGCAGATCCGCGTTGAACTACAAGACCTGGATGGCGCGACCATTCCTGGCTTTTCGAGCGACGATTGCGACCCCTTGCAAGGTGACGCCGTCGACCAGTCGGTCGCCTGGGCCGGCAAGCCCGACCTGGCATCGCTCGCCGGGAAAACGGTCCGCATCAAGTTCGAGGTCACCGACGGGGACCTCTTCTCCTACCGCTTCGGGAATTGATGGCGATGAACCGCACGGCATCGACCGCGACAACGGGACGCGGAACGCCCGCCCCCTGGGAGGGTCGAGTGTCAATGCTCGGTCAGCGCCAATCGCCGGCTCACCGGCGTCGTACGTCGAGGCAGACAATTTCCCGGTCGTCGCGCAAGTAGAGCAGCCCGTTGGCCAACGCCGGTGCCTGCCGGGTTGATTCGAGCACTTGCTTGCGCCCCAGTTCCTGGTAGCCGCTGGGGCTGGCCCGGGCAACGATCACTTCGCCCTTCATCGTCGACATGAACAGTTTGCCGTCCGCGGCAATCATATTGCCCTTGCCAAACCTCGGTTTCTGCCAGAGCCGCTCGCCGGTGGCCGCATCGATGCAGGTCAAATGCGTGACCTGGCCGGCGCTGCCAACGTTGTCGAACCCGTACAGCCTGCCATCCAACAGAATCGACGTTTGCCATTCGTTGCGCAACACACTGCGCGGGCCCTGCGACTGCCAGGTTTCACGGACGACGTAGCCGCCGCCCTGCGACTGAACGTCCAGCAGGACCGACCCGTGATTCTCGCCGGCAGAGATGAAGACCTTTCCTCCAATCGCGATGGGCGAAGCCGTATTGCAGCGGTACTCGGTCACGTACGGATAACGCCACAACAGCTTGCCGGAATCCGGTTGGATGCCGAGCAGCGAGTTACCGGAAAAGGCAACCACCTGCTTGCCGCCGGCAATGTCGAGCAGCGTGGGAGACGCGTAGCCGGCCGGATCGGCGCCGGCTTCCCACACCTTTTCCCCGGTCGCCGCGTCAAAGGCGGCAACGGTGGCCGCGGGCGCCCCCAAGGTGACAATCACCAATGATCCGCTTACCAGGGGCGAACAGGCCGTCCCGTACTCGGCCGGCTTCCCCCCGGTACCTGCGAACGCATCGCGCCGCCAGATCGTCTTGCCGGATGTCAATTCCAGGGCAGCCAGCACCCCCTCGCCGGTAAACACGAAGGCCCGCTCGCCGACCAACGTGGGGGTCGCGCGGGGGCCATCGCCCATCGCGTTGCTGTAGGCGGGGGCGACCGAAGTCTGCCATAACCGCTCGCCGGTCGTCGCGTGATGGGCCACGACCTGCTGCTTGCCATTTTCCTGAATCAGGGTAACGACCTTGCCGGCCCGGATCGCCAACCCGGACATGCCCACGCCGCCGGGAGCCCGCCAAACCTCGGCCGCGCTGCTTCCGGACCACTCGTCCAGCAACCCGCGCTCTGAGGAAATCCCGTTTCGCTGCGGGCCGAGGAACTGCGGCCAGTCTTCGGCCTGGACAACGGTCAGCATTCCGCCGAGCAACAGCAGCCCGATGGCCGCACCTCGCAGCAAGTGTCGCAATCGGTGGCCGCAGGCGGTCGAATGGTTGGTAGTCATCGGGTTCTCGAATTTCTCGGGAGGCTGGGCCTCGGACCAATCGCAATCCAACGCTTGCGGCATATTATTCCGCTCCCGTTGGCCGCGTCTGAATCATCCGCGCACCGTACGCGGATTTCACACCGTAGGACGCTGGGGAACGAGTCAAGAACAACTTCCCTGAATGCAGCGGCGCGGACATGCGGGAGATCGTTCATGACATATCCCTGCATCATGCCGGACTGCATGACGTCATGCGCCGCTTGACGTGGGGGACGACGAAACCACGACGGCCTCGAATCGCCGGCAGCCCCTGTCGCCCGACGGCGGCGACGTTGGGGAAGTTATTGGTGAGTCGCCGCTTAGCGTAGCTTCCCTCGCCGGACGGTGGAATACCGGGTCCGCCGCCTGGAGTCGTTGCCGACAGGCCAAGGGCGGCCGACGTTCCAGGCGCCAGCCCCCGGAGTCCCCCCTACGGTGTCTTCTGCCGCGGCAGCGTGATGATGAATTCGGCCCCTTGATCGGGATCCCCCAGCGCGATACTGCCGCCATGCGCTTCAACGATTCTCCGCGTGATGGCCATCCCTAGCCCGGTCCCCTTGTTGCGCGTGGTAAAGAAAGCCTCAAAGACCTTATCCGCGACCGCCGGGTCGATGCCGGGCCCGCTATCGTTGATCCCGATCTGAACCCAGTCGACGCCATCGTCGGCCCAGGCCCGGCAGCGGACGCGAATTTCGCCATGTTCGCCGCAGGCCGCGATGGCGTTCTCGAGGACATTTCGAAACACCTGGCCGATCGCAAACCAATCGACGACGCACTTCAGATCGACGCCGCTGATCTCTTCATGCAGTTGAATCTGCTTGTCGTGCCGAATCACTTCCAGATGCATCCAGGCATCTCGCCACAGTTGTGCCAAGTCACAGCTTTGGTAATCCAGGTTGATCGGGGCAGCGTACTCACGGACCTCTTCGTAGAGGCGGTGCAAGTGATTCAGGGCGCGTTGGATGCGGGCGACCAGCTCGAGTTCGTCAAGGCGCCCGGCCAACTCCAGTTCCAGCAGTTCCAGGCAGGCCTGACTGCGCTGAAACGCGTTACGACTTTCGTGGGCCAGCCCGGCCACGGTCTGCCCGATCGCGGCCAGGCGTTCTGATTGCAATGCCCGTTCGACGGCGATGCGTTGCTCGGTCACGTCCTGGCCCATCGCCAGTGCGACGGGGCTCCCCGAAAAATCTTCCATCCATTGAACATTCCAGACCACCCACCGCTGACTCCCGTCACGGCAGACGATGGGACACTCGAAACCGCGGGCGGGAGAGCCGGTAAACACCTTGTTGACTTCCTCACGAACCACATTCGTGTATTCGTTCGGGAAGAATTGCCCGGTATACTCCGCGTTGGTCACCGCTGACGCGGCGTAACCCGTCAGCTTCTCCGCAAAGGGGTTGAAGTAGGCGATGGTCCGATCCTCGCGGAGGATCATGATGAGACTGCCGGCGGCCTCCACCAGCCGCTTGAAAGCCTGTTCACTGCGTTTGCGTTCCGCGTCCCGTTGCCGACTGACATACTCGGCTTCGTACGCATCTTGAATGACCGCGGCGTCCAGATCGAGCAAGCGGTGCAACGAGTCCATCGACTGGGAAAGCGCGGCCGGACTCCCCGACCACCGGTGGGAAATAGAACGGATCAGTTCGGACCGCAAGCGGGCCATCGCCACATTGTAGAAGGCGCTTTCCAGCCCGATTTCGACATGCTTCCAACCGACTCGCCAGCGGCGTACGACGTAGTCCGCGTCATAGTTGCCGGAAAACAGCTCCCGCAACCAAAGCGACAGCGTCTGCTTGAGGCGAGCCACCTGTTGCGGACCGCCGACGATGATCTTGGCCGCTCCCGGCTCCGTCTCGATCGTCTCGTAGAAATCGTCCACCAACGCATCAAACGAGGGCTCGGCGAGTGGCAGCAGTTTGCTGACACGCTCTGCATCTTCATCGGTCCACCGGACGTAACGCTGCAATCGCCGATACCGCTCCATGAGCCGATCTGGCCCCATCTCGCCGCTCATCGATTCTCATTGTCCCCAAATCGCTGGAAGAACATGCCAGGCTGCACTCGCCGGGGTCCCAAGGTACCACATCCCCCCCGGGAAGGCCTGGAGGACCGGCGTCTGCAGAGCGAAAACCTCCGCCATTGTCAGCACTTTCAGACTAACGTAAGCTGCCTATCACAACTGCGATTTCTGAATTCGTCGACTGGATGCGCTGGCTGGATACGCTGACAAGCGTAACCCGTGAGATGCTGGATGTCGCCCACCTGTTGTTGAGGTTTAGGTGATGGGTCTTTTTCGGAACATTCTCGTTCACGCGGACGGTCGGCACGAATGCCGCCATTTGATCGACTGTGCCGTCGAACTGGCGCGACACAACCAAGCCAAGCTGAAGCTGGTCGACATCATGCCGAGGAAAGCGTGGCCGGCCCGGCTGTCAATTGACGACATCGACGACTACCTGAACCGCCTGGCAACCGCGAAAGAGAAGCGCCTGCGCAAGCTGGCAGACGAATTTCAGAGCGAGTCACTGGAGATCTCGTACCGTGTTCTTCAATCACCGACGTCGCTCGCCATCATCCGCGAAGCCGTGCAGAGCGCGCACGACCTGGTCATCAAGGGTGTCAAAGGTCCAGAAAGCCGGCTGCAGGGTTTTTTCGGAACCACGGCCAAACGGTTGCTGCGGCAGTGCCCGGCACCGGTGCTGCTTGTCAAGCCAGAGTTTAGCGGCCCGTTCGAGCGGATCGTGGCGGCGGTTGACGTCACGTCCGAACACGAGACCGACATCTGCCTCAATGCGGAAATCGTGCAGATGGCCCAGAATCTGAGTCCGGTGAGCAGGCGGCTCCATCTGCTTCACGCCTGGTCGCTCTACGGGGCCAGCGTGCTCAGAGATCATATGCGTGAAGACGAACTTGCCGATGCCGTCACCAAGACCGAGCAGCACGCGCGGCACTGTATGGACGCCCTCATCCAGGAACAGGGGCTCGATGCCAAGCAGACGATAGCCCACTTGGTGCAGGGTGACCCGATCAACGTGATTCCCGATTTCGTCACCGAGCAGAACCCTGACCTGCTGGTCATGGGCACGGTCGGTCGAACCGGCGTGGCAGGCATGCTGATGGGCAACACGGCCGAACAGATCCTCGAACACGTGGCCTGCTCGGTTCTGGCGGTCAAGCCGCCCGGCTTCAAGACGACACTCCATACGGACGAGTAACGAATAAAGCATCAATGACTTTCCCAACACAGCCATCGCCGCCAGACGGTGGATCCAGGCAAATCGAAGGAGTCGATCGTTCGTCGTCCCAGAGGTCATGCTTTGCATGACGTCGTGCGGTCTGGCATCCGTCAGCATCGTGTCAACAACGGCGTCCCGCACGTCCGAACCGCTGGACGAATGTTGTTCTTGACTCATTCCCGAAGCACGACGGCATTACGAACCTCGGCGGCAGCCGCGCCGTCGTTCACCTTGGACGTGCCGGGGCGGGCACCGCGGCATTTACCCGTTTTCGTTGGCAGAGGACGAACGGTATCGTGACCGAATGGCACCACACGACACCCCGGGACGCACTGTCCAAACTGCACAGTGACCAGGCGGCGGGGCTCACCGCAGCGGAGGCCGCCGCCCGACGAACGGAACATGGGCCCAATGAACTGGTCGAAACGGGGCGGCGCGGTCTCTGGCGAATTCTTTGGGAACAACTGAGCGGGGCAATGGTCGTCCTGCTGCTGGTGGCAGCCGGCGTGTCGGTGTTCTTGCACGAATACAACGACGCGATCGTGATCCTGGCAATTGTGGTCCTCAATGCCGGCCTGGGACTCTTCCAGGACTATCGGGCCGAAAAGGCGATGGCCGCATTGAAGAAACTGGCCGTTCCCGTCGTCCGAGCTCGCCGCGACGGCGTGGTGCAAGAGATCTCTGCCCGCGACCTGGTGCCCGGCGACATCGTTCTCCTGGAAGTCGGCAACCACGTTCCGGCAGACTGCCGACTGTTGGAAAGCATCAACCTGAAGGTCCAGGAGTCCGCCCTGACCGGCGAGTCGGAAGCGGTGCTCAAACAGGTGGAACCGCTGAGCGGCGGCAACATGCCGCTGGGAGACCGGGCCAACATGGCCTACATGGGTACGATGGTCACCTATGGACACGGGCAGGCGGTCGTCGTCGCAACCGGCATGCAGACGGAACTCGGCCAGATCGCGCACTCCCTGCAGACCGTCGATGCGGAATCGACCCCGCTGCAGAAACGCCTGGCAGAACTGGGGCGGACGCTGGCCCTGGTCGCCATCGGCATCGTGGTGCTGGTCTTTCTGCTGGGACTCCTTCGTGGCGAAGATCCCACGCTCTTGATGATGACCGCATTGAGCCTGGCGGTCGCCGTCGTCCCGGAAGGTCTGCCGGCGGTCGCCACGGTGGCCTTGGCCCTGGGCGCCCGCAGGATGTTCAAGCGTCGGGCATTGATCCGCAAGCTTCCGGCCGTCGAGACGCTGGGGTCGGTCACCGTCATCTGCTCCGACAAGACAGGTACCCTGACGCAGAACCGGATGACCGTCACGATGTTGGACGTGGCGGGCGAGCGGCTGGAGCTGGAGCCGTCCATCCAACGTGATCCGTCGGCAGAGAGCGGGCCGGCAGCGGATGCGATTCGCCGGCAGGTCGCCGATTGCGCTTCGCTGACCCTGCTCATGGCGGGGGCCGCGGTCTGCAATGACGCTGAATTGAAAAAGGACGAAGAGCGCGGCGGCCTGATCGCGATCGGCGACCCGACGGAAGGGGCCCTGGCCATCGCCGCCGCCGACGTCGGGCTCGGCAGCGACCGCCTGCGGGCCGTGCTCCCCCGCATCGCCGAAGTCCCCTTCGATTCCGACCGCAAACGGATGACGACGGTCCATCGTGTGACCACCGACGATGCCGCGCAGCACGCGGTAGACGGAGCGCCCGCGCTGTGGCCGCTCCTCGAGCTGGCGGGCAGCCAGATCGCCTTTACCAAGGGAGCGGTGGACAGCGTGTTGGACACCTGCCAATACGTTTGGGACGAAGACGAACCCCAACCGCTGAACGACGATTGGCGATCGCGCATTGAGGCAGCCAACGAGCAGCTCGCGGCGACCGGCATGCGCGTGTTGGGAGTCGCATTTCGCCCCATCGACGAAGACCTGGATGAAGACGACCCCGGCGAACTGGAACAACAGTTGATCTTCGTCGGCATGCTGGGGATGATCGACCCGCCTCGCGAGGAAGCCACGGCCGCCGTGGCCCGTTGCCGTGCGGCCGGGATTCGTCCGGTCATGATTACGGGCGATCATCCGCTCACCGCCACGCATATCGCCAAGCAACTTGAGATCGCCCGCGATGGCCGCGTCCTCACAGGACAAGACCTGGAACCGCTCGACGCGGCAGGGCTCCGCGCGGCAGCGACCGAAGTTTCGGTTTTCGCGCGCGTCGCCCCCAAGCACAAACTACAGCTCGTTCAGGCACTGCAAGAGGACGGTCAAGTCGTCGCCATGACGGGTGACGGCGTCAACGATGCCCCGGCATTGAAGCAAGCGCACATCGGTGTGGCGATGGGGATCACCGGCACGGACGTTTCCAAGGAGGCGTCCCAAATGGTGCTCCTCGACGACAACTTCGCGACGATCGTGAACGCCGTCGAAGAAGGCCGGATCGTTTACGATAACATCCGGAAATTCGTCAAGTACACGATGACCAGCAACGCGGGTGAGATGTGGGTCATGGTCCTCGGCCCTTTACTGGGAATGCCGTTGCCCCTGCTGCCGCTGCAGATTCTGTGGGTTAACCTGGTGACGGACGGCTTGCCCGGATTGGCGCTGGCGATGGAACAATCCGAACGTGATACGATGCGGCGTCCTCCCCATCCGCCGCGCGAGCACATTTTTGGCCGGGGCATGGGCCGGGACATCGCGTGGATCGGGCTGCTGATGGGCGTGACCTCGCTGGCGCTGGGGTACTGGTTCTGGAAATACGCCTCGCCGACCGAAGCGCATTGGAGGACCATCGTCTTCACCGTGCTGACACTGGCCCAGATGGGCAACGCCATGGCCACGCGTTCATCGCGCGAGTCGCTGTTTCAAATCGGCGTCTTCTCCAACAAGACGCTGGTCGGCTCCGTCGCCTTGACGCTGTTCCTGCAACTGGCGGTCATTTACTGGCCCCCATTACAAACCATTTTCAAGACGACTGCCCTGACGGCCGTCGAGTTGGCAGTTTGCCTGGCGTTGAGCACGCTCGTATTCTGGGCAGTCGAATTGGAGAAGCTGATGGCTCGCCGCCTGGCGACCGCCGAGCCGAAGGCAGAATAAAGGCAGAATAGCGGGGGCAACGGGCGTTGCCCAGATTTCCACGATACCCTCACCACGATCCGGCCCAGCCATGTTAGATGACTCCGAAGCTCCCACACGACTGCAGGCTCTGCATACCGACGAGGCGATTGCGGACCGGATCGCTTCCGCCGGAAACCATAGCTACGTGGGGGACTTTATCCTGGGTGCCGTTGATGGCACCGTTACCACGTTTGCCATCGTCGCCAGCGCGGCCGGCGCCGGACTGTCCAGCGGCATCGCCATCGTGCTGGGCCTGGCGAATGTCCTGGCCGATGGGTTCAGCATGGCCGCGGGCAACTACCTGAGCGCACGGTCGACCGAACAAATCGTCGAACGGGCGCGGCGAATCGAGCACATGCATATTGACCGGATTCCGGCCGGAGAGCGGGAGGAAATCCGTCAGATCTTTGCCGCCAAGGGGTTTGAAGGCGAGTTACTGGACGAGATCGTCAATGTCATCACCCAGGACAAACAGCAGTGGGTCGACACGATGGTGACCGAGGAATGGGGCCTGCCGCAGCAGGCACCGTCGGCCACCCGGGCTGCCGTCTCGACCATGGTGGCCTTCATGGTCGCCGGCATGGTTCCCCTGGCGCCGCTGCTGCTGGGCATTGGTCGCCCCACCGCCGACACCTTCCAGTCCTGTGCCGTGCTGACGGGGATCACGTTCTTCGTGATCGGCGTGGCCCGCGGCCGCTTCGTCGACGGGCACCCTTGGCGGTGCGGTTTCGAAACGTTGCTGATCGGCGGCCTGGCGGCGACCGTGGCCTACGTGGTGGGCGTAATGCTCCGCACGCTCGTAGGCGTTTAGCATAGATCGTTCATCAGCCGCTGTTCGTTAACGCCTTCGCTCGGCTCAATGATCCTGAAACAGTTCCGCCGGTTTGATACTGTACTTTTCGACGAGCCGATAGAGTTTGCGGCGGTCGATTCCCAACGCGATCGCGGCTCGGGTCTTATTCCCATGCTCTTTCCGCATCACTTCGACCACCTTGGCTCGCTCAATCGACGCCAGATCATCAGTCATCGGCAGGCTCGTGTTCGTCTCTCCCCCCACCTGCTCGACAACCTCGCGGGGCAAGTCCTGTAGCCGCACGGTCTGGTCCTCGGCCATGATCTTGCCGCGTTCGATCACATTGATCAGTTGCCGTACATTGCCGGGCCAGTCGTAGCGCTCGAGTGCCTGCATGGCGCCCTCTTCGATCTCCCAACCCATGCCGAGAAAATGGGCGACCAGCAAGGGGATGTCCCCTGTCCGCTTGGTGATGGGTGGCAGTTCGAGCGACATGACGTTGATCCGGTAATACAAGTCCTCCCGGAACCGGCCGGCCTGCACCTCATCCGCCAGATTGCGGTTCGTTGCCGCCAACAATCGAACATTGACCTTGCGTTCGCGGATGGAACCCACGCGCCGCAAGGAACCATCCTCCAGGACCCGCAGCATCTTCGCCTGCAACGACCCGGGCATCTCGCCGATTTCATCGATGAATAATGTCCCGCCGTCCGCAACTTCGAAGAGCCCCGGCTTCGACCCAACGGCCCCGGTAAACGATCCCTTCTCGTGGCCGAACAACTCACTTTCCAGGAGCGGCTCGGGCAGCGCAGCGCAGTTGATGATAACCATGGGGTTGTCCGCCCGCGTACTGTGCTCGTGGAGCGCGCGAGCGACAAGCTCCTTGCCGGTACCGCTCTCTCCCTGGATCAGAATGGCTTTGTCGCTGGGCCCGGCCCGCTCGATGAGCCGAAACAGCTCTTGCATGGCGGGCGAGTGCCCCACCATCTCCGAAGTCGCCTTGGCACGATCCAGGAGGGCCCGCAACTGGCGATTCTCCTTCCGCAACTGACGACGCTCGCAGGCCCGGCGAATCACTCCTTCCAGTTCCTGCATGGGACACGGTTTCTGGAGGTAGTCGAACGCGCCGAGTTTCATCGCGTCCACCGCCGTGTCCACGGTCGCCTTACCGGTCAGGAAGACAACCTCACACTCGACGTGGTTATCCTTGAACCGCTTCAACAGGTCCAAGCCCGACAAGCCGGGCATCATCATGTCAAAGACTGCCACGTCGAAATCTCGCCGCTGCACCATTTCCAGGGCCTGCTCACCCTTGGATGCCTCGGAGACCTGGAAGCCCACGCGAGAGAAGCGGCGGGCCAAGGTGTCGCGAAACTCGTCGTCATCGTCCACAACCAACAATTCCACATGCGCGGCATCGGACATGAGCAACCCTTCACAAACTTGTTTCTCTTGGATTCCGTGACGAAACGGTCAGTTCGGCGCATACAGGCTGGCACCGCCAGTCGTTAAGGCAAACCTCATGCCCGCGACGTCTTCCCCCGGCTGCGCGCTGCCAATCCCCCCGTCTGCAGCCCAAACGCCGCCCTTGCTGGACCCCCGTGAATTGTGCGAATATGCACGCCATGTGCAATACCGCGCGCAATCACAGGGCGCACGACCTTGGCTCCGCTCGCCGCCAACCGATTGGCGCAGGAATTGCAAATCGTTGTACGTTGCCACATGGCGACGCGTGGTCTCTTCAATTCACAAGGCGGACTGCAATGAAACTGGCAAAGATCTTACTGCCTACCGATTTCTCGGCACACAGCTACGAAGGGCTGCGCATCGCGGAAGTGTTGGCCCACCAGGCGGATGCCGAACTGTTGATCGTCCATGTCATCGACACGTCTCAAGGGCATGGCGAGTGGCCGACGACGGATGACGCCCGGCATCACGTGGAGCAACTCCTCTGCGCGACGCGTCCGGCCTGCACCGACGTCCGGGTCACCCACGCGTTGCTGGAGGGTGCCACGGCCGCGGAGGTTGTGCGCTATGCGAAGCACGAGGATGTCGATCTGATCGTCATCGGCTCCCACGGGCGATCCGGCCTCTCACGAGTTCTGATGGGCAGTGTCGCTTCCTCGATCTCTGCCGAATCGCCGTGTCCCGTCCTATCGGTTCGGCCCCGAGTTCGCTTGCGCGGAGAGACGAAGGCCTGGGCCCATCGCAAGCCGCATACCCTCGAATCTCATTCGACCCGTTCACCCTCGTCGAATTGAAACGGAGCCCTGAGATGCCATACATCGTTGACCGAGTTCGTACGCTCGTTGTAGGTGACCTGATGGCGCGGCGCGTTGTCGAGCTGTCACCGCAGGACTCCTGGGAAGACGCCGCCAAAGCATTTGCCAGCCACGATCTTTCCTCGGCCCCGGTGGTCGACGAACAAGGTGTCTGTGTCGGCATGCTCAGCGCGGCCGACTTCCTGAAACCGAACGTGGCCGACCAGTTCAAGGATGCCACGTCGGGCGACCGCACGGTCCAGGCACTGATGACAACCGCCGTCCAGTCCGTGGCCCCCGATACGCCCCTGCTGCACGTGGCCAAGATGATGAGCGTCAGCCACATTCATCACTTGCCGGTGATCGAGGACGAGAAGATCGTGGGGGTGGTCAGCACGCTGGACATCGTCGCTGCCATTGTGAATGCCGCCGACGAATGGGACGCCCGCTAGTCGACTGGCAGGTTCGAGGGGCGGGCTTGCGTCGCCGGAACCAATGCTTGCCGGGCGGCTTGGCGAGCACGACGGCGTGAGGAACGGCCAACCCGCTCGGCCCGATTCTGGACGCCGAGTTTGGCGCAGCGATTGCAAATGATATTATGCGGCGTCCCAACCCTGGAAGGGACACCGCCGAAAAGGGATCGCACCAAGATCTGGCTCGCTTCCGCCGGCCGGTAACCCTTGACTCGCAATCAAGGACTTTGGTCACGTTAGGAATGGGGGCACGTCGGGAATGGGGGCACATCAGGAATAAGGAAAGGATAAGAGGTCGCCTTTTCGCTCTGCGAACGTAGCGTGGTTGCACGGGCCGCAGACCGATCAAGTTACCGAAGCTGTTCTTCCCACAATGCCAGGCAAACTAATCATCACAAAGGAGACATGGCGATGAAGGCCAAGACCATTTTGTTTCCGACCGACTTCTCGCATACTGGGGACGCCGCGCTGAAACTGGCCACGATGCTGGCGCGCGACTCGGGAGCGAAGTTGTTGATCGTTCACGTCGAAGAACCGCCGCTCGCCTATGGCGGCGGCGAACTCTATTACGGGATCCCCGAGCCCGCGACGGAAGACCTCAAGAACATGCTGGTTGACGTCAAACCGTCCGACCCGCAGGTACCTTACGAACATCGGCTCATCACCGGCGACCCGGCCTCCGCGATGGTGAAGCTGGCCGAAGAAGAAGGTGTCGACATGATTGTGCTGGGCACGCATGGGCGCACCGGGATCTTCCGGATGTTGATGGGCAGCGTGGCGGAAGCGGTCGTACGGCGGGCGAAGTGCCCGGTACTGACCTTCAAGCAGCCGGCCGGCCATCATGACCGCGAGCACACGGATGAAGAATAAACGGCGGGCGACGTGAGGGAGCCGCGCAGCGTTCCGCTCCGGATAATCTGGATCATGGTAAATAACGCGGCAACACTATTGCCGTTAAGGTATGTTTCGTACGCCACGAAGGTAACAACATGGCTCGTTGGTCTGAGACGCAGCCTCGCTACTCAGCCGGCGTTCGGCGTTAGCCCAAGGTTACTTCGGTCAACCAACGAACCGGACGCTGACCTGGATCATTCATCAGCCGTTGGGCGTTAGCCCCGGTTGTGGATCATTCATCAGCCGTTGGGCGTTAGCCCCGGTTGCGTTGTTAACAGAGGAAACCGGACGCTAACGCGTTCCGAATGAGAAACGCAGCGATGCGGGTAAGGTCACCGCAGATGACGGGGGCACGGCGAGTTGGCCTGAATGGTTGTTCGTTCATTAGTAATTCGGGATAGTATGCGGACAGCCCGCCCGGGACACGGCGCTCCTGGCGGCTCGAGAGGGCCGAGCCACGGGTTTTCCGCACCGGGTGTTGGCGGCGACCGATCGCGTGGGTACCTCGCAGCAGGTTGTTCGTTCCCTCCAGCCGTCAGCCAGCCGCTGGCGAGAAAGTGAGTTCGAAATGTGGTCACCGAGGCAGCGAATCGTCGTCCCGATCGATTTCTCAGAACAGGCGCGGTCTGCCGTTGCGGTCGCGCAGGACATGGCAGCGCAAAGCGGTCCCAACGAAACCAGCGAAGTGCTGGGCGTGCACGTGCTACCCGATCTTTCACCTGCCGAACCCGGCAAATTGTGGAACACTGTCGGCCCCGCTTCCCGGATCGAGCACGCCACGCAAGCGCTGCAAGAATGGCTGGAAGAAGGGAAACAGAAGCTCGACCACGTCGATGTGGCGATCGGAGATCCGGGCGCTGAAATCTGCCGCATCGCGACTGAGCGGAAGGCGGACCTGATCGTCCTTCCTTCGCACGGAAGGACGGGGCTGCAGCGATTGCTGATTGGTTCGGTTGCCGAACGCGTCGTGCGGCTGGCGCCGTGCCCGGTCCTCGTCTTGCGGCATTTCGCCGGACCTTCCGGCGAACCGTCAACCGAAACATGAGCAGTCGGCAAAGCGCCCGGTCGCCGTTGACCCGGATTCGGGCCGGCGCGTTAGTCTTGGTGGCCGTCTTCCTGGTATCGTCGCTCGGGTTTCGCTGGTTTGGCTACGACTGGATCGACTCCATCTGGATGACGGCGATCACCATCTCCACCGTGGGATATGCCGAATCGAGTGGTTCGCCGCCGGCCCAGCAACTGTTTACCGTCGCCGTGATCGTGGTGGGCATTTCTGCAGCGGTCTATACGTTCGGAGGTTTCTTTCAGATGGTCTTGGAAGGTGAGATCGAACGCGTCCTGGGGCACCGGCGAGTGACGCGCGGGATCGGACAGCTCAATCACCACGTCGTTGTCTGCGGCTTCGGGCGGATGGGCGAAGCGCTCACGATGAACCTGCAGCGTGTGGGCAAGGAATTTGTCGTGATCGACCAGAATGTCGACCGGTTCGAGGACGCGCGGGCCCTCGATTATCTCTGCCTCAGCGGAGACGCAACACAGGATGACGTCCTGGTCGCGGCAGGGATCGAACGGGCCGCGACCCTCGTCTCCGCCCTCCCCAGCGATGCCGACAATGTATTCATCACCTTGACCTCGCGGCACCTCAATCCCGAGATCCAGATCATTGCCCGGGCGGAACACCTCACCACGGAGGCCAAGCTTCGCCAGGCAGGTGCCGACAAGATCGTGGCTCCCGCCCTGATGGGCGCCCATCGCATGGAGCGCATGATCACCCGGCCGTCGACCGCCCATTTCATGGAGTTGGTCAGTGAAACCACGTTCATGGATCTCGAAATGGACGAGTTGATCGTTCGTGAGAACAGCCGGTTGATCGGCGAAACGGCCGGCAGCAGCGAGACCTTCACGCGCCAAGACCTCCTGCTGGCCGCCGTCAAGCAACCTGACGGCACGATGCGATTCAACCCCGGCAGCCGATACGTCTTCAAGGCCCTCGACACGATCATCGTGATGGGGCACGCCGACGCCATCCAGCAATTCCGGCGGAATTACGGTCTGTAGGCGCGACCGGTCGGTTGCCGAATCAATTGAGCGATGCGTCCGGAGGAATTACGGACGTCTTGAGCGACGAACGCAGAATCTCCAGTCCGATGCTCCCTGCGACGACCGACCACTGCTCAGCCTCGTCAAGAAACACCTCATCACGGGAAGCGGCAGCGGTCAGCCATCCACCCATGACCAGTTCGTCGTCCAACTGCCCGGGCCCCCAACTGGCAAACCCGACGATCAGACGGTAAGGGGCCGTCGAGTACTTGACGATCTGTTCGAATTTCTCCGGCTCCCGCGTGAGAAAAACACCGTCGAGGACTTGCTCGTCCGCGTAGGCGATGTCGCCGTGAATCGCCATCGGAGGACCCGGAATCGGACCGCCCTGATTGATCAAACAGTCCACAGGGCACTTCGAATCCGCGATGATCTCCCACACTTCCTCGAGGGGCGCATTGGTGGGACGATTCAGAATCAGGCCAAAGGCACCATCCTCGTCGTGCTCGATCATCAGTACGACGGTGTGATCAAAATTCGGGTCATCCAGGTGGGGCGACGCGACGAGAAAATGGCCGGCGAGGGAGCTCATGGCAATCTACTTCTCTGTGAGTTGGAAAACGAACCGCAACAAGCGAGGAATACGGCCCTGCGGAACCTGGACCATCAACCGCCTGCCAGGCACGCCGACAACCTGCGTCTTATCTTAAACCAGAACGGCCGGAAAAGGGCAATTCGGACCGACCGGAATCTGGCAAGCTGCTCCGGCCGACGCCCGTCGTCCAGGCACGTTACAACGTCCGGCACTCACCAGGATCACCCATCGGCCGTTGGGCGCCGGCCACGGTTCGGTTGGCCGCCGAGCGAACCGGGCGCGAGCGAGGTCCGGTTGAGATGCGCGGTCCGGTTGAGATGCGCAGTGCTGGCGCAGGTTCGCTGCGAACGATTGCGACGCCGTGACTGGCGCTGATGATCTGTTCATGGATGGTGGGCTGCCATGCGAGGAATGGGAGACCTTCGGTCGGCGGTTTCGGCGGGGTCGGAGACCCGCGCCGAGCAGATTGTGAACGAGCCGCGGCGAGCAGATTGTGAAAGGCCCGCGGCGAGCAGAGAGCTGAACGTGAACGACCTGCGCCGAGCAAAGGGCAGACGATCGACAAGCCGAGTTGAGAACGTTCGGAGGCCGGCCCTGCAACGTCTTGCGCGCGGTTCTACGCAGGCGCCTTCACGGCGGGCTTGATGTCCTGCCAGATGCAGCCGCCCCAGGACCAGCCGACACCGAATCCAACGATCAGGTTTCTCTTCGTCGGGACCAGCCGCTGCTGGCGGCGCATCTCTTGAATCACGATTGGAATCGTTGACGAGACGGTGTTGCCATACTCTCCCAGCACGATCGGCAAACGCTGGTCATCCAAGCCCAACCGCTCCTGAAGCATGGCCAGCATCTTGTACGTCGCCTGGTGAAACAGAAAGAGATCGATATCATCCTGTTGCAGGTCCGCCTCATCCAGAATGTCCTGCACCAGCTTGGGAATGGCGGCGACGGTGAAGTTAATCAGGCTGGGTCCGTCCATATATAATTCACTCTTCCAGCGCTGACGATGCCGCGGCTTATGGGCATCCTCCGCAGGCCGAGCGCCGCCCTGGGTTACGAGCAGCGTGTCGGCGCCGCTCCCGTCGGTCCCAAATTGAAAGCCGGCCAACGATGGCTCGTCATTCGACTCGATCAGGGTGGCAGCCGCCCCGTCACCAAAGATGGTTCTCAGGCTACGGTCCTTGCGATCGATGTATTTGGAATAGGTCTCGGCCGTAATCAGCAAAACCCGTTCCGCCGTGCCGCTCCGGATCAACCCGTCCGCCAGCGCAAGACCGTATACGAACCCGGAGCAGCCCAGGTTGAAGTCCAGCGCACCGCACGACGTGCGCAACCCCAGCCGCTCTTGCATCAGACAGGCCGTGGTCGGCAGCGGATAGTCGGGAGTCTGTGTACAGAGCATGAGAAAATCGATGCTCTGCGGGTCGATATCGTGCTCGGCAAAAAGTTGCCGCGCGGCGGCAACCCCCAAGTCCGACGCACACTCCCCGTCTGCCGCGATGTAGCGTTTGAAGATACCGGTCTTGGCGGCAATCAGGTCCAGGTCCCAATTTGGAAATTCTGACCGGAGGTCGTCATTCGTCTCAACTCGTGCGGGAAGATAGACCGAAATCGGCCCGATAGCTGCATGTTTCACAGGGAGCGTCTCAACCGTCTCTGGAAGCAGGCATCGGTCAGGCGGTCCGCGACACGGTGACCGTCGGCGAATAGTGCCTGTCAGGAGGTGTTCGAATTCGTAATACGGGCGTTTGCCACGCCGCAGGCCAACTCCTGTGTGGCGCGGAACATCCATTTCGCCGGATCATGGGCTGGCGGCGACACGACACGGCCATCACACCATAACGGGCCTTTCGCAACGGGTCAATCGCACGGAGATTGTGAGGCGCAGAGCGGGTTTGAATCTGTCTTGACGCGTTCCAGACCCTGGCTATACTCCGCCCGGCTTGCTCCGCCCCGTTGCCGGTCGGCAGTGATATTGGTCCTCGGTTTCACACCCATTCCGGCTGTCCGACGTTGCACTTGGACATCCCTTTGACTGACTCCCCAGGCAGGTGCCACCGTGTCGCTCGAACACCCCTTTGTCGACATCCATTGTCATCTTGTGCCCGCCATCGACGACGGCGCGAAATCGCTCGACGATGCACTGGCCATGGCGGACATCGCCGTCTCCGACGGCATTGAGACAATCATCGTCACCCCTCACCAAAATGGTTCCTATGCCCACAATCGGGGCGATACCATCCGCTCGCGCGTCACCGAATTGCAGCAGGACCTGGACCACCACCAGATTCCGCTCACCGTGCTGCCGGGCGCCGACGTGCGCATCGAGGATGGCATGATTGAGGGCCTGCGGTCGGGCGATATCCTGACCTTGGGAGATCGGGGCCGGCATGTGCTGCTCGAACTCCCGCACGAACTGTACTTTCCCCTGGAGCGCGTCCTGGACGGGCTCGACGGCGCCAACATGGTCGGCATCCTGTCGCACCCGGAGCGCAACCAGGGGATTCTCAAGCAACCCGCGTTGGTCGAGTCGCTGGTCGATTACGGCTGCCTGATGCAGATCACCGCCGGCAGCCTGATGGGGACATTCGGTGCCTCCTGCCAGGAGATGTCGCGGTGGATGCTGAAGCAGGGCCTGGTTCATTTCATCGCCACCGATGCGCATGGCCCCCGTTCCAGACGGCCCCTGATCCGCCGGGCGTTCGAATTCACGGCCGAACTGGTCGGCGATGAAGTTGCCGCCGCACTCTGCTGCGAAAATCCGGCCGCCGTGGCAGCGGGCGACGATATCGAGTTCGTTGCCCCGCCGGTGAAGAAACTGGGCTTCCCGAACTGGTTCTCATGGCGAAAGGCAGGCTAACGTGTGGCGTCGGCTGGGGTCTCTTTGGGTCGGGTGCGCACTCCTCCTGGCGGCAACCGCGAATCTTCAAGCGGAACGGCGATGGCCCGACGAACGCGTGATGCACCCGTTCGTCCTGCACGCCGATTTTTCGCTGGCCGGCCAACAGGGGCTCGTCGCGCAACTGTCGCGGTTGCAAGACGACCTTCGCCAGACCCTGGGAGTCCAGTCGTCCCAGGAACCGGTCCACCTCTTTCTGTTCCAGCGTGAACGGACCTACCAGGCCTACATCAAGGAGTATTTCTCCACCGTGCCCGCGCGGCGCGCCCTGTTCATCAAGGAACGAGGGCCGGGAATGGTTTTTGCCTATCGGCACGCTGAATTCGAGACCGACGTCCGCCACGAGAGTACCCACGCGCTCCTGCACGGCGCGCTGCCCATGGTACCCCTCTGGCTGGACGAAGGACTGGCCGAATACTTCGAGGTGCCGCCGGGACAACGGGCTTATGAACACGAGCATCTCAGCAAGACAAGATGGTACGCGAGATTTGGGCGAGTTCCCAATATTGAGCGGCTGGAGGAGATCGACGCCTTGGACCGAATGGGGCAATCCGAATATCGCGAAGCGTGGGCCTTGGTCCATTTCATGATCCACGGTCCCCCCGCGGCCAGGCAGGTCTTGCGTGACTACCTGTCCGACATTCAAGCCCATTCGCCGCCAGGCGTTCTCAGTCAACGGCTGCAACGCCGGTTCCCCAACCTGGATGCTGCGTTGGGTGACCATCTTGCCGGCTGGAAGAAATAGGGCCAACCCGCCCTCCGGTGCGCGGCGCGAACCGTTTGGTTCAGTCGAGCCGGACCGTTTACCGCACCACCACGGTCGCCACAACCGCTACGGGTTACCTGGCTTCCTATCTTAGGTTGTGACAAGCGTGCACGGGACGGGGATACGGCGCCGTGGACAAACGCGCGGCGGCCGGTGAAGCATCCGAGTTCGCTCGCGCTCGACTCCAAGCCCTGACTCGCTCGCCTTCCATGACGGTCACTGGACGGAGTCGCCACGAACGCCACCCATCGCCGCTTGCTATTGTCCGTGTCACCCATTCTCGTCCTACTCCCTGCCGCACTCACCACACACTGGGCGCCCCGGGCTCGACGCGGCTCTCTGTGCTCGGCTCGGCGCGAGTATCCGCCCCCGTCTCGGCGCGGCTCTCTGACCCCCGATCAGCGCGGGTCGGCAACCTTGGCTCGGCGCGGGTCTCTGACCCCGCCGAAACGGCTGACCGAAGGTCTCCATTTCCTACCATTCCCTAACTCGACGGCTCACCAATGAGCCCCACCTCCTTCATTTCGAAGCCAACCTCAATCCTGTTCAATTCGTTTCCGGTGATCGCGTTCGGAACGTGTCGCCTGAAAATGTGTTAACGGTACAACCAAGCATCCGCGGTCTTCCCACCACCATCATTGGAAAACAAGGACTTAGGAAATCGGCCGGAACGGTACCGCGGCAAGAGAACCACGGAATGTCATGCAAAGCATGACCTACGGAAGTGCGGAATCCAAATCAACGGCATTGAGCCTAATCTGGATCATTCATCAGCCTCGGGCGTTCACCATGGCTCCGCTGATCGGCGCGCCCATCGGACGCCAACGCCTTTCGGCTGAGCTGCGAGTTTCGCTGCGTAAACTTCCATCCATCGATTGCGGCACAGCGACGTGGACTGCCCGTTGTTCGTTCATGAATGATCCCGGGGCGTCTTGGCAACCAACGGGAGCGTTAGCTGATCCGCCGCGGCGCAGGGAACTCGAGCGTAAACTTGGTGCCGTGTCCGACCACGCTGTCGACGTTGATTCGACCTTGATGGGCAACAATGATCCGCTGGGTCATCGGCAAGCCCAGTCCGGAGCCGCCATTCTTGGTGGAATAGAACGGATCGAACATGTGGATGGCCGTCTTTTGATCCATACCGCAACCGTTGTCGATCAGGTCCAGCGCGACGCCGTAGACCGTCTGCCGGGTGCGGACCTCCAGCCGCCCGCCGGCGGGCATCGCTTCCAGGGAGTTCTTCACCAGGTTGACCAGTGCCGCCTGCAGCGTCTGCGGCTCCAGCATGATGCTGGGCAAGTCGCGATCAAGATAGCGAATCACCTCGACGCCCGATTCGCGCGCCTGCAGGTCAAACAAGTCGAGCACGACTTCGACCTGCTCATTCAGGCTCCCTGCGTGCAAATCGAGTTTGCTGAGACGAACAAACCTGAGGAAATCGTTGAGCAGCTTCTCCAGACGCTCGCACTGGTTGCGCACCAGGTTCAACTTGGAAACCGCCCGCCGCTCGCGCTGCGTTTCCGGCTCTGCGAAGTCCTCGCTGAGCAGGTCCATATTCATGCGGATGACGGAGAGCGGATTCTTGATCTCGTGGGCCAATGAGCCGGCCATCTCCGCCAGTTCGTTGTAACTGGATTGCAGACGCTCGTTCAGCGCTTCGGCATTCTCGTGCTCGTCGGCCGGCATAGTACTCATGGTGTCGCCGTCAGTGGCCTCTGCGGGGTGACGAGGAAACCTGCGATTCCGCGCCTCGCTTGGCTGACCCGGAGTTCATCGATAGCGCATGGAGGAAAAAACGCAACCCGGCGCGACCGGCGCCGGGTTGCCATAGCTGTGAGCCGAAATCATGGGACGATGGTGCGTCGAGCGACCATCACCAGGCACCGGCCCCGGCTGGCTCGTTGCCACCGGGTGCCGGTGCGTTGGTCCGCATGGGCTTACCGGCGGCGACCGGAAGACCGGCCTTCACCTCCGCCGCCACGTCGGCGTGGTCGGTCACCACCACTCTGTCCTCCGCCGCCTTCGCCGGACTCGCCGCCACCTTCGGCGGCCGCGGTCGCCAATTCATCCTCGAGACCGAGCTCTTCCATCGCCTTGCGACGGCTGAGTTTGACGCGGTCATGTTCGTCCACATCGATCACCAGGACTTTCATTTCGTCGCCCATCGAGCAGACGTCGGCCACGCTGTTGACGAACCCGTTGGACAACTCGCTGATATGGCACAATCCGTCGCGACCCGGCAGGATCTCGACGAACGCGCCAAAGTCCTTGATGCTGGTGACCCGGCCGTCATAGATCTTGCCCACCTGGACCGTCGCCGTCAGTGCTTCGATCTCGGACAGGGCGGCGTCGGCCCACTCCTGGTTCGTGCTGGCGACGGTAACCGTGCCGTCCTCTTCGACCTCGATCACCGAACCGGTCCGCTCTTGAATCCCGCGAATGTTCTTTCCGCCGGGTCCAATCAAAGCGCCGATCTTGTCAGGCTCGATCTTCGTGCGAATCAGCCGTGGAGCCCATTCGGACGTGTTTCCGCGAGGTTCCCGAATCGCACCCAGCATGGACCGCAGGATTTCGATCCGAGCCTCTCGCGATTGCTGCAGGGTCGCTCGAATGATCTCTTCGCTGATCCCGTTGATCTTGAGATCAAGTTGAATGCCCGTGATCCCGTTTTGCGTGCCGGCGATCTTGAAGTCCATGTCGCCGAAGTGGTCTTCATCGCCCAGGATGTCGGTCAACAATTCCCATCGGTCGCCGTCCTTGACCAGGCCGACGGAGATTCCGGCGACCGGATTGCTGATCGGCACACCGGCCGCCATCAATCCCAGCGTGGCGCCGCAAACGCTGGCCATGGACGAAGAACCGTTCGATTCCAGGATGTCCGAAATCACGCGAATCGTGTAGGGGAACTCGTCCGGGTCCGGTACGACCGGCTTCACGCTCCGCTCGGCCAGCGCACCGTGACCAATTTCTCGGCGACCGGGACCACGGATCGGCCGGCATTCGCCGACCGAGAAGGACGGGAAGTTGTAGTCCAACATGAACTTCTTCGAGTACTCGTCGGCCAGACCGTCGACCCGCTGTTCGTCACGGCCCGTTCCCAGCGTAATCGTCACCAGGGACTGGGTCTCACCGCGTTGGAACACGGCCGAGCCATGGACACGCGGCAGGACATCAACGAAACACTCGATCGGCCGCAGTGTCTTGCCGTCGCGGCCGTCGGGGCGCGTGCCGGCCAGAATCAAGTCCCGCACCACCTTCGCTTCCAGATCGTGCCAGGCCGACTTGAACTCGTTGATGCAGACGGCATCGTCGGCGTCCGGATCGGGGATGACTTCGTTCTTGGCCTTCTCCTTGAGTTCCGTGACCGCCTCGGCCCGGGCCTGCTTTCCCTCGGTCTGCTTGGCGGCCTTGAACGCGTCGTAGTAGGTCTCGGTCAATTTGTCGAGCAACCCGCTTTCTTCGGGCGGCACGAACTCGTCTTTGGTCGGGTTCACCTTCTCAGCAAGCTCGACCTGCATCGCGCAGATTTCCTTGATCGCTGCGTGCGCGTAGAGGATCGCTTCGACCATTTCGTCTTCGGGCATCTCCCGAGCGAAACCTTCGATCATCAAGACGGCGTCCGTGGTACCGGAGACGATCAGGTCGAGATCGCTTTCTTCCAGGTCGACGCTGGTGGGAAACACGATCAGTTCGCCATCGACGCGGCCGATACGCACCGAGCCGATCGGCCCCAGGAAGGGCATCGGAGAGATCATGCACGCCGCCGACGAGCCATTCATGGCGATCACGTCGCCATCGTTGATCTTGTCGCTGGCCAGCACGAAGTTCTGAATCTGAACTTCGTCAACGAACCCCTTCGGGAAGGATGGACGGATCGGCCGATCGATCAACCGAGCGGTCAACGTCTCCTTGGTGGTCGGACGGCCTTCTCGCTTGAGAAAACCTCCGGGGAACTTCCCGGCGGCCGCCGTGCGCTCACGGTAGTCGCACATCAGCGGGAAGAAATCAATGCCGGGGCGCGGAGTTCCGGTTGCGACCGCGCTCAATACGAGCGTATCGGCATATTGGGCCAACACGGCCCCTGCGGCCTGTTTGGCGAGAACACCGGTTTCAAACGAGAGGACACTCTTTCCTATTTGCTTTTCTACACGTACCTTCACTTCACATACCTGCCTTCTGCAAGCGTCCCGGCGCAACAAGACAGGCAGACTGCGGCTACTTACGAATTCCGAGTCGGCCGATGATGTCGAGATACCGCTGCGGATCTACACGCCGCATATAGTCAAGCAAACGACGTCGCCGACTAACCATCGCCAACAATCCGCGGCGACTTGCGTAGTCTTTCTTGTGCGTACGAAGGTGTTCGGTCAGGTTATTAATCCGAGTCGTCAGAATCGCAACTTGAACTTCGGGTGATCCCGTGTCCCCGTCGCTTTGCTTGTAACCCTGGATGACTTCCTGTTTCCGGTCTTTCGTGATCGTCATCTGTAACCCTATGTTTTGCGGGGGAACGGGAAACATCCCGTCCTCATTGGCACTCGACAATTGCGTCTTGCCAGGACTTTTTCCAAAACTGATAACTTTGCCAATAAACAACTTAGCGGCTCAATGTAGCAGCGCTTCTCCGATTTGCAACTCCAAATGACCACCGTCCAACCGCCGATTCTGCCTCGAATCCACGACCAGCCCCAGGCACCCGCCGCACGGCCCTGCGCCATCGCTCGATCGCAGACCCTCCCCGGTTGGGCGGCCGCCAGGCAAGCCGATCGGCGCGAGCCCTCAGTTCCCGGCGATCCCCGCCTCGACCAGCGCTTCACATCGCCTCACACACCACCCGTTAGAACGGGTTTCAGCTCAGGCTGGCAGTTCCCCTGGCCGGCACGACGGCAGGCATCGCTGTCCCCAGCCCCGGCCGCCGCTCGCCCCAACGCACATCAACCTGCCGGCCGCCCGGGAACCGGCAGTCGAGACCACCCTGCCCCCGCCGGCAAGGTGGCAGAACCGGCAACCTTGGCGGCGTCGCAGCAGCTGAAATTTCTTGCAACGCGTGACGCCAGATTCTACAAACGAAGCCTGTCATTCTCACCCATTCTGTCTGCGGCACTGTCCGCATCTGCCTTCAACCGAGCCTGCCTTCATGATCCGCATCCGCCGATTTGCCTTGGCCCTGATCCCTGCGAGCTTTCTTGTGACTGAACCCAGCATTCCACTCAACTCGGTGCGTGCCGAGGTCCGGGCCGCCGGCTACGATCGGCCGGTCGGCGATCCCCACCAGAGCCGCTCTGTTGTGCTGGCCAAGCATGGCGCGGTCGCGACGAGCCATCCCTTGGCGGCGCAGGCCGGCCTGGACATGCTCAAGTCCGGCGGCAACGCCGTCGATGCGGCGATCGCAGCGAACGCCATGTTGGGCGTCGTCGAACCGATGAGCTGCGGGATCGGCGGCGATTTGTTCGCCATTTATTGGGACCACAAGACTCAGAAATTGTACGGGCTCAACGCCAGCGGCCGCAGCCCCGCCGCGCTGACTCGGCAGGTCTTCGCAGACAAGAAGTTGAACAAAATCCCCACGTACGGGCCGCTCGCCTGGTCCGTGCCGGGGTGCGTGAGCGGATGGGGCGAACTGCAGGCCCGCTTTGGCAGCCGGCCGTTGGAGGCGATCCTGGCAGCCGCCATCCAGACCGCCGACGAAGGCTTTCCGGTGACGGAAGTGATTGCCAGCTATTGGAAAGGGGCGGAGAAGCGGTTGCAGGAATGGCCCGATTCGGCGGCCACGTTTCTCATCGACGGCAAGCGGGCCCCACGCTTCGGCGAAGTCTTTTGCAACCCGCGGCTGGCAACGTCGTACCGCGAGATCGCGACCGCGGGTCCGGACGCGTTCTATCACGGCGAGATCGCTCGACAGATCATCGCCTTTAGCGAGGCCAACGGGGGATTTCTGCGGGCCGAAGACCTGGCCAATCATCGCTCGGACTGGGTCAACCCCGTGTCGACCACGTACCGCGGCTACGAGGTCTGGGAGCTGCCCCCCAACGGTCAGGGGATTGCCGCCTTGCAGATTTTGAACGTCCTGGAACAGTTCGACCTCAAGTCGATGGGCCACGGCAGCGCCGACTACACGCATCTGTTTGTTGAAGCGAAGCGGTTGGCCTTTGCCGACCGGGCGAAATTCTACTCGGACCCCGCGTTCAACGACCTCCCCACCGCGAACTTGATCTCCAAAGAATACGCCGTGCGGCAACGGAAGCGGCTCGACCTGCAGCGGGCGGCTCAGGATGTCCCTGCCGGCGACCCGATCCTGAGGCACGGTGACACCGTATATATCTCGGTTGTCGACAAGGATCGCAACTGCTGCTCGCTGATCCAAAGCAACTACCACGGCTTCGGCTCGCAGGTCGTGACGGGCGGCGTCGGCTTTGCGATGCAGAACCGGGGCGCCCTGTTTGCCCTGGACGAGCAGCATCGCAATCGCCTGGAACCGAACAAGCGGCCCTTCCATACCATTATTCCGGCCATGGTGACGAAGGATGACCGGCCGTGGTTCTGTTTCGGCGTGATGGGAGGAGACATGCAACCGCAGGGCCACGCCCAGGTGCTCGTCAATCTGATCGACTTCGGGATGAACGTGCAAGCCGCCGGCGACGCGGCCCGCGTCCGCCACCTGGGCAGCGCCCAACCGACCGGTGCCGCAGCCGACGGCGTGGGCACGGTACAGGTCGAATCGGGTATTTCCGCGGAAACCGTCCAGCAGTTGCGGGCACGGGGCCACAAAATCGTCCGGGCGAAAGGCGCATTCGGCGGCTACCAGGGAATTCTTATCGATTGGGAAAACGGCGTTTTGCAGGCAGCAACCGAATCCCGCAAGGATGGCGAAGCGGTCGGCTACTGACGTCCGGTTGTTGCGCCCCCACTGCGGGATGGCGCGCCTTGCCGAGTGCGCCTTGCTACGTGCGACTTGCCAAGGCGGGCACGCCGGCCTCCAGGCCCGCTCCGGATTCACCGGTATTGACGCGGGCCATGCCGGGGCAAACGATTGGCCGGGTTACTGAGCACCATGTTTCGACACCACTCCGCACTCGCTCCATGCATCCTGTGAGGTTTCCGTCATGCCAGACAACGACCGCCGCCGATTCCTGAAGACCGCCGCGACCGGTTCGGTCATCTCCCCCTTGGTCGGCTGGCACGCAGTCGCCGCACAGCGCCCTGTCAGGATCAAGGTCGGCCAGATCGGCACGAAGCATGCCCATGCCGGCGGCAAGATGGACACCTTGCGCAAGTTCTCAGACCACTACGACGTGGTGGGCGTGGTCGAGCCCGATGCGGACCGGCGGGCCCGGATGCAGGAGACGCCAACCTACCGGGGGCTGACCTGGATGACGAGCGAACAGCTCCTGAATGTCGAGGGCCTGCAGGCAGTTGCCGTGGAAACGGAAGTCCGCGATCTATTGTCCACGGCCCAGCAGTGTGTCGAGGCCGGACTGCACATTCACCTGGACAAGCCGGCCGGCGACAACCTGCCGGCCTTCCGCCGCTTGCTCGATACATCCGTTCGCAAGCAGCGTGTCGTCCAAATGGGCTACATGTATCGCTACAACCCGGCCTTTCAGTTTCTCTTTCGCGCGGTCCGGGAAGGCTGGCTGGGGCAGATCTTCGAGATCCACGCCGTGATGAGCAAAACGGTTGGGGACGCCACGCGGGCCCAATTGGCCCGTTATCCTGGAGGATCGATGTTCGAACTTGGCTGCCACTTGATGGATGCCATCATCCATGTTGCCGGCCGCCCCGATCGTGTGACGACCTTCAATCGCCGCACGCGTCCCGAACAGGATACGTTGCTGGACAACTGTCTGGCGGTGTTGGAATATCCGCGGGCAACTGCCACACTGCGGACCGCATTGATGGAAGTGGACGGGTTCCGCCGGCGCCAGTTGGTTGTTTGCGGGGACCTGGGGACCGTCGACATCCGGCCGCTCGAACCACCCCGGCTGACCTTGACCCTCGACCGGCCACGGGGCGACTTCAAAAAGGGGACCCAAACGGTTCCCCTGAAGCAACTGGGCGGCCGCTACGACGGAGACTTCCTCGACCTGGCGCGGATCATTCGCGGCGACAAAGCAGCCGACTTCAGCGTGGCCCACGACCTGGCCGTGCAAACGGCCGTGCTGGAAGCAAGCGGCCTGCCGACAACGTGAGCACTGACACAACGCGCGGGTCTCCGCCCCCTTTGCTCGGCGCGGGTCTCCACCTTCTTGCTCGGCGCGCGTCTCCACCTTCTTGCTCGGCGCGCGTCTCCACCTTCTTGCTCGGCGCGGGTCTCCGCCCCCTTGCTCGGCGCGGGTCTCCGACCCCGCCGAAACGGCTGACCGAAGGTCTCCAATTCCTGACGTTCCGCTGAGCATGACCCCAATACTGTTCAATTCGCAAATACTGTTCAATTCGCATCCGGTGATCGCATCCGAAACGTGTCGACTGACAAAGGGCCAATCATGTCCGTCAGGCGTCTGCAACATTTCTGCCAGTACGGAATGTCATGCAAAGCATGACCTACGGAAGTGCGGAATCCGATCGAACGGTATCGAGTTTAGCCCGGGTGATTCATCAACGAACAACGATTCGGTGCAAGTCGCTGAGTCGCCAGCGCTTGGCGTGAACCGACGCAAAGCGCTGCGCAGCTCAGTCGGAGTGCGTTCGCATCCGGTTAGCATGGCGAACGACGGAGCCGGAGCGAACGCCCAACGGCTGATGCGTAATCCGGGTTTGCCTGACTGCGAGGCCCACAAGCAAAGTCGGAGGCCCACAAGCAAGGTCGAGACGTAACGCCCCCGTTTGACAACCTATCCGCCCCACCGCAAGATGAAGGACTTCGGAATCGGGAAGTTCAACGTGCCGTGTTGCGGCCCCAGGTTGGCTGGCGTGGCAGCGAGTTGCCTGCCGTCGTTCGCGGCCTGGGTGAGCGAGGAGGATCGCCGCGACTCCACCGTCGAACGAAGCGCATCGCGGAGGTCCCGGTCGCGATGCCCAACGCCCGTCGGGTCCGGTTCCCGATCGGCGGTCGCCCCCACGGTTGGTCCCTCTCCCTCCCGCCCGTTGAATGCGCGTGAACGACGAGTCGCAACTGATCGACGATTCTCTGCTGGGCGACGCAGCGGCATTTGGCCAACTGGTCAGAATCCACCAGGACCGCTTGTACAACGCGGTTGCAAACTTCATTGGCGACCGCGTGGAAGCGGAAGACGTGGTCCAGGAGGCGTTCGTCCAAGCCTATTTGAAGCTGGCATCATTTAAACGAAATGCCGCATTCTATACCTGGCTGTATCGCATCGCCTTCAATACGGCGGTCAGCCGAAAACGGCGAAAACGGGTCGAGACCTCGGTCGATCAAACTCGCGAAGTCACCGGCTCCGAGCCGATCGACGAGGGAGATACTCCCGGCGATCGACTGATGCGCGATGAACAGGCGAAGCAAGTTCACGCGGCCCTCGATCTGCTCAGCGACGAGCATCGGGCCATCCTGGTCCTTCGCGAGATGGAAGAATTGGATTACGACGCGATCGCCGAGATTCTGCAGATTAACATCGGCACCGTGCGCAGCCGGCTGCATCGCGCCCGCGCCCAAATGCGGGAGAAGTTGCTGGAGCTGGAGCAGGACGCGGGCTGAGCGGCGTGTTCGATGAGACATCGTCCGGTTGGCCACCGTCACACGTCAATGGAAGCCGGAAACCACCGTCCGGCGACGCCAGCCAAGGATGACCTGAGAATGTCATGCCTGGCAGGTTCCGCGGCCATACCGGCCCACGATCGGCCGCCCACCGGGCGGACGCCCTCCCCTGCCACCTCGAAACGGCGGGTGACTTGCCGTATGTTTGAAGCCAACGCGGCCTGACAGACGCCGCACCGGTTGTCGGTTTGCTCGCCGCCCGCTCGTGTCGCCGTGCCGGTGGCTGCCGCCGCGGCGACACGGGCAAGCGTGAGTCGGCGACGCGGGCACGCAGGAGTCTCAGTACGGCGCGGAGCTCAGAGGTCCCCATCCGAATGGACGCAACCACCTGATGAAGATTTACACGAAGACGGGCGATCGCGGCGAGACCGGGCTGTTCGCCGGACCGCGGGTCAGCAAGGACCATCCCCGCATCGAGGCCTACGGGACGGTCGACGAACTGAACGCGGCCCTGGGCCTGGCACGTTCGTTCGCGCCCCCCGAGGCGCTCGACGGTTTGCTCGAGTCGATCCAACACGGCCTCTTCGCCGTGGGTGCTGAATTGGCCACGCCGGATCCGCAAGCCCAGGGAACGGCCCTGATCGATGAGGCTGCGATTGCGGAACTGGAAAAGGCCATCGACGAAAACGAAGCGGCCCTGCCACCGCTGACCCAGTTTATCCTGCCGGCCGGCACGTCCCTGGCCACGGCACTGCATGTGGCCCGCGGCGTCTGTCGGCGGGCGGAACGTCGCCTCGTCACACTTCACGAAGCGGAGCCTGACATCGGGCTGTCGACGCTTCGTTATCTGAACCGGCTGAGCGACCTGCTTTTCGTCTTGGCCCGGGTCGCGAACCGGCAGTCCGGGGTCGCCGACACAGGTTGGCAGAAACCGGGCGACCCGGCCGACAGGAGTTGAGCTGCTGACCAGGGCGGCGCGAGACGGCCATCCGGCGCGGTGCGCGAAACGGGCCGCGGCCATTCGGGATCGCATCGCCTTCAGCGACGCGCGCCCGCGAACTGCGAATCGGCGGCCCGCGGGCAACTCGGTCGGAGGCGGGGTTCTTTACTTGAGCTGACCGCCCGGATAGGTTGGCTAGCCAAATCGTTCGTTACCTCGTGACAGGCAATCTCGTTTTCAACAAACGACGGCACGAGCCCGAACTAGGCGTGGATTGATTGACGCGATGTGCTAGGCGGCCGCTCAGCGTCCCCTCGATGGTTCTGTCTGGGAGTCTATCCGATGAGACACCAAAACGTGCTTGCGTGGTCGGCGTGCCTGTTGTTCATCCTATTTGTGGGCGTCGCCGGATTGCCGGCGTTTGCTGACGACGCGCCGACCGCGGAGACGGAGGCGCCGGCAGCCGGCTCAGCCGCGACAGCTGGCGACGCGGCCTGGCAAGCTCCGGTGGCCGATGCGCAACTCGCCGGCAACAACGCCTGGATGCTGACGTCATCCGCGCTGGTCCTGTTCATGACGGCGCCCGGGTTGGCCTTTTTCTACAGCGGGCTCGTCCGCCGCAAGAACGTTCTGGGCGTGATGATGCAGTGTCTCTTCCTGATGGGATTGATGACCGTCATCTGGGGCTTGTGGGGCTATTCCCTGGCGTTTGGCGGCGGTGAAGGTTTCCTGGGATCGGTGATCGGCAACTTGGACTATGCCTTCATGAATCAGGTGAAGATGCAGGACGGTGTCGCTCCGATGACGGTGCTGGACAACCTGCCCGATTTGACGTTTATGGTCTTCCAGGGAATGTTCTTCATCATCACACCGGCCCTGATTTGCGGAGCGTTTGCCGAGCGGATGAAGTTCAGCACGATGGTCGTCTTCTCAATCCTGTGGGGGACGATCGTCTACTGCCCGCTGGCCCACTGGGTCTGGGGCGGAGGACTGTTGGCTTATGGGGAACCCGGGGCGATCGCGGGAGGTGCGTTGGATTTCGCCGGCGGCACGGTGGTCCACATCAGTTCCGGAATCTCGGCCCTGTTGTGTGCCATCCTGATCGGTCCCCGCCTGGGCTTCGGCCATGACGACATGCGGCCCCACAACCTGACCTACACGGCCATGGGTGCGGCCATGCTGTGGGTCGGCTGGTTCGGCTTCAATGCCGGCAGTGCGGGTGCGTCGAACGGCCTGGCGGCGAACGCTTTGGTGGTGACGCACTTTTCGGCCGCCGCGGGCGCCGTGGCCTGGGCCGTCATGGAGTGGATCACGCGGGGCAAGGCCAGCGTCTTGGGGACGGCGTCCGGAGCGGTGGCGGGCCTGGTCTGCATCACGCCGGCCTCCGGCTTTGTGCAGCCGATGCCGGCCCTGATCATCGGCGTCGCGGGAGGCGTGGTCTGCTTCTTCGCCTGCTCGACGCTCAAGTCCAAGTTCCGCTACGACGACTCCCTGGACGCGTTCGGCGTGCACGGCGTCGGCGGGACCGTGGGCGCCGTCTTGACCGGCGTCTTCGCCACGAAGCACGTCAACCCGGACTATGCGGACGGATTGTTTTATGACCTGCAGGGCGGCGTCACCCTGATGATTGGTCAAGTCGTGGCCGTGCTGGTGACGGTCGTCTTTTCCTTGCTGGCCACATTCGCCATCCTGAAGGTACTGGATCAAGTAATGGGGCTCCGCGTCACGCAAGAGGAGGAAACGCAAGGCCTCGATCTCAGCCAGCATGGCGAAGAAGGCTACATCGAATCGTAAGCGCACCGACAACCGCATTGCGGGAACGGCATGTCCGGCGGCTCAATGCAACCGCATGCCAGCAATTTGCCGAGGAGAAGAGAAAATGAAAAAAGTCGAGGCAATCGTTCGGCACTTCAAACTGGAAGACGTCAAGAATTCGCTGACCGAGCACGGTGTGCATGGCATGACGGTGAGCGAGGTGCGAGGTTTCGGACGTCAGAAGGGACATACGGAAATGTACCGGGGGACCGAGTACACGGTCGACTTCGTGCCCAAAGTCAAAATCGAGATTATTTGTTCCGACGACAACGTCAAGACGGTGGTCGACACGATATTGACGTCCGCCCAGACCGGGCAAATCGGTGACGGCAAGATCTTCGTCCATGATCTCCAGGATTCCATCCGAATTCGAACCGGTGAGACCGGTGAAGAAGCACTCTAGGAGCGACGAACACAACGGTTCGGCGCAGGTCGCCCCCCTGTCGAATTGGCAGAACGGTTCGGCGCGGGTCGCCCTCTCTCGAATTGGCAGAACGGTTCGGCGCGGGTCTCCCGACCCCGCCGAAATGGTTGACCGAAGGTCTCCCACTCCACACACCATGGCCGCTCACAACATCGGGGCCACCATCCCCCGGTCACCAGGTCGCCTCTCATGCCGTCCGGCCCAAATTTTCGCCCTGCCATTATTGACGCCCGCCGGGAATTGGAGGAAGGCCGCGGCAAGCTTCGCGCGCAGCACGACCGCGGCTCACCCGGTGTTCAAGTTTGTGCCCGGCTGACCGATCTGTTGGACACGGTCTTGCTGGACCTCTACCAGGACGCTCTGGATCAGGAAGCGGACGGCATTGAACCCTTGATCGCACTCGTCCCCAACGGAGGATACGGCCGCCGCGACGTGGCCCCGTATTCCGACGTCGACCTGATGCTGCTGCACGAGCCGGGGGCGACCACCCGGATCCAGCCGTTCGTGAGGCGTTTCACCCAGAGCCTGTACGACACGGGTCTCGACCTGGGGTTCTGCTCCCGCACGCCTCGCCAGGCGTGCCGCCTGGCCCTCCAGGATCCGACCATCTTCACGTCGTTGGTCGAATCTCGCTACCTGGGGGGCAGCGAGCAACTGTTCACCCGTTTCTTCAACCGGTTCCGCAAGAATGCGCAACGCCATTCGACGTCGCTGATCGCATCCATCGAGGCCGCTCGCCAGGAAGAGCGGCAGCAGTACGGAGAGACGGTCTACCTGCTGCGGCCCAACATCAAGCGGTCGCGGGGTGGATTGCGCGATCTGCAATTGATTCGCTGGATCGGCTTCGCCCGCTACGGCGAAGCGGACTACAAGAGCCTTGAACGGGCCTCGGTCCTGGACCAGGAAGACCATAACCGCATTCGCGATGCCCGCGAGTTTCTCCTCCGGCTGCGCAACGAACTGCACTTCTATTCCGGTAAGCCGCACGACCAGCTCGACAAGGAAGAGCAGGTTCGACTGGCCGAGAAATATGGGTTTTCAGGGAACGAAAGTGTCTTGCCCGTCGAAAACTTCATGCGGGAGTACATCGAACATACGAGCGATGTGCGCTACGTGACGGCCAACCTGCTCGCGCTTGCCAAGCAGCGGATGACGCTGCCCAGCCTGATCGGCCGGCTCGTCTCGCACCGCGTTGGGAACGACTTTCGGGTCAGTGCCCGCCATATTTCTGCGACCCGCCAGGGACTGGAGAAGGTCTGCACCAGCCTGGAAGAGATTCTCCGCTTGATGGACTTGTGCAACCTGTACGACATTCGGATCGACCAGCCGACCTGGCGTGCCATCCGCCAGGCGATGATCGGCCGCCCCCACATCGAGATGTCACCGGGGGCCGCCGAGCGTTTCCTGTCGCTTCTCTCGCAGCCGCCCCGGCTGGCCAACCTGCTGCGTCGCTTGCATGAGCTGCGGGCCCTGGAAAAACTGGTTCCTGCCGTCGCCCACGCTCGACACCTGATGCAGTTCAACGAGTACCACAAGTACACGGTCGACGAACACTCGATCCGGGCCGTCGAAGCGGCCACATCGTTTCGAGACATGGAAGGCCCCCTGGCAGAAGCGTATGCCCGCATCGGCAGCAAACGGACGCTGCACCTGGCGCTCCTCGTGCACGACCTGGGCAAGGGGTTTGACGAAGACCATAGCGAAGTCGGCCGCCGCCTCGCCGCCGAAACGGCCGCCCACCTGGGGCTCCCCGCACACGAAACCGAACTGCTTTGCTTCCTGGTTCATAAGCACCTGCGGATGTCCCACCTGGCGCAGCGGCGCGATTTACGCGATGACGCCGTGGTCGCCGAATTCGCCTTTGAATGCGGCTCGCTGGAAGCGTTGCGGATGATGTATGTGCTGACGTGTGCCGACCTGGCGGCGGTTGGACCCGGCGTCTTGAATAGCTGGAAGCTGGACCTGATCACCCAGCTCTACCAGCGGACGTCGGAACACCTGGCCGGCGAATCGATTACCGGTTCGGGTGGGAGCCACCCCCAGATTCGCAGCAAGATTCGTGCAATGATCGACGGCGAACCGGAGCGGGACTGGTGGTACGCACAGATCAGCGCACTGCCGAGGGACTACCTGGCCGACACGCCTCCCGAGACGATCATCGGCCAACTTCGGGCCTTGCAAGACCTGCCGCCCGGCCAGGCCCTGGCCTGGGCACGGTACTTGCCTGAACGGGCAGCCGTCGAATACACCATCGGGACGCACGAAACGATCACACCCGGCATCTTCTACAAGTTGACGGGGGCCTTGACGAGCAAGGGGATGCAGATTCTGTCAGCGGAAATCCATCCGCTTACGGATCACCTCGTGCTGGATCGTTTCTTCGTCAGCGACCCGGACCACTCGGGCGCACCGCCTGAGGAGCGGATTGAGGAAGTCAATCGGGCGCTCGTTGCGGCCCTTTGCCGCCCCGACGACGCCCCCCCCAGCTTCCGGCGGTTGTGGTCCCACCCCACGCCGGACGGCGAGACGCTGGGCGAACTGCCGGTCCAAGTCCGCGTCGACAACAGCTCGTCCGACGACTACACGATCCTCGACATATTCGCTCATGACCAGATCGGCCTGCTGTACACGATCACGAAGACCGTCAATCGCCTTGGGCTCTCCGTTCATGTTGCCAAGATCGGAACCTATCTCGACCAGGTCGTGGATGTCTTCTATGTGACCGACGAGGACGGCGCCAAGATCCTGGACGAGGGCCGCATCGCGGAGATCAAGCGCACGATGCACGCAGCGCTGGAAGGCAGCGATACCACCTCCGCCTGAATATTTGCCCGGCCGACCCGTTTCCAGGACGCCCCGGTCGAATGATGCGGACGGGCGGGAATTCATTGATGGCTCGTCGTTGCCTCCTGCGCAACCACAAGACGTCATGCACTGCATGACCTGCGGAACGCAGAAAGGGCGAGAGTCATGAGGGTGGGGCAGTTCTTGATGCCCCGTTCCTTACGCGGGCAACACGGCGCTCACGCGTTCCCGACGCTGCAGCCGGTACGCGTGACGCAACACGTCGGCTACCGACGCGTAGCGGTCCGGAGGGACCGGCTGGCCGACATCGACGGACTTGAACAAGGTCTCGGCAAGTTGCTCCCGGTCGATTGTGGGAACCTGGTGCTCGCCGGCAATCCGGCGAATCCTGGCCGCCAGCGTGCCGCTCCCTTTGGCGATAACCAGCGGAGCTGCCATCGTCGCCTCGTCGTATTGCAGCGCAAGCGCCACACCGGATCGCCCGGCGATCACGACGTCCGCCTCGGGAACGACGCGGGTCACCCGGTCCAGCACCAGTTGCCGCTGGATCGCGCGGCGCCGTGCGACCAGTTGGGGGTCGCCTTGCAGCGACTTCATTTCCTCGCGCAATTCCTGCGTTGTCATCCTCAAGTCACGTTCGTGCTTCCACCATTGAAACCAGTAGTCCACGATGGCCAACATCAGCAGGGCCGCGCCGATTTTGAGGCAGGTCCAAGTCGTAATCCGGCAAACGAATTCCGTGATCGGCAGGGGGCCCATTTCGGCCAACCCCAGAATGTCACCACGCTCGGCCCAAAGCGACCAGGCGGCAACGGCAACCACAACGATCACCTTGACGATCCCCAACCCAAGCCGCGCCGCGCTGGAGATCGAAAGGAGTCGTTGGATCCCCTTCAATGGGCTCACGCGACTGACGTCGAAGGCGAGCTTCCCGGGCACGAACAGGAACCCAACTTGCACAACATGAGCCAACACGGCAACCACCAGCACGGTCCCCAGGATCGGCACGGTCGCCTTCGCCAAACCGTAGAGCAGCTCGTTGCCTTGACTCAAGAGGAGTGCCTCGTCGGCGTCCAATCGCGACGGGCTGCCAAGTTGCTTCCCCGTAACGTGGATCAGAAAGCTGGCCAATCCTCTGCCGAAGTACATCAGGGCCGCAACCGCGGCCAGCAGCAGCAGTGCCGACGCCAGGTCATGACTGCGGGCAACCTGCCCTGCAGCGCGGGCCTGCTGCCGGCGATGTTGGGTCGCCTCGTGCTGCTTTTCGCCAAACTGTTCGGCCATCTCAGGTCTCCGCTTGCCCCTTCTCCCCCTGGCATCGACTCCGGCGGCATGCCGCCGGGGCTCAGCCTCCCGCCGTCAGGATTTCCGTCATGCGTTCGATGGCCAGTTCGGCACGCTCCTGCATGACCCAGGCGATCGCGCCCAACGAAATCGCCAGCGTGACGAGCATGATCATCGAATTGAGACTGAAGCCGACCGCGATCACGTTGAGCTGCGGGAGGGTCCGGCTGATCAACCCCAGCACCAGGATCGACATCAGGAGGGCCACCATCACCGGTGCCCCGGCACGAATCCCCATCACAAAGCTCTGGTGCACGATATCCGTCAGCGCGACAACGATCCCGGCCGGGAGTTCGTGCACGCCCGGCGGGCGCCAGCGGAATGTCTCGAGCAGCGCCTTGATCAACAGTCGGTGGCCGCCGATCGCGATGAAGAACGAGAGGGCCATCGAATCGAGCAGGCGGGCGAACAGCGGTACGGTCTGAGCCAGCGTCGGATCGAAGGCGTCGGCCAGCGACATCCCGCTCATCTGACCGATCAATTGGCCGGCCACTTGCAGGCCGCTGAATAAGATCAAGACGGACATCCCCAGGAGCAGCCCAAGCACGCCCTCGCGGGCCATCATCAAGGTCATGTCGACCAGGTTGTGCGGCAGCGGGACCTCGTGTTCCCAGTAGAGCGACGTGACGATCATGGCCAACGCCACCGCCAGCAACCCGCGCACGCGGATGGGGACGCTGCGTGTTCCAAACAGGGGCGCGGTGAGGACCAGACCGCTGACGCGCGTCAGCACCAGGGTGAAGACCACGAACTGGTCGAAGTAGAGTTGCAAGAGCGAGTTCATGAGCCGCTTTTGGTACCGTGCTGCGATGGACCTCCAGGTCCGCCCTGCCCTATCCGCCCATCACGATTCGCGGAATATCCAGAATGATGTCCTCGGAGTACTCCATCATTCGCTGCAACAGCCACGGCAAGCAAAACGCCACCGCGACGACCATGGCTACGATCTTCGGTACAAAGGAGACGGTCTGATCCTGGATCTGCGTCAGCGCTTGGATCAGGCCGACCGCCAAACCCATCACGACCCCCACCAGGAGGATCGGGGCGCCGATGACGAGTGCCGTCAGCAAGGCACCGCGTGTCAGTTCGATTGCATCTTGGGGATTCATCCTTGTTGACCTCGCTGCGGCAGCTCACGGACCATGCAGTCGGCGCGCGGATTCGCGCCGGTCGACTCGCGCACGTCGTCACGTGTAGGGCGCAAAACTCTCCAGCAACATGCCGATCACCAATCGCCAGCCGTCAACCAGAACGAACAGCAGCAGCTTGAACGGCAGCGAGATCATCATCGGCGGCAACATCAACATTCCCATCGAGATGGTAACGCTGGCGACGACCAAATCGAGGATCAAGAACGGCAAGTAGATTTGAAAGCCGATCAAGAACGCCGTCTTCAGTTCGCTCAGCATGAAGGCCGGCAACAAGACCTGCAACGGCACGTCCGAATAGTCGCTCGCCTCCTCGGACATCGTGCGCGACTCCGGCGGCAGGTAGTCGTAAAACAGCCAGACATCGTCGTCGTTCTTGGCAATCATGATCTGGCGGCTCATGAACCGGCGCACTGGCCGTGTTCCGGCATCCCACGCCTCATCCAAACCCATTTCAATTTCCGGATCGGAATAGGGTTGGATACTCTCCTCGTACACCTCCGTCCAGACCGGCGTCATGATTAGCAACGTCATGAACATGGCGATCGACGTGATCACTTGGTTGGGCGGCAACTGCTGCATCCCCAGCGCTTGCCGCAGGAGGCCGAGGACGATGATGATACGCACAAAGCTGGTGGTCATCAGCAGGATAGCGGGAGCCATACTGAGCACGGTCAACAGGAGCATGATCTGCAACGTCGACCCAATCCCTGCGGGGCTGGTCCACTGATCCGGCCCTCCCTCGAGAAGCTGCGAGGCCTCGAATGGCCCCGCGGCAAAGTCACGCAGCCCCTGGGACGATACGTTTCCCGGGGAACGGCCAGGGTCACTTGTCACGGTCGCTCGATCCTGGGCGAGCACCGGCCGCAAAAGGCTTAGACAGACGATTCCGATGAGCATCCAGGCCAGCGATGCGCGGGCTTTGCTGTGGCGCCAGGCGGCAAGCGGCGAGCGGTCCGCGGTCCGCGTCGTACACGCGCGATGCCATGATGGCCTGCCGGCGCACAGTCGGCCTGACGGCGTGGCGTCCCGCCGGCCGCGCCGGCCGCCGGTCAGGCGGCGGAGCATCTCCTGGAAGCTCAACGTTTCCTCAGGCACGATACGCCCCCCTTGTTCCCGTGCGGTGCGTCTGCCGGGCTCGCGTTGTGGTTGATGCCGGATCGGGTTCGGCCGTCGCCTGATTGAGCACTTGCCGAAACGATTCCGTGATGCTGCCCGCTTGCCCTTGACGGCACAGCCCCGCCAGCCGGTCCACTTCCTCCGGATCGGTAATCTCTGTCAGAGCGTCGGCACCGGTCGGCGTCACGGAAAGCAGGACCAACTTGTTGCCGATGCGAATTAGCTGCATCTGCTGGCGCCCCAGGAGGGGTGCTCTCCCCAACGACTCGACGACCTCCTTGGCCAATGGCGCCATGCCTTTCGGGGCAGCCGACCGCGTGATCCAGACGAAAGCAAAGAAGACCGCCAAGACGACTGCCAAGCTGCTCACCACGGTCAGCAAGGCGCGTCCCGACGAGGTACCTGAAGAAGCGTCCATCTGGCGGCGCTGCCGCTCACTGCGCGGCGGCAGGGGCATCGGCGCTTCCCCGGAGTCCCCCGTAACAGCCCGCCCTGCCCCGCCCTGGCGACCGACCAAGGGGCCGGTATCCGGTGCGGAAACCGAACGCGGGGCATTGGAAATCCGTGTCGCGGCCGGATCCTCAGACGCCGGTGCCGACACGCCCTCCGCCCCCCGCGTCGCGGAACCGGGGGCTGCACTGTCTGCGACCCGCAACGCGTTCTGGGCACCGGCGGGCGTGACCAGCATCACCCAAACCGCAATGATCGTCAGTCGTGTGTGAAATGACATCCTTGTCGTTCCTGCACCGTCGTTTAGCATCGAGGAAAAATTACTACGGCGTCGCTCCTGGATCATTCATCAGCCGTTGGGCATTAGCCCGGGTTGCCCGGATCGCCCAGCAAATGGGACACGAACGCGTTCCGGCTGGGATCCGAGGCACGTCGGGTATGTTCACCACAAACGGTTTCGAAACATCGACTTGCATTGAATGGTTGTTGCTTCATGAAACATCCGCTTTGAGCGGCGGGCTCCAAGTCAGTCGTCCTCATCCGCCGGAATCAACTCGGTGACCCGCACGCAGAAATTATCATTCATCACGAAGACGTTACCTCGGGCCACCAGCCGCCCGTTGACGTAGACGTCGACCGGATCTTCCGCACTGTTGTCCAACGCGACCACGGCACCCCGCCGCAGCTTGTCAACGTCTTCGGGGGTCAGTTCGGTCCGCCCGAATTCAATCCGCAGATCCAGTTCGACTTCGCGCAGAAGCTCCATGCGAGAGTCGTCTTGTGCCGAGTCAACCGCTGAGAAATCCGTGAACTCGAAGGGCTCGAGCTCATGCCGCAGGGCGTGGTCTGCCGGCGCAATCGCTTTCTCCGCTTGTCGCAGCAGGGCCTGCAGGTCATCGATCGCAGCATCTTCGACCGTCGTCGGCTGCCCGCCAGCGGGATCGCTGGTCGAAGCAGACTTCCCGTCGGTCTCGGTTTCAGCCGCCGGGCGTCCCGACTGGCCAGCGTCGCTTGCGTCGCAGCTTTGATCGGACGACCGGCGAGGTTGACCGCCGGACGGATACGCGGCCGACGGCCCGTCGATCATCTGCGCCACGGCGTCCCGCGCTTGGTCCAGGAGATCGTCAATCGCCTGGTCGTCAGCTGGCTGTGGTTCGTTGGTCATCGATACTCGTTCGTCAAGTTTGACGGTCGCCGCTCAACGGGCAATCTGCGATCGTGCCTGGCAGTGCTATCGTGGCTGGTTCAGCAGCCGTTGGGCGTTCGCCCCGGATCATTTCATGAGCCGTCGGGCGTCAGTCCCGGTTTCGTGGATCGCCGAGCGAACCGGACGCGATCGTGTCCCGGCTGAGATGCGTGGGGTTTGTGACAAGTTCACCGCAACTGACTGCGGCCCAGCGACTTGCACCGAACTGTTTTTCGTCCATGAATGATCCGGGCGATCGTGGCGAATCGACTTTTCGGGAAGATTGACTCAAGCATCCGGGGCCTGGGAACCGAGGTTCCGAAATGCGCGGTCTCTTGTCCCGGAATTCGGCCGTTTGATCAAGACCAATGCGGCGGAAAGCGGCGCGCAGCGCGAGCCGCTACACGGCAACGACTTCTCGACGGAACGCGGCTTGGGCACGTCAGGCGCGCGCGTGGCGCTGATGGGCGGCAACTTCGTCCAGCGCCTTGATTTCCCGGCGCTGTTGTTCACCCTGGTGCACACGCAAGTGGCGATCTCGCAGCTTTTCCAGGACGCGAAGCTGCCGGTCCGCCTCGACCAACGCCAAGCGGCGTTCTTCCAGCTCGACGACCCATTGCGACTGCTGCTGACTGAGACTCAAGAGCTGGCCGCGGAGGACTTGCTGATACCGCTGGGCGTTGCTGAGTCGAGCCACGTCGATGCGCCCGGGGGCCGCGTCCGCCAGGCTACGTTGCCGCATTTCGTCAATTTCCCGGCGAGTCTGCCCGATCTGCTCGGACAACTGCTGCTGCGCCCGAAACGCCTCTTCCACCTCAGCGCGTCGACGCTGACATTCGGCCTGGCGCAGTTTTAGCAGGGAATCCAAGCGGAATTCAAAGTGGCTCATGGCTCGCCTTTCGATCGCTTCGCAGAAAGCCGATCCGAAAAGCTCACGGTCGCCCCGGAACGGCAAACGTGCCCGACGATCTCCGCGGCTCCCCAGTTGGGTTCCCGGGCTCGTCCTTCCCGCAGGAAGGCAGGCACCTGGGAACAGTAGCTCGCCGTTTGAGTTTCGTCCAATCCAATTTTCCGGCGCCGTTGGCCAATTGACCCGCTGTGCCGATCCGGGTTTGGGATTCGCAGCAGGCAGGCTTCGGTGTTCGCCCGCCGACGCCAGCGTCCAACGGTGAGCGTGGGCCGGTCACCCCGCGTGCCGCGCCGCTCAGTCGGCATTCGCAGCGGGCGGCGAACTCACCTCGCTGGACGACCGGGCGGCCTGGCAACGGGCCGCTAATTGCAGCAACGCGGCGCGGGCCGTCTCCAACGTGGTGGATTCTCCGACGGCCTGGCAGAGAAACGCTTCGATCTCGTCCTTCATCACGATCGCTGCATCCACCACCGGGTTGGCTCCCGCGCGATACGCTCCGACAGAGATCAGGTCCTGGTGTTCGTGAAACGCGGCCATCGCCTCGCGGACAACCATAGCCGCGTGCTGGTGCTTCTCGCCGGCCACGGTCGGCATGAGCCGACTGACGCTTTGCAGAACGTCGATGGCCGGAAAGTGTCCCTTCGCGGCGAGTTCCCGCGAGAGGATCGTGTGGCCATCCAACAGCCCGCGTACGGTATCGGAGACCGGTTCGTTCGTGTCGTCGCCTTCGACCAGCACCGTGTAGAATGCCGTGATGCTGCCGTGCGGCCCACATCCCGCGCGTTCGACCAGCTTGGGAAGCAGCGAAAACACCGACGGCGGATAACCCCGGGTCGTCGGGGGCTCGCCGGCCGCCAGCCCGATTTCACGCTGCGCCATCGCAAACCGTGTCACAGAATCCATCAGCAGCATGACCCGCTGCCCCTGATCTCGAAAGTACTCCGCGATGGCAGTCGCCGTCATGGCGGCCTGCACGCGCAAGATCGCGGGCTGGTCGCTGGTCGCCACGACCACCACGCTTCGCCGCAGTCCTTCCTCGCCGAGGTCTCGGTCGAGAAACTCGTTAACCTCACGTCCTCGTTCGCCGATCAAGGCAATCACGTTGACATCGGCCGATGTATTGCGTGCCATCATGCCCAACAAGACACTCTTCCCAACTCCGGATCCGGCGAAGATCCCCATCCGTTGCCCCGTTCCACACGTCAACAACCCGTCAACGGCACGGACTCCGGTCGTCAGCGGTACATCGATCGGCGGTCGTTCCGTCGCCGGTGGAGGTGTTCGATCAAGTGGCGTGCGATGCGGCAAGGAGGGCATGGGTAAGGAATCGGCCGGCACGCCGTGCGCGTCGACAACACGGCCCAGCAGTTGGTCCCCGACACGGAGGAACCGCGACGTCCGTTGCATCCGCACTTGATTTCCGCGGCGTACTCCGGACATCGCCTCAAAGGGAAAGACCAGGGTCAGGGCATCCCGAAAGCCCACAACTTCACCCAGGATCGGGGCCCCGGCCTGCCGCTGGATTTCGGCCACCGCACCGACGGGCGCCGGGAACCCAGCCACGGCTGCCATCATCCCCTCGGTCCGCACGACACTGCCTGTCATGGCCGTGGGCATCACCGACTCAAGTTGGTCAATCAGGGAATTCATAGCAGCTCGTTTTGGATTCTTTCCAGTTGGATTTCGATGCCTTGATCGAGGCTTCCGAATTCCGTGACGACGCGACAACCGCCCGCTTCGACCGTATCATCGGCCACAATATCCGCCGGCGCAAGCTCGGAAAATTCGCTGGTAAGGCGTGCCGTTTGGTCGCCCAGGGAAGCGTAGTCAGCGGGATTCAAGTGCAGCCTCAAGCGTCCGCTCCCCATCGCCAATTGCAACGCTTCGCGGACGAGCGACACGGTAATCTGGGGATCTTGCGACAGCTCGCGGCGAACGATGCGGGCGGCAATCGCGCCGGCCAGCTTGACGGTCTCTTCTTCCCAATGCTTCAGCCAGCGTTCCTTCTCGTAGCCGATGCCATTAATGGCAGCGCGGACCGCCGGCAGCAGCGTCTGGAGGTTCTCGTCGAGCCGTGCGTGGACCCGCTGTTCCGCCTCGACCAGCGCCGCGTGCTCACCGGCCGCCTTGGCCTGTGCGGCGATCTGGTCGGCACGCAGCCTGGCATCTGCCAAGATCTGCTCGGCCTGTTTGCGGACCGTCTCCAAGTAGCGATTTGCCTTCTCAGAGATGTCCTCGAAATTGAACTCGACCGAATGCACACCGCTGGCATCGCTGAGCAGCGTATCGGACTTAATGATGCTTGCCATGGCCCATGGAATTCCTGGGAAGTGACGCTGGTAGCCGTTCGCTTACGCGGCGGCCGAAAGGCGTGACGCGGCAGGTGCGGCCAGTGTCCCGTCGAGCACCAGTTGGTTGGCGACGCGAGCAACCTGGTCTTGAGCCGCTCCGACATCGCTGAGCCGAAGTGGTCCCAAACGGGCCATCTTGCGGCGCAACCCGCGCGCCTCACGCGCAGAGAGCGGAGACATCACGCGCTGGACAAACTCGGGACTAGCCCCCGCCAAGGCGACAAGCGTGACTTCGGAACCGGCGTGTTGGAACACGATCGATAATTCTTGATCCGTCAGTTCGATCATTTGCTCGAACGTCAGTGGCGGGGATCCCGTCAGCGGAGGAGATCCGCTCGGCTCAGGGCGGCCCTCCGCCGTCAGCGAAGCCAATTCGCCCGACGGGTGCAACATCACTTCTCGTTCCTGCTGCAGATCGCGCGGCCCTTGTCCCGAGCCTAACGGGCCGGGCGCCGCATCGTGGAAACCATCGGCTGCCGGCCGGACCAATTCGGCGGAGGTGTGCGACGCCCGGCCGGATACCGCCGCCGGGGCGGCCGATCGTTGGTGCACGGCCGGTGCCGACCAACGCTCGTCGGGGTCGGATGGCCGGTCTGCCGCCTGCAGTCGAATCAGTTCGCCCAATTGGCTGTCATTCGCTGCCAGGTTACGCATGAGCAGGTGGCGGCGGCTCCCGGCCGCTTCCAGGATCGAGTTGACCAGGGCGACGCCCGCCGAGCGATTTCGTTCCGCTCGCACCCGCTCGGTCAACTTCGCTTCAAATTGCCGTTGCAGGATCTCGATGGCGGCCGGTGCCGCGGTGTCCAGCGCGGCAACGCGGCGCAGCACGTCCGCCTGCTGTCGCGGCAGTAGCCTGGATACGAGTGCTGCCGCGCGGTCCGCAGGCAAATGGGCCACCACGACCGCGATCACCTGCGCGTTCTCGTGGATCAAATGCTGGGCGAGCGTCTCGATAGACGCTTCGCGGAGAATCGGAAACGGTCCATCGTCCTGGCCCGGGGCAAGCGGGTCGAGCGAACGATGGACTTCCTGACCAATGGTGCGACGGTCACTGGGTGGACCCACGTTGTCGTCGTCTGCGGTCGGACCGATGGCCGCTTGCGGACCGTCGACCGGCCCCATTGATCCGGCGGGCTGCTGGGTGGCGAGTTGGCCGGCAGGCGACTGGTCGTCTGGCGACGCGTCGCACACCTCGCTCGCACCAAGACGGACCGACCCCTGCAAGCTCATCTCGTCCGCCGCCTGCCGCAGCCGTTGGGGCGGCACGGCCTCCGGCGGACGGCTGGCGGCTGCCGCGGTAGCGAAATCTCCTCCGTGGCCACCACCGGCCAGGACAAACTCGCGAAGGATTTCGTCTTGCTCCTGGTCGGTGACGGAATCGAGCTCAAATACGGCATCCCGGACGCGGGCCGCCTGGAGGGGCCCCATCTTGTCGAGCAGCGAGTCTGCGCTGTCGCGGTCCAGAGCGGAAATCAGGATCGCCGCTTTGCGAATTGTGTCGGTGGGGGAGTCGCTGCCGGCCATGGGTACCTCGGTCCGTCACTTGGTCACAGGACGCGGCATCAGGCCGCGTCGCCAATCCAGTTCGCCAGCACGTTGGCGGCCGCGTCGGGATCCGCTTGAACCAGTTCGGTCAACTCGTCCCGCAGGCTTCTGCCTGCCGCGGGCATCGCGCCGCCCAGCGAATCGCGAATCTCCAATTGATCGAGGTCGTCTGCCGCAAAGGCGTCGAGGGCCCAGTCGGATTCTGCCGCCGTTTGCTCTTCCCCAGCCGGCGGACGCGCTGACGTTGATCGCATCATGCCGCGGAGGAAGCAGAGACTGACCACCGCCAAGAGCACCAGGGCGATCGGCTGCCAGTTGCTCGCGAACCAGGTTCCGGCCCCGCCGGCCACACTCGCTGCGGGCGGATCAGCGATCGGTGTGCTGGTGTAGGGCAGCACGGTAACCAGGGCATTGCGGTCTTCGCCGGGAGGTGGCGGGGGAAGCAAGGTGGTCACCATATCCTTGATTGCCTGGGTTTCCCGCTGCTCGATCATCTCCAGTTGCTCGCGGTCCGGCTCGACACCTGCCACGCCGTCGGCCGGCGGATTCTCTTCGATCCAGATTTCTCGGAAGATCGCTCGGGGAATCCGTATGGCGGCCGTCACACGTTCCGGCACGAGGCCGTATTTCTGGACGGTCGTCTGTGTTGCCTCGGGCCGCCCGCCTCTGTCTTGCCTGGCCATTGCCGCGGAGACATCGGCGGCAGCGTTCTGGACTTGCCGGGGCGTGTTCCCCAAGGTTATCGCGGCGGGCGGCGTGGTCGCGGCATCCGACAGCGAGTCCCCGACCGCCATGGAGGCCGCGTGGCCCCGCTGACGGTCGATCGGCCGCGCGTCGTAGGTGTAACGTTCCACCCGGTTGACAAAATCGCGCCCCAATTCAGCACGCACCTCCACCAGTGCGCCGCGGTAGATCGCCAACATATTTTCGATGCTGCGTTTGGTTCGCTCTTCGTACAATCGCACGCGCGCCGCGTAGGGATCTTCCTCCGCCTGCGGCAAACCGTCCCGGTTCGTGCCCGGATAGGACAGGTTGGCATTCGAGTCCGCAATGGTGACCTGCTCACGTTCGGCACCGGCCGCGGCCGCCACAATGTTGCGGATCGTATTGACCTGGTTGCGATCCAACTGCTTGCTGCCGACCGCCTTGACGGTGGCCACGGCCGTCCGCACTTTCCGGCGGGGAATGCCGCCCTTATCGAGCTCTTCGATGCGGACGGTGGCATTTTGAATCCCGGCCAGATCGCGAATCATGCGTTCGATTGTCTGTTCGCTGGCCTGGCGTTGGCGTTGCTCCAAGACGTGCCGCGGATCCATCAAGTTGCTCTTATCGAACATGCGGTCATAAGCGGTCCGCGAAGTCTCGGGCAACGCTCCCGCATCGCTCAAGGCTTTCATGTATTTCGAGACTTCACCGGCTGGTACCCGGATGCGACTTCCGTCGCGGCGACCGTGTTCGAGCCCCGCGTCGGCGAATGCCGCCTCCATCATGGCCAGTTCCGCATCGCTCAATGCGGCGGCATTGAACAGGTACTCACCGCGACTTTCAACGTTCTGGCGAAAGATGAACGCCAGGCCGACCAGGATCAACGCGACCAGCAGGCCTGTCGTCAACCGAGCGGACGGGGTCATCGAATGGAACAAGTCAGTGACTTGTGCCAACCCGCGATTCAGTAAGTTCATCCATGAACTCCGTGGGATCTCTGGGAACCTCGCCGTGCAACCCGCCGTCCATTCACGCGATTACACGCCAGGCCGTCGTCTTCCGTGACGCACCCCGTGCGTTGCCATTCCAGCCGCAGTCGTTCCTCCATGGCTCGACAGACAACCCTGTGCTGCTGATGCCGGAGCATTCATCAACCGGGGTTAACCCCCAACGGCTGATGAATCATCCGGGCTAAATCTGAATCTCCTTGATCTCCTGGTATGCTTGGACAAGTCTGTCGCGGACCTGCCTCATGGTATCGAGCGCCAGGTCGGCCTTCTGCACGGCGGTCAAGACTTCCGCGGCACTGACATCGCCTCCCATCTGCAACGTCTGGACCGCCTTATCGGCGTCCACTTGCATGGTATTGACCTGGTCGATTGCCTCCAACAGGAATTCTTTGAACGCCGGCTGCCCCTGGACCGCTGGCGCCGGCCCGATCGGCCCGATCGTGTTGGCCGGCCTGGTCGGCAGCGGTCCGGCCATCGAAATACCATGGATGGAATTCATGGGACGTTGGTCCTGCACACCTTGCGGGCTTCCTTCGGCTCCGTTCCCGTTGCCACTCCGATCCTCCAGATGGTCCCGCGTCAGGCAGCCCGCAGATAGGACTTCTCGCGCGGTGCGTAGCCGTAGTTCCTGAGTTTGTTTGCGAGCGTCCGGACGCCGATCCCCAGGGCCTGGGCGGTCCGCGCCCGATGCCCGTCATACTGGTCCAGGGTCGCTTCGATCAATTGCCGTTCCATCTCGTGCAGACTCATTCCGACCGGAACTCCGGCGGCCCTGGGCTCTGGTTCGGGCCGCGCTGCCGTACTGTCAATCAGCCACTCGCCCAGGTCGTCGGCCCGCATCTTTCCGCCCGCGTGCAGGATGCAGCCTCGAGTCACGATATTTTCGAGTTCGCGGACGTTGCCCGGCCAATGATATTCCTGCAATCGCGAGAGGGCACTCCGTTCAAAATGGCACGGTTCGCTGCCGACGCGGGCGGCGGCGCATCGGCGAAAGTGGTCGATCAGCAGCGGGATATCTTCACGCCGCTGGCGCAGCGGCGGCACATGGATCGGCAGCACGGCCAGGCGAAAGTAGAGGTCTTCTCGAAACCGGCCCGCGCCCACTTCGTCGCGGAGCGACCGGTTGCTCGACGCGATCACGCGCACGTCGGCGGTATGCGATTCACTCCCGCCCACGCGTTCAAAGCTGCGTTCCTGCAACACCCGCAGCAGTTTGGCCTGGAGCGGCAGACCAATCTCCGTCACTTCGTCCAGCAGGATCGTTCCCTGCCTTGCCAGCTCAAACCGTCCCACACGGCGGGCGTCCGCGCTGGTGAACGCCCCCCGTTCGTGGCCGAACAACTCGCTTTCCATCAGATGGGGTGACAGGGCCGGACAATTAAGACGGACAAACGGAGCCCCCGCGCGCCCACTCGCCGCGTGGGCTGCCGAAGCGACCAGTTCCTTACCGACCCCGCTCTCTCCGGTGACCAGGATCGTTTCGCCGGTGGGAGCCACCTGTGCAATCTTGGTTCGCAACGCTTCCATCGCCGGGCTGACGCCGATCATGGCCCCCGGGCAACCGTCCACCTGCGGACCAAGATCGCGCCGGTCGCGGGCTTCTGCTTCACCCAGGGCCCGAGCGACCAGCGATTCCAATTCGTCGACGTTGAACGGCTTTTCGATGAAGTCGAATGCGCCCAGCCGCATGGCGTCCACGGCAACAGCGACCGAGGCATGCGCCGTGATCATGATGATCTGAGCGTCCGTTTGTCGCTCGGCCAACACGCGAATGAATTCCAGTCCGCTCATTCCCGGCATGCGGAGGTCGGTGATGACAACGTCAAACGACTGTTCGTCCACGACCCCCAGGGCGGCAGCGGCACTGGCACAGCCTTCAACCTGGTGACCGGCCGTTCGTAACACGTCGGCAATCGACTCGCGGGCGCGGGCGTGATCGTCGACCACCAGGATCGTGCCGGCGCGGCGCGGTGTGGTGTTGATCATGCAGCCGCCTCCATGGCTCGGCGAGGCAAACAGATGGTGAAGGCGGCTCCACCCTCGGGACAGTTCATCATCTCGATCCGCCCTCCATGGGCCTCGGCGATCCGCGAGACGATGGCCAGCCCCAAGCCGGTCCCTTCGCTCTTGGTCGTGAAAAAGGGCTCGAAAATCCGCGGTCCAATCTCCTCCGGGATGCCGGGGCCGCTGTCGGCAACCTCCAGTTCCAGCCGTTTCCCGCAATCGACGGCCGTCACAAACAACTCGCCCCCGGCAGGCATCACGTCGATCGCATTGAAGACCAGGTTGACAAGCGCCCGGCGGAGCATGTCGCGATCCGCGGTCACCCAGATGTGGCTCGGCACGTCCATCTCCGTCGAAATGCCCTGGGCCTGCAACTGCGGGGCCAACGCGTCGCAGACCTCGTCAATCAACTGCCGCAGGTTGAAGTTGCCCCAGACGGGACAGCGGTCGGATGTAAAGCTCAACAAATCGGTCACCGTGGCCTCCAATGCGGTTAAGCCCGCGTCAATCTTCTCCATGATTTCGACACCGCCTTGACCGCCGCTCACGCGACGGCGTAGCAGTCCCAAGTACAACGAGACCGGCGCCAGGCCGTTCCGTACTTCATGTGCAACATGCGATGCCATTTGCCCCAAGTCGGCCAACCGATTCTTCCTCGCCAACTCGCGATTCTTCACCTCCAGCTCGTCACTCAAGCGGCAAACTTCCTGGCGCAACGCTTCATGCGTGGCACCCAATCGATCGGTTGCCGCTTGCCAGGCGTCAAGCACCGTTTGCAATTCGGAATCCCCGGAATCCAGCACTCCGATCGGCAACCTGTCCGGCAGCGAACGGTGGTCGATCTGCGTCCCCTGGCCAGGAGTCGCGTCGGGTGATCTCGAATTATGAGCAGCCTGCATCATGCGTCCGAAGTTAGGTCGAGGGAAACAGCAACGGCGGCGGCCCCGTCGTCGCCAACGTGCTCGGCCGATCGCGGGGACCAACGGGCGTACGGCGCCACGGTGCGGAACGAGGCGGGCGGGGCCCCCGGCATGGGGCGATCGCGCCGGGCGTCGTCATCACCGTCCAGTTCGAGAGCCATCGCGTCGGCAAGCAGGCGATCGCACTCGGCCGCCAACTCGCGCGCCGCCGCGCGGTCGGCGGGGCGACGCCAGATCCGAGCTTCGGGATCCTGGCCGCGAAACGGCTCCAAGGCCGCATCCACGGCCTGCAATGCCGTTACCAGTCGCTGCTTGGCAGCCAGCAGCTTCATGACGGATCCCGTCGCACCAGGTTGCGTCATTCGTGACTGACAGCGGCCAAGCTGCAGCAGTTGCCGCAGCACATCCCGCTTCTGCTGCAACCGCTTGACCAACAGATCCGTGTTCATTGGCATGCTGGGAGTGTAAGGAGTAACCTGGCTGAAGTTCACGAAGCTCGCGTCGTCACCAAACGCGTGTTGCGCAACGCCGCACGAACATGACGGCCTGGCCGCCTGCACCGAAGGTAAGCTGCATTTTGGAGGTACGGCCAGACATGAAGTGCAACCCATTGGCAATGTACGAACGGTTCGAACGACCGCCGACGTACAACGCGGCAAGTGAAAAGCGGCGGGGTTGTACTCGATTTACCGACCCGATGTCAACGTGTCTGCAACACGATTGTCCAGCCTTCTGTCCTCAGAATGCGGAATGGGATTCGGGCCGAGAACGGATCGTCGCGGCCCTCGCCCGCGGGCAACGTGGGCCGGCAGGACCACGAGATTTTCCGCTGCGGAGGCCTCGCCGGGGGCACCCACATGGCCCTTGGATCGAGCCCATCACAGCTTCGCCGATTCCGGCGGTACGGATGTGCGGGAAGTTGTTGATGTCATGTTCCTGGCCGATGCCAGACCGCATAACCTCATGCACAACCTAACCGGCACTTCGCCCGCTGCGACCGGCGCTCGACGGTGGCTACGTCGAGGAAGCGGTGGATGACACGCTGATGAGGCAGTGCGCACCGAGCTGCACAACCACGGTCGCCGCTTAGGGGGCGTCGCCCAGGAAATAGGTCGGGTGCTCGACGCTCGGTGTCCCGGTCACCTGCTCCATGATCCAGGTATCCATATCCTTGAGCATCTGCGTGTCAACTTCGTCACCGCAGGGATACTGTCGCACGGTCACTCCCAAGCCCGCGGTATGGAAGAGGCGCAGTTCCTGGCAGGCCATTTCGACAGGATACGTTTCGGACTCGCGTCCCTGGGCAATGAAAAGCGGCAGCGTGCGAGCATATTCGAGTTGCCCCAGCGGGGTGCCGCCCAGGGGGAACGGTCCGCCGATCGATAGGGCGCCCGCGAAGCGGTCCGGGTGCCGCAAACCAATCCGAAAGGCCATCGTTCCTCCCGCCTCGAACCCAGCGAGAAAGATCCGGCTGGGTGCGACGTGGTATCGCTGGCAAGCGGCGTCGATGGCATCGAAGACGATCTGCTCCGCTTGCCCCAGTTGCTCGTCCGCATCGCCCCAGCGGCAGCCGCGGCCGTCTTCCATCCGCTGGTTACCGCGGGGACCGACGCCCACGTAGTTTCGCATGCTGATCTCAGGGATCACCCGAAACAATTCGTTCTCATCACCGTGCGGCCCGTGCAACCAGACCAACAACGGGTAGGCGTACTTCGGTTCGTAATGCAGGGGAGCGAAGAGGCAGTGAGCGGTATCAGGAGCAGGGACAAGTCCCAGGTCGTCGAGTTGGTTATCCGTCTGCGAAGTCGTCTCAGAGGCTTGGCCGATGAGCTGAAGGCGATTCATATTGCTTTCGGAATAAATGATGGGTGTGGGAAGATACCGAAGACGGGTGACGCCATGCCGCTCGAAGTCGGCGCGCGTCACGCAAATCTCAGCGCTTCGTATGGGAACCGGCGCGTTGTAAAGCGCCCCAGAAAAAAAGTCAACGTCAGGTGACACTGCGCGCTTGACTGCTAGCACGCAAAGAGAAGAACCGGCGCGTTGCCGCGCTGCCCCCGCGAAGGTGCCGCGCGACAACCGTCGTCGCCTCGCTTGAGCACTACGATGCCAGCAACTGGCCCATCGTTGCCACGAGACCTTTAACGGCATCGACGCTCTTTTGAAAACCGGCCTTCTCCGCATCGGTCAAGTCAATCTCGACGATGCGTTCCACGCCGGCGGCGCCGAGCACCACGGGGACGCCGACGTAGTAACCGCCGACTCCGTATTCCTGGTCGCAGTAAGCGGCGCAAGGGATCAGCCGCTTCTTGTCGCGAACGATCGCTTCCACCATCTGTGCCGTGGCGGCGGCGGGAGCATAATAAGCGCTGCCGGTCTTCAACAGCTTGACAATCTCTGCCCCGCCGTCGCGTGTCCGTTGCACAATCTCTTCCAACCGTTCGGCAGCGATCAATTGCGTCACCGGGATCCCGCCGACCGACGTGCAACTCGGCACGGGCACCATCGTGTCACCGTGGCCTCCCAGCAGGAGCGCCGAGACATCCTCGACGCTGACCCCCAATTCCATGGCCAGAAAGGTCCGGTACCGGGCCGTGTCCAGCACACCCGCCTGACCCATCACGCGCGCCGCAGGGAAGCCGGTTACCTTGTGCGCCTGCTGCACCATCGCATCCAGTGGGTTGCTGACGACAATGATCATCGCATTCGGACTGGTCGACTTCACCTGCTCGCAGACGGCCGTCATGATCTTCGCATTCGTGCTCAACAGGTCGTCTCGGCTCATGCCGGGCTTGCGAGGAATCCCGGCCGTGATCACCACGACGTCACTGTCCTTCGTGTCAGCGTAGTCCGTCGTGCCGACGATGTTCGAGTCGAATCCGACAATCGGCGAAGCTTCCATCAGGTCGAGGGCCTTGCCCTTCGGCATGTCTTCGGTGGCCGGAATATCGAGCAGCACAATGTCGCCCAACTCCGCGGCGGCACACCAATGGGCTGTTGTCGCCCCGACGTTACCCGCACCAATGATGGTAATCTTCGCACGTGCCATGAGATCGTCTCCCAGCGTCCGGCCAAGCAGCCAGACAATTATGAATGTGTGATCACAGGGGCCCCTGACGTCGCCTGGCAACTGGCCCGGTGTCAGGGATGTGGTATGAACTTGCGCTCGACGACATCCGCCGATTGCATCCTCCGAATATCCGTCTCTGGGTCGGCAAGTCAAGTAGGGAGACCAGCCGGATTCCGCTGCCGAGACATGTCAAGTGGTGAAACGGGACTATTCGAGGTTACTGAAGTCGGGACCGTCTGAGGCCTGCAGATCGTCGAGCCCGTTGCCGGCAACCCGCCGGTCACGACGGCGGTTGGCCTCTTGCTCGAAAGCGCGATCGCGGCGCCCGGAGCGCCACAACCCGAACCAGGTCGCCGCCAGGGCCAGGACAAACAGGACGCCGGCCACGACGCCGACCCAGGGGCTGCGGGACGAGACGGCGTCGATCGTCTGCAGATCATGCGCGATGAAAAGCGGCCCAATCTGCAACTGCCGATCGTCGAAGGACGAAATGTACTCCGAACGATAAGACCACAGTTTGAAATACACGCCGGCCACCCGCACTTCCTGCCGCAGGTCGTCACCGACCGTCAATCCTGGCGGGAGCTCGCGGACGCAGACGGTGATCGGGTAGTTGTGTTCAAACGTCGGCACTTCACCCGATTCACCGGGGTCTCCCAGCCGCACCACCTGATTGCCCAAGGGAACGAAAATGTCGACTTGATAATAGTGGTCAAAACCAAAACGCTCCTGCAGATCCTCTTCGCCGACCAAGATCTTGGAGACGCGCCGCGCCGTACCGGGCAACGAGAACAGCCGGCCCTGGTTGCGTCGTGGCGCTTGCAGCAAAGGTCCGAAGGGCGGATCACGCTCGGCATGTTCGGCAAGTTCCCCGGGGGCGGCCTTGCCGACAGCGGACAGCAGTTGATAGAAGCACTCGCTGTCGGCACTTTCAATGCCCTGACGATTGCGTTGTCGCACCCCGTCCATCAATCCGATGTCCATGCCCAGGTCCGCCAAGACCACGTGGTCCGCCAAAACGTCGTGGGAGGGGTCCGGCCGATCCGGATGCCACGCCACGCGTGGTGCGGCAAAAACCAAAGCGGCGCGACCCTCAACGCGACTCGTCTTCAGGAACAGGCCGAATGCCGAAACGGGTTCGTCCATGGGTCCGGGCTGCCAGGCCGCGGGGACGGCCCGGGTGCAGACTTCGAGCTGGCACGGTGGCTCGCGGCAATCGATCGTGACCACGACATACTCGGCAAACTCGAACCGTTCGGCAAGCTCGGGCGGCAATACGACACGACGCATCTGCCGGGCGCGCCCCTCCAGGTGAAAGGCGTCACTACGATGTTCGGCCGGCACGTCCAGGAGGGGCGCGACCTCCAACTGAGGAGCCGCCCAACGTTGCAGGGCCGCCAAGGGGAAGCGGGGCATCTGGTACAGGATGCGAATCAACGTCTCTTCGTCGTCCGGTCCGAGCGGCTCGCCGTCGGCAAGCATCTTGAGTTGACTCTCGGCGATGCCATACAGTTCCAACAGTTGGCTCGGGTGCGTCAACTTCCTGGGCGGTAGGCTGTCGACCGCGGCGGGTGTCTCATTCCAGGGCAGCTTTTCGGGGGGCTGCACCGGCGGCGACGGATCCGCCTGACCCGGCGCGGTCACGGGCTGCGCAACGGCCGGGGCCGGCAGCAGGAGGCAGCCGGCGACCAAGCCCAGGCACAGAACCGCCCGCCGTCTCATGCTCAGCACCAGCAACCCCCTCGGCACGCGCTGACGACCACACCATCTATTCACTTGCCTGTTCCTTATCGGCGTCCGCCAATTGACGTAGGGCCTCTTCCGGGCGCGGCAGGACTTTCTGTCGCTTCAGCGCCTCCAACTCGGCGCGGTCCGCCTTGCGCAACGACGCCACCCCGTCCGGCGGCGTCTTGCCGGCCCGATAGGCCAACATGGCCAGTCCCACGGAGAGCACCAACACGCCCAGGACCGAACCGATCGCCGCGGCCAGGGAAGGCAGCGCCCGCTCCTGGTCTCGGCTCGCAGCAGGTGACCAGTCGGGCCCTCGCGCCAACAGCAGCGGCGCGGTTTGCAGACCGTTCTGGCCGGGATAGGCCCAGCGCTTGAAGAAGAAGCCGGTAAACGTCACATCCTCGCGGAGCGTCGTGGTGGACCGGTCGAGATCCTTATCCTTGACCACCGGAAAGCCGTCCGGGGTCTCCAAGGCGTAGACGACGATCGGCGAATTGGGGCCGGCTGCGGGCCTCACCCAATAGACGACATAATCTTCGATGCCGTGGATGTTGGCCGGCGCTTGAACACGATAGGCCAATCGAGCCACGCCATGGATGGTCACCAGCTTGCCCCGGTATTCGTCGGACTGCTTGAACAGTTGAAGAAAGCCGATGTCACCCATGCTCTGCGCCCGCAGCGTCTCCGGATCAACACGCTGCAACTGTTCGAACCAGCGAAACCAGGCATCCTGTTCGGCAGGTCGCCAAAACGAGTCATCGCGGATGGCATTGACCGCAAGTTCATCCAGAACCACCTGCAACTCGTGCAGTTGCCCGCGCTCCGGTTCGGTCCACGGGCGCGGTGCGAGAGGGGCTTCCAGGGCCGGCTGCAACTGGTTGGTCCAGGCCGCTTCCAGATCGCGCAAGGCCGTCAGCAGCGACTCGCGTTGCTCGTCCGCCAGCGAATCGCCGGATAACATCACGGCCTTATTCGCATCATTCAAATACGCCGTGTAGGAACGGGTCAAAAAATCGAGCGACTCGGCCCATCCCGGCGCCACTTCCGCCACCTCGCGTGACGGATCGCGGGCCGCCAAGAGGACGCGATCCAAGGCCGTCCGATCCTGGCGTTCGATTCGCGTCAGCAGCTTGCGCCAGGCATCCAACTCCAGCCGATGCCGGGCGGCGGCCTGCGCCGAAGCCGCGTCCCCTCCGACCAACTCGCGCGGATCGATCGCCGAATTCGCGTAAACCGTGCCTGCCGGATCCCCTTCCTCCGGCGCCGGTAAGCTCGTATCAAACTCTTCCGGTATGGCCTCGGTTTGCGGCACGCCGTTCCACATCCACTGCCAGTTTTCCGGTTTGCGGGCCTCGAACATCAGCGAGATTATCAGCAACAGGGAAGCAACCGCCGCGAACAAGCGCAGTTGGACGCGCCGGGAAAAATAGTCAGGAGGTGGCTGTGGTCGTTTGCTTCCCGAAGGCATCGGGATCGGCCTTTCATCAAGTTGTGCTCGATCTGAGCACTGAAGAGCAACCGTCGAGCTCCCAACGGTGCTCGAGGATCGCTGCGGCGCGACATTTCGTTTGTCGCGATCGTCCTATTTGGCAATTCTACACGTTGCCGCCAGTTGCGTCTTCCCGCGCCGTCCTGGAGGCCGCTCGTCAGAGACCACGATGGCCGCCTCGGAGCCGTCGTGACCGGCAGCGGGACGGGTGGTGATTTGAGACTGACCGACCACGACGACCGGCCGAATGACTTGACGGAAAACAAGTTAAGTGGATTTTTGCTGATTGGTTCAAGGCGCAGGGGAATAATACGTACGGCGGGCAACGATGGTCTCTCTAGCCGGCCGACAAGTATTCGTCCTTCCGCGGCGACCGACGTCGTCGCCGCGCATCCAGCACGAGGTCCCGTTTGGCGTTAACCCAACTTGAGTTTAATCGACTGGTCGACGAGTACGGGCCGGCCCTGTATCGGATGGCGTACCGGATGGTCGGCGATGTTCACGTCGCGGAGGACCTGGTCCAGGAAACGTACCGCTCCGCCTGGAAGGGTCGCCGGCAATACCAACCCGGTCTTGGCAACCGGGCGTGGCTGGCAACGATTCTGCGCCGCCGTGTGATCGACCATTGGCGGCGTCAGAAGCCCGTGGGCATGGTCGGCGGAGACGCGGTCCGGGAGATCGCCGTTGACGACCCGGACCCGACCGCCGACGAACTGAGCACCAACCTGCAAGAAGGGCTGCAACGACTGGCCGAACCGCTCCGCGAGACGCTGCTCCTGGTCGTCGTGGGCGAACTGACGCACCAGGAGGTGGCCGACATGCTGGATATCCCCCTGGGGACGGTCCTTTCACGCGTCAGCCGCGCGCGGACCCGTTTACGGCAGCACATGAGCGAACTCGCACGAACCTGATTCACTTCGTTCCCTGACTCCCTGGTCAAGACCAGGCTGACCCTGACGATGAACGACGAACTTCCCGATCCACGACTCGACGCCTGCCTGCGTGCCGTGCCTCTCCCGGAGGACCTGCTCGCGCGTCTACGAGTGGCAGCGGGCCCTGCCGATGAGGAACTGGACGCAGCGTTGGTCGACGTTCCGGTACCCGCCGGGTTCTCACAACGGCTCCACGCGGCCGTCGAGGACCAGATGATCGAAGACATCCTCGTCACCGTCGATGTCCCGCCGAACCTGTTGGCCCGCCTGCGGATCATCCCCGAGGTTGGCTCGGCGCCGGCTTGGCGCCGGCTGGCGCTGGCCGCTTGCCTGATGGTCGTGGTGGGAAGCCTGTATGGGCTGGGCCTGTATTCGATCCTGGGCGCGGTACGCCCCGCCGAGGCGATTGCCGCGTCGCTCGCACCGCTCGACCTGGGGCCGCTCCGGCTGCAGACCGAAGAGGCGTTCGTGCCGATCGTGCATCTGCCCCCGACCAGGCAACTCCCGGTCGCGCCGTCGCCACCGGCGGCTCCGCATGACGAAATCGAGGTGACGTTCGTGGCGTTTGAGCAACGGCCCACACCCGGCGCGGCCGGCGAACTTCTGGCGTTGCTGGCGGCCGGCATGCGACCGAGCGACGACACCATCCTGATGCGCTGGAGGGCGTTGGGTGCGCCCCAGCGTGCGGAACCGAGCTTGCCGGACCTGGTATCGGTTGCCGCGCCGCGGGCACCCGGTCCGCCGTTGCCGCCGGTTCGCGGCTACGACCGAGCCTTCCGCCTCCGCCACGACCAGCATCCGCCGGTTTCACCCGCCGCCAACGCGACGCTGGCGACTTCGCACGTCCCCTTGACCGGTCGCAGCGACAGCGTCGACCTGACCCGGCGTCAACTGGTGGCCGGACGATTACCCGACGAAGAGCAAGTGCGGGTCGAAGACTTCCTGGCAAGCCTCGACTACCATTTCCCCGTGCCGGCAGGGAACGAACTCACGATTCACACGGCGGCCGGCCCGGCGCTGTTCGCATCACAACCGCACCACTTGCTGCAAGTCGGCATCCAAGGGCCGCGCGCCGCACGTCCGAACCCTGCCACGCATCTCGCCATCGCCCTGGATATCTCGACCAGCATGAGCCGGGGACAGCGGTTGGTGATGGCAACCCAGGCGCTCGCGAAGCTGTTCCGCCACGTCGGCCCGGACGACCACGTCTCCCTGATCGTGTTCCATCACGACGCCGTGCGGCTGGTGGAAAACCTGGAGCGCGGACAGATCGGGCAATTGGCCGCGGCATTGGCGCCGCTCCGCGCGTCCGGCGGCGACAACTTCGCGGGTGGACTGCAGCAGGCGATATCAACGCTCTTGGCCGCAGGGCTCGACGACCGCGTGGCACGGAGCCTGGTGGTGCTCACCGACGGTCAGTGCAGCCTGCCGCCGCAAGCCGAGGCCGGGGTGCGAGACTTGCTTCGCGCCGCCGACGCGGAGGAGATCCGGACCACCGTGGTCCAGGTAGGACCGCCCGTAGGGACCGAGCTTCCCACCGGCAAGCCGCTCTGGGAGACGCTCGGGCCGTGCCCCGGCACGACGTTCCGCCAGGCGGTCGATGCGCGCGAAGTGCGTTGGCGAGTGGTCGAAGCGCTGACTGGTCAGCCGGTGGCCGTCGCGGATAAGCCTGCCATCCGCGTGACGTTCGACCCCCGGACGGTTAAGGCTTACCGGTTGGTCGGTCACGGGGCGACGCAGTTCCGTGGCCAGGAAACGCCGCCGGAATCGACGGCCCTGCACGACGCCGAAGGTGCCACGGTGCTCTACGAATTGTGGCTCCATCCGAACCGCAGCGAAGCGCAGATCGCCCGCGTCGAGGCGTCGTGGCGCGATCCGCGGAGCGGCCGCCGGCGGACCACCCCCGGCACGGTCGTGAACCGTTCGCAAATCGTCTCGTCGGTCGCGGAAATGGCACCTTCGCTCCAGGCGGCAGCCGTGGCCGCCGAACTTGGGGGGATGCTCAGCGGCACGCACGAGTTTGAACTGTCCGGCCCCGGCGGATTTGAACACCGAAAAAAAAGGCGGGACTTCGGCAGCCTGGCGACGGCCTGCGAACAATTGAGTCCGCAGCTCGCATCGTGGAGCGAGTTTCAGAGTATGATGAAGTTGGTGGAGACCTTGGACCGCGAGCTCGGTCATCCGGGACCGACACGACCGCGGAAGCTCAATCGTGAAAACCGGTAAGACCACAGTCAAACGACACCGCCCCGGGCCGTTCCCGGCGGATTCGACGCTTGAATCGGGTGCATCGCTTCGATACGCTGGAAAGATGGCCAGCAGGCGTGAGCGAGTCTCCCGCGGGGTCGCGCGACCGAGCATCTCTGGTGCAGCCGATTGGACTGTTGGCCCGGCCCCTCGTCTTTGTTGGTAGCGAATGTTGCCGCCCATCAAGAGCTCATAATCGCACCGATCCGTGGAAATCAGTGGAGGAATCGATCCATGAAGGCGTGGACGCGACCGCTCAATTTGCTTCTGGCGCTGCTGGTGCCTTCGCTCGTCCTGTGGGCCAGTTCGTCGGCTTCCGCGGTCGAACCTGCACGCGAATTCCTCGCCGCCCTGCGGCAGCGCAAGTACTTTGATGAAGCCCTCGAGTATCTCGATCGGATCGAAAAGAACCCGGCGGCCCCGATCGAATTGAAGGAAACACTGCTCTACGAGAAGGGAGTGACGCTGGTCGAAGCGTCCCGTGAGCAGCGCGATCCCGGCTTGCGCGAGCAGGCGCTGAACGATGCCCAGAAGTTGTTGTCGCAGTTCGTCGGCCAGCGCCCCGACCATGAAAAAGCAAACGCGGCCCGCAGCCAGTTGGGCAACCTGATCGTAGAACGGGCCCGCGTCAAAGTCGAAGAAGCCAAGAAGGTCGACGACAAGACCGCCTTGCAAGCGGAAGCGGTCAAGCTCTACGAAGAAGCGTTTCAAGTCTTCAAGTCGCTGCAGGAAAGTGTCAAGACACAGCTGGAACGGATTCCCAAAGTGCTCGACCGGCGTGACAAACAACAGGCGAAGATGGCCGAGCAACGGTTGCAGTTGCGGGCCGACTATCTGCAAACACTGCTGCTGGCGGCAGCGATCCGCGAAGAAGTTGCCGACGCCGTTCCGTCGGATGACCCGCGCCGCGACAAGTTTCTCACCGAGGCGGCCGACCAGTACGCCGACATCTACACCAAATATCGCAGTCTGCTGGCGGGACTCTACGCCCGGATGTACCAGGGACGATGTAACCAGAAAATGGGCAAGTTTCGGGATGCTTTGGGGTACTTTTCCGAACTGCTGGACCAGCCGGACGAACCCGAGGCGTTTCGCAACCTGAAGACGCGGACGATGAAACTGGCGATGGAATGCTGGCTCGACACGTCCCAGAAAAAGTACGTGGAGGCGATCAAACGGGGTGAAGCCTGGGTCAAGAAGGCGCGGCCCACCGAGGATCGCGAGCCCGACTGGTTGTACCTCCGCTATATGTTGGCCAAGGCCTACAAGATGCAAGCCGAGGAGGCGGGGGACGGTGCCGGTTCGGCGGACGCCAAGCGGTCGCGCAGCGAAGCCCGGCAACTGGCGCAGTTCGTGGCGAAATTCACCAGTGACTACCAGAAAGACGCCCAACAGTTAGTGGCCGAATTGGGCGGGCCGGACCGCACCGGTGAGAAGCTGGTTCCCAAGACGTTCGCTGAAGCAAAAAACGCCGGGAAGGAAGCCCTCGATTCCATCCAACCGGCCACGCTGGTCGTGAACCGAGTGCCGGCGCGGATCGCGGCGGAAAAAGACCCTGCGGCCAAGGCCGCTCTGCAGGAACAGCTGGATGCCGCCAAGGAGACTCTGGCGACCGCACAGGACGACGCGATGGACTATTTTCGCACGGCCCTGACGCTGGCCGACAGCGAAACCCCCAGCGATGAGATCGCGGTCGTGCGTTATTTCCTCTGCTACCTGTACTACACGAAACAGCAGTACTACGACGCCGGCGTGCTGGGCGAGTTCATCGCCCAGCGTTATCCCAGCACGGCCGGCGCCAGGCCGTGTGCTCAAATCGCGCTGGCCAGTTACCTTTCGCTGTACGACGAGAACCAAACCGAAGACAAGGACTTTGAAGTTCGCCGGATCGTTTCGATCGCCGAATACACGGTCAACAAGTGGCCCGACCAGCCGGAGGCGGCCGACGCGTTGAACGCCCTGATCCGCTTCTCGATCGACGCGGGCGAACTGGATCGCGCGGAGATGTTTCTAGCCAAGATGCCGAAGTCCTCTCCCAAACTGGGCGAAGCCCAGCTCAAGGTGGGCCAGGCCATTTGGCGCGAATGCCTGGAGAAGGCACGGACGATTCAAGCAGCCGAAGAGGGGGAGGATCCGGGAGCGGCCGACATCGCGGCCCTCAAGGACGCACTGAAGTCGCTGCAAGCCAAGGCCCGTGATGTCCTGAGCACGGGTTTTGACGCAACCAAGGGATCGGGCAGCGTCAACGGCACGCTGCTCCTGGCTGGGCTCTCGCTGGCCCAGGCCTATGTGGAAGCCCAGACGGCCGAAGACGCCGCCGAAGCGATTGCCGTCCTCGAACACGAACAGGCCGGACCGCTCACACTGGTCCGCGCCGGCCATCCCGGCGCCCAGAACGAGGGCTACATCCAGGAGACCTTGAAAACTGCCCTGCGGGCCTACATTCTGGCCCTGGGTTCGACCGGTGATGCGGATGCGGTCATCGCCAAGTCCAAGCAGGTGATGAGCGAACTCAAAGCGGCGACCGGCGACACGCCGGAAGGCAAGGCCCGGCTGGTGAACGTTTACGTCGGCCTGGCCTCCGACCTGGACGCTCGGCTGGCCGACGCCTCGGACGAAGCGAAAGACTCCTTATCGAAGGGCTTCGAAGCATTCCTGCAGCAGCTCAGCAGCAGCGCCACCGAGCTCAACGTCGTCAACTGGGTGGCCGAGACCTACGAGCGTCTGGGAGAAGGGTTTGACACGAAGGACCAACTTACGTCGACGGCCAACCGCTACTACGAAGAGGCTGCCAAGGCGTTTGGGAAGATCGTCGATCTGCCGGGCGTGACGCCGCAACTGAAGACGCAGGTGCAGATTCGCCAGGCGCAGATCAAGGTGCGGCAACGCCAGTTCGACAAGGCACTCGAAGTCTACGAAGCATTGCTGACGGAGTCACCCGTGATGCTCAATGTCCAGGTCGACGCCGCCAAGGCGTATCAATTGTGGGCCGGCATGCCGAACAGTGAGAAGCTCTACGAGCGGGCGCTGCTCGGTGCTAGGCCGGACCCCGCCACCAAGAAGAACGTCATCTGGGGCTGGCGCAAGATCGGTGACACGACTTCGCGATATCCCAAGTTCAAAGAGGTCTTTCACGAGGCCCGTTACAACCAGGCCATTTGCCGGCTCGAATTCGCGTCGTCCAAACAGGGTGCCGAACAGGCCAAGTGGCTGAAGCTGGCGGAGACGGAGATCATGCTCCTGTACCGCCTCTATCCCGACCTTGGCGGCGAGGCCTGGAAGGCCAAGTATGATGCCGTCTTGAAACGCATTCAGACCGCCAAGGGCGACCAGCCGCTAGGCCTGAAGAAGTTCCAAACCAACGCCGCCGCCAAGGCCGGCGGCAGAACCCCCGCCATTGGTTGAACCCCGCTCTGCAAACTTCGCGTAGCGACCGTGACATCCAGGAGTCGTCCATGAACAGACTTACCCTCTTTGCAACCCTCGGCCTGGCCATCGGGACCTCCACCGTCCTGCCTGCCCAGCAGTTCGACCAGGTCGTCCCGCTCAAGGGCTCGAACACCTCGGGCGTGATCACCGGCGAGTCGCCCACGGAAGTCGAGATCGAGGTCCGCGGCTCGAAGATCAAGATCCCGGTCAACACGATCAAGCGAGTCACCTTCGGCGAGGACCCGACGGAACTGAAGCGGGGACGCGACAACATCCAAACCGGCGCCTACGAGGCCGGCATGGAAGACCTGGGGAAGGTGGCGCCGGCCAGCTTGAGCCGAGCGATGATCAAACAGGACTACGCGTTCTACCGCGCCTTGGCCCTGGGGCGGATGGCCCTCTCCGGTGGCGGCGACAAGGACGCTGCCAAGACCGCGATGTTGAATTTCGTCCGCGCGGCTCCGAACAGTTTTCACTTTTTGGAAGCCGCCGAACTGCTCGGCGACCTGGCGGTTTCGCAAGGAGACTTCGCCGGCGCAGCCAGATATTATTCGGCCATCACGGCCAAATCGCCCTGGCCCGATTACCAGATGAAGGGCGGCGTGCTGGAGGGCCGCGCACTCCTGGCACAGAAGAAGTTCGCCGAAGCGCAAGCCAAGTTTGATGAAGTTGCCAGGTCCAATGTCGACACGCCGGCTGCCATGATGCAGAAGCAGGTCGCCGAAGTCGGCAAAGCGGTCTGCATGGCGGAACTCGGGCAACCGGAACCGGCCATCGCCGTGCTGGAGAAGATCGTGGCGGAGAACGATCCCAACCAGGCCAAAGAACTGTTCGGGAGAACCTACAACGCACTCGGGCGCTGCCACCTGAAAGCCAAACGAGACAAGGACGCGTTGCTGGCATTCTTGCGCGTCGACCTGCTCTTCAACAGTACGCCCGAAGTGCACGCCGAGTCCCTCTACTACTTGAGCAAGCTGTGGGGAACCGTCAACAAGGCAGAGCGCGCGGCGGCGGCCAAGAGCCTGCTGACGAGCCGCTACGCCGGGAGTTCCTGGGCCAAGCTGAAGTAAGTTGGAAGGCCGCGCGGGACGCCGCGCGAGCAGGAAAAATGGTCTTACTTTCCCGGCGGTTTGGTGCTTTACCCACCGCGTGGGACGTGATTAGAATAACGTGATCCGCCTGTCCGATACCGTTGATGTTGTCCCGCGCAACGCGAAAAAACACGCCCCTGACCGGCTGGTAAACTTTGTGAAATTCCCCCCTTCTGCACACCCACCAATTCGGTCGGCTGGCAAAAGAATATCGAATCTCTGATCCGAATCCGGAGGCAACAATGCGGCAAAGTGCATGGTTTCGTTCAACGGCAACATGGTTGTGTGCCGTCTCATTCCTGATGGCCGCGTTGGCGTTTGTCACCGCGTCGGTTCCCTCTGCCAGTGTCGCTCAGGACGAAGCCGCCGCGCCGGCGGATGACGCCGCCGCCGCGCCAGCTCCCGCACCCGCTGCCAACCCACCCGCCGGCAACGAAGAACCGGCGGCGCCCAGCCAAAGTGTACTGGGGTGGATGTGGAAAGCCCTGGGACCGATGTACATGATCATCTTCCTGGCGCTCTCCTTCACGTTCGTGGCCCTCTTCGTCATGAACCTGCTGACCGCTCGCCGTGAGAACGTCTGCCCATCCAGCTTGATCGAAGGCTTCGAGGCACACCTGGACGAGAAACAGTATCAGGAAGCGTACGAGCTGGCGAAGAGCGACGAGTCGTTTCTGGGCCAGGTGCTGTCGGCCGGACTGGCCAAGCTTTCGGCCGGCTATCCCCAGGCCATCGAATCGATGCAGGAAGTGGGCGAAGAAGAGAACATGAAGCTGGAACATCGCCTCAGCTACATGGCACTGATCGGTACCTTGAGCCCCATGGTTGGCCTGTTCGGCACGGTCGACGGAATGATCCGCTCTTTCCAGACGATCGCCACCGGCGGGTCGACCCCCAAAGCATCGGACCTGGCAGCCGGTATTTCGACCGCCCTGTTCACCACGCTGGTCGGCCTGGCCATCGCCATTCCCGCCATCGCCGCGTACAACATTCTCCGCAACCGGATCCAGCGTCTGGTTCTGGAAGTGGGGCACAGCAGCGAAGACTTGATGGGCCGATTCCAGAACGTCGGCGAAAAATAGCCCGGCATGGCCGGTCGCCCTCGCCGGCGAGGGCGACCAACCGAGGGTCCAAGTAACGACCGGCTTCCAGGCGACGAGACGTCCATGAGAATCAAGAAGCAGCAAGAAAGCGGCATCCTCGAAGGCGACTTGACGCCGATGATCGACATGACGTTCCAGTTGATCGCCTTCTTCATGGTGCTGATCAACTTTACGCAGAGCGAGCAGAACGAGAAGGTGAAGCTGCCGAGCAGTGTGTTGGCGAAACCGGCCAAGGCACCGATCGAGTTTCCGATCACGTTGCATTTGACCGAGGACGCAACGGTCGTGGTCGGCGGACAGGAGACGACGATCGGCGGCATCGGGCCCTTCCTGATTCGCGAGAAGAACGTTCTGGAGATCCAGGGCAAGTCCCCGGACGACGCGACCGTCGTGATTCGCGCGCACCGAGTTGCCGCCACGGGCCGCGTCCAGGAACTGATCAAGGCCTGCCAGGAAAACAGCTTCGAGAAATTCGCGCTGCGGGCCAAGGAAGACGTCGGGAACGAATGACCGCCCCGGGCTGCGACAGGCTGGTGATCCAACCCGCCGCCTGGCCGTTGATCCGCGGCAAATCACCGACCGGGGAAACGGCAGGCCACGCCCGCCGGGCAACACCACAGAGACGACCATGAAACTACGCCACTCAACCAGCAGCGGCAATGACAAGATCGAGCTACAAATGACGCCGATGATCGACATCGTGTTTCAACTGCTCGTCTTCTTCATCATGACCTTCAAGATCGTCTCCCAGGAAGGCGACTTCAATATCAAGATGCCGCTAGCGGCCCCTGCTGCCGGCACACCGGACGAACTGCAGGTAGAAACGATCCGCGTCCGGTTGGAGGCCGATGGAACCGGCCGGCTGGCCCGGATGTCGTTCAATGACCGCGTGCTTTCCCCGCTACAATTCGACGACCAGGGGAGTTGGGTGAATGCCGACCTGCTGCGGAGCGAGATCGTGGCCGTGATCGGCACCGACCGCGGCCCCGGAAGCATCCAGGAGAACGCCGAAGTTGAACTCGACTGTGACTTTGGGCTCAACTACCGGCATGTGATCGAAGCGATCACCGCCGTCTCTGGATACGTGGGCGACGATGACACGGTGATCAAACTTGTCGAGAAGATCAAGTTTGCTCCGCCACGGCCGGTAACCGGCGGCTGAACCCGCCCCGTCGCTTAGGCCCGTGGATGGAATTGGTTGTGGATCTTCTTCAACCGCGTCTGGTCGACATGGGTGTAGATCTGCGTCGTGGCAATGCTGGCATGGCCCAGCATCTCCTGAACCTGGCGCAAGTCGGCTCCACCTGCCAAGAGATGTGTGGCAAAACTGTGCCGCAGCGTGTGAGGGCTGATCGATGCCGGAGCGCCGGCCAGGATCGCGTACTTCTTTACCAGTTGCCAGATGGCCTCCCGCCGCAACCGTCGGCCGCTCCGTGACAGCAGCAACCAGCGGGGCGGCTTGAGCGGAATTTCCGCCAGCACCGGGCGTTCTTCGTCCAGGTAGTCGCGAATCGCCGCCACGGCTTTCTTGCCCAACGGGGCCAGCCGTTGCTTGTTACCTTTGCCGCGGCAACGACAGTAGCCTTCCTGCAGATGCGCGTCCTCCAGGTTCAGGTTGGAGATCTCGGAGGCACGGCAGCCGGTGGCGTAAAGGACTTCCAGCAAGGCCCGGTCGCGGCGCCAAAACGGCTCCCGGGGCGAAGGCGCCTGGAGAAAGCGTTCGACAACGTCCGGCGAAAGCACGTCAGGGACGCGTTGCCAGAGTTTCTGGCTGCCCAACAGTTCGGCCAGGTTGTCCTGCAGCACGCCCTCCAACTGCAGGTAACGGAAGTACATGCGGACCGTCACGATGTGACGCGCGATGCTGGCGGGGGCCAGGTCCTGCGAATGGAGCCAGGCAACGAAGTCCGACAGGTCCGCGATCGTCAACCCCTGCACGCCACGTCCTTTCAACCAGTGTTGAAACCGTGACAGGTCGCGACGGTAGGCGGCCACCGTGTTGTCCGCCAGACGGCACTCACCGCGCAAGTAGTCAATGAACGCCGATGTCCAGCGTTCCGGTGCGCCCCCGCGCCTGGCCAGCTTGGGAGGGACGAGCTTTGGCTTGAGTCGAGCCACCGATTCTCACTGAGCGGTTGGTGATTGAAGTGGGCAAGTCAAACACCACGGGGTATGCTACCGAGGCCCGCGCATCGGACGTGGAGCACAAACGGGTGAATCCTCCTATCACTTCGGCCGGTCGCCCCGGCCAACGAGCCCCAATCGGCAAACGTCGCGCCTGCGACGATCACGACAGTTATGCGGGCTCTGCCTGACCTGGCGTGTGGGAGGATTGGCGCGACCGGTGGCTCGGCGAGACGCTCCGACGGGGAGTCGCCGTTTGCCAGCGTCGACCGTAGCACCAGGACCGGAGTGAGCAGGCCGCATGCAGAACATCGTCATCGAGAAGCCCTACAAGTTTGTTCCACCCCACCGCGGTAACTGGTGGCCCAGTTTCATTCAGGCGTTCGACCTCTACTGGCCCTATCTCCGCCGCAGCGAAGGCATCGTGAGCTGCGAGATTCGCAACTCGGAACGGCTGACAGCCTCATTGAAAGCCGGCCACGGGATCATGCTGGCCCCCAACCATTGCCGCAATGGAGACCCCATTGTGATGGGGGCCCTGGCCAAGAAAGTCGGAACGCACGTCTTCGCCATGGCCAGTTGGCATCTCTTCAACCAGGACGGGTTCACCTCGTTCGCCATTCACAAAATGGGCGGCTTCAGCATCTACCGCGAAGGGGTTGACCGGCAGGCCATCAACACGGCGATCGAGATCCTGGAGACGGCCGAACGTCCCTTGGTCGTGTTTCCCGAAGGCGCCGTGAGCCGCACCAACGACCGCTTGCACGCGATGCTGGATGGGGTCGCCTTCATCGCCCGGACCGCTGCCAAGCGGAGGCAGAAACGGGGCGACGGCGGGCGCGTGGTGATCCATCCCATCGCGATCAAGTATCTCTTCCAAGGCGACCTGAAAGCCAGTGTAGAAGGCGTGTTGAGCGATATCGAACACCGTCTGTCGTGGCATCCGCAAACTCACTCGGAACTGCTGGAACGAATCACACGGATCGGGCGTGCCCTGCTCTGCCTGAAGGAACTCGAGTACTTTGGCCGCGAGCAATCCGGGCCCTTTGAGGATCGTTTGACGGGTCTGATCGACCGCCTCCTCGGCCCCTTGGAAGAAGAGTGGCTGGGTGAGCAGCAGGCGGGCCCGGTCGTGCCGCGGGTGAAGAGCCTGCGGATGAAGATCCTTCCGGAGATGGTCCATGGGGGGCTCGACAAACAGGAACGGGACCGGCGCTGGAAACAACTGGCGGCAATCTACCTGGCCCAGCAGATTTCCTGCTACCCGCCCGACTACTTAAGGAATCCAACGGTCGATCGCTTGCTGGAGACTGTCGAACGATTCGAAGAAGACCTGACGGACAAGGCCCGCGTCCATGGATCATTGCACGCCGTCATTCAAGTCGGCGAACCGATCGAGGTCAGCCCGGTGCGGGACCGCAAAGCTGCGGTCGACCCGGTCATGGCCGAGCTGGACCAGGCCCTCCAGGGGATGCTCGACAAACTGGCCAGCGAGTCCCCGCTCTACGAGGCCGGCTCGGCCTGACGCGGTCCCCCAGTTCAGCGCATCCGGCGGGCGATCACCACGCGCGCCAGCCCGGCCAGATCGGCCGCGGTGCGGGGCGGCTCGAAAGCCTGCGATGCTTCGATCAACTCGCGGACACGATGTTCGACCATGGGGCTGATCTCCACAATCAGCGAACCGCCCGGCAGCAGCACGGCCGCCGCTTGCTGAATCAGCGTCTCGATCAGTTCGGTGCCCGTCTCACCGCCGACCAGCGCCAGTTCCGGCTCGTAGCCTCTCACGTCGACCGCCAGGTCACGGTACTCGGGCGCGGAGATATAAGGTGGATTGCTGGCGACAAAATCAAACGTTGGCTCGGCCGGCAAACCATTCAGGAGGTCGCCCTCCAGCAAGCGGACCCGGTCACCCACCTGGTGCCGGTCGATATTCCGCCGGGCCACGGCCAACGAGGCCGGACTGACATCGATCGCCAGCACTTCACACGAGGCCAACTGCTTGGCGGCACAGACGGCAATCACCCCGCTTCCCGTACCGACATCGACAATCCGCAGGGGCCGGTCGGAGACGTGCATTTGCTTGGCGGCATCGAGCAATTCGACGACCACCAGTTCAGTCTCCGGTCGCGGGATCAACACATCCCGGTTCACCTCGAACGACAGCGAGTAGAATTCACGACGCCCGACCAGGTAAGCGACCGGTTCACCGGCGACGCGGCGCCGCACGAACTGACGGAACGGCGTGAGGACCTCTTCGCCCGGCACTTCGTCGAATGCGGTGTAGAGCTCGATCCGCTGGCACCCGCGTGCCTCCGCCAGCAACACCTCCGCATCAAGGCGCGGGTTCGGCGCTCCGCTCTTCTTGAAGCGATCGGTCGTCCACTGCAAGAGCCTGCCAATCGTCCACGGTTCTTCCTGTGACATGCCTTGCTCCAGATCCTTGGATGCCGTTGGCCTTGGGTGCCCGGGAACCTGTCAGAACTGCGTCCCCACGTGCCACGGAACGGACGTGCGGGAAGGCGATGATGACACGTTCCAGCGCGCTGCCGGACCAGATTGCGTCATGCAGAGCATGACCTACGGAATGACGACGAAACGACCAAACACTACCTGCCGCACACTACCGTGACCACCTCGTCCACCTTTTGGCAACGGCGGCCGCGAACTCCGCAAAGTTATTGATGACTCGTCCCCAGCATGAACTCGGTACCGGCGTCACCACGGCCCGACCTGAGCTCGGCGGCGGTTCCCGGCTACGACATCTTCTCCACCGAGCCCCTCAGTTCGTTGCGTTCGTGTTCCAACATGGCTTCGGTAAGCGGCTGCACATTGCCGGCCATGACCTGATCGAGTTTATACAGGGTAAAGTTGATGCGATGATCGGAGATCCGGTTTTCGGGAAAGTTGTAGGTGCGAATTCGCTGGCTTCGGTCGCCCGAGCCGATCAGCGTCTTTCTCTGATCCGACCGCTTCTGCTCCTCTTCCTGGCGGAGCTGGTCATAGATTCGCGCCTTGAGTTCACGCAATGCCTTGGCCAGATTCTTGTGCTGGCTCTTTTCATCCTGGCACTGCACGGAAATTCCCGTTTCATGGTGGGTGAGTCGAATTGCGGACTCTGTCTTGTTGACATGCTGCCCACCCGGGCCACTGGCATTGAACTTGTCGACCCGGTAGTCATCAGGAGAGAGGTCGACTTCCACATCTTCCGGCTCGGGCATTACCGCCACGGTGGCCGCCGAGGTATGAATCCGGCCCTTCGCTTCTGTCTCCGGTACCCGTTGAACGCGGTGCCCACCGCTCTCGTACATCAAGTCGCGATAGACCCGCTCGCCTTCGAATGCCAGGGAGATCTCTTTGAAGCCCCCCAGTTCCGTCATGCTGCTGCCCAGGACTTCGACTTTCCACCCCTTTTGTTCGGCGTGCTTCTTGTACATCTCGTAGAGATTCCGAGCAAACAGGGCCGCCTCGTCGCCCCCCGTTCCGGCGCGGATCTCCATGATGCAGCGCGTGCGATTGGCGTCTTCACCGCCGATCGTCATTTCCAGGAGCTCTTCCCACAGCGTCTCGTAGTTGGCCTTCAATTCAACCAGTTCGGCTTCCGCCATGGCCCGCTCTTCTTCGTCGTCACTCTCCATCATCAGGGTCACTTCGGCGATCTCTTCCGAGACCTTCTTAAAGGCCCGATACTTGTTGACCAGGCGAACCAGCGACCCGTGTTCCCGAGCCACGGCGGAAATTCGACTGGAATCCCCCAGCACGTCCGGGTCAGACATCTGGCGTTCGAGTTCCTCGAAGCGAGCCAGTTTTTCTTCCAGCATCTCGCGCATGACAGGCCCCGCAGCGTAAGAGATAGCGATTCAAACGAGGGGCCTGGAGAAGCTTGTCAGGCACTTCGGCGCGAGACAAGCGCGGCCCCCTACCTGCCGATGCCAAAGAACTGCAGGCATCGGACATCCGGGAGAAGCGGCGGCGCAAAGCAGAACACCACCTGCACGGGGCGGGGAACCTAAGACTCGGCCGTCGGCTTGGGAGCCTTCTTCTTTTTCTTCTTCTTCTCCTGCAGGCTGGCATAGCTGCCGGCCGCGAACTTGCTCTGGAACTTCTCAATCCGGCCCGCGGTATCGACATACTTCAGCTTCCCCGTGAAGAACGGGTGGCACTGATTGCAAATGTCAATTCTCAGCTCCGGACGCGTGCTACGCGTCACAAACGAATTACCGCAGCCGCAGGAGACCGTGGTTTCCTGGTATTCAGGGTGGATACCGTCCTTCATCGTCGATCATTCCTTGCTGTCCGGTCCCTCGCCGCCAAGCGACCGGGAGAGGCGAATGGTGATGGCCAAACCCCAGATGGTAGCAACGATCCGCCTGCACGGCAAGGGTCGCCGATTCGCCAATCGCCGACAGCCATCTGCCAGAAGCCGTCTGCCACCCGCCGTGCGCCGGGATGATCCGCCAGGCATTGGACGGCCCGCTGAAGGATCCGCCTGTGGCGCGGCAATCCGGACGCCTGCAGGCAACCGACCCCACCGTCGGGCGGACCGCTTGCCGCGCGCAAAAAAAAGGCGGACCGCCACGTCCGCCTCCATCACCCTGGAATTTCAGCATCGTGTCCAATAAGGGCGTTGGACCCGATCCGCGCTAAACTTCCGCGTTGGCGGGCGGTTGGTCGATCGCCAGGTTGTCGCCGTCAAGGGCCACAATCGGGGCGGCCTTGGTCGGCTCCGTGGTCTCCGGGCTGGTTGCTTCCGCGGCCTGGGCCTGATCGTCTTCTACCGTTGCAACCTTCTGGTAGCCCAAGCCTTGCAGCACTTCGAGGATCTCGCTGCAGGTGGGGAACATCCGACCATTGGCCCGCTTGTAGTCGTCCATTGCCTGCATGAATTCGATCTCTGCCTCCGAATAATCCCGCTCGCAGGTCGTGGGATCGATCTGACGGCGGCGCGGCGCTTTGCGGCGCTCGTTGTCGCCCCGCTTGGCATTCCCCGCCGCGTCTTCGGACCGACGCTCGCCGGTGCCCCGTCGATCGAGTGTGATTTCGTCCTTCGCTTCCTGTGCGGCCCCCGCTGTCTTCCCTGCCTTTGCCGTCTTTGCTGCCGTCTCGTTTGTTGTCTTCGCCACCGCAACCTCCAAAGAATCGAGCTACTGACATGAGCGCCACCACAGCACTGCCGCCAATAACAGGATCGGAGTCCGACGATGTTAAAATACACCGGTTAGTAAAAATGATCGGATGTGCAAAAGTTTGCACGATCAACGAATATTAGCTTTTGGGCGAAGATTCCGGTGGCGCGACCTGGAAGTAAAGTCCCACCGTATCACCCAGCGGGGGCAGGCAACCGAATCAGCCGATGGCAGCGCGACCCGCCTCAAATCAGGCGAACCAACGACGGTCGCTGAAACTCCCGAGCCTGAGGTTGGGACGGCTGGGGTTGCCGTTGGCCGGGAATCGAGCGTCGGATGGCGTCAAAGGCAACGTTGAGCGTCGTGGCCAGGGGGCGAATCGTGCCGGCCAGTTGGTCGACGTGCCGCAGGGCCTGCTCGTCACTCGTCAAGCGCGTCACCAATTGTTCGATCACCAACCGTACTTGCTCCGGTTCGAGATCGCTGAGCGAATACGTTCCTGTCGCCCGGCCCACCCGAGACTCGGAATTCGCCAAGTTTGCCTGCTGGTCGCCTGGCCCCCGCAGCGGCCAAGCCAGGAAGGCCAGGAAGAGCACCGCGGCCACTGCCAGGGCAGCCAACGCCGGGGCAAAACGCTGCGCGGGAGAGGGGCGTGTTTCGTAGACGGCCAAGACACGACGCGAGAAGTCGGGCGGGAGCACCGGTACGGCGAGCGCCCCGAGCCCCTCGAAGAGCCGGCTTTGCACTTCGATCAATTCCCGGCACGCCGGGCAGACGACCGCATGCTCGTTCAATGCCGGGTCGCTCGAGGGATCCTGCCGATGATCCAACAACGTCTGAATGCGCGGTTCGACTTCATGACACTGCATGCTGCACCTCCCGTCCCGCCCCGCAACTCGGAGTGGCAACCTCCACAATTCCCCGATCGCGCAAGATGCGTACTAGCTCGGCCCGAGCCCGGTGAATCCAGGTCTTCACCGTCCCGAGCGGGCGGTCGAGCGCTACGGCGATCTCTTCGTAGCTCAGCTCTTGATCGTGGAACAGCATAAACGCCTGGCGATATTCCCGCCGTAGTCGCGTCAGCGCCAAGTTGACCTCTTCGGACAGATGCATGAGCGGGGCCGCGCTGGGCGACTGATCCGCGATCGGCACGGCCAGCGGTTGCGGTGTCGGGCGCCGCTTGCGGGCTGCCAGCATCGTGCGACAGCGATTCGCAGCGATCGTAAACAACCAAGGCTCGAATTCGCGACTTTGATCCCAGCGGGCCAGGTTCTTCAACAGCCGCACAAACGTCTCCTGAGCCGCATCCTCGGCATCCTGACGCTGGCCCAACATGCGAAAACAGAGCGCAAACACTCGCTGTTTGTAGCGATCAACCAGCTCCAGCATGGCCGACTCGTCCCCCTGCAAGCAGTAGTTGACGAGTTGGACTAACGGCGCGCTCAACAGCTCATCTCCGGTGAGACCTGGAACCTGACTCATGACGCTTACTCGCAACGAGGGGCACGTGTTTCAAGTGGGCGGGCTGAGATCCGGATTTCATCTGTCCGCGCCGTCCCTGGCGTGCGGATGGGGCCCGTTGAGACGCTATTCTCTCAAAATCCGCCAACCTTGACCAACCCAGCCCAAAAATTCCCGCTTCGGTGCTGGTTGCGCCGGTTGGTGCGTTGCCCACAAGAACTGATTGCCCCCGTCCGATTGCCCCCGTCCGAATGACCCCGTCCGGCTGCTCCGTTGCGAAGCGATCAACCGGCTTGGCACGTTAACCGGCGTGGCAGGTCAGCCGGAGGTGGCCGCCGGGGCGGGGCTCATCGCGAGTTAAAAAACTTGCGCAACATGTCGGCTGCCGCGTCTTGCGAAGTGGTCACCGTCTCCGTCGCCTTGGTTTGAGGCAACTTTCCCGGGGCCTTTTTTTCCGGTCGCTTGGCCGGGGCCTTCACCGACGACTCTTCCGTCGCAGGTTGCGAGCTCTTCTCCAGCGCGATCCGATCGGTCTCGTCCAGCTTGTACTGGCGCGTGTCCGGGTCGGATTCCCGGCTGGAGCGGGCCTTGGCGTCTGCTTCTTCCAGCCACTCGGAAACGTCAAACTCCATTGACCCATCATCAGACTTGGCAGGAACCGGTTCCGGCTTCGGAGCGGGCGCTTTCTTCTTGGACTTGATGCGCAGCTCAAACTCGATCTTGCCGATCTTCAGCACATCACCGGTGGCCACGACCTGATCGCCTTGGACTTTCTCTCCGTTGACCAGCGTACCGTTGCGGCTGTTCAAGTCGCGAACGACGACCTCTTCGTCACCAACAAGAATGGCACAGTGGTTGCGGCTAATCGCATCGCTCTTGGGACGTAGATGGCAATCGTCCGCTCGACCAACGAGAAACCGCTTCACCGGCACATTGATTTCCTTGCCGGAATTCTTTCCGGAAAGGACCTTCAGTTTGACTTGCATTCGTCGCTTTTCCTTGTGGTCCGAAGATGAGAAAGAGACCAGGCGACGCGCCTTCATCGCGAACCGAACCGTGCGCGAACACCAAGGCTGCCCAGGGACTAGTTAGCTTGTATCAGGTTTAGCCTTACAAATGAGTCAAGTTTGAGCGACCAACGGGAGCGGACGAACATGCCGCGAGCGTCAGCTCGCAATTGGTCCGAGGCCCTGCCTCGCTAGTTACTCCACAAGACTATCCGAAACACCATGGGTCGTCAATCAAAACCGCATGTTTGGAGGACTCACCGCCGGCGGAGCCAATCGTCCGCCTCATACCGCGTTTTGCGGTACTTTTCGGCGGCGTCCAGTTCGTCCTGCGTGGGCGTGCCGGGAACGATCCGGACCTCCAACCGGTGGGCGAGCCGATCCGACCAGAGGCCCGCGAGCGAATCGGCCGCGGCGGCATCGGCGGTATCTTGAACGACCCCCGCCAACTCCGGGGCATGCGGCGACGTGTGGAGCAGGACGCTGCCGTGTTGCAGGAGCGAATCGCGGCGGCGGCGTTGTGCGGTGCCGGCAATTTTCGGCCCCCCGTCCGCTGCCCGCCCCAGCACGACGTCATCGCCGGCCCGCCGCTGAAAGCAAAGAAACGGCTCGGCGGCGGCCGGCCGATCGACGCCGACTCCTTCCCGCACGTCGCCGTACAAGCTGGCCTCAATCCCCCACTCGGCCAGACTCTCGCAGAGTGTTTCATGAAACAGCCGCACGAGCTGCTGATGGTTGGCGGAGAACCGCTGCGAGATCGGCGTGACGAAGCTGTACGTCAGCTCGTGGTGGTGGACGATCGCGCCGCCGCCGGTCGATCGTCGAACGACGTCCAAGGCGCGACTTGCCTGATGCCATCGGCGCTCACCGTACGACTGAAAATACCCCAGCGACAACGTGGCCGGCGCCCAGGAATAGAACCGGAGTGTCGTCCGACCGGCATGCGCGGAATCCAACAAGGCCTCGTCGAGGGCCATGTTGTGGCTGCCCGCTGCCGGTGGATCGTGGATCAGTCGGACGTCCATTTCAACACCGGCTGCCGCGCCGCCTGAACCTCATTGGGGCGACTGATCGTCGTGGTATGCGGCGCGTCCTGCAACCGGTCTGCCGGCTCGTCGGTAATCCGAAACAACGCTTCGGCAAACGCGTCCAGCGATTCCTTGCTTTCGGTCTCGGTCGGTTCGATCATCATCGCTTCGGGCACGGTCAAGGGAAAATAGACGGTCGGCGCATGAAAGCCATAGTCCAGCAAACGCTTGGCCAAATGCATCGCGGTCACGGACCGGTCCTTCTTCAACTGGCTGGCCGAGGCGACGAATTCGTGCATACACCGGTCGCCGTGCGGGACCGGCAGAATATGCTTGACGCGACTCAGCAGGTAGTTGGCGTTGAGAACGGCGTTTTCGGAGACCTGCCGCAATCCAGCGGGACCGTGGGTCAGGATGTAGCAGTACGCCCGAACCAGCACGCCGACGTTCCCGAAGAAGCTGCGGACGCGGCCGATCGACTTTTCGCGGTCCCACTCTAATTCGTAACGTCCTTCGCGGCAGGCGACGACCGGCGACGGGAGATACGGCTCGAGTTTCGCGGCAACGCAGATCGGGCCAGCCCCGGGCCCTCCCCCACCGTGCGGCCCGCTAAACGTCTTGTGCGGATTGAAATGCATCATATCCGCCCCAAAGTCGCCGGGCCGCGTGATTCCCATGATGGCATTCATGTTGGCCCCATCCAGATAGATCAGGCCGCCCTGCTTGTGCACCAGGTCGGCAATCTGGCCGACCTGGTCGTCAAAAATTCCCAGCGTGTTGGGGTTGGTGATCATGAAGACCGCCACCTGGTCGTCCAACTTGCTCCGCAAGTCGTCCATGTCGACCAGGCCGTTGGCGGCGCTCTTCACCGTTACGGTCTGGAAACCGGCCATTGCGGCGCTTGCCGGGTTCGTCCCGTGCGCACTGTCCGGGGTGAGCACCTTGGTGCGAACTTCTCCTAACTCTTTGAAATGGGCCGCGGCCACCATCAGGGCGGTCAGCTCGCCGTGCGCCCCCGCGGCCGGTTGCAGCGAGACCGCGGGCAACCCCGAAATCTCTCCCAGCATCTGTTGCAACTGGTAGAGCAATTCGAGCATCCCTTGCAGGGTCTCTTCCGGCTGATAGGGATGCAGGGAAACGATCCCCGGCAGGGACGCCAGCCGCTCGTTTCGCTTGGGGTTGTACTTCATCGTGCACGAACCGAGCGGATAGTAGTGCGTGTCGACCGACATGTTCAGCGTCGACAGGTTCGTAAAATGCCGGACCACATCAGGCTCGGCCAACTCCGGCAGCGGGGGTGGAGATTCCGCCACCGCAGCCGCCGGCAAGAGCGCCTCGACCGGCTGTTCGGGCACATCGCAAGCCGGCAAGCGGGCGCCGCGGCGGCCCGGCTGAGACAATTCGAAGAGTAATTTGGTGGCCAGTGTGTTCCGCATGATTCAACCTGAAATCGGCGCGACCGGGCTGGTCGTGGCCGCCTTGGTAAAACAATCAGCCAGCGCATCAATCTCGCGCTTGGTCCGCTTCTCTGTCACGCTCACCAACAAACAGTCATCCAATTCGGGGTACCAACGCCCCAGGGAAACGCCGGCCAGGATCTGGGCATCGAGGGCGGTCGAAATTACCTCGTCGACCATCCCTTCGCGGTCACGAATGACGAATTCCTTGAACGTGGGTCGAGCAAATGCCAATTCAAAGCGTTCGTCCGCCGTGATCTGCTCGATCGCATAGCGGGATTTCTGCAGACAGAGATTGGCCGTCTCCCGGAGACCTTGCGGTCCGAGGGTCGCCAGGTAGATCGCCGCACGGAGAGCAAACAAGCCCTGATTCGTACAGATGTTACTCGTCGATTTCTCGCGCCGAATATGCTGCTCACGCGTCTGCAGCGTCAGCACCCAGCAGCGGCGGTCGTGCCGGTCGACGGTCTGTCCGGCAATCCGGCCGGGCAGGCGACGGACGAACTTTTCGCGGCAGGCCATGATCCCCAGGTACGGGCCCCCATATTGCATCGGCGTGCCCAGCGACTGCCCTTCCGCGATCACCACGTCGGCCCCCAAGTCGCCGGGCCGCTTCAACAGGCCAAGGCTGATGGGGTCGACGGCCAGCGCCAACAACGCACCTTGATCGTGGGCGATCTTGGCAACGGCTTCCACATCTTCCAAGGCGCCGAAGAAGTTGGGATGCTGGAGCAGGACACAGGCGGTCTGGTCGTCAACCGCCGCTGCCAGTTCCTCCAGACAGACCGCGCCGTCGGCGGCCCCCACCGTGACCAGTTCCGCATCCAACTGGGCAAAATAGGTGGCGATAATCTCGCGATACTCGGGGTGCACACTGCCGACGGTGACCACCTTGGCGGGCCGCTTGGTGACGCTCATGCATAACAGGACCGCCTCCACCGCCGCGCTGCCGCCGTCATAGAGGCTGGCGTTCGAGACGTCCATTCCGGTCAACTGGCAGATCAATGTCTGGTATTCAAACGTTGCCTGCAGGTTGCCCTGGCTGACCTCCGGCTGGTAGGGCGTGTACGACGTAAAAAACTCACCCCGCGATGCGATCGCATCCACCACCGCGGGCACGAAGTGGTCGTAGCTGCCGCCCCCGAGAAAGCAGACGCGTTCGCCTGCCGGCAGGTTTCGACCTGCCAGCCGTGACATATGCTGCTGTAGCTCGATCTCGCTCAGCGCCTCCGGTAAGTCCAGTGGCCGGCCGAGCCGCAGGGAGTCGGGAATCGCCGAAAACAGTTCGTCGACCGACGCCGCTCCGATCGCCTTCAGCATCTCCCGTTGTTCGTCTTCGGTGTTAAACGTGTACGCCATAATTGACAACCCAGGAAGGGAAGAAAACCGAGTTCGAGCAGGTGCATCGAGGAATCACGGCCAACCCGCAGCAACGACCACCGGCGTGTCGGTCGGTCATCCCGGGTTGCCCGCCGCCGACCGTCTATCCGTCCTCAGCACACTGCTTCTGATAAGAAGCGTAATCCAACAAGTTGGCGAGGCCGGCATCATCGGAAACCTTGATCTTGACCAACCATCCGGCACCGAAGGGCGCCTGTCCCAGCAACTCAAGTTCGTCCGGGACCTTGTCGTTGACCGCAATCACTTCGCCGGCAACCGGACTATAGAGAGGACTGACGGCTTTCACAGACTCGACCTCGCCGAACTCCTGTTGCGCTTCGACCTGCGTCCCCACGGCCGGCAACTCCATGAACACCAGGTCGGTCAGTTGTTCGACGGCGAACGCCGAAATGCCGACGGTCGCCACTTTCGCTCCGTCTTCCTCTGACAACCGGACCCACTCATGGGTTTCCGCGAACAACAGATCTTCGGGATTGAATTCATTCGAAGCCACAGCCTCATCCTTTCTAAGAGCCACAAATCCGAGCCCACGACCCGCGAACCTTTGTCCGAGCCTCGCCGGACGTCCGCCCGCGCGAGGTCGTCACTTGGGGCGCTGATAGAACGGCAGGGTCACGACGCGGGCGGGTACCGCCTGGCCGCGGACCGCCACCGTCAATTCGGTTCCAATCTCAGCGACGTCTGATCGAACATACGCCATTGCGATCGGTCGCTCAAGGGTCGGTGAAAACGTCCCGCTGGTCACCTTGCCGACGGTGACGCCGCTCGCCAAGACCTCGTAACCCTCACGAGCCACCCGCCTTCCCTCGATCTCCAGTCCCACGCGACGCGGCCGATCCTGAGCGTCGCACATTGCGGCCAGTGCATCGCGTCCGATGAACTGCCGGTCCTTGGTCTGCACGGCAAACCCCAGCCCCGCCTGGTACGGGTCAATCTCTTCTGACAGCTCGTGACCGTAGAGGGGCATGCCGGCTTCCAGCCGCAAGGTGTCGCGAGCACCTAGTCCGGCGGGCTGCAATCCTCGCGCAGCCCCCTCGTCAACCAACCGTTCCCAGATCTGGCGAGCCGTGTCCGCAGGCACGATCAGCTCGCCGCCATCTTCACCCGTGTATCCCGTTCGACTGACGAGGCCGCTGGCGCCACCGATGGTTGCAACTGCAGCCGAATAATATTTCATGCTCGACACCGGAGGTTCCACAAGGGACGCCATCAGCTCGACTGCCTGCGGCCCCTGAACAGCAATCATCGCGGTCGCTGCAGTTCGATCCTCCACCTGCACATCGTCATCCGCCCGGCGGTGGCGCTCAATCCAGGCAACAATCTTCGCCCGATTGCTGGCGTTGACGACCAGCAGGAAGGTCGGTCGGCCCGCAGATTCACCGACGCGGTACACCAGAACGTCGTCTAAGATCCCACCTGCCTCGTTGACCACGAGCGAATAACGGACCATCCCTTCCTGCAGGCCCACCACACGCCGGGTCAGCAGGCGGTCCAGAAACGGGCCGGCATCCGGTCCGGCAAACTCCAACCGGCCCATATGAGAGATGTCAAACAACCCGATCCCGCCGCGCGTCGCCCGGTGTTCGCTGACGATCGACGAATACTGCACCGGCATCGACCAGCCGGCAAAGTCGACCATGCGGCCACCCTGTTCAACGTGCCAGGAGTGGAGGGGCGTGTTCAACAGGGAGTCGGTCATGGCAAGCGATGCGGTTCGGAGTTGGTCGTACCCGGTCGAGCGGAGATCGAGCGAACCGCCCCTGAGGTGCGAGGTTATTCTAGCTGAATAAGGCGTCACGAACAGATGGCCGGCAGCTCGCACCCGCCAACCATAATTGCGAAAATCGTTCGAGTCGCACAGGCAAGATTTCGCAAAGCGGTTGCCTCGCTGCTAGAATGCCAGAGTTTAGAAATTGCCCTCACCTGCGGACGCATGGCGAAAGCGAGGCGGAGACGCGGTTGCCCACCTCCGCGCCGCCTCCATCGCTTGAGGCGCGGCGTCGAGCCCGTTGGTCGCCCGACGAATCCGGACATGCCCCCACATTTCCACACGCCACAACTTCGGGAGAATTCGCCGATGAAATCGTCGAAGCTAACTTCAGAATTCAACGACGTCCGTTCCGTGCTTGAGGTGCGTGGACAGTGCGAACAACCAAGAAACACGTTCCCCGCCCCGGTACTCGGCCGATTTGGTTGCGTTCGCCTGGCGTTGGCGTGCGCCGCCATCGTACTTGCCGGCCACTCCCCGCTTTGCGGTCAGGACGACTTGCCCGAGTCGTCGTCGACGGTTGTGGCGGTTCCTCGGGAACTGCAACAGTTTAGCGGGATGATGATCGGTAAGCTCGTCCAACGCGACATCGAGCGTGGCGACTTCACCGTGACGGTCGATTATGTGGCGCGGGTCTGGCGCAACAACAAGGCCGCCAATCCGCGGTCCGCAGTCGGCAAGACGTTTCGCGTTGAAGGCGTCACCGGCAAATGGCTCGACCAACTCCTGTTGATTCGGCCGGGTGAATCGATCGAATTCGAAGCCCAACATCGCGAAGGGGATGCGTTCAGATTTCCCGGAGAATGGCTGAAGAAGGTCGCGCCGTACGATCCGGCCCAGCATCCCGTTCCGCCCGCCGGCTTCCGTGGCTTTTCGGGTCTGGTGATCGGCACGATCGACGAGAAGCGGCTGGAAAGCCGCGAGCTGGTGCTCACGGTCCAGGAGATCAAGCAGACCTTTGCGAAGAACCGGGCCAAGGCCCCCAACGACGTCCAGGGCAAGAAAATCGTGTTGGCCGGGTTTTGGGCCCAGATGAGCAAGCCATTCGATCCGCTCAAGGAAGGGGACACCATCGAAGTGGGTGTCAATCATCGCGTCCCGCAAAGCGATCATTTTTCGGTCGTCGAACATGCCAGGAAGGTTCGCAGCGCCGACACCCCGGACGCAGAGTCACTCGGTAAACGATCCGGCGGCCCCATCCCGGCCGGGATGCGTGGCTTTCGCGGGATCCTGCGGGGAACCCTCGTCAGCCGAGACGTCGAAAAGGGAACGCTCAAGATCCGCGCCGACAAGGCAACGCGTGTGTGGCGGCGAAACGAGGCCAGCGATCTGGCCAGTTGCCGCGGGAAGACCTTTCTGGTCACCGGAATTGCCGGCAAGTGGCTTGATGTCCTGTTGACGCTGAAGGCGGGCGATACCATCGACGTGGAAGCGTTCCACAACGGTCAGGACCATCTGGACTTCGTCAAAGAGTATCTCCAGAAAGTCGAGTAGATCGTGCAGGCTGGCTGGCTGGCTGGTTGGCAGGTCAACTTGCCGCACTGCGGAGGAGAGACGTCACGCATGCGAGAATGGTCATCACGGCCGCTTTGCCTCATCGTCTTGCTCTCCCTGCCGGGAACGCTGGGCGTCGTTGCCTCGGCGGCTGACGACGAGGCGGCGAATACGATCGTCGAACGATTTGCCGCTGCAAATGCCGAACAGGCCGTCCCCGACTTTCAGCGGCATGTGATGCCGCTGATCGGCCAACTGGGTTGTAACGGGCGGCAATGCCACGGCTCATTTCAGGGCCGCGGCGGGCTTCAGCTCTCCCTCTTCGGCTACGATTTTTCCCAGGACCACGAGGCGCTGACCGGACCCAGTGACTCGGAGTCGGGACGGCGGATCAATCCCCGGGAACCGGCCGAAAGCTTGCTGCTGCGCAAGGCCACGGCCGCCGTCGACCACGAAGGGGGCCGACGTGTTGAACCCGGCTCCTGGCAGTATCACGTGCTGCGGCGGTGGATCGCGTTGGGGGGCAAGGGCCCGCAGTCCACGTCCACCTTAGACCGACTGGAGGTCGCCCCGGCCGTGTTAACGTGGCCAACACAGGGCCCTCCCCGGTCGCTGCAGGTCACGGCGGTCTGGTCCGATGGAACACGTGAGGTCGTGACCGCGTTGGCTCGTGCGCGGAGCAATGATGACGCCGTGGCGGCCGTTCAGGCGGGTCGCGGTACGGTCGAACCGGTCGGCTTCGGCGACACCCACGTCGTCTTCTTCTACGACAACGGGATCACCGCGGTGCCGATCAGGGTTGCGGATCCGAATCGACCCGTCCTGCCTTGGCCCGACGATCCGATCGGTACCCCGATCGATGACCGCGTCCACGCGCAGTTGCGTGATCTGGGGATCGTTCCGTCGCCCGTCTGCGACGATAGTGAATTCCTACGACGCGCCAGCATCGACCTGACAGGGACATTGCCGGAACCGCAGGAAGTTCGCCGGTTCCTTGCGGATTCCGACCCCGGGAAAAGGATTCGGAAGATTGAGGAGTTGCTGGAGCGCCCCGCATTTGCTGCCTGGTGGGCCACCAAGCTCTGTGACTTCACCGGCTGCAATCCTGCGCAGCAAGCCGAGCTTGGGCAGCGAACAGCCCAGCAATGGTATCTGTGGATGGTGCGGAGGTTGCAGGAAAAGACACCGTACGACAAGATCGTCGCCGGGATCCTGCTGGCGACCAGCCGCGAATCGGACCAATCGTACGGCGACTACGCGGCCGAAGTCTCAGCTTACTTCCGCGACGAGCAACCCGCGGACTTTTCGTCCCGCGAGTTGATGCCCCATTATTGGAGCCGGCGGAATCTGGAAGATCCCGAGTCCAAGGGACTGGCGGTCGCCCACAGCTTTCTGGGGATTCGCTTGCAGTGTGCCCAGTGCCACAAACATCCGTGGGACCAGTGGACGCAAGAGGACTTTCGGCAGTTCAGCCGGTTCTTTGCACCTGTCAAGTTTGGCGTGTCCCCCGAGTCGCGTGAGCCGTATGGGCAATTAGCCCAACAGATCGGCCTGCGGGTGCGGGGAGAAAACGGCGCGGCCGTTCGCGATGAGCACCTGGTGCGAGCCCGCAAGGGGGACGTCATCCCGTGGCGAGAAGTTTACCTGCAGCCGCCCGAACGCGAGCAGCAGCTCGAATTACTCCGAAGCGGAAAGGTCACCATCAAGGCCGGTGGCGACCCGCGCCGTGAACTGATGGACTGGTTGCGCACGCCCGACAACCCGTGGTTCGCTCGAACGATCGTCAATCGCGTGTGGGCAAGCTGTTTTCATGCGGGGATCGTCAATCCACCCGATGACCTCAACCCGGCCAACCCACCGTCGAACCCGGAACTGCTGGATTGGTTGGCGAACCAGTTCGTGGCACACAATTATGATTTGCAGTGGCTGCTCCGCGAAATCACCCGTTCGGCGACCTGGCAGCGAAGTGCCCGCTCCAATGCAACCAATCAGAACGATCGGCGGCACTTCAGCCGAGCGATCCCGAGACGGCTGCCGGCCGAAGTCGTGTACGACGGCATCAAGCAAGCCGTCTGCGGCAGCGATCAACATCGCAACGTGCGAGAGGACTTAACCCGCCGCGCCGTGGGACACCTGTCGATGCGGATGGCCGGGACCTACGCCATGCACGTCTTCGGAAAACCTCAACGGTCCGGCGCCTGCGACTGTGAACGGGTCAACGAGCCGTCGTTGCTGCAGGCAATCTTTCTACAAAACGACCCGCTGGTCTATCTGCTGTTGGAAGAAAGCCAGTGGCTTGACGAGATTGGCCGGCACACTGCGGCTGATGAGCAGCAGTTGCGAGCCTGGATCGACGAAGCGTGGCTGAGGTTTGTCGCCCGCCCTCCCCGCTCGCCCGAGATCGAACGCGCCCTGGCACATTTGCAACAGGCCGCAAGCCCCCGCGAGGGCATGGAGGATTTGCTTTGGAGCCTGCTCAACACCCGCGAGTTCGTGTTAAACCATTGAGACCCGCCCCAGCCCGAATGGCGAGTGCACCGACGGAATCCAAAGGATGTTACCGATGACCAATTCTCCTGGCAGTCGACCGGTTACCCGCCGCACCGCGCTGCAAGTTGGCGTGCTCGGCGCCGGCTTGTCGCTTGACCAGTACCTTCGCGCCACGGAGGCACGCAGCGAACGTGCAACGGATCGCTCCGCTGTCCTGGTGTTCCTGAAAGGTGGCCCCTCCCACCAAGACACGTTCGACCTCAAACCGGAAGCACCGGCCGAGTACCGTGGCCAGTTTCGGCCAATCAACACGTCGATCGACGGGATCAGAATCTGCGAACACCTGCCCCGACTCGCCCAGATCGCCGATCGATACACGATCGTCCGCGGCATCACCCACAATCTCGCGGACCACGGTATCGGCACCCGTTATCTGCTCACCGGAAATCGCCCGACACCGGCAATCGAGTACCCAATGTACGGCAGCGTGGTCAGCCACGAACTGCCGGCACGCGCCGACTTGCCCGCCTTTGTTTCGATCGACCGTCCCCTGGAAGGTCCCGGGTTCCTGGGCGCCGAATATGGGCCGCTGTCGACCGGGGAAAAGCCGCAGTATCTTCGCCCCTTCCGCGTCCGCGGCATTTCCCTCGGCGAGGGAATCTCAATGGCACGGTACCGCTCGCGGCACGCATTGAGCCGCGATCTTGACGCGTTTTATCAAGGTCTCGACGAACAGGACGACCAGGTGCGCAGCCTCGATCGCTTCGGCCAGAAAGCGTTTCGCATGATCAGTTCGGCGCGCAGCCGCGAGGCCTTCGATCTAACGGCCGAACCGCGGCGGGAAGCGGATCGCTTCGGCAAACACGAATTCGGACAAAGCCTGTTGATGACGGCGCGATTGATCGAAGCCGGAGTCCGGTTTGTCACGGTCATCCTGGAGGATTGGGACACCCACCAAAACAACTTCTCCCTGCTGGGGAGTAAATTGCTGCCGCCGCTGGACCAGGGACTGGCCGCGTTTCTGAGCCGGTTGCAAGAGCGGGGCCTGCTGGAATCCACCTCCGTGCTCGTCACCGGCGAATTCGGCCGCACCCCCAAGGTGAATGCCAGAGGCGGGCGCGACCACTGGGCACGGGCGATGTGCAGCCTCCTGGCCGGCGCAGGAATCGATACCGGGCAAGTGGTGGGCGCCACCAACGAGAAGGCCGAAGCGCCCCTGGCGGATGGCTACACTCCGGACGATCTGGCCGCTACATTCTATCGTGCCATCGGCATCGATCCCCGCATGGAGTTCGAGGCCAACGTGGGACGGCCAATTACCTTGGTCCGCGACGGAACGCCGATTCGGTCGGCGATCCACTGACTGGCTCGTCGAGCCAACGTCGTTGATGACAGGTTCCTGCCGGAAGGCAGACCGGATGACGCCATGCACAGCATGACCTTCCAATCGACGGGCGGACGACAGCTTCGATTCGCCCAGAGCGTTTGACGGCCCACTCCGGACTCGGATGCGTCATCCGCCAGGCGTGCCAGGCCCCAGCCTCGGCAGACGAAGTCGCATGAACCATGCGACGGTCCTTATTGTCAGCCAGAAGCAAAACACTTGGGCAGCTGAAAGCGTTTATCAGGAGCCGATCGCGCGTGCGACGCGAGCTGAGCTCGGTAGCCACCGGAAGGCGGTTGGACTGCATTCGGTCGCTCCGCGGCCAGTTGGGATGGCGTGGCCGGCGCACGCTTGTCGGTCCGTTGGGAAAGGCCGGACAAGAGGCCGGATTGTTTCTGCGTCGCCGAACAGCCCAAGCCGGCAACCAACATGACCGCCGGCAACGCCCAAAGAAAAATCTGTCGCATCGTGTGTTCTCCGAATGGGGTGTGAAACCATTCGGTTGGTTCGACCGATCGACTTGAGCTTCTCCGTCGGCAATGTCACAGTTCGTCACAAATTCGGCTTTTGGCTGCTACCTCGCCTACCACGACGACCGTGGTCAACGAGACTTCTTTCTACCGCCCCTTCTCTTTTCTTTCACTTCTTTGCCAGCCTTTCCAGAAGCCGATTTGCGTCGACCCGCTTTGCCTGCCTTTTTTCCATCCTTTCCGCCACGTTTCTTTCCCCCCGCGCGAGCCGGCCTGGTGCGACCACCCTTGCTCACCAGCCGAAAGTCCAGCTCGCGCAGATCCGGGTCGACCCGTACGATCTCGACTCGAATCGGGTCCCCCAGGCGAAAGGTGTTGCCGCGGCGACCGACGAGACTGTGCGAGCGGGGTTCGAAGTCGTAGGTATCGTCCACCAACGACTTGATGTGCAGCAGGCCTTCGGCCGGCAAGTCCAGTCCCTGGGCGAACAGGCCGAACTTGGTCACCCCGGTCACGACCGCGTCCATTTGCTCGCCGATCCGCTCCTTGAGATAGGTGAGCAGTTTGACGCGAATCAACTCGCGTTCCGCCTGTTCGGCCCGCTGTTCGCGGATCGAACAATGCTCGCCCAGCAGGGCCATCTGGTCGAAGTCATCGGCCGGACGCTGGCCGATCAGCAGAGCATCCAGCATCCGATGGACGGTCAGATCGGGATAGCGTCGAATGGGAGACGTGAAGTGGCAGTAGTTCTTGCTGTGCAGTGCGTAGTGGCCTTCGACTTCGGGACCATACCGCGCTTTCTTCATGCTCCGCAACACGGCGTAGTGCACGGCCCGTTCTTCGGGTTCTCCTTGCACCGCTTCGACGACCCGTTTGATTTCAAAGCGGCTTTCGAGCGATTCACACTCGATGCCCAACCCGCGTACGAAGTCGGAAAGCTGCTTCAACTTGCGTGGGTCGGGCGTTTCGTGAATCCGGCGAAGAAAGTTCCATTTCTGTTCGTGCAGCAGATCGGCAGCCGCTTCGTTGGCGGCCAGCATGAACTCTTCGATGATCTGATGGCTCTCGGTGTGCTGGACGACATGTGCTCCGCTGACCCGCCCCTTCTTATCCAGATCGATCTTCACTTCTGGCAACGTCAGTTCAATCGCGCCGCCATCCAACCGGCGTTTCCTCAAAGTCATCGCCAGTTGGTGCATCTCTGACAGCAGCGCGAAGACTTGGGGTGTCAGCCGCGACTTCCATGGTTCGCGGTCTTCCAGAAATTCGTCCACCTCTTCGTAAGTAAAGCGATGGTCGCTCTTGATCGCCGTCTTCCGGTAGTCCGCGGCGACGCGGACGCCTGCGGGCGTAAACTCCATGATGACGGTCTTTGCATACCGGACTCGCCCGGGCTGCAAGCTGGCCAGGTTGTTGGAGATGATCTCCGGCAGCATCGGGATGACGAGGTCGGGCAGATAGACACTGGTCGCCCGCTCGCGAGCTTCCAGGTCCAGAGCCGAACCCGCTTTCACGAAATGCGCGACGTCCGCGATGTGGACCGCGAGGCGCAAGTGTCCGTTGTCGAGTCGCTCCAGGGAGATGGCGTCGTCGAAGTCGCGCGCGTCGACCGGGTCGATTGTCAGCACGGTCGTTTCGGTCAGGTCAACTCGATCGCCACTGACCGACTCGTCAAACGCCTCGGCCTCTTCATGGGCGACGGCCATCACTTCCTCGGAAAAGTCCGTCGGCAAGTCGAATTCGCGAATGATCGAGAGCGTGTCCACTTTCGGTTCGCCGCGCGGGCCAAGCACTTCGACGATCACCGCTTCCCCGTCGTGGCGCGGCGAGGGAAAGCGGACCATTTCGATGACGACTTTGTCCATGGGTCGGGCGTTCTTGGCGCCGGGATCACCAACGAACACGTCTTGCGCGAACACGGCCCCGTCGACTTGAACAAAGCCGAAGCCGTCGCGTTCTTCGTAAACCCCGACGAAGCGGTGTGTTTCCCGTTCGATGATTTCGACGATCGCCCCGGCCAGTCGCGAATCGCGCTGGGGCGACTTGGTTTCCAACTTGACGGCGACCACATCGCCGTTGGCGGCGTCCATCGTTTTGTGGAACGGGATGAAGATGTCGTCGTGCCGTTCAGGACTGCCGCCGGGCGGTCGCACAAAGCCGAACCCGGCCGCCGAACGGCGAAAGACGCCGCTGACGGTCTTGGTTCGTTTGCGTTTGCCGGAGCGGCTTCGAACCGCGGCTTCCTCGCCGTCGCCATCGTCGACCGCGTCGTCAAGTTCGCCCGGCGGACGGTCACGTTCCCGGTGCCTCCCAGGGTCCCCCTCGCCATCGGCCAGCCCTCTTGCGGAATCGACCCGCGGTGCCACTTCCGCCATCGGCTTGTCGGCCGACGCGTCATCGGCCACGTGCCCTTCGGCCGAGGCCGTTGATTCCGTCGGCCTGGCGATCCTGACGAGGTGCCGCGGACCCCAGGCCAGGTCATGCCGTTTCACCAGCCGCTTGATGGCCCGCCGGACCAGTGTGTGTTGGCTTGCCGGAAAGCCCAGTTTCCTGGCAATCACTTTCGGTTTTACGGGTTGATAGTTGGGAGCCGTGACATAGGCCAGCACGGCCGATTCAATTTCTGCTCTGGTCGGTTCGTGTTCATTCATGGATGAACTGTATCTTGCCTCCCGCGGATTGGAAAGGAGTTCCCCGCGTAAATGGATTGGCGCACCTGGAGGGCTTGTGGCGATTACGCGTCTCCAAAGTCACTCATCCAGGTTGCCTCCTGTGAGCTATGCTTCGAGTAGCGACGTGACCGCTGAATTCGTTGGCGATCGGCACCGCAACCATTGTTATTGACGGCTGCGCGGCAAATGAGCCTTCGGCAAGCAATACGCGGCCGAGAAATCTGCGGACTCCCGTTGGTCGTCCTGGTCCATTCGCTGCGCAAGGATCAATAAGAACCATGTCTTCGATTGGAATTCACAGAGAACGTTCGCTCACGGACGCCATGCTCCGGATCACGGATGCAGCCTCGATTCTGTTGGGGTTTCTGGCGGCCACCCAGTATCCACGCGTGTACGTCGACCCGCTGTACTGGCTGGCAGCCGCCATCACGATCCTGGTGATGTTTACGGTCGGCGAATTCACGGCCCTCTATCGTAACTGGCGCGGCGTGGGAACGTACCGCGAGATCGCGACGGCCACGCTGACCCTGTTCTACAGCGTCGGGATCCTGCTGGCGGTCGGCTTTCTGACACGGTACACCGACCATGTTTCGCGCATCGGCCTGGTGATTGGGCTGGTGACGATTTCGACCCTGCTGGCCGTCTCGCGGCTCGGCATCCGCTGCCTGCAACGCTGGTATCGCTCACACGGCTACGGCCGACGCAGTTTCGCCATCGTGGGCGTCAACGAGCTGGGAATTCGGCTGGCGCGAACGCTGGAAGACGCGCCCCAGTTGGGCCTCTCCCTGACCGGCTTCTATGACGATCGCCCCACCTTGCGCACCGGCCCCTTGCCGCCGGATGTCGGTGAACGGCTCGGCACAATCAACCAGCTCGTAACGCTCGCTCGGCGCGGCGACGTGGATCGCGTCTACATTACCCTGCCGATGCGGGCCGAGAAGCGGACGCGTCAACTGCTGAACCAGTTGGCCGACACCACGGCGTCGGTCTACATCGTCCCCGACTTCTTTGTGTTCGAACTCCTCCATTCACGCTGGTCCGACATCAACGGCCTCCCGGTCGTGAGTGTTTTTGAGAACCCGTTTTACGGCGTCGACGGCTTGCTCAAACGGGTCGTCGACATGTGCCTCGCGATGGCCTTCCTGTTCCTGGCGGCCGTCCCGATGCTCGTCATCGCAGCGCTGATCAAACTGACGTCACGCGGTCCCGTCTTCTTTCGCCAGCTTCGCTACGGATTGGACGGACGTGAGATTCACGTCTGGAAGTTTCGAACGATGTCGGTTTGCGAGCATGGCGCGGACGTGAGACAAGCTACGTTGAACGACCAGCGGATCACGCGGATCGGTGGTCTCTTGCGACGGGCGTCGCTGGACGAGCTTCCGCAACTGTTCAACGTACTCAACGGCAGCATGTCGCTGGTCGGGCCACGCCCCCACGCCACGGCCCACAACGAACAGTACCGGCGCCTGATTCCAGGCTACATGCTGCGCCACAAGGTCAAACCGGGGATCACCGGACTGGCCCAGGTGCTCGGCTGGCGAGGTGAAACGGACACGTTGGACAAGATGGTCAACCGTATCCAATGCGACTTGCAGTACATTCGCGAATGGTCGCTGTGGATGGATTTCAAGATCATCTGCAAGACGGCCCTGGTCGTCATCTCCGGCAAGAATGCCTATTGAGGTCGCCATGGCCGCTCACCAAGTCCGCCAGGTCGACGATCCGGAACAACTGCTCGGATTGCGCGACGATTGGAACCGGCTGCTGGCGGCGACACCGGCCCCGTCGTTCTTCCAGGCCCTGGATTGGCTGGTGGTTTACTGGCGGCATTTCGGCGGCAACCAGCGGCTCCGAACGTTGGTCGTCTCCCGCGACAGTCGCCCGACCGGGATTGTTCCGCTGGCGGTCCGCCGCGAACCGACGAGGCTCGGGCCGCTCGTCGTCCTCGGCTACCCCTTGGACCACTGGGGAACGACGTTCGGTCCAATCGGCGCCGAGCCGCGCCAGACCCTGGCGGCGGCACTCAACTGGTTGCAGCAGCAACCTCGCGACTGGGACCTGCTGGAACTTGGTTGGTCCGCGGGTCCGCTGGCGGACGCAACAGCACGAGCCCTGCGCCAGGCCGGGCTTCCTGCAGTGAAGATACCGAGCGGTGAACTCTCGTGGATCGACATGTCCGACGGTTGGACCGCCTACTGGACGGGACGGAACGCAAGATTGCGAAATAACATTCGTCGCTGCGAACGACGACTGGCCACGCTCGGTCGGGTCGCATCGATTCACTACCAGCCGCAACACGGCGATCCTCGATGGGACCTGTATACCCAGTGTGAGGACGTGGCCGCACAGAGTTGGCAAGCACGTTCAACGACGGGAAATACGCTCTCCAGCCACTCGGTGCAGCCGTTCCTGTGGGACATGCACGATGTCGCCAGTCAGCTCGGTTGCGCGTCCATCAACCTGCTCATCTTGAACGATCGGCCGATCGCATTCAGCTACGACTACGTGTTCCGCGACCGCATCTACGGACTCCGTACGGGATTTGTGCCTGAATTCGCGCACACCGGCCCCGGGTCCGTGTTGCTCGCCCGTTCCCTGCAAGCGTACAGTCGTCGCGGCACCTGGACGATTGACCTGGGCGAGACCCACTCCGATTACAAGGTGCGGTGGCGGACGAAGGCAGACACGAGCTTTAAGTTCTGCCATTACCCCCGGTTGGCCTGGCGCGCTCAGGCGCGGTGCTGGAAGAACCGGTTATTCGCGAACCGGACAATCACGATCAGCTCGACGACCGCTCCAGTCACCGGCCGGTAGTTCGCAGCCCGGCCGTGCGAATCCGCGCACCTCCCAACGGGATGAGCGATTTCGCGCAGTGCGATCCCGCTGCGGTGCCAGGTCGAGGCGTCCGGCAAATCGCGGTTTCGCCTGTTGCTGCGCCCCCCTCGCGACGCCTCCCGCCTCTCCGGCGGCACGTGGCATGCAGCTTGCACTCGCCTGCAGTCAGGGAGGTTCGAGCATGTTTGAGATTATCGACGCGCGTTGGCTGGCGGCCGACGTCAAGCGATTCGAGATCCTGGCACCCCGGATCGCCGTCAAGCAGCAACCGGGCCAATTCGTGATCGTCCGCGTCCACGACCATGGCGAACGGATTCCGCTGACGATTGCCGGTAGTGATCCAACGTCGGGAACGATCACGCTGGTGGTTCAGGGAATCGGCAAGACGACGCGGTTGCTCAATTCGCTGGAAGCGGGGCAAGCAGTCCTGGACGTGGTGGGCCCCTTGGGCAATCCGTCCGAGATTCGCAAATTCGGCACCGTCGTGGTGATCGGTGGGGGCGTAGGAACGGCGATCGCCTGGCCGACTGCCCGAGCCCTGCACGAAGCCGGGAATCGTGTCCTGTCGATTCTCGGCGCGCGAACCCGGTCGTTGATCATTTTGGAAGACGAGCTGCGTGCCGTGAGCGACACGTTGTTCGTGACGACCGACGACGGAAGCTACGGTCAGCAAGGTTTCGTGACCACGAAGCTGCAGGAGTTGATTGACACGGAGGAGCGTCTGGACCACGTTTTGGCGATCGGCCCGATCCCGATGATGCGGAGCGTGGCGGACGTCACGCGTCCCCACGGGATCCCCACGACCGTCAGCTTGAATTCGATCATGGTGGACGGCACCGGCATGTGCGGCGGCTGCCGAGTCCTGGTCGGAAACCAGGCCAGGTTCGCCTGCGTCGATGGCCCCGAGTTCGATGCTTCCGAAGTTGACTTTGACGTCCTCGCCCAGCGGAACGCCATGTACCGCTCGGCAGAACAAGACGCCTTAAAACGGTTCGAACAGAGTCCAGCGCGGGACTTGGACCGCGTCGAACACGCCTGCCAACTGGCGGCCCGGCATCCGGAGGTGAACCCCTGACATGACGAATTCGCTTCCTCCCAAAGACCGCGTCAAGATTCCACGTCAAGAGATGCCGACCGAACCACCCGAGGTTCGTCAGCACGACTTCCACGAAGTGAATCTGGGCCTGACGACGATCCAAGCCCACGCGGAAGCCGCCCGCTGTCTGGAATGCCGCAACCCCCAGTGTGTCTCCGGCTGTCCGGTAGGCGTCAAGATCAAGGAGTTTGTGGCGTTAGTGCATGACGGCGACTACCTGGGCGCGGCGGCGAAAATTCGCGAAGACAACGTGCTGCCCGCGGTCACCGGTCGCGTCTGCCCGCAGGAAGACCAATGCGAAGGCGCGTGCATCCTGGGGACCAGATTCTCCGCGCTGGGGATCGGTTACCTGGAACGGTTTGTGGCAGACTACGAGCGCACCTCGGGGAAGATCGGGCTCCCCAAGAGAGCTCCGTCGACCGGCCAGCGGGTGGCCATCATCGGCAGCGGCCCGGCGGGTCTCAGCGCCGCTGGCGACCTGGTCACGAAGGGGCACGACGTGGTCGTCTTCGAGGCCCTTCACGAACCGGGTGGCGTGCTGATCTACGGCATCCCCGAATTCCGCTTGCCCAAGGAGATCGTACGCCAAGAGATCGACAACCTGCGGGCGATGGGCATCTCTTTCGAGACGAATGTCGTCATCGGCAAGACCTATACGATCGACGAACTTCTGGGCGAAGAAGGCTTCGACGCGGTCTTCATCGCCACCGGCGCTGGACTGCCCAAGTTCCTGGGAGTTCCCGGCGAACACCTGGCCGGCGTGTACTCGGCCAACGAATTCCTCACGCGGGTCAACCTGATGCACGCCAACCAGTTTCCGGACTATGACGAGCCGGTCTACGACTGCCGGGAGCGGGTGGTGGCCGTTGTCGGGGCGGGCAACACCGCCATGGACGCCGTGCGGACGGCTCGCCGCCTGGGAGCCAGCAAGGCGATGCTGCTATACCGCCGGTCGGAAGCTGAGATGCCTGCGCGGCAGGAAGAGATTCACCATGCCCGGGAGGAGGGCATCGAGTTTGTCACGCTGACCGCCCCCTTGGAATTTTTGGGAGACGAGAAAGGTCGCCTGCGGGCCGCACGCTGCCAGCGGATGGAATTGGGCGAACCCGATGCTTCCGGGCGCCGGTCACCGCGGCCGATCCCCGATTCCGAGTATGAAATTGAACTCGACATGGCAATCATCGCCCTGGGGACAGGCGCCAATCCGTTGGTGCAACGGGCGACACCCAACCTGGCGACCAACGAGCGGGGGTACATTGTGGCGGATGCAGAGACCCTGGAGACGTCGCGCCCAGGCGTCTTTGCCGGCGGGGACATTGTCACGGGCGGTGCGACGGTCATCCTGGCCATGGGCGCCGGGCGGCAGGCGGCCGGTGCGATCGACGCCTACCTCAAGTCGCATCCGCCACGCCAGGATTCACCGGCTTCGTAGCTTCCACGATCCGCAACAAGATGGGCAGCGCGATCAGGTTACCCGCCAGCCCGCCCAACATGGCGACGCTGACCAGCAGTCCAAAATGGACCGTGGGAATGAATTCGGAAATGACCAGGGTCGAGAACCCGGCCACCAGGGCAATATTCGCCAATACCATCGCCAGCCCCACACTGCCGTGGGCGTCCCGGATGGCCGTGTCGATTGACTTTCCGGCGCGGCGTTCCTGCTGAAACCGATAGAGGTAATGGATGCTGAAGTCGACGGCCAGTCCCATCGAAACGCTGGCCAGCATGGCGGTCGCGACATTGACTTTGAGGCCCGCCCACCCCATCACGCCGACGACGATCAGGATCGGGGCTGCGTTGGGAATCAGGGCGATCAGGCCCAATCGCCAATCTCGAAAGGCGACCATCAGGGTGATGACGATCGCCACCACCGCCAGGCCAAAGGTAATCCACTGGTCGGCCAGCAGGCTCTTGACCAGGTAGGTCAACAGGATGGCGACACCGGCCAGCCGGGCGTCCGGAAACCGCTCGCGGCCGCGGGCTTCAATCGCTTCGACCAGTTGCAATTTCCGTTGGGTCCCACGCACTTCGCCAAGTTGGATGATGATCCGCATCACGTCCCGGTCCTGGTTCCAGAATCCGGCCACCAGCTTCGGTTGAAACAGGCGCAAAAACTGCAACCGCTGCGCGGGGGTCATGTTGTCCAGGGCCATGGCACTCAGCCAGGCAGCCGTTCCCGCCTGCTCGCGGTCCGTCCCGGTCATGAAGTCGAGCACGTTCACGAGGCTCAAGGTCCCGGACACCCCTTCTTCGGCCAGCAGTTCCTGCTGAAGTTGGCGAACGTCCTCCAACACGTCTGCCAACGGCCGCTCGTCGCCCCGCGGAACGTCCACCAGCAGATCAACGGTCTCGGTCATCTCCATGCGATCGATGATGAAGTGATACGACTCGACGATCGGGCTCGACTGCCGAAAATTTTCGTCAAAGTTGGTGGCGACCTCCAAACGAAGGATGCCGGCCGATGTTACCGCCAGAAGGACCAGCCCGACGATGGAAACGCGCATCGGATACCGCTCGACCGCCGCAACGAGACGATGCAGGAACGCCGCCACCCACCGTTCGCCCGGCGCCTGAGCCGGGTCGGTGCTGAAGCGGCCCAGCAACACTCCGGTCGGCAGCAAACCGATAGACGCGACGAATACGAGCGACGCGCCCAGGGTCATCATCCCGCCAAAACTGCCGACCGGCGCCACGCGACTGGCTAGCAGCGAACTGAAGCCGATCGCGGTCGTGAGGCAGGTCCAGAAAATGGCCGGACCGGCGTGTACCAGCGTTTGACGCATCGCCGCCAAAGGATCCTGGACCGCCCGCTCCTCGCGAAACCGAATCGCCACATGCACCACGGTCGCCGTGCCGATGACCGTCACCAGAGCGACCAGCGGCGAGCTGACCATGCTCAACCGAACTCCCCCGACCACCAACAAGGCCTTCGTCCATAAGAGGGTCAGATGAACGACCGCCAGGGGGAGCAGGATCCAGCGCAGGTTGCGGAACAGAATCGCGATGACCGCCGCCAGCACAACGCTCGATACGACTCCCAGCGTCCGCCCATCCTGCTCGAGATGCTCAAACACGTCATTGACCAGGATCGGCCCGCCGGCCAGCACCGCGGGTGGCAGGTGCGCGTCGCATCGCGCTCGGACCTGTTCGATCGTCTCGTCCCGAGTGGCAATCGCCGCCGGCCCGGCCGCGAACTCGACCAACAGCAGCGTTGTCTGCCCGTCCTGCGACAGGAACCGCCCCCGGTACAGGTCACATGTCAACAACTCTTCTCGCAAGTTGCTCGCAGAGATCGTGCCCTGCTGCAGATGCTCGCGCAACGACAACGGGCTCAAGGGCGCACCAGGACGCCGGAGCTGCGCCATCCCCAGGACCCCTTCAATGCCAGGCACCGCCTGCAGGTCCGTCTCCAGTTGCTCAAGTCGTTGCAGTCCGTCGATCGTCAGCAGATCGGGGTCCGTATAGGCGACCACACCCGTTTCGGCATTGCCGAACAGGGCTTTGCCTTCCAGGTAGTTGACCAGCCGCGGGTCACCTGCGGTAAATAGTCCCACCAGGCTGCGATCAAATTCGAGTTGCCAGGCCGGACGCAGCGCCAGGGCCGTGACGCCAAGCGTGATCGCGAAGAACGCCAGCCGATACCGGACCAGAAAATCGACCGTTCGCACCACCGCCGCCGGCCGATCATTGACGGTCGAGCGATCTGCAGGGTGACGAGACGTCATGGGGCGTCGGTTCGAATTGGGGGGGTACGGTGACGTGCGATCGCTGGCAACCGTTCGCAGTGTAGCATGTCCGCTCGCCCGCGTTAGCAGTGCGAATGCGGGCAGTTTGTGCGGTATCGGTCGCGCACGCGCCGCAAATGGGCGATGCCGCCCAGTCACCGTCAAAATCGGCCGACCAGCTCCCGCCGCTTGAAACGCCCCTGATCTTGCCCTGGATCCCAGCTGCCCCGAGGATCGTCCGACGCGGGTCGCGAGACGGCATAGTTCTTGCACCGTATGGAATGGTTGAGATCGTCACCACCGTTTTCCCTGGAGGATGCGATGATTGGCAAAGATTCTGAGTCTGCCGTAGTTGCTTCCGTGGCTACGCAACAGGAGGCCGAGTTCCTGAAGAACCTTCTGGAAGCGAATGGCGTCAAGTCCGTGATCTCGGGCGACGACTACGCGGGGCTTCCCTTGATGACGTCAGGCGGCTTCCACCTGTTGGTCCTGGAGGAGGTGGCGGCGTATGCCAAAGAAGTGCTGGAGGAGGCGCACCCCTGAGCGCCGCGAAATCGTTAACGACCAGCTGGGTGCGGATCCATTTTGGCGCAATCGTGGCAGACGGTTGTGAAGAATCGGGTCGCCGTTGCGTGGCACGATCCGTGGCCGCGAGGATGGCGGGTGTGCAAAGTGATGGCGGCGGGGAGCCGCCAGGAAGAGGCGAAAGGAGGCCGGGAGATGCGTTCGATCCTTGTTGGGCTGGATGGTTCTGCCGATTGCCAGGCGGCCATTGATCTGGGGCTCCGCTGGGCGACGCGTTTCGACAGCTTGCTGGTCGGCATCGGCGTGGTCGACGAGCCGACGATTCGCGGCCACCAACCGGGTGGCCGAATCAGTCCGTCCTATCAAGATGCGTACAACCGGCTGCTGGCGGAGACACGGCACAGTGTTGAACAGGTGTTGGAGCAATTCGCGCTCCGCTGCGGTGCCGCGGAGGTCGCCTACAAGCTCTTGGAGGATGAAGGGCAGCCGGCCGAGCGGATCCTGGCGGAGCTTCAACGGTATGACCTCTTGATCTTTGGATGCAGGACGCATTTTCGCCATGCCAGCGGCCAGCGGCCCTGCCCCACCCTGGCAGAGGTCTTAAGGTCGGCACCCCGCCCGGTCGTTGTCGCGCCGAACGCGATCAACCTGCAGGCTGAAGGCGGAGCGGTGGTTGCCTATGACGGCAGCATCCAGGCCGCCAGGGCGCTGCACGCATTCCTGGCTTCAGGGCTGGCCGCCGGCGGTGGTCCCATTCGGGTCGTAACCGTCGAATCGTCATCGTCGGTCGAGGCTGCGCGGGTTGCCGACCGGGCGATCGAGTACCTTCGCTTCCACCACCTGGAGGCGGAACGCGTTCCGCTCAGCGGCAGCACGGCCGGCCAGCGGTTCGTCGAATACGCGGACGAAGTGGATGCGGAACTTCTCGTCATGGGCGCCTACGGCCAAAGCAAGATGACCGAGTTCTTCTTTGGTTCGGCGACCGGCAAGGCCCTCGAATCCAGCACGGTTCCCCTGTTTCTGTTCCATTGACAACCGCCATCCGCGAGGGAGGTCACGCATGATCAAGCCCAAACGCATCCTGGCCGCGACCGATTTCAGCGACCACTCGAATGAAGCCATGGAATACGCCTGCTCGCTGAGCGAGACGTTTAACGCCGAGCTGCATATCCTGCATGTTCTCGAGATGCACGCCAGTTCGACCCCGGTATTTGCTGGCGGCCTGGCCCTCAATCCAATGGTCCAGGAATCACGGGAGGCCGCGGAGAAGGCATTGCTTGACGAGGCCGGTGGCCGGGAGGCGATTCGAGCCACCGCCGTCGGCCCCCCGTTTCTGGAGATTCTCCGCTACGCACACGACCAGGAAATCGACCTGATCGTAATGGGAACGCACGGCCGATCCGGGCTGATTCATGTCCTGATGGGCAGCGTTGCCGAGCGGGTTGTGCGCAAGTCGAGTTGCCCGGTGCTGACCGTGCCGCACCCGTCCCACGAATTCAAACTGCCTTTCGACAAGCTCCCGGCGCGGCGCGTCCAGCCGCCGGAAGAAACCGACTGAAGGATGGCTCAATGCCGGCTTCCATTGGTTGCCTGTCGCCGATGGCTCGTTCCAGCAAGGTGCCGGGCCGCATTGCGTCATGCCCGGCATGACCCACGGAACTTAGTGGTCGTCCGCTCGGCGTCCCCGTCCCTGCCGTCGTTCGTGGCGTGCAGCGTCCGATTGGCCGCCGACGTGATCCGCCGCCGGGTTCATCGCGGCCGTCAACGGCATCTCCACGGGCGGGCAAGCTGGATCGGGAGTTTCCTCGCGCCGTCGTTGCGGGGACGATCCGCCCTGCCGGTGGGAGGGAAGCTGGACCATCTCCCCCCGGTCGCTCGCACGGCGTCCCAGGATGCGATCGGTCGCTCGGCGGCCTGCTGCCAGATATCCGGCCCACCGTGGGTCGGGTGCACCGAGCGGCGGAAAGATCAGCAGCACCAGGCCGACACCGGTCGCCAGTCCGCCGGCCAGGCCGGCGCCGGTGATGATCGCCAGTTGAGGACCTTCGGGTCGATCTCCGACCACGGGATCATTGAACCGTGTCAGTAGACTGGTTGTGTGCGACGCATTGCGGCTGGCCCGCATGTCTGCCAGGTCGCCTTGAGTTTGCTGGACAATCTCGCTCCGCTGGCGGACGTCATCCACCAGGTTGCTGTAGCGGACACGCATCCCGGCGATCCGATTGAGGCGTGCTTGGAGCTGTTCGTGCTGTCCGTTGAGCGTGTCCCACCGCTGCTGAATGATCCTGCGGTCGCCTTCCAGGCCACGGAGTGCGGACGCGATCTCCGCATGCAGATCCTGGCGGATCTTTTGTTCCGCTCGAACCGCCGCTTGGATCAGCGGGTGGCCATCCTGCATTTTGCCGCGCAACGCTGCCGTTCGCAGTTGAGCATCGACCAGGCCGTCTTTCAATCGTTCGAGCCCCGGCTGGGCTTCCAAGAGCCGTTCCGGTGTCGCCAGCAATTCCTCGGGATCGTCTTGAGCCCGCTCGAGTAGCGCGTGCAGTTGTTGATTGGCTTCCATGTCCGACGTCGTCTGCCGCAGTTCCGCGTCGACTTCGTTCAGGGCGGACCGCAGGTTGCTGTTCCCTGCCCCGGATTCGTTGAGGCTACGCAGTTCCCCCAAGTCATTACCAATCGTCCGCTCCATCGCTTCCAACCGGTCGGTGGCCGCATTCCATTCCTGATTCGCCAACCGCAGCGACTCTTCCAGTTCGACAATCACGCTGGTCGCCTTGGCATTTCGCAGTTGGGCCAGCTCGTCTTGGATCTGTTCGCACAACGCGGCATTTCGTTCGATCGCCGCCTGGCGTGTCGGCCCCCCGACGGAAAGGTAAATCACTTCGGTCCGGCCGAACTCGGCACCTTTCGGGGCGCGCACGGAGATCAGCTCTTCCATCGCGTCAATATCAGCGGCCGTCGGCCACTGGGTCGGCGCGGCATGGCCGGCGGGCGGTCCCAACAATTTCAGCGTCGTAGCGATGACATCCCGATTGCGGGCGACTTCGAGTACCACTTCCTGGTAGACCTTCATCGAGTCGACGCTTTCAAATCGGCCCAGCCGTTCGTCGTTGGCCAGCGCCTCCTCGCGGACGACCAACGCTTGGGAACACGACCAGACCTCCGGCCGCACCAACCCATAAACGGTGGCCGCCACGGTCATCAGGATGGTCGGCGTGATCCAGAGCCAGATGTGTCTCCTGAAGGTCAGCAGCGTCGCCTGGATTACCGGCAACAGAGATTGGGGATGCGACATCGTTGAGAGTCCCAAAGCGACATGGAAGACGGACCTCGCGCGCAGCGGCGCGCAAGGCGGTTTCTCAACTATAGGTCGCACTGCCAGCCGGCTGCCGCTGGCAACGCCGGGGCCGCATCTCCACCGTGCGGAACAGCACGCCGAATACGCACAACCGCTACGACGGTCCCGACCGTCACACTTCGCCCGGGGTGTTCTCGATCGTCTTCAGCAGTTTCCGCCCCAACGGCGGGTTGTACGAGGTCCAGTTGCTGTCGGCATTGGCGTCTTCCTGGATAATCTGCGTGGCACTCTGGATCTTTGAATCCAGGTTGTCCAGAAAGTGCAGCGTGATCGCTTCCAAGGTCATCGGCAGCTTCGGGCTGCCGTATTCATATTGGCCGTGATGGCTGACGATCATGTGTTGCAGCCGAATGTGCGTCTCCTTGGGAAACGGCTCTCCGGACAGCTGTTCCGCCTCGCGGACCTTGGCATCCAGGATGCCGACGCCTTGCACGACGTGGCCGATCATCTGTCCGGCATCGGTGTAGGCCAGTTCACGTTCGAAGCTCAGCTCTTCAATCTTGCCGACATCATGCAGGAAGGCACCCATCACCAGCAGGTCCGTGTCGACGACGTCATAATGCCCGCCCACGGACGCGCAGAGATCCATCAGGCTAACAACGTGCTCGATCAGACCACCCTTGTAGGCATGGTGCAATTTGATTCCGGCAGGAGCCGACGAGTACTTGGCCATGAACCCTTCATCAATCAAGAAGCATTCGGCCAGGCTCCGCAGATGCGGATCCTTCATGGCCCGTAGATGTTCGGAAACGCGTACCACGAACTTGTCGACGTCGTCCGACGTCAGAGTGGCGAAATCGGCTTCGTCGACCTTCTCCCGGACCGTCTTCTCCACGTGGCTGAGGATGATCTGCAGGTTTCCGTTGTAGACCTGGGTCGCCCCTTCGACTCGCAGATAGTCGCCTGCCTCGAAACTTGCATAGACGCGCTCATTCGAATTCCACATCATTCCGACCATCGAACCGGTCTTATCGGTGAGGCGGACCTGCAGATAGAGATTGCCGTTCCGGTTGGCGCGTAGTTGCTTTTCAGCAACCAGGAAAACCTCGTCGAGGTTCTCGTTTTCGCCAAGTTGAGCAATGAAGCGGCGTGACATAGGTCCTTCTTTCCAGAGTAGGGGCGCGACGAAATTGCCAAACCGGCCGATTCTAGGTCGATCCCAGGATCGTCGCAAGCCGCGGCGAAGCCGGTGCGGGCCCCCATCGTTCTGGCTGGCTGTGGCTTCCTGATCCGTGTGGGGCGGTGGTCTTACGAACGAATCGCGGTTCCGTGCAAACCGCCGCTTCGCCGTCACTTGTAGCAAACATGGCCACAGCCCCGCATATTTCAGCCGGAACGCCACTGCGTCCGATTTGCTCGGCGATCGCCCGAAACCCGGCCTGGCGTCCAACGGTTGATGAACGGATAACGGATATTGCCGACGTCGCGGGGAACGCCCTAGAATGCCGCCTGAGCTTCAGATGCCGCGACGGACGCGTGCCTGGTCGCCTGCGGGCCGGTTTCCAGGCGGGTCCCCCGACGGCGAACCGGGGCCGGGCCTCCAACGGAACGGCTGCCCTCCGGCGGAGAATGTTCCGGACCACGGTGGCCAGGTCGCTTCGAACCGGATCCCGCAGCCTCGGTTCGCGACCGCGACCTGCACCAACGTTCTGCCCCATTACGAAAGAGCAAGAGAGACATGGCCAAGAAAGCCAAGACTGCGATCAGCCCGACGCGCGAGGAAGACTATCCCGAGTGGTATCAGCAGGTGATTCGAGCCGCCGATCTGGCCGAAATCTCCCCCGTCCGCGGCTGCATGGTCATCAAACCGTGGGGGTGGGCAATCTGGGAGAACATGCAACGCGAGCTGGATCGGATGTTCAAGGAGACGGGGCACGAGAACGCCTATTTCCCGCTCTTCATTCCGATGAGCTATCTGGAGAAAGAGGCCGAGCATGTGGAAGGATTCGCCAAGGAATGTGCGGTCGTCACGCATCACCGGTTGGAACCGAATGCCGACGGGGATGGCCTCACCCCTGCCGGACCGCTCGAGGAACCGCTGATCGTCCGTCCTACCAGCGAGACGATTATCGGCGTCATGTACGCCAAGTGGATTCAGTCGTATCGCGACCTCCCGATCCTGATCAACCAATGGGCCAATGTCGTCCGCTGGGAGATGCGCACGCGGATGTTTCTCCGCACGGCCGAATTTCTTTGGCAGGAGGGGCACACGGCGCACGCCACGCGGCAAGAGGCCCTGGACGAAACTCGGTTGATGCTGGATGTCTACGCCCGGTTCGCCGAAGAGTTCATGGCAATGCCGGTGATCAAGGGCGAGAAGACGGCGGACGAGCGGTTTCCGGGCGCGGTCCAGACGCTATCGATCGAGGCCATGATGCAAGACCGCAAGGCGCTTCAGGCGGGAACGTCCCACTTTCTCGGTCAGAACTTTTCCCGCGCCCAGGACATGACCTTTCAAAATCAGGAGGGCGAAGAGGAGTTCTGCTGGACGACTTCCTGGGGTGTTTCGACCCGCCTGGTCGGCGCGCTGATCATGACCCACTCTGACGACGACGGCCTCGTTCTACCGCCGCGCCTGGCTCCCAAGCACGTCGTCATCCTGCCGATTTGCCGGAGTGACGAAGATCGAGCAACCGTGTTGCCCTACTGTGAATCGCTCAAACAAGACCTGGCAAAGCAAACATTCGCCGAACGGCCGGTCGAAGTCATGATTGACGACCGTGATCTCCGCGGCGGCGAGAAGAACTGGTATCACATCAAGCGGGGCGTTCCGCTCCGCGTTGAGGTCGGGCCCAAGGACATTGCCAAGAATGGGGTCTTCGTCGGTCGCCGTGACACGGGCGAGAAGTCGCCTGCGGGGCGTGACGAATTTGTTACCAACATTGGCCGCACCCTGGAATCCATCCAGGAAAACCTGTTCGCCCGCGCCTTGAAATTGCGCGAAGACAATACGCGTCCCATCGGGGATCTGGAGGAATTCAAGGCGTTCTTCACCGCCAAGAACACGAAGAAACCGGAGATCCATGGCGGCTTTGCCAGTTGCCACTTTGTCGAAGACCCTGCCGTTCTGGAACTGTTGAAAAAGCTGAAGGTCACCATTCGCTGCGTGCCGCTCGCCGCGGACGACGAATCGGCCCCCGAGGGCACCTGCATTTTCACCGGTCAGCCGACCCGGCAACGGGGGATCTTCGCCAAAGCCTATTGACGTTCATCCGAGGCCTCACGCGGCGATGTTCCTCGCGACATGGGTGACCGGTCGCCGGCGGCTGTGGACGGCCCGGAGCGGCACAGGGCCCGATCGGGGCGACAACCGTGCGCGCCCCACATGCCCCTCGACCGACCGCGGCAGCCCGGCGACCGCGCTGCCGCGCCTGCCGCGCTGCGGCGAACTGGCCGATCACCAATCCACGTGTTACTCCAATCCGCATACGGCACCGATGGGCGAAATCCGAAAACCGAAACCTGTCCTCTTGATGATGGCCATCTTCAGTCGCCATGAAACCGCCCTGGACTGGAGCAGAACGCGTGGTGCGGAAGCCTGGGGGCCGTTGGCGCTGGCCAGCGATGTGTTCGCTTTCGACGAAACGCCCTATTACGAAAAGACCATGGGGCCGGCGCTGAAGAAGCAACTCTTGGCGTTTGAACCACTGGTCGACCCCGGGCAACTCGCCGCACTCAAGCACACCACCAACCAGTGGGAAGCCGAGTACGCCGACAAACACGGACGCGAGCACGGGAGTTCCGAGCCGCGGCCGCTGAATCTGGACCCCGGCTATCTTTCGGAAGCCAAGCTGGTGCTGGCGACGACCAAGGACCGCGACCACCGCATCTACCTGGGAGACGGCATCTTCGCGGAAGTGACCCTGCATTATCATGCCGGCCAATGGCGATCACGCGCCTGGACGTACCCGGACTACCAGCGGCCCGACTATCACGCATTCTTCTCGGAATGCCGCACCCACCTGCGGGCACGCTTGCGAATGCCACCACCGTCAGCAGATTTGTAGACCAGTGACTTGTCAAAAGCACGCATCAGGCCAAGCGAAAAGCAGCGGGGGAGCGTGTTGGCGTAAGGGAGTCCTCGTCCGCATCTGGGGATTGGAAGGCACCGCTTGTAGTTGATGACACGTTTCTGCAAGATGACAGGTCCGCTCGCGTCGCGCACAGCATGGGCTACGGAAGGGCGCCAGAACGACTGCCTCCATTCCCCTGTCGCTGCCGACGCGAGGAACGAGGCACGAGCCGACGTTTCCACCGACTTTCCTCCGCTCCACCGTTCTTCCCTTGGTCCTGCGGCGGGTTACCATGGGCGTGGTGAGCCTGACACAGGAAATTGAGAACGCACCAGTCGAACAGCTTGGCCTGACCCCGATCCCCCTCCGCGTCCCATGTTGACCACCTCATGAATCTGCAATCAACGCTCTGGTTTGTGGGGGGGACCGTGATCCCCAGCATGTTCGTCGCCTGGGCGGCAACGCTGCTGGCACGCAGGTTTGGTCCTCGCTGGGGTCTGCTTGATCAGCCGAACGCTCGGAAGGTGCATGTCACCCCGACGCCGCTGGGCGGCGGCCTCGGGATTGCGGTCGGCGTGCTGGTGCCATTTCTGTTGGGGCAGATGGCGCTTTGGCTAACCGTCGCCACGCCGTCCCTGATCGATGTCATCCCCCAGTTTGCTGACCACCTACCGGGCCTGGCCAAGCGTGCACCGAGCCTCTGGGTGTTGCTCGGCGGCGCCAGTGTGCTGATGGCAGTGGGTCTGATCGACGACAAACGGGGGCTCGACTGGCGGCTGCGCATCTGCCTTCAATTTCTGGTTGCCGCCTTTTGCGTCGTCACCCAGGGCTGGCGGCTGACGGCCTTCATTGACATGCCGGGAAGTTGGCTGATCTCGATGATCCTGTCCACCATCTGGATTGTGGCGTTGATCAATGCCTTCAATATGCTGGACAACATGGACGGTCTGTCAGCCGGCGTCGCCGCAATCGCATCGGCACTTCTGGCAACGGTCATGTTGATTTCACCCGACCCGGCGACGCAACAGCCCCAGTTGTTCGTGGCCGGTTTCCTGCTGGTGCTGGTCGGAGCGCTGCTCGGTTTCCTCTGGCACAACCGGCCTCCGGCGCGCATTTTCATGGGTGATGCCGGCAGTTACTTCATCGGTTTCTGCATTGCGATCGCCACCTTGTTGGCCACCTACACCGGTTACGAGAGCCGTGCGCCGCTGGCGATCCTGGCTCCCCTCTGCGTCATGGCCGTCCCCCTCTACGACATGACAACGGTGATTTGGATTCGCCTCCGCTCGGGACAAAGCCCGTTCCACGCGGACAAGAACCACTTCTCGCACCGGCTTGTTGAACTCGGACTTACGAAGACTCAAGCGGTGCTCACCATCTACCTGATGACCGCGACTTGCGGACTGGGCGCGTTGCTCCTGCATCGCCTCGACCTGTTGGGCGCCATCGTCGTGGTGGCCATGATCGTTTGCGTTCTGCTCTTGATCGCGATTCTGGAAACCTCGGCCCGTCGCAAGTTGAACGAGTGAAACGACGCCCACACAACGCGCACCACCGGCCTCCGGCCGCGTCCGCTGCACCCGCCGAGGTACGGCTGCAGAGCCTTTGGCTGGCCAGCCTGACCGGACTGCTGGTGGCCACACCGCTGCTCCCCAGCGAAGCGGCGGTCACCAAGGGTAGCGGCGTGGTCCTGGTCATGCTCTGGCTGCTGCTGTTGGTCGCCTGGAGCACTGCCAAGGTTCTTCGCAAGCAGGCGGGTTTTCACGGCGGCGCGACCACCTGGTCGTTTGGGGTCGTGCTGGTGCTGATCGTTGCGAGTGCCGTTGCGATGCACTCGCAGGGCCATGCGCGCCCCATGCTCAATGCCGTTTGGCAATGGCTCAGCTTCGGAGTGGCTTTCGTGCTTTGCCGCCAGACATTTCGCACGGGTCTTCAGCAACGAGCGATCGTGTCGGTCATGCTGGCGCTGGCCGTCTGCCTGTCCATACACGGCTTCTACCAGACCTTCTACAGCCTGCCCCAAACACGGCGCGATTATCGCGAGGATCCCGAGGCAGCGCTGGCGGAGGCCGGCCTCGTGGCACCGCCGGGCTCACCCGCGCGGGCCCAATTCGAAAGCCGTCTGAACAGCACCGAGCCGTTGGCGACTTTCACGCTGACCAATTCACTGGCCGGCTTCCTGTCTCCCTGGCTGTTGATCGCGGTGGGGACGGCCTGGACCAGTTGGCGAAACACGCAACTCCGCTGGCGAACGCTGCCCGGGTTCGTCTTTTGCGGGGTCGTGATCTCCGCATGCTGGATCTTGACCAAGAGCCGGACCGCCACGCTGGCCACGCTCTTCGGCCTGACGTTGCTGGTGACCTACCTGCGCCGGTCCGGTTGGCGGCCCGATTGGCGATTCATGGCCGGCCTCGTCGTCGCGCCGATCGCCCTGGTGGGATTCGGGCTGCTCGTCGGCGGCCTCGACCTGCTGGTGCTGACCGAGTCGGTCAAGTCGCTCCGCTATCGTTTCGAGTACTGGCAGGCGACTGCCGCGATGATCGCCGACTACCCGTGGTTCGGGTGCGGGCCCGGCAATTTCCAGCAGTACTACACGGCATACAAGCTGCCTGGGGCCAGCGAAGTGATCGGCGACCCGCATAACTTCATCCTGGAAGTTTGGGCAACCGCCGGAACTCCCGCCGGGGTCGCCTTGCTGGTCATGCTGCTTGTCTTCGCGACCCAGGTCCGCCGGGCGTTGGCGACAGGCCGCCCTGCGGCTGAAGAAGCCGCCCATCAGCCGGCCGGTACCAGCCAGGCGACCCGGCCGACGCCCGGCCGGCGCACCGCAACGTCACCAGCTGCAGCCGAGGGCGACCCGCGGGACGCGTGGTTCGTCTACCTGGGCGCGGCCGTGGGTGTCTTGATCGCTTTTTTCCCCTGTGGCTTCCTGGTCGGCTACATGCCCGACTTCGCCCTCCTGGCGATTGCCTTTCCAAGCGGAGCGGTCGCCCTTTGGACGTGCCACGCCTGGGTCGCACAAGGGAGGCTGAATTTGACGTTGCTCTGTTGCGCCATTGCGGCGTTGCTGGTCAATCTGCTGGCCGCCGGTGGGATGACGTTCGCCGGAGTCAGCATGACGTTGTGGCTGTTGCTGGCCCTGGTGTTGAACATGGCCTGCGCCCCGGCAGCTTCCGGCCCGCGCTCTCCCTGGCCAACGTGGGGACTGGCAACCGCCGCCTGGCTGCTCCTCATCCTCTGCCACCAGACGGCGTACGTCCCGATTCTCAGCAGCAGTTCCCTGTTGGCGGAGGCAGCCACGACCAGGCAGCTTGGCCGATACGTGCAGGCGGAAGCCATTCTGGAGCGTGCCGCCGCGGCCGACCCGTACTCGGCCGACCCATGGCTGCAGCTGGCCGCCCTCCGCCATCAGCGATGGCTGCTCAGCGACACTGGTCCGCCGCCTGCCGGATTTGACGCGGCGGTTAGCGAGATGTCGCGAAGAAATCCGCGATCGGCCGGCTGGCGGTTGCAAGTCGGCCACTGGCACGTCATGGCCTATCGGGCGAAGAATCTCGACGAACAGCTCAAGGCAGCCCGAATCGCCTATCACGAGGCAATCGGCCTGTACCCGAACAACAGCGTGGGGCATGCCCATGCGGCCTGGGCAACCTACCTTGCGGAGGGACCGGAAGCCGCTCAAGCGGAAGCCGCGGCCGCCATCCAGCTCGACGACGTCAACCCGCACCGCGAACAGAAACTGGCGGCGCAGACGATTTCCGATCCGGGGCCGCTGTGGTTCACCGATCAACCGCGCGGGCCTGCTGAAGACTGCGAACAAACCATGGCGTTTCTGCGTACGCATAGGCAAGGGATGGCGTCGCCCGCAGACCAATCGTCGCCGGCATCGGCCGCCCAACCGGCAACCGTCAAGCCACAAACCCCCTGAAATCGCCGGTCGTTTCCGCCACTGGCAGGGCGAGCGAATGCCGGGCAAAATGGTGGTTGGAAGGCGGCGTTGCCTATCGCCGGTCGTGCTTCGCCAGCATATCTTCCCACCCGATCGATGTCTCGCCGGACGACGACCCTCAGAAGCCCTGGTATTGGAGAGCCGCTACGATGCGCACGTTATGGATCGCAATCGCCACCGCCGTCATTGGTTGCTCAACGGGGCTCGCGCTGACCTACTATGAAGCGGCCACGATCGAAGACCAATTCGACGTCAGCTACGGGAGCCATGACGCCGATACCTCGCCGGATGAAGTGGTCCCCAATGCCAAGGTGGTCGTGGTGGGGAACGAGACTTTCGACTTCGGGACGCTGGAGCGAAATCAAACGGGTACCTGTACTTTCACGATCCGGAATGAGAGTGTCGCCACGCTGTCCGTCGGTTTGGAGGGAGTGAGCTGCGGTCTCTGCATCCAGACGGAATTCTCAGACGCTGAGGTTCCGACAGGCCAGGAGTTCTCTTTCGACGTCGACTACACGACCCACAAGGAGGGTCCCCAATTCTCCGAGTATGTCGAGATGAAGACCAGTGATCCCGTCAATCCGGTGATTCGCTTCAACATCACCGGCTACGTCACCAAACGCATGCGTTTCTCGAAACGCGAAATCTTGCTGGGCGACATCTCCGCCGGCGAGGACGTGAGCTCGGAATTTCGTATCTACGGATTCGACAACGAACCGATGGAGATCATCGGCCACGAGTTTTCCGACACGCTGTCGGCCCGCTTCTTCAAACTCGAACTTACGCCGCTCGAGCCGGAGGAATATCAGGAACAGGAGCCCCGAGCGAATTCGGCATACCAGGCGACTCTCCGCCTGACACAGGGCAAGCCGCTCGGCCCGTTGGCCCAGTCCGTGGTCATCAAGGCACGTTTCGGCGAACATGAAGGCGAGGGTGAAATAGCAATCCGCGGCAAGATCGTCAGCGACATCCTGCTGATCGGCGGTCGCGACTTCCTCCATGGGCGGAGCCTGGTACAGTTGCGGACGATCGATGGTACCCAGGGGCATGACACCACGCTGCGGATCCGCGTCCGCGGCCCGCACCGTGATCAAGTCAAGTTGAGCGTTGGTGACATTGATCCCGAGGGAATTCTCACGGCCAGCATTGGCGAGCCCACCGTCGTGGGGAGCGGTTATCTCTATCCGCTCCACATCAAGATCCCCCCCGGATCTCCCTCGGTGAATCGGCTCGGTTCCCAGCAAGGCAAGGTCGGCAGAATCAACATCGAAACGACACATCCGTCCGCCAAACTGGTCCCGGTCTACGTCAGCTTTGCCGTCAAATGAGCGCGGGGACGGCTGCCGAGCCGGCGATCGTGTGAGGCTGCCAAAACAGGCGGCCAAAACAGGCGATTCACCCACGCCACGGCGAGGCTTACTGCGGCAGGTTGCGTGACGCCTGGCACGACAACCAGGTTGGTATGCGGAATGTGGGCCGCATCAGGTATCATGAGGCCGCTTAACCGCAGGCCTGGACAAGGATGGACTTTATATGACACGTCGGCCAAACTGCTTTCACGCACCTGGGCTATTGATCGCGTACATCGTGCTGGCTGGAGTGACCGGCTGCGAGCCAACGCAGCGGTCCGGCGAGCCCACCGTGGCGGAAACCGAGACTGGCACGCCTCCCATCAACGAGGCCTCGGGCGAAGTACGGTCCCCCGACACCGCGGGGGCCCCCGCGGCAAGCGCCCCCCTGCCCTCGACAGATGACGAAGGACCCGCCGCCCCTGCCGTGTCCGCAACTTCCACTGGGGATCCCTCTGGCGAAGCGGCCAGCGCGCCGCCCGCCGCAGCGTCTGCCGACGATGGGGTGGCTGCGGAAACGGCAAACCAGGATCCGCCGCCGTCGCTTCCGGATCGCAAAATGTTTGACGGATGGGAGTCCCCACGCCTCGTCCTGCTCGTCACGGGGCAACAGCATGGCTATATCGAGCCCTGCGGTTGCACCCAACTGGCGAATCAGAAGGGCGGCCTGGCCCGCCGTCACACGTTGGCGAAGCAGCTCGCCGCGCGAGGCTGGCCGCTGGTCGGTCTGGATGCCGGCAACCAGGTTCGCCGCTATGGCCCCCAAGCCGAGATCAAGTTCCACATGACGCTGGACGGCCTGAAGACGATCGGCTACGAAGCGATCGTGTTGGGGACGGACGACCTGCGGCTCTCCACCAATGAACTGGTAGCGGCGTCCGTACCGATCGCCGGCGAATCAACCCCGTTCGTGTGTGCGAACGCCGCGGTTCTCGATTGGGAACTGATGCCGGCAAGCAAAGTCATCGAACGGGGTGGAGTGAAGATCGGTGTCACGGCGGTTGTGGGCGCCGAGTGGAAAGACGACGTCGAGCGTGATGAAGTCGTTCTCAAAGACCCGGTCGAGGGGCTGGAAGCCGTGCTGCCCGAATTGGCGGCGGCCCAGTGCGACGTGCTGGTCCTGCTGGCGCATGCATCGGTCAAGGAGGCCAAGCAACTGGCGCGTCGTTTCCCGCAGTTCGATGTCGTCGTCGCGGCTGGTGCGCCGAGCGACGGTACGGACCCGCTCTATCAGCCGACCCCGGTCGAAGGGACCGACGCACTGTTCGTCCAGACCGGCACGAAGGGCATGTTCGCCGGTGCGATCGGCCTGTTCGACGACCAGGAGAAGCCGCTCCGCTACCAACGCATCCCGCTCGACGCGTCCTTTGAAGACTCGCCCGAGATGCTCCAGTTGCTCAAGTCGTATCAGAACCAACTCAAGACGGTCGGCCTGGCCGGGCTCGGATTGCGACCCGTGCCCCATCCCAGCGGCAACAAATTTGTCGGCTCCGAGAAGTGCGGCGAATGCCACACCGAAGCCTTCGCCGTCTTCGAGAATACGCCGCACGCCACCGCGACCGATTCCCTGTCGAATCCGGTTGAACGGGCCGAGATTCAACGCCACTTTGATCCGGAGTGCTTGAGCTGCCACGTCACGGGCTGGAACCCGCAGCGGTTCTTTCCGTACACCAGCGGCTACTTGGATCTTGAGAAATCCGCGGCCCTCCACGGCAATGGTTGCGAGAACTGCCATGGGCCGGGATCAGCACACGTCGCCGCGGAGGAAGGAGAAACCAGTGCGGACGAGGCGATCCTCAAACGGCTGCGCGAAGCGATGCGGCTGCCACTGGCGAAGGCGGAAAAGAAATGTGTCGAATGCCATGACATCGACAACAGTCCCGACTTCTACGCCGACGGCGCCTACGAGCATTATCTCAAAGAGATTGAACACAAGGGGCTCGATTGAGCGTCCGGCTGGCGGTGAGGCCCTGCCGGCGGTGCGGCCGTGTGTTGTGGAGTGCCAGCCGACGCTCGGACGATCAGCCCGGTCCGTGACCGTAGATATGCTGGATCGGCGTGGCGTGCCCCCAGGCGATCTCTTCCTGGCTCGAATCCAGGGCGGCAGCGATCCGCGTTCGCTCGGCCGGAGAAGGCGTCCAACGGCCGAGGAAGATCGCCCGGACCTTGGGTAGATCCAGTCCCGACCGATCCGCCAATTCCAGCAGCGAAATCCCCTTCTGCTTGCTCAATTCCTGCACCGTCGCGCTCATCGATTTCCCTCGCTCACTGTCGTTGCTTCGACTACATCACGCGATCTTCGGCCCACGGATGGCGCCTTCCCGTCTTGAATTCCTTGAACGGTGCCGAACAGGGCTGTTGGATCGTCGCGGGCCGGTAGGCCGTATTGACGGCATCCAGAATCTCTCGGACATCGTCGTGCGTGTACCCCACGCCAAGCACCTCGAAGTAGTCGCCGTTGACATCAAACACCTGAATCCGGTCGACCCAGGCTCGCACCTTGCGGAGCGTCCTGAGTTCGCTGCGCGTCCGCTTAAGGAACTCCAGCGTTTCATCCAACCTCTCCGGTTGGTGGTGATGTGTTGCTAACGGTTGCGCCATCGATTCATGAGCGGAAACGGGGTTGCAGCGACTGGTGCCGTGCAACCCACGGGCACTCGCGGAGAACGGCCGGACTACTGCAACGCCACCAGCCCCAGCGCGATCGCCTCTTTCATGACGTCGGCAGAGATACGAATCTCCGACTCGTCGGCCAACCTCATGACGACCGGGGTAACGGAGGTCAGCACGCCGTCCACCCAGCCTTCACCTCCCTCGTAACGAATCTTCGCGCCGGCCTGGTACCCTGACGGAAGACCAACCTGACGGCCGTTCCCATTTCCGCTGGCGGCCCGTTGGGGCGCCGGGGGAGGAGAGGCAGAAGCCTTCCGGGGGGCCGACTTCTTGCCGAGTACCCCCGCCAACTCCTGCAATTGCCGCCAGTTTTCCAGACGCTCTTGCCGAGCTGACACCAGGGTCTCGCTGGGATTACCATCCTTGTCAAAGTGCTTGCCGAACCGTCCTTCGCTGCGACAGAAATCGATGAAGTCGACTGCGTCGCCGGTCTTGGGATTGACCCACCAGTCGTCGTTCACGGCGGGGTTGCCTTGCAGGGAGAGTCGTTCTTTGATCGTCGCGCCCTTGCGCGGATCGTAGACCAGCATCGGAAAGGCCCGCGTGTCGACCGCCAGCCGCGCCTGGTCGGTGGCCATGTTGTCGGCAACGCCATGTTCCGGCTGGCAGGTCGTGTAACAGCACACCACGGCCGGCCCATCGAACTCCATGGCGTCGAGCAAGCAGCGGTACATGTGATTGACGTGGGCGCACGTCGTCTGAGCGACATACGTGCGGGGATGCATCATGGCGATCTGTGCGATCTCCTTGCGCCGCTCTGTCTTGCCGCTGATTGATTTCCCATGCAGGCTCATCTTGGCATTCTGCCCCATGAAGGTGCTCGTCGATGCCTGCCCGCCGGTATTCGAATAGACCTGGGTATCCAGGATCATGACCTTGATGTTGGCTCCGGCGGCGAGCATCCGCGAGAGCGATTGGAAGCCGATATCGAACATGGCCCCATCCCCGCCGATGCACCAGATCGGTTTGTCGGCCCACCCTTTCTGATCCCATCGCATCCGCAGACCCATCGCGTAGGCCGGCGCATTCTCGAACAAGGAATTGCTCCAGGGCACCAGGTAAGGATTGTACGGGTAGGTCGACGTGTAAACGGTATTGCAACCCGTTGCCGCAATGATGCCCCAGTCGTTTCCGTACTTGGCACCGGTTGCCGAGCACATCATTCGCAGCGCTGTTCCCTCCCCGCAACCGGCACAGCTTCCCGCACCGCCAACGTAGACATGGGTTTCCTCCTTGAGCATCATGTCGATCAGCAGGTTGTCGTTGATGTATCGTTCGTCGGACGGCCCGAATTCCTTGAAGAGGCGGTGCGTCCGCTGAATGTCATCCATCAGGCCGTCGGTCTTGTTGACCATCTTGAGCGCATCATCGTCGCACACCGTGACACACTCGGCGCAGCCCTTGCACTTGCTGGGATCGATGATGATCGAGAATTTCCCGCCTTCACCGGTTTTTTTCTTCGGACCTCCATAGTACTTGCGAGGTTCTGACCAGGATTTCTGGAATAACTCGCGATCGTCATCCGCTAACCGGTCCATCCTGGCCTGCCAGTCGTTCTCGCCAACGACTTTGCCCAGGATCGCCGTGTCGGGGCAGAGGGTCACACAGTCCATGCAGCCGGTGCACTCCTCGGTAATGTATGCAGGGATCTCCGGCGCGACGTAGCTGAAATCACGGAGCGTCGCTGTTCCGGCGGGCACGATCGAGCGAGAAACGCTGAGATCGGCCGGCAGGCTCTTTTCGGCAGTTCCTTCCTCGTAGGCCCGAATGATCCGCTCGTTGAAATCATCCACGTCCAGGACCGGCAAGCTGACCTTCTTGTAGCCATCGTCCACCAGGGTACCGTACGAGTTGCAGTTGTGCGGGTCGCGGTCGTGCGCCTTGTTCATTGATGCGTGGTCGTTCGCGGTCGCCATAGAGTAGATCCTTTGAACTGGGGCCGGATGTTCTCGAAGGTTGTTGCCTGGTGACTTGTCGTCGTGTCTTTCTCCAGACCTTCTCTGGATGCACGAGGTCGATTACATGAGGTCGGGAGAGACTTGCTTCAACTCGCTGAACCCGCGTTTGACGCAGGTAAGGTTGTCCTGCACCACCCGTTCTCCCCGTTTCCCGAAGTACTTACGCAGCGCGGCCTCGACCCCGTCCAGGACCTGGTCATCGGACATGCCGCTCTCCTTGGCATAAGGAGTCAGCTTGAGGAAGGCGCCCAGCGTGACGATTCCCTGCATCCGCATTTGCAGGTCGGCGACGGAGGCCACCTCTCGCGCAATCCGGACCGTGTCACAGAAGTAAACACGAATCTGTTTGTCGCGGATCGTCTGCTGATGACGCGTGGGAATCCGTTTCCAGACGTCCTGACCGTCATCGTAGGGAGACTGCATGAAAATCGCGCCACCGTCGACGACGCCTTTGAGCGGATTCGCCAGGATCGCATTGACGTCGTTGAGGATAATCAGGTCGACGAACTCCAGTTCGCTATGAGACTTGATGTGCTCGTCGCCAATCGTCAAGTAATACGTCGTCGGCAGCCCCTTCTTCTCCGACCCATACTTGGGATAGGCCTGCACATCCTTGCCGAAGACTTCTCCGCCAATCGTGGCGATGACCTTGTTGGTGGTCACCGAGCCGAAACCGCCTACCGAGTGTCCCCGCATGGAAAAACCGCCGGGCGGCCGCAGGTCCGGATCGTTCGTCCGCGGCAGCGCCAGGGCATGATCCACGCCGACGCAGAAGAAATCCTGGCCGCCACCGGCCATGTTGTCGAAGGCGGCGATCACGTCCGCCGGACGCACGTCACGGCTGCCCAATCCCGCCGCACCGTGGTAGATCCGCGGCGCGCGGTCGATCTTCTCATGCCCCATCTGGCCGGCCAGTGCGTCGCAAAACGCCGCTTTGATTTCGCGCGTCAAATGGTTACCGGTCGTCGAGAGCGGATCATCCATGCGTTCGAAGATCGTAAACGCACGGCAATTCTTCAGTGCCGCTACCAATTGGTGCATGGGAAACGGGCGAAAACAGTAGACGGTCACGCACCCCGCCTTGATCCCCTGTTCACGCAGGTAGTTCACGGTGACCTCGGTGGTCTCCATGTAGCTGCCGATCCCAACCAGAATGTACTCGGCGTCCTCGCACCGATAAGGTGCAATGAAATCGTAGCGGCGGCCCGTCTTCTTGGCGAACAGATCGAACGAATCGGCAAGGGCTTCCGCGACGCGGTCATAGTACCACCGCTGAGCGATCTTGCCTTTCATGTAGGAATCCTGATTCTGCACCACGCCCGTCATCATCGGGTTCTCCGGGTCCATCAGGTTGGTCAGCTTGTCATCCGGAGCGCCGACATACTCCTTCATGAATTCCGGCTCGGGCAGCCGAGCGGTTTCGACCGTATGGGTTGTCAGAAAACCGTCTTGGACATTAAAAAACGGCGTATGCGATGCCTCGGCCGCACGGCGGGCGATAAGGCACAAATCGGCCGCCTCCTGGGCATTTCTGCCGAACAACATTCCCCACCCGGCGTCGGCAACGCTCATTAAATCATCGTGGCCCGCATGCACGTTCAGCGAATGGCTGGTCAACGCCCGAGCCCCGATATTAAACACGACCGGGAGCCGTTTTCCGGCAATCGTGAACAGGACCTCTTTCATCAGGACCAGCCCCTGTCCCGACGTAAAGTTCACGACCCGGCCACCGGCCAGGGCAAAGCCTTCGCAAAAGGAAGCGGAAGAATGCTCGCTTTCTGCCTCCATGAAGCAGAGCTGTTCGCCCCAGAGATTGGTGCGGCCGTTGCTGACCGCGGAGTTAAATCCGCTTCCCATCGTGGTGGAACTGGTAATCGGGTATGCACCACACCCCTGGGAAATGTTCGTTTCCACGTGGACGACCGCCTCCGCGCCATCACACGTGGTGGGAATTCCTGGATATTCGAACTTGCCTTCGTGAGACGATTGCTCCGGAATATGGGAAAAGTCATCCTGGCTCTTGTTCTTCGATTTCGGATCAACAACAGTACTCATCTAGGCTCACTCTCGTTGCAAAGGAAACGGATGAAGACCGTAGAGGCCTGAAGAGGCCACTGCTTCGAAAAGTTCAGCATTCAGCTCGGCATCCAGAAAAAGTGTCGTGATATCGACACTTGAGTTGTGGAAATCAGCCTAGCGACTCGACCCAACGCAGGCAAACAAATTTCTCTGCGCCGACTTTCCCTTATATCACGAAATATTCACCGAACTACTTGCGAAGCAAACTCTTGTATCAATTGCGACTGCGTCAAATCGACGTCCCGTGCCGGCCGCGAAACGGCACCCTGAGCGGTCCGAGCGGCGGCACGTTGAAGCCGTCGCCGTTCGGCGTGGTCCCCCTGTACCGGCAACCGGCCGCCCTCCCGCGAAGCCCGCTGCGCGCCCGCAGAGGGCTTCACCCTGGAGGCAGATGTCCCGCCCAGGCGGCTCGGCCCAACGCCGCGCGAGGAGAAGGTTCGGCGGATCGCTGCCCGGCCGGTGGCGCCCCACGACGATCATCCGGCCGACGGGCGGCAATCCGATGAACGATTCCAAGCGAGCTCGACGGTTCGCCTTCCTGCTGGTGGTAATCCCGATCGCCTGGCTGTTCGGCAAACCTGCCTGCGAGGACCGCTGGCTTGCGTTCCGAGACGCGGCCAACTACTACCAGCCACTCTTCGCCTGGGAAGCTTCCGAATGGTCTGCGGGGCGATTGCCGCTCTGGAACCCCCTGGACAACGGTGGCATCCCGGCGGTCGCCGACGCAACCTCCAGCGCCTTCTACCCGGGAAAACTCGTGTTCCTGGTCCCGTGCGATTTTCAACTGCGTTTACACCTTTACATCGTTTCGCACGTGATCCTGGCGGCCGGCGCTACGTATCAAGTGACCCGTCGTTGGGGTTGCAGCCGTCACGCCGCCAGCCTGGCGGCCGTCTGCTACGCCCTGGGTGGAAACGTGCTCTTCCAGTCCTGCAATGTTGTCTTCCTGGTCGGAGCGGCCTGGTTGCCGTGGGCCGTGCAGGCAACCGACCAGCTCTTGCGGCACCGATCACTGCCGGCGGCCTGGGGGCTGGGCGCCGTTCTCGCCCTGATGACGCTCGGCGGTGACCCCCAAATGGCTTATCACGTCCTCTTGGGGGCCCTCCTCTACTGGGCTCTCCTGGGCTGGGCCGAGCGGCGGGGCTCAGCGGCCAGGCCCGGCAACGAGCCGCCCAGCCACTCGAACATCATCCGGTCTCGTGGCGGATTGCTGGCCACTGCGGCCACCTGCGGACTACTGCTGGCCGCCGTGCAAATCTTCCCCTCCTGGGTCTGGACGCAGGCCAGCGATCGGGCCGCTTACACCGCCCCCAGAAATGTGACGGAACTCGCGGCGCGCGCGATACGGCCCCCCGCCGCATCGTTGTCCCAGGATGCGTCTGTCGAGCTGCAAGCGAGTGCGATCTGGGGGGCTCCCCAAGCGAACACGCATCATGCGAGCGTCTATCAATTCAGTGTGGGCCCCTGGCGATTCCTTGAATTCTTCTGGCCCAACATCTTTGGTTCGACATGGCCCGAGAATCGCCGCTGGATCTCGGCACTCCCTGCCGCGGGCCGCGTCTGGACGCCCTCGATGTATATGGGCCTCCTCCCCCTGCTGCTGGGCCTTGGTTGTTGCCGGTGCAACGCCGCTTGCGTCCGACAACGGTGGCTGAGTTGGGCACTCTTGTTGACGGCCGTGGCGAGCCTTGGCTGGTATGGGCTCGGCTGGATCCTGCACGAAATACGCTGCGGCCTCGGCGGTTCCGCCACGGACGATTACTGGATCGGCCCGCAGGTAGGCGGGCTGTACTGGCTGATGTCAACGCTGCTGCCCGGCTATATCTACTTTCGCTACCCCGCCAAGCTGATGGTGGTGGCTTCGTTGGCCGCCAGCTTGTTGGCGGCCCTGGGCTGGGACCGGATGTGGCGCCGTCCCCAGCGGCTGCCGCGCCTGCTGCTGATCCTGGCCGGCATCAGCCTGGCCCTGGCCGCGCTGGCATTTTTGTCTCGCGCACCGTTCCAAGCGTGGATCTCGACCGCCCGCACCGACCACCTCTTCGGTCCGCTCGACGCCGCCGCCGCGCATCGAGGCCTGATCCGTGCCTTGCTCCATACGGCCCTCCTGAGCATTGCCCTGCGCGCCTTCCTGCGGCACGCCGCCATGGAACCGAATTCCGTTCGGGCAGTCACTTTCCGGCGACTGGCCTTGGCGGCCACGGTTGGCGAGATCGTCTTGGCCAACGGACCGCTGCTGGTGACCGTTCCCGGCGCGACGCTGCGCAGCCCGGCTAACCCGGTCGCTCTATCCATCCACCAGGACCGCCGACTCCGAGCGTCTACCGGCCCGCCCCGCGCCTACCGAGATCACGCGCTCCAGCCGCCCCGCCAGTGGCAATCCGCAGTCGCCCCCGATCGGCTGAACGAGGTCGTCACCTGGGAACGTGCCACACTGCTTCCCAAACACCACTTGACCGATCGCGTGGGGATGGTCGAATCCTTCAGCACTCTCGCGTCACGCGACTTCCGCCTACTGCTCGCCGAATCCCGTCAACTGGGCACCAGCCCCCCCGGCCTGCCGGCCGCCCCCAGCCGGCAGGTCCTCAACCTGCTCGCCACCAGGTACTTCATTGTCCCGGCACCTCACGACCGCTCGCAAGCTGTCGCCAAACACAATCCGCAAAGCTTCCCACGGGCCTGGATCGTTCATCATGTCGAACGGCTACCGCCATTGCGAACCAGCGACCCGCGCGAGATCCGCCAAAGAACGCGCCAGGTTTTGCTCGACAAGAATGGGCCGCGAGATTTCACGCGCGTGGCCGTCGTCGAAGCGGCCGCAGCAGCGGATCTTCGCCGCCTTCGCAACGTCCCCCCCCCGACGCCGGCAGCTTCGGAACCGGCAGCATCGGATGAAACCTGCCAACTCCGGCTGGTCACGCCGCAACGCATTGAAATCGATTGCCGGCTTGAGTCCGCGGGACTGGTCGTCTTGAGCGATCTGCATTACCCGGGATGGCGCGCCTATGTACGCACGCCCGACCAAACACGGCGAACGGCCGTACGGGTCTATCGAGCCAACCGGGTCTTGCGTTCCGTCTACCTGCCGGCCGGCAAGTACGTGGTCGCATTCGAATACCGGCCCTCAGAGTTCTACATCGGCGCCGCCTGCAGCGCCATCGCTTGGCTGGCACTCGCCGCCGGCGTCGCACGCTCCCTGCTCGGCGCAGGCCGCCTCCTACTCGGCGCGCGGCGCTGACCGCCCCTGCTCGGCGCGGGTCGCCTCTTGCTCGGCGCGGGTCTCTGACCCCGCCGAAACGCCCGACCGAAGGTCTCCTCCCGCGCGGCGCGGGCGCTTCCTGCTCGGCGCGGGTCTCCTCCGGCCCGGCGCGGGCGCTGCCTGCCCGGCGCGGGCGCTTCCTGCTCGGCGCGGGTCTCCGACCCCGCCGAAACACCCGACCGAAGGTCTCCATTCCCCATCGCATTCGATCCCAACCTTGCACCATGCCCGCACAGTGCGGGCAGTTCCTGAGGAACGGACCTGTAAAACACGGCGATGACGGAAGCCGGCAAGGTGCCGGAATTCCTTGCCTCGTCCACAGCACGACCGGCGGAACAACTCCGGCGAGACCGCGGTTCTGCGCCTGCAGCGACCCCAGGCAGACAGCGGTTGCTGCGTTCTACCAACTCGTGACAGTCGCGACTTATCGCGGACGGACCTACTTTGCCGGTTCGCTCTGTTTGCCACCCTGGGGCCTGGTCAGCATCAAGCCGATCGACGTTACGGCGATCCAGCCGAACACAACGGCCAGCAAGAGGCGGTGCGTCGTGGGCAGCGAAATCAGGTTGGCGAAGCGGCAGAGGATCGGCATCAACAACAGGACCGCGGCAATCCCGGCATTCCGTCGGATTTGCGGGGCAAGCGACGCCACCTGGCGAATGCGGGCCATACCGAAGCACCAACCGCCCAACGAAATGCAAATGGAAACATAATGGGCTTTCGACAAGAACGAATCGACGCGGGCCAAATCCGTCGGTAGCGCCGCAACGGCAAAACCAAACCCCGACACCGCCAGGCTCAAACCGATCGAGGCGTCTCCGATCAGACGACCGAACAGAAGCCCAAACGCCGAAAGAAACATTCCCACGACGAGAAACCCGATCGTATTCCACCAGACGGCGTAGGGTTGTCCTTGCGCGCCGAGCTTGCTGATGAAGTCGTGCGCCGGATCAAAATTTGGCGTGAGCAAGGAAAATACAATGTAGGCCACAGCAAACAGGCCGACAGCAAGTAGCCCAAGCGACGCAGTCAAATAACGGTTTGGAGCAGTCTGCGACACGAGCCTATTGATCCTGGCGCCACCCATGGCCCCAGGGTGACCAACGGAGAGCCCGGCACCCGCCGTCCCACACGTCACACCGCAAGCGACCCATCTCTGCGCAACCATGCATAACTGAAGTAGCTTCCTGGTTCAGTCTTCCGAACGGCAGCCGAGTTCCCGAACGAAGTCGTGACACCGATCACCGCACCTACGGCGAACCACTCACGTCGCTCAGCAGCCGCACAATCCCCCGGTAGGCCGACCTCCCGCCAGGCCGACGCACGAGGCAGGTCGTCATACGCTTCGTAAGCACCATCTGCCGCTTCCCATGCCAACTCCAAGGCCGTGGTCCCGTTCTCTCTGATCGGTCCCAGGTTGGCCCCGCGGGCAATCAGAACCGGCAGCACTTCCTTGCTGGCGAACAGGATAGCATAGCGTAGCGGCGTTGTCTGCCGATCGTGGTCGAGCGACTCGAGGTCGGCACCATGGTCGAGCAACGTACGGGCAACCTGGGGTTGTCTCGACAGCACCGCGCAGTGCAATGGCGGCGGGATCCAGCCGCGCCCATGGACCAACTCCGGGTCTTCGGCCAGCAGCCGCTCGCCCGCCGCGACATCACCCTGCTCGATTGCCGCCGCGAAATCATCTGCAAGGCTCATCAGCACCTCCCTTAATCGTTCCCCGCCGACGCCGAACAACAGCCGCGCTACCAGAGCTGCGGGGATTGCAGCGTACGCACGCAAGACAGCTTGCCTGGTCGTTCTGAGGCACCTCCCGCCACAAGACGTTTCGCTTGCCAGCCGAACGGATACTCCAGTTCATAAGGTGGAACGTACCCCGAGGCAGTTCCTGCATCAAAGCCGAACCGGCCGTAGAATTCGGGATCGCCGTAGACGAAGACCATCTCGCTATCGAGGCTGGCGACATACTGGATCCCAGCTTCGACCAACGTCGATCCGATCCGCTGCTTCTGCTTGTGCGGATGAACGGCGAGCGGCGCCAGCAGGTAACCTCGGAATTCTTCCCCAACGGAACAGGACACCGGGCTGAACCCGATGTGCCCAACAACCGTGCCACCGTCATCCGCGACGAAGGCTACCGTCTCCGGAACCGTTTGCTCGTCCAGTAGATCGACCGCCACGGCCGCCACCACCTCACGTTCTTCATCGGGAAACGCCTCCAGGTAAAGGCCGCGGATGGCGTCACGGTCTGACATGCCGGCCTGGCGAATTCTCATCCGGTACTGTCGCTCCAGAGGAATAGGTTACGCTTGGTTTCTTGGCACGCCCGGTTGCCCTGGCGCGAACGTTTATTGTGGAGCCCGCCGCTATGGCTGCCAATGCCCGTGCATCGCCGCATGGCCCGGCTTTCGTGCCGAAATGGGCCGAGCTCCCGATCCATCGGAACTCGAAACGTAAAGCTGGCGGGTGCCGCTCCGCATCGCACCAAACAGCAGCTGGTTGCCGTCGCGCGAACAGGCAGGATGGTAATGCTGTACCCCGGCGCTGGAGTGCGAAAGCTGCTCAATCTTCCCGTCGAGCGACACGCGCATGAGTTCGATGGCCGCGCCGACGCGGGCGGTGTAATAGATGGAGCCACGATCGGCAGCCCAGGTCGGCAGGTCGCTGCTGCCTTCGTGAAAGTCGTCAACGGACAACATCAGGGCCACGATCAATCGACCCATTCCAGCACATCGCGGATCACGCACCATCGCCGCCGTGCCTGCTGCCGCAGCTTGCCCAGGATCCAGTGCTCGTAATACTCACGAATCGTGCCGTCTTTTTCTCGCAAGTCCAACCAATGCTCGAGAAAATCACGCATCCGGGCATCACGCCCGCCGATCGCGTAGAAGAGCGGTAGCGACACCTGGGTCCCGTCGGGAATCACGACCTCGAAATCCGGGTAGAGCAGCGTGAAGGCGGAACCGCTCTCTGCACTAATCAAGAGGGCATCCAAGCCGTGCGTCTCCGTCTCGAAAAACTCGCCGTTGGTTGGCAATTCGATAAGCTCCGCACGTGGCAGCAAGAGCCGCAACCGGTCCACAAAGCCGCGACTTAGGTCGACGAACCCAATCCGCAGATTGTCGACCTGCTGCATGGCCGCCAGCGACCGGAAGCGGCGGACGCGGTAGTCGGGCACGACCAGGGCGAGCGTCACATCCAGGTAGGGATCGGTATGCTGCATCACTTCGGCCCGCTCCAGCGTGCCGACCAATCCCGACATGACGACGTCAAAGTCGTCCTCGGCAAGCTGCGTCGCGAGCGTCCTGCGATCGAAACGCACGAACTCGATCGTTACCCCCAGATCGCGGGCCAGGGCATGTGCCATGTTGATGTCCATCCCGACCAGATCGCCTTCCACGTTGAAGTAGGCAAACGGAAGTTTGTCTTCGTTGTAGCCGACGCGGATGATGCCCCGCCTGCGGATGCGGTCGAGAATCGACTCGCCGGGTACGCGGGGATCCGGGTTAGGCCCCGTCTCCCGCACCACCACCGACTCGACGGGCTCCTCCAAGAGTTGCATGTTGGCGACGATCTGCTGCTTGTCATCGACAAAACGAAGGGTCTGGCCAAGGACCATTTGGACGCCGGTCAACATGATCACCGCGCTGCAGGCGATCATGCCCAGGTATTGCAAGACTGCCGTAAGACGAAACGTCAGGCGGCCCAGGAAGGCGCACGTTGTGAGCAGCGTGAAGGTCGCCAGGTGGATAGCTCCCAACGCATCGCCGATCCGCTCGCCGATTACACCGGACAACAGGAACAGTTGAAACATGTCGTGCGGCAGATGCATCTGATCCAGCAGGAACGGCGTCGCCAGGATGGGACCTCCAAAGTACGCAAACACGCCGGAAACCAGAAACGCCGGGTACTCCGTCCAGCTCAGTGTGTTTCCCAGGAACCACGCGGCAAACGGGATGAACAACATCCCCAGCAGCTTGCCGACATGAGGAAATGGATAGGCGACCGGGTAGAGCACGTCCACCGCCGGCGCCATATCTTCGTCACCTTCCTCGCGAAGTCGCCGCACCAACTTCTCCGTCTCTTCGACCAGCAAGGGGATGACAATGATCAGCTTCCCCGTCGCGAAGGCCATGATCATCGCGTCCTTGGATACGGCCAGAACATCCCGGTAACGCAGCGGCGTGCACGCGGCGACCAGGCACGGCAACACGACAAAGCCCAGGAAGACCGCTCCGGCCGCATAGCTGATCAGGTAGGCCTGCAGGCGGCCAAGCTCGTCTAGGGAAATTGTGCCGGCCGTACTGGCCGCGATCGCAAACACGCCGACCGGTGAAAGGCGCGCCACAAACGTGCTGACCCGCAGCAGGAGCCTGGCGACAATATCGAGTTGCTCGATGAGCGGCTGACGCTGCGGCATTCCCCCCAGGGCCAGCCCCAGGAAAATCGACATCACGACGACCGCCGGAACCCGGTTGTCGGCCAGGGCAGCGAAGATGTTCGACGGGATGAACGTCGACAGGATATCCGTCTCGCCGGCCGGTTCCGTCAAGGCCGTGCTAAAGAACGAACCCGATTTCCATTCGGGATAACTGACGGCCAGGAGGAATACCGTGCACAGCACGATCGCCCAGAGAACGCACAGGACGGCCCCCCCGATGAGTGCCAGGCGGCGGCTGTGCCGGAAGGCCAACCTGCCCAGGTTGGAAATCAGCGAGACCACGATGTACGGCAGGACGGTCATCCTCAGGAGGCCGATAAACGCGTCGCCGACCAGGGAAAGCCACGCGCAGTAGTCGCCGAAGAACAGCCCGCAGCCGATCCCGCAAAGCAATCCGATAACGATCTTGGACGACAGACCCAGTTTCGGCCGCATGGGATTTCTGCCCTCGCAGGGGGACGGGTGACGGCGTCCCTCGCGGGCGGCCGCTCGCCTGATTGCTGGCCGTCGGTTTCCGAATTTGTTCGACCGGCGGTCGCAATGCCCGGTCTATTCCGGAGCATCCGACGCCAGGGCGGCGCGATAATCGGCCCGCCATTGGTGGTACTCTAGTAACGCTTCAAGCTCTTTCAGCGCGGACTCGACGGCATACTGCTCGCGCAACGTCACCTTCAGCATGTCGGAAGCTCCGGCGTCAAAGTTCCGCCGCTCACGCTGCGCCAGTTCCTCTGCCAGTTTCACAGCTTCACGCGTTTCGCGAACCCGTTCGTATGCGGCCCGCATGCCGGCATAGACCGTTTGGACATCGACGCGAATCTTGTCTTCGGTCATGCGGCGCTTGGCTGTAAGTTGCTGCATTTTTCCTTCCACGGCCGCGATCTTTCCCAAGGCCTTGCGGCGTTGGACCGGCACGTTGACGAAGACGCCGGCCTCCAACTGAAAGGGCGACTTGTCGCGTTTAGAACTGGTCGGCGCACCAACATCCTGCGCCCCCCACATGAACGCGCTGACGTCGGGCTTCAGCATGTTGTAGGCTTGTTGGAGGTCGATGTCGAACTGTTGCCAGAGCGTGTCGATGAGGCGAATGTCGGGGCGGCTGGCCAGGGCGACCAGCACGTCATCGGCCAACTGCCGCGAGTCGATCAACTCCGGTTCGGGGAACTCGGGCAGGCGATCTCGCGAGGGAACGATCGGCTGACCAAATTCGTCGCGCAGATACAGGGAGAGCTTGGCCGCCTTCTGGCGAAGTTTGCGTGTCGCGTCCGCCAGCTTGGCGCGGCGGTCCGCGACCAGCCGCAGATTGTCGGTCAGTTCCGGCGGGTCGATCAGGCCCGTCTCGACCTGCCGCTTGATCCGTTCCGTCCGGCTGGTCGCCAGTTCCAGCAACCGCGCGGTGATCTTGTAGCCGCGGCCCGCAGCAACCCAATCCCAATACGCATAACTGGCCTCTTGGATGAAGGCGATCGTCTGGGCCTGGATATCAAACTCGGCCAGCTCCGGCTCCAGCGCGGTCCGCCAGAGGTCGGCACGCCGCGCATCAATGGCCCGGTTGCGGAGCAAAGGCACACTCACACCGGCCTTGAATTCGCCCCCGTCATTGGTCTGCCGTTCCAGATACCAGGGTTGGAACTCGCCGCGGCCGATGCGATAACCGCCCCAGACCTCGGCCCCCGTGTAAAGTGGCTGAAGCAGTCCCACGCTCTGCCGGTACGTCTCATAGAATCCAACCGGACCGTTTTCGCTGGCCGCCTTGAACTTGAGATCGAAGCCGCCGTGGGCCGCCAGATGCGCTCCTTGAGCGATCTCGCGGGAATACCGGGCCGACTCCAACAACGGATAGCTGGCGTAGATGGAGCTGATCACCTCCTCCAACCCCAGCGGACCCGTTCGGTCAACCATCACGGTCGGTGGCAAGAGCTCAATTTGCGGCTCGGCAAGCGTTACGTCGGGCGGTGACAACTCGGCTTCTACGCGATCACGCTCGTCCCGCTCGCGATTCGGCAGGTTGTTCTCGGAGGCCCCTTCGGCGGGCCGACCGCCTTCGGACGCCGCTGAATTCGCCGGCCGCTCGTCGGGCACCGCGGGACGGGAGTAAGCAGTCTGCCGAACTACAAACTCACCATCCGGTTCACCGGCAGCCCTCGCGCCCTGCTGCCCGCCGCCGCGGCCCGCGAATGACCGGTCACCCTGGCCAGGCGGCGAGACCGCAGCAGCAGCCGGCACGTCCCCGCCGACTCGCGGCAGCCAGCCGTGCCGCAACGTCTGCTTACAGCCTGCCAGCGTTGCTAGCGAGATCGCGATCAGGGCGGGGAATATAGAGAACCGCGATTTCATCAATGGGTCCGTCTGGACAGCGTGCAATCAATCAAGCGCACCATTTGCGCACATGACTATCGTCGGCAGGAAGGAGACTGCGGATTGACCGCCGTACGAGACTTCATCTCAGCCTAGATTACCAACCTGACTCAAATGACCGGCTGCCTGGTGGCGATGTCACTTGGGCAACTTAGGTGGTTTCGGCTTGTCGCCTTTGGCATCACCCTTGTCTTTCGACACGACGGGCGGGAAGCCGTTAAGCCGCCGCCAGACTTCGAACCAAAGCGGGACGCGATCGAGGAGCACCCATCCGTTGGCGCGGACCCCTTGGCGCAAGTAGCGGTCCTCCGGCCAAGGTCGATCGCTGGGGTCAGGCCGAATGAGGGCGCGGAATTCGCCGGAGCCATTGTCCGAGGCATCGATGGAGACGACCCTTCCGCCGAAGGTTCCCACGGCAATCGAGGGCCAACCGCTGAATTGCACGGCGGGCCAACCTTCGAACTGCAGTCGCACGTGGCGGCCGGGCCGGACGAGTGGCACATCATTGCCCTTCAGCCAGAGTTGGACGGCCCGCTCTTTGGTGTCCGGCACGATGGTGCAGAGGGGGTCGCCCTCCTTGAGAATGCCGCCGCCCACGGCCGGCTTGATCTGCACCAGAAACCCGTCGATCGGCGCAGTGATGTGGGTGGCTTGCCGAGCGACCTTGGTCTCGGTCTCCAGCAGCGTCTTCTCCGCCTTGGCCAGTTCCTGCTTGGACTTGGCGATTTCGCTTTTCACTTTGGCCACATCGGCGCTGGCCTTCTGCAGGCTTGCGACGGCGTAGTCGATATCAATCTGTGCCTTGTCGACCTTCGCTTCCCGCTCGCGGGTCTTTCCTTCGAGCTCGGCTTCCGCCGCGGCGACGTAAGCTTCGGCACGGCTCACCTTGGCCTGGTATTCGCCCAGCTTCCGCTGCACTTCCTGCAGCTTTTGGAGCGAAATATTGCCTTCCGCATGCAGCATCTCGGTCCGCTCGTATTCCGCCTGCAATTGCGGAATGGCCGCCTCGTATTCGATGAGCTGTTGTTTTTCCGCCGTGACCTTCTTTTCCGCCATGGACACGTAGGCGTCCTGTGCCGCAACGGTCTGCTCCTTCACCCGGAGGTAGGCGGTCCGCTGGGCTTCCCGCGCATCGATGACCAGGTTGCTGGCGAGTAACGCATTTTCGCTTGCCTGCAAATGGTCCTTGGCGGCCGCCAGTTGCTGCTGGCTATTGATCAGTTGTTGCTCGAGCCGCGCGCGATACGCTGGATCGACATCCTGAATCTCGACCAGGAACTGTCCTTTCTCGACGCGGGTGTTCTCGACGAGCCCTTTCCCCCAGCGAACCACCCGGCCCTTGATCGGTGCTTCAATCGTCTGCTGCCGCTCGTCCGGCGCATAAGCGACCACCGCACCCGACCCGGAAACCGACTGTTGCCAGGGGGCGAACGCCATGAGAACGATGGTCACGGCGAGCGCCACCAACAGCACGTTGGCGATCCGGCGCGCCAGCCGCGACGAACGGGTCAGGCGCAGCGCCGGCATCAGCGTTTCGCTGTAAGCTGCCGCCTCGAGCAAATGTGGGACGCGGCGAATTTCCTGTTTCGTTCCCGCTGTTGGGTTACCCATGAGCCGATTCCTCCTCAGGCCGATCCGGTTTCATGATCGGTGCGTGATGCCGGCTGAGTTCAATCTGGCGATCGCAAATCGCCGCCAGTTCGGCCCGTCCGGTGACGAGAACCAGGCTCCAAGGGTGCTCGGGCCGGCACAACCAGGTGAGCAACTGCCGGGCTTCTGCATCCGGCAACAGGTCCAGTGCCTTGTCCAGCAGCAAGAGCCGGGGCAAACCGGCACAGGCACGGGCGATCATCAACCGCCGCAGTTGCGACGACGTGAGCGGGTGGCCGGTGCTGGCCAGCTTCGTTTCGATCTGGTCGGGCAGTCGCAGAATCTCGTCCAGCAAGCCGACGGCGGCCAGCGCCTGTCGCACGTTGGCGGCGGAGACCCGGGGCTGGCCCAGGGCAACATTGTCGGACACCGAACCATGGAAGACTTCCACGTCGCGGACCAAGGCCACATGCCGGCGGAGCGACTCCGGCCGCAGTTCTCGAACCTCGGCCCCCATCAGCGTCACCTGCCCTGCCGCCGGCGGCCGCAACCCGAACAACAACTCCAGCAAGGTGCTCTTGCCGGTCTCGCTGGCACCCGTGATCGCGATCCGATCTCCGGGCTCGATCGTCATGCTGAAGTCCTTCAGCACTTTCTGTTGACGCGCATTCAGACAGGAGACGCCATGCAATTCAACTCGATCCTGGGCCGTCGCGGGCAAGCCGATCAACCCATCCTGCCGTTCCAGGGGGAGATCGAACAAGGCCCCCAGCTTGTCGACCGACGCCAGCACGTCGTAGAAACTCTCCATGTGTTTGCCGAGCTTCGCGAATGACCCGACGATCACCGCCACGATCAATTCGGATGCCACCAACTGCCCCAGGGTAAGTTGGCCGGAAATGACCAGCCAGCCGCCCAACCCCAACAAGACCGTGCTGGCCACCGCCTGCAGCCCCAGCGAAAAGATAATTTGACGCATCAGGATGCGGAAGTGCTTGGCCCGCGCGGTGAGGTAGTCGAAAATCAAGTGATCGGCCCGCTCGAGCGCGAATTGGGCCGACCCGTCATAGCGGAATGCGGTCGGGCAGCCGGCCAGGTCTTCCAACCACGCGGCCATGTGGTATTTCGTCTTCGACTCCTTGATGCTGCTGTTCACCGCGCCACGCCCCAACACAAACACGATGATCGCCAGCATCCCCAGGAGCATCAAGTCAAAGCCCAGCAGCCAAGGGTGATAGAAAGCGAGCATCGCCATGCCGATCACGGTTCCCAGCAAGAGGGAAACACCATCCAGCAACAACTGGGCCGCCACCTTTTGAACCACGACGACGTCGAAGAAACGGTTGACCAGTTCCCGACCGGAAACTCCATCCAACGCCGAGGGCTGGACACGCGGCAGGCGATACGCGATGTCCGCGGCAACACGAGCAAACAACCGTCGTTGAATAATCTCGACCACGTAGGTCTGCAGCGCACGAAGCGCGGCAGAGAACGAGAGAAAGGCCAGCAGCATGAACGACAGGACGAGGAGCGGCTGCAGGAACCGTCCAAAAGCAACCGTGTTGACCAGCGTCTCGACGGCGATCGGTGTCGCCAGCGCCAGTAGCCCGATGATCAGGGCAAACACGATCACGATCCAGATGTCCGACCACTCCGGCTTGAGCAGGCCCCACAGCCGAGCAATCGGCTTCGTATGCCGCGCTTCCGTCCCGATCTTGTCCGACTGACCCGGCTCGACAATAAAGCAGCGAATCTCGCCCGTCGCCTGCGCTGCAGCCAGGACGTCCCGCAGTTGCGAAGGAGCCAGCCACGTTGATGGTGTTTCACCGTCCGGCATCAAGACCAGTAACCGACCGCGGTGCATCCGAGCGATCGCCAGCCACGACTTGTCGTCGCACTGGGTGATAATCTGAGCCCCGTCCGTCGCCATCTCGATGACCTGCTCAATCGAACAATCAACGGTCCGGCAGCGCAAGCCGAGCGTCTGCAGCGCATCGTAAAGCCAGACATGCCACACCAATTCCTTGGAATCCGTGGCCGAGGACGCCGACTGCTCAAACGCGTCCCGGATCGCCGCCCGCGACTTCTGCCGATCCGATTCGACACCGAGCTGGTCAACCAGTTCACTGACGACCTCGATCTCGCGTTCGACATCCAGATCCATGACGGCCTGCGAGCCTGAGCTTGGTGGTAACATGGAAATCCAGTTTGATAGTCAAACGAGAGGCGGGAGCGGTCCACCGCGCCGGCCAGAATCGCTGGAGGAATTCGTGCCGCCTCGCGACGAGCGCAAGCTACGTCTCAACGGTGCTTGCGCAGGGCAAACGGCGACGGTGCTGTTCATGGCTTCACGGGGGACCTATGAGCCGTCGTCAGGGTAGGTCACACTTTGACACTCTAGCGGTCCGTCCAAAGTTCGACAATTAGAAGATTTGCGATATTCGCATTGAAAAAAACTATCAGTCCGCGGGGCGGCTCGTGAGGATTTCAGCAGGAACTGCGACATCCGTTGTTTGCTGGTCGTCGTTGAATGGCGGGCCTGACCGGCGTTGCCTGGACAGGGCGGAAACGGTCGAGGAATTTGCTGGTGAGGGCTGTGTATTTGCGAGGAATTGGAGACCTTCGGTCTGCGGTTTCGGCGGGGTCGGAGACCCGCGCCGAGCTTGGCCGTCGGAGACCCGCGCCGAGCTTGGCCGTCGGAGGCCCGCGCCGAACTTGACTGTCGGGGCGTTCCGGCGGTAACCGGCGGCCCGAGCCGAGCTTGACTGTCCGGGCGTTCCGGCGGTAACCGGCGGCCCGTGCCGTATCTGTGTGTTTGTGGCACTTCGCATCGTGTCGTCAATCGACTTCCCTCCTGCACAACCCGCCGCCGTCCGCCCGTGGCTGTGGCGTCGATCAGATCTGGTAGTTGGCCGCCGCGTCGAGGTCCTCCGGCAAGCCGGGCTGCATCCGCAACTTGGGGGCTTCCATCGTCACGGTCGTGTGGGGACCCACGCTCTTGGTCAACCAGACGCTGGACCCCACCACCGAATCGTGGCCGATGACGGTCTTTCCACCCAGCACGGTGGCGCTGGCATAGATGATGACACGGTCTTCCAGCGTGGGGTGCCGTTTGACGTTCCGCACCAGCTTGCCCGTCGAATCGGTGGGAAAACTGAGGGCCCCCAGCGTAACGCCTTGATACAGCTTGACGTGGTTCCCGATCTGGCAGGTTTCACCAATGACGACACCCGTGCCATGGTCAATGAAGAAATGGTTACCAATCTCGGCTCCCGGATGGATGTCGATTCCGGTCTGCTTGTGAGCCCACTCGGCCATCATCCGAGGAATAAACGGCACATCGATCTTGTACAGTTCGTGCGCCAACCGGTGGACGGTCACGGCTTCAAGTCCCGGGTAGCAGAAGATGACTTCGTCCTTGTTCTTGCAGGCCGGATCTCCGTCGTAAGCCGCCTGCACGTCGGTCGCCAGGACCTTGCGAATTTCGGGAATCCGGCGGAGGAAGTCCAGCGTCATCGCCCGCGCCTTGGCCTCGTAATCGGTGGCATCGGCCCCGTTGTCGCACGGTTCGACCCGGGTCGCGACCCGCTCTTCGTGCTGCAAGGCCCGCGCAATCTGTGTCGTCAGGTTGTCATCAAGCCGATCGATGAGATCGCCCACATGGTATGTCACGTTGGCCAGGTGGAGTTTCTCGCGGCGGCGGTAGCCGGGGTACATAATCTCCTTGAGATCTTCCAGGGCGAAGATAACGTCCTCGTATTTGGGCAGCGGGCAGAGGCCCAGATGGTTGATCGAGCAAATGTCGGAGTACGACGCGACGATCTGATCCGTTAATTCGGGCAACTGCTGTTTGAGTCGAAAATCGGTTGCCATGGGTAGCGATCTCCGTAGTTCGAGGGCTGCAAACGCCGGGGCGACCGCCCCGCGGTGAGGCACAACAGCGAAAACGCGGCCGGCTTCGCGAGCCGGCAATTCGCAGCGTTGGGGCGATTGTGCGAGACAAGAAGTAGCCGTGCGTCCGGTTAACCCGGACAACTACAGAGACATCGTGGAATGTGCAGATCGTTTGCCGACGTCATGGGTCTTCAACGCATGGGTGATCGTGGATCACGAAAATCGCCACCTTCCCCGCAATCGTAGGTGGAGACTCGGCGGGATTCAAGAGCTACGCAGCGTTCCTCGGAACGGGATCGTCCGGTGCAACCCCGGTGTACCCCGCTTTGGAAACCGAGCCACCCTCGAGCGGGGCCGGCAACATCCGGCCCGCCGGCGGCCGCGCAATCGTTACTAACGATACTCTTCGGATGTTCATTCCAGCCAAGTTGAGACAATCCAAGCCTGTTTTTCCGGCCGTCATGACTTTCGGCGATGCTTCATAATCAGGGCATGCATCACGTCGCTGCGGCGAACCACTCCTAATAATTCGTGCGGCGCTTCGCGGGCGACGACGGGAATGCAGTCGTCGGTCTCGTTCTGAAACAACTCGTACGCGTGCACGGCCGGATCATCCGCATGCAAGAGTGTCGTCACATCGGTCGCCAGATCTTCGGCCCGGACAAGCTGCGTGACCGATTCGTCGAACATCACGTTGCTCAACAAAGGGTAGCGAATGACCCCCACCACACTCATTCGCTCGTCGACCACCGGGTAGGTGTTGTTGTGACTATGCTCAATGTGTGAAACCACTTCGTCAAAAGGCGCGGATTGCGGGATCCCCTTCGTTTTCCGCAACAGGTCCTTGATCGTCAAATTGCTCGCCAGCGATCCGCTGGTCGTGGTGCGTCCAAGTGCGGTAACGAATCGGTCTCCGAGCGCGCGAAGCTGCCCCAGCGGCGTGTTGCTGGTATGGTGGATCGCCTGTGCCAAGGGCACCTCTCCCGTTCTCAACAGCGCCTGCCGAATAAAGAGCGGCCCGATAATCTCGAACACCACGACCGAGCCCAGAATGATGTTCTGCAGTCGGACGCCAAGTTCCGGATCACGGCGCGCAGCGATGGTCGAAAGCGCGATCGCTGCACCCGCCTGCGCGAAGAGGCAACTTCCCAACCAGTGCCGAACCTCGATCGACTGACCGGTTGCACGCGCCCCGACGTAGACGCCGAGCCACTTGCCGGCCAATCGACAGACCACATAGACGGCGCCGATCATGCCGGCCGCCAGAAAGGCCGGCACGTCCAGTTCCGTACCGTGGACCGAAAAGAAGAGCACCGACAACAGGCCCGTCAGGTGGTCAAGTTCATCAACGATCATCCCCTTCTTGTCCGATGTATTGGCGACGGTGACGCCCATTACCAGGAACGTCAACATGTAGGGGATCCCCAGCGACTCGCACACACCCAGCAGGAATGTGGTGGTGGCGACCAGCAAGACCAACCACCGTGTCATCCGCAACAGGCCGCAGCCGTAGCTCACCACCAGGCCGGCGGCGATCCCCAGGGCCATCGAACCCGCGATGTCCTGGAGCAACCGTCCAACCTGTTCACCCAAGGGCACGTCCAGCTTGCCCTGGACCAGTTGCACTGCCAGGAACGCCAGTTCGAACACAACAATGCAGGCGAAGTTGTTCATCGCCACCAGAAAGCCGGTCGATTCGGTGACCGGGCCCTCCGAGCGAAACTCCTTGAGAACGAGAATCGTCGTCGCCGGTGCGGTGGCGATGGCGAGACAGCCAAGCAGGACCGCCAGATCCAACGCCGTGCCGAATGCCAGCAAGCCGAACGTTACCAGGGCCGCCGTGACACCGATCTCGATCGCCGAGACCGCCAGGCAGTGGGCCGCGATCCGCTTGACCTTGGTAAACGTAAATTCGCACCCCAGGTTGAACAACACCACGGCCATCGCCATCTTCAGGACCGGACCGAACAGGTGAACGTGACCCTCGGGAATCACATCCAGGGCGAACGGCCCAACCAGCAGACCTACCATCAAGAACGCCGTCACTTTCGGCAGGTGCAACAGGTCGGCCAGCATGCCGGCTGCCAGACAAACGCCCAGGAGCAGGCCAATCGTGCTGGCGATATGGAGGTCGAACTCGAGCATGGAGGCGACGTCAACGGCGGGTGTCGGTGGGCGAGACGACCAACGCGGCTCGCCAGCGTGCTCAAGTTCTACCGGGAACCCTATTTTTCCGAAATCCCAAACTGAAGGCGCGCTTCCGCCCCTGCGCGCGATGACGCCCGCCGACGGATGACGCGACAAGGACACGAAGGCACGGTCGAGCGTCGACCGGAGTACGCCCGAGGTCGACCACAAATTGCCCGAGGGTACTCTCGCTTTGCTGCCAGGAAGGAACCAATTCGACGTATACTGGGACAAGGTGCGGCGGGTCGGCCTTGCGAGCCATCTGAATCCATACAACCCGTGGAACCGGTCGCCGGAGCCACCTGATGTGGTTCCGTGTGCCGGCAGCCTCCCGTTACCAGCGGACTTCGTGCGGCACGTGATCTCCTGTGATACGAATCGGCATCCCGCATCAGCCACTTTGGATGAACACCATGAGAGCCAGAAACACCATGCCTGAACAACGCGATCTTCTGCCCGCACGCGGCCTGAACCGCATTCGCCTCCTCTTCCTGTTGGCCATGTTCACGGCGGTCGCCGCGGCGATGTCGCCGACCGGCCAACCGCGGCTCTTGGCCGGCGAAAGGGCCTTCACCCCGCACGACGTGGCCAAACTCAAACAGGCCACTTCAGCCGCCATCTCACCGGACGGCACACAGATCGCCTATACGTTGTCCGTCCCCCGCATCCCGCTGCAGGAAGCAGACGGGCCGGCCCGCACGGAACTGCACGTCGTCTCCAGCGAGGGTGATTCGCGACCGTTCATTACCGGGCCGGTCAACATCAGCAGCGTACAATGGACGCCGGACGGTACGTCGATCGCCTACCTGGCGCGCCGCGGCGACGACAAACAGACGACCGCCTACACGATTCCCCTGAACGGTGGCGAATCACAACGCTTGCTAAGCCACGACGCCAGTATCTCTGCGGTCCGTTTCTCACCTGCCGGCGGTCGTGTTGCCTTTCTGGCCAAAGAAACGCTCGACATGACGACCCAGGAGTATCGCGAGCAGGGATTCGATCAGGAAATCTACGAAGAGGACTGGCGGCCGACGAAGGTTTGGATCTGCGACGCCGCCGGTAAGGACACACCCCGCGCCCTGGATCTACCCGGCTCGGCCACGGCGATCGAGTGGCGCCCGGATGGAAAGCAGTTGGCGGTCGTGCTGGCCCCCACCGCCCTGGTTGATGACAACTATATGTTCAAACGGGTCCACGTGGTCGATGTGGACACGGGCCGCATTGTGGAACGCATCAAGAACCCGGGCAAACTGGGACAGGTCGGCTGGAGCCCGGATGGCAAGCATCTGGCGCTCGTCTCCGGGGTCGACATCAACGATCCTTCAGAAGGGCACCTGATGATCGCGGCGATCCCCGGCGAAGGCCGTTTGCGGGATCTGACTCCCGAACTCGACGCGCATGTGGATGGCTTTGCCTGGCAGGATGCCAACACGATCGGCGTGCTCGTCAGCCGCAACCAGGGGACCCTGCTGGGTACGGTGACGCTGGACGCGACCCTTGACCTGCACGAGACCGACAACACCGTGCTGGCAGGTCTCTCGTGGTCGCCGGCGGGCCATGCCGCGGCGATCGGACATCACGCCCAACATCCACGGGAGGTGTTCCTGGTCAAGGGCATGGAGATGCAGCGACTTACCAACAGCAACCCCTGGATCGACGAAATGCGTTTCGCCAGGCAGGAAGTGGTGCGGTGGCAGGCACGCGACGGACTCGCCCTGGAGGGCGTCCTCGTGCGGCCGCTGAATGACGAGCCTGGACGCCGCTATCCGTTGATCATGGCGGTTCACGGCGGCCCGGAGTCCCACGTCCCCAACGGCTGGGTGACGTCCTATTCGTACCCCGGTCAAGTCGGGGCGGCCCGCGGCTTCGCCGTCTTCTATCCGAACTATCGCGGCAGCACGGGTCGTGGCGTGAAATTCTCCAAACTGGGTCAGGCGGACGCTGCCGGCAAGGAGTTCGACGACCTGATCGACGGAATCGACCACCTCGTGCAAATCGGGCTCGTCGATCAAAACCGTGTCGGGATTACGGGCGGATCGTACGGCGGCTACGCCTCCGCCTGGGGCGCGACCTACTACTCCGAGCGGTTCGCCGCCAGCGTGATGTTCGTGGGCATCAGCGACAATGTTTCCAAGGTCGGCACAACCGACATCCCCGAAGAGATGTTTCACGTTCACCATCGCAAACGGCTCTGGGACGACTGGGAATACTTCCTGGAACGCAGCCCCATTCGCCACGTCCAGAAGAATCGCACGCCGACGCTGATCCTGCATGGCAAGGAAGACCCCCGCGTCCATCCGTCCCAGTCGCTGGAGTTGTTCCGCCACCTGAAAACACTCCAGCAGGCACCCGTTCGCCTGGTCTTGTACGAAGGCGAAGGGCATGGCAACCGCAAGGCCGCCGCGCGGCTCGACTACAACCTGCGGATGCTGCGGTGGATGGAGCACTTTCTGCAAGACGACGCGACCCAATCACCAGAGCGCCGGATCGATTACCACGAGGCACTCGGCAAGCCGCCGACGGACTAGCCCGGTTTGTTCATGAACGAACAAACATCCAGTGCAATTCGCTGTGTCGCAATCGTTTGTGGTGAATTTACCCAAAGCGTCGCGCACATCAGGCGGAACGCGTTAGCGTCCGGTTTCCGCTGCGATCAACGCAACCGGGGCTAACGCCCAACGGCTGATGAATGATTCGGGCTCGCATCGGGATGGGCCCCTGTGAATGTGAAGCCCCTGTGACTGTGAAGCCAGCGAGACGGGGGGATCCCCGCGCGGATGCGGGGCCCCCGTGGGGCCAGTGACGCCCAGCGCGTGGTGACCGCGACACCGGACGTGATCCGCAGCACCGAACGACGATCGCCGTGGTATGATCGGCACTCCACGATCATGGCAAAGACATGATGGCGAGAACGTGACCCGCGACACGTCCCCGCGATCAATCGTCCTCTTCGTCTTCGATCTTGGACTTGGCAATAATCTCTTGCTGGATGTTTGCCGGCATCACGTCGTAATGGCTGAACTCCATCGAGTAACTCCCCTGCCCACCGGTCATGCTCGACAGGGTGCGGGCGTAGGTGGTAACTTCGCGGAGCGGCACTTCTGCATTGACGGTTTGCATCCCGCCGCCGGCCGCATCGCTTCCCTGCAGGTGCCCGCCGCGCGACGACATATCGCTATAAACGTCGCCGACGCTGGCTTCCGGGACGGTGATGGCGATCTGCACGACCGGTTCCAGGAGGCAAGGCCTGGCTTGCTCGAACACCTCGCGGAAGACCATCCGGGCGGCCGTTTTGAAAGCGGCCTCTGAACTGTCGACCGGGTGGAATTTTCCGAAGTGGACTTCGATCCCCAGGTCCTGAACCATGTACCCGGCGATCGCCCCGCCCTCCAGACGTTCCTTGAACCCTTTTTCGATGGCCGGCATGAAGTTGCCCGGAATCACGCCTCCCACGATCGAATCGACCCAGACAAAATTGTGGTCTTCGTCGTAGTGAAAGTCCTTGATCGACGGGAAGCGGCTCTTCACGCAGAATTCTTCGGGATCGGTCCCGCGGGGAAACGGGAACATCCGGATGTGGACTTCGCCGAACTGGCCGCGACCACCCGACTGTTTCTTGTGGCGATAACTGCCTTCGGCGGTCTGTTGGATCGTCTCGCGGAAAGGAATCTTGGGTTCCTTGGTGTCGATCTCGAGCTTGTCGCGACGGGCCAACCGCTGTTGAATGACGGCCAGATGCAGTTCGCTCATCCCCATCATCACCAGTTCCTTGGTTTGCGCGTCGCGATCAAGGACGAAGGTGGGATCCTCTTCCACCAGCTTGTGCAACGCGCCTGACAGCTTGCCTTCGTCGCCGCGGCTCTTGGGCGTGACAGCCAACCCGACCATCGGTCGCGGATAGCCGACCGGAGGCAGCGTGTGGTCGCCCAACACGGTCCCGGTGTGCAGTTCGTCCATCTTGGCAATGGCGACAATCTCTCCGGCCGACCCCACATCGACCGCCGCCGTCTCCGAGGCCTGCACTTCCAACAAGGGGCCCAGCTTGACCCCTTTCCGCTGCGACGAGGCGTGAACCGTATCGTCCTTCTTGATCTGGCCCGAGAATACGCGAATGAAGCTCAGCTTCTGCACGAACGGATCGATGCGGGTCTTAAACACCCGCGCGACCAGCGGCCCGGTTGGATCCGCCCTGAGTTCAACCTCCTCGCCCTCCTTGGCTGCCGTTCGCGGCAAGTCCGCCGGCGAGAGGCCGCATGTCTCGATCGCTTCCAGCAGTTCGTCAAGCCCGACGTCGTTTTTGGCCGAGCAACATACAATCGGAATCAGCGAACCGGAAGCGACCGCCTGAGTAATCAACTTGGAAAGTTCTTCGGCTGTCGGCAGTTCCCCTTCGAGGTACTTTTCCATCACCCCTTCGTCGACTTCGATGATCGACTCGATCAGGGCGTCGTGGATCTCGTTGGGATCAATGAGGGCGCCGGATGTGTCGTCGGGCACATCCAGCGTGCTGACGACGCCCTTGAAATCGGCGCCCTGACCAACCGGTACGTTCAACAGCACACAGCGGCCGCCCCACAGTTCCTGAATGTCACTGACGAGGGCCGGGAAGTCGATGTTCTCTTCGTCCATCTTGTTGATGGCGATCAGGCGGCCTACACCCGCCTTCTCTGCTTCCTGAAACACGCGCCGCGTGTTGACCTCGATGCCCGAGTGGGCATTGATCACGATCAGGGCGTTGTCGACGCCGTGCAGCGCGCCGATCGTATGGCCGATGAAGTCCGGATAGCCGGGCGCGTCAATCACATTCAAGCGCTTGCCATTATGGTTGATGTGGGTGACCGCCGTTTCGATCGAGTACTTATGCTCCTTTTCCTCGGGATCGAAGTCGCAGATACTCGTCCCGTCATCCACGCTGGGATTGGCGTTCACGGCCCCGGTCTTGACCAAGAGACGGTCAACCATGGTGGTCTTGCCAGTGGAGCCGTGACCGCAAACGACAAGGTTGCGAATATCTTGGACTTGAACATTAGCCATGCTGGACTCCTTCTCGGTTATTCACATTTCGCTGCCGCGATCGCATCAGCGATGGTCAGTTTTCCTTCGTAGAGTGTGCGTCCAATGATGCAACCTGCGACGCCGATCTGGCCGAGCGCCCTGACATCGTCGGCGGTGGTCACTCCGCCCGATGCGATGACCGGCAACCGGGTGGCCTCCCGCATCTCCGCCATGGCGGTCAGATTCGGGCCGGCCATCATCCCGTCCTTGGCGATGTCGGTATAGATGATCGCGGCCAGCGGTTCATCTTCGTAACGGGCCGCTAACTCGGTCGCCAGGACGTCGCTGGTCTCCAACCAGCCGTCGGTCGCCACACGGCCGTTCCGCGCGTCGATGCCCAGTGCCAACCGTTCCGGGAAACGGCGACACATCTGGCTGAACCAGGTCGGCTCGCGCAGCGCCTTGGTGCCAATTGCCAACCGGGAGAGGCCCGCTTCCAACCACCCCTCGATCGTCCCTTGATCGCGAACACCGCCGCCCAGTTCGCACGGGATGTCAACCGCCTGCAGGATCGCTTCGACCGCCTGGCGATTGGCTTGCCCGCCGTCACGCGCCCCGTCCAAATCTACAAGATGCAGGTACTGAGCGCCTTGGGCAACCCACTGCCGAGCCATCTCAGCCGGGTCGTCGCCGAATACGGTTTCACGACCATAGTCACCCTGTTGGAGTCGCACACACCTTCCGCCGCGAAGGTCAATGGCGGGCCAAATCTGCATCGAGCAAGAACCGCTTAATTCTGTCAGAAATGATTTGAGAAGGCTGCAATATGCCAAATCAACCAAGCCAACACAAGTAGCGAGCCCCGGCCGCAAACGCGTGTCAACCGAGTGCCGAAAACGTGATTCCCCAGCTTGCATCGGGGCCGACGACCTGGCCCGACAAGCGTTGCAGACGAGCGCGGAGGAGAAGCCCACGTTCACGGTCTCCCGTCGCAACTGCCCGTCGCAACTGCCCGTCGCAACTGCCCGTCACGACGGCGCAACCGGGCAGCGCTCGTCGACGCGCGCCCTCAGGGTGCCGCCGCGGTGCGCACGGCACGCCGCGTCGCGCACCCATCGGCGGAAGGCGACTCAGGTCGACGCGGCGACCGGCAGCGAGGCAAAGTTGCGGAGCAACGCCAATCCATTGGCCTGGCTCTTCTCAGGATGGAACTGCGTGGCGACGAGGTTCTCGCGACAAATGGCCGCACAGAACGGCTCCGGATAATCCGCTTCGACCGCAACCACGTCACGGTCGTCGGGAACGACGTAGTAGGAATGCACGAAGTAGTAGTGCAATCCGCTTTCGACGCCCTTGAAAATCGATTCCGGCCGAACAATCCGCGACTCATTCCATCCCATGTGCGGAACTTTGAATTCCGCCGGTACGTCGAACCGCACGACTTTCCCGGGAACGATGCCCAGTCCTTCGTATTCGCCGTCCTCGAAGCTGACATCGAACAACAATTGCAGCCCCAGGCAAATCCCCAGGAACGGCTTGCCCGCGTCAATGGCATCTCGAATCGGCGCAACGAACTCACGCCGTTGCAGTTCGCCAATGGCGTCACGAAACGCACCCACGCCCGGCAGGACAATCCGCTCGGCTTGCGCCAACATGGCGGGATCGCTGGTAATTTCCGCGGCATGCCCGACCTTCTCGAAGGCCTTCTGAACACTGCGGAGATTGCCCATCTGGTAGTCAATAATTGCGATCATCAGAACCTCTTCTTCGGGAAGCTCGTCGGCCGGTTCACGAAACGGTCCGCCTGACGGCAAAGACAGGAAGACGAACCGCAGGTTCACCGCGTTTGGCTGACCCCATTGTAATCGTGGGCCGGCCAGGGTGTCAGCGTGGCACGGGGTGGGATGAGCTTCTCCTCGCAACCGCACCGCTGATCCACAGAGAACTACGTCGACGGCATTCCGCGTCAGGTACCATCCACGGTTTCCGGATAGATCACGATCTCGACGCGTCGATTCCGCGCGCGGCCGGCCGGCGTGGCGTTCGAGACCACGGGCCGATTCGCGCCGTAGCCCACCGTAAACAATTGCTCGGCGGGAAGCTGAGCCCGGGTCGTCAAGACCGAAAAGACGGCGGTCGACTGTGCCGCCGTGACCTGGTGGCTGCTCGCCGCGCCCAGCGGTACGTTGTCCGTGTGGGCTTCGATCCCCACAATCTGCCTGGGGTAGTTGCGAGCCACAACGCCGGCGATCTGGTTGAGGAGCGTCGCGGCGGTCGGTAGCAGTTGCGAGGTGCCTTGGTGAAAGAGGCGATCGGCAGGAAGTTCGATCCGCACCACATCACCGTCGGGACGAACTTGAATGCCCGGAATGTCGATGACCGGCAACGACTCTTGCAAGCTATTGTTGGCCGTAATCCGGGCACTCCCGCCGCGCGTCGTCGTCGCCTCCAAGGCCGACAACTGGCGATCGGCCTGCACCTTGGCCACCTGAAACTCGCGTAGCTGGGACGCGGTGTCGCTCAAGCGGCCGCGGAGCAATTCGATCTCTTCCGAGTACAACTTGACCTGCTGCTGCGCCTGGGCGAGTTGCGTGTGCAGATCGCGGTTGTCGACATCCAGGGCGCTAGCCCGGCGCCCCAGGTCCTGAATTCGCGACGCCTGCTGCTGTTCCCAGGCCGACTGCTGCTGGGCCGTCGAGTTCATGAACGGTCCCGGTCCGTTGCAGCCGGAGAAACACGCGATCACCAGCCACCAGCCAAGGCACAACGCCACGAAGCCGCTCGGCGGCGTGGCGATCGACCTCCTTTCGCGGCATGGTTGCGTCAGCATTCCGGGTCCCTGGCTGCCTGCTATTCTCGTCATCGTTACGAATCGCCCCAGCCCGGCGGCGGTCAGATCGCAGCGGCACGGTCGGCAATCCTCGTCGCGCAGGGAGTCGATCCGCGCGCGAAGCGGCGGAATGGTAGCAACGGTCACGAATGCTCACAAGGCGAATCGGCACGATCGATCGACAGAATTGGCAACTTTGCCAAGCCGGGCACGGCGGGCACCTGGGTCCACCCGCCGCTACTCGTCAACCCCGCTCACCGCGATCCGGATGAATCGCAGGATGATCAGCATGGCCCACATCATGATCAGACAAAAGACAACCATCGCGGGGATCAGCCATCCCATGGCGAAGAGACGCCCCAGACTCTCGTGCCACATCCGTCCCCAACGCAACAGCAGGTACAGCGTGGCCAGGCAGAGGTACGGTCCGAAGGCAATATCGCGGCGCCGGGTCAGCAGCCACTGGGAGACCGAGATAATCAGCGCGGCCACCGGCGCCAGGAAGAAAATTGCCAACGTCGCTTGCCATCCGGTGAAGGCGCCGATCATGCTCATCAGCGTCACGTCGCCAAACCCCATCGCCTCCTGCCCTAAGGCCTGGCGGCCGATGATCCGGACCGCCCAGATCAGCCCGCCGCCGAACGCCATTCCGACCAGCGAGGTGAAGAGGGCCTCCCAGCGGACCGTTCCCAGCGACCAGACCGTCGCAATGCCCAGTCCGCCGGCCGCCGCCAGGAATCCCATCCACTTGGATACCGCCTGGCGGCGAATGCTGGCGAAGAAGAACTGGTACGCCTTGAACCAACCGCGGCGCGTCGTCCAGGTCCAGGGAATCACGGCCAGGCACCACCCCCAAAAACAAGCCAGCGCAAGGGCCAGCCCCTGCCAGCCGTCCAGCCACTCCGGCCAGGCCAGCGGCGATGCGATCGTGAGCCGTTCCAGAGCAAAGGGGGGCATGTCGAAGGTGGTGGTCACGTGCGGCAGCGACGCGGGCAAGACGACAGCCAACAGCAGGCCCGCCAGCCCGCCGGAAATCGTGATGGCGTCCGGTATGGTCTGTTCGTCAAAGTCGATGAAGGTCGCCACCATCATCAATGAGACCAGCACCAGGTGGGCCAACAACTGAGCCTTCAACGTCGCTGCGCCTGGGGCGATCAAGACACCCGGGATCGAGTAGACACCGATCTGCTCGACTTCGTACCAATAGAGGGCGACGTAGCCGAGCCCCATCGCGACTTCGATGAGGAGCGGACGGATCCAGAATCCGCGGCCGTGCACCTCGGCTTCCCGCGACAGGCCCAGCCAGCCCACAATTGGCAGGCGATCAAACCAGCGGCGGGCAGGCGCCTCGGCAGCCGGCTGCGACCACGGCCCGATCGCTCGAGGAAACCAGGCCAGGCGGTAAATCCCCCGATTCACCTGGCCGCCCACCAGCGATCCCAGACAAAACAGGCCCATCGCCAGCAGCGGCGCCGTCGTCAACCAGTCCACTCAAACCACCTGTCTTGTAAACGATAAAGGAAGCCGCCGGGCGGCATGCGCCGGTGAGCCTGTTGTCGGCAAGGCCCGGCCGTTCTGTCGCCGGCGACCGCCTATTGCCGTGACAACAGGGATCGTATCTCGGCGACCAACTGGTCGGGCGACTTGTCGCTAGTATCGACAACATAGTCGGCCGTTGTTTCGTAAATCGGGTTGCGTTCAGCGAGCAACTGGTTGATCTCAGCCAGCCCGCCCGCCGCGGTGAGATTGGGTCGCCGGGCACCCGTGGCCGGATCCAACTGAATTCGCTGCAGCAAGGTCGCGGCGTCGGCCCGCAGCCAGACCACGTCGCAGCCGCGGAGAACTTCACGCGTTTCCTCGCGCATGACGGCACCTCCACCCAACGCCAGGACCCGCTCGGCCGGCTCAACCGCGGCGCGGATTACTTCGACCTCCAGGTCGCGAAACCGCAACTCACCGTCCTCGGCAAAGATCTCCTTGATCGACTTTCCGGCCCGCGACTCGATCAGGTCATCGGTATCAACGGACGTCCAGCCGAGTTGCCGGGCGAGCAGGCGGGAAATGGTCGTCTTTCCGGTACCCCGATAGCCGATCAGCACGAGGTTCCTCGCGAAAGCGGGAGTCTCCCCTGTCTGCGGCGATCGGGTCATCCCTTGGTCGCCCCGATGACCTCCCGGATGGCCTTCCGCATCAGGTCGACGGGCGGCTCGCGTTCGGTAAACAGCTTGAACTGGTTGGCGGCCTGACGCACGAACATGTCGACACCCGTCACAACGTGACAATCCTTCTCGCGCGCTTGCTTGATCAGCAACGTTTGCTCGGGGTTGTAGACGGTGTCGAAGACGATCATCGAGCGAACCAGGTGGCTGCCGTCGTACGGCGAGTCATCCACATGCGGATGCATTCCGACCGGCGTGCAGTTGGCCAACAGGTCGCAACGCACCTTATGCCGGGCCGCCCATTCGACCGACTCGCAGTGAAACTGCTTGGCCAATTCATCCGCCCGCTCCTTCTTCCTGGCAGCCACGACCACCTTGGTCCCGCGCGATTGGAGAGCGTGCGTCACCGCTTTCGCAGCGCCTCCCGCTCCCAGAACCAAGGCCGTTCGCCCGGTCAGGTGATCGATGTCCTGGCCGCGACTCAGGTCGGCGGTGATGCTGTCCAGAGCCGCGCTATGGTCCGTGTTGTAGGCACGGCGATCGAAGCCATCGATGACGACCGTGTTCGCCGCGCCGATATGGTCCACCGCGTTGTCGGTCTCCGTCACCAGGGGGATCACCTCTTCCTTGTGCGGAATGGTCACACTCAGCCCCTTGATGCTCAACTGCCGGCACATCCCCATAAAGTCCGCCAACTCTTCACGCGGCACACGGAAGGGAATGTAGACCGCATCAATGCCCAGTTCCTTGAAGACGGCATTGTGAATAATCGGGCTCAGGCTGTGCCCGATCGGGTCGGCGATCACACCATAGACATCGGTATCGACATTGATCGAATCGTACCGATAAAGGTTCTTCATATCAGCGTAGCTAAGCTGCCCGGGGGCAAGTGCCCGCTCCTGGTGAAACGACGCATAAGTGAACGGCGCGCCGAACTTGCCGGCCAGGATCCGCGACGGAATCCCCATCTCGCCCATGCAAAAGGCGACCGTCGGCTTTTCGCTCTCGCCAATCAGGGACAACAATCGCAAATTGTCACGCGGGCTGTGGGCCATCGTGACGATCTTGACGATATCGGGATCGGCTTCGCAACAGCGGTCGTGAATCTCACGCAGATTCTCTGGTGTCTCTTCAAAGTTGTGGTAGCTGACAATCCGTTTCGTCTTCCCAAAGCGGGGAATATCGTCGGCAATATCTTCTTCCAGGTCGACATAGTCGACCCCCTCGGCGATCGCCGTCCGAAGCAGGACGATCCGTTCCTGTTCCGTCCCCTTCCAGTTCCCGCCATCCTGCTCGCGGCGACACGTGATGATCACGGGGCACTGCTTATCGGCCAAGAGGCGCTTCAGATTGACCGTGCGGACGATGTAGTCGAGCCGCAATTCGACCATCTCTGCACCAGCCTCGGCCAGGTGACGAAGTTCGGCAATCATCATCTTGTGACGACCGCGACCAATGCTGACAACAATCATGGCGACTTCAAGGCGATGGGGTTAGTGAATGAGCCACACGGGGAAACCACCGTGGTTGACTTTGGATGAGGAACGCAGGGGATGCCCGAGCGGCGAAGGCTCGGGGCTGATCGGGCCCGCAGATCGCGACTTATTCTGTCATTCCGGCTGCGGCGATTCAATCCGGCGCGTCGAATTTGCACCTCCTGACGACCGCTGGTCAGGGCGCCAGACTGCCATACTTGCCGCCGAAGTACAGCAGCGGCTCGCCGCTCCCCACGCCGCCGGCCACGATCTCTCCAATGAAGATGTCGTGGTCGCCGCCATCGAGGACCTGGGTAACCCGGCAATCAACCCAGCCCAGCGTATCCGGCAAGATCGGCGCCCCGGTCTCCGCCGTGGTGAAGTCGAGCCCGGAAAAGTCCTTGGGACCTTGGAAGGCAAAACGATCGGACAGTTCGCGCTGCTGGACGGTCAGAATGTTCAAGGCAAAACAGGCCCCTTCGCGAAACTTGCCATGCGAAGCGCCCTCTTTCTGTACGGCCAACAAGACCAGCGGCGGGTCAAGTGAAAGCGAAGTGATGCCGTTGGCCGTCATACCCCACGTCTGGTCGCCGACCCGGGTACTGGCGACCGTCACTCCGGTGGCAAAGGCGCCCATGATCTTCCGCTGTTGTTGCGAATCAAAACTCACTTGAAAATCTCCCTGTTGAACGGAACGCCGCTCATCTAATGGTTCCCTGTCCACGTTTTCTTAGGCGTGTGTTCCCGGTTCCCGGCGACCCGGCCGCCGCTTGGCGTTCCGCCCAGGCGCGTTCGCGACAGAGCACATGCCACCTTGCGACACCGTGCGCGGCGTTGCGTCCTGCCGGTTCAGAAGCGGTTACCGTGCCGACCTTGCGATCTCGATCACCGCGCTGTCCAACCACCGTCGACCGTCAACAAACTCCCCGTCATGTAGCTCGACGCGTTGCTGGCCAGGAGTATTGCGGCTCCCTGAATCTCTTCCATCTGTCCCCAGCGCTCCAGGGCCACCGCCCCGACAATGAACTTCTTGGTCTGCTCGTCGTCGGCGATGGGAACATTCATCGGAGTCAGAAAGGGCCCCGGGCAGATGGCGTTACAGGTGATGCCGGTGGACGCCAATTCGAGCGCCAACGCGCGTGTCATCTGAACGACGGCCCCCTTGCTGGTCGCGTACGGTGTCCGGTTCGCCAGTCCCACCACCCCCAAGGTACTCGCCATATTAATGATCCTTCCGTAGCCCGCCTCTTTCATGTGGCGAACGACGGCCCGCGTCATCAGCCAGACGCCGTCAACGTTGACGCGTTGCACCTCTCGAAACGATTCGTAACTCAACTCGTCAATCGGGCCGCGAATATTGATCCCGGCGTTGTTGATCAGGATGTCAATCTTCCCAAAGCTGGCCATCGCCTTCGCGACCACCTCTTCGCAGTCGTCCGGATCACAGACATCCGCCTGCAGACCGATGGCCTGCTTCCCGAATTGCTCGCGAACTTCCGCAGCAGCCGCCTCCACCTCGTCCCGCTTGCGGCTGGTCAAGAGCACGTCGGCGCCGGCGGAGGCGAGCCCGGCGGCCATGGCCAGCCCCAGTCCTTTCGAACCGCCGGTGATGACGGCTGACCTTCCCGTCAAATCGAACTGTTGTATTCCCGGTAGTGGAGACATTCGGTCCTCTCTCTTTCGGCTGGGCAGCCGTTGGTCGACTTGGCACCACCATCCTGGTGCCGCCGACCTGGCAACGACTCGTAAACAACGTGCTCAACGTAGCTACCCACGCCCCCCGGTGGAATACCGGACCCGTCGCCCGGCAGCGGCAACGACGATCTGCGGGACGCTTCGGGAAGACTCTGAAGGACTCGCGAAAGTCTCTGCTCAGCCGCTCATGTGGCCCGCTCCGCCGAGCCCCACGCCCTCTCCGAACCAACATTTACACAACTTTTACATAACCGAGACGGCTCGAAAACCGGGCTGGCTCCGATACCCGTTACAATTCCCAGCCACATCGAGATGAACTCGCCAGGCCACGGTTTGGCGTTGCAAACGTTCCGAGCGGCACCGACCGGGTGTCGCACTGCTTGAGATTGAGGAGGCCACCACGATGGCGATTGCACCCGAGGAAAAAGATCTGCTGGCTGACGACTCCCTTGACGGGGACGGAGTCGCCGTGGCGGAGATGCCGCTCACCGCAACCGACGGTGCCGCCGACGAGTCCCTCTGGCAGGAAGACACGGCGACGGCCATGGATCGGGAGCAGCACGAAGTCGAGCAAAAAAGGCGTACGCAGCAGGGCCTCAACTACGCGGTGATGTTCTGGCTGGTCCTGCTTCATGGCGGGGCACTGGCCGCACCGTTCGTCTTCAGCTGGCAGGGCCTGGTCGTCTGTCTGGCCCTGTATTGGTTTAACGGATCCATCGGCGTCTGCCTCGGTTACCATCGTCTCCTGACGCATGGCTCGTTCAAAGTCCATCGAGTGACCCGGTACATCATTGCCTTTCTGGGTGGCTTGTCGGGTGAAGGCCAGGCCATCGATTGGGTGGCCAATCACCGCAAGCATCATGCCCACAGCGATCATGCGGGCGATCCCCACACGCCCCATGACGGCGGCATCTGGGCACACATTCTGTGGCTCTGCTGGTCGCTCCGCGGCCAGGACTACACGGACCACGTCAATCGGTGGGCCCCCGACCTGGCAAAAGACCCGGTGATGCGGTGGATCGGCCACATGTTTCTGCCGTCGCACATTCTCAGTGGCCTGGCCCTGCTGGGCATCGGCTACTGGATGGGTGGCTGGTACATGGGAGCCTCCCTGTTGGTCTGGGGATTGTTCGTTCGCCTGATCATCGTGCTGCACGTCACCTGGTTCGTGAATTCGTGGGCCCACATGTGGGGTTATCGCAACTACGAAACGACGGACGACAGCCGCAACAACTGGCTGGTCGCCATCCTGGCATTCGGCGAAGGCTGGCACAACAACCATCACGCCTACCCGCGGATGGCCAGCCAGGGGCACAAATGGTGGGAATTCGACGGCACGTACATGATCATCCGCATGATGAAGTGGACCGGCCTGGCGTGGGACGTCGTTGACTACAAGAAAATCAGCGAAAAGAAGAACCAAGACCGCCGCCGACACAGCTAACACGCGTCTCCCAACTCAATCATGATCGGCAACGGCCCGGTGCTGGGAGCAGCGCCGGGCCGTGGTTCGTTCTTGCCCTCACCGACTCCACACCGCGTCTCAAACTCCCGCACATCCTCGTTGCGGCGTTGGCCAAGACGCCGGTCGCCGCCACGCTGACGATGGCATCTCCGACAATCGGCCCCTCCGAACGACGGGGCAAATGTTGTGGCCGATCGCTCGCCCCTGCTACAATGAACCGTCCCACCTGAATCGCAAACCTCTTCCTGCCTGCCGCCATGCGAAATCAACCCAACCCGACCTGTCGGCCCCCCCTTCAACACCCCACGTCAGCGCTCGTCCGTGTCGGCAGCCGGCTCTCGAGTTGCCGAGGCTGGCTGGCAACCGCCACCGCGGCGCTCCTGGTCGTCGGCACCTGGGCGCTTACTCTTCCTTTGGCAGTTCGCGCGGAAACCGCACCGGCACGCCCGTCGCGTGCGGAGCCGCTCACTTACGAGCGGCACATTCGCCCCTTGCTCAAGACGCACTGTTTTCATTGCCATGGGGAAGGCGGGGAACTGGGCGGCGGTTTGGACCTGCGATTGCGGCGGCTGATCACCGCCGGCGGAGAGAGCGGCGCCGCCGTGGTGCCCGGTGACGGGTCGGCCAGCTTGCTGCTGGAGAGAATGGCGGCCGGAGAGATGCCGCCCGAAGATGTCGAGATTCGCCCGACCGCCGCGGACATCGAGTTGGTTCGTGACTGGATTGCAGCGGGTGCGGCAGGGCGTACCGAACCGGACGACCTCGATCCGGCCAACTACATCACCGAGGAAGAGCGCGGATACTGGGCCTTTCAAGCGGTCCAGCGGCCACCGCTGCCGACGGTCACAGAAACTGTTCGAGCCCGCACGCCGATCGACCACTTCCTGCTGGCTCGCCTCAGCCGGGAATCACTCACCTTCGGCCCGGACGCGGATCCCATCAGGCTGCTGAGGCGCGTCTCCATCGATTTGACCGGCCTGCCACCCACCGTGGCGGAAATTGAAGCGTTCGTTGCCGACCAGGCTCCGGGCGCCTACGAACGGCTGGTTGACCGGCTCCTGAATTCGCCTCGCTACGGCGAACGCTGGGGCCGCCACTGGCTGGACGTCGCCGGCTACGCGGATTCCGAAGGTTACGTTGATGCGGATCCGGTTCGGCCCTACGCGTACCAGTATCGCGATTACGTGATCGCTGCCTTTAACCAAGGCAAACCGTTCGACCAGTTCATCACCGAACAATTGGCCGGCGATGAACTGGTCGGTCAGCCGTTCTCCAACCTCTCACCGGAGGATGCGGAGAAGCTGATCGCCACCGGATTCCTGCGGATGTGCCCCGACGGCACGGCAGCCGGTGATGTCGACCAGGGGGTCGCCAGAAACGCTGTTGTCTCCAAGACGATTGAGATCGTTTCGACGTCCCTGTTGGGTCTCACGGTCGGATGTGCCGAATGCCACAATCATCGCTACGATCCGATCTCGCAGTCCGACTACTATGCCTGGCGGGCCATTTTCGAGCCCGCTTTGGATTGGAAGAACTGGCAGGTGCCGACCAAACGCCGCGTGTCGTTATACACGGATGCCGACCGTGCCGCCGCGGCCCAGATCGAAGCGGAAGCGAAGGCCATCCTGGCGGAGCGGACGGCGAAGCAGGAACAGTTGATCCAGGAGACCTTTGCCAGGCAGCTCAACAAACTGGCCGAAGAATTGCGTGAGCCCGTCCGCGAGGCCTACCAGACGCCGGCCAAGCAGCGCACGGCCGAGCAGCAGAAGTTGCTCAAGCAGCACCCCAGCGTCAACGTCACGGCAAGTTCGCTCTATCTGTACGACAAGAAGGCGGCCGCGGAACTCAAGGCCCTGGCGGACAAGGCCAATGCGCTGCGGCAGACCAAACCCGAAGAACGGTTTGTGCGCGCGTTGTGGGAACCGGCCGCCAAGACTCCGCCCAAGACGTTCCTCTTCATCCGCGGCGATCATGAACAGCCGGGAGAAGAGTTGGCCCCCAACGGTCTGCCGATCCTGGCAACCGCCGACCAGGCCCCGCTGCCAGTCAACGACGGGGACCTGCCAAGCAGTGGCCGCCGGCTGGCTTACGCCCGGCAATTGACGTCACCGTCCCATCCGCTGGTGGCCCGCGTGATCGCCAACCGCATCTGGTTGCATCATTTCGGGAAGGGACTGGTCGAAACGCCGGGGGATTTCGGCCAGCTGGGCGTGCCGCCAACCCACCCCGGGTTGCTGGATTGGCTGGCCGCGGAATTGCAGGCCGGTTGGGACGTGAAACACCTGCAGCGGCTGATTGTCACCTCAACCGCCTATCGGCAAGCGTCGCGCAATCGGGACCGCGCCTTGCAGGTTGACGCCCAGAATCAGCTCTACTGGCGGATGCCGATTCGCCGGCTGGAAGCCGAAGTACTCCGCGACAGCCTGCTGGCCGTCTGCGGGCGGCTCGACCTGGAAATGGGCGGACCAGCGGTGCCGGTGATGGCGGACCGGGCGGGCCGGTTTGTGATCGGCAAAGAGAACCTCAACGCCGGGCGTCCAGGGGCCGTGATCGACATGCACGGCGCCCAGTTCCGCCGCAGTGTATTCATTCAGGTTCGACGCAGCCGTCCGTTGGGCGTCATGGATCCGTTCGATCTGCCGATCCCTTCGCCCAACTGCACGCAACGCGCCTCCTCGACGGTGGCCCCCCAGTCGCTGATGCTGATGAATAGTGACTTTGTGACGGAGGTGGCCCGGCGCTTCGCCGACCGCATCCAGTCGGAAGCAGGCAAGGAAATGACGGAACAGATCCGTCTCGCCTGGCTGGCCGCGTTCGCTCGACAGCCGACCGCCCGGGAACTGGCCGACGCGACGAAGTACGTGGCCGAGCAGCAGGAGGTCTTCGCCGCCTCGCCGCCGGCAAAGACCGCAAAGCAAACGTCCGCTGGGTCGCGGCACGAAGCGTTATCCAGCCTGTGCCACGCACTGCTTAGTTCAAACGAGTTTCTCTACGTCGACTAACCTTCCTCACGCGGACGGAACGATGACGCCCTTTGATCGCCTGCAATCCAATCGACGCCATTTCCTGGCTACCCATGCCTTCGGAATCTGTTCGACGGCGCTCGCCTGGCTGCTGCAGCAGGATGCGGCTTCGGCCGCGCCTCCCAAGCCGAACCTGGCGCCCGAACACTTCGATTTGAAGCCCAAACCTCCCCAGCATCGGCCGGCCGCGCAGGCGATGATCTCCCTCTGGATGCAGGGTGGCCCCAGCCATATCGATCTGTTCGACCCCAAGCCGGAGCTGACGAAACGCGATGGCCAGCCCTTTCCGGGTGACATCAAATACGACAACGCCGCGCAAGCCAGCGCCACCATGCTGGGAAGCCCTTGGAAATTCCAACAGCACGGCGAATGCGGCACCGAACTCTCCGAACTGCTACCGCATCTGGCGGAGATTGTCGACGACATCTGCCTGATCCGCTCGACCCGCACAGGGGTCAACAACCACGGCCAGTCAATTCGAGCACTCAACACGGGTCAGATCGTCGGCGGACAACCGGGCCTGGGGAGTTGGCTGACCTATGGGCTCGGCTCGGAGAGCCAGGACCTGCCGGCCTACCTGGCACTGACCGATCCAGGCCAACTGCCGGTGCTGGGAGTGGAGAATTGGAATAACGGCTACCTGCCGTCCGTCTATCAAGGCACCGTAATTCGACCTCAGGAGCCGCGAATTCTCAACCTCACCCCACCCGCTCGCCTGGCAGGCACCGCGCAGCAGCGGTACCTGGGTTACCTCGAGAATCTCAACCGCCGGCATCTGGCACAACGGCCGGGCGAGCACGACTTGGAAGCTCGGATTGCCAGCTACGAACTGGCGGCCAGGATGCAAACGGCCGCCAAGGAAGCGCTCGACCTGAGCCAGGAGTCTGCCGCGACGCAGCGGATGTACGGAATGGAAGACAAGGCGACGCGGGACTACGGGTCACGCTGCCTGATAGCCCGCCGCCTGGTCGAGCGGGGCGTCCGTTTTGTGCAGGTATTTACGGAGAATCAACGCTGGGACCACCACAACAGTATCCGCTCGGGACTGCCGTCTGCGTGCAAGAAAGTCGACCAGCCTTCGGCGGCCCTGGTGAAGGACTTGAAGCAACGAGGGTTGCTCGATTCGACCCTGGTTCACTGGGGCGGCGAAATGGGACGGCTGCCGGTGATCCAGAACGACGCCGGCCCCAAGAAGGTCGGCCGCGACCACAACACGTACGGGTTCAGTATGTGGCTCGCCGGCGGCGGAGTCCGGGGCGGCATGACGTTCGGCTCGACCGACGAGTTCGGTCACCAGGCGGTCGAGAATGTCGTTCATCACTACGACTACCATGCGACACTCCTGCACCTGTTCGGCCTCGACCCCGAACTGCTGAACTACGAACAGAACAACCGCGTGCGGACCTTGCTGGAAGGCCGCGGACGGGTGGTCAAAGAGATCCTCGCCTGAGAGACCGAGATCCTCGCCTGAGAGACACTGCGAGGAAACACGGCAAAGAGACACAGCATTTCGTCATGCACAACATGACCTCCGCAAAGGCGAACGTCCGCGGCATCACACCTGTCGCCGCTCACCGGACGGTCGTCCGCTTTCCAATGAGAAGCTCACTCTGTTCCGAACTCAGCCGCCATGACCATCCCGTCATCTCCCTTGCGCGTCGACGCACACGGCACGGCTCGATGCTGGTGGTGCGGCGAGGATCCCGAGTACATTGCGTACCACGATCTCGAATGGGGCCGGCCCGTATCTGACGACATCCGTCTGTTCGAGAAGCTTTGCCTGGAAGGATTTCAAGCCGGCCTCAGTTGGCTGACGATCTTGCGAAAACGGGAGAACTTTCGGCAGGCCTTCGCGAGTTTTGATTTTCGGGTCCTTGCGAAGATGGGCGACTCAGACGTGAAGCGGCTCTTAGCGGATGCAGGAATCGTTCGGCATCGGGGCAAGATTGAAGCCACCCTGAACAACGCCAGGAAGGCGGTCGAACTGGTCGACGAAGCGGGCTCGCTGGCCCGCTTTGTGTGGCAGTTCGAGCCGCCTCAGCGATCTTCCCAGCATGAACTTCCCGCGGTCACGCCGGAATCGAAGGCGCTGAGCAAAGAACTGAAGCGCCGCGGTTGGCGATTCGTCGGCCCCACCACAGCGTACGCCTTCATGCAATCGATGGGCCTGGTCAACGATCACCTGCCGGGCTGCGCCTCGCACCAGGCCGTGGAAGACGCTCGCTGTCGCTTTGTCCGGCCCTGACGAGGCACGCGGCGACGAGTCGGCCGTTTGACAAACTCGGCGCTAATAGGTTGGCTCGGGATTCACATCCACAACGGCCCAGTCTGACATCAGGGCCACGGCATTGGGGCGAAACACCGAGTCGATCCAAACCGGCACGGAATCGATCGTACCGCGCATGACCAGCAGGTCGCGTCGCCGTAGTTTCTTGGCCACTTCAAATGAGATCTCTTCGCCGATCCGCAGTCCGACCGGCGCGGAAAAGATATGAAACCGGCTGGCGGAGGGAACGCCACCGTATTCAATTGTTCGCAAGTTGCCGAACCTCGGGGGGCGGGCATGCATCAGGACGATGCGGGTCTTACCTGCGGGTTCGATCTCGACCAGCACTTCCGACGGGCAGACACGTGCCACTTTGGCGTGAAACTCGAGTCCCCTGCCCTTCAAGGACTCGGCCAGATTACAGAGTTCGGCCGACCGCTCGGCGTAGCGAAACACGTTGTCCCGCTCATACGGCATGGCGGCCACAGCGGCACCCAACGCGGCAAGCTGTTCCTCGTCAACCGGTTCGGTGACCAGTGTGCCTGGCACGACCGACTCGGTCTCCGCGGCGGGTTGATTCGGCTGGTCAGCCAGCCCCGACACCACACTCCCCAACCAACTGATCGTAACGACCATCAAGCTAAGCATCCGCATGATCCAACTCCCAAAACCTGACCAATTGCTCGGCGCGGGTCTCCGACCCCGCCGAAACGGCCGACCGAAGGTCTCCCATCCACCCATGCATGTCCCCAAACGGCACGTCCGAAACATCAATGTCACAATCGTCCCTGCCACGTGAAGAACGCCGAACAACAACGCGAAGTTCGCGGCACGCCAGGCAGCGCGACAAACGATCCCACCGAGCGATCCCGAATCACTCGCCCGCTGCGGCACGAGCTTCCCATCTATTGTAATTGGGGGTACCGACAGTTTCTTGCAATTTCGCAGCAGGCACAGGACGGCAGGCGTTCCGGCGCGGTTCCGCTGCGCACCGGCCGACGTTGCGTCGGTCACGTTGCGCATGGCAAAGCAACTCGGTTCATCTTCACGACAAAAAAATCTCGATTGCCTATTTACTAAGCGCTCGCACGGAGTATGATGCTACCGCCAATCGCGGCTGGCAGGACCGCTCAGCATTCGTTGTCCCATTCAACGCACCGCGGATCATGACATCGACTCGACGCATCTATCTGGTCACCACCTTGGTGCTCTACGTCGCCCTAGCTTTGGGCGGACGGGTGGTCCATGTCTGGCAACATTCAACGAGCGTCGATTCTCCGTGCCACCATCATCACCATGCGCACTCCCACGACGCGGACGAGCATGCGAGTGATGCTTCGCTCGGTTCGAAGCCACACGATTCGTCGGACTGCTGGATCTGCCATATTCTCGGTCAGCCTGTAGAACCCCCTACCACGTGCGAGTTCAATTTTGTTGCACTGGTGTCAGCAACCGCAACCGTCTCGCTGCCCAGTGTTTACCCCTCTGAGCGCATCTCTTGCTTTAATTCTCGGGCGCCCCCGCTGCCGCTCGGCAGTGCATAGAGGCCTGAAGAACGTGAGTGTTAGCGGTTGAGGCGACACACGCCTTGCTGCGCGACACTCTCCAGGCCTCTCGTCATTCTCGACCTGTGCATCCCTTGCTGCGCGTCTGCTGCGACGCGTTGTCGCCCTCGGCATCCTTGGTCGTCTTGCTGCGCTAGATGAATCGAGGCGCTCGGGCTGCCTTGCAGGATCGAATGGCCTCCGAACTACGGCGCGGCTCATGGCCCTGCTTGCCAAGTCGCTGCTTGCCAAGTGGCTGCGCGCCTCACGGCTCACCATGCCTCGCAGCGTGCGCGTCGCACGCGAGCGCGTGGGACGCTATCGACTCACAACGAACCACTCATTCAATACAGAGATATCAACGATGCGTCAAAACAAACAACGTGGCTTTACACTCGTCGAACTGTTGGTGGTGATTGCAATCATCGGAATTCTCGTCGCCTTGCTGCTCCCGGCGGTTCAGTCGGCGCGCGAGGCAGCCCGGAGAATGCAATGCTCGAACAATCTCAAGCAGTTGGTGCTTGCAGGCCATAACTACCACGATACGTACAAGTCTTTTCCGCTGCCGGCGAGCGGCTCACTCGAGGCTTACTCAGCCCAAGCGAAGTTGCTGCCGTTTATCGAGCAAGGCAACTTACAGGACTCGCTTGACTTCCGACGGCCGCTGTTGCAGGGAGTTGCCTGGAACCCTACCGTTGATCCCGCCATGGTGGACATCGTCGGCACGCGAGTGCCGGTATTCGAATGTCCCAGTGACGCGGGCATCGTCTACTACGAGGCAAACGGGGCGCGCTGGGCCGGAACGAACTACATGGCCAACGCCGGTCCGGGCGTTGGCGACACGTACTGCAGTCGCGGCGATAATCGCGGCCTCTTCTGGAAAGGCTCATCCGTTCGGTTTCGCGATATTCTCGACGGCACCAGCAACACGATGTTCCTGGCCGAGACTCTCTTCGGCAACCCGCGTACCGACACCACTGACCTGCAGGACGCTCAGACCCAAACCAAACGCGTCAGCGGCGGCGGACCTTGCACGGTCACCGCCGACGTTCTGGCAGCGCAAGCGGCGACGCGCTACGAAGGCCGGCGGTCCGGGCAGTGGATTCGCAACATTACCTATCACACGTTCATCAACGGCTTCTTTCCTCCCAATTCCCCGCTCCCCGACGTCGCTCACCATGGAGAGAGCGTGATGGGAGCGAGGAGCCGTCATCCCGGTGGCGCACAAATCGCCCTCTCGGATGGCAGCGTTCGGTTTGTCGCGGAAACGGTCGAGTTGCCTTCGTGGAGGAACCTCCACGCGCGCAATGACGGTCAAGTACTAGGCGAATTCTAGCGAGGCAGGGCCTCGGACCCATTGCGAGCTGACGCTCGCTGTAGGACAACCCGCTCCCGCTGGTCGCTGGAAACTTGGCTCAAAATGAACGAGGTTCGCCCCATAAACAAGCTAGCGAGGCAGGGCCTCGGACCCATTGCGCGCTGCCGCTCGCTGTAGGACAGCCCGCTCCCGTCGGTCGCGCAACCTTGACTCATTCGTAACGCCAGGCCTGAAACAAGCCATTCAGATCACAGAAAGAAATCCGAACCATGAAGAAAATTTCGTACCTCCTGATCTTACTGAACTGTAACATCGCGATGGCATCCTGGGATAGTTTTCGCGACGGTGGATCGTCGGAGTCGGCGAGTCCCCTCCCCTTGCACTGGACGCCCGGCTCAGGCATCCGCTGGCAGCGAGAACGGCCGGGCTACGGGCAGTCATCTCCGGTCGCCCGCGACGGGCGCGTCTACGTGTCCGCGGTGATCGGACCGGAAAAAGATGAATGCTGCGTTGTGTCCCTGGAGCTTTCAACGGGCAACCAACGATGGATGCAGAAGATCGACGCCACCGCAACGGCCCCTTCCGACTATATGCACGCCAGGGCCGCTCCCACCCCCGTTGTGGACGGACACCGTGTATACGCCTTTTTCGAAAGCGGCGACTTGATGGCGGTGGATCGCAACGGCGCGCTCTGCTGGCAGCGGAGCCTGACCGAAGCTTACGGTCCCTTCGAAAACGGCCACGGGCTGGGATCCTCACCGGCGCAAACGCCTGACACGATCATCCTCAATATCGAGCATCGCGGCCCGTCCTACCTCATCGCGATCGACAAGGCCACCGGCCAGACCCGCTGGAAGGTCGCACGTGACTCGTCCATGTCGTGGACGTCGCCCGTCGTCGTGGAACGAGGAGGAGACCAGGTGGTCGTTGTGAGCTCCGGGGGGTCAGTCAAGGGCTATCGCGCAGAGACAGGAGAAAGCCTCTGGTCGCTCGACGGCCTGTCGGGCAACTCCGTTTCGTCGCCAACGCCTGCGGGCGACCAGTTGATCATCGGGGCCAGGCTGCCGGAGTTTGGAACTACGGCGGACGCCGCCGGGTCGAACCTCTGCCTAAGGCTAGATCGTTCCTCGCACGGCTTCGAGGTCACCTGGCGCGCCTCCAAAGCCGTGTGCGATTACGCAAGCCCGATCGTGGCGGGCAAGTGCGTTTACCTCTTGACGAAGATCGGCGTTCTCCACTGCCTGGATCGCGAGACGGGCGCATCGCATTACTCCGCACGCCTGGGAACGCAATGCTGGGCGACGCCGATTGTCGCGAACGAGCGTCTTTACTTCTTTGGAAAGGATGGCCGGACCCGCGTCGTCCAGGCGGGACCGCGTTTCGCGATCCTCGCGACAAACGACCTGTGGGACCAGGAGGCCCCTCCGAAACCGGAATCTTACACGGAGACCTCACGTGCGTCGTCCAGCGAGAACGGAGTGCCGTCGCGCGGCAGCGCGGACCGCCGCCGGCAGGCCAATCCATCGTCGCGAGGCGGCATGGTGGCGGCGCTGCTGGAGAACGACGCCGACGGGGACGGCGTGCTATCGAGCGATGAGATACCGAACCAGTTCAGATCGGTTCTGCAACGCATCGACACCAATGGCGACGGTGCGCTCGACCAGGAAGAAATGAAGGCGATGGCAGCCAGTTTCCGCGCACGCCGGGCAGGTTCACGTGAATCGTCACGCGATCCGATAGTCTACGGCGTTGCCGCAACCGACGGTTCAATCGTGATTCGGACCGGGACACGATTGTATGCGATCAGCGAATCAGCAGGAGAGACCCCATGAATCCATTGAACGCACCTCAATCTGCCGTTCTGCTGCTGTCGTTCATTGCCTGCTGGGTCACCGGTGGCTGTTCGCCAGCGGTCTCGTTGCCAGATCCCGGTCAGGAGCCGGTAAGTTTTCCTGATGCGTTTGAAGAGGCAGGAGTCACGTGGACCTCAGCATCCGAAGTGCCGAAGGCCGATCTCCGTCAACTTGAAGCCTATTTCAAGTTGAATCCCTCGATTGCAGAAGGCTCGTTAGTGCACGGTGACCCGACACTTTACACAAGCCCGCATAGAGCTAAACGCTTCTACTGGGGCCGCTCGGGAGCCGAACACGTGGACTGGTTATTCATTCAATTCGAGGGTCGCAACGTGACACTTCACGAGGGAAGCGGAGCACCGTTCACCGAGTGAACCTCGGCGACGATGGTTCCCAAGTTGCGGCCGTGTACCGGTCGCTCTCCGCAGTGTGCCAGCGCTGATTGATCCAAGACGATTCCCAGCACGCAGGACGCAGGACGCATATTCTCCCAGGAATATCCGCGCTCAATTTTCTCACGAACAAGAATCACTCCAGCATCACGAGGCATGATGATGACGACTTACCGAATTCAGCGAGCCCGGAGGCTCGCCACGCTGTTCGTACTTGCGATGATGTCGACCTTTGCCATCCCGGCAGGCTTCGCTGCCGCGGCCGGTCCAGAGCCGATGACCCGCATCGTGTGGCAGGACCGGAAAAACAAGACGCTCATGTGGGGCGAGTTGGTTCAGGTGGGGTCGGGGCTGCTGCTGCAACAGGGAGGGACAGTCGAAGGCGTACCGAAGCTGGACAAAGACCGCAACGAACTCGTGCAGATGCAGCGGGTCGGAAGCGTGCTCGTCGTGGGAGTGCGGGATGATGATGACGGTAAACTGCTCAGCGGATGGTTCGCCGTCGATCTGGGCGTCGACGAAGTCCCACATGGTGACCATTCCGACTTCAAGTATCGCAATCCCCCCAAAGTCCTTGCCAGTGTACTCGACAAATCACAGGGCAATCCGGCACACCTCTACGTCTACGACAAGACTTTTTACCTGGCCAACGATCGACTGAACGGCTACACGTTGCTGAATCCCACCGAACTGACGCGTTCTGCCCGCGATTGCAAGGGAACCTTTCATCGGGGAGGAGGCGGACACATCACCCTGGCTGCCGTCGACCGGACGATCGGTTATGGAACGTGGATCCAGGGAGGTGGGCCCGAGAAAGGCCGGATTGATGTCTCCGATCTGACAAAGACTGGCGAGGATGCCCTGGCCTATACTTTTCATCTTCCGGCAGGCGGACTTCACGGCGCGACCGCAAATCATGGCCGCGTGTTCTTTGCCCCGTCCGACGGCGTGTACTGGGTCGACGCGGACCTGGAGCTGAACAAGTCGTCGGAAACCGTCGTCAGCAACCACTTGTCGCTGGGCAAAGATGAAGAAAGTGATCGCCCGTTGCGGACCGGTGCTTTCGTCAATCATCGAAACTGGGTCCTCTTCACGACCGGGCCGCGGGAACACTCGGCACTAGGCCTCATCGACGCTACCGCCCCTCAGCCCACGATCGTGCGGGTTCCGATTGACGTGGCGGACGGACTCTCGCTCGTCACGCCCAAAGTGATCGCCGCGGCGAGCGGCAAGCGGTATGCGTTCATTTTTCAGAATCGCAAGGAAGGAGACGTCCAGGAAACGCTAACGATTGTCGACCTCGATCCGAACGGCGACCGCAATTTCTCCGACGCCGCGATCGTGAAGTCGCTCGACGTCGGCCCCAGCCGTGTGGATGGACACTACGGTCATCACTCGATCAGTTTCGATGATGACGCCAGGTTTGGCTTGTTTTCCAACCCTGGGAGCGGAGAGCTATGGGTCCTGTCGTTGGCCGATCTGAAGATCGTGGGCAAGTACGACGTGGGCGGGATGCCGACCAAGGTGACCGCTGTCGGTGGCGAAGAAAGCAAGCACTGATCGGAAGCGTTCGGGAACGACCACGTTTCAGTGCAACTCGCGGCGGTGCGATCGTTCGCAGTGAACTTGCCCGCAGCGCCGGGTGTATCCGTCGAAACACGTCAGCGCCCGTTCTGCTCTGTTACCACCGGAACCACCACCGGAACCGGGGCTAACGCCCAACGGCTGATGAATCATCCGGGCCGACGATCGTGCCCCGCAAGCGACCGGGCAAGGGAACGGCCCTGCTAAACTGAGAATGAATGCCGATGCTACAAACGATTGTTCGCAAGGAGTTGCGTGAAGTTGGCCGAGACGCTTGGGCTGTCGGCGTGATGGTCGCTTTCGTCGTGATTCTAGCGCTAATCTGCCTGGCGTCGCGATGGACCTGGGCACGGCAGGCTGCCATCCAGGTAGCGCGTCAGCGGTTGGCGCGAGAAGTATGGCTGACCCAGGCCAATGATAGCCCCCACCAGGCGACACATGATGGCACGACGGTTTATAAGCTCCCTTCGCCTCTGGCCGCCGTCGACCCGGGAGTTGACCCCGAACTTGGTACGGCCATCCGGCTTGAATCCCACCGGCGGCACGAATCGACGAACTCTCCCAGGCGCGACCGGGTGAAACTGCTGCCGCTGGATCTGACCAATCCTGCGGTGACGGTCCAGGCATTGCTTCCGCTGGTGGTCATTCTGGTAGGTCATGCGATAGTGGCGCGGGAGCGTGAACAGGGGACGTGGAGCCTCCTTTGCAGCCTAGGTGTGTCGCGGCGCCAGGTCGTGATCGGCAAATTGATTGCCATGTTGTTGCTCACCATCGTGCTCAGTGCCCCCGTGCTTATCACGCTCTCCTGGACCGTGTTGCCAGCGGCACCGCAGACAGGGGTGACGACGCCGGGGATCTTCCATCGCGCATTCACCCTCTATGCCGTAAACCTGCTCTACCTGGTAGGGTGGTGTGCCGCTGGACTGACGTTGTCTTCACGTTGTTCGTCCGCTGTCTCGCTGGTGCTCTTGATCTCCTGCTGGGCCGGATTCACCCTGATCATTCCACGTCTGGCGGTCGACCTGGCGTACTCTCGATTCCCTCTTCCCAGCCAACTGAGCATGAGGGAATCAAGAGATGCTGCGATTCGCCACGGATCGGACGGCAATGATTCCCTGGACGAATTCAACGCTGCCTGGGAGCAGAAGCTTCTCAAAGAGTACGGCGTTTCACGTGTACAGGACATGCCGGTCCACCTCAATGCTGTCCGCCTGCTCGCCATGGAGGAGTTTACAGACTCGATTGACGACCGTGCCAACTCGCAACTGACCGACATCCATCGGAAGCAGAATCGCTTTCTTGACTGGTTTGGGGCGTTTTCCCCATACCTCACGGTCCGGTCGGTCTCCGAGTCATTCGCGGGAACGGACCGCCATCACCATGCTGCGTTTGTCGCCTCCGCCGAGCAGTATCGGCGATCCCTTGTGAAGATCATGAACACTGCCGAAGTGAAAGGAAGCCGTCCGGGGTCGACCGCGGAAAAGGCGCGCCGTTTCTGGAATCAAGTTCCCGAATTCCAGCAGCGTCTTCCCTCGCCGCTGAGCACCACAGATACCATCGGATGGTCGATCGGCGTGCTGCTGGTCTGGTGCCTTTCCATGCCGGTCATCGCAGTGCTATCCGCAACCGGGAGCCATGCGTGATGCTTCGATTCGCAGCAACCGACCTGCGGCGTGAATGGCGGCTGGCACTTACCCAGCCATGCGTGTCGACAACATTTGTGGTCATCGGTTGTCTCACAATGCTGGCACTCTTGACCGGATGGTTACGAACCAACTCCCGAATCGAACGCCTGCAGACGCTGGCGGGCGAGAATGCGCAGCAGCAGCGATTTGTTGAATCGGCATTCCTCGAGAGGCCGTCGACCGACTCTGCGGCTGCCGAGTTGGCGGGCGAACTGACACCGGCTGAGCATGATCGCCGGTTGTCACTCCAGATGTCGGCGCGGTCTCCCGATCTGATGAGGTACACCGAGGGGCTCTGGCGGTCCATGCTGCCCACGACGCCATTGACCGGGCTGTCGCAGGGGGCCGGAGGCGAGTGGCCGGATCACTATTACCATGCCGGTCCTTCAACAACTCAGACATTGGCTCGGACGATGCGGCCAAATCCTCTGCTCACTACGATGGGAGCATTTGACCTGACGCTGGTGGTCGGGGTCGTTCTCCCCTTGGCGGTTATCGTGCTGACCTATGACGTCACCGCGGCGGACCGGGAACTGGGTCGTTGGGAGTTCGTCCGCTGTCACACCTCCTCGATTCACCGCCTGATTGTTGCGCGATGTCTCGTCCGAGTGGGAGCGTCGTCGCTGCTTGTCATCATGTTGACGGCCCTTTTCGTGATTGTCCTTCCCACCGGACACTGGGACTCAGCGATGATCCGAAATTTCCTGATCTGGAGTGCCTGGGTGTCCGCCTACCTGGGGTTCTGGGCGGCACTGTCCATCCTGGCAAACTCGCTGAAACTGTCTTGGGCAGGCGCCGGATTGCTGCTGCTCCTCTGCTGGTGCATCTTCGTGTTCGCAATTCCGGCCCTGCTGCAATGCGCCGTAAACTGGCGTATCCAGATGCCGCGGCAAGCGGAACTCACGGCATTGGAAGAAGATGTCCGCAAGCAGGTCGAGCGGGAAGCAGACGACGTCTGGGCCGATTTCCTGCGGGAGCACCCGCAGATTGAGATCGACGACGAAAAGCCGCAGCAAGAGGTCATGCTTCGCGACGTCGCCTTGAACAAAGCTGCCCGATCAGAGGTTGAGGCACGAGTTGAGACTTACCTTCAGCGTTTTCTGCACCGAGAAGACCTGCTGGATCGGTCGCAACTCTTGACACCGCTGCTCGCCTGGCGAACCGCTGCCGATCAGAGCGCGGGGACAAGTCTCCGGCACTTCGTCGAGTTCGCTCGACAAACGGGCGACTTTCATGACGAACATGCCGCCTACTTTGAATCCAAGTCGCTGGCCGGACAGGAGCTGTCGTTCCTGGACATCCAGGGAATTCCACGATTCGACGACCGCCAATTCTACACGCAGCTCGATTTGTCTCCCCTGCTCCTGTCGGCAGCCTCGCTGCTGATGTGGACCAGCGTTTGCGGCCTGCTGAGTTGGTGGTGCCTTCGACTCGGCACCATTCAGTGATCGTTTCGCACCCTGACCGTCGAACCCTGACAGGCACTCCTATGTTGGAAGCACAGGATCTTTCCAAGACTTACGGCACCCATGTCGCCCTGCACGGGCTCAATCTGCACGTCCCGGCGGGCGAGGTGTTTTGTTTGCTGGGCGCCAATGGGGCCGGAAAATCCACAACCATCAAGCTGTTTCTGGGGCTGATCCGTCCGACGTCAGGCGGCGTCCGTATCAACGGCCTCGACCCTGCGGCGCAACCGGCGAAATCTAAGTCTCTGATCGGCTACATTCCGGAACAGGTCGCCCTCTATCCCCGACTCTCGGGGCTGGAGAATTTGCAATACTTTGCCTCGCTGGCCGGCGGATCTGAACTGAATCGCCAGCGACTGTGGGACGCACTGCTCAAAGCAGGATTGCCGGAAGATGCCATCGATCGACGTGTCGCCAACTACTCGAAGGGCATGCGCCAGAAGGTGGTGATTGCCTTGGCGATCGTTCGTCGGGTCAAGGCGTTACTGCTGGATGAACCAACTTCCGGCTTGGACCCTCAGGCGGCTCACGAGTTTTCCAAGCTGCTAGTCCTCCTGAGTGAAGAAGGTGTCGCCGTTTTGATGGCGAGTCACGACCTTTATCATGCCCGCGAGTCGGCGACGCAGATTGGCATCATGCGGCAGGGAGTCCTTGTCGAAACGTTCCCGGCTGCGGATGTCAGCCATGCGGAACTGGAATATCGGGCCCTCCGGTCCATGGAGAGGAATGTCGTGCAACGCATGACCTAGGGAAGCCCGAAAGAACGACGGCTTTGTGGGGGACGTGGTTGATGCCCCTTGCCTGCGACTTGAGTCAAGCTGAACGACCTTGGTCTCATAAGCGAGCCGCCGGCGGCGAGCCAACCCGGCTACTTCGCGGCCGGGGCGGCCACCACCGGATCGGGAGGCGGACTCTTGCTGCCGCCCTGCCGTTGATGACCGGCGTCGATCGCATCTTGCTCGCTGGCGAAGAGGACCAGATCCTTCGGGTTGCGGTCGTAGATTTCTCGCCACTCGGAGAGATCGTCCGTGTACCGCTTCTTGGTCGACCTGCTGACGATCTGCGGCGCGTACTCCACGTCACAGTAAGCACATCGCAACGTCAGCGGGGACTCGTCGACAATCGCGAACTTGGGCACCAGGTAACGTCGTTCGTTGACCTCGCGAGTTACGCAACGCGAATTCAGGCACCGCACGCCTTCGATGTTGGAAAATATGGGGTAGCGCCGCGTGGCACTTCCCTTCAGCAGCGAAGGGAACAGTTCGAGCACCGCGGCGATCAGGGCCATGCGGACCGGCACCCCGTACGCGGCTTGTTTGAAGTAGACGCCGCGCGGGTCCTGATCGAGTTCATAGCTCAGTTCGTCCACGCGCGGCAGTGGGTGCATGACCTGTGTCTGCCGATACCTTTTTTCCTTGAGCATTTCGACATCAATCGCCGGGTAATCGTCCGTCGCGTCCTGGCCGTCGACCGGCTCGTGGCGTTCTCGCTGAAAGCGGGTCGCGTAAAAGAAGTCCACGGTCTTCATTTCACGGAGCGCTTTCCGCTGTTCCAGGCTAAGCCGGAACCAGACGTCGGCTTCGGCACCGGTCCAGAGCGTCCGCTGGTGGGGCTCCTGCGGCGTAACGTAAACGAACTCCGGAAAATCGTCGCTACTGACTTCGTCGCCGCCCAGCTCGTCGATTTCCTGTTTCCGCAACAGCAGGCAGTTGTAGTCGCGAGCCAGTCGTTGGGTGACGTGCTTTGGCAAGTCGCAGCCGGGTGCGTGCGAAGGGATGATCCGCGCCCCAAAGCGGGCCAGGGCGTAGACCAGCGAATGAACCGTGCGGCCGTGCTTGAGATCCCCCCGCAGCTCGATCGTCACGTCATTGAAGGAAAGATCTTTGCCCTTGTTCTTCTGACGATGGGCGGCCCGCAGCGTGTAGAGATCGCAGAGTGTCTGCGTGGGATGCTCGTGCCCCCCGTCGCCGGCGTTGATGACGGGGAGATCGGTGTAGTCCGCCGCGACCATCGCTGCCCCTTCGCAGGCATGGCGGATCACCATGATGTCGGCATAATTCTCCACCACGCGCACGGTGTCGGCGATCGTTTCGCCCTTGGAGGCCGACGAAGACGAGCCTTCCGCCGAGGAGATCACTTGCCCGCCCAGCCGCAGCATGGCGGACTCAAAGGAGAGGCGCGTCCGCGTGCTCGGCTCGTAAAACAACGTGGACAGAATGAAATCCCGGGCCAACGTCCGCCGCCCCCGGACCCGGTAGGGCTTGCCCGGCGTCGCCATTTCGTCAAGAAAACGATCCGCCAACTCAAAGATGGCTTCGATTTCGTCGTTGCTCAAGTCGTCAATCGAAATCAGGCTGCGCGCCATCGTGGTTCCACCTCACTTGTTGTGACGAATCACCCCTGATTCTATCAGGACCTTCGAGACCAACAAGTTACTTTCCGCCGTGCGAATATGATCGGACCGTGCGAAATCGATTCGACCGTGTATATTGAGATAGATGAGCTCTCAAATACAGATTTACTTACGCACCGAATCTGCGATGCGCCGCGAACTGTGGCGGACCGTTCTCTCGACGGCAACCCGGCACTGCTTCGCGAACTTCGACGATATCCCGGCGGAATCTCCCATCGACGTCGTGGTCACGGACCAGGAAATGGACGACGAGGCGCAAGCCCGCCTCGCACCGGCCGGGGAGACCGTTTACTCGGGTGGCCTGATTACGGTCGGCCTGGCCGACCAAGACGCGGAAAACGATGTCGCGCCCCAGGACCCGGTCGTCGGCCCCGCTTCGATTGCCTTGCCGGCAAACGCCACCGCCCGCGAAATGAAGCTGGGTGTCCTGCTGGTTCATCAGATTGTCCAACTGCAGCGTGATCGAGGCGCCCAGAACCAGCTCAAACAGACCTACCGGCAGTTGGCACTCGAGGATCCGTTGACGAAGGTCGCCAACCGCCGGGCCTGGGATGACGAACTGGCTCGCCGCTGGGACGCGCGAGCGGCGACGGACAACGCCTTCTGCCTGGCCCTCCTGGATGTCGACCAACTCAAACAGGTCAACGATTCCGCCGGCCACGACCAGGGAGACCGCGTCCTCCGCGGCGTGGCTGGAGCCCTGGTCGCCAGCGTGCGGGACCGGGACTTTGTCGCCAGATTGGGCGGCGACGAGTTCGGGCTGTTGCTCGCTCAACTCGATCCGGGCTGCGCCCAACAAGTTGTCGACCGCATCCGCCGCTCGACGAGCCGCTACCTCGCCTCCGGCGAAACGTCTGCGGATGAAGTTCCGGTGACCACCAGCGCCGGCTACGCCTTTCCCCTTCCGGAAGAATCGGCGGACGACCTCTATCGCCGCGCCGACGAAGCCCTGCGGGCGGCAAAACTGGCCGGGAACAACACCACCGTCGGTGCCCCCGGTTAATCCATGACGTCGATCGCCCCGATCATCCGGAATTTTTTTCTCTGCAAGCGGTTTGGGCTGAAGTCTGCCGTCGATCAGGTCGATATTGCCGGTGGTAGGGATTAGGGGGACCAGGCTAGCGGCCTTCACATGGAAGGGAATGCCGAGGGATTCCTGCCGGCATTGCTATCAGGAGTTCGATCCATGTGCCGCCCCTTCACCCGCGCGCTGTTCGGTCTGTCTTGCGCCACATTGCTGCTGATCGCGCCAGGTTGCAGCCTGTTCCGCGCGGAGGTCGCCGACAGTTATCTCTCCGCACCGACCCGGCATCTTCCGGCGATCGATGAATTGGCCGATTCACCTCCGCCGCCGGCGGATCCGCTGGCAGCCGGTCCCGTACCTGCGGCAGCCGAGACCGCCCCGCCCAGGACAACTCTCGCCGCTGCCCGTTCGTCGGCCCCCTTGCCGCTGGCGGGCGGCAACGTCGCGAACGCCCCTGACGAACCGGCCGCCGCCGAGCCAGAAAGCTGCTACATCGAAATCCACGAGGCAGGCAAGGAACCCGAACGTCTCCGAATGTTGCTGGAAGACGCACCATACGTCCAGAAGGTCTTGACGCAGACCGGCCTGATAAAACGATTTCGCAAGATGGACATCCAACTCTCCCGCCAGTTACCCGACGGCGGTCGGCACAAATTGGATATTCGCTACGACCGGAAGTCAAAACGGGTTCAGTCAGCGTTCGACTACGCCCTCCACGCCGACGACCTCTTGGTCATTCGCGAGAACACCGAGTCCTCGTTTGACGAAATGCTGAAGAAGCTGGCCGGACCGCTGGGACGCTAGGCGCGGAGATCCGTGAACGAACGACCGTTCAGGGTAAGTCGCTGTATCTCAGTCGTTTGCGGTGAACTCACTCAAGACACCGCAGATCGCAGTCGAAACGGGCTAGCGCCCGATCTGCTCAGCTTTCAAGGGAACCGGGGCTAACGCCCAACGGCTAATGAATCATGCGGACTAGCAATCGGATTGCGCCGCGATTAACGGCAGCTACCGACAATCTGGCGACATTCATTCGGCCCTGGTTCACCCGCGGCCGAGTGGTGGCGCACGGGACGGTCGGGTGCGCTTATCCGGAGACCCGCCAGCGGACGTTGAACAGCCAGATCATGGTGCTCAGCAGAAAGACATTCAGGCAGATGGTAAATGCCACGTAGCTGCCGAACAGGGGCCAATTGCCGTAATCGATGTCGTCGAGGTCAGGATTGAGTTCCATATTGAGCGGCACGGAGAAGGCCGCTGCAAAGGGGCTCGTCAGCCCCACCCACTCGATGTGCGCCGTCAAGGGATGTGCCTCGAAAAACTCGACTGCGAAAAAATTGACGGCGATCGGAACACAGAACAGCAAGATGATCAGCAGATACGACGTCATCAGGCTGATGGATGTCTTGTGAAACAGGACGGAGCAGAAGAGGGCGACGTGGGCGCTGGTCAAACAGGTCAGCAGCACGATCACCAGGTAAGCGAGGATGCTCAGCAGGTTCGTCCAGTACGACTGCACCATGACGCAAGCCAGCAGCACGGGCCAGAGCAGAAACATCGTGAGAACGCTGGAAACGCGCAGCCCGGCAACCAGTTTCCCCCAGAGAATCTGCCAGGGAGTAATCGTGGTGGTCAGCAGCAGGTCGAGCGTCTCGCGTTCGCGTTCGCTGGTCACACTGCCGGCGGAGAAGACGGGCCCGACCAACATGTTGAAGACCATCGCATAGCAAATATACCAGGCAGCGTATTCCGCCCAGATGTAAAGGCAAACCGCCATCAGGGGGATCGCCAGGACCATGCTGACCTGGATCACGAGGCGCAGCATCAGCGTCCCCTGGCTGAAAATCTCGCTGCGAATTTCCTTGTCGTAGACGGGGTTGGCGCCATCTTCCAGCATGCCTTCCCTCTTCGCCGGCGCGAACAGCCGATCGGGGAACTGGTCGCGCTGGATCACCAGCCCGACGGCCTCCTGGGCTTCTTGCTCGAGGTCCACCACCTCCTGACCTTCGCTGCCCACGTCGGGCGGATGCATCAGCCTGCCGCTGGTGTTGGCCAACAGGGCGACCGTTATCGCCGCGCCCAAGACCGGCACGACGGTCACGGTCAACAAGAGCCGGGTGCCGCCGTTGTCGCGGAGCACGTACCAGGCGATTACGGCCAGCATCGCCAACGGCAGGATCAGCATGTAAGAAACGGCCAACGACGCCGCCGTCCGCTTGAAATAACTACTGCAGGCGACGCTGATCGCACCAAAGGTGATCACGGAGACAATCAGCGCCAGGTACGCTGCCAGCACCTCGTAAAACGAGACGCCTCCCAAGGGGAGGCAGAGCATGACAATCGGCAGCGAAGCAAACACCAGCACCCCGATATGCGTCAGTGACGCAACCATCTTGCCGAACACGATGGCGACCGGCCGGAGCGGGCTGGCTAACAGCATCTCGTAGGTCTTGCGTTCCTTCTCACCGGTAATCGCGCCGGCTGCGAAGCTGGGCGCCATCATCGACGCCAGAATGTACTGCCCCAGAAAAAACATGTTGACGAGCGCTCGAGCCTCTTTCTCGTTCGGGTCGAGCCGCGTGTCCTGGGGCCAGGCAAAAAAGACGAGTGCCGCGAGAATCGCCTGATAGACGAAGAGCAGGATGAACGCCCGCGGCATCCGCAGGTTCACCAGCAGTTCGCGCTGCAAGACCGGGTTTTCCAAAATGTACATGTCGATGGGCGGCCCGCCGCGGCGCGGCCCTCCTCTGGCATCAGTACGAGCGGGGCGTCACTCGGCCTTGAACACGAGACGGCAGGCCCTGAATTCGCAGGAATCCCTCGGCGTCGTTCTGATTGTACGAACCGCCGCCCTCCATCGTGGCAATCCCTTCGTCATAGAGACTGTTGGGGCTCGAACGACTGGCCACGATCATGTTCCCTTTGTACAGGTTGAGGGTCACGTCACCCGTAACCGTTTTTTGCGTTTCCCGGTTGAAGGCCAACAGCGCGTCGAAGCGGGGCGTGTACCAGAACCCGTTGTAGACGATCTCGGCGACCTCGGCGGACAACCGGTCGCGCAAATGAATCAGGTCACGATCGACGGCCAATTGTTCGATCAGCAGGTGGGCTTCGTACAGGACGGTCATGCCCGGTGCTTCATAGACACCCCGACTCTTCATGCCCACAAACCGGTTCTCAACCATGTCGATCCGGCCGACCCCGTTTCGCCCGCCGATGTCGTTCAACGTCTTGACCACTTCCAGGGCGGTGCAGGCCTGGCCGTTGACATGGGTCGGCACCCCCTGCTCGAAGCGAATCGAAACCGACTCCGCCTGGTCGGGCGCCTCTTGGGGAGAAACCCCCATCCCGAACTCGACCTTTTCCACCCCATTGACCGTGAGATCCTCCAACTCGCCCGCCTCGTAGCTGATGTGCAAGCAGTTCTCGTCCGAGCTGTACGGTTTGGAGACAGACGCCTTAACCGGGATCCCTTTCTCCTCGCAATACGCGATCATCTCCGAACGCCCCGGAAACGCCTGCCGAAACGTGTCCATCCGCCACGGTGCGACCACGCGCACGTTCGGATCGAGGGCTTCGGCGGCAAGCTGAAATCGGCACTGATCATTCCCCTTGCCGGTCGCGCCGTGGGCATAGGCGTCGGCCCCGACTTCGCGGGCCACTTCCAGGCAAACCTTGGAAATCAGGGGGCGGGCGATCGACGTTCCCAGCAGGTAGATCGATTCGTATTTCGCATTCCACTGCATGACCGGAAAGGCGAAATCGCGGCACAATTCCTCCTGCACGTCGACGATCCTCGCGCTCGCCGCGCCGTTACGCCGCGCCTTTTCGAGTATTGCTTCGCGATCCTCACATGGCTGGCCCAGATCGACGTACACGCAGTGCACGGTATATCCCTCATCCTGCAGCCAGCCGAGAATGACTGACGTATCCAAGCCGCCGGAATAGGCGAGTACGCAACTGGGCATGTCGATTGATCCTCCGGGTTTCCTCTGCAAGGGGCGCGGCCAGCCGCCGACGCTGAATTCAGATTGTGGTTCCCCCGCGCAGCGCTGGCAAGGCCCACCCCCGCCACCTGACGAGCCAACCGGGCGTCCCCGGGGCTACTTCCGTCGCTCGACGCTGGTGAATAGGATAGGGACCATGCAAGACGAACCCCAGGAACCGTTTACGCTCGATTTCGACCGCCAGCAGCGATGCGGTTACCCTGAGGTCGTTTACGGGGAAGGGAAAGATCTGGCCAACCTGACACAGATCGTTGCTCGCTTGCGAGATCACGGCACCGACGTGCTCATAACCCGGCTGGATCAGGAACCGGCCGAACAACTGCTGACCACCTATCCTGCCGGCCGGTTCAATCCCGTGGCCCGCACCTGGCGATTGGATGTGGCGTCTCCCCCTTCGGACGGCCCCGGCGTCGGTCAAGTCACGATTGTCACGGCGGGAACCAGTGACCTGCCGGTGGCGGAAGAGGCCCGGGAAACCCTGCGTTGGATGCGGATCGAACCGCTCATGGTGCACGATGTGGGGGTCGCCGGACCGCACCGCCTGCCCGCCAGGCTGGACGATCTGCGCGACGCTGATGCGGTGGTCGTGGTCGCCGGCATGGAGGGGGCCTTGCCGAGCATCGTGGGGGGCTTTGTCGATTGTCCGGTCATCGCGGTCCCCACCAGCGTCGGCTACGGGGCCAACCTGGGAGGCATCACGGCACTGCTCGGGATGCTGAATAGCTGCGCCGCGAATGTCACGGTGGTCAACATCGACGCGGGATTCAAGGGCGGTTACGTGGCCGGCATGATCGCCAGACGCGGACAACGGCGGAACGAGAGGTCATGACCGAGCAAGAGACGACGTCGGATCTGCCGGGGCTCGGGCCACGGGCGACCGATAGTCATAAGGGCGACTTTGGCCGAGCCCTGTTGGTCGGCGGGTCGCGCGGGATGGCGGGTGCCATCGCCCTCTCCGGCATGGCCGCCCTCCGCAGCGGCGCCGGCACGGTCACGCTGGGTGTCGCCGACTGCTGCCTGGAAACCGTGGCCGGATTCCATCCCGCGTATATGACGGCACCGCTGGCCTGCGATCCCCAAGGCCGGCTGACGGTGGCCGCCAAAGACACGCTCGCAGCGTTGGCCTCCCGAGCAACCTGCATCGGCTGCGGTCCGGGGTTGGGGCGGTCCCCACAAGTCACCGGCCTGGTGACCTGGATGTATCAGGTTCTGCCGCAGCCGATCGTCTTCGACGCCGACGCACTTCACGCGTTGTCGGAACAGCCTGAGGTGCTGGCGGAACCTGGCGGCACGCGGATTCTGACGCCTCACGTGGGTGAGTTCCGCAAGCTGGCCAAGGTGGAGGCGTTACCTCGCGAGGAACACGAACTGCGAGCCGCGATGATGGCGGCTGCCCACAAGCTGGTCATCTGCCTCAAGGGATCACGGACGTTGGTGACCGACGGACAGCAGTCCACGCATAACACCACGGGCAATCCGGGCATGGCCACCGGGGGGAGCGGGGACGTGCTGACCGGCATCATCACGGCCCTGATCTGTCAACAGTTGCCGGCGTTTGACGCCGCGAGGCTGGCGGCCCACGTGCACGGTCTGGCGGGCGACCTGGCCGCTCGCCAACTGGGGACCGTCTCGCTGACCGTCGTCGATCTCCTGGAGCATTTGCCGGCCGCCTTCCTGCAACTCGAAAGCTGATGCCGTGGAACTCGTCCGTTCGCTGAATTTCGAGACCTCCGCCTGTCGAGGTGGTGCCGTCACGATCGGCAATTTCGATGGCGTTCACCGGGGTCACGCACGGATCATCAAGGAGCTGGTGACGTTGGCCAGGGAAGTCGACGGACCCGCCGTGGTGTTCACCTTCGACCCGCACCCGGTGCGGTTGCTGCGACCGGACAAGGTGCCGCCGCCGCTCACCTGGACCGACCGCAAAGCCGACCTGCTGGCAGAACTGGGCGTGGATTCGATGGTCGTCTACCCAACCGACGCCGCGCTCCTGGCGCTCGAACCAGGCGCCTTCTTCGCGCAGATCGTGCGGGAGAAACTGGATGCTCGAGCCATGGTGGAGGGCCCCAACTTCTTTTTCGGCCGCCGACGTGCCGGTGACATTGGTCTGCTGTCCGAATTCTGCCGCGATGCGGAGATCCGCCTGCAAGTCGTCACGCCCCTCCAGGAGGCGGGCGAGTACGTCTCCAGCAGCCGCGTCCGCAGTCTGATCGCCGCCGGCGACGTGGCCGCGGCCAACACGCTGTTGACCCGCCCCTATCGGATCCGAGGCATGGTGACGCACGGCGCCGGACGAGGTGCCAAGATCGGGTTTCCAACCGCCAACGTCGACGCCATCGACACCCTGCTTCCGGCTGAGGGGGTATACGCGTGCCGGGCCGTTCTTCCCGCAGCCGCATGGCCGGCCGCGGTCAACATCGGACCGAATCCGACCTTCGGAGAAGCAGGACTCAAGGTGGAAGTTCACCTGATCGGTTACCAGGGGTCGCTCTACGGGCAACCGCTGGAGGTTGACTTTCTCCGGCGCCTACGCGACATTCGACCCTTCGATTCGGTCGATCAGCTAACAGCGCAACTCGCGTGCGATGTCGAGGCCGCTCGACAGGTGACGGCATCGCCGCCTGAGGACGGATGCACGTGACCGCAGCCACGGTCGTCGCCTTGCGCGGGTCAACGGAACGTGTCCTGGGAGTCGTGGCCTGTTGCCGGCCGGCGGACAGCGACCAAGACGCGGGGGGCTGGCGACGTGCGATTTCGTCCACCTCCGCAGGCGGCCCGCGGCTGACTCGATTTTCTCCATCCACACCACTTTTCGCCGACGGCAAATTCCCATGACAATCGACTGGCCCCGCTTCGTTGACCTTGTCAAATCCAGCCAACGTTTTCTGCTGACCAGCCACATCCGGCCCGACTGCGACGCCTTGGGCAGCGAACTCGGAATGTGCCGTGTTCTGGAGGCGCTCGGCAAAGAGGTCATGATTGTCAACGGGCACCCGACGCCGCCTAACTTGGCTTTTATTGACCCCCAGAAGAGAATTCAGGTCCTGGGCACCGACGTCCAGCTCGACGAGTTGCTCGACGTGGATGTCATGATGGTGTTGGATACCAGCGCCTGGGCCCAGTTGGGGCCGATGGGAGAGGTGATTCGCGCAACCAGGGCCAGAAAAATCATTGTGGACCACCATGTCGGCGAGGACGACCTGGGGGCGGAGCTGTTCAAGAACACGACCGCCGAGGCGACGGGCCGCTTGGTGGTCGAAGCGGCGGAGCACTTGGGCGTGGAGCTCACACCGGAGGCGGCGATGCCCGTCTTTGCGGCGATCGCCACCGACACCGGCTGGTTCCGCTTCGGCTCGACGACCAGCGAGACGTACCGCGTGATCGCCAAGGTGGTTGATGCGGGCGCCCGGCCGACCGACATCTACCGCGAATTGTACGAACAGGACACGGCCGGGCGGGTCCGCCTGCGGGGCCTGATCCTTTCACGGATCGAAAGCGAACTGGATGGCAGGCTCCAGCACACATTTGTCCGGAAGGAGGACTTCGCGCAGACCGGGGCCTTGCCGAGCGACACGGAGGACGCGATTAACCTGGCGCTCGCCATCAAGAATACCGAGTTCGCGGTGATCTTTGTGGAGCAACAGTCGGGGGGCGTGAAAATCAGTTTTCGCAGTCGTTGCGATCTCCAGTGCAACACGATTGCAGCGAACTTCAACGGCGGCGGCCACAAAGCGGCCGCGGGCGCGTTCGTGGAGGGCTCCCTGGAAGACGCGCAGCGCCGCGTTCTTGACGTTGTGCGCTCGGCCATGCGATAATCACGCCACCCAACCCCGCCCGCCTTCCACTGCCTACCTTGGCCCGGGCTCGCCGCAGCGCGAGGACTCGCCCGGCGCATCTACTTCCCGTTCCCCAAAATTCTCAATCCGCAAGCGTGGAGTTATTGCGATGGACTCGAACCAATCGTCAGTCCCGGACGAACCAGCGGCGGATGACGTCGCGACGGGCGATCCGGATACGGAGCCTCGCCGCAATTTTGTGTTTGAAATGGGTTCGCTGATCATCGGCGGCCTGGTCGGACTCGTTCCCCTCCTCGTCGGGCTCGTCAGCTTCCTGGATCCCCTCTTCGGCAGCAAAAAGAAGCCCCGGTTGTACGCGGATGCCGGAGGGGGCGATGACGACTTGATTCGCATCTCGTCGCTGGGGGCGTTGGAGGTCGACGGCGAGCCACAGCGGTTCCCGGTAATTGCCGACAAGCAAGACGCCTGGAACTACATTCCCGATCAGCCGATCGGCGCCGTCTTTGTACAGCGTCTGGCCAACGACGAAGTTCGGGTCTTCAACGCGACCTGCCCGCACGCCGGCTGCAGTGTCTCGTGTGTCGGCACCGCCTTTCATTGCCCTTGCCACAACAGTGCCTTTGCCCTGGACGGCTCCAAACTGGTCAGCGATTCCGGTCGCACGAACCCTAGCCCCCGCCCCCTGGATTCCCTGGAAGTCGATTCTCAGCGATTGAAAGAGGACCAGGAAGTCTGGGTCAAATTTCAGAATTTCTATACCGGCAAACACGAGAAGAAGCCCAAATCATGAAAGCGATTTTCGCGAAGCTCAGCGACTGGCTCGACGACCGCACCGGATATCGAGCACTCGCGCATGAGGGCATGTACGAAAACATTCCCGGCGGGTCGCGGTGGATCTATATCACGGGCAGCATGCTGGTCTTTGCCTTTGTGACGCAGGCGATTACCGGGATCTTTCTCTGGATGGCCTACAGCCCCGGAAGTCAGAACGCCTGGGAAAGTGTGTATCACATCACGTACGGGATGCAGGGCGGCTTCCTCCTCCGCGGCGTCCATCACTACATGGCCCAGTTCATGGTCGTCTTGCTGCCGCTGCACCTGGTCCAGGTCGTGGTCTGCCGAGCTTACGTGGCCCCGCGGGAAATCAACTACTGGCTGGGACTGGTCCTCATGCTGCTGGTCCTCGGACTGGGCCTGACCGGCTATCTCCTGCCCTGGGATCAAAAAGGCTACTGGGCAACGAAAGTCGCCACGGAACTCATGGCTCTGCCGCCCGGCGGCGAACAACTGCAGAAGCTGGCGGTTGGCGGCAGCCAGTACGGACACGCCACCCTGACCCGGTTCTTCGCCATGCACGCCGGCGTGCTCCCGGCCCTGCTGGCCATCGTGCTGGGGCTTCACCTGGCCATGTTCCGCAAACACGGCATCACAGCGAAGAGTTCGCCCAAACGGCCCGACGAATACTTCTGGCCGAAGCAGGTCTTCAAGGATGCGGTGGGCTGCCTGTTTCTCCTGATCGCCGCCCTGGGGCTGGCTATCTGGCGCGAAGCGGAACTCGGACCGCCCGCGGAACCAACCGAATCGTACGGCGCGGCCCGTCCCGAATGGTACTTCCTGTTCCTCTTCCAACTGTTGAAGAAGTTCAAGTCGGAATTCGTCGGAGCGATCGTCGTCCCCAGTCTCGTGATGGCCTTCCTGTTCGCACTGCCGTTGATCGCCAAGATCCGTTTCGGTCACGTCGTCAACGTGGTCGTCATGCTGGTGCTGGTGATCGGCGCCGGTTACCTGACCTACGAAGCGATCGAACACGACAACTACGATCACTGGTACGCCGAACAACCGCCGGCCGACGAAAACTCACCCGAGTACGCGCTCTGGAAGGAACGGGTCGATGCGGCCGAGAAGTTCCACGCCGCCCAGGCCCAAGCACATCACGAATCCGAACGAATTCATGAACTGATCGATTTCTACGGCATCCCGCGCACCGGCGCCTCCGTCGGACTCGTGCAGAATGATCCCGAAATCCAAGGACCGCGCATTTTTCAGCGTAGCTGTGCCAGTTGCCATAGCTACCTGGACGAAAACGGCGAGGGCATTGCCGGCCCCGCAGCACCCGCTGACTGGGACGGTGAGACGCCTTATGCGGCACCGAACCTGTACGGCTTCGCGACGCCCGACTGGTTCATGCGATTTCTGGAACCCGAGCGAATTGTCAGCGACGAGGTCTTCGGCCTGACCAAACACAAAACCGGAATGATGGCAGCCGACTTCGTCGAATCGGAACTGGTCGACCTGGACGCCGCAGGGAAGCAGGCTCTGCAGCAGATCTCCGAGGCGCTTTCGGCGGAAGCCGATTTGATCTGGCGGCAAGAGTCGGTCGCCAAAGCCCGCCAGGACGGCACCCTGGACAAGGGCGTTGAAGCACTGGAAATCGCCGTCGATTCGCAGGCCTGCACCGATTGCCACAAGTTCCATGACCTGGGCGACCTTGGCTCGGCTCCGGACCTGACCGACTACGGATCGTATGACTGGCTGTACCAGTTTATCTCCAACCCCATGGCCGAACGGTTCTACTACGAGGACAGCAACGATCGCATGCCGGCCTATGCCGAGCACAAAGATAATCCGGCCCTCAATCTGCTCACCCATCACGAGCTGGATATGCTGGTTCGCTGGCTCCGGGGCGACGATCGCAACCTGGAACTGAAGCTGGAACAGAAGGCGGCCGCCGACGAGGAACCGGCGGGCGAAGAGACGTCTGGCGAAGAGGCAGCCGCGGAAGAGGCGGCGGCCGAGGCGTGAAGCTTCGTATCACCTGCCTGAGCTTGACCCGCATTCCGTCATGCACAGCATGACCTACCCCCGCTTGGCCCGCATTCCGTCATGCACAGCATGACCTACCCCCGCTTGACCCGCATTCCGTCATGCACAGCATGACCTACCCCCGCATGTCGCAGGTCATGCGGCGCATGACGGACGAACGTGCTGGCAATGCTAGCCCCACGCCACCGGGGGCTGTCTGCCGGCGAAGTTCTCGAAATCGGGCACAGTTCGACGAGCGGGGCGACGATACTATCTGACGACGCAGCGGACCTAGGAACCGCATCACCGCGTCCTCAATGCCCCGAGCCAAGTTCATGTGGTGTCGCAGTTGCCAACAGGATGTGCCGGCCGTTGCGTCGAGTGACGACGCAACCGTCCGCTGCGCGCGGTGCCATGGAAACCTGGCCGCGGCAGGTTCGTCTCGAGCGGACCGAACGACGACGGATCCGGCAACCGACTCCCCTCCAACACCGCTCGACGACCGGCCTCGGGCACCTGCCCACGGGTCCCCGGCATCGCCGCATGCGATCGATCCCTGGAACCCGTGGGAACTGGAGGAGGACTTACGGGCGGCAGACCGGATGGTGCAACTGCTGGGGATTTGCCGGACCGACACGGCCCATTCCGGTCATGCCACGGCCGGTAATTCTGGCGACGGGCAGCCGGCGGGGGACGTCGGCACGTGTGCCGCGCGCGCCGCGGCGGGACCGGCGACGGTCGTCCCGAGGAGCGGGCGATGCGCGGCGGAGGCTCGCCAGCCCGTTCAGACCGCGCGCGTCGTGAGTGAGGCAGGCCTGCTGGTGTTCGCCGGCGGGGCCGTGCTGCTGGGTTGGTCGTACCTGATGGATGCCCCGGGCCTCTGGCCGATTGGCCTCTCTCTGGCCCTCGCGGGACAGGCCGGCGTACTGGTCGGCCTGGTCTGGCAGCTCGATCGCATGCGACGTTCCGACAAGGACACGACGGAATCGCTGGACGATCTGGATGCGAGGCTCGTCGAACTCCGCCAGGAGACGACACGTCTGGCTGCGCGTAACGCCGGGCTGCCGAACGCATTTCATTCGCATCTCGCGGCCGGTGCCGGGCCCCATCTGTTATTGGCCGACCTCAAAAGCCAGCTCGACCTGTTGGCGGTCAAGTTAGCCGAACAGCAACGCTGATCCGACCTTCGCAGGCGTCACCCGGCTGCCCCCCACCTTAAGGCCTCGTCCCGTCACCACACGATCGACGCCGCATCAAAGACCGGGCCATCGACGCAGGTCCGTTTGTAGTCCCATTCACCGTCGATATCGCGAATCTTCGCGACGCAGGTGAAGCAGATCCCGATGCCACAGGCCATCGGTGTTTCCAAGGAAACCTGGCAAGCCGTACCCGACCCGGCAGCCACTCCGGCCACCGCTTCCATCATCGGCTCGGGCCCGCAGCAGACGATCCGCCGATCTTCGCCCGCTTCGTCGAGCGTCTGCTTGAGCAGGTCCGTCACAAGTCCGTGATAACCGCGCGAACCGTCATCGGTGGCGATCTTGACGTCGACCCCGGCCCGTTCGAAGTCCTCGATGCCGGCCAACAAATCTGCGCGGCGGGCACCGTAGCACAAGGTGACCCGTCCAGCGCGGGCCACTTCTCGTGTCATGTCGCCGTAACGCCTCCGGCCGAGTGCCTCGTTGGCCAGCGCGACGAAGGGCGTCTGCCCGATCCCGCCGGCAACCATGATCAGGTGGTCGGTGGCCTGCTGAGCGAACCCGTTGCCGAGCGGCCCCCACACATCGAGCCGCTGTCCTGGACGAAAGCCGGCCAAGCGACTCGTCAACTTTCCCTTCACGAGGTAAACGACGTCCACCGCATCAACATCACCCGCTCCGGCCCCACTAGCGGCGGTGTCGTAGAGGGCCAGCGGTCGACCGATGAGTGGGTCGGTCAAGTCGGACAGCTTGAGCATCAGGAATTGCCCGGGGACAATTCGTTGGGCCATGTCCGGGCAGCGAAAGCGAACGCGGTATGTATCAACCGCCAGTTTCACGTTTTCGACAACTTCGACGGTCTGCTGGACCGCTCGGTCCGCGTAATGCCTGGCGTGCAGCGGATTGCTCATTAACGGCGTTTCCTACCTGACTTCTTCTTTCCTGCGGGCTTCTTCTTTCCTGCCTTCGAACCGGGACGGCCGGCCGGTTTCTTACCGGTGCGAGGCTTGGGGGGGCGCGTGGACTTCGTACCCGACTTCTTGCCACCGACGGTGCCGGCCGGCTTATCCGTCGCCTTCGTCCTGGCCGTCTTCTTCCTGACCGTCTTCTTCTTTGCCGCTTTTTTCTTGACCGCTTTCTTGTCCGGCCGAGCGGTTGTCCGACCTGCCGCATTTGATCCGCTCAACCTGGCACGTCCGGCCGAATTCTTCGTCGGCCGCGTGTAGCCGCCGAGGGCTGACGAGCCCGACTTGCGGCGGCGGGGTTGGTCGGATTCCGCGTCGGCGTCAGCCCGCGACCGTGATGGCCGCCCTCCACCTCGAGACTCCCCAGCCTTCGCGTCCGCTTTGCCGCCCGCCGGCGCCACTCCGCTCCGACCGGAGCGCCTCCCGCCAGATCGCTCGGCAGTCTCGCCTGACTTCTTGCGGCGTCGGGTCGCGCGCCGCAACGCCTGCACCTCGTCACGCCCCAACATCCGGTGCGCGCCGACCGGCATCGTCCCCAACCGAATCGGCCCGATGGCGATCCGCTTGAGCTGCACGACCTTGTGGCCAATCCGAGCGAGCAGGCGGCGGATCTCGCGATTCAGGCCTTCCTGGAGGACAATCTCCAGTTCCGTACTCTGCTTGAATCGGCGTTTGGTGCGGATCGAGGAAACGCGGGCCAAACCGTCCGACAAGTAAATTCCCTTGCGAATCTTGGCCAAGTCCTCCGCTGCCGGACTGCCAACCACCCGCACTCGATAGACCTTCTCGACCCCGAAGCGCGGATGGGTCAGACGATTCGCCAGTTCCCCGTCGTTGGTGACCAGAATCAATCCTTCGCTGGTCCGGTCCAGCCGACCTACCGGATAGAGCCGCTCGTTAGAATTGATCAGGTCGATGACGCGCGGGCGACCATCAGGGTCAGAGTTTGTGGAGACCACGCCCACCGGTTTGTTCAAGGCGAAGTAGACCCGTCTGGGCTTCGGCAGGGTCACGCCATCGACTTGAATGCGATGGGCCGTGGGATCGACCTTGCGGCCCAATTCCGTCACGAATTCACCGTCCACCTCAACCCGCCCTGCGGTGATCAGGGCTTCGCATTCGCGCCGACTGCCAATCCCGGCCGCCGCCAGAATCTTTTGTAGCCGGTCCAGACCTTGGTCCGGATCATCGTGAGCTGGCTGAGCGTGGCGTCGCCGCGACATGATCGACCGTGGGAAAAAGAGGGAACGTCGACACGGCCCTCATGATAACCGTCCGCCACGGCCCCCAACAGCGGGCACGTTAGCTGCTCGGCCCCGGCACCCTTTGCCATACGCGATCCAGGGCCGCCTGCCGGGAACCGTTCGGCCCGCCTGATCAACGTCCCCAGCCGGCATTCGCGGGACGACTGTTGCGGACCGGTTCCGCAAAGGGCTTCTGAAAATCACGAGGGCGTGAACCGACGACCTCGGGCCCAACATCCGGCTCGGCGTAGGGATCGAAAATCGAAGCCTCCATCTGTCGCTGTTTGATGGTCCCTTGCGGTGCCCACCAACTGCGGGTGTAGCCACACCCTGACGCGTGGACCAGCAGCATCGTGGCCGCTATGAGTTCAAGCATTCTCGCCACGGCAGGGAATTCCTTTTGCAAAGGACTGACAAGGAGGAGCATGACCAATCGCCGGAACGTCTCCGGGCGACGAGTCAAGTACAGACCGCATGACGTCATGACCTGCGGAATGGCGAAAGAACGGCTGCCTCGGTTCGCCGGATTCAAACGTTGTTGATGGCTGGTTTTGAGCAGGCCTCTCGCGGTCGGGCCACCCGTTCTGATTCGCGGCCGGATTGTAGGCGCATCCCGGATTCGGCAACAGGCGGATTCAACCGTCATCGCAACCGCTCAGTGGATGTTCAGGGCAAGTAGATATCAAGGAGCACCGTCTGGTCGCTTGCCCCAATCTCCGTCCGTCCGCAGACAGAGGGCAGTAGACAGATCTCGCCCGCCGTCACCGGTCGCTCGACAGGATCGCCGGGAAACGTAACCGATCCTGACAGCACTGCTACCAGGTGACACCGCTGATCCCCGCCGATGCCGACCGTTGCTGAATTTGGCGGGGCCGAGGAACCTGGGCCCTGGGCGACGGTATCGGCCAGGCCTTGCCTGGCGAGATCCCACCGATCGAGGATGAATTTGTCGCAGGCCACCAGCCGCTCGACGTCAGGGCGGTCGGTAGGAGCCGGCTGCTGCGGAGCGACCGGTCCCTGGTCGAAATCGATGACGTCGAGTGCCTGTTCGATATGAAGTTGACGCGGCTGCCCGTCCGCCCCGACTCGATTCCAGTCAAAGATCCGAAACGTGGTGTCGCTCGCCTGCTGAATCTCCGCGACGACCAGTCCAGCCCCGAGGGCGTGGACGGTTCCGGCCGGAATGAACAGGCAATCTCCGACCCGCGGCTGGAACGAATGCAAACAGAGCTCGGTGGTTCCCCGGTCCACTTCGCGAGCGAAGGCGGCGCGGTCGAAACCTCGCTTGAGGCCGGCGTAGATCGTGCTCCCGGGTTCGGCATGCAAGATGACCCACGCTTCGGTCTTCCCCAGGTCGGGAGGCGTTTGCCGGGCCGCCTGCCGGTCATTGGGATGAACCTGCACGGAGAGGTTGCGATGGGCATCGAGAAACTTGAAGAGCAGCGGAAACTGTTCGAGCGGCTGATGCCGACCCAGCAGGTCGGGCCCATGCTGTTGTACGAGCCGGCGCAACGTCGTTCCGGCCAGCGGTCCCGCACGGACAACCGACTGATCCTGACCGTGGTCGACCACCTCCCAGCTCTCCGCATAGTCATCGCCGGGGGGCAACGACTTGAACAACCTGGTTTCCAGCCGTCGCCCGCCCCAGAGGTACCGTCGAAAAATTGGCGTAAAACGGAGCGGATAGAGGTCAGCCATGGTGTCATCCGGTAGTTGTCAGCAATCAACTGGGCACCAACAATGTAGCGACGTACGAGCGGCAGGGCGAGTTCAACTGGGGTGACAGCCGCTGGGGAAGACCGAACCGGCGTGCAGGGACGCACAGGCGAGCGAATTCGCGCAATCCATCGGCGGTGGGCATCGCCGGTCAGGGCTGCCGGGCAGCAATCCGGCCGGGCACTCGATTTGCACTTGCCATCCCTGCAGGGAATTCCAACCACGAATTGAGTATTAACCATGTCGCGGACGCTGCTGAATTTTTGGGTCGACGTCGTTTTGCTGGTATTGTTTTTGGCGACCCTCTGGCTCACATTCGCGATCCGGTTTGTCTTTCCGCCAGGGACGCTGGCCGCCGGCTGGTCGCTGTGGGGCGCTTCCTACGACCAATGGCTGGAATTACAGTTCTGGACGCTTTGCCTATTCGGCGGAGCCGTTCTCCTGCATGTCATGCTCCACTGGACTTGGGTCTGCGGTGTCATCGCAGGCCGGTTTTTCCGCGCCGCCGACGGCAAGAAGCGGCAATGGAATGACGGGCAGCGAACCCTGTTTGGTGTGGGCCTGATGGTGGTCCTGTTCAATCTTCTGGGGATCGGATTCGCGGCGGCGATGCTCATGGTGCAAGCTCCCGGATCGTAGGCCGCTGCAGCCGGCCCGTATTTCTCGTCCCTCACCGTTGGAATAGACTCTTGTTAGGACTTCTCGTTGTGACATGCGTACGCGGCGCGGATCGGTTTCGGGAGCGGCCAACGGCAGCAGTTCGACGACATGCTCAAGACATCAACCATCAGATCCTGGATGACCGCACTGATGGTGGTCGTCTTTGTCGGCTCGATTCTGGTCTGGTACGCCACCTGGCCACGCCTCTCGTCTGAGCTGATCTTGCTGACGGGGGATCAGGGCGGCGAGTATTACAAACTGGGACAGGCCGTCCAACCATCGATCCAACGGCGGCTCGACGGTGAAATGGAGGTCCGGGTCGAAGCAACGGCCGGCTCGAAAGACAATTTCGACCGGTTGATCGCAGCCGATGCATCCGGGAAGAAGGATGCTGCTTACCTGGCCATCGTGCAGGGCGGCAGTGTACCGCTGCAACGCCTGACCACCGTGGCCCCCCTCTATCCCGAGTTTGTCCATGTGATCGTGCGAACCGACTCGGACATCGAGACCATTTACGATCTGGCGGGTCGCAAGATCGCCCTGGGCTTGGAGGGGTCCGGCGAACGGCTCACGGCCAGGAAGCTGCTGGCCTACTACGGCATCGACGCCGACGAGCTGCAATTCAACGACCTTTCGTTCAGCGAGTTGCTGAAGGAGGATTCGCCGCTGGAAGGCGCCATCGTCACCACCGGGATTCAGCATCCCAGGTTGATCGAAGTGCTCCGTCAGCGGCGATACCGCATCCTGTCCATCGATATCGGGCCGGCGATTGAAATGGCGGATCCCTTCTTGCGGACGATCGACGTTCCCAAAGGCCTGTACGCCCAGAATCCTCCCATTCCCCGCCAGTCCGTCACGACGCTCGCCACCACAGCGTACCTCGTCACCTCCGGGGCAACCGATCCGCGCGTCGTCAACGCGGCCCTTGGCGCCGTCTACGAAGACAGCCTGCCCATCGAGTTTCCCAGCCTCATCGCGCGCGACGACGCGCCTTCCTGGGTCTCAACTCGCCTGCACCCGATCGCCCATGCCTACTTTCATCCGGCCGATCAACTGGGCTACATGGCCACGGTGCTCGAATCCCTGGCCGCCGGGAAAGAGCTGCTGTTGGCCCTGGCCGCCCTCTGCTACCTGATCTCTCAACGGTGGAGAAAAGCGATCCGCCGTGAACAGGCACAACAGTTCGCCAAGCAAAAAGATCACCTCGATTACCTGTTGCAGAAGACGCTGCAGATCGAACTGGAGTTGGCCAAATGCACCGATGCGAACCGGCTGAAGCAGTTTCTCCACGATGTAACGGCCATCAAGATCAAGGCCCTCCGTGAATTTACCGACGAAGAACTCCGCGGAGACACCACGTTCTCGATCTTCCAACGCCAGTGCGACAATCTGATCAGCCGAATCCAACTGCGGATGCTCGACAGCCAGCATTCGCAGGCCGTTGCTTTGCAGGACGACGATTCGCGCAACCGGAATTCGCAACGAGCCGACTTGGAGGTGCCAGAATGATCGGTTGCTGCAAACGACTGCGAAGCAGTGACTTGCCCTGAACCGTTATCCGGTCATGAATGATTCGGGCTATTGCCGGTCCGAGATGGCCTGGGCAACATCCTCGGCTAACAGCAGCAGGACTGAATCCAACGATCGGAGGGCGTCCTCGAGCCGCTCGGCGGCATCCCGCCCCGCCGCAGCAGGCGTGCGCCCCGCCTGGCGGACCAGATCGGGTGCTGACGTCGGGATCGGCCAGTGCCCGTCGCCGGCTGCCACCGACCAGCGAAGTGTCGGCGTCACCCCGTTCGAGGCAAGCTCGTTCTGGCCATGGCGAGCCGCCGCCGTCGGTTCAAGCGACGTCAACGTCACCCCCACCGCCAGGGCGGATTCACCCTCCCCACCCGCGCCGTTGAGGAAATTGATCACGATCAGGATGTCGCGCGGAGTGGCGAAGCCGTCGTTGTTCACGTCGTAACGCGGCTGATCGGGGAGATAGGTGTCGAGCAGCCGACCCGACGCATCCGACGACCCAGGGTGGTTGATCTCATTGATGACGACCAACACGTCATTCGGTGTCACGAACCCGTCCTGGTTGACATCCATCACGTTGACCGGGTTTTGCCAGGTCGCGGCCACGACGGCGAGCTCGAACGTGTCCGCGGCGGACAACGGCGGCTGGCCCAGGTCCTCGGCCACGACGCGCACTCCCCAGGTGCCGGCTTCGGCGTCGGTCGGGTTGCCGGTGAAGGCCATCGTCGGCGCGTCGAACCGCAACCAGCCGGGCAACGGACTCCCGTCAGTCAGCTCGGCACGAATCGTCAACACATCGCCGGCATCCTCATCACGGAACGCCCCGAACGGCAGTGCGAAACCGAGCGGCACATAGGCATGCGAGGTCTGGTCGACCAGGCTCTCTACCAGCACGGGACGCTCGTTCACGTCGCCGACGCGAACGGTCATCTGCGCCGACGTACTCCGCTGTTGGGAAGCGCTGTCGCTGACCCTCACCAGCAAGTGCAGGTTGGGGTCGGCCAGCGTTTCGAAGTCCAGCGCCTGCTGACCGACGAACCGAAGGTCGCCGGTCTGGCGATCCACCTCCAGCAAGCCGGTGTCTCCCCCAATCGCCTCGAAGGCCAGCGTTTGCCGTATATCGCCATCCGACGCCTCGACCCGTCCGACCATCGTCTCTGCCGGACTGTTTTCCTCAAGTGAAAAACTCTGCGGTACCAGGGTCGGGGCAAATTCGTTCACGTCGCGAACATCGACCGTCACCTCGGCGACCGCCATCCGCGGCGGCGTGCCGCTATCGGCAACTTCCACCGTCAACACATACCGGTCAATCGCCTCATGGTCCAGACTGGCGTTCTCTGCCACGGTCAGATCACCGGTCACTGCGTCGACTTCGATGCCGGGCGCAGTGCTGGCGAGGATGGTGTAGCGCAAGGTGGAAAGCCGATCCTGGTCGCCGGCTTGCAGGGTCCCCAAGGAAATTCCGCTGGGAAAATTCTCCGCCACAGAGAACGCCTGATCATCCATCGTCGGTGTAAACTCGTTCACGTCGTCGATCACGATCGTGACGAATCCATCGATCGACTGGACCGGCGCCACACGGTCCGTCACCCGCACAATGGGCGTCACCGATGCTCGCCGCTCGAAGTCCAACGGTAGCGGGTTGGCGACCGTAATCTCACCGGTCACGGGATCAATGGCAAACGCTCCGTCCGGGTTCGCTCCGACGATTTCAAAGTGGAAATCGGGCGCCGCGTCGTCATCGATCACGTTAACCGTCCCCACGACGTGGGCGGCGGAAGCGTTCTCTGCCACATGCAGCGTCTGCGTGGGAATCGCGGGCGCGAACTCGTTGACGTCGCCGATGGTTACGACCAGCGTCGCCTCCGTCTCCAGCGGCGGCACTCCGCTGTCGGTCACCGTCACGCTCAATTCGTAGCGATTCTCCGTCTCTGCATCCAGGGGTTCCTCGCCCGCCACGGTAATCAGGCCGGACTGGGCGTCGATCACGAATGGCCCGTCGCCCGCCAAGGCGTACGTCAGCGTCTGACGATGATCGGCGTCGCTGGCAGCCACCTGGCCCACCACCTGCGGCGCCGAACTCCCTTCGATGATTTCGAATTCCTGATCGTCGACCGCCGGCTCCGACTCATTGACATCAATTACGTCGACGGTCACCGAACGGACGGTCGACAGCGGCGGACGGCCGTCGTCAAACACTTCGATCTCGAAGGTCAGGCTGACCGCCTCTTCGTAGTCCAGCGTCCTGTCCGGCGCCAAAGCCAGTTGCCCGTCGACAACCTCAAACCGGTCGTCCGAAACAGTAAACCGATGCTCATCGCCCCCGTCCGGATCGTAGAACTGCACCGTCCCCACGATGCCCCCTTGGTTTTCGCGAACCGGGGCGACAACCACTTCCAGAGCGCGGGGTGGGTCGTTGACCGCGGCCACATCAACGGTCACCGTGGCCGTGTTCGTGCTGCCAAGCCCATCGAACAGCGTGTACTCGAACCGTGCCGTGCCGTGATAATCGAGCTCGGGAACAAACGACACGCGGCGAGCGGCGGCGTCGATGGAAGCGACTCCCCCCACCTCCGCCCCGACTTCGCTGATCACCCATTCGCCGTACGGCGAGTCGGGATCACTGTCGTTTGCAAACAACTGGTCCCATGTGATCTCCAGCGCCTCATCCTCGTCAACGGCGAACTGATCGTTGTCCGCGACCGGTGGCTGCCCGATCGCCGTGATGGGGGCCATCGCATAGGGGCCAATCAAGGTCGGCTCGCGGAGAACCTCGCCCAAAACGGTCACGCCCGCCTCCGATGCACTCGCATAGTAGGTGTGCGCGCCGTTGGCGAGGTCCGCCGTCGACACGACCAGCGACCAACCGTCGTCCCCATCTTCGTCGACGCCAAGGTACCGGTCCCCGTTGACCCCGAGCTGCAGGCCGGAGATTCCGTTCGTCTCGTGGTAGAAACGCACCTGCGGATCGGGGCTATTGGGTGTGGCAAGCGACGTTGCCACGAGCGTCAGATTATCGGGCTGGCTGACATTTGAGGGGACACCGGCCAGCGAGCCGATCGTGTTGGGCCGATGAAATCCGGCCGCCCACTGCCAGGGATTCAGCCACCGCTGGCCCGGATCGAAGCCGCACGACAAGTACATCGGCCCCCGCGGCCCGCTTCTCCCGAACGCTCCGAAGGTGCACCCTTCGCCGAGTCCCTGAACGCCCCAGTAGCCCGGATAGAGGAGCCACTCCGGGGCGTCGTCGTCGCCGGCCCGGTTCAACAGGTCGACCTGGACGTTGCGATCGGTTTCCCGCCCTTGCGCCGCGGCAAAATCTCCGTTGTGCACTTCCGAATCAAAAGCCCACTGCGTCTCGCCCGGGCCCGGGTAGGTCGCGTGACCTCCCAATCCCACAAACACATGCGTGCGGTCCCCCTGCCGGCCGTCGGCATCCAGAAGACGGTTGAGCCGATCCCAGGGGACGGTCACCCCACCGGGCGACGATCCGAAGCGGATATGTTGAGCGAAGGCCATTTGGTAGGGCTGCCAGTCTCCATTCTCCCACTGAAAGAACAGGGTCACGCCTTCCCAGTCTCCTTCGTGTGTGTTGGTGCCGCCCCCGGTCTCCTGCCAATCGCTGCGGGGATAGTGAACGTAGTAATTGATCGCAAGCTGGTTGGCGTAGGCGGGGTCACCCAAAGCCTGGCCGGGCAAGACGGCGGCATGGACGACGGCCGAACCAAGACCCGGATTCGCACCGCCCGGCGCGAAATCGCCCAAGTTCAAGGCGTCGTTCCGGCTGCCCTGCGAGCGAACATCGCGATCGGCGTAACGAGTGTAAACCGCGGCCGCATCGTACGGTTGATGAAACCGTTCGCCGTGCGTGAAGTGCAGAATCGGCGCGTACCGCGCGGCCAACGCGTCGTAGCTGTCATTCCGCGCGTGATCGGCAATAAACAGCGCGTCGTGACGCTCGATTTCGTGAGTCCCCAACAGATTGGACTCGTGGTAAAGACGAAGATCGACCTCCTCGACAATCCCCCGCGCCGGCACGTGGAAAGCGTCGATCGTGAAGCGATGGGTGCCGGTCTCCAAGCGCCCCAGGTCGGCGAACCCTGCCGTGCTTAACGGGACCGATCGCTGCCCCGCCCCCAGGTAGACGTTCTCGATGTTGACTTGCGGTCCGGCGGAATCGCTCCCCGCGCCCAGACTCCAGCTCGCACCCGCGTTCCCTGGGTCGGCCGCCGAGTCGATGTGAATGCGGAGCGAATGGGGGCCGGCCACGCCGATGCAAACCGTCCAGGTCACCGCTTGCGACTCCAGTTGGCTCGAATTCGGGCTCTTGGTGGCGTACCAGACGTCAATCCCCTCGTCTTCCAGCAGCCCGCCAATCACGGTCCGCGCCAGATCACGCCCTTCGCCCATGTTTCGGTTGTTGGTCTCATCCGACTCGGCAACCTGGGCCTGGACGTCCACGATCATCCCGATGGTCACGCCGCAGGTCGTCTCGAAGTCCGCCGGTGGCGTCGCCGGCAGCGTGACGACGACCGGAACGGCGTACAGCTCGCCGGCCTGGATTGGCGGGACGCCGAGGTTCGCTCGCAGGACCGTGTCATCCGGCGTGATTTCGCCATCCTCGGACAGGAAGATTGAAACCTGCGATGCGGTGGCGTCCCCGTTGCCGATGTTGGCGATCGCCAGGTCAACCGTGATCGTATCACCCCACTGATGGATCTGGTCGGGCGTGTCGCCGATCACCTGAAATCGCTCGCCCGTCAGGTCAGGCGCCGTGGGCGGGTCTTCGGTGCGCGTCACGCCCAGATCGTTGCCGCAGTACATGGCCCAGGCCAATTCCAGTGAGGCATTGCCCGTGGGGTCAACGGCCGCCAGCGCGAACGACCCGTTGATTTCGTAGTCCCAGTCCCGTGCCGGCGTCGCGGTGACCTGCATCACCGATTGGCCCGTCACCTCGGTTCCCGGGTCGCGAATGAACGTCGGGTGCTCCTCGACGACAAGGCCCTGGTCGAAGGTGGCACCCCGATACAGATTGCCGGCCGTCACGCGCGCCCCGGAGCTCGTCGTGCGATCGTTGACCGCGATGCCCATGATTGTCCCGGTTCCCGTTTCGAAGGAGCCGTCGACGTTGAGATAGAGGTCGCCGCCGCGGGCCTGCGGGTTGTAGTTGGTGCGAACGCGATACAGAAACTCATCTCCCACGCGGCCCAGCTCGACTTCCCGCACCTCATACGCCGATCCACCGACCGCGTCCTGCAGCGATTCGGGGTCGGCATAGGCGATGTCGACCATCCGCACGGGGAGCGGATCGCTGTACCAGATGTTAGCCGTGTCCGGTTCGAGCAGGGCGGCGAACAGGTAGTACGTGCCGGGCGACAACGTCGGCAGTCGCACGTTGCGGCGGTCGCCTGCGGCACCGTCGGTATCCTCGTTCAGGCCGGTGACCAACACCTGGTGGTTGAGCTGGTTGGTCGGATCTGAGTCCATATCGATGAACAGTCGGACCTCTCCCGAAAAGTCTGACGCGATGTCCCGCCAGCCGATCGAGATCGGCGTGCGGCCGTCAACAAACTTCCCCACGTAGGGATCCACCAGTTCCACACCCGGCGTCAACTGGATCGGCATCGCCAACTGGTTGTTCTCGAAATCCGTATCGAGCTGACGATGCGACACATCGACGTCGACAATCAAGAATGCACTTCCCGACCACTCGGGTTCGACCGGCAATTCCAGCGTTAGCTCGGCAGCGTACGATCCACCCGCGGCCAATGCCGGCAGGTGAGCGTCCCAGGAACCGACCAGCACATCGTCCTCGTCGAGCACTCCGTCGCGAGACAGGTAGATCGCGTCGGACCAGTCAGGCGACCAGTCGATCGTCGAACCAGGTCCTTCATTGCGGCCGCTCCATTGCAGGGTGATGGAGTCGCCGAGCCCGAATGCGCCGCTGGGCTCGCTGACGGAAAACGTCAATGGATGCAAGTCGGTCGGCGCGGCCGCCACGGAGATGACAATATCGGCAGGCAGCCCTTCCGCCGTCCCGTCACTCGCCACAAACGAAATCGTATCCCGGCCTTGGTAGAGCGGATCGGGGGTGTACGTCCAGTCGGCGGAAGTCGCACCCGGCGTCAACGTGCCGTGCCCCGGCCCGAAAACGACCCGAAACTGCAATGCATCGCCCTCGGCGTCGCTGCCGTCGAGCTGAATGACGAGCGGATCGGTTTGCAGGGTCGACAGCTCCTGGGGGGCGGCCACCGGCGGCGCGTTGGTGACGTGGAAGTACGAAACAAAGTCGCCGCCGTCTTCACCATCACCGCTGGGGAGTTGGCCCCGCAAGTCGCCGTCCAGCCGCGCTCCGTAGGGATTCATCACGTCGTCCAGGACAGTCAGCCGGTAGCTGTCACGGGGCAGAAAGGCCGCCAGTTCCAGCGTTACGGTGTGGTCGACTTCGGACCACACGACGTCGTCGATGGGAATCTCGATTTCATTGCCTTCGCTAAACCGCCGGTCGCCACCGCTGGCTAGCAATCCAAAACTGGGAGCCCAACGGGTGGCCGGATCGAGGGTCCCGTCGAATTCGATCCGAACGTGCTGGACGCCGCTGCCAATGGCCGCTTGGACGCCGGGTTGGACAGAAATCACGCGCGGCGCCGGCGGCTCGGCCAGGCCAAAGTTGATGCCGCTGACGTCCGACGTCCCCGTCAGCGACACGGCGCGGGCGGCGTCATCAGGATCGAGCGGATCCCAACCCTCGCGGACAGCGACGCGAACCACGTAGTCACCCCGCTCGAGATCATCGAACCGATAGATGCCCCGAGCGTCGGTCGTGGCAATCGGCTCGCCCGCCTGGTGCGCCGCATCGGCGTTCGTGTCCAGGAACACGGTCCAGCCGGCCAACGCCGGATCGGCGAGGTCAAGCGATGCGCTGCGGTTGCGATCGTGGTAGACGACGCCACTGACAGAGAACCGCTGTTGGTTGCCAAAGTGAATTCGATCCACCGGCTCACCGTCGCTGATCGTGACCGCGTGGCGGCCGCTCGCGGCAGCCCCGGGAAACACCTGGATCCAACCGTCCCGTGGTTGCTCGGCTACCGTGTACTCGCCATTCGCCAGTCCGTTGAAGGCATAATCGCCCTGCGCGTCCGTCGTCGTGCTCAGTTCGTCACTATCAAGTAGGCCGTTGTTGTTGGTGTCGAGGAAGATCGTCCAGTTTGCGACGCCTGGTTCGGTGAAGGTCACACCGTCGTTGTTGGCTCCGCCGCTGAAGATGTTCAGCAGCTCGTCGGTCGACGTGAAGATGGCGGCCCGGGGATCGATCTGCCTGAGCTGCGTCAGGCTGGATCCGGTACCGACGCCAAACGCCCGCAGGTTCACGGCCGCGTCCCGCAGCGTGTCCACTTCATCCAGGAACGGTCCCCCGTTGTTCGCCCCGTCCGAAAGGAAGACCATATTCCCTTCGCCACGGATCGTCCCCAAGCTGTTGAGCGTGTCAATGGTCGTGCTGAGTCCCTCATCAAAGCTGGTCGAACTGCCGATTCCCTGGTGGCCGACGCGAATCGTGCGCAGCACGTCTTCGACGTCCCGGATGCCATTGCTGTCCGTGTCCGCCAAGGGCGACGTTGCGAGCTGAACGCCGTCGGCCAACGGGTTCATGTCGAGCCCCGCGGCGCGGGTCCCGAACACCGTGATCGCCACATCGGCAATGTCACCGAATCCGAGGTCGACGAGCCGCTGGTTGAGGGCCAGAAAACCGGCCAGTTCGGCGTCTAGAATGGTGTCGCTGCGTGAGTCGCCATTGACGTTGCCGACCGCGCTGCCGCCAAACGAACTGTTCGTACTGCTGGAGACATCGACGACGAAAACGACCGCCGGGCGTTCGCCGGACAGCAGGTCCGTGTCGCGCACCCCGTTGCCGTTCAAGTCGTGCCACTTGAAACCCGTGATCGACGAGAGAACCCGCCGGGGCTCCAACCACTCAAATCGCCCCCGGCGGTGACGCGCACGCCGTATGGACCGTTGGGATCGATCTTGACGCATCCCGATTCTCCCCTGCCAGACCAACGTGTCGACGCCTCGAAGCGATCGTTTGCCAAGGTTCGTCGATCGGGCTCACCCGCACCCGATCCGATGCCACTCGGCCGCCGAGACTTCCTGGCGGAGTTGTACCATGCCGGTCGCCCCAACGCACGCCTCGCAGGCCCACCGGCCTGTCGACCGAAGTCGGGGCCATTCGGCCATCCGAAATCGGTACGACAACTGCATGCTGCGCGACGAGTGTGGTCAGCGCGGGTCATGTGCATTCGGCGCGGGGCTCCTTCTGCTCGGCGCGGGGCTTAATCTGCTCGGCGCGGGGCTCCTTCTGCTCGGCGCGGGGCTTAATCTGCTCGGCGCGGGTCTCCATCTGCTCGGCGCGGGTCTCCGACCCCGCCGTAACCGCCGACCGAAGGTCTCCTTCCGCGATCCGTCAGCGCATCAATTCGCATCAACGCGCATCAATTCGCACCAGTGCTGGCGACCTGCGGAGGAGACCTACGGTCCGGCAATGTGCGGGGTCGGAGACCCGCGCACAGCGCGCCGCGCAGCGCACAGCGCGCCGCGCAGCGCACAGCGCGCCGCACAGCGCCTAGCACGCCGCGCACAACAAGAACCCGCCGCGCGCACCACGACGCGTAATCACTGGCACATCGGGCAACCTGAACCGCCGAAGACCTCGAGAAATCCCATTCCGCGGGCAATCGAAACGACCCCGGTGAGGACGACGCACCAAGCGGCGAGACGGAAGAGGTGTTTGCGGGCGGTCAGGCTGAGCATCGCACCCCCACAGCCGGCCAGCACCATGACCGGCACGGTTCCCACGCCGAAGACGGCCATGATCGCGGCGCCCCACAAGAAGTCCCCGGAACTGGCCGCCAGCGCCAGAAAGCCGTACACCAAACCGCACGGCAACATACCGGTGAAGAGTCCGGCCAGAAATACATTCCGCCAGCCCGGCGACTGGAGAAACGTGCGGAGGAACTCGCCGGAGCAAAGCGAATGCGGGTTGCTCGGTACGCGGCGGCGGATCACGCGCGCTGCCAGCAGACCTTGATAGAGCAGCAAAGCGCCGGCCACCACGGCCAGCAATGCCGCCACGTTGACCAGCGCCGGCACATGTTCGTGAAGATAGTGGCCGCCATAACCGGCAACTGCCCCGCAGGTCGTGTACGTAAAGATGCGGCCGATGCTGTAAACAAGTTGCCTTCCCAGGTTTGACGCCGGCCCACGGGCATCGGCGCCTAATGCCAGCGCAAACGGTCCGCACATCCCCAGGCAATGTGACGAGCCCAACACACCAGCGATCAAAACCAGCGGCAGTTCGGTCATGAATTTATCAACTCGGCTTCTCGCGGCACAAACGACGCTGAATCCAGTGGGGCGACCCCTGCAGCCGGATCCATCGCGCCGGGGATGCTCATCAAGCGTAGCGAATTCCAAATCACCAGCAGACTGCTCCCGACCATCGCCACGGCCGCCCAGATCGGATTCAGCCAACCCATCGTCGCCAACCCGATGCCGACGCCATTATAGGCGAACGCCCAGAACAGGTTCTGGCGAATCGTCGTGACCGTCCGCCGGGCCAGGCGAATGGTCCAGCGTATGTTCGACAACTCATTGCCCAGCAAGCAGAGATCTGCCGCTTCACGACTCACATCGGCACCGCAACCGAGCGCCAGGCCGGCATCCGCTTCGGCCAGTGCAGGTGCGTCGTTGATGCCGTCACCAACCATGGCAACCGCCCCGAATTCGGCACGCAGTCGCCGAATGGCGTCCAACTTCTCTTCCGGCAACAAGCCCGCCTCGACGCGAACGCCGAGATCCTCGGCCAGCCGGGCGCCCCGAGCAGCATGATCTCCGGTCAACACGACAACCTGCAAACCGTCCTGCCGCAACGTCCTCAGCGCCGACCCTGCGCCCGCCCGCATTCGCTCGGCAAAGGCGAACATGCCGCGGACGCGGCCTCCCCAGGCAACGCACGTCAGCGGCTTACCTTCCGTGTACCATCGTTCCAGCGCCTGCCGCATGGTGTGCGAGAAGGTGACGCCTTCTTCGTTCATCAGTGCCGGATTCCCCAACATCCAGGGCGGACCGCCCGCGTCGTCCGTCGCGATCAATCCGCGCCCCGGCCTGACTTCTACGTCGGGCTGGAACGGGATGTCGGGGTCGCCGGAATGCTCGGCGACGTACCGGCGAATCGCTGCGGAGCACTCGTGGTCCGACGAGGATGCCAGCGCACATGCCCGGGCCAGCAGGACGTCGCCGGATGTCGAGTCGTCGACGGCGAAATCGCAGACGGTGGCCGCGCCGTCCGTGAGCGTGCCGGTCTTGTCGAAACAGACCACCTTCGTCGCCGCCAACCGCTCGATCGCATCGCCATGGCGAAACAGCACGCCGGCTTCGCTCGCCCGCCCCATGGCGGCCCAAATCGCCAGTGGGGTGGCGATGCCCAGGGCACAGGGACAGGCAATCAAGAGAACCGCCAGGGCGGCCATCAGTCCGCTACCCAGGCCCTCGCCGACGCCGTGAGCAATCAACGTCAGCAAGGCGATGCCGATCACGGCGGGTAAGAACCAATGGGCGATCCGGTCGGCCGCCGACTCCATCCGGCCCTTGGCCTGCGTCGCTTCGGCAACGGCCTCGACGATCCGCGCCAGGGCACCACGCCGCGGCGCCGCGGTCACTTCGAGCAGCAAGTCGCCGTCCAAATTAAGCGACCCGGCGAAGACGTGATCGCCTGTCTCCTTGACCGCCGACAGGCTCTCGCCGGTGACAATCCGCTGATCGACGGCGGCCCGGCCGCGGCGAATGGTCCCGTCGGTCGCCAGCCGCTGTCCGGGCCGAATGCGCAACCAGTCTCCCGTCCGGACGTCGTCCAGCGGCACGCGTTCCTCGGCGAGCCGATCGCCGGATCGGAGCCGCACGCGGTCGACGAATTCCGGCAGCAAGCGTTCCAGCGCACGGAGAGCGCGGGTCGTCCGTTCCTTCCCCATGGCTTCCAGCCAGCGGCCGAGCGTGACACCGACCAGCACCATGCAGGCGACTTCGAAGTACGTATGGCCCGTGCCTCGCAACAACGAGACGACGGAATAAAGCAGGGCGGCCACGACTCCCACCACGATCAACAGGTCGGTCGACAGATAACCTCGCCGCAGCTTGCCTAACGAATCATCCAATAGGGGCCCGCCCAGCATGACCACGACAACCGATGCCAGCAAGAGACTGAGATACCGGAACAGCGAGAACAACGCGTCCGCTTGGGGAGAGACAAGCGGATCATCGCGGTAGACGTCCCAAGACCAGAGGGCCAGCGTGAAGACCATCACGTTCATGGCAAAGAAGATGGCCAGCCCCAACCGGGTCAACGCGTGCTGAACACGCTGCTGGCCATTACCGTCCGAGGTAATCGCGTCCGCCACGCGACACCCATAGCAACAATACCACCGCTGCGCACCCTCGGCCGGCACTCCGGTCCGACCGGCCGCCTCCGCCACGGGCAGCCCGCAATAGGCACAGCCCGACTCGGGAGTCTCGGCAGTCATGGCTGCTCAAACAACTCGACTCGAACCGCCGGAAACAGGAAGCGAATCGTGTAGGCGATCGCGAAGACCCAGAACCCCAGCCACATCAACCGCACGTACCAGGGGATCCGGTTACCCGTGTAATGGTGGTGTTGATGTTCCCGTTCAGCGGACGATTCCTGTGATTCCACGAGTGTACCTCGGCCTGACTGTGTGTTGCGAAGTCGGTTAGCGGCGCGACGCGGCCCGTTCCGCGTTCAGCTTGGTGTCGTTCTCCAGCATGGTGAGCTTAGGTTGCTCGATATCGCGAAACATGCCGTTCGCGGCGGCCCAGATCAAGAGCGAAAAGAAGCCCAGGCTGGCCAGCAGGTAGTTCAGCATCGGCGTGATTGCGAAGGCCCCATCGGTGCTGTCGCGAAAAGTGCGGATGAACTCCAGAAATTTCATTACAAAACCGGCCATGCTGGGGACCAGGATCAAGATCGACATGATCACCAGGATGGAAGATTTCAAACGGCTGCCGGTGTGACCGGCCGGCTTGGAATTGTCATGCATGGAGTTAGCTCGCATCGGCAGGTGGTCTCGAGGCCCCGGCGTGGGAATGCCCGTCTATTCGTATTCCAACGCGTCCAGCTCTTCGTAGTAAGGATAGGTCTCGTGCCACGAGCCTAGCCACTGCATGTAGGTGATCAGTGCCAGCCCGCGCTTGTTGGGTTGGTCGGGCGTACCGTCAAACAGCCAGGGGTACTCGGGCATCGGCGAATCGGGCGAAACCATTTTCGGTCGGTAGAAGTGGACCGCATGCCAGTCGCTTCCGCGCCGTCCACCTTCCCGAGACAGGTCGGGGCCGACGCGGCGCGTGCCGAACATCACTGGACGCTGCAATTCGTTCTGGTACTCCCAGGTCTCCGATACGGCCCCGAATCGCTTGGAATCGTTGGAGACGGGACGCACGAATTGGCTGTGGCAGTGCCAGCAGCCTTCGCCGATGTAGATCTGGCGGCCTAACCGCAAGGCGTCCGCGCAGTGTTCCTCGGTCGGCTCGCCAAACGCGCTCTCGAACGTGTCCGGGTACCGGCGGCTCAGTTCCTTGAATTGGTAGAGCACATTGGCATTAACGACCTCCTCGGCCGTGGTCTCGGGCAGATCCTTGTACATCAAGATCGGGACCACGGCATTGGAGAGGAAGGCGAAGCCGAAAAAGCCAACCCCGGCGATGAAAAAGATTCCCGCTTTACTTTCAAACATGGGTCGAACTACGCTCCTGTGGCCGGCGCGGAAGCCGGTTGCGAAGATTCCGCGGATCGTCCACGTGCCGTGCGGATGAGATTCCACAAAAAACAAAGGAAGCCGCCGGCGATCATCAGGCCGGCAAACATCCGCGTGATCCAAAACGGTTGCGATCCGGTCACCGAGACATCCCAAGGCTGCAACGACGACCAGTAATATCCCTGAAATACACCTGCCAGGCCGAGGTCCAGGAACATGATGAAGACCCCGGCAGCGGACAGCCAGAAGTGCCACTCCAGCAGCTTGCGGCTGTACCATGGCCGGCCCAACAGAATCGGGAAGAGATAGGTCATCATCCCGAAGATCCACATGCTGAACACGCCGAACATCACCAGGTGGGCGTGGCCGACCACCCAATCCGTGAAGTGAATCAGTTTTTGGAAGGTCAGCGTAACCTGCAGGGCACATTGGAAGCAGGTGATGAAGTAAAAGATCATCCCGGTGTAGAACCAGCGGATGGGGAGGTTGGAAACCACCTTGCGTCCGTCTCCCCAGAGCGTGCCCATGAAGTTGATAATGACCGTGGCGACGACAAACTCCACGGCGATCGTGGAAATGATCGCTCCGTACTGGAGGAACATGGGAATCGGCGTGTAAAGGAAATGGTGAATCCCCTGGAGCGGATAGAAGAATGCCAATCCCCAGAAGCCGACCAGCGACAGGCCGTGGCTCCAGATTGGCTTCTGCAAGATGATCGGCACGATGTAGTACATGGTGCCCCAGCCGATCGGCGTGACAAACAGACCGACCAGGTCGTGAATGAACAATCCACCCACCGCCCCGGCACTGGTTCCCGCCAGGCTGTACTCGGGCAAGAAGTTCCCCATGGCGTAGGTCAGAAACGTCCAGATGAAGGCCGCCATGAAATACCAGAGCGTGACGTACATCGCCCCTTTCGAGCGGGCGATGGGTGTGAGGAAGTTGGCCGCGACCAAGGCCAGGCCGATCAGGGCGACGGGGTCGATCCAGAAGGGTGTCTCACCCCATTCGACGCCCTGAGCACCCAGGCCCATCGGGATGTGCAGGCTCTCGCTCAGCGAAGCAACCCATTCCGCCGCTTGGAGTGTCGGACCAAAAATGATCCCCGCGGCCGTGCTCAGCACGACCAGTTGCCAGGCAATGAAGATGAAATAAGAGAGCTTCTGGCTGAGGACGCGTTGCAGGGTCAACCGGGGAACCGACCAATGCAGCACACCCAGAAAGGCGTTGGCGATAAACCCGTAGGCCACCGCATTGGTGTGGATCATCCGCCACCTCCCCGCCGACAGCCACTCGATCCCGTTCAACGGGTTCCAGTGGATCAACTGCAAGGCCATCAGGATGCCACCGGTCATGGAGATCGCCAGATAGGCCAGGGCGGCGAAAAAGTACCACCGTACAAGCCGCTCTTCGACCAGGTCCGCATGCCGAGGAAGATCTTCAGTCGTCGATACCGAACTCATGCTTGCTCCGTTTGTCGGCGGTAAGGCACGTATAGTCCCAGGGGATAGATCAGCGCCAGCGTCCACCCGTAGATCAGGTGCGTCACCAAGCCGATCCACCAGGGAATCTGCTCAACAATCCAGGCGCCCCCAAACATCATGGGCTGTAACCAGGCCAGAATCAGATAGAAGTGCACCAGCCACATCCCGGCGGCCAGCGCGGTGGCCACAATCAGGCGAAAGCCCAAGCCGGAGTTCCCGGTAGCCCGCACCAAGAGGGTATGAAAGATCGAACCCAACGCCATCCCGGTCCCGATGTACAGGCAGCAACCGAGCGTCAGGGTCATCCCCCCTTCGAGCTCCAAGGCACGCTCGCCTAACGGGAACGTCAGATAGACCTGGATCAACCGCAACGGGTACTGCCCCACCAGGGCGGATCCCACGACGTTGAACGAGAGGCTCGTTACGGCACCGAACATGCCCAGCACCAGCCCCGCCATTGCATAGTATGCCGTGTAAAACTCGGTCGGCTGCCAGCGTTCGGCCGGCGTCTCGATCTCTCGTTCCAACTGAGCGATCCGCTCGCGCAGCTCGGCCAGTTCTTGCTTCTTCGTTTCCACGTTGCTTGCCGTCATGAGCCTTCCCCCTCTGTGTCGGCGGGCTGTGCGGCAGCCGGCGCCTTGACCTGGTCGAGCCCTTCCACATGGCGCCGCTCCACGACACTCTGAACGTAATGCACCAGGTTCCAAAACGTTTCCGGCTCTTCCGCCAAGGCCTGCTCGAAGGCCGGCATCGGAGTCCCGTTGATTCCGGTGTAGATCCGCCGATAGATGTCGATCGGGCGACGTCCGCCGTGCAGCATCCCGGCGGTCAGATCGGCGGCAGGCGCGACCTCGCCCCAGGCGTCGTAATTTACCTTGACGCGTTCGGCCTCCGGCAGCGCCTCCTGTGCGGAGAGAAACTTGCTGCTCAGCCAATCCGTCTGCCCTTCGGCATTCTCGCCGTGGCACTTGGAGCAGCCACGGCTGAGAAACGCCTTGCGGCCCGCCAGGATCGATTCGTCACTGTACTTCGGCTGCGCGGTCACCGGCAGCACTTCCTGAAACTCGGCGTTGGCCCAGGTCTGCTGGATCCGGGCCAGTTCCTCGGCAAATTCGACCGACTCGATCTCCTCGTCTTCCTCGTAGTCGAACTCGGCGATCCGGGCCACCGCCTGCTCCAGTTCGCCGCGCGTGCTGAGCAAGATCACGTAGTCGACCACCGCATCCAGGTCCTCGTCCGGGAGGAAGGGAAATGCCGGCATGGACGTCCCCTTGGCACCGCGGCGGATGACGCGGTAGAGATCTTTGCGGTTCGGCTTGGCACCGTAAGGCGTCGACGTAAACTTGAACACGCCCTGCCGGTAGTTGCGAGGCTTCGGCTGGAGGTAGGCGGCCGCCTCACCCTTGCCATCTCCGCTCACACCGTGGCAACCGGCACAGCGGCGGAGGTAAACAGCGGCCCCGTGCTTCAAGCGAGCATTCGCCAACCGCTCGGCGGCCGCCTCGGCCGGATCCACGGCAGCCGCCTCCGTGCCCTCTTCCTCATCCTCGTCGCGGACGACCGGCAAGTGCGGGTTGACCGGGGTCCCAAAGAGCTTGGCGAGCTCCTCAGTGATCTGCGACTGATGCGATGCGGGCAGCGCGTCAAGCGACTCACCTTTGACGAACGCCGGTGGAGCCTCTCGCGTACAACCGACCAACCCGGCAACCAACGCCAGCCCCAACACCATGAACGCTTGCCCGGGCCGAACGTGGCACGGCCGCCCGCAACAAGGCAAGGTGCCAAGACCCGGTGTGCCAAGTCCCGGTTCGTTCCCGCTGGTCGCTGCCGCAACACGACCGTACGGTGCGTGCCCCCCACAACCTAACACTCTGACCATATTTCGCATTGCGTGACCCGTATCCAATTTCGATTGTCAGTTGCCGGCGACGGTTAACGGAGAACTCAACGGTTAGAGGACTCAACGGTTATACGAATGACTCAACAGGGCCGCATCGCGGCAGCATCACAACGTCGCACCGGCCACCCTGCACCTGGCAGTGGAACCTTCGCATTGCCGACGAGACACTCAACTCGAATGTTGCCTGTCATCCTGTCTGCTCGCCGCGTTCGCAGTGCCGGAATCGATCGCCATGCACATCGATCCGCAAGCTGACCCTGCCGGCAACCTCACTTCGTAAACGATTTGACCTGACACAGATGGGACGCTGAATCAACCAACCAAGACGGCAACGTCTTCCACGGCAGTTGAAAATACCGTTCAAGCTCGACTTGTCAACGTGCCTCGTCGTCGGCAATACGCGGTCGGTTCTGTGATCCCGCGTGATCCAAGACCGGCGCGGCCCCTGGGGAGCGAACCCGCCTCAACCTAACGCCGTGCGTGAACGCACAAGCGCGCGTAATTGCACATACTGAAACTGGTCGCCAAAGACGGAATGTCGCACCCATTCTGGGAGCACGCGACGCGGCTTGCCCGCCTGGACGCCCGATTCAGGGTCCGAACCGGCAACCTGATGCCGACCAACGTTCGAGGCGACAGCGATCGTGCCTGCTGACGCGCGCCCGATCCGAGTGAGCCGCCGGCCGTCGTTTTGCAGCCACACAATCCCGCTCGCTTTTTCAGGCACGGTCTTTGCAATTCCGGGGCCGTTCTCTACCATTCCTTAATTGCTCGTTGCCCGCCAACGCGGCACGACCCAACACACATAACTTTGATCGATTCGGAGAAGGAAAATGACTTTAAGGCGACTGATGACCCTCGCACTCGGCGGCTACCTGATGTTCACCCTCGGGTGCGGCGGCGATTCGGGATCAGCGACGTCCAGTTCGTCCTCGAGTACACCAAGTTCGTCTTCGTCTGCTTCGTCGACGCCGGCGAGCAGCGACAGCAGCGAACCGGCAGCCGACGCGCCGGCGGCACCGGTTGAAGTCAAAGAGGGTTGGGGCACGCTGAAGGGAAAATTTGTGCTGGACGGCACCCTGCCCAACCCGGCCGCATTGCAGGTGACCAAGGATCAGGAATTCTGCGGCAAACACAATCTGGTTGACGAGTCGGTGGTCGTCAATGCGGAGAACAAGGGCATCGCCAACGTCGTCGTCCATCTCTATATCGGCCGCGGCGACAAGGCGCCGGAGCCGCACGAGTCGTACGCGGAAGCCGCCTCGACTCCGATCGTGATCGACAACGACAAGTGTCGCTTCGAGCCGCACGTGCTGTTCCTGCAACCTAACCAGACATTGTTGATCAAGAACTCTGACCCGGTCGGACACAATACGAAGATTGACTCCGTCGACAATCCGGCCTTCAACCAGACGCTGCCGTCCGGTGCCGAGATCGAGCACACGTTCGTGAGCATGGAGCGACGGCCGGCAGGTGTCAGTTGCTCGATTCACCCCTGGATGCGCGGCTGGCTGGTCATCCAGGACACGCCGTATGCCGTCATCAGCGATGCGAACGGCGAGTTCGAGATCCCCAACTTGCCCGCAGGCACGTGGACGTTTCAGGTCTGGCATGAGACGGCCGGGATGATCTCCAAGGCGAACGTGGGTGGGAAAGCAGAGACCTGGAGAAAGGGACGTTTTGAAGTCACCATCCAAGGCGACGAAACGAACGACCTGGGCACGCTCGAATTGGCGGCCGATCTGTTCAAGAGCTAAGCGCATCGCCAGCCCAATCGACTCCATGGGTGCCAGCAATGGCACCCATTTTTTTTGCCCCTGCCGGTCGGACGCGCCCGATCGCAGCCGCCGAACCGATCGGTGGCCCGCAAGGAACGGCCGACGGATCCCTGTTTCCTGCCCACAGCTAGGCGAACGGGGAACGAAGTTGCTATTATCACCACCGCCGGGCTGCCGTGGTGGGTGCGCCGCCGACGTGGGCCGCCGCCAACCTGGTCCATCGGCATGCCGCCGGGTGTTCGAGATCGCCCATGGCGCCCCGCGGGTCTGCAATCGCAAGGAAGGACCATGAGAACGCCACTCCTGGAAACATCGCTGGAAGAAACGCCCGTCCGCCGCGGCAAGGTGCGTGATATTTACGAACTGGACGACCGACTGTTGATGGTCAGCACCGACCGCATCAGTGCCTACGACTGGGTCCTGCCGTCCGGCATTCCCGACAAAGGACGCGTGCTGACGCAACTCAGCGCGTTCTGGTTTGACCTGCTTGGCATGCCCAATCACCTGCTGTCGCTCGAACTGGCCGGCGCGGACCTGCCTGCATCGGCGGACCTGGAAGCCCTCCGCGGCCGCAGCATGCTCGTTCGCAAATGCGAAGTCGTTCCGATCGAGTGTGTCGTCCGCGGCTACCTGGACGGATCCGGTTGGAAAGACTACCAGGCCACCGGCTCGGTGTGTGGGGTCGAATTGCCGCCGGGGCTCACTCAGGGCGCCAAGCTGGAAACGCCGATCTTCACGCCGGCAACGAAAGAAGACGAAGGCCACGACGTCAACATTTCGTTCGCGCGGATGGTCGAGCTGATCGGGGCGGAGACGGCGGCCGACCTTCGCGACCGCAGCCTCGACACCTACCAGCGCGGCGCCGCGTACGCCTTGGAGCGGGGAATCATCATCGCGGACACCAAGTTCGAGTGGGGACGATTTGAAGGCAATGTGATCCTGATCGACGAAGTGCTTACGCCGGACAGTTCTCGGTTCTGGCCCGCCGACCAGTATGCCCCGGGCCGCAGCCAGCCCTCGTTCGACAAGCAGTTCGTGCGCGACTGGCTCAGCGCCACCGACTGGGATAAGAACAGCCCGCCCCCGCTGCTGCCCGACGAGATCATCGCCCGCACACGCGACAAGTACATCGAGGCCTATGAACGCCTGACCGGTCAGGCATTCGCCTGGAAATAGCCAGGAGGAACTGCCGGCCTGCCTGCGTTCCGTCGCGAGCCAGAGCGTCGGCGGTGCGTGACGCCGACATGCATCGTGCACTGCTTGACCTGTGGGCCGGGGCGGCGAACGCCGGTCCTGCTGTGCCCGAGGCACCGCGGCGGCAACAGAGCCCGGCAGCGGAGGCAATCAAGGCTCGGTGGAAAGCCTGGCCAGGTAACGGGCACGCAAGCGATTCCCGTGTTGCTGCGGTGATTCGTCCAAGAGGTACTGTTCGCGAGCCAGCTCGACGTCCCCCAGCGCTTCGTAAGTCCGCCCCAGGTTATACCGTGCACCGCCTGTCCAGGGTCCGTTGGGGTAGGCTTCCAGGGTGCGTCGAGCGAACCACTCGACGGCCGCCTGGGGACGACCATCGTCATACTGGGCCAGCCCCAACCAGTAGCTGGAATGCATCTTGCTGTTGGCCACCATCAGCTTGGTGATCGCCAGCCGGCCCTGGAAGTAGACCTCCCGCTCGCCCTGCTCTCGCTGTAAACCGAAGCGGGCCTGCACGACCTCGGACGTTGCCAGTTCGGCGAGCTGTGCATTGGGTACGCGTGCCTCCAGGTACAACATCTTGGCGCCCTTTTCGTCACCAACGTTGTCCAACTGGTTGCGAAAATGAAGATGCCGAGCCCGCACCAGGCCGCTGCGGATGGTGAAGATAAAGTACTCATCCACCGCGTTGCTATGCTTCATTTCCTGCCCGCTCTCTTCGGCCCGGATCGCCTCGACGTAGATCTGGGACTTCAGTTGATCGACGTACTTCGGCTCATGGACGGCCGTCTGGTACCAGGTCGTCTCATAGGAAATCGGCCACAGCAGGACATCTTCCAGGCCCGCACACTTCTGCAGACGTTCCGCCAACCCTGTGGCATCAACAGTCAGCACCAACCGGTTGTCACCGGTCAGGTTCTCCTGGACCAATTGCATGCGGCGCGAGAAATCCTGGGCAGAAGCATCGATCATCGCCAGGACCGACTTCAGCTCATCGCCGCTCACTCGATACTCGTAGTCGACGCCGACGTCCAGCGCGTCCAGCAGGTCAGGATTGGCCTGCACGTCGCTGAGCGTGGCAATCCCCTCGCCGCCCGGTCCCGGAATGGCCAGACCAAGTTCGGCATCAAACAGATACAGTTGGTCACGAATCAGGACCGCAGGCACCCAGGGCCGGGGACGCGGCGGGGTGGTGAGACCGGGAAAGGCGAGCATCACGACATCGATGCCCTGCTGGCGGGCCAAAAGCCCAAAGACTCGCGCCCTGGCCAGCGCGTCTCCGCGCCCGTAAAGCAGCGTCTGCCACGGATAGGTTTGGTACCCAGGGCCGGGAATACCCCGCATGGGCGGCGGGTCCAACCGCTTCGCGCGGGCCCCCTCCCCCGTCGTCAGTTCGACCGGATCAAAAGGATAGGGAATGGTCTCTTCGAGCTGCACGCTGCGTATGGTCCAGTCGAACAGACGCAGGGCGACCGTCAACTGATCGACTTCGTAATCTTTGAGTTCGTCGGCGTGTGCCTGGGCGCGATCGGCCAAGGGCCCGGCGACGGGAAGACGCGAGACCCACTTGGCGATGCTCGCACACCAGACCGACTGCATCAGCGACTTGATGTCGTCGAGGAAGAATTGGGGCCGGCCCAGTTCGTCCACGACGGTGCCCGCGATCGACCGCGGCAATTTGCTGGTGAACGGATCGGGTGACCAGTCCTCGTCCAATTCCAATTCGTCGACCCAGCGGTTCAAGTGGTATGCCACCTGCACATTCGCCTGCTCCTCTTCAAATTCGTCCATCCGGTTCGCGTAATCGATGGCGGCATTCAGGTGCTTTGTCGACGGGCGGCTCGATTTGGCACTGGCTTTCGAGCCACGCGACGTCCGCGGCGTCGAGTCCGGGCAGCCGGCCAGCAAGACGAGGGTCAGGCAGCAAAACGACCAGACGGCCAGCTTGCCGAGCACCGGCCAGCGACCTGACGGCAACGCTTCGGCCGGCCCGGCCGCCGGCGGTTCGACCACTTCAATCAGACGGTTGCGCACGTTCACGAAAAACTCTCCACGGCGCCGCGAATCCTCAAGACTCGGTCGAGGATGTCGGCAAATTGGTGTAAGGGTACAGTGTTGGGGCCGTCGCTGAGCGCCGAATCCGGATCGGGATGAGTCTCGAAGAACAAGCCGTCCACGCCAATCGCCGTCGCGGCACGTGCCAACGGTTCAACCATATCCCGGTTCCCGCCGGTCGTTGCTCCCAACCCCCCCGGCTCTTGCACACTGTGCGTTGCGTCGAAAATAACGGGCGTGCCGAGCGATCGCATCTGCGGTAACGCTCGCATGTCGTTCACCAATCGCCCGTAGCCGAAAAACGTACCGCGTTCGCACAACAATACGTTACGGCAGCCAGAGCTGTTTAGTTTGCCGATCACCGGCTTCATATCCCAAGGAGCCAGGAACTGCCCTTTCTTGACGTTCACCGCTTTGCCCGTTTTGGCGGCCGCCACCAGCAGGTCGGTCTGCCGGGCCAGGAAAGCGGGGATCTGGAGGAGGTCACAAACCTCACTGACAGGTGACGCCTGGCACGATTCGTGAATATCGGTGGTCACCGGCAATCCGGTCTCGATCTTCACGCGGTCCAGCATCCGCAGGCCCTCGTCGAGCCCCGGACCGCGATAGGATTTCAGGCTGGTGCGGTTGGCCTTGTCAAATGAGGCCTTAAACACCAGTTGAATCGGCCGCTCGGCCGCGATCGTTCGCAACGTGCCGGCAATTTCCAACAACTGTGACTCGCTCTCGATCACGCAGGGGCCGGCGATCAAGAGCAACGGGCAGTCCGCTCCACAGCGATACGGCCCCACCTGGGCAGGGTTGTTGAGCGGTGTTTCCGCGGGCCGCGGGTCGCTCGGCAGGGAATTCTCAGACACGGCGTCGACTTTCCAGAAAGATGCGTTCATCCAAACCGGGACAGCGGTAATCGCCCATTGTAACGCAGCCGCAGAAGAATTGGCGGCACCACGGCTCGGCGCAGGTCTCCAACCACGGCTCGGCGCGGGTCTCCAACCAACGCTCGGCGCAGGTCTCCAACCAACGCTCGGCGCAGGTCTCCAACCAGCGCTCGGCGCGGGTCTCCGACCCCGCCGAAACGGCTGACCGAAGGTCTCCAACTCCTCACGCAGCAGCCGATCTTCGCCGTTCCGCGTGTCATGCGGTGCATCCCCCCACGCGGGCTGGCATGTGGCGGGAAGGTCTCCAACTCCTCACGCAGCAGCCGATCTTCGCCATTCCGCGTGTCATGCGGTGCATCCCCCCGCGCCGTCTGGCATGTGGCGGGAACGTTGCCTGTGGGAGACTTGGCCGGCCAGACCGCGTCAACGTCCGGTTTGCTCTGCGATCAACGGAACGGGGATCAACGCCCCACACCGGACGAGTCATCCGGCTAACCGGATTCCGTTCCGGCTGCATCGCCAGGCGGCGAGGTCGCTGCCGGCGCATCGCGGGCCCCGGCCGCGTCCGAGCGGTTCGGTGGCGAGTACGAGCGGGGTACGACGAGCGTCAGCCGGTTGGGCAGCACGCGGATCTCGACCGGCAGCACCCCGCCCGGGTCCCCGTCCATCTGGAACGGCACTTCCCCAGAAACGGCCTCGATCCGCAAGCCCCGGACGCGCCCGGTGGTGCAGTCTTCCCAGCCCTGGTGCTGACCAAGCATCACACCGCTGAGATAGCGGAGGCCGTTCCAGATCGAGCCTCCTTTGAAGGTACACAGATCCAACAGCCCGTCGCGGCCGTCGGCGTCGGGCAGGATCCGCAGGCCGCGCGCGTAGCTGGGCAGATTTCCGACAAACACCCAACGTGCCGAAATCGGCTCGGCCGGCGGTTGACCCACATCCCCCTCGAACTCGCACATGACGCGCAATTCCGGGTATTCGTAATTCCAAATCGAATCCAGGATCGGTTTCGCATACGAGAAGTGGTGAATGTGGCCGGTACGATCGCGATGCAGTCGCCGCACCACGTCGGCATCAAACCCACAGCCGACCATCAGCAGAAACAGCCGGCCATTGGCCTCGCCGGCGTCCAGCGTCACCGTTCGCCCTTCTTTAACCGCCTCCACGAACTGGCCGATCTCCGCGGTCATCCCGAGGTACTTGGCGAGCAAGTTTTCCGTCCCCAGCGGAAACACGGCCAACGGTGTTCCGGGAGGTGTGTGATTCGCGAGCAGTGCCACCGTGCCGTCGCCGCCGGCCGAAACGACGGCTCGCAATTCGTTCTTCTCCAGGGATGCCGCCGCCCATTCCGTCAGCGTGGCAATCTCCGAAGTGGAATCGACCTGGAATCCACGCTCGATCAGGCCGTCCCGCAATTCCCCGACCAAGGCCTGACCCGAACGGGCTCCCGCCTTGGGATTCAGTGAGATCAACACTCGATTCGGTTCTCTGGCCACGCGCCGTGATGCCTCGCTGGAGTTCACTTCATCGTCCCTGTGCGATGCAACCGGTTGCTCGCCTCCGCGACCGGTCGGCCGCCGCGCCATGGCCGGCGGCCCACTTGGGTGTCGGCGCCCCGCCGGGGAAGCCCCTGCTTGGGAAGCCCCTACGCCCCAAGCCGCCAGTTCCCCAAGCCGCCAGCCCCACCAGCAAGCAGGCCAGCAAGCTCACAACACCAGCGGCAAACGGCCCCGGCACCCCGTAAGCAGGCACCGCCTGGCCGTAACAGCCGCCGGCTGGCACCACGGTTGAACGATCTCGCAACATTGTAGCGAAAACTCTGTTGCATTCCGCATCACCTCACCGCCGACACTCGCCGGGCCAACTGTCCAGGCCGAGCAAACAAAACAACAAGAAACTCATAACCATCTTCCCTGAAGCAACTTAACAGGATTCGAATCGACCTGCCCGCGGACCGTTGGCGCGCCGCATGCGTTACCCGGCAACTATCCGCGGGCCGAGTTCCTCTGGATGGAAGCGAGGTCCCTGACGTGGAGATTGAATCCGTGGGGCCTCTGATGATCAGGAAAAACAGGATGGTTGCCTTGCCCCTGGCCGTCCCGTTTGCCAAAAGATGTGTTTTGGCCGTCAGAGGCCCCCGTTTTCTTGCCGCCGCCAGTTCAGGCACCAGATCATTGGTCTCAGACGACGATGCAGATCGTGCAGCGCACTGTCTCCGGGATAAGGATAAGGATCAGGGTGAATCGACAAGGGACGGCCCGTCCACAGGCCCGCCCGTGCATCGGCCCGCCCGTGCATCGGCCCGCTTGCTGCTGGCCACGTTGTTCAATTGCCGATTCGGTCGCGGGCTTGTCGGTCGAGCGAAACATGGATAAACTTCTGAATTACCCGGAGTCGCGTGGGTCCGTTCACGCCCATTTGACGGACATTCGCCGCGAATCGTGATCCGACGCCAGCGTAGCTTCAACGGCAGAGCACCGCATTCGTAATGCGGGGGTTGTGGGTTCGAATCCCACCGCTGGCTCTCTCTGCTTCTCTCCCTCGGTTTTTTGGAGGAAATTCATGTCGACGGACCTGGCACCGGATCTCCGTGAGATCGTTCTGTCGAATTCTTCATTTGGCCCCGCAGAGATCGCCCAGTTGTCTCAGGCGATCAGTGACGACTATGCCAATTTCACGGCGTTGCGTGACGCGGTTGGAGAGCTGGAATCTCGCACGGACCCGACACCGGCAACCTCGGTCCGGCTGGGAGTCTGCTATTACCTGCTGTGCCGATTCGAGACTGCGGCCAGCACGCTGGCCAGTGCAGACGGTGGAGCGGTTGCCCAGTTCTACCTGGGGAAGTCCCAATTCGAACTGGGCGACTACGAGGCGGCGATCGCCGGCTACAAGGCGGCCAAGGTCTCCGGCTACAACTCGGATGAATGCGATCTGGCGATTGCCGAAGCACTTCGAAACAGCGGAGAGAAGACGGAAGCGATGACGGTCTTGGACCAGCTTTTTGGTCCGATCGAGCAGACAGCCGAGTATCTTTACCAGCGGGCGGCGACCGTCAATTCTCTGGGTGGCAATCCCAGTGAGGTGGTCGCCCTCTACGAGCGGGCCGTCGAGTCGTCGGACTCGCACGCGGGCGCAATGTTCGGCCTGGCGGTCGAAAACGATCGTCGCGGCAACGACGAAGAGGCGATGAACCTGTACAACCGGGCTGCCAACTGCTTCCCCTCGCATGTCGGCGCGTTGCTCAACTTGGGCATCATGTATGAAGACATGCAGCGTTACGAGCTGGCCCAGTCGTGTTACCAGCGGATCCTGGACGTTTACCCGGATCACTCGCAGGCGCGGCTGTTCTACAAGGATTCGCTCGGCTCACGCGATCAACTCTATGACGAAGAGGCACAGAAGCGTACCGACCGGCTGTCACAGGTCCTCAGCATCCCGGTCACGGACTTCGAACTTTCCGTCCGCAGCCGGAACTGCCTGCAGAAGATGGGCGTCCGTTCGCTGGGCGACTTGACGCGGACGTCCGAACAGGAACTGTTGACCAGCAAGAATTTCGGCGAGACGTCATTGATCGAAATCCGCGACATGCTGCAATCCAAGGGCCTGACGTTAGGCCAGTTCGCCCACGAGCGTGCCGAGCCCGAGCCGTCGTACGACACGTCGAACATGTCGCCGGACGAGCAGGCGCTCCTGGACCGCCCGATCGCCGACCTGAACCTTTCAGTGCGTGCCCGCAAGTGCATGGTTCGGCTCGGCCTTTCCACCATCGGCGAACTCGCGCGGAAGTCGCAAGACGACCTGCTGGAATGCAAGAATTTCGGCGTGACCAGTCTGAATGAAGTCCGTGAGAAGCTGGGCCAGTTGAACCTCAAGTTGCGCGGCGACTGATGGTGATCCGGCCTGATGGCGCTGTCCGCAATTCGCTTTCAACTCTTACAGACCGATCCTCGCTGTAGCGCGCGCCGCTCGACGCTGCACACACCGCATGGGCCGGTGGAGTTGCCCGCGTTCATGCCGGTGGGCACTCAGGGGACCGTCAAGGCGCTGACCGCGACGATGGTCGCCGACAGCGGCGCCCAGATGATGCTTTGCAACACCTACCACCTGGCCTTGCGTCCCGGGGAAGCGGTGGTCGCCGAGCTGGGCGGGCTGCACACGTTCGCTGGCTGGCAAGGTCCCATCCTCACCGACAGCGGCGGCTTCCAGGTCTTTAGCCTGGGGCAGAATACCAGGGTGACGGAAGAAGCGGCCGTCTTTCGGTCACATATCGACGGCAGCCTGCTGGAACTCTCCCCGGAACGCTCGATCGCGATCCAGGAACGCCTGGGCAGTGACATCGCCATGGTCCTCGATCACGTCGTCGCCCTGCCGGCCCCGGACAACGAGGTCCGGGCCGCCAACGAGCGTACGGTGCGGTGGGCTGCCAGGTGCCGAGCGGCCCAGACGCGGAGCGACCAGGCGCAATTCGCCATTGTTCAGGGCGGCTTGTCGGAAACGATGCGCGTCGAGTGCGCCGAACAACTGGCCGACCTGGATTTCCCCGGCTATGCGGTCGGCGGCCTGAGTGTGGGCGAAGACGAAGCGGATCGGAATCGGATCCTGGATGCCACCTGCCCTGCCCTGCCCGCTGACAAGCCGCGCTACCTGATGGGTGTCGGCAAGCCGCACGACTTGCTGGAAGCCATTCGCCGGGGGATCGACATGTTTGACTGCGTGATGCCCACGCGCAACGGTCGCAATGCGCTGGCGTTCACGGACGAAGGCACGATTCGGTTGCGGAATCTCAAGCACCAGCGTGACACGCGTCCGCTGGAGGAAGGCTGCGGCTGCCCGGCCTGCGGACATAGCCGAGGCTACCTGCGACACCTTTTTCAAGCACGGGAAATGCTGGGGCCGACGCTCGTTTCGGCCCACAATCTTTGGTACTACCAGCGGTTGATGGCGAATGCCCGCTCGGCCATTGAAAGGGGCCGGTTTCTGGAATTCTACCAGGCGCAGATGGACCGCTGGAGCAACGGGTAAACCCACATTCTTCACGATCATCGGGCGAGATTCGAGCCGTCGAGCGTCTGTCCCAGAAACGGCCCTCGGCACCCGCCGCCGGTGGCCGCCCTGAGCCTGCTGAGACGGCCTTGCCCGTTGTGGCGCAAGATCTTATGATGACCGGCTAAATTTGAGTTGGAGCGGCCCAACCGTCGACGCGTCTGGGTCGTTTTTTGGTTTGACACCACGGTCGACGGCGCGGACCGCTGGCCGCCGCCCCCGCGGGTGCGAAAGTCGAATGACGCCGGCCGCGACGCGCTCCGGCCAAATGTATCACGCAAATGCACTCTCCGTCGTCCCGCCGGGCGGGCCGGAGAGCAAGCTCATGAGAATTGGACACATCCACCATGATGGAGTGGTTTTCGGCGATCGCTTTCCCGCAGTTGCTCCTTGCACAGGAACCGAACGGCAACCAGCCCGCCCCCTCGCTTGCGGACCTTCCCTGGCCCGCCTTCGCCATCATCGGAGTCATGTTCTACTTTCTGCTCATCCGCCCCGAGCGAAAGAAGCGGAAGGAACTGACCGACCTGCTGGACAGCTTGAAGAAGAACGATCGCGTGGTGACGATCGGCGGGATCCACGGCGTGGTGGTCAATGTGGCCGGCGAATCAGACGAAGTCACGATCCGGGTCGACGAAGGAACGAACACCAAATTGAGAGTGTCGCGCAGTGCGATTTCGCGCGTGATTGGCGATGAGAAATCGGCCAACCAAGATGGCGCCTCGTAGCCCGGGACTGCTACTTTACACATCCATGGAATTAGGAAGCTTCCTGCCATGCCTTTGAACGCATTGGTTTTCGCCCAGTCTGAGCCGGTTCAGTCGGCGACGACACAGTCCAACCTGATCTACCTGCTGTCTTTCATCGCAGTGGGTATCGTGCTGCCGATCCTGCTGGGCCAGTTTCTGGCCAAGCGACTTCGGGCGCCCGACTACGGCTGGAAGATCTCCCTGGTTCTCGTCCTGAGCATGCTGGCCGCGCTGACCGTGGCACGCACCTGGGACCAGGAGACCGGCACCTTCAAGATCCCCCTCGGTGTCGACCTCAAGGGTGGTGTCATTCTGATCTACGAAGTCGACGAGGAAGCCTCGCTGGCCAGTGAGGACGACCCGGACGGGGCCAGTGCCGGCCAACTCAAAATGGACACGCTGATCAGTGCCCTCTCGCGGCGGATCAACCCCAGCGGCACGAAGGAGATCGTGCTACGAAAATACGGCGATCGGCAGGTGGAGATCATCATCCCCGAAGTCGACCCGTTAGAAGTCGAAGTGATCAAGAAGGAAATCAGCACCGCGGGCCTGCTCAAATTCCGCATCGTCGCGAATCGGCGCGACCACGAAGACATTATCGCACTGGCCCGCGAGATGGCTGAAGATCGAACCCGCAAACGCAACAACATCGTCCGCGACGCCGACAATCAACCGGTCGGTCTCTGGGCCCGCGTGGCGCGTGAACAAGAACAGGACGACTCCGATCAACCCCTGAAGCTGGCGGTCTCAGCCAACGACCTGGTGCGGGACGCCAGCACCGGTGACCTGATCGACATTCCACCCTTCAATGAACGGGACGCCGACCGGGAAATCGCGGCCCTCCAGGAGTTCCTCGACAGCCGAGGCATCAAGGAAATTGAAATCCTGATGGCGACGAACGACGGCTACAACGTCGAAGGAAAGCACCTCGGCGTGGTCAGCCAGGCCAAGGACGAGCGGCTCAATCCGTGCATCAACTTCACCCTCAAGGGCGAAGGCATCGATCTGTTCGCCGACCTGACGCGCGACAACGAACCGGACGGAAACTTCCATCGCCAGTTGGGCATCCTGCTCGATGACGAACTGCTGTCAGCCCCGAATATCCAGGAAATGATCAATCGTAATGGCCGCATTACGGGGCGATTCACCCAGGAAGAAGTCGCCTTCATGGTCAACATCCTGGATGCCGGCAGCCTGCCCGTCGTCCTCAACAAGGTGCCCATCAGTGAGAGCGTCATCTCTCCCTTGCTGGGACAACAGACGATCGAACAAGGAAAGTGGGCGATCGGCATTTCGCTCGCCGCGGTGCTCGTCTTCATCCTCTTCTACTACCGCTTCGCGGGTGTCGTCGCGTCGCTGGCCCTGGTCGCCAACCTGCTCTACATCCTGGCAATGATGATCATGATCAAGGCGGCCTTCACCCTGCCCGGCCTGGCGGGGCTCGTGCTGACCGTCGGCATGTCGGTCGACGCGAACGTGCTGATCTTTGAACGGATCCGCGAGGAACTGGCCAAGGGGTCGGCCCTCCGAATGGCAATTCGCAACGGCTTCTCACGGGCCTCGACCACGATCGTCGATGCCAACGTAACGACGCTGATCACGGCGATCGTCCTGTATGCGATCGGGACCGATCAGATTCGTGGTTTCGCGGTGACGCTCATCCTGGGAATCTTGATGAGTATGTTCACGGCCATTTTCTGCTCGAGAATCATCTTCGACCTGGCAGAGAAATCGCGCCGGCTCAGCCTGAACATGCATCAGCTTGTCGGTGCCACACAATTCGACTTCATTGGGAAACGGCAGTTGGCTGCCGTCTTCTCGGCGGTCCTGATCATTGCCGGAATTGCCGGACTGGCCTTCCGCGGCGCAGACATCTTCGACATTGACTTCCGCGGCGGGACCTCGGTGCACGTTACGCTGAAAGAGTCGATGAAGACGGACGACCTCCGGGAGAAGCTCGGACCAAAGTTCCAGGAATTGGGCGAGCGATACACGATTTCCGCGATGAACGCGGGTAGCGACGCCAGTAACACGGTGTTTAAAGTGGACTCGGGAATCCGCGAAGTCGCCGAGTTGCAGCAGGCGATCCAAGATGCCCTCAAAGCCGACGGCACCAGCCCGCTGGCAACCTATTCGCTCGGTGTCGAAGGAATCCGCACCGTTGCGATGGCCGACACGGAGGCGCCTGAAGCCGCGGAAGACGAGAACCGCAAACCGGCCGCTCCCGGCGAAGAAGCTCCGGGAGCACCGCCGGCGACGCCACCGAACGGCGACGGCGGTGCACCTGCGGAAGAACCCAAGCCGGAAGAACCCAAGCCGGAAGAACCCAAGCCGGAAGAACCCAAACCGGAAGAACCCAAACCGGAAGAACCCAAGCCGGAAGAGCCCAAACCGGAAGAATCCAAGCCGGAAGAATCCAAGCCGGAAGAATCCAAGCCGGAAGAATCCAAGCCGGAAGAATCCAAGCCGGAAGAATCCAAGCCGGAAGAGCCCAAGCCGGAAGAGCCCAAGCCGGAAGAGCCCAAGCCGGAAGAACCCAAACCGGAGGAACCCAAACCGGAAGAATCCAAGCCGGAAGAGCCCAAGCCGGCGGACGGCGCTGAGCCGGCGGCTACCGAGCCTGCCGAATCGAGCGATGCGGGAACCGCCTCACCTGCCCCGGATGACGGCGCGGCTGCCCTGCGTGCCGCTGACGGGCTGCTCGCACTTGCCGACGATGTCGCGATCCGGATCGCACAAGCTGACGCAGGCGATGGAGATGGGGATGGCGACGACGGGTCGTCGACTTCGACTGATCAAGGCGCTAGTGACAGCGACCCGAACGTACCGTCCGCCGCCGCGGAGAACGAACCGCCACCCGCAGAGACGGCCGATACCGGCTCGGCGGCGGAGCCGGCCCCAGTCCCCGCCAAGGGGGCTACGACGCAAGTGGAAATTGACCTCAGTTTCGAGCATGAGATCAACTACGACACGTTGCATTCAATGGTCGCCGAGGTGATGGAGAGTGCCGGGAACACCGAGTTCTTCGATCTGCGGAACCCCAATTGGCAGGGTGGAAGCAACGGTTTCAAAACGTGGACCCTGCTGCTCCCGGGCGCGACGGAGGCGGAAACCAACGAACTGGTGAGCCAGTTGCAGACGCAATTCGAGGACAAACCGGTATGGGCGTCTTCCAGCAAGATCGGCGGCCAGGTGGCCGGTCGGATGCAGCGCACGGCGATTCTGGCGTTGCTTACGAGCCTGTTGGGAATCATCGTCTACATCTGGATTCGCTTTCAGCGCGTCATCTTTGGTCTGGCCGCCGTGGTGGCGCTGGTGCACGATGTGCTCGTCACCCTGGGCGCGATCGCCTTGAGCTACTGGCTGGCCAAGGTGTTTGGCTTCCTGTTGATCGAAGAATTCAAAATCAGCCTGCCGATCGTGGCCGCGCTGCTGACGATCATCGGATACTCGCTGAACGATACCATCGTCGTCTTCGACCGTATCCGTGAGGTCCGCGGGAAGAGCCCGGAATTGACTGGCGAGATGATCAATACGAGCATCAACCAGACGTTGAGCCGGACGATTCTGACCTCGTTCACCACCCTGATCGTCGTGCTGATCCTGTACGCCATTGGTGGCGACGGGATTCACGGCTTCGCCTTCGCACTTGTGGTGGGTGTCGCAGTCGGAACATACAGCTCGATCTTTGTCGCCTCTCCCGTCCTGCTTTGGATGACCGGGTCCAAGCAAACGCAACGGTCCAAGGCCGCCTGACGGCTTCTCGCCGCTTCCATCCTGTGGAAAAGACCGCGGCAGGCCGTCCCTTGCCTGCGGCGGCTGGTCGAGGGTGAGGTGAGGCGACGCGGCGCCTTCCGACAAATCCCTACAGACCGATCTCCGCCAGGGGAAATCCTCAAGAATCTCGGATTCGAGGAGTTTCGATTGAGGAAAACGTCGGCTGAAGTCCGATGCAGGGAATACAGGTCGTTCGGTCCGCGCTGCGCGTGGGTCACCCGATCGACGCAACCGTGGCTAGTTTTCCCGGTTGCACTCCCGTTGCCGCAGCAGATGGTCGGCTTCATGCATCGAGTTCACCCGACGGTTTTAGGCATCCTTCTCATCGCGGGTGGATTGTGCGCCGCCTTGCCCTTTCGGAAACTGGCCACGCAGCGGGCTCCGCAAAGCAGTTCGGCGGAAGCGGAAGGGATCGAATGGCGCAGCAACGACTTCACCTTGGAAGTGAATGCCCAACCGCTGAAAGAGACCGTGGCTCCCCATGAACGACCTGCGTCGCCGGCCTTCGGACAGGGGAGCCAGGCAATGATTCGCCGACGCGCATCGTTGGATCACGTCCCCGAACCGCCCAGCCTGGCCGGAGACTACGAGTCCGCGGCCAGCGAACCAGGCGCCGACCAGGTGACGGCAGTCGACAAGCCGGTCGTTCCGGTCGCCCCGCTTGAGACGGTCGCCATCACCCACACGATCGCCGACGGGGACACGCTGGAAGATTTGGCGGAGGAACACCTGGGCAGCCGCCTCCGCTGGACGGAAATCTACAACGCCAACCCGGAAATCCTTGACGATCCGGAAGTGCTGCCCTTGGGCGTGACGATCGTGATTCTGCCCCGCCTGCAACCGTCGACGTCGCCGCCGGTCACTGCCGCTGACGGCTTGGTGCCGGTCTCCAGCAGGGATCTGCAACGATTCCGTGACCCCTCGCCCACCGAGTCGCTCGACTAAAACACGGGGGCCGGGTCCGATCCGCTCAGGGTCCGGCAGGAAAGCTGCCCGGGCACACGGCCCAGGCCCCTTATTCAGAGGCTTCGTCGAGCGGATTGCGGCGCTCTTTCCAGGCCAGGTCGGCCTGCTTGTTGACCAGCCGGAGTTGGATGAACGTGGCGATGTCGTTATGCACCGTCAACCGGGCGCGAGGATGAACCAGATCGGTTCCACGGAGACTGGTGTTCCGTTTCTCAACAAGGAACAGGCTTTTCTTATCTCGCACGTCCTTAGGATCCGGTTCTTCGTGGTAGCGTTCGAGCCGCTTGTGGATCGCCTTCGCCTCGCGCAGCGAACTCTTGTCGTCCTGGCCGACAACCAGCATGAAGGACAGCGCCTGGCGAACGAATGGCGAGAGGAGCGATTTGCTGAGCGTGGCGCCCTTAAACGCTTGTTCCGGTGAAAGGAGGACAATCGCTTTCACGTCGCGCCCCTGCTTTTGGAATGACAACTGCCGGCGCGACCAATCCAGGGCTGCATAGTTGACCGCGACAATCCCGCCCAGTTCCGCCCCCACGATGCAGAGCATCTCAATATTGAGTGTCCCCTTGTTGTTTTCTTCCAACAGCATCTTTTTAATGGCTTCGACGTCCAACACCATGGCGTTGATGTCGGCGGGACGCATCCGCTCGCGGTCCACTTCAATTTCCTTGCCGTTGGGCAGCCGTTTGGTCGTACTGGCACCGTGACCACGGAGGTCGGGAACAATGACCGCGTGCCCAAACTTCTGCAGGTAGCTCGCCAGACCGTCGTAGTCGCCTCGCTGACCTTCCCATCCGTGCAGCAGAATCACCGGGACGACTTCCTTGCCAGGCTTCCGCGTGAACTTGTCGTCGCTCCCCTGCACCACCCCGCCCGGGTAATAACTGCAGCGAATCGACATGAAATCGCTCGTCGTCAACGTGATCGTCTCGACCTCGGGAAGTTCCTTGATCGTCTCCTTTGGCTGCGCCCCCGCACGGCCCACCACCAGCAAGGCTGCAGCGATGATCATTGGCACGGTCAAACGCGAATTAAAAACCTTCATTGTGAACTGAATCCTCTCCAGGACCGTTGCCGAAACTGATGGCCAGCACGGCGGGTCGGCCGAGTGATTTGAACAAATTGAGTGCCAGGGATGTGAGGACGAAACTCGATGAACGGACGGCAATCGAGTTGCCCCGCGATTCACCGGTCGCTCTCGTTTCATCGTAGATCGGCCGACAGACGGCGTCAATTAACGGTTGATCGCAACGCTTGAGCCCATGGGCACTTGTGAGAATCCGACCGGCACCGGCGAAGGCCAGTTCTTGAAACCGCAAATCGGCAGGAGTACAAATCGACGGGGTTCGCGTTTGAAATGGTGGTTGGCGATCCGCCGGGGGTGTCGATATCAGTCGGTCGACGCCCGGAAAGACCAGCCTTCGGGGTGATTCACGTGTGAACGAACGTTCCGGCGCAGGCGCTGGGGCAGACCTTGCTTGTCTTCTGCAAGTCGATGTGAAATAATGAGTTAGAACAGGTCGTAATTCCCCTCGCCGTGACTTCGGCAATTCGATTTCTTGGAGGCGTTGATCGATGAGTGTGGCAACCGGCAACTCGCTGCCCCCGAACCCTCGCAACGCCGACGAAGGCCTGTTCGATGGAGACTCGATCGCATTCATCGCCAGTCTGGTGGTCCACCTGGGGATTTTGTTGGCCCTCGGACTGGCCCCCCTGTTGCTGAACTCAAACGATCAAGCGGTCACCTTCGTGGCAGCCAACGAAGAACTTCCCGAAGTGGAAGAACTGAAGTTGCCCGACGAGTTTCACATGAACGAGCGTCCGACGCCCGAGATCGGTGCCAACAGCGTTTCTGAAACGGGGATGGCGATGTCGACGGCCCAGGTTCTCTCGGATGTCTCCGAAGTGCCCAGCCCGTTGGAAATCACGCCCGTCGATCGAGCCAACATCGAGATCAACCTCGCCGTGACGACGGCGACCGCCTTGCACATTGACAATTTGCCTGTCAAAGGCGCCGCCGGCGAAGGAACCACCGGCGCCACGGGCGCGATCGACCGTCTCACCCAGGACATCCTGCTTTCGCTGGAGGAACGCAAGACGCTGGTTGTCTGGTTATTCGATCAGTCGGGCAGCTTGGCGCGCCAGCGAGCAGAGATTCACGATCGTTTCGACCGGATCTACGAAGAGTTGGGGGTGATCGAAGCCTCAGGCAACCCGGCGTTCAAACGCCATGACGACAAGCCGTTGATTTCTTCAGTCATCGCCTTCGGCGATCAAGTCGAGTACATGACAGAGAAGCCGACCGACAACGTGGCCGAACTGAAGGAAGCCGTCGCCTCAATTACGCTCGACGAGACCGGAACCGAACGGGTCTTTTCGGCGATCTACATTGCCGCAGACAAGTACAAGAAATACCGCCTGCAAAGCCCCCACCGCAACGTCATGCTGATTGTCGTATCGGACGAAGTGGGCGACGACGTCGCGGGACTCGATAAGACCGTCAATCTCTGCCGCCGTTACGAAATGCCGGTCTATGTGGTCGGTGTCCCGGCCCCGTTTGGGCGCAAGGAAACCCGCGTGAAATGGGTGGACCCGGATCCGAACTACGACCAGACGCCGCAGTGGGGCCGTGTCGACCAAGGTCCGGAAACGTTGCTCCCCGAACGCGTCAAGCTCCGGTTTGCCGACGGTGGCGATCCCGATCCCATCGATTCCGGATTCGGTCCGTTCGCGCTCACCCGCCTCTGCTATGAAACGGGCGGAATCTATTTCGCCGTGCACCCGAATCGCAATGTGAATCGGGAGGTCAACGGACGGGAGACCGCTGCGTTCTCAGCTCACCTCAAGCACTTCTTCGATCCCCAGGTGATGCGCGCCTATCGGCCGGACTACGTCTCTGCGCAGGAGTATATGCGGCGGGTGCAGTCGAACAAGTCACGGGCCGCCTTGGTGAAGACCGCCCAGTTGTCTTGGATTGGCCAGATGGAAGCACCGCAAACTCGGTTCGTCAAACGCAGCGAAGCGGAGCTCGGCAATGCACTCACCGAAGCCCAAAAGGCGGCCGCCAAACTCGAACCGAAACTTGCCAGCCTCTACCAGACCCTGCAGCTAGGGGAAGCCGACCGCAAGACCGAGACGTCTCCTCGCTGGCAAGCCGGATATGACCTGGCGATGGGCCGAGTGATGGCGGCCAAGGTCCGTACAGAGACGTACAACGCGATGCTTGCCCAAGCCAAGCGGGGCATGAAATTCAAGAACGAGAAGAACAACACCTGGGTGCTCAGGGCAGCAGATGAAGTCAGCGTCGGCAGCCAGTTGTCCAAGGCGGCCACGGCGGCCACGGGCTACCTGCAACGGGTTGTTGACGAGCACCCCGGGACACCCTGGGCGATGCTCGCCGAACGCGAACTCTCCACGCCCATGAGTTGGCAATGGGAAGAGCGGTACACCGATCTGACGCCGCGGCGGGCTGCTGCCGGCGGCAACAATCGGCCCCGACCCGCCTCAGATGAGCGGGCGAAGATGATGAAGAAGCCGCCTCCCAAGCGGCGGCTACCCAAGCTCTAAGATCTGGCCGCGCAATGCGCCGGGGCCGGCCGCCCCTGCCGACAGGGACCACCTCCTGAACCATGACGGACAAGCGATCGGCGTCCGCGCCGGGCCGTGTGGCGATCAGATCGACGGCGTACCGAACTCCTCGATCATGTCATAGGCATGAAAGAACTTCGACACCTCGTCCGCCAACATCTTGAGGAATAGCTTGTTGAACTTCGCCTCGCTGATCTCCGTCGCGTAGTACGGGCCGTTGGGCGGGAACGTGAACTCGGTGATTTCCTTGCGAAACACCTCCCGGCCGTCCTGTTCCATATCGTAGACGATGACGGTCAGATCGGCGCGTCCTTTGTACAAGGCCGAGCCATCGAGGATTTGATAACTGGCCAGATCGACCGCCACGACGCGGTCCGCCTTGACGCCGCGTCCCACCTCTCGATAGTCGATCTGGTCCCACCCCTTGCGGTCGATCCAGTCGGCAATTTCCGGCCACCGCACGACGTCGATCTCGGGAACTTTCGTCGACAGGTTCGAGGCGATGCCGCGGGCCAGCCGCTCGCTCTCGTTGCCCGCTCCATACGAAGCCCCATCCGCCACGCAGACGACCGCGACCCGTGCCTCTGCGAGTCCTTCGTATTGCGGCTGGACCATCGTCCCTCCCGCCACGTAGGCGATATGGGGCAGCAGGTTGCAGCCCACCGCACCGGCGGCGACCGCGATCAACAAACCAGACAGCAGTTGCTGTAATTTCATGTCAGCTCCGTCCGACAAGCAATGGTGAAACATTCGGCACCCGACAGGGATCCCTTTCGCCAACCCTGGCGCGAGACGTTCCCCGGATAGCCGCTGAGCGGGCCGGCTACCAGGCGTCCATCCAGAGACGCACGCCCCAATCGCCCAGCGTGACCAACAACACGGCCAGCGTCAGCGCCGCCACCGCCAGGTCGCTTGGCGGCACCCACAGCCAGCGACCGCGGACGGCAGATAGAACGCCCCAAGGCCCTGCAATCACCGCCAGCAGCGCCAGCAGCGTGCCGCCTGTATTGGACCGGAACGCCGAGGGAAACTGTCCCCGCACGGCATGGGCCCACGAGGTGGTCATCCCACAAGCGGGGCATCGCAGGTCGAAGAATACACGAGCGGTACACGGAGGAAGCCCTAATTGTTGGTGCGTCCCAAGCCCTTCCACGCTGGGCTGCAAACAGGCAGCCGTCAGCAACAAGACGAGCAGAACTGTGCCGGCAATGACCGCGAGCACTCGTTCCCACCCGGTCATAACTTGCGACCGTCGGCGGTGACCAGACACCCCGGATTCATCTGGAAAAGCGGGAGGACGATAGCGGGAACTGGAGTCGGACACAAGGCGGATTCCCCGTTCTCATCGAATCATGGCGGTTCACATCAAGGATCAGCCGGCTGGTGCCGTCACCTCGGCTTCGCGGATGCTCAACCGTTCGATCCCGACGGCTCGGCCGGTGCGCTCGTCGACATCGACGAGCGCACCGCAGAGGCGGACATCGCCGGTCGCAACGTCGAATTTCGTGGGACGAAAAGTGACGACCGTCTCCGTGATGCGATCGATCCGGCGGCCCAGAATGCTGTCATACGGGCCGGTCATTCCCAGGTCACATTGGAATGCGGTGCCGCCCGGCAGAACCTGGTCGTCTGCGGTGGCCACGTGCGTATGGGTCCCCATCACGGCGGTCACCCGTCCGTCCAGGTAGCGGCCCATCAGTTGCTTGTCACCGGTTGCTTCGGCGTGGAAGTCGAGGCAGCGAACGACCACGTCGCGGGGCAGCTCCGCGAGAACTCGGTCCGCAGCAGCAAACGGGCAATCGACGGGCCGCATGAAGGTGCGGCCGAGCAGGCTGAACACGGCAACGCGGACGCCGCCGGCCGACTCGACCACCGTCCAGCTTCTGCCCGGGGCTGATGCTGGAAAGTTTGCCGGCTTGACGATCCGCTGCTCGTCGGGATCCTGCAGGACCTCATAGATCGCATCGCGGCGATAGATATGATCTCCCATCGTGAGGCAATCGACGCCCGCCCCCACCAGGGCGCGAAAGTTTTTCGGCATCAAGCCGGAACCGTCCGCGGCGTTTTCCGCGTTTGCGATCACCAGATCCAATTGGAGTTGCTGCCGCAGTTGCTGGACCGCTTGAACGACGATCCGCCGTCCGGGCTTGCCGACGATGTCTCCGATAAACAAGATCCGCACGCTGTATCCCTTGGCTGAATGTCCCTTGGCTGGCGAAAACCTGACTTGCGATCAGCGACAGGACATCCCAGTCGGCAATAGCATTGCGGGTTGAACGGCGGGCAACGCTCGGCCGGCCCGCACGTCGGTCGCGCCGCATGTGGTTATCAGCGGGCCGTGGATGAGAACCGCGATTCCCGCACGACCGTGACCTTGATTTCCCCTGGATAGACCAACTGCTGCTCGAATGCTTTGGCAATATCGCGGCAGATCTTGGCGGCCGACTTGTCGTCGGTCTCGCGGGAGCTGACCATCACGCGCAATTCCCGCCCCGCCTGGATGGCAAATGCCTGGTCGACCCCGCTGAACCCGGAGGCGATCGATTCGAGCTCTTCCATCCGCTTGATGTAGCGTTCCAGCGACTCGCGGCGGGCACCGGGACGGGAAGCGCTGCAGGCATCCGCGGTGGCGACAAGCACCGTGTACGGGTTGTCGGTGGTGATGTCGTCATGGTGGCCCAGGGCGGCATGCACGACTTCCGGCCCCTCGCCATTGCGTTTCAACAGGTCGGCGCCAATCTTGGGGTGGCCACCTTCCAGTTCATGATCTGCTGCCTTGCCGATGTCGTGAAGCAGTCCGCAGCGTCGGCCGATGTCCCCGTCCAGCCCGACCATCTCTGCCAGCAAGCCGGTGATAAACGCCACTTCGACACTGTGCCGGAGGACATTCTGGCTGTAGCTGGTCCGAAAATGCAGCCGGCCCAACATCTCCAAGACGCGTTGATGGAGGCCATGCACATTGACCTCTTCGGCTGCCTCGCCCCCCTTCTTGCTGATGAACTTGCCGATCACTTTCTGCGTCTCGGCGACGACCTCTTCGATCCGAGCCGGATGGATCCGACCGTCCGCAATCAGCTTGTCCAAGGCCTGCCTGGCAATTTCGCGCCGCACGGGATCGAAGCCGCTGACGATGACGACGCCCGGCGTGTCGTCGATGATCACATCGACGCCGGTCGCTTTCTCGAAGGCTCGAATATTGCGGCCCTCGCGCCCGATAATCCGCCCCTTCATATCATCATTGGGAATGTCCACCGTGCTCGTCGTGACTTCCGCGGTGTGCGCCGAAGCGTAGCGCTGCAGCGCGGTCAGGAGGATCTCGCGGGACTTCTCTTCGCACGCCTCTTGGACCTGCTTCTCATGACGCAAGATGACGGCGCCCGTTTCCTGGGAGAGTTCCTGGTCGAGCATCTCCAGCAGCCGCTTGGTGGCATCGTCGCGCGAGAGGCCACTCAGCTCATGCAATGTTTGCCGCTGCATGTCGGTCAGCTTCGCCAATTCCTCGTTACGGCGGTTGGTATCTTCGAGCCGTTCGGCGAGCCTGCGCTGCGTACTCTCGACAATATTTTCCTGCTTCCGCAGATCGTCGACCTGCTGGTCATGCGTCTCCTGACGCTTATCCAATTGCCGCTCGCGATCGCGAAGCTCGTCCCGCTGAATTCCAATCTCCTTCTCGAGGGACGCCTTTTCCTGCAGCGCACGCTCCTTAATCTCCAAGTCCGCCTCGCGGACCTTGGTGGCCGCCTCGCTCTCAGCCCGCTCGATGATTCGTTGGGCCTCGCGGTTCGCCTCGACCTTGCGAAGATGGTCCAGCGTCTTCACGGCGGCAATGGTCAACACGGCGGCCACCAGAGCGGTGACCAGAATGATCAAGATCGTAGTTATATCAATCACCAACGCACCTCGGCTTATGGGAAGTGCGGTGCGCCAAGCAAGTGGTGCCCGTCAGATCAAACGGGCAACACGGATTCAAGCCAGATGCGAATTCAGTCTTTTGCGATCGTGGCGCGACGGGAACGCGTAACGACACCGCAACCGATCCACCTGATTCGCTTGCTGAAACACGCCAGCAGATCGTGCGGACGCGAAACGCTCCACGTCCCCTTTTCAGGTAGTTTGGCGAACGGATGACTTATCCCCAGCCAACCTGATGCTTCGCTCCGCCAACCACCGCGCTGCCATTCCAAGTGACCGAAGGAATGGGATGACGTCCGGCCGTCTGCTCGAACAGCCAGGGCGCGATAACGGAGGGTGGGGGAACAGCCGTGACCTAGAAGGAATCGCAGGATGATCAGCAAGAGATGCATCTCAGTTACGGCTCTCGAAGCAAGGTGGAGGTAACAGTCCCGGACCGGTGTGCGAAAATCGAATGAACTGTTCGCGGCTGGCCTTGGCTTGCGACGCACCGCATTGGATTCATGCTAAAACGGTGGCTGTTCGGCCTACTGCCCAACGAGCCAAACGTATCGTAGCAGAGCGCCGCGAAACTGCAACCATTTGCCGCCCTCCCGGCGGGCCTGACACGCCATCGGAAATGCCGGCTCGGCGACCTGGGAAATCTATGACGCACGCCTTCCTCCAGCAACTCAGGGATTCCTGGCCGCCCCGCGATTGGCAGGACGTGACCGTGGTGGTCGGAGTCTCCGCCGGCCCGGACAGTGTCGCCCTGCTCAGAGGGCTGGTCGAACTCCGGGAGGCAGGCCCCGGTCAGCTCAGAGCCGCTCATTTCAACCACCAGTTGCGGGGCCAGGCTTCGCTCCAGGACGAGTCCTTCACGCGGGACCTCTGCAGGACACTCGATGTGCCGATCGACGTGGGCCGCGACGAAGGTCACTCGACGCCCCCCAAAACATCGGAAGCGGCGGCCCGTGACGCCCGCTACGCGTTCTTGACCCGGGTCGCCAAAACCCGGGGCGCCCGCTTCGTGGTGACCGCTCACACCGCTGATGACCAGGCAGAGACGATCCTTCATCGCATCATCCGCGGCACCGGTGTGGCGGGCCTGAAGGGAATCCCTCGCAGCCGTTCCCTGGCCACCGGCATCACCCTCCTCCGTCCGCTGTTGACAACCCCCCGTCGCCAGATCGTAGGCTTCCTCACCGCCCTCGCCCAGGCCCACCGGCAGGATGAAAGTAACCAGGATTGGAGCTTCACGCGGAACCGCATCCGCGGCGAACTCCTCCCACACCTGGCCGACCACTACAACCCGCGGGTCCGGGACGCCCTCCTCCGGCTGGGGACCCTGGCCGACGACGCCCAACAGCTTGTCGAGTCGCTGGGGGGGGAACTCCTCGAGCGATGCCTGACACCGGCTTCCGCGCACCAAATCTCCGTGGACTGCCGACCGCTCGAGCCCCATCCCGCGGCCGTCCGGAGAGAACTGCTGGTCATGCTCTGGAAACGGATGAAATGGCCACTGCAGCCGATGACGTTCGCGCATTGGCAACAGTTGGCCGAGATGCTGGCACCGGCCCGGCGGTCGCCGAGCGGGCAACCGCCGGCCGGAATCCGTCATCATGGCACATTGCCCGGCGGCATCGTGGCCACGCGCAGCGAACATCACCTGCGGCTGGAACGCATCACCTGAAGCCTTCCAATTCGCCGGCCACGATCGCAACAAGTACCCCGACAGGCACCCGTGATCCACGGGTGGGCGCATGCACGACTTTCGCACCACGCCTGTTGCTACTGTCGCCCAACGCCGGTTGAAGGAGAAGAATCCGAACTCGGGAACGCGTCGCTTACAACGGGCGTGAATTCCGCGGGACGGGCCTGCGGCAAGTCGCTGATGCCCCTTCCAGCACCGATGGCAGACCGCCTCACCACGTCATGCTCCGCATGGCCGATGGGCGTTGCCCGCTGGCCCCATGCCGGCATCGATCGGCTGCATGCGGCAATCAAGCGACGCAGTTGAATGGCCTTGCCGGGGCTGATATCATGAACTGCGGCTGGGGCGGGTGCCCCTCGCCTTCTTCGCTGGTACGGCAGCTTTGACCGTACATCGCGCCGGCTTGCCGGTTGTCGAGTCCTCGCCACGTCATGTCGCCGAACGCGATCTGCCGCGATGGTGCCTTCGGACTCTCTCAGGCCGTTTCCCCGCCCCCTTTGTAGTTCGAATTGCGAGGCCCGTCATGGCAAAGCACCCACATGAAGACCTGTTTGAAGGCACCACGATGACCTTTGGCGACCACATTGAGGAGTTGCGAGGGTCGCTGACACGTGCGTTGATTGGGTTAACCATCGGCTCGATCGTCGGCTTGATCTTCGCCAACCAAGTCGTCGGATTCATCCAAGGCCCCTTGCTGCGGGCCCTGGAAGACCACTACTCCGACCTGGCCGTCGCCCGTCTCGAGAAGACGTATGGCTCGGACCTGGACGACGAGCTCAAGGAGTTCGCCAAGCACTCGGCATTCGTCTACGACGAAGTCTATGTCGAACGTGCGTTACTACAGCGTCTGAATGACAATCGGAACGCGGCGCGTGACGAAGGATCCTCGACGCCGGTCGAGGAGAAGGTCGAATCTGCGTCGGCCGAGCCGATCGACGGTGAATCAGACGACGGTCGCCACACGGTCGGACTGGCGGGCATGCAGGAGCTGCTCGACGAAGTCTTGCCGGCGCCCCAGCCGGATATGATCAAGATTCGCATGTGGCGCCCCGCCAAAGCGAGGCTGACGACGCTCAGCCCCCACGAAAGTTTCATGATCTGGATGAAAGCCGGCTTGGTCGCCGGACTGATCTTCGCCAGTCCCTACATCTTTTACCAACTCTGGATCTTCGTGGCGGCCGGCCTTTATCCCCACGAAAAGAAGTACGTTCACCTGTACCTGCCCTTCAGCCTGGTCCTGTTTCTCTCCGGCGCGGCGTTGGCGTTCTTCTTTGTCTTTGGGCCGGTGCTGTCCTTCCTGTTCAGCTTCAGTCGAATGCTCAATATCGAACCCGACCTGCGAATCAGCGAAGTGATCAGCTTCGTCCTCTTCCTCCCGCTCGGCTTTGGCATCGCCTTCCAACTGCCGCTGGTGATGCTTTTTATTCACCGCATCGGCCTGATTTCCATCGAGACCTATTTGGAGAAATGGCGCATCGCGATTCTCTTGATTTTCGTGGTCTCGATGCTCCTGACACCCTCGGATCCCTACAGCATGCTGCTCATGGCCGGCCCCCTGACGGGACTCTACTTCCTCGGGCTGGCTCTCTGCAAGTGGATGCCGCGCGGCAAGAACCCATTTACGGAAGCCTACGATCCGTAAACCACGCGCCGGACGAGGCAGCCGCACCACACGGGCGGCACTTGCAGGGCGTGCGTCATGCGGCGCATGTCGAGCGTAAAAAGACCGCGCTTCGCTTGTCGCTACCTGCGCCAGACGGTGGAATCTGCCACCACTGTCTGGCAACGGTGGTTACGTCCAGCCAGGATGGGACATCCCGTAACCAGGGGCGAGGCCCTGGAAACTGGTAATGACTTCTTTAGATCGCATCCGAACCGCGTTCGCCCGTGCGGATGCGGATGCAGTCATCCATGGGCAAGACAAAGATTTTGCCGTCGCCCACTTCTCCTTTTTCGCCGGTCCGTCCCGCCTTCATGATGGCTTCGACGGTGGGGTCCACAAATTCCTCGTTCACGGCAATCTGAAGCTGCACTTTGCGGAGCAAGTTGACCGTAAACTCATGCCCCCGGTATACCTCGGTCTGACCTTTCTGGCGACCGAACCCTTGACAATCCATGACGGTCAACCGAAACACCTCAACCTCGGTGAGGGCGGCCTTCACCTCTTCCAGTTTGTTCGGTTGGATAATGGCAATGATCAGCTTCATCGCTGGTTGGCTCCCGGAGGGGGCGAACGCCCTGGTGGTTTGACGAATTTACAACTGAGGACTTGGGAAACTGATGGCCCGGGAACGCGCGTGCCGCCGAGGATCTCAGGCACGTGCCGGGCCGTTCCGGCGGCCGCGATCTCACATCGATTCGCATCCCCTCAACGCAAGGCGCGAAAAAAACGCAGTCGACCAGCGCGGCGTTACCCGGCGGTCGAACACGGGCCTGGGTGAGGCGTTTCCGCGGTTTCGTTGGTTGCCCTGCATTCGACGACGCGCTGTCCAGTGAGACTCTAGCCCCAACCTCCCGCGTCAGCAAGACCGTTGCTAGCCTGAAGAGAACCATCCGCCAATGGCGGGTCAAGAAAAAACCCCGGCCCGGACAGGCGAGGCGGACGCCCATCCGAGCCATGCGGGGTTTCCTTCTGGCCCAGGCAAGAGCCGAAGATTCAGCAATCGCAACTACGCTCCCTCGGGACTCGGCTGCTTCAGCGGTGCCGCCGGCGCACCACTGCTCACGGAAGCCATGGTCGGCGACGTCGGCGAACCGCTGTGCCCTTCCGTAATCAGGTGCACAGGATAGGCATGCATCCCGTGCTCGGTGACGTCCAGCCCTTCCATTTCTTCGGCTTCACTGACCCGCAAGCCAACCGTGTACTTGATGGCCAGGAAGATCAACAAGCTGGCAGAGAAGGCCCACACGAATGCAGCCACAATCCCAACCAGTTGGGCCACGATCTGCGTCGTCCCGCCGCCGACCAGCAGCCCGGCCTCGGTTTTAAAGAGTCCAATCGCCAGCGTACCCCAGAGCCCGCAGACGCCGTGCACGGAGATCGCACCGACGGGATCGTCGATCTTCAGCTTGTCGAAGAAGAGGACGGAAGCGACAACCAAGAGACCGCCCACCAAACCCGTCACGACCGCAAAGGCGGGCGACATGGCGTCGCAGCCGGCGGTGATTGCCACCAGCCCGGCCAACGCACCGTTCAAGGCGAACGACGTGTCCGGCTTTTTGAAGAGGACCCACGAAGCAAGCGCGGCGCTGATCGCACCAGCCGCCGCGGCCAAGTTCGTGGTGACCGCGATGTAAGCGAAATCGCCACCGCCGACCGCCGTCGTGCTACCGGGATTAAACCCAAACCATCCCAACCAGAGAATGAAGACGCCCAGCGCGGCGAGCGGGATGTTGTGACCGGGAATCGCCTGCGGCTTTCCGTCCTTCGTGTACTTTCCGATCCGGGGACCGATCACGATCGCACCGGCGAGTGCACACCATCCACCAACCGAGTGGACGACGGTCGAACCGGCAAAGTCATGAAAACCCCAGCCTTCCAACCACCCGTCGCCATCCAGCAAGCTGCCCCACGCCCAGCTTCCGAAGATGGGATACACGATGATCGTGATGGCAACCGAGTAGCAAAGGTAGCCGACAAACTTCGTGCGTTCTGCCATCGCACCACTGACGATTGTCGCCGCCGTGGCACAGAACACCGTCTGGAAGATCAGGAAGCCCCAGTTGAAGTTATCCGTCCCCGCGTCGTAAAAGAAATTCGTGGTTCCGAACCAGCCGGTGCTCGTCGCACCAAACATCAAGCCAAAACCGACCATCCAGAAGCCGAGCGATCCGATCGCGAAGTCCATCACGTTTTTCATGATGATGTTGCAGGCGTTCTTGGCTCGAGTGAACCCGCATTCGACCAAGGCGAAACCGGCCTGCATAAAGAACACCATAAAGGCCGCCAAACAGACCCAGAGGGTGTCCACGTCGTGGAGTACCGCCATCTCCGGTGCCGCTTCCACCGCCTCGGTCGCCTCTTGTGCCAACGCGAACCCGGGTAAACAGAGCAACGTCAGTGCTGTGCCGAATGGCACGGCATGCCTCAACTTGGACCAGATCATTTTCTTTCTCGCCTTTTTCAGAAGGAAACTCGGTGTGCTGGGAAACTCACAAACCACCACCCCTCGTTGACTCAACGTGAGTTCGCCTGGAGGTGCGGCTGAGCTCGTATGTGAAGCTCCGTTTAAGCAACGGTTGTGCCAAAGCCGCCAAAGGGACTTCCGGAGCAGGCCGCTCGAGTCGCCACAAGCCGCATTACAGAAACGACTTATCGACGGGCCACAGATTCAAGAAAGTCGTCGCACCGGCGCACCGCCAACGTGGCTTGCATATTCCTCAGGCAGGCTTCGACGCGCCAGCAGGCACGGGGCCGCGGCCATTTGGGGCCCGAGCGCGTTTCGGCTGAGATGTGCAGCGGCGCGGGCAGGTTCACCGCGAACCGTTGCGACACCGCGACTTGTGCTGCATCGCTGTCCGCTCGCGAATTGCCCAAGCAGGGATGCTCGAGAATGGCGGTCGCTTGTTGCCGTCGGCGGCCGGGGGGCCGTTGAAGGCTGGTTTGTCAGAACTGCAGGATGGCGTCAACCGCCGCCGTCATCTGGCTGTCTTTCGAGAAGTCATCGAAGGGTGCGGCCAGTGTGCCGTCCGACCAGTCCCAACGCACTTCCGGACGCACGACGATATTGGCACCCGGTGTCCAATTCGCACCAACTGTCAGGTTGTAGTAGTTGCCTGCAAAGTCCTGCGGGCCGCCAGGGAGCATGACGCCGAGCCCGCCGGGGCCACCGGCTCGGATGGGAGCCTGCGAAAGCCGCGCCCCGTCGTCGTCGCGAAACCACTCGGCCCGCACGCCGATCTTCCAACAATCGTTCAACGTGTAGAAAAGGTACTGGTTGATCCCGTACCATTCCGCATCGACGTTCGTGCCGAAAGCGTCGTGCTGGCGCCCGAAGTCGTGCTGGAACACGTACTGCAATCGGCAAGTCACCTGGTAGTCGAACACCAGGCTGTAGGCATGGCGGGGCGATGTGGCGGGAGCCGCACGGCGTGGCAAGGCTCCGTCCTCCTCGCCGCTCAGCACCGTCATCGAGAGCGAATAGCGTCCGCTCTCCGGCGTATACACCACGCTTCCCAGGAACGCCATCTTGTCGGATTCGGCGTCTGTCTTATTCCAGCCGTTGACCAGTCCGCCATGCACGGTCCAGCGATCGCCGGACCAGGTCGCCAATGCGCCGGTATGCGTGAACGGCTCGGCGTACTGCATCGTGTAGGCATGCGAATAGAAAAAGTTCCGATTCGCGGCAACACGCTCGTACCCCATCATCGAGTAGAAATGGCCTAGCCGCAGATTGAGTCGATGGAAGCAGAGATCCAGGTAGGCCTGGGGCAACGCGATTCCATACAGGTCGGGGTGCCCCAGCCCGCTCGTGACCCCGTTCCAGGCGTTGTCACCGTTGTCCTTGGTCTCCAGTCCAACCGACTGGGTGAAGAGGTAATCCGTACCGTAAAGGAAATCAACGCGGGCTCCCCAGTCGAAGCCGCAGCCGCCATTATCGACCTCGCGGCCCAGCGACACATAGAGCTGGTTGAGGAGAAAGTCGTCGCGATCATTGAACGTCATCGGACCGTTGAAGCGCGAGGCGGGCCGGTCCGCGTTGTACGTGCCGCCAAAATTGACGAAGCCTTCACCGGACCACCGATCACTGAGCCAGCCGGTGTCCGCTTGACTGTGGTCGGGAAGTGATCCCGCCTCGACCGTGCTCCGCTCAACGAGCGTCTCGCCGAGATCCGGTGGTAACGGCGCGGCAGGACGGTCACTGGGCGATGGCTGGGCCGGTTGGAAGTAGTAGCGGTAGACGTCCAGCTGCGGATCGGTCGATGCGGGCATCCGCAGTTCTTGCCCGTTGACGTGTAGTGCGAGCAGGACGCATCCGGCGCCTGCCCAGAGGGCCCATGTCTTCATGCCCAGACTCCCATCCGTGGAATCTACCTGAGTGTGTGACGGCACCCGCCCGATGTGCACCGCGACAAACGTTCCGTGTTCGCGCCGTTGAAGAGGGAGATGGCCGAGGCGGCCATCGGCACATGCCGAGCTACCTAGGCATGCTATCGGAATCGGATCGGGGATCGATTCAGGGAATGGGCGGCGAGAACGCTCGAGAAGCTCGGACGCCGCCCGCAATCCGTGAACGTATTCCGGTTGCAGTGATCGTGCGTTCGGTGCCTGCCGAACTGCGCCAACGCGGCACGATTCGAGGTGCCCTCCGGTGGACCGGTTGTGCCGAATCAAGCGATTGAAAGGGGCCTGCCGCACAATCCGAAAGGGGCGTCTTTAACATGCGACTAACACGGCAGGGTCGCAAGCAGCGTGAGCCCTGAAGCAAGCGAACCCCGGATCCTTGCCGAACAATCGACAGCTCAACACATGTCGCTGTGTCGTCGTCGTTTGTGGTGAACTTACCCACCGCGTCGCGCCGTTCAGCCGGAACGCATTCGCGTCCGATTTCAACAGCGATCAAGGGTTCAACAGCGATCAAGGGCACCGGGGCGAACGGCCAACGGCCGATCAATGACCTGGTCTAACGCTGCCCGGCAAAGTGTTCAGCGAACATCGCTTCGACGAAGTCGTGGGCGTTAAACAGGGCCAGATCCTCGGCCTGTTCGCCGACGCCGACGAACTTGACCGGGAGATTGAACTCACGGCGGATCGGAATGACAACGCCCCCTTTGGCGCTGCCGTCGATCTTGGCCAGCACGATCCCGCTGCAGTCGGCCGCTTCAGAGAAGCCCCGCGCCTGGCTGATTCCGTTCTGTCCGGCCGTCGCATCCAGGACGAGGATCGCTTCGTGCGGCGCATCAGGGATCTGCTTTCCGATCACCCGCCGGATCTTCCCCAACTCCTGCATCAAGCTGGTCTGCGTCTGGAGACGGCCCGCCGTATCGATGATGCAGACGTCGGCATTCAACTCGATCGCCCGGGCGACCGCCCGATGGGCGACGCTGGCGGGGTCACTGGACGGCTCGCCCTTGACGATTTCCGCCCCCAGCCGCTCGGCCCAGATCGTCAACTGCTGCACGGCGGCGGCACGGAAGGTATCGGCCGCTCCCAGCACCACCTGGCTTCCCTCGTTGATAAACATCTTGGTGAGCTTGGCGATCGACGTGGTCTTGCCGGAGCCATTTACACCCACCACCAGTATCACGGTCGGTCCCGACGCGGCTCTGTCGATCGGGGCCTCCGGCTGTTGCATCAATTCGAGGAGTTGATCTTTGACGGTCTGAAGGGCATCGGCCATCTCGATCTTGCGGCTGCGAAAATCGGCCTTGATCTTATCGCGGATTTCCGCTGCCGGGCCGGCCCCCATGTCCGTCTTGACGAGGATGGCGAACAGCTCGTTGAGAAAGTCGTCGTCAACCAGCCGATCCCCTTCCTTGAAGAGGTCGCGAACATCCGTCTGCAGCAGTTGGCTGGTCTTTTCCAGACCCCGTTTGAAGAGGCCCAGGAACCCGCCCTGCGCCGTCTTGTCGCCGGCCTTGTCCGGTTTTTTTCGATCGAAAATACCCATGACTGCGAATCTCTAAAGAAAAAACGGCGCTGATGACGATCCCTCGGCCTCATTCTAGCCGCAACCGGAGAGCAGGCCCAGGCGGACGCGGCCTCGGGGCGCCGTATTACGTCACGGCCGATCGCGATCCTTCTGGTCGCGCAACAAACGGTCCAGAATTCCGTTCACAAACTGCGATGATTGTTTGCTGCCGTAGCGCCGCGCCAACTCGATCGCTTCGTTGAGCACGACTCGGCTGGGCGTCTCGGTGTAAAGCAGCTCATAGGCCGCCAGCCGCATCACATTCCTGTCGGTGACGGCCATCCGAGCGAGACTCCAGTTTTCGGCCGTTGCTTCCAACAACTGGCTTAACTCGCCCCGATTCCGCCGCACGCCGGCCAGCAGATCGCCGGCGAATTCGACGAGCGTTTCCTCATGGCCCAGCCGCCTGCGGAGAAACTCGTCGGAGACCGCCATATTGCGATCCGGGTTGAGATCATCTTCGTAGAGGATCTGCAAAACGACTTCGCGAGCTCGGCTGCGGCGGGACATGGGAATCTGTGGGCAAAGGGCGGGAGCGATGGGCGGGCGGCAACTTGAATTATAGGCCAATTCGACAGATGGCAACCGGGAGCGACCACCGGAACTGCCTGGCTGGCGCGCGACCGGCCGAGCTGCTATGGGATATCGGCGATCTGCTCCATCAGGCTCGCCATTTCCAATGCCGCCTCGGCACACTCGACACCCTTGTTGCCGACATTGCCCCCCGAGCGGTGAATGGCTTGCTCCAGCGAATTGCAGGTCAGCACACCCATCAAGACGGGAACGTGTGACGCCAATCCGATCTGGCCCAACGCGTGACTCACCTGGCGGTTGATGTGCTGGTCGTGAGTCGTCTCACCGCGGATGACGGCGCCCAGGCAGATGAGGGCCGCATAACGGCGCCCGAGTGCCAGTGTCTCGGCGACCAGCGGAATTTCCCAGGCCCCGGGGACCCAGAACACATCGATCGCGTCATCCGCAACGCCGGCGGCCACCAGTGTCTCCACAGCACCGCTCAGCAGCTTGCCGGTAATCGATTCGTTGTACCGGGAGACGACAATCGCAAACCGGCGTTCCTGCCCCTGCAACTCGCCCCGAAACTCGTTAGGCATCAATCCCTTCCCTTCGCCACGGCCGCTCCTGATCCCGGCTTCACGCACGGCCATCCGCGAGGGACCGGCGGCCGAACCCTCACTTCGCCATGTTCATTCCCATCAGGAACTCTGCATTCGTCTTGGACTTGCTGAGCCGTTGGACCAGCAGTTCCATCGCTTCGGGTGCATTCATGTCGCTCAAGACCCGCCGCAGGACTGAGACGCGCCGGTGTTCCTCGGGATCCATCAACATCTCTTCGCGCCGTGTACCGCTGCGGTTGATGTCGATTGCCGGCCAGATTCGCTTGTCCACCAGTTTGTGGTCGAGCACAATCTCCATGTTGCCGGTGCCTTTGAACTCTTCGAAGATGACCTCGTCCATCTTGCTCCCGGTGTCGACCAGTGCCGTCGCCAGGATCGTCAGCGAGCCACCTTCTTCGACCTTCCGCGCCGACCCGAAAAACCGCTTTGGCTGCTGGAGCGCATTCGAGTCCAGGCCGCCCGAAAGAATCTTGCCCGACTGCTGGCATTCGGAATTCCAGGCCCGTGCCAAGCGCGTGATCGAGTCCAGGAACACGACCACATCCGTCCCGTATTCGACCATCCGCTTGGCCTTCTCCAGGACCATCTGCTGGACCAGCACATGGCGCGAGGCCGGCTCGTCGAACGTGGAACTGATGACTTCACAATTCGCCCCCTTGACCTCGCGTTCCATGTCCGTCACCTCCTCCGGACGCTCGTCGATCAGCAGCATAATCACGTAGGCGTCGGGAAAGTTGGTGAGGACCGCTTTTGCCATTTTCTGGAGCAAGATCGTCTTGCCGGCGCGAGGCGGACTGACGATCAGGCCGCGCTGCCCAAAGCCGATCGGCGCCACCATGTCGACCACGCGCATGGCAATCTCGTCCGCCGCATGCTCCATGACGATCCGCTGGCTGGGATGCAACGGCGTCAAATCGTCGAAAGCGATCTTTTCGGAAAGCACGTTGGGGTCCTGGTAGTTGATCGCTTCCACCCGGAGCAGCGCGAAATACCGCTCGTTCTCCTTGGGCGGTCGAATCTGACCCGACACGGTTGCTCCCGTCTGTAAGCCAAATCGGCGAATCTGGCTCGGTGAAACATAAATGTCATCCGGACACGAGAGGTAGTGGTAGTCGGGACTGCGGAGGAAGCCAAACCCGTCCGGAAGGATCTCCAACGTCCCCTCCCCATACATCAGCCCGTTCATCTTGACGCGTTCTTTGAGGATCCTGAAGATCAGATCCTGCTTCTTCATCCCGGCCACGTCGCTGACGTTCTCGTGGCGAGCCGCTTCGATCAGCTCCGCCATCCCCATCTTCTGCAGTTCCGCAATGTGCACCTCGCCCTGCTTGATCTTCTCGTAGCGGGCGTTCGTCTCGTCCCCCACCTTCTCCATGCCGGGACCGCCCTCCGCGGCGATCTCTTCCGCCAGCGACAACGGTTCGGTTTCGTTTTCGAGCTCTCGCAATCGGTCCAGGCCGGCAGGTGACGCGGCCAGGGTGTCTGCAACCTCATCCGGCGTGGCGCCCCGAGCTTTGCGGGCGCGGTCGCCACCGCTGTTGGTTGACATGATAATGCTCCTGAAAAGGATCATGGGGTGGTCGCAGGGAACGCGTCCACGGAGGGGAAGTCGGAAGATTCGAGGTGGGAGGCAGCTTAGTTGAGGGTTCCCCAGAATTGTTGAACCTGTGCAAAAGTATGTTCAGCCGAGCCAGAATTGTCCATTACCCAATCCGCTTGTTTTCGCTTCAACGCGAGGTTTGCTTGGGCGGATTCCCGCGCCTCAAATTCTTTTTCACTCCAGCCACGCGTCTTCGCGCGCGCCAGCCGTTGCTCCCGAGGCACATCGACGAAGACCAATTTGTCGCAAAATCCTGCCCATTCCGCCTCGATTAACAGGGCAGCATCCAAGACCACCACCGTGCCGGGGCGGTCACGGGCGATCGAGGCAATCCGATCCCGAACCCGATCCGCAATCCGCGGATGAACTAAACCCTCCAGAAACTCCAGATCCCCCTTCCCATCAGGACACTTAGAAAACACACGCTCCGCGACGGCTGCTCGACGGACGCCGCCGCCGGGCTCGAGTATCTCCGGGCCCCAGCGGTCGACGAGCGCATCACGGACCTCGGTCTCCAGCAACACCTCGTGGCCGATCCGATCGGCGTCGATCACTTCGGCCCCCAGCGACTTGAACAGGCCGGCGACGAAACTCTTGCCGCAGGCAATCCCGCCGATCACACCGATCACGGCCACGGCATTCACTCCATCAACTCGCATGCGGCCCAATTCGGCCCCGCTTTGGGCTCGACTTTGAGCGGGACGGTGAGGTCGCCCACCGAGGTCATTTCGGCCACAACCAGTGCGGCCAGTTTGTCGAGTTCCTCCGGCGGGGCCTCGAATACCAGCTCGTCGTGAATCTGCAGCAGCATCCGGGCCTGCAAGTTTTCCTCACGCAGCCGGTTGTGGACGCGGATCATGGCCAGCTTAATCAGGTCCGCGGCGGATCCTTGAATCACGGTGTTAATGGCAATCCGTTCGGGCAAGCTCCGCTGTCGCGGGTCGGGAAGCTTCGCCGGATCTCGCACGCCCTGGACGGCTCGCCGCCGCCCCAGGATCGTCTCGACGAAACCTGTCCGCCGACAGTCGACCAGCACCTTTTGCATGAAGGCGTCGACGCCCGCGTATTGCCGGAAGTAGGTATCGATGAATTCGGCCGCATCTTCTTTCTCGATGTTCAGTGCTTTGGCCAGCCCGAAGGCCGACTGGCCGTAGATCACGCCAAAGTTGACCGCTTTGGCGTTGCGCCGCTGCTCGCTCGTCACTTCCTCCTGCGGCACACCGTAAACTTCGCTGGCGACCTGGGTGTGAATATCCCGGTCTTCAGCGAAGGCCCGCTGCATCGCCTCGTCGCCAGAAAAATGGGCCAGTACGCGGAGTTCGATTTGTGAATAGTCGGCACAGACCAGCAACCAATCGGGATCACCCGGCAGGAACGCAGAACGAATCTCACGGCCTTCCTTGGTTCGGATGGGAATGTTCTGCAGATTGGGTTCGGTCGAACTGAGCCGCCCGGTGGCGGCCACATCCTGCTTGAACGATGTATGGATACGACCGGTCTGGGGATGAATCAGGGCCGGCAGGGCGTCCACGTAGGTGCTCTTCAGCTTGCCGAACTGTCGATACTCGATCACTTTCGCCGGCAGTTCGTGCTGGGTTGCCAGTTGCGTCAACACTTCCACATCGGTGCTCGGCCCGGTCTTGGTCTTCTTGATCACCGGCAGTTGCAGTTCCTCGAACAGAATCTTTCCTAGCTGCAGGCGGGAATCGATATTGAATTCCCGCCCGGCCAGTTCGTAAATCTCGACTTCCAATCCGGCCAGCCGTTTGCCGAACCGCTCGCTTAGCTCGGCGAGCAGCGTGCGATCGACCTTGATGCCGTTGAATTCGAGCTCGACCAGCACATCAATCAGCGGCATCTCCAACTCCGCGAAAAGTCCCTGGAGCCCTTCGTCGTGCAAGCGACGCTGGAGAATCGGCATCAGCCGCGCCGGCACATCGGCATCTTCGGCCGCATAATCGGCCACCAGGGGAACCGGCACTTCGTCCATCCGGCGCTGTTTCTTGCCGGTGCCAATCAGCTCACTGATCTTGATCATCTTGTGATTCAGATAGCGGCGCGCCAGGTCGTCGAGACTATGGTTGCGTTCGCCCGGGTCGAGCAGGTAATCGGCAACCATCGTGTCGAAGTTCACGCCGGCCATCTTGACGCCGACATTGCGCAGCACGATGACGTCGTACTTGAGATTCTGGCCCACCTTGGCAATCGACGGGTCTTCCAAAACGGGCCGCAGTGCATCCAGAGTGGCTTGCGGATCCAGATGGCGCTCGCCTGCCGGCGCTCGGACCGGCACGTAGTAGCCGCTGCCCGCTTCCCAGGAGAACGAGTAGCCAACGATCTCTGCCCACCGCGGGTTGGTGGACGTGGTCTCCGTGTCGACCACCACCCAAGGTTGCTTGCGCAACTGGGAAACCAGTTCGTCCAGCCCGGCGACCGTATCGATCGTTTTGTATTGACCTTCCCAGGTGGCCGGGGCGGATGCTTGCGACAACTGCCCCAGCCGTTCTGCCAACTGCCGAAACCCGAATTCACGGCAGAGCTCCAACGCCTGATCGATGTCGAACCCGCCCACGCGGCCGGCGTTCCAATCGATCTCCAGCGGCACATCCGGCAGCAGTCGCACCAATTCGCGACTCATCAACGCCTGCTCGCGAAAGTTCACCAGGTTTTCACGCCGTTTCTTTCCGCTGATTTCGTCGGCGTGCGCAAGTACATTGTCCAGCGTGTCATACTTCTCCAGCAGTTCGCGGGCGATCTTGGGACCGATCAGGGGAACGCCCGGCACGTTGTCGACGTTGTCACCGACCAGGGACTGGAAATCGACGACTTGATCCGGTCGGACCCCCCAGTCGGCAAGCAGGCGGTCCGCATCGTAGTGCTCGTTCTTACGGATGTTGAACACCGTGGTGCGATCCGTGATCAACTGGCGGCAGTCCTTGTCGCCGGTAACCAGACAGCACCTGCCTCCCCGCTGGTCGGTTGCCGCGGCGATCGTCGCCAGAATGTCGTCCGCCTCGTAGTTTTCGACGACCAGGATCGGGATTCCCAACGCGCGCAGGAGGCGCTGAATATTTTCGATCTGCGGACGGAGATCCGCCGGCATGGCCTCGCGATTCGCCTTGTAGTCCTCGAACAGCTCGTTGCGAAAAGTCTCTCCCCCCGGATGATCGAAGGCGCAGAACAGAAAGTTTGGCTGGTTGTTGTTCAACAGCTCGAGAATGTCGCGCAAAAACCCGTGAACCGCGCCGACCGGCTGACCGGTCGGCCCGGACATGTCGGGCATCGCGTGAAACACCTGGTAGATGAGCGAATGCGCATCGACAACGTAGACGGACTGGCCGGCGAGATCATGCTCGCCTTCGGCCGCCAAGCGGCCGGAAGTAGCATCGGGCACTGGATCAGGTTCCACGGGAGGAAGGTGCTGAATGGTGGCCGGCCCATCGTTGACCGCCTGGTGATTCACGGTGGCCCCTTGTTCGGCCGCGATCGGACCGGATTCTCCGCCGGTCAGCGGCGGATTCCGATGGGACGCGTCGGCCGCTGCCCCATCCGCCTTAACGTCTCGTTCCGATTCACCCCGATCCGCCACGGGTGCCTCGTCAAAAGAGAACGTCCGTTGTTGGCGTTTGGCCATCGAGAACCTGGCGGTGTGCGCACTCGCGGAGAAGAAGAGGACGGGCAAAGGTCGATCGCCACGCGTCGCCCCGGCATCGTCGCCGATCGAATCGACCGAAGAGTTGAACCGCCCAAATAGTAGAAATCCACAATGGAGTCTGTCAACGGCAGGCCGCGCCACGCACGTTCGGACGCAGTTCGGTGAAACCACAAGCAATGGCTCGACCCGCAGGCAGCGGTCTACCCGGCCAGCGTCCGTTGCTCAAGCAAATCGTCCACGACGCGCACGATCTCCGCATGCACGGTCTCCACGGGAGCCGTGCCATCCACCACTTGGATGATCCCACTCCGGCTCGCCAGGCGGTTGAAGATCTCGCGGGCCTTGGTCAACCCCTCGGATCGCTCGAATGCATTCGGGATTTCGTTCCGCGAATCGGAGATTCGCGTCAAGCCGGCGGCCGGTTCGATGTCGAGCAGAAACACAACGTCCGGTTCGGGGGCCAGCCGCTGCATCGACTCGACCAGCTCGCCGACATCCTTTCCACGGGCCCCCTGGTAAGCGATCGTCGAATAGAAATAGCGGTCCAGGATCACGATCTTGCCGGCCTGCAGGGCCGGTGCGATGGTCTGGGCCACGTGTTCTTTACGATCTTCAATGAACGCCTGCAGCTCCTCATCCAGGGGCAGCCGGCCCGTCTGGGCCGATTCCCGGATTTTTCGCCCCCACACTCCGTCGGTGGGCTCCTTGGAGAGCACAACCGGATGGCCGGCCGCTTCCAATGCCTCCCCAAGCAGGGCCGCCTGGGTGGTCTTCCCCGCTCCGTCGATGCCTTCCAGGGCAATGAGAATACCGGCTCGTGACATGATGGCCGCATCGTAGCGGACGCTCATTTTGAGAACAAGTACGCCGGTTTGGAGCGTCCGTTCAAGGCGTCAGCCGGATCGCGCGTGCATCGCATGAGGAACCACCGCCCCTACCCCATTGCCCCTACCTCATTGCCCCAGCCTCATTGCCCCAGCCTCATTGCCCCTGCCTCATTGCCCCGCTCGGCGCCGGGCGATGGGGCAACCAGCAGGAGGCGGCACACGACCGATCCGCGCCTGGCCGACCACGCAGACAGGAAAAACTGAATACCGTCCCTGTGCCGAGCCATGGATTAACCTATCCTTTCAAACCGGAGCCCGACCCTGCCGTGCCGGTTCGACCGATGATGCCGGGTACACAGGCCGCCCCGGGGCCGAAATTCGTATTGGGCCTGGAAAACAGGGAAAAATTTGACACCCTGCAAGGCCGCATTTACACTCGACCTAGGTTCTTGCCCGGTAGGGATTTAGCCGGTTTTGCCACCCCTCAACCAGAATTCCGCCAGGAATAACTTGCGTCACTGTGACGAATAAACGGTCAACGCCGCGCCCGCGCCGGACCTGCGGTCCGTCGACTTCACTCGAATCATGGCGCCGTTATCGCACCTTAGGAGCACACAATGGCTGGTCGTGAAAGTCAAGGTCTTCAGATCGCCGTCATCATCTTTGTCATGGTGTCGGTGGTTCTTGCCGCAACTACGTTCTTCTTCTACCGCGATGCGGAAGAGGCCAGAAAAACGGCTGCCGACGCGCTTTCCAAGCAGAAGATCGCCAGCGACACGGCGGCCAAGGAAAACTTTAAAAACCAGTATTTCCTTCACATCCTGGGTGAAGAGACGCTCTCCAAAGACGGCCTCGATTCGGTGATGGCGAACCTGGCCGCCGACGAAACGGTCCAACGCGTCGAAAAGTCTTTTCAGGATGCCATGTCGACGTTCGGCGAAGGTCTCCCGCCGGAAGAGTTGAACCTCAAGCAACTGCCACGCAACCTGATCTTCGCCTTGTCCGATCGCAACAAGGACATCACGCGGCTGACCGCCACGCTGACCCAGGAGCAGTCCAAGGCAGAGAAGATGATTCAGGACGAACAGGCCAATGCCGAAGCCGCCAAGGCGGATATGCAAAAGGCGATGGACGACCTGGCCGCCGCCCGGGTCGACTTCAATACGGAATCGGCCCGGATTCGCGACGATAACAGCAATCTCAAGTCGGGCTTCGACGCCACCCGTGCCAAGCTGCAGTCCCAGTTGGCCACAGAGACCAAAAAGCTCTCCCAACGGCAAGAAGACATCAAGAAGTTGAATACGGTCATTGAAGATCAGACCAAGACCATTGTCGAAATGCGGGACGAACCGTTCGAGGTCGCCGACGGACGGATCACCTGGGTGAATCAAAGCTCGGCCACCGTCTGGATCAACCTGGGATTGGCCGACGGCCTCCGCCGACAAACGTTATTCAGTGTGTACGACATCGCAGAGAACGGCGTGTCGCGAAGCGAGCGGAAGGCCAGCATCGAAGTCACAAAGGTCCTGGACCAGCACCTGGCCGAAGCACGGATCGTCTTTGACGCGCCGGCCAACCCGATCCTACCCGGCGACCAGGTATTTTCCCCGGCCTGGCGTCCCGGACGGAAGGTTCGTTTCGCCCTGGCCGGAAAATTTGACATCGATGGCGATCGCCGCAGTGATCGCGATCTGATTCGCAATCTGATCACCATGAGCGGTGCCGTCATCGACGCCGAAGTCCACGACGACGGTTCCGTGGAAGGCGAGCTCTCGTCCGCCACGCGCTACCTGGTTCGCGGCGACCGCCCCACGGAGGGAAGCGACGTCAAGTCGCTGGCCGCCTACTCCAGCATGATCAGCAAGGCGGAGGAATCGGGCGTCGAAATCATTCCCATCGACAAGCTGCTCAGCTGGATGGGCTACAACCCGGAAGTCCGCACGCTCGGATTGGGCAAGAATGCCGACTCGTCGCAATTCAAGATCCCACCCGCCGAAGGACGTGCACGCGAGTCCTCCGGGAATGTCTCCGGAAAGTTCCGCGAGCGGCAGCCACCCCAACGGGGCAAAGACGGCTCAAGTTACAAGTAAACCGTGGTCCCGGGCGACAAACGCATCAAGGGCCGCACGGGCAGCCGTCTGGACTGCGGCGGACGTGTCGTCTGTTCGCGCTAACAGGGCCGTTCGAATCCGGTGCGTATTGCAGCAACCCATGGCCTTGACGGCCGCCTGCCGCACGACGGCGCGGGGTGATTCTCCGAGTGCGATGACGTGCGATTCCACGTCGGCGACCGCGTCCATCGCGATCGCCATGTCCAGCGCCCGCAACTGGCGGCGGCCATCGGGCGCCTCAAGTTCATCGGCCAGGCGACCAATGGCTTCGCCGTCAACGCGTTTGACAAGCGTGCCGGTGGCCGCCTGCAATGACTCGTCGAGCGTTTCGAAGCTGGTCTGGAAGCGGCGAAAGGTGAACTCGGAGAGGCATCTGCGGACCGCCTCCCGGACGATTCGATGCGGCGCGTCGAGGAGTTGCACAAGGCGCGGCAACGCCCGCGGCGAGCCCGTGTCACGTAGATGACCGACCACGTCCGCTTGTACCAGCGGGTCCTTGTCTGCGGAGAGTTCAAACAGCAGCTCTTCCGCAGCCAGGTCTCCAAATTGGTGCACCACGCCGGCAGCCGCTCGGCGACCGGCGGCCTTGCCGCGGCGGAGCACCAGACGAAGCAGCTTCAAAGCATCGTCGTGACCCATCGACGAAGCCATCACCAGCGTGACCAGGCGAGCCTGCTCGGTCCCGCCCAGCGCGACCACGGCTCGCCCGTCGATACGCGGCCACCGCAGGGCCGCGAACTGCTCGTCGGCTCGCATCTCCTCCAAGGTGTCCAACAGCAGGTCCGTCGCCGCCTCGCTCTTGGCCGCCGCCAGCAAATCCAATTTTGTTCTCAAACCGCCCATGACCGATCCACCGATTGTGCTAAGGGACAGAAGCCACCCCGTCCAACAGATCGGCCGCCAGCGGACGTAAAATACACCGGATCCGGCAAACCCTGCCGAAGGCGCCAGAGCTGGCCAATGCAAACCAATTTCCCGGTTTAATCAGAACCCGCACCCGGAATAATCGAACCACTGCGGCAAGTTCCCCCAGGCGATCGGGGCGCGGTCCCCAACGGCATGCTATCCTGCGGTTTCACGACTGCCCGGCTCGAACAGCACCAGCGACGCCAACGGCCGCATGCCCCAAGGATGCACCCGCCGTTGGGCGTTCGCCCCGGTTACGATGATGGCCCGGCAAACCAGACGCTCACGCTTGCGAGCGGATCGGCGCAGGGCCAGCGGAGAACTGCTGGCCAACGACCGTGATACCGTGACGTGCACGGACGGCGGGCGAGGTGACGCCGGAGTTGTTGCCCCGCGCTCCAGAACGGAACCGGGAAAGTCGTGTCGCGTCCTGTCTCAACCCCGCAGCCAGGACGGGCCGGCACCAGCCGCCGGCAGTTCGATGACGTTCACGCGATGAATAGACGGCTGCTTGAGCACCTCCTCAATGGCCTCTGCAGGCGGCACGCTATCCAGATTGAGTACTCCCAGAGAAGGCCCGCCCGGATCACCGCCAGCCCGACCAACCGCCATCTGCGCAATGTTGACATGGTGCTGACCGAGGATCGTGCCGACGACACCGATGATCCCCGGGATGTCGTCATGGAGAAAGATCAACAAGTTGCCGTCCAGGTAAGCTTCCAGCCGATGTTCGCCAAGCCGCACCAGGCGCGGCATCTCCGTACCAAACAACGTCCCGCTGGCCGCACAGGTCTGGGAGTCCGAAGCGATTTCGGCACGCACCGACGAGCTGAACGCACCCATGTCACTGTGCGATTGTTCGACCAGTTCGATCCCCCGCTCCCGCAGCAGGACTTGCGCGTTGACAATGTTGGCTTCTTCGTCGAGTGCCCGCTCGAGCAGCCCGGCACAGAAGGCCGAGGTTACCAGCCGAGTATCCTTCTTGGTGACTTCCCCCCGGTATTCGAGGTTGCAGACCGTCGCACCACCCGGGTGCCATTGAGCCAGGAGCAGGCCCAGACGGTAGGCGACATTCAGGTAGCCGCGTAGCGAGTCCAGCACCTTGGGGTCGATCGCCGCCGTGTTCACCGCGTGCCGAATTTCCCCCTTCGCCAGGAAGTTCACCAGCAGTTCGACTGCTTCGATGGCGACATGCGTCTGCGCTTCTTCCGTGCTGGCGCCGAGATGCGGTGTGCACAAGGCACCCGGTAGACGAAACAAGGGGCTGTCCGTGCACGGCTCCGTCTCGAACACATCGAGGGCCACGCCGGCCAGCTTCTTCGACTCCAGGCCCTGGACCAAAGCCCCTTCATTGTAAATCCCGCCCCGCGCGCAGTTGATCAGACGAGCTCCCGGCTTGAGCTGGTCGAGTTCCGCCACGTCAATCAGGTTCCGCGTTTCCGGCGTCAACGGCGTATGAACCGTAAGGTAGTCGACACGGGGCAACATCTCGGCCACGGTCTCCACGTACTCGACGCCCAACCTGGACGCCTGCTCGGCGGAAAAGAACGGATCGTAGCCAATCACGCGCATCTGGAACGCCAAGGCCCGCTTGGCAACTTCCTGACCGATCCGTCCCAGTCCGACGATTCCCAGGGTCTTGTCGGCCAACTGCGCGCCCATGTAGGCACTCCGATTCCACTTCCCTTCCACCAGGCTCTGATGGGCCGGAGCGATATTGCGGGAGAGGGCCATCATTAAGGCGAACGCGTGCTCGGCGGTACTCAGCGTATTGCCGGTCGGTGTGTTCATCACGACAATTCCGCGCCGCGTGGCGGCCGGTTTGTCAATGTTGTCGGTCCCCACGCCGGCGCGCACAATCGCTTTCAATCGCCGATTTCCTTCCAGCGATTCAGGCGTGATCTTGACCCCGCTGCGACAAATGGCCCCGTCGTACTCGGCCAACGCCTCACGCAGCTCGTCTCCCTTGAGCCCGATCCGGACGTCGAATTCTACGCCGTCTGTCTGCTCGAGCAATTGAAGGCCTTCGGGAGCCAGTTTGTCTAATACGATGACACGCTTCATGAGTCTTTCCGTTCGCTTCGGCTGAGTATGTTTCGTTGCAGTGGTCTTCGCGTTGCCGAGTCGAGCCGATGTGGGACGGACGCCTCGAGAAGCACCGTGGTTCGGAATGATCGACGATCGGGACACCGATCGCCGCCACGCACCGTCGCGTTTCCCTTGGAGCGACAGGATCGGCCACGTACCGGCACCGCCATCGGCCGCCGGCGTGCCTATCGGCCAGCGTGGCGGCCGCGGAAGTCGTCCATGAACCGGCACAAGGTATCGACGCCCTCGTCGGTCATCGCATTGTAGATCGAAGCCCGAATTCCGCCGACACTTCGATGGCCCTTCAAGGCGACCAACTGGTGCTCGGCGGCTTCGCTCAGAAACCGGCTCTGCAACTCGTCGCTCGGCAAGCGGAAGGTCACGTTCATCTGCGACCGGCTCTCCGGCCGAGCATGCCCCTCATAGAAGCCGCCGCTCGCATCAATCGCCGCGTAGACCTGCGCGGCCTGCCGCTGGTTTCGCGTTTGCATCGCCGCCAAGCCGCCGATCTCTTCTTCCAGCCACTTCGCCACCAGGCCGAACAGGTAAATGCCAAAGGTCGGCGGCGTGTTCCAGAGCGAGTTTGCCTGGGCATGCAGACGGTAGTTCATGTAACCCGGCAGTTGATCCTGGCTCCGTTCCAACAGGTCATCGCGAATGATCACCACCGTCAACCCGGACAGACCGGCGTTCTTCTGGGCACACGCATAGATCAGGCCGTAGCGTGACACGTCGACGGGCCGCGAAAGAAAGTCGGACGACATATCGCTGACGACCGGAACGTCCCCCCAGTCGACGTCCTGCTGAAACTGCACCCCCTGGATCGTCTCGTTGGAGGTCACGTGCAGGTAGGCGGCGGTCGGGTCGAGCGACACTTCGTCGCGTGCCGGGAGTCGATCGTAATTTGTCGAGGCGCCGTCCCAGACGATCTTCGTCTCGCCCGCCTTGGTCGCCTCGGAGAGCGCGTTCTTGCCCCAGGCGCCGGTCAGCAGATAGTCCGCCGTCCCGCCTCCTCCCAGCAAGTTCATCGGCACCATGGAAAACTGCAATCGCGAACCGCCCTGCAGGAACAGCACACGGTAATGATCGGGAACGGCCAGCAGTCGCCGCAGCCGCTGCTCTGCGTCCCGCATCACCGCGTCGAACTGCGAGCTGCGATGGCTGATCTCCATCACCGACGCGCCGCAGCCGGGGAGCGAGAGTAGTTCCGCTTGCACCTGCTCGAGAACGGGCAGCGGAATGGCGGCGGGCCCCGCCGAAAAATTAAACGAGCGCTCCGCCGCAGTCTTCACGGCCATCAATCACCAACCTCATTCCCGGGAGAAACATGGTTCGCTTGGGCTCACTCGCGTCCACGGCATGCACTGCTCGGCACCCGGCAGGCCGCGGTGAGTTCCAACCAACCCGCGATTTTACGGTGTCGCCCCCCTGTTGAGAAGGACGCTGTTGAGAAGGACGCGTCCTGGGAATTTCAGACCCGGGCCGTCCCATGCGGGAGACTCGGGCCGTCCCATGCGGGAGACTCGGGCCGTCCCATGCGGGAGACTCGGGCCGTCCCATGGCCGGCTCGCAATTGTGATCGGACCGTGTTTGGCTTACGATTGGAGACGTCGGGTGTGCGACCGGAACGGGGCCCAACCACGGGGAGTCAACGTTGAAAATCGGCTTTATTGGAGCGGGCCAAATGGGGCGGGCCTTGGCCAAGGGCCTGGTGGCCGCGGATCTCTGTAAGCCAGCCGACTTGGCCGCCTACGACCCCGTCGCGGCTGCGGCTCAGGCATTCGTCGATCTGCTGCCAGGCGCAACGCGCTGCTCCGACAACCGGTCGGTCGTGGCAGCCGCCGACGTCACGTTCCTGGCAGTCAAGCCGCAGTGCCTGGACGAGGTGATGGCCGAATTGCAGCAGGCGCCGCCCAGCGACAGGCTCTTCGTGTCGATTCTCGCCGGTATTCCCTTGGCCCGCTTGTGCCAGGGGCTCCGTACGGAACGGGTCGTCCGCGTCATGCCGAACACACCCAGCCTGATTGGACAGGGGGCCGCCGGATATGCCGTCGGCCCGGGCACGACCAGGGAGGATGCAGAACTCGTCGGCCGGTTGCTGGGTGCCGTGGGAACCGCCGTTGAGCTGGCCGAGTCACAACTGGATGCGGTCACCGGGCTGTCCGGATCGGGACCGGCCTACGTGTATACTGTCATTGATGCCTTGAGCGACGGCGGCGTTCGCATGGGGTTGCCCCGCGCGACGGCGACCGCGCTGGCGGCCCAAACGGTGCTCGGAGCCGCCCAGATGGTGCTGGAGACCGGCGACCATCCGGGTGTCCTCAAGGATCGGGTCACCAGTCCGGGTGGCACGACGATCGCCGGGATCCAGGTTTTGGAACGGCAAGGACTGCGATCCGCATTGATCGACGCCGTCGAGGCGGCTACGCTGCGGTCACAACAGTTGGGGGCGCAACAAGCCGAGTCGCCCTCGCTGGTAAGCAAACATTGAGTCCCGTTCGTATCGCTGCGTAAAATCGGCAAAGGGGCCACGGAGTCGTTGCATGGCTACGCTGTCCCAGCGATTGGACGCGAGTGCATCGCCATACGTGCCGAGGTCGGCCAGCCTGCCGCTCGGGCGACTGTCGTCCTGGCAAGTTCAACCAAACCTGAACAACCGGCGCCCCCGAAAGAGGATCCATGCAACGCCTGACGCGCCGCCGTTGGTCGCGAGACCTTGACGCGAAATGAACGACTTTGGCCCCGCCGGCAGGCGATTTCCCCGCGTTGCCGGACAGAGCCGCAAATTCGGCCACCGAGGTACCTGGACTTCAGATAGAATCGCCTTCCCGCATGACCCGCGCCCTGGTGGGGCCGACGGAACGCTGTGAACCGCCGGCACCGGCAGGGGCTCGTCCAAGGCGACCAAAGGAACACGCTTATGCCTCCTGTTTTCTGTGTTGTCGACGACAAGAGTATCCCCTTGTACCGCGTGATGTGGATCTCGAACTTGCCGCATTTCTGCGGCAACGAGGACTGCATGCATGAAGGCGACTACGAAGTTAGACTGGAGCAGGACGATTCGGTTTGGGCATCGCGCGAGGAACGGGACAACCTGTTGCAGGCCATCGAGTCATGGCAATGCGGCGACGAATTCGATGAAGATTGGAAGTAGCTGATGTCGCTCTTTGGAAATGATCGATATAAGTGGCGCGAAACCTACTTCGTGCTGTTCCGCCAGGAAGACCATCCCTCCGCCGAGGCGGTCGCCCGGGCGCTGGAAACGGGCCACAACAAGGTGACCAACGTGAACGCGGATACCGAGGGTCGGTTCGAATCCGCGACCGTGCAATCGTCCGAAGACTTTTCGGGCATGGACGTGACGTTTGTGGCTGGCGAAGAAGTTCGCGACCACGTCCGGGAATTGCTGAAAGAGTTTGTCAAACAGACACTCACCAGCGAGGACGCCGAAAAGCTCAATGTGCTGGGCGAATGCGATTCGCGTTTCGACATCTTCCATTTTGAAGAAGTTGACAGTGGCGGGGGCGAAGAAGAGTACCTGGACCCCGGTGCGTTGCTGCTCGTCATCGAGCAGATCGCCCACCTTTGCCGGGGCGTCGGGATCGATCCGCAGTCCGGTTCGCTGCTCTCCTGACGTGGCAGCACGACCACCGTTCGCGTCGCCGCGGCCCAGACGGCCCACCTTTCAATCCGCCACAACGATTCGCCTTTCACTGAGACGAGAGAACGCGGAATGCAAGCCAAGGAAATCAAGACGGGGGCCGTCGTCAATTACAATGACGCCCCCGTGCTGGTCGAGACGATCAGTGTTCAAACCCCCTCTGCCCGCGGTGCCGCCACGCTCTACAAGTTTCGCGGCCGCAACCTGGTCACCAAGCAGAAAACCGACATCACGCTGAAAGGTGGCGAATCGCTCGACGAAGCCGACTTTCAGCGGCGCCCCGTCAAGTTGATGTTCTCTGATGCCACGGACATGCATTTCCTGGATCAGGCCGACTACAACCAGTGGTCGCTGCCGGTCGAGGACGTGGGCGATGCCCGCCAGTTCCTCACCGAAGAGCTCGAAGGCGTCCAGGCCCTGATCTACAATGAAGAGTGTGTCGGTATTCAGACGCCGCTGACGGTCGAATTGACGATCACGCAAACCGACCCTGGCGTCAAAGGCAATTCGGCGACCGGCCGCACCAAGCCGGCGACGCTCGAGACCGGCCTGGTCGTGCAGGTTCCCGAGTACATCAAGCAGGGGGAACGCATCAAGGTCGACACCCAAACCTGCAAGTTCCTCTCGCGGGCTTGAGGGTGAAAATGGAAATTCGGGCCGGAATTCGGCCCTGTTCACGAAACTCGGGACGCCCAACACGGGTTTCACTTGCCAGTAGCGGCTGCGGCCCGCCCGACGCCGCCGGCGGCGCCCCGCTGCCATCCGTCTACCACTCCCTCTCTTGATCTCGACCCGAGCTGCCATGATGAACTTTCGACAATGTCTGCCGCGATTGACGCCCTTGCTCCCAATCCTGGCATGCCTGGCAAATGCGGCACCGGCAGCCGAGCCGCAATTACCGGCGCCGGCCATCGGCGCCGCCATCGACCGGTTTACTCTCAAAGGCGTGGGCGGGAAACCGTGGTCGTTGTCGGATGCGGATGACGGACCGGCGGTGGTCATCATCTTCATGGGTACGGAGTGCCCGTTGATGAAACTGTATGCACAACGGCTGGCGATGATGGCCGATGAGTTTGCCGAGCACGGCGTTCAGTTTGTGGGGATCAATTCGAACCAACAGGACGGGCTGGTCGAAATCGGGGCCTTCGCCAAGACGCATCAGGTGAGCTTTCCCATCCTCAAGGATCCGGGCAACCGGGTGGCCGATCAGCTTGGCGCCACAAGAACTCCCGAAGTCTTTGTGCTCGACAAACGACGGCGGCTGCGCTACCACGGCTGCATCGACGACCAATTCCACTACGGCATCCAACGGGTCAAGGCGGACCACGAATACCTCCGCGAAGCGCTCACGGCACTCGTCGCCGGAACTGCCGTGGCGACCGAGCAAACCGAGCCGGTCGGCTGCCAGATCGGCCGCATCCTGACACCGCAACCGGACAGCGACGTCACTTACTCGCGGCAAATCAGCCGCATTCTCCAGAAACGGTGCGTCGAATGCCATCGCGAGGGCGAAGTCGCCCCCTTTGCCTTGACGGATTACGACGAAGTCGTCGGCTGGGCAGGGATGATTGCGGAGGTCGTCGAACAGCGGCGCATGCCCCCGTGGCATGCCAACGAACAGTTTGGCCACTTTGTCAATGACGCACGCCTGACCGAAACGGAACGGGCACAGATTGCCCGGTGGGTGGAAGCCGGCGCGCCGGAAGGGGATCCGGACGAGTTGCCTGAGCCGCGGCAGTTTGCCGAAGGTTGGCGGATCGGCGAACCCGATCGGATCATTTCGATGGCCGAGGTGCCGTTCGACGTCCCCGCCGAAGGAGTCGTTCCCTACAAACACTTTGTGGTCGATCCGGGCTTCCAGGAGGACCAGTGGGTGCAGGCCGCGGAATGCCGGATCGGCAACCGGGCCGTCGTACATCACATCATCGTGGCCGTCGCGCCACGTGACCGGGACCGCGCCCAGGTTCACGGCGAACTGAAGTCCGATTGGCTGGCCGCAACCGCCCCCGGAGCTCGCCCGATGGTGCTGCCCAGGGGCGTGGCGAAACGCATTCCGGCCGGATCGAAACTCGTTTTTCAGATGCACTACACGCCCAACGGTACGCCACAAAAGGACCTCAGCAGTGTCGGCCTGGTGTTTGCCGATCCGGAGACCGTCAAGCACGCCGTGGCAACCCAGAAGGCAATCAACACGCGATTCAAGCTGCTCCCGGGCCAAGACAACCAGGAAGTGACGGCGCAAACGACCATCCGCCACGATTCGTTGCTATTCAGCCTCTTTCCCCACATGCATCTGCGCGGCAAGTCCTTCCGCTACACGGCCAACTACCCCGACGGCCGCTCGGAAGTCTTGCTCGACATCCCCCGCTACGATTTCAACTGGCAGAATACTTACGAGTTTGCCGAGCCGAAGCGGATGCCCGCCAGAACGGTGATCGAATGCGTGGCCCAGTTCGACAATTCGGCAAACAACCCGGCGAACCCGGATCCTACAGAAACCGTCAGGTGGGGCGACCAGACCTGGCAAGAGATGATGATCGGCTATTTTGATGTGGCCCTGGCGGAACCGATCTCCGTTGCGGATACGCGTCCCTCCCGGGAAACGGACCGGTTTCTGGCCCGCGTCGCCGCCGGCAACGTCGAGACCAGCAAATTGGCGTCGACCGCCGCCACGGCACTCGCGTCACAGGGCGACTTCGCAACCTGGTGCCTCGAGCTAAGAAAGCAAGTCCCGCAACTCGCCCGCGTTGACTGGATGACCGTCAGCGACGGCGCCTTAACCGTCCGGCGGGTCGCCGCCACAACGCATATCTCCAGAGCTGCCGCCGGCGTGACCGTCCCTGCCGCTCCGATGCATCTGGCGGACATCGCCTCCAGCGGCAAGCTGACGGTCATCCCCGACACGCGGGCCGTGAAAACGCCCGACTTCCAACTGCTGCAGGCGCATTACGGATCGAGTCTCCACGTGCCGGGAGAGCGGCTAGGCTTGCCGAGCGTGATCAACTTCTGGAGCGAGGAACAAGACGCATTTCCACCGGAGGCCGTGTCACGCCTGAAAACACTGGCCGGCAAGCTGGCGGGTGCCTCCGAATAGGCACTTCACGGCCCGGGCGGGACCGACTTGGCCGACGCACCGCGACGACCTCGGTGCAGGAATCCGCCACTGCTCGAAACGCGATTCTTCCAGCCGGCGTGCGGTCTCAGCACGTTCACAGCCGAGCGCCAACCGCCGTGACCATCTCGTCTTCTTCCGGAAACTGGCCTGTCTCCAATTTCGAGTAGACCAGATCACCGTCGATGGTCAATTCGAAGCAGCCACCCGTGCTGGGCTGCAACTCCAAGCCTTCCAGACGCAATTTGTACTCGGTCAGAATTTTGGACGCCAAACTGACGGCCTTGGGTTCGTAATTTCAAGAAGAGCAATAGCGAAGGTGAATCTTCACCGGGGAACTCCAATCTTGGCTAATGGAAGGGATTCTGCACTTGGTGTCGTCAGCAGGCTGCCGCTCAGCCCGACTTCTTGGTTCGTTTCTTGGGGGCCTTCGCGGCAGCCGATTTCTTGGTGGAAGCCGCCTTGGCACTGCCCCCCTTCTTCTTTGTGGAAACTTTGGCCTTCGCCTTCTTTTTGCTCGCCGCCTTTTTCGCCGCTGGCGCTTTCGTTGCCGGCTTCTTCTTGGCGACGGCCTTGCGGCTGGCCTTCTTCTTGCGGCCAAACGCCGACGCCCAGTTTTCCGAATACGCTTCCGTTGTACCGCTGTGCAGAACTGTCACTGCAACTCCCTTGTGTTGTTCTCTTGTCTAATCACCAACCTGTCGATTCACCAAACCACCAACGCATTGTGGTCCACGCCGCAGAACCGCTACGACGTCGGTCCGGCAGGCCTCGTGTTCAACCGTCCTTGAGCATCGAACCGTCGGTGGTGGCTCGCTTTTCTTGGTAGCGAAACGACCGCAGAGGGTCAAGTCCGGGCAAGCGACCGTGACTGACTTGTCAGGCACCAGGAACAACGACCCCCACGCATCAAGACAAACCTCCAACCAGCGCTCTACCCTCGGCGCGGTTCTCCGCCCCATTGCCCGACGCGGGCCTCCGCCCCATTGCTCGGCGCGGGTCTCCGACCCATTGCTCGGCGCGGGTCTCCGACCCCGCCGAAACCGCCGACCGAAGGTCTCCAATCCGTGCTCTCGTGCTTGTGCCCATGCTCGGCGCGGGTCTCCCCCACCATTGTTCGGCGCGGGTCTCCCGCCCCATTGCTCGGCGCGGGTCTCCGACCCCGCCGAAACCGCCGACCGAAGGTCTCCCCCCCTCCCGCATCCAACATCCCAAGTAGATCGCCGAGCCGCTGCAGCGATTGGAATCTCCCCCGTCCTTGATACCACCCCGAGCTGCTGCTCCGACGCGGGGCCTAACCCAAGGCGGTTCAAACCGCATCCGGTGGTAGTCTCGGCAACGTGTCGACAGACAAAGTCTCAACGATTCAACCAAGGGGTCCACGGTCTTCCCGCGACCAACGTGGAAAAACAACGCTCCACGAAATCCGCGTGAACGGGATTGCGGTTTGGGAAGTTCGGAATGTCATGCCAAGCATGACCTACCGAAATGCGGAGTCCAATTGAACGGTATTGCGACTAAACCCAATCCAGGCCCGTCGCTTGTGGAATCCGATGAGCATAGTCACCCAGCAGTCCGCCGATCACGCTCCACTTGTTTTTTCGGCGAACTTCGATATCCCCCTGTTCGTTGATCCGCACGATTGTTTCGTCGCCCACCTTGGCGGACTTCAGGTCTTCGGCCGTAAGCTCTTTGTCGTCAATAATGGAGGCCAGCATCTTGCCGGTCAATTCAATGAATCGCATACCAAGCAACCTCTCGACATTCCTAGAATCCATATTGTAGCGTGGGTGCAGTCTAGCCGAGAGGAACCAATTTGAGGAGCCTCCGCGACGGTAGGCAACGTGTGTTGGCGAGCCCCTGAAGTCGCAGGGCCGCAGCCGAACGGGGAACGAGCCAACATCGGTTTCGCTCCGGCTGGTTACGCCCCGACAATCCGCGTCGTTCGCGCAAGTCATATCGCACAGCGCTAATCTTGGCTCAGGTGCGTCCTGACCGCCTCGCAGAGCGCCAGCATTTCGTCGACGTCCAGCGTCTCGGCCCGCGATTGGGGTCCCAGCCCCTGGTCTTCCATGATCGCGTCGACCTCCGGTTTGCTCAACCGCTTCTTAAACGCCGCCAGCAAGACGCTGCGAAGGAACTTGCGGCGATGGAAGAACATCGAACGCACAAACGTGTGAAAGAATTCGCGGTCGGGGATCTGCTCGCGTTTCGTCGGGTTAACCACAATGTGCAAGATCGCCGAGTGCACTTTGGGGCGCGGCCAGAAGACGCTTGGCGCCATCACGCGCACGATTTCCGCATCACACTGGCTCTGGACCCAGATGCTGAGCGCACTGTAGTCCTTGCACCCTGGGGGAGCCGTGATGCGATCGGCCAGTTCCTTCTGGATCGTCACCGTCATTGAATGGGGCGTAATCGGGGTCGAGAGCAGGTTCGAGATGACTGGGGTCGCAATGTTGTACGGCAGGTTCGCCACCAGTTTGAACCGGGCCCCGTCAATCGCCGCCAATTGCCGTTGAACCGCCGCCAGCACATCGGGGTGCAGGTTGTTCTTGTTCCGCAACGCATCCATCTTGAGAAGCGTGATGTTGTCCAGCTCTGCCAGTTCCTCCCAGGCCAACTGCTGCAAGTGCTGATCAATTTCCACCGTCACCATGTGGCCGACCAGCGGCGCCAGAATCGAAGTCAACGACCCCATGCCGGTCCCCACCTCCAGGACGACATCCCGGGGCCCCGGTTGGCAGGTCGCGGCCAGCAGGTTCAAGAGATTCAGATCGACGAGGAAATTTTGGCCTCGCCGCTTGTCCGGCTGTAGGCCAACTTCCTCGAAACGCCGCATCAAGTAGGACGCGGTTTGACGTTCTGGCATAGGTCCGTCCGGGGGCTCGATGATCGAATGCTGGGGACAACGAATGTTTTGTATCAAGAACCGATGCGACCCCAGGCGGGCATTGATGCGTCGAGGTCCATTTTGGCGGTTGGGATCGGACCGTTTCTCACGTAGCCTCGTTTTGCAAACCGGCAAAGCCTTGCACTTGTCGTTCGACGTACTTTGCTAACAGATCGGTCTCCAAATTGACCTCGTCGCCTGCACTCAGCCCCCCCATGGTCGTGACGGCCAACGTGTGCGGAATGAGCGCCACGCTGAAACGTTCATCTTCAACATCGACCAGCGTCAAGCTGATACCGTCGATGGTGATCGATCCCTTGGCGGCCATCTGCCGGGTGAGTCGCCGGGGGCAGCGAAACCAGAAAAAAGACCAGTCCGCCTCGTCGCGCCGTTCGGCCAGTTGGCCTACGGCATCGATATGTCCGGTGACCAGGTGGCCGCCCAGCTTGTCGCCCAGCCGTAGCGAACGCTCGATATTCGCCTGACTGCCGACGGCCAGCCGGCCTAGATTGGTGCAGCGCAGGGTCTCCGGAACAGCATCAAACCCCAACTTTTGCTGATCGATCGCCACGACGGTCAGGCAGCAGCCGTTGATCGCCACGCTGTCGCCGATCTGGCAATCTGCGGCGAACTGCCCGACATCGATCGTCAGCCGCATTGCGGCCCCCTGTTCGATCAGCCCGGCTACCTTCCCCATGCCTTCGACGAGACCTGTGAACATCGACCGTATCTCCTCCCGCATCCAATTCGCCGCGTTCCTGCTCCCTTCACCGGACACACGGCAGGATCGCTCGGCGTCAAGTATGCCCCAGATTGGGACCGGGAGCGAGCGGGGGGCCGATCACCGGCAGCCCCGCCAGACGGCCGGCTCTGCGGCCGGACTGCTTTTCCGACGCCTAGTCAAGACGCCCAGGCTGCGGCACAATGGCGGGTTCTTGCTCGGATCGAGGTGCTCGGCCGGTCACGCTTTCTGGCCGCAGGTTTCGCGAGTCACGGGCACCAGGTCCGGTTGGCGATCCTCGCCGGGCCGCGTCAAGAGCCCACGGCGGGGAGTTCTTCGCGTCACGACAGGTTGTACGAAACGTCAGGTTAAACGAACGCACGATTGGTCAAAGGCAAAGTCATGAGCTTGATTGCAGCAATTCACGGACGGCAGATTCTGGATAGTCGCGGAAACCCGACAGTCGAAGTGGAAGTATCGCTCAGCGACGGTGCCTTCGGCCGAGCGGCAGTTCCCAGCGGAGCCAGCACGGGTGCTCACGAAGCCTGGGAAATGCGAGACGGAGACGCCTCCGCATTCCTGGGCAAAGGGGTCAGGAATGCCGTGGCCAATGTCAACACCACGATTGCCGACGCGCTGAGCGGTTGGGATGCCCTCGATCAGTTGGCGATCGACGAGCGGTTGAATGACCTGGACGGGACGGCCAACAAGAGCAAACTGGGGGCGAATGCCATCTTGGGCGTCTCGCTGGCAGTCGCCAAAGCGGCCGCCGTCTACACCGGCCAGCCGCTCTATCGCTATCTGGGCGGGGTCGGTGCGAACATCCTGCCGGCGCCGATGATGAATATCGTGAACGGCGGCGAACATGCGGACAACTCCGTCGACGTTCAGGAATTCATGGTCATGCCGCTCGGGCTGCCATCCTTCAGCGAAGCGCTTCGCTGCGGTTGCGAGGTCTTCCATCACCTCAAGAAAGTTCTCAAGGACAAAGGCTTGAATACGGCCGTGGGCGACGAAGGCGGGTTCGCCCCCGACCTCGGCAGCAACCGGGAGGCGCTCGATCTGATCATGCAGGCCATCGAAAAAGCCGGGTACAAGCCGGGCGAACAGGTGCAAATCGCCTTGGACGTGGCGGCCACCGAACTCTACGACAGCGAGAAGAAGGTCTACACCATCGACGGCCAGCAAATCGACTCGGCCGGCATGGTCGATTTCCTGGCGGACTGGGCGACCAACTACCCGATCTGCTCGATCGAAGACGGTTGCAGCGAAGACGATTGGGAAGGCTGGAAGATCATGACGGAGAAGCTGGGCGACAAGACCCAGTTGGTGGGTGACGACCTCTTCGTGACGAATACCGAGCGGTTGCAGCGGGGGATCGACGAAGGGATCGCCAACAGCATTTTGATTAAGGTGAACCAGATCGGCACCCTCTCAGAAACGATCGCGGCGATTCAACTGGCCCACCAAAATGGATATACCAGCATCTCCAGCCACCGCAGCGGCGAAACGGAAGACTCGACGATCGCCGACCTGGCGGTCGCCATGGGCACCGGCCAGATCAAGACCGGCTCGGCGTCGCGGAGCGACCGGATGGCCAAGTACAATCAACTGCTGCGAATCGAGGAAGAGCTCGATCGTGGCGCCGTCTACGGTGGGGCGTTGTTCAGCAAATAAAGCACCATGGGACCCAAGGCCACTCCACCGCGACGCTCGATCACCGAGTCCCCCTGGTACTGGGCTTACCTGTTCTGCACCGGGGGGCTCGTCGCGCTGGTAATCGTCGGACCGAAATACGCTCAACGGCAGACGCAGATCGAGCAGAACGGGCAGAAGCGGCAATGGGCCGCCCAACTGGCGGCAGGCCGCGAGCAGACAGAGTCGCCAACCTCCGGCGGGTCACAGTCGATCGCCTTGTGGCCGTTGTTCGTCGTGCTCGGCACGCTGTTGAGCCTGGCATGGCTGAAGCTGATTTACGATCACCGCCGGCGGCAGCAGGTCGCTGGAGAAGCAACCGCCGCCGGCGACCATGCCGCGCCGCCCGCGCCTTCGAAAGCCAGTGATCCGCTTCCCAGCGGCGCCGCGCATGCCACCGACGCCGATCCGGCGGTCGCCCGAGGTAACCCATGACGCTGTTCGAATCACCCATCCTGGTGATCGTGATCGGCCTGACCACGGCCGCCTTGCTGGGAGGACTCTGGTTGCAGACCGGCAAGCGGTGGCTGCTCGCCGCTGCCGCCGCCGTGCTCGCCCTCGCCGCCGGCGTCGTGGTCCTCGAACGGTCGGTGGAGACCGAGGCGGAGAAGATTGAAGCCACCCTGCACCGGATCGCGCGCGACATCGAGCGAAATGATCGCCAGGCCGTGCTGACACATATTCATTCCCGTGCGACCGCCATCCGCCAGGCGGCGGACGCGGAAACGTCGCGCTATACGTTTGAGCAGGTCAAAATCAAATCCAACCTGGAAATCGTGGTGCACGAAGGCAGCCAGCCGAAGACGGCGACCGCCACGTTCAACGTCGTGGTCGTCGGCAGTGGCGGCATGCTGGGCAAGAACCGCTCCGTGCCGCGCTACGTGACGCTCGAATTGGAACAAGAAGACGGCCAATGGCGCGTGCTGGACTACGATCACGAAGACCCGTCCGTCGGATTCAAGAAGCGGCAGCCCCAAGACGGTTTCATTCGAAACTGCTGATCGCACCCTCGACGTGTCGACCGCCAGCGGGGCTTACGATGTCCGCCAGGCACCCGTGGTTTTCCTGTTACGATCATTGGAAAACAACGCCTTTCGAAATCCAATTGAACGGAATCGGCGGTGATCAGCTGACTCACTTCTTTTGAACCAACAGCTCACCCTGCTGGGGATCGTAAACGTACGTTTGCCCTGCGGGAAGTTCCGGCAGGTTGATTCGATTCGCGGCGATGATCTTGGTCATGAATTCGTCATGCGAATTCGGCTTGCGCCCTTCGGTAGCCTGGAACAGTTTGACGGCCGACGGAATCTGAATTTCGAACACCGCCCGCTGCTTGACGGCGAACAGCGTGCGCGCCGGTTGCGCGATCATCCCGCCCACGCCGGTCTCTCCTTCCAGACTTTGGCCCTGTTTGCCAACCCCGGCTTCGGCGCGAACCCGCTGGCCTTCCCCCGCCGGCAAGTTGGGATCGAACCCGGGCTGCGAGGCGGGGGGCTGCACCGCCGGGTGATTGGGCACCGGCGGCTGACCGCCAGTCGCGGCATCGCCCGCTCCGGGAATACCGCCCAACATCGAACTGGGAATCGAGGGCCCCTCCGCCGCTCCAGCGCCCCCTCCATCCGTCGAGGCGGTTTCCGTGTCCGTCGTTCCGGCACAGCCCCAACAAAAACCGCTGATGCAGGCGAACGTCAATAAAGTCCACGTGGTTGCGTTCTTCATCTTTCAAGACTCCAGAAGGTCGGTTGATGTTCGCCAGCAAAACACGCAGGCGGTTGGCAGCGCCCGGTGGCACACATTGTCGCAGGTTGTGCACGGATCGCCAAGCAAGCCGCATGCGTACGCGTTACCGAGATCCAGACGACTGGACACTCGGCAGCCGGAGCGGCCAACCGCGCATTTCATCGAGCATCCGAAACTTGGTCATGTCGAACTGCAGGGGCGTCACGGTGACAAATCCGTTTTGCAGCGCGGCGAGATCCGTTTCCGGCGCGTCGGACGGGGGTGGCGGATCGCCGGTCGCCCAGTAGTACGTCCGGCCTTTCGGATCTTTCCGTTTGATGAAGTCCTCGCCATACCGCGCAACCCCCATCGGCACCACGTGAATGCCCCGCGGCCGGTCGACAGCGACCGTCGGGATGTTGATGTTGTACAAAGGAGATTCCGGCTGCGGCTGGGCCAGCAGTTGCTCAATCACCGATCGGGCCATCCGGGCCGCCCCGTCGAAGTTCGCATGCTCGTCATATTCGAGCGAGACGGCGATACTGGTAATCCCGAAGAACGCTCCCTCGATGGCGGCCGCGACGGTGCCGGAATAAAGCACGTTGATCCCCGCGTTCAGTCCCCCGTTGATGCCGCTGACGACCAGTTCGGGCCGGCTGGGGCAGAACTCCGAAATCCCCAGCTTTACGCAGTCCGCCGGACTCCCTTCAACGGCCCATCCCCGCCGCCGGTCGCCTTCGTACACCTCCTTGCAAATCAACGGGCTGAGGAACGTAATCGAGTGTCCCACGCCGCTCTGCTCCGTCGCCGGCGCGACCACCGACACGTCACCCAGTTGCTGCAGTTCGCGCTCCAGGGCCGCCAGGCCGGGCGCATAGATGCCGTCGTCGTTGGTCAGCAAGATTTGCACGTGCGGTGTTTCCTTCCTGCCACAGCGAGCGGAGAATTAGCACGGATGATTCGTGAATCAGCGGCGATTCGGTGCAAGTCGTGGTGCCGCAATCGTTTGTGTTGATGTTACCCAACACGCCGCGCATCTAAAAGGGAACGCGATTGCGCCCGGTTTGCTCGACGATCAACGGATCCGGGGCTGACGCCCGACGGCTGATGATTGATCCGCGTTGGCGGCTCATTTTGGGTCTCATGATAGTGGCGGGGCACCGATCGTTCAACGACGGCCGCTGCAGTTCGCTACCTAGTCGCTGGCGGGATCGAGCCCTATAATCAGCCTTTCTTCACCGCCCGCGTCGACGCGGGCTTTTTTCGTTGGATGGTGAACAAATGAGCAGCATCGCATCCTCAGTTCAATCAACGGCTGGCAGCGTCTCGGACGAACGCGTCCTGGTGCTCGACTTCGGCGCCCAATACGCCCAACTGATCGCACGCCGCGTCCGCGAGCAAAGCGTCTACTGCGAGCTTGTGCGGCACGACATAACGCCTGAACAGGTCAAGGCACACGCGCCGAGCGGCCTGATTCTGTCCGGCGGACCATCCAGCGTGTATGCCGACGGCGCTCCCAAGTGCCATCCGGGAATTTTTGACCTGGGCATCCCCGTGCTGGGGATCTGCTACGGGATGCAATTGGCCTGCGACGCACTCGGCGGCGACGTCGCCAACGCTCCCGCCCGCGAATTCGGCCGCGCCCGCTGCGAGGTGACCAGCGAATCGGACCTCTTTACCGGCTTTCCCCACGAGACCGATGTCTGGATGAGCCATGGCGACCAGGTCTCGCAAGTCAGCGAGGAATTCATCCCGTTGGCGCGCACCAAGACCTGCCCGATCGCCGCCGTCAAACATGCCAGCCGCCCCGTCTACGGCTTGCAGTTCCATCCCGAAGTGACGCACACTCCGCAAGGCTCGATGCTGTTGCGAAATTTCCTGATGGCGGTCTGCGGCTGCTCGGGAAGCTGGCACCTGGGCGATTTTGCCAAGGAGGCGATCGACGCCATTCGCCAGCAGGTGGGCGATGCCCGAGTGATTTGCGGCTTGTCCGGCGGCGTCGATTCGTCGGTCACCGCCGCCCTTCTCTACCGGGCCATCGGCAAGCAACTCTCCTGCATCCTGGTCAACAACGGTCTGCTGAGGAAAGATGAACAGGCGATGGTGATCGCCGAATTCACCGACCACTTCAAGGCCGACCTGCACGTCGTCGACGGAGAGGCCCGCTTCCTGGCGAGCCTGGCCGGGGTCACCGAACCCCAGGAAAAGCGGCGGCGGATCGGGTTCGAGTTCATCGAGTGCTTCAAGGCGGAAGCGGCCAAGGTCGAAGACGCCCGTTTTCTGGCCCAGGGGACGCTGTACCCGGATGTGATCGAAAGCGGTGCCGCCCACGACGGCCCGGCCGCCACCATCAAGCTCCACCACAATGTGGGAGGTCTCCCGGAACAACTGGGCTTCGAATTGATCGAGCCGCTGCGGGACCTCTTCAAAGACGAAGTACGCCGCCTGGGCCTGGAATTGGGCCTGCCGACCGACCTCGTCTGGCGGCACCCGTTTCCCGGGCCGGGGCTGGCCGTCCGCTGCCTGGGCGAAGTCACCCGCCAGCGGCTCGATATCCTGCGGGAAGCGGACGCCATCGTGGTGGACGAAATCAAAGCGGCCGGCCTCTACCGCAAGACCTCGCAGGCCTTCGCCGTGCTGCTTCCGGTCCAGAGCGTCGGCGTGATGGGGGACGCTCGAACCTACGAAGATGCCATCGCCATCCGGTGCGTCGATTCGGACGACTTCATGACGGCCGATTGGAGCCGCCTGCCGAACGAATTGCTGGCCCACATGTCGACGCGAATCATCAATGAAGTGAAAGGAGTCAATCGCGTCTGCTACGATATCAGCAGCAAACCCCCCGCGACCATCGAATGGGAGTAGGGCGAAGAATTCACCGCCCGTGGTGAAGCAGTCGCTCCCGGCGTCGCCCCATGAATGCGTGCCGGTTTCGCCCCGGTTCGAAAAGAAGGAAGCTCGGCCGTGGTGGCAGCCGAGCTTCCGAGATGGTGGGTTGTTTGCATCGCGACGGGATGCGGGGCGAGCATGTGGTGGTGGTGAGGTGCTCGAACCCGTCTCGAAACAAACGGAGGCAACGTGAGGATTTTCCAGCGACGTCCAATGTCGCTAGAAACAAAGATCGGTCACGCACACTCGAAACAGCCATGCTTTTCGGTGCGCGCCATACAGGCCAGAGAACCGATACCCCCGTCAAAGGCGTTAAAGTCGCCCCAACCAGACGTCTCCCCTGCGGATCAGCCGTTAAAGTCCAACCAACCGGACCTCTCCGGTGCAAACCATCAATCCTGCCAGCCGCCCGATCCCTGCAGCCCTCGACGTTTTTTCGCAGGACGCCTGAACGCGGCCCAACTTGAATCTTGAATTCAGCCGGCACAACCGGGGGATGTCCCAGCCGCAGTCGGCCTCAGCATGTTCGTTTGACAAGCCATCCGCTTGCAGCAAAAAGGAGTTGTTTCGTTGAACCGGCAGTACATTTTTTCCATTGAGAGCTTGACCAAGAAACACGGTCAACGAGAGGTTCTCCAGAACATCTGGCTGTCCTTCTTTCCCGGCGCCAAGATCGGTGTCCTGGGCCGCAACGGCTCGGGCAAGAGCACGTTGCTCAAGATCATGGCCGGTGTCGACAAGGACTTCGACGGAGAAGCACGATTGACCTCGGGATTCACCTGCGGCTACCTGCCTCAAGAGCCCGAGCTGACGCCGGACAAGAACGTCTGGGAAAATGTCGAGGAAGCGGTCGCCCCGCGCCGCGCCATGCTGGACCGCTACAACGAGATCAGCGTCAAGCTGGGCGAACCGATCGATGACGACCTGATGCAGAAGCTGTGCGACGAGATGGCTCGGCTGCAGGACCAGATCGAAGCCACCAACACCTGGTCGCTCGATCGCGAGATCGAAATCGCCTTCGACGTCATGAACCTGCCGGACCGGGAAGCGGACGTCACCAAGCTGTCGGGCGGCGAGCGGCGGCGCGTCGCGCTGTGCAAACTGCTCCTCCAACGGCCCGACCTGCTGTTGCTCGACGAACCGACCAATCACCTCGATGCCGAAGCCGTGCACTGGCTGGAACGCCACTTGACCGAGTACCCGGGCACGGTGGTGGCGGTCACCCACGACCGGTATTTCCTGGATAACGCCGCCCAGTGGATCCTGGAACTCGATCGGGGCCGCGGCATTCCGTTCGAAGGAAACTACTCGTCCTGGCTGGTGCAGAAGGAAGAACGGCTGGCCCGCGAAGAGAAGGCTTCCGAAGCCCGCCAGCGTACGCTGAAACGCGAACTGGAATGGGTCCGGATGGCGCCGCGTGCCCGTCAGGCGAAGAGTAAGGCAAGGATCAACGCCTATGAACAGATGGCGGCCCAGCAAGCCAACGAACGGATCGACGAGTGCGAAATTCAGATTCCGCCCGGGAAACACCTGGGAGACCTGGTGATCAACGCCGACGGAATCAGCAAGGCCTACGGCGATCAGGTCTTGTTCGAGGACCTCTCATTCAATCTGCCGCCCGGCGGCATCGTCGGCGTGATCGGTCCCAACGGTGCCGGCAAGACGACCCTCTTTCGGATGATCGTGGGAGAAGAACAGCCGGACCGCGGCACCCTCCGTGTCGGCGAAACGGTTGAACTTGGCTACGTCGATCAGAACCGGGATGCCCTGGAGCCGCACAAGACGGTCTATCAGGAAATCTCCGGCGGCTACGAGAACCTCGAAATGGGCGGAAGGTCCATCAACGCGCGAGGCTACGTGTCGCGTTTCAACTTTCGCGGTCCCGACCAGGAAAAGAAAGTCGGCACGCTCTCCGGCGGCGAACGGAACCGGGTCCACCTGGCCAAACTGCTCCGCCGCGGATCCAACGTGCTGCTGCTGGACGAGCCGACCAACGACCTGGACGTCGATACGCTGCGGGCCCTGGAAGAGGCGATCCTGAACTATGTCGGCTGTGTCGTGGTCATCACCCATGATCGCTGGTTCCTGGACCGCATCGCGACCCACATCCTGGCCTTCGAAGGCGACGGGTACGTGCATTGGTGCGAAGGCAATTTTCAGACCTACGAAAAGCAACGCCGCGACCGCCTGGGCATCGACGACGATCAACCCAAGCGGTTCCGCTACAAGAAGCTGCACCAGTAGGCGGTGAATACCGGACTCCTCAACGTACCCGCTCGGCAACCAATCCATTGCGGAGCATGCGGCGGCATACGCAGATCGTCCGTGCCCGTCATGACACCGTTCGTGATGACGGCCGCACGGCGCCTGCCCCGCCCTGGACACGACTGGCCGGTGTTCCCTACTTCCCGGAGTCCGATGTCTTCTTCCGCAGCGAAGTCACGCCGCCGACCAGGAAAATGGCGGGAACAAAAAACAATCCAATCAGGTAGGGAATTGTTACCTCGTCCGCATACGCCAACACTCCAATCGCCGAAAACGTCGACACACCGAACAGCGTGAAGCAAATTACGGTAAAGAGACGCATAAGAAACTCCTTGTTGTTTGTCGCCAACACAGTCGCCAACACAACTGCTCGCTGTGAGTCTCCGATCCAACCGAAACGACGGACTCGACAACTGCTCACTGCTCGGCGCGGGTCTCCGACCCCGCCGAAACCGCCGACCGAAGGTCTCCATGGCAGATGGTGTTAAGCGGTCGAGGTTCGTGTCATGCACAGCATGACCTACCGGCTGCTCGGCGCGGGTCTCCGACCCCGCCGACCCCGCCGACCGAAGGTCTCCATGGCAGATGGTGTTAAGCGGTCGAGGTTTGTGTCATGCACAGCATGACCTACCGGCTGCTCGGCGCGGGTCTCCGACCCCGCCGAAACCGACGACCGAAGGGCTCCATGGCAGATGGTGTTAAGCGGTCGAGGTTCGTGTCATGCACAGCATGACCTACTGGCTGCTCACTGCTCGGCGCGGGTCTCCGACCCCGCCGAAACCGCCGACCGAAGGTCTCCATTTCTCTGCAGCAACTCTCGCTGGAAGGTCGCTCAAGGGATGTAAACGGTCCGCCGGTGACTGGCGCGCATGGGAATCCGGACCGTCGCGCGTTCGCTGCGTTCCGCGAAGTTGATTTCCAAATCGGCAACGATCACCGGTCGCCGGTCCCAGACGGTCTCGCCGAAGTTGAAATACAACAAGACAAAATCACGCTGCGGCTGCCACTTCTTGTCGTCGACCGTAATTTCCCCCACAGCCTGTTGGCCATTTTTCAACTCCAAACGCGCACCGTGGAGCGTCGCCGATACGGCGGTACGGGACGCGTCGTTCAACATCATGGTCAGAGCATAGGGCGGCCCTTGCAGACGCTCCGGGGGATCCATAATTCGTTCCCCCGGATGCACATCCACAGTCACTGCCACCCCAGCCATGCTCACGTCTTTTGTCTGCTCGTAATCGTGGATATGAAGGAGCCCGTAACGATCGATCAGCCCAAGTGGAATACCACAGCAGAACAACATCGTCAGTAAGCAAATGGCAAGAATCAGCCAGATCCTCTTGCTACGTCTCTGGGGATCGTTCATGCAGCGTCTCTCTTGCGACGTCGATCCGCCAACACAATGGTTCGGCGCGGTTCTCTGACGTCCACGGCAACCGAAATCAGCGGTTCCCATTCATTGTTCTGAATTGTCCTCAACACTCCGTGTTCGCTCGGGCTGGGCCCAGATGCGAATCGTCATGTCTTCAATGCCGGCGGCGCTGGCGAAGTAATGGCCCAGCGGGCCGGCGGCCACACTGCGTACGAAGAACTGGTGGCCGTGCAAGGTTTGCAAGACTTCGCGCGTCTCGACATCCCAGATCTTGACCGTGCGATCGGCGGACCCGCTGACGAGGCGCTTTCCATCGGCACTGAAGGCGACGCTGAGAACCGAGCTTGCATGCCCGGTCAAGGTCGCGACTGCCGCACCGGTCTCCGCGTCCCAGATCTTGAGCGTGTCGTCGAACGAGCCGGTCGCCAAGGTATCACCCTGCGGACTGGCAGCCACACACGACACGAGTTCCTTGTGCCCCTCGGCGGAGAATACTTGCTCGCCCGTCGCGACGTCCCACGCGCGCACCTTGTGATCGGCACAGGCCCCAACGACTCGTTGGTCGTCGGCAGCGAACGCCACGCCGCGAACCGCCGCCTTGGCTCCCGAAATCGTCCGGAACTCGCCACCGGTCCGCGCGTTCCAGATCCTCAGCGTGCCGTCCGCCGATCCACTGACAACCCGTTCGCCGTCCCGGCTGAAGGCGACCCCGTGAACGGTACGACGGTGGCCGTGCAGCACGATGGGTTGCTTCTCGGCCTGCTTGATTTCCCAGAGATACACGTCGTTGCCGCTGGCGCAGACAAGCTGCTCGCCGGCCGGCGAAAAGTCGACGTCCTGCACGGCATCCGCGTGTTGCATCAGCCCGCGCAACTCGACACCCGTGGTCGTGTCCCAAAGGTGCACTGTCTTGTCATGGCCGCCGCTGGCGAGCAGCTTGCCATCCGGGCTGAAAACCACGGAACTTGCAGCGGTGGCGAGTCCCTGGCGAATCGTCAGCGAGGCCGCCTGGCGGCGCGTGGCTTTCCAGAGCGAGAGATAGCTGCCGCCATCCTCCGTGCCGCTCGCCAGAATTCCCTCGCCCCCAGGCAAGAACATCGCGTTTCCCAATCTGCGTGCCGAGCTGGAAATCTCGAGCAATTCAACGCCCGTTTCGGCACTCCAGACTTTCAACGTGCTGGTGGCATCCGGTGGATTGCCTTTCAGGCCCGCGGTCACAATGCGATCCCCATCCGGGCTGTAATCGATACTGAAGACGGTGCCCCGATGGCCTGGCAACGTCCGTATCGACTCGCCGGTCCCCAGTGCTCGCACATCAATCTTATGCGGGCCGGGCCCCATGCCACCGCCCAAAGCGAACTGTCGGCTATCGGGACTGACCGCGACACTGAGCACGGCCATGGGTGGGCCGTTAATGCGGTGAGCACGTTCACCCGTCGCAACATTCCAGACGCATACTTCACCTTGTGCAAGAAACGATCCACCCAAACCGCCGCTCACGACCCAATCGCCATCCGGGCTGAATGTTGTGCTCATCACCGCGCCCGCATGTCCCTGCAGGTTCCAGAGTTGCTTGCCGGTTTGCGCGTCCCACACGCGCAGCTCGCCCGGCCGGTTTCCGGCCGAGTTTGGCGAGGGGCCGCCGAGCACGCCGACCTCCCCACCGCCGCTCGCGATCCGCCGCCCGTCGGCGGCGAAGGCCACGCAAAGGACGGCCGTGGTATGGCCCGCCAGCTCCTGCAGTTGCCGGCCGCTCGCCACGTCCCAGACGCGGACGGTCTGATCCTGTGAGCCGGTGACCAGCCGGTCTCCTCGAGGGCCGAACGCAACGGCCGTGACCGCTGCCCCATGCCCACGCAAGGTGGCGACCGCCCGGTTCGCTCGCAGATCCCATACCACCAGTTCTTCGTCAGCATCGTTGAAAACAACGGCGGCTCGCCTTCCGTCGGGGCCGACGACGGCGCCGTTGAGTAAGTTGCCAAGTCCCTGGACGACCCGATCGTCGGCCGGCTGGAGACGCCACAGCCGAACCTCCCCTGCCAATGCCAGCGCCGCATGGGCACCGATGGCGAGCTGACTTCCGTCGGGGCTGAATCGCAAGCTAGTCGCATCATGGGCGGTTTGGCCAGTGAGGGTGACCGCGGGAGCACCCGTTTTGGCGTCCCACAAGACGAGCTTCTGATCGGCTGCCGCACTGGCAATCCTCGCGCCGGAGGGCGAAAAAACAGCGCTCCGCAACACGCCGTGGTGTCCGGCCAGCTGGAGTTGCTCGGCGCCCGTCGCCGCATCCCGGATCGTCAGTGCGCCAAATCGCCCCTCCCCCCGCGGTGGCCGGCCAGATTCCCCGCCACCACAGACCAGTTGTTTGCCGTCGGGGTGATAGTCGACACAAGTCACGGCACCGGCGATCGACGCCGATTCCCACAGCAGTTCGCCCGTCGCCACATCCCATGCGCGCAGTTCGCCGTTGCTGCCCACCGACTCGGGATCCCCCGCGCCACTGACGAGCTGCTTCCCGTCGGGGCTGAACGCCAGGCTTGTTATCGGCTTGGTGTGGCCTTCGAGCGTCTTCATCCTGTCACCGGTCGACGCATCCCAGAGCATCACTGACTGATCCTTGGAACCGCTGGCAACCAACCGGCCCGCAGGATCGAACGCGGCCGCCGTCACCTCCCGCGCGTGCCCGGCCAGCAGATGCACCGTGGCTCCCCCGGCAACACGCCACAGTCGAAGCGCTTTGTCTTCCGAGCCGCTCAACACAAGCTCTCCGTCCGGGCTGAAGGCGACACATGTGATCGGCCGTTTATGACCTTCGAGTTGGTGTTCGAGTTCGAGCGTTTCGACATTCCAGATCTTCAGCTCGCTGCGATACCGGAACGCGGGTCCGGCGCCTCCGCCAACGACGACCCGCCGCCCATCGGGACTGTAGGCGACCGCCTTCACCGGCCCGTTGTGCCCCATGATCGTCCCGAGCTGGTCGGTAAACCGGGTGTAGAGAAAATCGTGCTCCCAGCCGCGCAGATCGCGCTGACAGGCATCCAGCAAATTGAACGCGGCGTCATAGTCTCGTAGCCGCCATTCGCGTTGCGCCGACTTGAGGTGCGAGGCGTAGAGCAGATGTTCGACGCGATTGCGCTCCCGCTGTTCGCGCCCCCGGGCAGCCTCAGCCGCCAGACGCAGATCGTGCTCATCTTCGGCAAACGCCTGCTGTTGGTTGGCGAACTCGGTCTGTTGATCCGCAATCCTTGTTTGCTGCTCGGCAATCCTCTTCTGCTGCCGTGCGAAGTCGATCGTCTGATCCGCGATTCGCTTCTGCTGCACCGCGATCAGGGGTGCACCGATGGCAAGCGCCAGCAGGAGCAGGAGGCTGGTCGCACAGAGGGCGGCGGCCACCGGTTTTCGCTTGCACCACCGCCAGGTCTTGGCAATCGGGCCCACAGGGCGCGCGGTTACCGTGCGCCCTTGCAAAAACCGCTCGAGGTCGTCGGCCAGCAGTTGAGCCGTGCCATAGCGGCGGTGTGGCTCCTTCGCCAGGCACTTCAGGCAAATCGTCTCCAGGTCCCTGGGAACGGTCGAGTTGAGCGTGCGGGGCGCGATCGGTTCGTTGCGAATCACCTGCAGCAGCGTATCCACGGCGGTATCCGCGACAAACGGGGCACGGCCGGTGAGGCAGGCATAAAGGATGGCCCCCAGTGAATAGATGTCGGTTGCCGGACCAATATGGCTTTGCTTTCCCGCGGCCTGTTCCGGCGACATGTAGCTGGGCGTCCCAAGAATTTGCCCGCTGGCGGTCAGTTCCTCACGTGAATGATCGTCGCCGACGAACTTCGCCAGACCGAAGTCCGTGATCTGGGGTTGGTGGTCGAGGTCGATCAGGAGGTTCGCCGGCTTCAGGTCCCGGTGCAGCGTCCCCTGCTGGTGCGCGAACTCAACGGCTCGTGCCGCCCGCATGACCAGCTCGGCCGCACGGCGGGCCGCCACCGTTTCGTCACGGATTTCCTCTGAGAGCGTATGACCCTCGATATAGTCCATTGTGAAGTAGTGATGCCCGTCGTGCTCGCCAATCTCATGAATGGGAACAATATTGGGGTGCTTCAGGCGACCTGCGGCGCGGGCTTCACGATGAAACCGCTCGACGTCCGCCGCGTCCGCCAGACGCCCTGAGAGGATCATCTTGAGGGCGACGACCCGGTTGAGCGATTGCTGGCGGGCCTTGAAGACAACGCCCATCCCGCCCCGCGCGATCTCTTCCAAGACTTCGTATTCGCCGATGTACCGAATATGGTCCCCGCGCGCCACGCCGCTCGATTTCGGATTCGAGTCGATCGTTTCATCGAGCTGGCTGGCGGGGACCTCCGGGCGAGGCTTGCCGGCCAGGGAATCGCGGACTTGGGTCGCGATGCGGACGAGCCTTTTCTGGTCCGCCAGGAACGCGCCGAGCTGCGTTGCGTACTCAGGATGCGATTGCAGCAATTGCTCGGAGTTCAGTGACTCGCCCCGCTCCAACTTCTCCAGACATTCCACCAGCACGGATTGAAATCCGGGCGCGCCGAGGTAGTCGTCGCTGGTACGATCTGGATTCATTCGCCGCCCCACATGCTTTCACCTAGCAGCTCGCGCAGCCGCCTGGTCCCCCGGTAGATCAACGCGGCCACCGCCCCTTTGTCGCGGTTCATCCGTCGGCCGACTTCGGCCAACGACATCTTCTTGAGATGGTGGCATTCGATTGCTTCCCGCTGAGGAGGCGTCAGGCAACTCAGGGCCGTCGCGAGGCGGACCGCTTGCTCATTGCGAATCGCTTTCTGGCTCGGGGACGATTGCTGCGATTCCAGCCAGTCGTTCAATCGGGATGCGGAATCGTCCATCGCATGATCCAGTGGTTGTTCGCGATACACATCGCGCGACTGTGCCCGAAACCGTCGAATCTCGTCCAACAGGTTGTTCGCGAAGACGCGACGCAGCCATGCGCTGCGCGCGTCTTCGTCGAGCGACTCCCATTTGGCAGCCTGCTGATACGCCTCCAACATCGTGGTTTGCACCACGCCGGACACGTCGACCTTTGCAGCCAGTTGATCGTCCAACTGCAAGCGGCCGAGCAGCCCGAGGTATTCCCGGTATTGTTCAAGTACGTCGCCGGCAGGCATGCATGTCCTCATAAGCTTCCAAGCGTGGAAGCACCCGAATGGATGACGCGAAAAACGAAAAGTTTTTGAGCGAGCGGCGGCAACGATCGCTCCCGCGACTCCCATGCGGGGCCACGGTAACATTGCCGGGCCGCTTTACCGCTCACGGTAACAGTGTATCCGGCCGGCAGGGCATGGCCTACGAACGCTGGAGTCCGGCGGCCCGATTCGACGCGGCAGGCAGGTGTCACGTAGAATCAACATCGCGATACCGTCCTGGATATGGGAACTGACCAGCCAACCGCGAGGCGCGACAAGTGAACCGGCGAAGCATCTGCAGACACCCCTTCGTTTCATGGCCGCTAATCATCCTGGGACTCGTGGCGGCGTGGTCGCCCGGAACCTTGCGTGCGGAGGACCAGCCTGCCCCCGATGTCGACGTGCTGACCAGGTCGATCACCCGCAGTGTCGCATTGTTGGAAAAAGCCTCTGCGGGCACGGCCGAACAGCGGGCATGCTTCACTTGCCACGGCCAAGCGCTCCCTGTCCTGGCCCTGGTGGAGGCGGAGCACCGCGGGTTTGCCATCGATCAAGAGAATCTCGATCGCCAGGTCGAGCGTGCGCATCGGCATCTGGAACGGGGGAAGGCATCATACATCCAGGGGAAAGGACAGGGTGGTGGCGTCGATACGGCCGGCTATGCCTTGTGGACGCTCGAGTCCGGCGCCCGCGCGGCCGACGACGTCACCGATGCCGTGACCGCGTACCTGTTGCAGAAACAGTCTGACCGGGGCAAGTGGAGGTGCTCCAGTGACCGGCCGCCGTCCGAGACAAGCGACTTTACAACAACCTACCTCGCCCTCCGCGGCCTGGCGGCGTTCGCCAACGAGACAATGGCCGAGCGTGTCGCCGGATGCGCGAAGCAGGCAACCGCCTGGTTGCAGCAGGCCCCCACACGTGAGACGGAAGACACCGTCTTCGGACTGCTGATCTCCGAGTACGCTGAGCTGCCGACCGACAAACGCAACACATTGGTCACCACGTTACTGCAAGGCCAGCGAGAAGACGGCGGGTGGGCCCAGAAACCGGATATGGAGAGCGATGCCTATGCGACCGCCACGGCTCTCTATGCGCTACACCGTGCCGGTGCGGTACCGGACCCGGCGGTTTGGAATCGGGGCATCCGCTATCTACTCGAATCCCAACAGCCAGACGGATCGTGGCACGTCACATCGCGTAGCAAACCGTTTCAGACCTACTTTGAAACGGGCTTCCCCCACGGTAAGGACCAATTCATCTCGACCTCGGCGACCGCCTGGGCCACGCTGGCGCTGCTGTTTGCCCTGCCGGAGGCACCCGAGCCGCACGCGTCCGATCCGGACGCGTCTCGGCCCAATGGGGACCCGATGCCGGCTGACGGCACAGGCCGCCATTCGCTGATCTTGCGAGGTGGGCGGATCGTCGACGGCACCGGCAACCCCTGGTTTGTCGGCGATGTGGCAATCAACGGTGACCGGATTGTGGAGATCGGCTCCGTTACCGGCACGGCCGACCGCGTCATCGACGCTCGAAACCTGGTCATCGCCCCCGGTTTTGTCGACATGCATTCGCATTCGGATTGGACGCTCTTCGAAGACGGTAATGCGGAAAGCAAAATCCGTCAGGGAGTCACGACCGAGGTGCTGGGCGAAGGGGCGTCGGGCGGCCCCAACATGGGCAAGATGCCCCCGCGGGAAGTCACGATCAACGGGAAGACACAGCGGATCACGACATTGGGCGAATACTTCGATGGATTGGAGCAGTCCACCACGTCCGTCAACGTCGCCAGCTACGTGGGGATCAACAACCTGTGGAGAAGCGTGATGGGGCAATCCTTCGCGCGCCCCTCGTCCGCAGATCTGAAACGGATGCAGGCATTGCTGGCCGATGCGATGCAGGCGGGTGCCTTCGGGCTGTCCTCGCAGGTGATGACGCCACCCGGGTCGCTGGCCACTACGGAGGAACTGGTCGAACTGTGCAAGGTCGTCCACCAGCATCAGGGGATCTATTCGACCCATATCCGCAACGAAGGTACGGGTGTGTTCGATTCGATTGCTGAAGCGATTTCCATTGGGGAACAAGCCGGCGTCCCGGTCGACGTGATCCACTTGAAGATTGCCGACGAACAATCGTGGGGCATGATGCGGGGCGTCGTCGAGCTATTCGCGAAGGCACGTGCCCGGGGCGTCAACGTGCAGGCCAACGTCTATCCTTACACGCGAGGCAACAACAATCTCAGCAGCATCATTCCACCCTGGGCACACGAGGGCGGTAGAGAAAAGCTGTTGGAACGGCTGGGTGACGCGGCGGCGCGCAGGCGGATGAAACACGACATCGAAAAGGGGATCCCGGGCTGGTACAACCATTACACGGCGGTTGGACGCGATTGGGGACGCATGCTGATCAGTGCGGACTGCCGTTATCGAGGGCAGACGATGGATGCGGTGATTGCGGAGCGAACGGCGGGCCTCGATCCTGTACCCGACGCGCTGGACGTCCTGTTTGACCTGCTGATGGAAGAAGGCGGCTCGGTCAGCACCGTCTACGCACATCACGAAGAGCGTGACATGAACCTGGCGATGCAGCAGCCCTGGTGCTCGATCGGCTCGGATGGCTCGGCGCTGGCAACCTCAGGTTCGCTGCGGCGGGGCAACCCGCATCCGCGCAACTTCGGCACTTTTCCGCGGGTGTTGGGACGCTACGTCCGGGAACGGAACGTCCTCACGTTGGAAGACGCAATTCGAAAAATGACGTCCCTGAACGCCGCCAAGCTGGGGATCCAGGATCGCGGCATCCTGCGGCCCGGCATGTACGCTGATCTCACCCTGTTTGATCCCCAGACGGTGATCGACCAGGCAACCTACAGCGATCCTTTCCATTACAACGTCGGCATTCATTACGTCATCGTCAACGGACAGGTGGTCCTCGATCAGGGGCGGCACACGGGCGCCAGGCCGGGCCGGGTGCTCCGCAAACCGGCCCGTTGATGTCGCCTGTGTCGCGGCAGGCCGCCCATCCAACGGTCGCCCCGGGTCAATGCGACGACCAATCAGGTCACCCGGATCCGTCGGCTGGATCACACCAAATGGTACCAGGGCATGGCGATGGTACCAGGGCATGGCGGCAACCGATACGATAGGGCGGCAGTCGATTGGCGTGACGCATTCACGTTGCTCGGCATCATCGCCACCCGGCCCGGATCATTGCATGAACGAACAACCGTCCAGGGCACGTCGTTGTGTCGCAAACGCTTGTGGTGAACGCGTCCAAAGCGTTGCGCCTCTCAGCCGCTGGGCATTAACCCCGGTTCCGTCGAAAGCTGCACAAACCCGACATGGACAGACGGTCTCGCAGGAGTGCGAATTCGCTTCGCTCATCCGCGTCGACGCTCGACTCCCGCAGACCACCACCCCGGTCACAGACCAGAATGACACTTCACGATCAACGATGGACCAACACACATGCTGACTCGCAAGTCCCCTCCCCTTACCTCGTCTGCACGATGGTTTGCTTTACCGGCCTTCGTATTGGCCGTGAGCCTGACGTCACCGCTGCGTACCGAACAACCAGCCAGCACGGATACTCGATGGGTGCGGTCAAGCCCCACGGACGTTGTCTGGTCGTCAAAGGGTTCTGCCAACGTGCTCGGCGACCACTCCGTGGAGCTGCGCGGACCCACGGGTTGGCAGGAATTCACGCTTTATTATCAGCCCGCGGAACTTGCCCGAATCGATCGTGTCCTGCTGGAGATACTCCCATCGTTAACTCCGCGTGGTAACGTTGACGACAAGTTGGTGTTGTTCGATGTGAAGCCGCATCTCAAAAGTGTCGATCATGGGACCACTCGAATCGAGTTTCAACGTTGCCGGTTCCTGGGAAACGAGGCTGACCAAACCGCGGCGAATTGCATCGACTCCTTGTCCGATACCGGCTGGACAGTGCCTGAGTTTGTCGGCAAGGACGCTTGTCATCAATTGGTGTTGGAACTTTCCCAGCCAATCGCAGTCCAACGTGACAACATGCTTGCCGTCACGATCGACTCCGGCGGCGCGCCGGACCTCAGGCAGCTTCCACGAATTCGCATTTCATTTTCTGGAACAGCTCTCGCGGCCAACCAACATCAGAATGCCGAGATCCCCGCCGGAACCCAAGATCGTTCGCTACTCAAGGGTCTGCCGTTCGAGTTTCGCTGGTGTCCGCCAGGACAGTTCTTGATGGGGTCACCACCGGGGACCGAAGCGAATTACGGCGACCGCTTTGTGCAGCAACATGAGGTAAAGCTGGCACGCGGCTTCTGGATGCAGACGACCGAAGTCACCCAGGCCCAGTACGCTGCGATCATGGGACACAATCCTTCATTCTGGAATCACGGAGACGCCAGCACACATCCAGTGGATCAAGTCACATGGGGAGATGCGGCCAGCTTCTGCAACCGGCTGTCTGCGCTTGACAAGAAATTTGAGTATCGCCTGCCTACCGAAGCGGAATGGGAATACGCCTGCCGTGCTGGCGAAGGGAAATGCCGGTACGGAGATATCCTTGACATCGCGTGGGTCTTTATGAACACGGACGAAGGCGAGGGAAGCTCCGGACATCGCCCGGTGGGAAGCAAGAAGCCGAATAAGTGGGGCCTGCATGACATGTTTGGCAATGTTGCCGAGTGGTGCGCAGACTGGATGGCTCCACCCGCAACGGAAATGCGGGTTGACCCGCAGGGGCCTTTGCAGGGAGAGAATCGCGTCCTACGCGGTGACGACTGCTTCGCTTGCTGGACGTTCCTTCGAAGTGACGGTGCCTGCATGGCTGGGTCGCGTTCGTCCTTTCCACCGTCGACTTCATCCCGCGTCATCGGATTCCGAATCGTTCGTGTGCCGCGACCCGATGGCATCTCGCGGCGACGGGGGGGAGAACATTGATAGGTTGTATTCCGAATCGACTCGCCTACCACGATGACAGATGTGGCAAACGCCAGCTAGTTTTTGGAACGTGCCTTGTGAGAGCCAACAGAAACCATCGCTCCTGGCGATCAGTCATTGACGAACGCGTGTAGCCACCGATGCCGCCGCCCCGGTCGGCAGCGATGGAGCGTCATTTGGCGGCGGCCCGGTGAGGCTGGTCGTTTGGAGACTCAGATGCCGCTGACTCGAATCGAAGAAGCGATTTTGGCCGCCGCCTATTTCCGCGGTCGAGAACCTTCCGAGAACGTGTGGGCGTCGAATTCCGACCAGGTGCTGACGCTCTCGCTCTTTTACACCGAAGACATATCGTTTGAAGATTGCGCGTCGCGATTTGAACAGCGGCCACACCTCCGACGCACCTACGATGACGATGGCCAACTGAACGAACAGATCCGACACCGATACGAGGTCCTGCTAGATTTGATTCAGCGACGCCCTGATCTGATCGAAGGTGGCGGAAACCTCACGGATCCGGCTGACCCATCATACACGGCCTGTGGGCTGACCGACGCCGGCTGCCAAATGGCGCGCGCCTTATTACCTTCGTTTCCACAGAAACCTGAGTTCCCCAACTGGCCCGACCGACGAGCGAACCAGGATCTCCTATGGTATACAATGACGCTCACGACAACGATTTACGACCAATACGGTTCACGCGAGCGGCCGTCGGCGGCCGTTTCGCATGGAGATCCGCTCGAGGCCACTCCGTGGTCTTGCCCGTGGTCGGGCTGATCTTTACCTGATCAGCAGCATCTTGAATCGGGGGGCGCGTGGGAAGATTGTCGGTACTGGTGACACGAAGCTGGCTATTGGGCATTTCATCGTTCACATCCTCGCCTGACTCCGATGAAACAGATCGCAACCGGTAGAATCGTCGGCCTACTCATTGCCGTCATCGGCGTTGGCATCTCGATCTGGTGCGCCCGAGATGCTGTCCGCATGAACGCGGAGTTTCATCAGTGGCTCGACGCCCGTCCGATGGAAACCGTGATCGACCTCTCCAAGCCCGGCGAATCGACGGTCCCCTTTCACCAGACATGCAGCATTTCCCATGGCGAAGCGTTGTACTTCCATTGTGAGTTCGACGACGAAGCGAAACAGAATCTCGAGGAGCTGTTTGCCGCCCTGTCTGGCAGCATCGTGATCAAGGATCCGGACGGAAATGAAGTCGAATCCGCAACGATCAACAACAAGACCGTGCAATCCTGGGACGACAAGATCATGCTCACCGGTTTTGCGCCGTTTCGCAGCGGCGATTACATTGCCACAATCCGAATTGATTCCGGTGTCGCGGCATTAACGGGCAAAGAACAATCGATTTATGCCAAATACCAACTTTGCGGGCTTGAACAAATGCCTGCGATGATAGCTGGTGCGTTCGCGTTTGCTGCAGGCATGATTGGGCTCGTTGCCGCGGCGTGCGTGTTGCCGGGTCTGCTGCAGAGTGGCATTTGGCGCACGACAGCGAACGCGGACCCTGGCAGTGAACCAAAGCCGCCGATGGCACCGAATTTGAATTCTTAGGTTCCCGGGAGCGGCTACCTGGCTGCAGTCGTTAAGCGACGCGGGTCAATTCGTATGCAGACAGGCCCTTTCTTGATGCGAACTTGCCAGATGGTTGCCTTCATTTGCATTGGTCTGATTGTTGGCTGCAGTCCAGCCAGGGTCGAGTGGCCTCACAACACCGGATACGTTTCAAATCCGACGCACAAGCCGGCAAAACCTCACGAAGTTGACAAACAGCTGGGCACAACGGCTTTCATTCATGACGTGAATGAGGAAGGTAGGTTGCTTTACGGACTTGCAACTGCGTTTGACTTCGTGCAGATTGGCGCAGAACCACTTCTCCCCCTTGGCTCGTTCGGGGTGGAACGGCGGAAATACGAGGTAGGGCTTGGCCGGTTTTCAACCCGTTTTGGCCGAAGTAAACTGATTGCTTGATCATGCTTGATTTCCGTTTGTGAGGCGTGATGCCCCTGCGTGGTCTGGAGGCCAGTGCGGCGACTGCGGGCGTGGGATGGTGTCTCCCAGCGTCCGCAGCTTTGGTACGCCAAGACCTCGGCGGGTGGACACACGCGATGGCGAAATCCGAGCAGTTGCAAAACCCCCGCAAACAAACGTGGAAGTGCTTGCACACCTGGTGGTGGCCTCGGTCTTCAAAACCGTCGGGCCGTACGTTAACCGTGCGGTCGGTGGGTTCGATTCCCATGCACTTCCGCCATTTTCTCGCGGAACTCGCGTCGTCCGCGTCCAACTCTGCCGGGCGGTGACAATCCTGGTCTTCGCCCCCCCCCGGCGACGATCCAACGTACAATGACAACCAACCCAATGACTGCCAACCCTCGGTACGAAGGAACGCCCTCATGCCCCTGCACGACAGAGACTCGATTCGCCACCTGATCGAAGATGACATCTACGCTTCGTCCGACCTCTCCGGCGCGTTGCCCAAGTACAAGTTTCCAGGCGACGAGCGAAACCCGCGCGACGTCTATCAGGCAATCCACGACGAGTTGCTTCTGGATGGAAACTCACGGCAAAACCTGGCGACGTTCTGTCAGACCTGGGCCGAACCAGAGGTCCATAAACTCATGGACGAGTGCATGGACAAGAACATGATCGACAAGGACGAGTACCCGCAGACGGCGGAACTCGAAGGCCGCTGTGTTCATATGCTGGCCGACCTGTGGAATTCGCCGGCCGCCAACAACGCCATCGGGTGTTCGACGACCGGCTCCAGCGAAGCCGCCATGCTGGGCGGGATGGCCATGAAACGTGCCTGGGAGGCCAAACGGAAAGCGGCCGGAAAACCGATCGACAAACCGAACCTGATCACGGGTCCGGTGCAGATCTGCTGGCACAAGTTCACCCGGTATTGGGACATCGAGCACCGGGAAATCCCCATGGATGATGGTCGGTTGATCATGACTCCGGAAGAGGTGCTCAGCCGCTGCGATGAGAACACGATCGGTGTCGTCCCAACCTTAGGCGTGACGTTCACCTGCCAGTACGAACCGGTGCAGGCGGTCGCCCAGGCCCTGGATCAGCTCGAACAGGACAAGGGGCTGGACATTCGAATGCACGTCGACGGTGCCAGCGGTGGATTCTTGGCGCCATTCTGCGCCCCGGACGTGGAATGGGACTTTCGGTTGCCGCGCGTCAAGTCCATCAACGCTTCCGGCCATAAGTTCGGCCTCTCGCCGCTGGGGGTTGGCTGGGTGATCTGGCGGGAAGCGAACGACTTGCCCGAAGAGTTGATCTTCTGGGTCAACTACCTGGGTGGCAACATGCGCGACCTGGCCTTGAACTTCTCGCGGCCCGGCGGCCAGATCATGTGCCAGTACTACAACTTCCTGCGTTTGGGGCGCGAAGGGTATCGCAAGGTCCACTCTGCCTGCTATGACACGGCCCAGTTCCTGGCCGCAGAAATCGAAAAACTGGGCCCCTTCGAGATCATTTACGGCGGCGAAATGGATGCCGGAATTCCGGCCCTGTGTTGGAAAATGAAAGAGGGCGCCGACCCCGGCTTCAGTCTGTATGACTTCGCGGACCGGTTGCGAGCCCGAGGCTGGCAGGTTCCGGCATATTCCTTGCCCGCCAACCTGACCGACCTGGTGATCCAACGCATTCTGGTCCGACACGGCGTCAGCCGTGACCTGGGCTTGCTGCTGATCGAGGACATGAAACGGTCGATGGAATACTTCCAGAAGCACCCGATTCACACCGCGATGACCGGCGAGGAGTCCAGCGGCTTTCACCACTAACATGCGCGTCACGAATCGCTTGCTGAACGCGTCCGTCGCAGACAGACCGCGGAAGCCGGGGGCCACCGTCTGACAACGGTCACTCGGCCGCCGGCCGTTGACCACGGGGATCCGAACCAGTTGTTATTGACGTTGGACTGCCCAAGCTCTAAATACTCGACCGGTTGACGCACCCCCAGTGCGGACGATTGACTCATGACCGGTGGAATGGCGTAAGTCACAACGCTGCAATCGTTTGCTGCGCTCGCGTCCGGTCACTGGGCAGTTCGGCCGGGACGCGTTCCCATTCGGGTTAGCAGAACGGTCTACGAAACCGTCGTCGAAGACCAGGCTGTTGATGGGGCAATGAGGCCGAAAATCCGTCACTTGCGGCAACCGGACCAACAACGGGGTCTGCCTGCCGTATACGTGGCTGGCATACCGATTGCGTGGCTGACGTACAACACGAATTCATTGCCCACCAGACAACTTCAGGCGACAATGTTTAATGTTCCCAGGCACCACCAGCGGCGGCCAGCCTGTCTCGTCCGCGCGTTGCTCCGATCGCGCCGCCGGTCGGAGGGGCGGTGACCGGGAGCGACGTAGATTCGTGCTGACTGCGGCCGACAATCCACTCGATTGACCGGGGATCGAGCGAGTTGGACATTCTGGGCGTGCCCTCGCCGGCACCCCGTCGAGATAACATGTGAGGCACTAATGATGGCAGGTGCGATCAATTCGATGGCGCTCTACGGATGTCTGCTGACCTATGGGATCGGAGTCCTGCCGGCCGAGGTTGGCGTGATGAACGAGCGTACTGCGGTTCATCCACCCTTGCTCGCGGTCTCGCTTCCCAAGAAGGTCCGGCTGGACGCCTCGTTTGCAACCCGGCACAGGCTCCCTCAAGGTTGGGAGTCGCACCCGCTTGCGCCGGCCCTGCGCCTGGCACGCGAGCGTGGAGCTTATTTGCGTGAGCACGTCCGCGATTTTCAGTGCCTGTTGGTGAAACGCGAGCGGATCAATGGTCAGCTTCGGAAGTACGAATACCTGGCGACCAAGGTTCGGCGTGAACAGCGTCAGGGCGACGTCATCACGACCCCCTACTCCGTCTACACGGTCTTTCTGGCACCATCGCGGGTACGGGGTCGTCGAGTTTTGTACGTGGCCGGGGAGAACGAGGGCAAGATGCTGGTCCGCAACGGCGGCGCCCGCTTTAACTACATCACGGTCAAGGTGGACCCGAACAGCGCAACCGCCATGCGAGAGAGCCGCTATCCAATCACCGACTTTGGGCTCGAATCCATCACGCGACGGCTGATCGACCAGACCACGGCGGACATCCGCAACGATCCCACCGGCGAAAACTCGAAGGTCAGCTTCTTCCACAACGCTCGGGTCGACAAGCGATCCTGCCTGCACCTCCGCGTCGTGCATCCGAAACAGCACGACCACGACGCGTACCATATTGCCAACATCTACATTGACAATCTGCTGCACATGCCGATTCGTGTTGAATCCTACAATTGGCCCCCAGAGGGCGAGGATGAGCCAATTCTGATGGAAGAATACACGCTCACCAGGTTGCAACTGAACGTCGGTCTGACCGACGCGGATTTCACGCCGGCGGTGTTGGAAGGCAAGTAAGCGACCGCAGGTTTGGATGCAGTGCGGGAACGAATTCTGGAACGGTTCGAGGAATCGTCGCCGTTGCTGGTGGTGCCTGAAACAACCTGGGGGCGCCCGGGAGAAGAGGAATTGGAGACCTTCGGTCAGCCGTTTCGGCGGGGTCGGAGACCCGCGCCGAGCAGTTCGTGGTGACCCGCGCCGAGCAGTTCGTGGTGACCCGTGCCGGGCAGTACGTGGTGATCCGTGCCGGGCAGTTCGTGGAGACCCGCGCCGGGCAGTTCGTGGTGACCCGCGCCGAGCAGTACGTGGAGACCCGCGCCGAGCAGTACGTGGAGACCCGCGCCGAGCAGACCAGCTGCGTTCCTCAGCTTGACAGGCCGACCGCCCGTTCGCGAATCAGCAATTGTTGGCGCAAGGCTTCGCGGGCACGATGAATGCGACTCCGGACCGTCCCGATCTTGGTGTTCGTAATTTCGGCAATCGTGGCGTAGTCGAAACCCTGCATTTCACGTAACTCGAGAATCGTCCGTTGGTCGTCCCGCAAGTGGGCCAGCGCGCCGTGGACAAGATCGCAGTCTTCTTTACGGGTCAGGCGGTCGCAGGGCGATTCAGGCATTTGCCGTTCCGTTCCCGGCAATTCTGAGAGATCCGCGAACGGCGTCTCGCGCCGCGTCCGGTGCCGTCGCGTCCACGCCAGGTTGAGGGCGATGCGGTAGAGCCAGGTGAAGAAGGAACTCTCATGTCGGAAGGTGTCGAGTTTGAGGTAGGCTTGGACAAACGCTTCCTGAACGACGTCTTCGGCATCCGCCGTCGACCAGGCTTTGCGCACCATGCCGTTGAACAGCCGGTCCTGGTATTTCTGTACCAACTCGCCGAATGCTTCCCTGTCGCCACGACAAGCGGCTTCGATGAGGCGCTCGTCATGGGCTCGGCACATCGTCTCGTTCTCAGTTGTCATGGGAGGGTCTCGCTATCGATTCATGGTGGCGTTACGGACGAGCGGCAACGGTGCGTCGGATGCGCCCCGAAGGGGCGTCCGATGGTCGAGCTGGTGGCCCGGCGGCGAACGGATCACTTTCTGGAGGACGCCCATCAACGACGGGCCCCCTCCCCACAACGTCGACAACCAACCTGCGTTGTCTCGTGCTCCACCAAGGACGCGACAGTGGTCGGGGAAATCCGCAAGACTTTTCTGAAAAAATCGACCGGCGCGCTGACATCGGTCCACGGCGTGGTTTTCCCACCCATTTCGGGTGCCCCACGTTTGGCCTCTGCCGCGGCGAGCGGTGCCCACGGTCGGTTGCCAAGACGGTAAACTGAGCGTCCTGGGTCGGTCCCTCTTGCCCTCGCCACCTGTCGACGGTTACCGCCGGTTATGGCCAAAGAAGCAAACGAAGCAGAAATCACTCAGTTACTCGAGGACGCCAGCCTGGGCGGCGAGGATGCCGCTCGACGGCTCATGCCGCTCGTCTACGAAGAATTGCGTCACCTGGCCGCCAGCCATCTCAAACACGAGTCGCCAGGGCACACCCTGCAACCGACGGCACTGGTCAATGAAGCGTTCTTGAAACTAGTTTCGCAAAGCCGCGTCAGCTACCAAGGGCGGATGCACTTCTTCGCCATGGGATCGACCGTAATGCGTCGGATCCTGGTCGACCACGCCCGTCGCAAGAAGCGGAATAAGCGGGGAGGCGGGCAGGTGCGTGTGGAGTTGCTCGACCAATTTCCCGTGGACGATGCCCTCGAAGACGAGATTCTGGCCGTCCACGAAGCGATTGAAAAACTCGAAAAGGTGGACCCTCGGCAGGCCAAGATCGTCCAACTGCGTTTCTTCGGGGGCATGAAAATGGAGGAGATCGCGGCGGAACTCGGCATTTCCAAACGTACCGTCGAAGGAGAATGGACGATGGTTCGTGCCTGGCTCAAACGCGAGTTGGGAAAGGGGGCTGGGCGATGAATCGGCCCCTTGGTTGACCGCCAGGGGAGCGCGGCACTTGCGACTTGCCAGCCTTGGAAGTCGAGCAGCGGTTGTAACTCGCCAGCACCAGCCAACCGGAATGCGTTCGAGTCCGGTTTCGTCGGCTATCAACGCAACCGGGGCTAACGCCCAACGGCTGATGGATGAGCTGCGCAACCGGGGCTAACGCCCAACGGCTGATGGGTGATCCAGGCGCACGGTGTCACCCTCCGACAACGGTGGAGGCGCGCCCATCCGGCTGCGGGCTCAGTCGTCACAGCTCGGGAAAGGCGACGGTCAGCGACAACCGATCTCCGCTGGCGCGCTGCAATTCCAGCAGCTTCGCAAACAGACGCTTGATCACGGTCTGGTAGGCAGCCTCGCCGGCCAGGTCATGCATTTCCAGGGGATCATTCGTGAGCTGATAAAGGCGAACCTTCTTGGCCCGCGGGTAGAGAATCAACTTGAAGCCATCCTGGGTTACCATCCGTTGGCGTTCGGTGTACGCGCCATAAATGGCGTCGTAGTGTTCCGCCGCTTCGTCATTCAAGACGGGTAACAGGCTCTTGAATTCGACGTGCGCCGGCTTCTCGATCTTCGCCAGTTCCAGGGTCGTGGGCATCACGTCCTGCAGGTAGATCGGTGTCGCATTGCGGGCATTCGCTTTCACACCGGGCCCGACGACCATAAAAGGGACGCGCACGCTGTGGTCGTACTGATTCTGTTTCCCCAGCAGCCCATGATGCCCGACCGCGAGCCCATGGTCGGCAGTAAAAAAGATCCAGGTGTTCTCGCGTTTTCCGGACCGTTCCAGGGCTGTCAAGATGCGACCGATCTGGGCGTCCATGTGGGTGATGAGCGCGTAGTATTCCCGGCGATTGACCTTCACCGCGTATTCGGTGCGAGGAAACGGCGCCAGCCGCTCGTCGCGGAGCGACTTGCCGGCACCCATCTCTTCCTTGTAGGGGTACTCGGCAAGGTAGTTCTGGGGAATGTCGATGCGATCGAGCGGATAGCGGTCGACAAACTCTTTAGGAGACTGGCGAGGATCGTGGGGTGCATTGAAGGCCAGATACATGAAGAACGGCTGGTCACGATTCGCGGCTTGGTCCAGGAAGCCCGTCGCGTCGTCGGCCAGCACCTCGCTCCAATGCGATCCCCCCTTCCAAAAGCCCTCGAACTTCTTTTCGTACGGGCTCCATCGATCCGGCTGGCCTTCCATTGGCCGGTTGTAACCCAATTCGGTTTGATTCGGCATCCCGGGCCGAATGTGTCGGACAAAGTCGAACGCCTTGTCCGCATCGGCGCGGACATGCCACTTGCCGGAAAAATAAGTATCGTAGCCTGCCTGGCGGAGATACTCGGACCAAAACCGCCCCGCTTGCCGCTCCTGTTCAGTCGCGCCGTAGATATCATGGGCATGCCACAGGTAGCGGCCGGTATTCAACATGGTTCGGCTGGCAACGCAAACCGCGCCTCCCCACGCGCCCATATTGTAAGCATGCGTGAACGTGGTCCCCTGCCGGACAAGCCGGTCGAGATTCGGCGTGTCGATGTCCGTATGACCGAATGCCCCGATCGTTTCAAAGCACTGATCGTCGGCGAAGATGAAGAGCAGGTTGGGTCGCGCGTCCTCGGCAAACGCACGGCCGGCGGTTGCCCCCGACGGGACCACCGCGAACAGCAACAGGGCCAGGAACGGGAGGGCAAAGCGAGTCGGTTGCATGGGGCACCTTCTTTGACGGGAACCGATGTTCGTCGGCGGGGGGGACCGGGGTGGGAAAAGATGTTGTTGAGAATAATCGAGCCCCCGCAGGATTCAACCGCCCCACTACCGCCCTGGCACCGCCCTGGCACCAGCGGGGCGACTGGCCGGTCAGGCGGCTGACGGTCTTCGGTTTCTGACAGATTCCCGGGCGGCAGCCCATTTTCCGCTGGCAGTTCACGGGCCCCTGAATTACGTTGCAAGAAAGGCTCCCGTGCGGGGCCGGTGGCCATTTCTTATTGATACTTGCGCAGCGAATGGACCAGGACGACCAACGGGAGTCCGCAGATATACGGCCGCGCGTTGCTTGCCGAAGGCTCATTTGCCGCGCAGCCGTCAGTACTCGCCAGTTGGCCCCGTCTCACGCGCGGAACGCCCATCGACTTCCCTTCCGACCTGCAACGCTTGACGAATCACCATGCACCTCTTGAAGACTTTCCACCGTTCACTTGCCATCGCCTGCCTGGTGGGCGCGACCACCGGGTCAATGCCCCTGGCCGATGGTCTCCCCCGGCCCTTCGGATCCGCGGCCTCGGCTGCTGAGAAACAAGCTCCGGCGAAGCAACCGGACCCCGCCCTGTTGACCTTGGACCGGATCTTCAATTCGAGCGAACTGGCGGCGGCCGGCTACGCCGCGACCTGGCAAGGTACGGGCACCGCCTACGAAAAGCTGGAGAAGTCCCAGCACGACGTGGGCGGGCAGGATATCGTTCGCTACGACGCGGAGAGCGGCGCACGGTCAATCATCGTACCCTCCACGTTGCTCGTCCCCGATGGTGGATCCCGTCCACTGACCGTCGAATCATACGCGTGGTCCGACGACCGTTCACTGCTGTTGATCTATACGAACTCGAAGCGCGTCTGGCGGAGAAACACTCGCGGCGACTACTGGCTGCTCGATCGCGGCAGCCACGAGCTGCGCAAATTGGGCGGCGACGCGCAGCCGTCAACCCTGATGTTTGCCACGATTGCACCGAGCGGTGATCGGGTGGCTTACGTGCGCAACAACAACATCTATGTGGAGGATCTGCGGTCGCACAAGATCACGCGGCTGACGGACTCGGAATCGAGCGACGTGATCAATGGCACGTTCGATTGGGTGTATGAAGAAGAGTTGGGGCTCCGCAACGGGTATCGCTGGAGTCCCGACGGAAGCCGAATCGCATACTGGCAAATCGACAGCCGGGATGTCCGCGCGGTGACGCTGGTCAACAACACCAGTGGCCTCTATCCCAAAACGGTGGAAATCAAGTACCCCAAGGTCGGACAGCAAAACTCCGTCTGTCGGGTCGGCGTGATCCCGGCCACCGGCGGCGAAACACGGTGGATGGAAATTCCGGGCGATCCGCGCGACCACTATGTCGCCAGAATGGACTGGGCCGGCAACTCGCACGAGCTGAACTTGCAACAATTGAACCGGCTGCAAAATACGAACCGGGTGATGCTGGCCGACGCGCAGATCGGCCGCACCAAGGTCATCTTGACTGAACGGGACGAAGCCTGGGTGAATGTTCACGATGAGCTGTTCTGGACCGAGGACAAGGCCCACTTCACCTGGCTGAGCGAGCGTGATGGCTGGCGACACGTCTACCTGGCGTCTCGCAGTGGAGCCGTCACCAAGCTGGTAACGCCCGGAGCGTACGATGTCGTGGAGTTGCTGCGGTACGACGAGTCAAACAGCACGGCGTACTTCATCGCCTCCCCCGACAACCCCACGCAACGCTACCTGTTTCGGGCCCGGCTGGGCGAGCCGGCGGTGCGGCTCACCCCGGCGGACCAGGATGGGACGCACACCTATCGCCTGTCTGCAAACGGCGAATTCGCCATCCATTCGTACTCGAGCTTCGATCGTCCGCCGGTCACGGACTTGATCCGTATGGAGGGTCACGAGTCGCTCCGAGTTCTCGCCGACAACAAGAAACTGGCAGCGAAGCTCGACAAGCTCCATCGTGAACCGGTCGAATTCCTGCGAGTGGATGTGGGCGACGGGGTGGCGTTGGACGGCTGGTGCATCAAGCCTCCAAAACGGGAGCGCGACCGCAAGTACCCATTGCTGGTTCACGTCTATGGCGAACCGGCCGGCCAAACGGTGCTCGACCGCTGGGGCGGCAGCCGTTACCTGTGGCATCAAATGCTCGCCCAGCAGGGCTATGTCGTGATGAGCTTCGACAACCGGGGGACTCCCGCGCCGCGCGGCCGTTCGTGGCGAAAGAGCATCTATCGCCAGGTGGGAATCATCGCCCCCCAGGAACAAGCCGCGGCGGTCCGCAACATCCTGGCCGAACGTTCGTATCTGGATCCTGATCGAGTTGGCGTGTGGGGCTGGAGCGGCGGTGGCTCGATGACGCTCAACGCCATGTTCAAGTTTCCGGAGCTCTATTCGACAGGCATTTCAATCGCCCCCGTGCCCAATATGCGATACTACGACACGATTTATCAGGAACGATACATGGGGCTCCCGGGGAGCAACGCCAAGGCCTATGTCGAGGGATCGCCGATCAACTTCGCACATCAGCTGGAAGGGAACCTCCTCCTCGTGCATGGCACGGGCGACGACAACTGCCACTACCAGACCACCGAACTGTTGATCAATGAACTGGTTCGACACAACAAGCCGTTCACCATGATGGCTTACCCGAACCGGACGCACGCGATCCGCGAAGGGACCAACACCACGCGGCACCTGTACGCCCTGATGACATCGTACCTGCACCAGAACTTGCCGCCTGGTGCCAAGAAGTAGCGAGGCAGCGCAAGGGGCACAGGAACGCAACGGCGCATATTGAGGGCGCATGTTGAGGGCGCGTTCAGCGCGGCGGAAGCTGCACCTTACCGAACCAGTACTCGCTCATCGAAGACATCATGCTCTGCAAGTCCTCGAATTCGATGACTTTCGTCATGAACGCGTTGGCATGCAGGTCGTAACACTTGCGCCGATCCGCGTCCGATTTGGAACTGGTGAGGATCACGACCGGAATGCGTTTCAATTCCGCATCGCCCTTGATCGCTTCCAAGACTTCGAATCCGGACGTTCCGGGCAGGTTCAGATCGAGCAACACGAGATGCGGTCGCGGCGACTCGGCATGCTCGCCTTCGCGTTTCAGAAAAGCGATCGCCCGATCACCATCGCTCACGACGTGCAGGTTCTTGAGCAGCGAGTTGTCCTCCAGCGCCTCTTGAACCAGGCGGACATCGACCGCACTGTCTTCGACCAACAGGATTTCAAACATCCGAATCCCCCCGCAAACAACCGAGCCCGCGTACAATCGATCCTGCGTACAACCGAGCCTGTCTGACGCCGCGCCCGAATCCGCTGATGCCCCCAGCAGTGCACCGAAGGGACACCTGTCAACTGGATGCGTGCACCGACGAACATGAACGGTCGCAGGCTGCACGGCGGGCACACGTGAATCTCGTCCGTGAGCGTTGATTATCCTGGATTCGACGCTCGCTTCAAGGAGGACGGCGATGGCCGCAAAGAAACGGCGGACCGGGCCGACCGGTGGGTGGAGCGGCGGCAAGGCCGACTCCGGCAGCAGACGCGTGTTCACAGAACAACGTCGCCCCGTTCTCTGCGGCGCGAACCGTGATCGGCACCTCCACGCCACCGACTCGCAACGGCCCGCTTCGCTGGCGACCCGGGTTGCGATCGTTTATGATCGAACCTGGTTTTTACGATGTTTCTCTCGTCAACGTTTCTCCTCGTGAACAACGCACGGCGCCCCGCGGTGGCGACATACGGCAACATCTCATTGGAAGTTATCGTTTTCCAGGGGACTGCAGGACCAGGCATGCAAGCCGGCCGGCAGGCATCAGATGGTGAGCTCGATTCCAACGCCGCCGATCACCCAGTCGCCAACCGCTGAAGAACGTCCACTCCGGTTCGGGGACCGTTACCTCGCCAACCGCCTGGTCAAGCGTCACGGAACGATCGAAACCTATTTCGGCACGGACACGCACACCGGTGCGCAGGTGGTGATCAAGGCGTCCGCCACGCAGAATGTCAGCAGCGGCGCTGTGATGCGACTGCGTCACGAAGCGGATGTGATGCGGCAAATCAAGGACGGGCCATTGTCGCGTTTGCTGGCCGTCGGTGAACAAGACGACCTGCTGTTTCTTGTGATGCCCTATGTGGAAGGGATCACGTTGGAAACCCGCCTCCGGCAAGGCCCATTAAGCCTCGCTGAGACGCTACAGGTCGGCATCGCCTTGCTGACCGCGTTGTGCCACGCCCACGAGCACGGCATTCTGCACCGGGACATCAAGCCGGCAAACGTGATCGTGAACGAAGGCCCGACCGTAACGCAGGGAACGCTGATCGATTTCGGGCTCGCCCGCAGCTCACAGTTGGAAGTCGCGATCCGCAACGAATTCGTCGGTACGGCCCGCTACATGGCGCCCGAGCAAGCCGGATTGCTGGACCGGGACATCGATGAAGCGGCCGACCTGTACTCGGTGGGCATCGTGCTGTTTGAGTGCCTGGCCGGTCGTCCGCCCTTCTTAGGTGAGACGGTCGGCGAGGTCTTGTGCCAGCACCTGACTGCTCGCGTCCCCGAGCTGCGCAGCCTGGATGTTCACGTGCCGCGGGTCATCGACGAAGCCATCCAGCGATTGACTCGCAAGGATCCGACGGACCGCTACCAGACGGCGACAGGTGCCCTGACCGACTTGCGGCTCGTCCGGGATGCGCTGGCGCGTAACGAGGCGGAGCCGGCAATCGTCATTGGCCTGCACGACGCGCGCGATACCTTGACGGAACCCGCCTTCGTCGGCCGCACTGAAGAGCTCCGCCGCCTGGAGTTGCACACCGAGGCTGCCCGGCAGGGCGAAGGCGGCATGGTGTTGGTGAGTGCCGAGTCGGGCTTCGGCAAGACCCAACTCTTGAACGAGCTTACCCAACGGATGCCGCAAGCGGCCGCTCTGGTCGTTCGCGGCCATTACCTGGAAGGGGCCGGGCACAAACCGCTGCAGGCCCTGGAGGGGGTCAGCAACAACTTGCTTGCCGAGGGCCATCTCGATGCGGAACTTCTGGACCGGATTCGCCATGAACTGGCTCCGACACCGGAGATCATCGGCGCGCTGCTGCCGACGCTGGCCCGCAAGCTGGGCCTGGAAACCGGTGATCGGGAGGGCCCCGAAGCCTGGGGCGAGAATCGGGCCCTGAGTGCCCTCACCACGTTCCTCAACAGCTTGGGTACGGCGGCACGGCCGGCCCTGGTGATCCTCGATGATTGTCAATGGGCGGACGAACTGTCGCTGAAGTTACTGGAGCACTGGACGTCGGAACGGCAGGCCACGGCCCAACCGTGCCACGTCCTGCTGCTGGTTGCGTACCGCAGCGAGTTCGTCGACGGCAATCATCGACTCCGCCAGATGCAACCGCTGGACACGATCACGCTGCAGCCGTTTACCGTCGAGGAAACGCGCAAGCTGGCAACTTCCATGGCCGGCACGTTGCCGGAAGAGGTCTTGCAGCTTCTGGACCGCTTCTCCGAAGGCAGCCCTTTCATGATCTCCGCGGTGCTCCGCGGACTGGAAGAGTCCGGTGCCTTGCTGCGCGACGGCGACGGCTGGCGGATCGAACCAGAGTCGCTGCGTGACGTGCAGTCGTCACGCCACGCGGCCGCGTTTCTGGCCAGCCGCCTCGATCGATTTCCGGCCTCGACGCTCGCCTTCTTGACGGCCGGCGCCGTGATCGGTCGTGAGTTCCCTTTGGCTCTGGCCGCCAGCCTGGCGGACCAGCAACTGCCGGAGGCGTTCGCGGCGTTCCGGGAAGCGCGTCAGCGTCACATCTTGTGGAGCCGCGCTGATGAGGCCGACTGCATCTTTGTCCACGACCGGCTCCGCTTGGCGCTGGTTGCCCGCCTCTCCTCCGAACAGATTCAGGGGATGCATCGTCGGGCCGCGGAAGAACTTGAAGCGGCCGAGTCGGACTCGTACTTCAACCTCGCCTTCCATTTCGACGCCGCCGGTGAAAGCGTCCGTGCCCTGCCCTATGCCCTGCAAGCCGCTGCCCGGGCGCGGGCCCAGCACTCTCTGGAAATTGCCGCCCAACAGTACGCGATCGCGCGGCGGGGCGTGGCCGCCACCGACCGGGAAACGCGCTACCAGATTGCCTCCGGAGAAGGTGATATCCTGATGCTCCAGGGTCGCTACCAGGCGGCCCAGGACGCCTTTCAGGAAGCGGCGACGCTGACCAGGGACCCGGTCCAGGAAGCGGACATCGTCGGTCGGCTCGGTGAACTCGCCCACAAGCAGGGCGACATGACGGCAGCCGGCATCTGCATCGAACGTGCCCTGCGATTGCTTGGCGAACGCGTCCCGCGCGGAAAGCTCGGGCTGGGGTGGTGCCTGCTGTGCGAGCTGATCGTGCAGGCGTCCCACTCGCTGCTGCCCCGGCTCCTGGTCGCGCGGCGGCCGATCCCCACCACGCGTTCCGAGTTCATTGCGATTCAATTGCTGCGGCGGCTTTCCTACGCCTACTGGTTCAGCCGCGGCACACTCCCCACGCTGTGGGCCCATCTCCGCGGCATGAACCTGGCCGAACGCTACCCCAGCACCCTGGAATTGGCCCACGCCTATGCTGCTCATGGCCCCGGCATGTCGATGCTGCCCTGGTTTCGCCGCGGCCACGCCTATGCCGAAAAGTCCCTGGAGATTCGCGAGCAGCACGCGGACACCTGGGGGAAGGCCCAGTCGCTCAGCTTTCAAGGTGTGGTGCTGTACGCCGAATCGCGGTATTCGGAATGCATTCGAAATTGCCGCGAGGCCATTCGCTTGTTCGAGCGGACCGGCGACTACTGGGAGATGACGACAGCCCGCTATGAAATTGCCTTGAGCCTCTACCGGCTGGGTGACCTCCGCGGCGCCGTCGAAGAGGCTCAGCGGACGCGAGAAATCGGCCGTGCCCACGGTGACCGCCAGGCCGCCGCGATGCCGCTCGACGTGCTGGTCCTGGCGTCCCGCGGCCGTATCTCGGCAGAGATCGTGCACGCAGAGCTGGCCAGTGATCGGAATGACCCGCAGACCTCGGCCCAGGTCTTGTTGGCCGAAGGTGTGCGATTGCTGTACGCCGGTGAACTGGCTGCGGCCGCAGAGTCGATTCAAGCAGCGCAACGCGTGGTTGCCCAAGCGGGACTTCGCCACGCCTGGGTCGCGGCAATCACTCCCTGGCTGGCGACCGTGCGGAGGCAGCAGGTCGAAGCGACATCGCCGCGGGCCCCCCAGGCGCGGCGACGGTACCTGCAGCAAGCCTGCCGAGTTGCCCGTCGAGCCCGCTGGGTCGCCAGGTTTTTTGGCAACGAACTGCCGCACGCGCTCCGCGAATCGGGGCTGCTGGCCGCTATCTGCGGCAATCCCCGCCAAGCGAGAAAGTATCTCGACAGATCGCTGGCGGTCGCCCGCTCGCAACAGGCGCGCCACGAGGAAGGTCAGACGCTGCTGGCACGCGGCGAACTCGGCGAACAGTTAGGGTGGGAAGGCGCCGGCGACGATCTCCGCCTGGCAAATCGGATTCTCCTGGAGGTCGATCCGCGCGACCACCTGGACTCCGATCTGGCAAATGCGAAAGAGACCACGCTTTCACTGGTCGACCGCTTCGACACCGTCCTGGAATCCGGCCGGGAAATTGCCGGCGCGCTGACCCGCGATTTGATCTTTGCCGAGGTTTGCAGCGCCGGCATGCGGCTGCTCCGCGGAGAGACCTGCCTGGTGGTCGAACTGGAGAAGCCTGGCGAACTCGACCGCTACCACGTCTTTGAAGGGGCAGGCAACGAGATCATCAGCCGGCGGACCATGCGCCATGCCCAGGAGACCGGCTATCCGGTCTCGACCGGCGAAGAGTTGGAGGCGGATGCCAGCGAGAGCGTTCTTCTATCCGGGATGCGTTCCACCCTCTGTGCCCCCATCCTGGTACGCCAGCAGGTCGAGGCCTTCATCTACGTGACGCACCGTGAAGTGATGGGCCTGTTTGGCGAAGATGAGGAACGGTTGGCTGCCTTTATCGCCACCATCGCCGGTGCCGCCCTGGAGAATGCCTTCGGCTTCGCCAAACTGGAACAACTCGTGGCCGAACGAACGGCGGACCTGGAGAAACAATCACAAGAGCTGGCACGATCCAACGAAGAGCTCGAACAATTCGCCTACATCGCGTCCCATGACCTCCAGGAACCGCTCCGCACCGTCGCCGGCTATTGCCAACTCCTGCAACGCCTCTACAAAGGAAAGCTTGACGACGAGGCCGACGAGTTTATCTCGACGATCGTGGAAGGGGCGGCCCGTATGCAGACACTCATTCGCGACCTGCTGGAGTTTTCCCGAGTCGGCAGACGGGGAAACCTCTCGGGGGAGACGCGGCTGTCCGAAGTGCTCGACGACGCGGTAAGCGACCTCCGGGCTGCCATCGAGGAAAGCGGCGCCGTGGTAACTCACGACGCGCTGCCGGTGGTTCGCGGAGACCCCAGCCAACTAAGGCGATTGGTGCAAAACCTGTTGGCCAACGCCATCAAATTTCGCGGGGAACAACCACCGCGAATTCACGTCGGCGTGCGTCAGGAAGAGCATGAATGGATTATCTCAGTGCAAGACAATGGAATCGGCATTGCCCCCAATCACTGTGAACGCATCTTCAAAGTCTTCACGCGTCTGCACGGAAAGGACGAGTACCCCGGGACCGGCATCGGGCTCGCCGTCTGCAAGAAGACGGTGGACCGCCATGGCGGTCGTATCTGGACGGAATCGGAACCGGGACAAGGGAGTACGTTCTTCTTCTCCTTACCGCGATAATGGGCGAACTCGCCTACGTCGCTTACAGATATATACGCATCGTGGTGACGCCTTTGCCGTCGCATGGCAAGCCGCCACGTCTGTCAACAGTCTGCACTCTTGAACACATGTCGGAGCCGTCGGAAATGATTGACTCGCATGCCCAACAACAGCGAATCGAGGACGTTGCAATCTCGGAGGTTCTCAAACAGATCGCCGTTTGCCAACCGTACTTCGCCTTTGACCAATTGAAGCAGAGCGAGGACGGGACGATGTGGGCGCCGGTCAAACCGGAACAGCCAATGGGAGCGGAGCGTGGCGTTATGGCGGCGGCGGAAATCGGCCGCCACCTGGCGATCCTCGGGTCCTGTGCGGCCGCCCGCGCCAACCCCCGCTCCGGACAACACTACTACCTGGCTTGCAAGGCAGACTTAAGGCAATCGGAGGACGCGCTGGCGCTGTCCGGCGACGAGGCGCGCATCGCCGCGGACGACCTTGTGGCATCGGCCAAGGCGGACTTTGCCGATAAGCGCAACGCGAGGGCCGAGACCACGCTCTTCAACCGCGGCACAGGACAAAGGCTCTATGAGATATCTGTCGATTACAAGGTGCTGACTCCGCAACTCTTTGAGCGAATGTACGCGGATCGCCGTGTCAGCACTCCGGCAGTACCGTTCAATCCCTACGCGGAAGAGATGCTGGGGCTGGGAGACGTGATGGTCTTGGACGACCTGCTTTCCGCAAACCTGCAGGAGCTCGATCCGAAAACGTGCGCCGGTCATTTCCCAAACTTCCCGGCCCTGCCGGTCGCCATTTTGGCCCATATCTTGGCCAGCGCCGCCGGCCGCCTGTTCGCCAGCATGGTCGATCGCGAGCGGGCTCCGTACAAGGTGGTCCGGGCACTCGTCCAAGCCGATCACCTCGCCTTTACCAATGACAAGCTACACCTGGTGGTGCAGCACCGCGATGCGGACGATGACGGCGAGAATCGGGTCTTTCGCTGCCGGGCTGTCTCGGAAGGCAAGACGCGCGAGCCGTTCGGCGACCTGCAGATCACGTTGCGAGGCGCGGAGTAAAGGCGAGCCGCCGCCGGCTTGCGTCGCCGACCGGCGCGCGTACCATCTAGCGAGGCAGGGCCTCGGACCAATCGCGAGCTGACGCTCGCGGCATGTTCGTCCGCTCCCGTTCGTCGCTCAAACTTGACTCATTTGTAAGGCTAAACCTGATACAAGCCATCTCGTGAACAATCTTCCGCGTCCGTTGCCTGCCAACGAGGCTGACCTCTCGGACGTCCGATGGCTTGAACGTTTCGCCAGCCGCTCCACTCGAAAGGACACAACCAATGCCAGAGGCCCCGCGCGCCATCGTGATGGCAGGGATTCCAGAGTCGAACGCAGCCTTGTATCGACGATTGCGGTTTTCCGTCGGCGATCCGGCGGCCGTCGTCGAGCTTCCGCAAGCGGATGGGTCGATGCACTCGACCCTCATCCTCCGCGACATCGAGATGCACCGAGCGCGCCAGCACGCGCGTGTCGACGCCGTCGCCTGTCCGGCCGACTTCGCGCCCTCGACCGGCCTCTCCGGCGATCGCGAGACGGCCACGGCCCAATCGGTGGCCGAGTGCGTCAAACGGGCCGGTATCAGCCAGGTCTGCGCGGATCGCACGTTGCCCTTGATCTACGCCGACATGATGCAACAAGCCGGAATAAAGGTCTCTTGTGACACGGAGATGGGGATCCTGGACCGTCGCGCAAAAGATCGCGAAGAGATCGCCTGGCTGCGCGAGGCCCAACAGGCGACCGAAGAGGCCATGGAAATGGCCTGCCGAATCGTCTGCCGTGCCGATGCCCGCAGCGATGGAGTCCTTCTGCACGAGGGGTCGGCATTAACGTCCGAACGCTTACGGGCCATCGTCGACCATTGGCTCTTGGAACGTGGGTACACAAACCCGCCACCCATCATCGCCGGAGGTCCGGCCGGGGCCGACTGCCACAACCTGGGCACGGGGGAATTGAGGACCGAGACGCCCGTTATCATCGACATCTTTCCCCGCAATCGCGCGACCCATTACAACGGCGACTGCACGCGCACCGCCGTTCACGGCCGTGTCTCCGAGACGCTCCAGGCGATGCACGCGGCGGTCGTCAAAGCCAAGGCCGCCGCGACAGCGGCCACCCGTCCCGGAGCGACCGGCGAACAGGTTCACCAGGCGACCCGAGAGTCGATCCTGGCCAGCGGCTACCAGATGGGACTCCCCGGCCCCGAGGACCCGGAGTCATTCTGTTCGATGCCGCACGGCACAGGCCACGGCATCGGGCTCGACGTGCACGAGCCCCCCTTGCTTGACATGAAGGGCCCGGAACTCGTGGTCGGCGACGCCCTGACGATCGAACCGGGCCTCTACCGTCGCGACCTGGGCGGCATCCGAGTTGAAGATATGGTGATCGTTACCGAAGACGGCTGTGAAAACCTCAACTCCCTCCCGGAAGGTCTCGACTGGAGTTGATCGCGAGAAGGGAGTTATTGACGGCTGCGCGGCAAATGAGCCTTCGGCAAGCAACGCGCGGCCGTATATCTGCGGACTCCCGTTGGTCGTCCTGGTCCGTTCGCTGCGCAAGTATCAATAGAATCGCCTGCACGGCGTTGCTGGTCGGCGTGTCACGGTCCTGCCTTCTCAGTTCGCCGCCGAGACACCGCGTAGTCCTGGAAGCCCTGTTGCGTCGTTGCTGAAGCGGCCGCCAGGATCGGCACCAGTCGATCCGAGAAGATGCTGGTGCCGGCCTGGTGAAGTTGGTGGGCGGCGTGCCGAGCGACCGCTCGATCGTAGCCCACCAGGCTGGCGATCAGCGCGGCAGGCTCACCCTTCGACTGGGCAAACAGGCGCCGCGCGTAGAATTCCGCCGGGGTACGGAGGCCATCGCCGTCCGCGTCCAGCCAGATCGCACCGCTACAACCGATCACGCGTGGCTGCCAGGCGGGCGAGTCAGGTTGGTAGGGCTTGGCGGTCCGCCAGTGCAGGCCATCAACGCCCGGCCCGCTGGCGATCGCCACCAGGTGCACGTCATGGTCAGGCCGTTGAATCGACCAGCGTGCCGACCACAGCAACCCGGTCGGCAGCTCTTCCGCACGGTCCGCGGGGATCCGCTCCGTACGGATTGGCTGGCCGTTGGCAAACAAAGTTACCGAGTCCGCTGACACCCAATCCGGTCCCCGCACGTCAATCTGCACATCGACCGTTTCGGCGTGGCCCAGCCGAGCCAGTTCCCCGCTGGCGTACTTTCCGTTGACGGTCATCTCCGCCAGCAATCCGTAGCTGACCATGACCCGTCCCCGCAGGAAGCTCTGCGTCGCTTGCTCGACGTCGATCTTTCCTGGGTCAACATCGTTGCAGCGGATGTAGGTACGTCCTTGTCCGGCAAAGTGCCGCGCCACGTCGTGTGAGTCACTGCTCCCGACCGGCGTGACGTGGTAGCCCCGATTGAGAAGCGCCATCCAATCGTGAAACAACTGCATGACGTCCGTCTGAGTCGCGCCGGAATTGATCACCTCCATCCCGTTGAATCCCATTTCCCATCCCTCGACATTCTCCCCGACGGCATCCAGGAAGAGCCGAGCACCAAAGGGGCGTGTCCCGCCGTGCAGATCGCGAGCGTGGTTCAAAATGGCGATCTTGACCCCCGGCGTAGCGAAGATATTCGCCAACGTGACGCCCCACGTGTCGGATCGGTGATCTGGAACGGGTGCGTCGGCGCTGACCGGGAAAATGTTGAAATGGCCCGTTCGGGTCGTGACTTCGTTGCCGATCACGGGTGTCATCAAGTGGCGTACGTTCGCCGCGTCGGCAAACGGCCGTTGATCGACGTGCCGATTGTGATCCGTGGCGATCGGCAACTCGATGCACTCGCCGACGAGCGTGATCATTCGCTCCTGCACGGTCGCATCACCGTGCCCTGAATGGGTTCTGGTGTGGAGGTGAGGGTCGCAAGCGACATAGCCTCGCGTGTCAACTTGACGCTCAATCTCCAGCGCGACGCGCAGATCCTTGCCAGGCACGACCTGAATCTCTTTCCTGGCCAACGAATACTCGAACCCGCGGCCGGCCAGGATGGTAAAGCGACCGGCGGGCAAGCCAAACTGGGCATCGCCGGTGGACGTGTAAACCACTCCGGGCCGCACGGCGAGATGGCCGTTCGATGTGGCATTCACCGATTGCAGCGCTCCCCGATCGTTGAGAATGGTGATGCGGGCGGGCGAAGCTGCACCGTCTTCCCGGTCGATTACGGCGACCCGCACGACGGCGGCCTCCCGCACCACCTCAACCGGGCGACGATCCAAGACCACTTCACCGACGCGGACATCGTCCACGATGCTTCGTCGTCGCACATCCTGTTCGACTCGCAGGCGGTTCTTCCCGTCGACCAGCGTGCCGGCCGGCACTTCGAAGTAGACAACCATGTCGTTCTCGTCCACGCGGAGCGTGCCGAGTTGCCGGTCGTTGATGAAAACACGCCAGTCTTGCTTGACATCCTGTTGCCGCAGACGCAACGACGCGGGCGTCAGATTGGCCCTCGATTCGAATTCCGCATCAATGCCGGCCTGCTGGGGACGTTCCGGAAATTCGTCCCACTCGCGGGCTCCATCGATCCGCAGGTGCACCATGGGGCGGACCAGCACCGTCTCGTCCGCCGCGCCCATGGCCAGCGGCAGCAAGACGCTTGCGGTCCAGCCCCACCAGCCAGAGTTGATAACCTGTCTCATGCTTGGCTCCCTTCCGTCTGGACGTTGCCCATTTGGCGGCCGTAATCGGATTCCGCTTCCCTCACCGCGCGCCGCCTGACGGACGACGCGGTAATCGGGCAGCGCGGCCGCGCTGCCCGGCGTTGATACCGTAAGCGATCGCCGCACGTCAACCATTGGCCCCCCGGGCGGCGGCCTGCCGGCGCATCCGGCGTCCCGGGGAACGCACATGCTGCCGGCCTCAGGTCGCCAGGCGGAAGGTCATTTCTGTCGAATTGCTGTTGGGGTCGCTGACGCGTGCTTCAAGAACCACTATCCTGACTTGCTGGGCTGGGACCGCCGGCACTCGCCGCCCATCAGGAATTCGCCCCAGCCATGCCGCTCAGTCCGCGTACATTCCTAGAAGGAGTCGAAATGATGTCCGTATTGCGTAGCTGCCGTTGCCGCCAGGCCGCCTTCTGCGGCCTGCTGGTATGGAGTTCCTGCCTGGCGGTCGCGGCCCATGCCCAGGATAACGAAGTGGTGGTGCGGGGTGCCGCGGGTAAGGAGGACGATGCAGACAAGCCTGCCGTTGTCGAAGGTGCGGCTGTCGCCGGCGAGACAAAGTCGCTCTTCAACGGCAAGACGCTGGACGGCTGGATCCAGCGCGGCGGTAAAGCAGCCTACCGTGTCCAGCGCGGCGCCATCGTGGGTCATTCCGTGCCCCGAACGCCCAACAGTTTTCTCTGCACGGAAGGTACGTTTGGAGATTTCATTCTCGAGTACGAATACAAGTGCGACGACGCACTGAATTCGGGCGTTCAATTTCGGAGCCAGGTCTTCGACAAGCCGACGACCGTCGACGTCAACGGCCGGTCCAAGGTGATCAGTGGCGGCCGAGTCCACGGTTACCAGGTAGAAATCGATCCGAACAAGCCCGATCGCATGTGGAGCGGAGGGATCTACGACGAGGGCCGCCGCGGATGGCTCTACCCTGGAGCCGCTGGTGGTGATGCGGCAGCCTTCACCTCGCAAGGCAAGAAGCTCTACAAGCCGCGCGACTGGAACCAGGTTCGTGTGGAGTGCCGCGGCAAGCGGATTCGCACCTGGCTGAATGGCGAATTGCGTGCGGACTTTGAAGACTCCCTCACGCCGGAGGGCTTCATTGCCTTGCAGGTTCACGGAGTGGGTGACCGCGAGCGGCCCCTGTACGTGCGATGGCGCAAGCTGAGAATCACCGAACTGAAATAGGCGGCCGACAAGAAACTTTGCCGCCCGCCGCGTCGTCTTAAGGTAATAGCGTGCGCCGGCTTTCCGCCGCGCGGGCCGTCGCGGCCTGATCCGCGCTGCCGGTTGGCCGCTAACCTGGGGCATTAACGTCGCGGGCACTTTTCTGACACGTACAAGGACAGTTTGATGAAGGTCCAACTTGCATCGCTTTCGATTCTCCTCGCCGCTTCGGTCGCTGTGGCCTGGGTCGGTCCGCGAGAAAGCCAGTGGAAGGAAGTGGATGAAGCGATGAAGAAAGGTCTCCCCAGAACGGCCATTGAAAAACTGACCCCGATCATTGATGCAGCGCTCGAGGAAGAGGCTTACGCGGAGGCGATCAAAGCGATCGGCCAGAAGATTGCCCTCGAAGCCAACATCGAAGGCGACCGTCCGGAAGAACGAGTGATCCGCCTGGAGGCCGAATTGGAGCGTTCTCCGGCGGCCATGAAGCCGATGCTGGAGGCGTTGCTGGCCAACTGGTACTGGCATTACTTCCAACAGAATCGCTGGCGATTCATGGAACGCACGCAGACTGCGGCCCCTCCCGGCGACGACCTCACGACGTGGGACCCGCCGCGGATCTTCGCGGAAATTGATGTGCACTTCCAGGCCGCCCTGGCCGCCGGCGAAACGCTCAAACAGATCCCGATCGGCGACTATGACGACCTGTTGGAAAAAGGAAATTCACCCGACACCTACCGCCCCACGCTGTACGACTTCGTGGCTCACGAAGCGATCGCCTTCTATGCCTCCGGCGAGCAGGCAGCAGCACGGGCGGAAGACGCCTTCGACCTGTCGGCGGCCAGCCCCATCTTTGGCACGGTCAAGGAGTTCGTGGCCTGGCAGCCGGAGAGCTCGGACGAGACCTCCCAAACGCTACGGGCGATTCGGATTTTTCAGGAGTTGCTCCGCTTTCATGCGAATGACGACGACCCGGCGGCCCGCCTGGATGCCGACCTGCTGCGGTTGGAATTCGGGAACAACCGGGCCTTCGGCACCGAAAAAGACGCCCGCTACCTGGCCGCCCTGCAGCGGTTCGCGGCCGAACACGAGGATCATGAGATTTCGGCGAGGGCGATTCACCACCAGGCGCAGATCGCGCACGACCGGGGTGATTGGGTCGAAGCCCGCAATCTCGCCAGGCAGGGACTGCGGCGATTTGAACAGAGCGTCGGGGGGCGACGCTGTTTCAACCTGATTCGCCGAATCGAAGCCAAGTCGTCGCAGGTTACGACCGAGCGGGTATGGAACGAGCCGACGCCGACGATCGACGTCCACTATCGCAACGTCGCCGAAATTCACTTTCGCATCGTGCCGTTCGACTTCGAAGCCTACGCGACCTCGATGCGCGGCAGCCCCGAGAGTTTGAATCGCGAGCAACGGGCGGCCTTGCTCAAGCAAACTCCGGCACTTGCCTGGTCGGCTGCGCTGCCGGCCACCGAGGATTTTCAAGAGCGGACGGAGCGGCTGGTCGCCCCGCGCGAACTCAAACCAGGATCGTATTTTCTCATCGCCAGCCACAATCGAGCCTTCGACGACAACGACAACCTCGTCAGCTTCGCCGAATTCTGGGTCAGCGACCTGGCACTGGTGATCCGCACCGAACAGGGTGCCGAAACGCTGGAAGGATTTGTCCTGCACGCGGTCACTGGTGAACCCCTGGCAGGAGCCACCGTCCGCGCCTGGTACCGCACGAACTCGCGAAAACTGGGCCGGGTAGCACCCGTCCGTACCGACCGGAATGGCCTTTTCCGCTTCCGTGTCCCCGACCGATCTTCCGTCCTGATTCACGCGGCTCACCAAGGCCACGCGCTGTCGACGGCCAACTACGTCTACGCGCATCGATTTGGCATGTCCGCTGACCCGTCTGAGCAGTCATTCTTCTTCACCGATCGGGCCATCTACCGGCCGGGACAAACGGTCCACTACAAGGGCATCAGTGTCTCCGTCAACCGGGCCCGCGACGACTACGGTGTGCTCGGCAACCGCCGCCTGACCGTCGTGTTCAGTGACGTCAACGGGCGTGAAATCGAACGCCGGGTGCACCGCACAAATGACTATGGCAGCTTTTCCGGCAGCTTCACGGCACCTCGCAGCGGCCTGACCGGAGAGATGATGATTCGGGTTGACGGAGAACCGAGCGGCGGCACGCAGGTGCGTGTCGAAGAGTACAAGCGGCCCAAGTTTCAGGTCGAACTGGCTGCCCCCGAGGCAGCTGCCCGGCTGCGGGATGAGGTACACCTGGAAGGCACGGCCACGGCCTACACCGGGGCGGCGGTCGGCGGCGCCCAGGTTACTTGGCGCGTCATCCGCGACGTACGTTACCCGGACTGGTGGATGTGGCGTTGTTGGTGGATGCCGCCACTGCCCACGGCCGGCCAGGAGATTGCCCATGGGGTCACAACCACGGGCCCGGACGGACGCTTCAATATCACGTTTATTGCCCAACCGGACGTGACGGTCGACGAGGCGAGTGAACCGACCTTTCGCTTTCAGGTCCATGCCGACGTCACCGACGTGACGGGCGAGACGCGGACCGATCAGCAATCCATTCAGGTCGGTTACACGGCATTGGCCGCGACGCTGACCGCTTCCGCCGGCCAGCGGATCGACGATGCCGAGCCGGCCGGCGGCGAAGCAGAACCCACCACCGCCGCGGAATGGCTGGTCGATCACCGCCACGTAAAACTGGCCATTCGCACCGCGTCACTGGACGGTGAAGGACAAGCGGCTGCTGGCATGTTGAAGGTGTTTCGAGTGCAGCAGCCGGAGAAGGTCCACCGGGCGGCACTCCCCGGCCGCCGCTACCGCAGCTACCGACCCGACGAGGTGCCTCCGGCCGATCCTGCCAATCCGAATTCCTGGCCGCTCGGCGAAGTCGTCCTCCAACAAGAATTTTCGACCGATGCCACAGGCAACGGGACCGTTGCCGCGGAACTGGCGGCAGGCATGTACCGGGCCAAGCTGGAAACTCAGGACCGGTTTGGAAAGACCGTCACCGCCGAACTCCCCTTGCGGGTCCTCGACCTGGACGCGCGGCAGTTCGGTCTGAAGATCCCGAACCATCTGTCGGCACCCCGCTGGTCGGTCGAACCGGGTGAGGAGTTTCGCTGCTTGTGGGGCAGCGGCTACGAGCAAGTACGGGCGTTTGTGGAAATTGAACATCGCAACAAGGTGGTCCGCAGCTTCTGGACCGAGCCGCAGACGAGCCAGGTGATGATCAAACGGAACGTCACCGAAGCGATGCGGGGCGGATTCACGGTGCGGGTCACCATGGTCCGAGAAAACCGTGCTTACCTGGAGCAACGGCATGTCGATGTTCCCTGGAGCAACAAGCAACTGTCGCTGAAATGGGAACACTTCGTCTCCAAGCTTGCGCCGGCAGAGCAGGAGACGTGGACGCTGGTCGTCGAGGGCCCCGACGCCCGCCAGGCTGCCGCCGAACTGGTCGCCGGACTCTACGACGCATCGCTGGACGCGTTCACGCCGCACCACTGGATGAGCCAATTCTCGGTCTTCCGCCGGGAGAGCTCGCGGCTCCGGTCGCAGTTCGAGAATCATCAGCAACAATTCCGTCGCATCCTGGCGACGTGGCGCGTGGACCAGCGAGATGGTTCCCTGACCTATCGGCACCTGCCTGAGGAGATTCAGGCCAGCTGGTTCGGCTCTGGCATGCGTCGCGGCCGAGGTTTGGGGATGGCAATGCCGGCGTCCCGCGGATTGATAATGGAAGGCGCGCCGGCGGCAGCGGCCTTCGCCGCGGATGCGGCGCCGGCCGGGGGCGCAGGCGGGGAAGCCGATTTCTTCGTGGAAGGAGCGGAAGGAGCATTCGGCGGAAATGCTGAAGGCGAAGCCGGCGGATCGGGGCCCGACTTGAGTCACGTGGCGGCGCGGAAGAACCTGCAGGAGACCGCCTTCTTTTTCCCCCATCTGCTGGCCGGCGAAGACGGGACAGTGCGTCTGCAGTTCACCATGCCGGAAGCACTGACCGAATGGAAGTTCCAGGCCTTCGCCCACGACAACCAGTTGCGTGGCGGCCTGTTGACCGACGAGGTCGTGACGTCGAAGGATCTGATGGTCGAACCGAATCCACCCCGGTTTCTCCGCGAAGGGGATTCGGTGGAGTTCACGGTGAAGGTCAGCAACCAGTCGCCAACCCGCCAGACCGGTCAGGTTCGACTGACCTTCGCGGATGCCGTTACCGGGCAGACCGCCGATGCGGCGCTGGAGAATGCCGACCGGGACCGGGCCTTCGACATCGCCGCCGGCGAATCGCTGGCCCTCTCCTGGCGGATCGACGTCGCGGACGATTTGAATCTGTTGACCTACAAGGCGGTCGGTGCCTCGGAACGGCTTTCGGACGGCGAGGAGGGTTTCCTCCCGGTACTCTCGCGTCGGGTGCTGGTGACGGAATCGCTCCCCTTGCCGATTCGCGGCGCGGAGACCAGGGAATTCGAATTCGCTCGACTTCGCGCGTCGGCGGAGTCCGATTCGCTACAGCACCAGTCGCTCACCGTGCAGATGGTTTCGAATCCTTCCTGGTATGCCGTGATGGCGCTTCCTTACTTGATGGAGTTTCCTCATGAATGCTCCGAACAGACGTTCAATCGGTTGTATGCGAACACGCTGGCCCGTCATCTTGCCGAGTCCGATCCGCGGATTCGCACTGTCTTCGACGTCTGGAAGCAAGTCGGTGGCGACACGCTGGACAGCCCGCTGGAAAAGAACGAAGAACTGAAGGCCGTCCTCCTGGAAGAGACTCCCTGGGTGCGGGACGCAGGCCGGGAGAGCGAGGCCCGCCGGCGGGTCGGTGTCCTCTTCGATGCCAACCGGCTCCAGGAAGAAACCCGACGGTTGACCACCCGCTTGGCCGACCAGCAGCACGAAGACGGAGCCTGGCCTTGGTTCCCCGGCGGACCGGCGAACGACTACATCACACTCTATATCACGACCGGCTTCGGCCGCCTGCGGCATCTGGGTGTGGAACTGGATATGGCGTCTGCCGTGAAGTCGCTGCGCCGCCTGGACGACTGGGCAACCCGCCGACATCGGCGGATCGTGAAGGATGGCAAGCCGGAAGAGAATCACCTCACGACGGACATGGCGTTGTACCTGTATGGCCGCAGCTTTTTTCTCGATGATCAACCGGTCGACAAGGCTCACCAAGAGGCGTTTACGTACTGGCAGGGTCAGGCCCGCACCTACTGGCTGAAGCTCGCCCACCGGCAATCGCAGGCCCACCTGGCGGTGGCCCTGAAGCGGCTGGGGGACTTGCCCACCGCTCGCGAAATCATGAATTCGCTCAAGGAACGTTCCGTCAACGACGAGGAACTGGGGATGTTCTGGCGCGACGCCGAACGCTCTTGGTGGTGGTACCGGGCACCGATCGAGACCCAGGCGATGATGATCGAAGCATTTGACGAAGTCATGCAGGATGCGGCGTCGGTTGAGGCCTGCAAGGTCTGGCTGCTCAAGCAGAAGCAGACGCAAGATTGGAAGACCACGAAGGCGACCGCCGACGCAGTCTACAGCTTGCTCCTTCGCGGCAGTGATCTACTCGCTTCCAATGCATTGGTCGAAGTCACGCTCGGCCAACAAACGATCGAACCGGCACGTACAGAAGCGGGAACCGGTTTCTACGAGGAACGTTTTGCCGCCGCCGAAGTCAAACCCGATCAGGCAGCGATCACCGTCAAGAAGGTGAACGACGGGGTCGCCTGGGGAAGTGTCCATTGGCAATACCTGGAGGACATCGGCAAAGTCACACCCCACCAAGGGACCCCGCTTCAATTGACGAAGCAGCTCTACGTCAAACGCCACTCGAAGCAAGGCCCACGGTTGGAACCGGTCGACAAACCGGTGGAGGTGGGCGACGAACTGGTCGTGCGGGTCGTGCTGCGAACGGATCGCGATATGGAGTACGTTCACCTGAAAGATCACCGAGGCAGCGGCACGGAGCCGGTCAACGTCCTTTCGCGCTACCGGCAGCAAGACGGGCTCTACTACTACGAATCGACACGGGACACCGCCAGTCACTTCTTCATCGACTACCTGCCTGCAGGCACGTACGTGTTCGAGTACTCCGTCCGCGTTCAACTGCGGGGCCGGTACCAGACCGGCTTTGCCACCATTCAGTCGATGTATGCGCCTGAGTTCAATGGTCATTCAGAGAGTCTCGAACTGACCGTCGAATGATTCGGTGGTTGCGTGGACCGGCGCGGTCATGCGATCGCCGCTACGGTTTACCCGACCGTTGCAAACGGATCCGTGCCGATCGGGAAGGCAAACGGCGGACGTCGTGCAACCGGCTCAAGCCATCTTGTCGGTCGTCGGCTGGGTCGGAATTCACGCGCCGACCGGCCATTGCAGCATGACACGGCGGACCGCTCGCGGGAGCTGCGCCGCCCCGGCCGCCGCGGCGGTAAGTTGTTTGTTGCCCTTGGCTTTCCATGTTAAGCTCAAGGGTTCCCGGGGACTTCCAGTCGTGCGGAGTCTACCATCTCGCCGGGTGCTGCCTGCGCGCTGTCGCGCTTTCACGATCCTGCTGCTTGGATGCCGATTGATTCTTGGTGGATACCATCCGAGATGCGTGCGCCGCTTGCTTGCTTGTGGGGCCGGAGTCGTTCATTTTGAGTCAAGTTCTAGCGATGATCGGGAGCGGATTGACATGTTTCGAGCGTTAGCTCGCTATTGGTCCGAGGCCCAGCCGCGCTAGACAAACTTTCGGAGATGCAAGAAACGTGAACCTCGAGCGATATCTCTGCCCCTACTCTCCGCCCTCCACGAATCTTGCCGAGTGCCTTGAGTATTGGACGGAACAACTCCCGGCGGAAATGGCCTTTTGCTTCACCGATGGCGAGATCGAAGGCGGGGTCGAAGACGTCACGCTCACGTATGCCGAGCTGGATCGCCGAGCACGGGCGATTGGGGCCAAACTCACGGAGCTGGGGATGCGCGGCGAGCGTGCCTTGCTGCTCTACCCGCCGGGACTGGACTTTGTCATCGGCTTCTTCGGCTGCATGTACGCGGGCGCGGTTGCCGTGCCGGCCTACCCGCCCCGCCGCAATCGCTACATGGCTCGAATTGAAGCCATTTCGGAAGACGCGCAGGCGAAAGCCGCGCTCACGCTGGAATCGGTTCTGGAACGCACGCAAGGGATGCTGGACGAAGCCCCCACGCTGCGGCGGGCGAGTTGGATCGCCACGGATCAAGTCGACGAATCGGCTGGTGACGGCTGGCAAGGACCGCAGCTCGCCTCCGACGACATGGCCGTCATGCAGTACACGTCCGGGTCGACCGGTACGCCCAAGGGGGTCGTCCTTTCGCACGCCAACATCATCGCCAACTGCCATCTGATTACCGCTTCCTTTCAGCCGTCCCGCGATTGCCTGGGGATGAACTGGCTGCCGACGTACCACGACATGGGACTGGTCGGCGGCGTGTTAAACCCGGTCTTTTACGGTCGCCCGAGCGTTCTGATGTCACCCCTCTCGTTCCTGCAGAAGCCGGTGCGGTGGTTGCGCAGCATCAGCCATTACCGGGCGACGATCAGCGGTGGCCCCAACTTTGCGTATGACCTGTGCGCGGACAAGATCACCGACGAAGAACTGGAAGGGATCGACCTCAGCCACTGGGAAGTGGCCTTTAACGGGGCCGAGCCGATTCGCCCGTCGACGCTGAAGAAATTTGCGGACCGCTTCGCCTCCGCCGGCTTTCGCTCGGAGATGTTCTTCCCCTGCTACGGGATGGCCGAGACGACGCTAATTGTGACCGGTTCGGCCGTCAAGGAACCGCCTATCATCCGCGCTTTCGACGGTCCGGCCCTGGATGAACACCGCGTGGTACCGGCAGTCGAGGACGAAGAGGGCGCGCGTGAATTGGTCGGCTGCGGGCACGTACTGCCGGAAGAAGAAGTGATCATCGTGGACTCGGAGAGCCGCAAGCAACTTCCCGACCACCAGGTGGGAGAAGTCTGGGTGCGAGGTCCGAGCGTGGGGATGGGTTACTGGAACAAGCCGGAATTGACGGATGCCACCTTCCGCGCGAAGCTGGTCGGCCGCAACGGCAACAACTATCTCCGCACGGGCGATCTGGGCTTTATGGATCATGGCGAGCTGTTCGTGACCGGCCGGCTCAAAGATCTGATCATCGTGCGGGGTGTCAACCGCTATCCGCAGGATATCGAAATGACGGTCGAAATGACCGATCCTCGTCTCCAAGCAGGAGCCGCCGCCGCGTTTTCGGTTGACCTGAACGGGCGGGAATGCCTGATCGTGATGGGCGAAGTCGAGCGGGCGCGACGCAAGGACTGGTCGGATGTCATCGGCGCGATTCGAGCCAATGTGGCCCGCGAACACGAACTGCCGCCCGACGGGATCATCCTCGTACGTTTCGGCTCGCTTCCCAAGACGTCCAGCGGCAAGATCCAACGCCACGCCTGCCGGAAGGCATTCCTGGAAGGAACGCACTCCGTGATCGCTCAATGGTACGCCTGGTCGGCCGGTGATGCGTCCGCCGGCGACGCGGCGAGCGGGAACGTTACCGCGTCGGCGCCGGCCGCCAGCACAATGCAGTTGGAGCCGCCTGCCGCGACGGCCCCCATGGGCAAGTCGGCGCGCGTGTTTCAAGGCGAACCGGATCCACGCGTCGCCCAGCTCGTCATCGAACACGTGGTCGCCATCGCGCGGGAACGGGCCAAGGGAATCACGCTCGACTCCAACATTGTCGAGCTCGGGATGGACTCGCTGGAGCGCCTGGAGATCGCGCACTCGTTGGAAAAAACGTTCGGCGGCCGCTTTCCCGAAGACGTCCTGTCGGAAATGGAGACTTGTCGAGAAGTCGCCCTGGCCGTGCAAAATTGCATCGGAACGGAAGTCAAGCAGCCTCGCCCGTCCGGGGAAGGCCCGGTCGCTCAAGGCGGCACACGCGAGATCGCCCCGGAGGACTATCAGTTCGCCGAGATGCCGGAATTCAAGCGGCTGCTGGAGAACGAGGCGATGCTCTCAATGACCGGCATCCCGAACCCGTTCTTTAGCGTTCACGAGTCCGTCACGAATGACCGGACGGTCATCGGCGGCCGCGAGATGATCAGCTGGTCCAGCTACAACTACCTGGGCATGTCCGGCGATCCGGTTGTTTCCGTTGCGGCCAAGAAGGCGATTGATGATTACGGCACCAGCGTCTCTGCCAGCCGCCTGGTCTCCGGAGAGAAACCGATCCACCGGCAGCTCGAACAGGGAATCGCCGACTTCATCGGCTGCGAGGACGCGGTCGTCTTTGTGGGTGGCCATTCCACCAATGAAACGACGATCGGCCACCTGTTCGGTCCGGGTGACCTGATCGTGCACGATGCGCTGAGCCACAACAGTATCATGCAGGGCGCCATCCTCTCTGGAGCCCGCAGGCGTCCCTTCCGGCACAATGACTGGCAGCAGTTGGATGAGATCCTGACTGAAATCCGCGGCGAGTATCGCCGGGTCCTGGTCGTCGTCGAAGGCGTGTACAGCATGGACGGCGACTACCCGGATCTACCGCGAATGGTTGAAGTCAAGAAGAAGCACAAAGTCTTCCTGATGGTCGACGAAGCCCATTCGATCGGCACCATGGGTCCTCACGGCCGCGGCATCAGCGAGCACTTCGATGTGGACGCGCGTGATGTGGACCTCTGGATGGGAACGCTCAGCAAGTCGTTTGGGACCTGTGGCGGCTACATTGCCGGCAGCAAGGAACTGATCCAGTACTTGAAGTATACCGCGCCCGGCTTTGTCTACAGCGTGGGCCTGTCGCCCCCCAACTGCGCGGCGGCGCTCGCTTCGCTCCGCGTGCTGGAAGAGGAACCCGAACGCGTCGCGCAACTGCAGGCGAATGCTCAGAACTTCCTGCGGCAGGCCAAGAAACACAAGCTTGATACGGGCGGAAGCAACAACACACCCGTGATCCCGGTAATACTGGGGAACTCGCTGAATGCCTTAATGCTTTCACAGCGTCTCTACGAGCGGGGCATCAATGTGCAGCCCATTCTCTATCCGGCCGTCGAAGAGAAGGCCGCCCGGCTGCGGTTCTTCATCACGTGCCTGCACACCGCAGAGCAGATCCGGACCACGGTCGACGCCGTGGCCGAGGAACTGGCGAAGATCGACCCGGACTACGCCCAGCGAAACAGCGACAACGCTCCCGGCCGGCCGTCCCACCTCTCGGCCTGACGCGGCGGGACGTTCAGGCAGTGATTCATGACGCCGTCCGTCCCTTCCGATGACTTCCGCCGGCGGTTCCGCGCAAACGGCCGCTGCCGCTTGAGAGTGGAGCGCCGCGCGCCCCAATGCGGCGCCGCGCAGCCGTGAATTAGAACAGCGGGATTGATCGATCTTCGCTTGTTACTAGAATGAACGGCTCGCGAACGTCGACCTGTTTTCTCATGATTTATCGAGCTGCGGAGGCTGTCTTGCTTACCGAATCCGAAGTCGAACGTAGTTTCAGACGGCTGTTTGTCAATCAGGAAGTTTCGGACGCGACCTTCGAGAAGGCAGAATCGCTGATCGACGAATTGCGTCCGGAAAATCCACTGCGACACCGGCTGACGGTGGAGCTGGACGAGCTGCGTGCGCATCACGCCGGCAGCAAATAGTCGTCGGCAGTGGGGGCACTCGACAATCGGGCGATTGACCGTTCCACCACCGGTCTGCATTCATTCGCCGCTGCCGGCAACCAGTTATTGGCGAGCTCTCGCCGGTTGGCCACCGTCGCAGCGAACAGCCGGTCGGTCCGGTAGGCCTGGATCAGGTTTGGGCTTGACGATGAGTCAAGTCCGAGCGACCAACGGGAGCGGACGATCGTGCCGCGAGCGTCAGCCCGCTTTTGGTCCGACGCGCATGCCTCGCTAGCGATTGACAACGACCCCGACGTTTCCGCCGAAGATGGTTACACTCTCGTCGTTGTTAGAGAGGAATCGACCTCGACCAACGCCCCGCGCCAGTTCCATGAAGTTGAGGCCGAACTGAAGCGAGACGTCCCGCGTCAGCTCAAAGGCCGCGTCGGCTCGCACCTCGCCGCCGAAGACAAACTCGTTGGCATTCCCGGCATCGTTGATTCGGTCGTGCGTAACGGACTGAACCGTCCCTCCCACCGTGAAGTCGTCGTAGTAAGTGACCTCGAAATCGTCCACCGCGGTGAAGATCTGAATGTTCTGCAAGGCGAAGGCACGCAGCTCACTGGAGAGGTTCCAACGGCTCTTTCGCTTGTACCAGCGGAAACCGAACTGACCGCCCACCATGTGATTGTCGAAAGTCGCGCGGTAGTACTCCAGGGACTCCACCGTGTACGTGGTGGGGTCAAAGTTGACGGCGAACGGTCCCGGCTGGGGCAGTCCCGTCGTCGGATCCCACCGATCGTACTGTTGGCGTGTGAAGAAGTTCTGGAAGCGAACATAACGGAAGCCCACAAACGGCTCGATCGTGCTTCCATAGGCCAGTGGCTTCCAGCGGAACGTCTTGTTCAACTCCAGGCTGGACAGCTTGGCATCGTTGATGCTGTTAAACACCCGGTAGCTTCGTTCGCCCGTGATCGGATCGTTGGCGTCGATCGCCGGTACGCCTTCATTGAAGGTCCGGGTGGCATTGTTATTATTGCCACCGCCGCCACCACCCGTCCCGCCGCCCCGCAAAGGCGAGAACGCGGTCGGGTCAAAGTTGGTGTTGTTTTCATCGAGCGGTTGGAAGACGTTGATCCGTTCCATCAAGGTGATGTCCATCGCGTGGGGTCCGCCGATCCGCCAGTAATTCGCATACCACCCGTGATCCTCGTCGGTCATGTAACCAAGCTCGTAGCGTGTCCCCGGCGCGAAATCGCCGGTCGCATTGGATCCCACGATCTGAGGCACATGGTTGGTCGGGAACTGGGTGAGTGCGAATTGATCCTGGGGGCGCGACACCCACATCGCCATCCGGGCGTAGCTGGCGAACCAGCCGGTGCGCAGGTCCGGGCCGCCGCCGAACTCACCGACCTCCGCCGGCGCAAAGAACTGCCAATCGGGGTCGAACATCAGCGGATCGACGAAGGGGTGCTTCACGTCCGGGTTCGATCCGTCCGGATCAATCAGCGGTGGCACGTGGTGAATCTCGTGCTGCGCTTGGGCCCGGCCGAGCGGGGTGGCCAAGACAATGAAGGTTGTCACGCAAATCGCAATTCGTCTAATCGACATGATTTCCACCCTGCTCAGGCAATCGGACCGTGCAACGTTTCGCACAGGCATAGATTTCGTTCGTGCCGGTAGTATCGGTTGGTCGCGTCTTGGAAGTTGAGTAAGAAAGGCAATCCTTGCCGAGAAAATCGATCATGCCGTTGCGAGGAGGCCAGATGCCGCACCAAGAGACGGGTGCTAGCGGGATCGACAAGAAGCAAAAAAAGCCTTCACAGGTGGGGCAGGAACCTGTGAAGGCCAAATTTCGCCCTCGCAGGTGGGGCAGAGACCCGCGAGGACTGTAACTAAGTCAAACGTCCTGAGACGTCCAACACCACTCAGTATGCAGTTTTTGCGTCCCAGTTCAACCGCCTGGGGGCCGAAAGTTGACCCGTTCCGGATTTTTTCTCGAGGCGGATCATGCCAACTCGACTCGCGACGGCCGGCCAGGCGGCGCAAGTCGCTGTAAGGCAATCATTTGCCCACCCGCCGCAAGCCTGGCGGAAACCCAGCGGAGGCAGCGGCTCCCAAGATCCTCAGGCTGACCATCGATCAGCTGAAGGGTGGGCGACCCGCAGGCCGGCATCCCAGGGCAGACCGGATGCTGGCAGCACCATTTCAGCGTCCCCTTGGCGCAGGCCCCCAAGATGCAAGGCTTCCAGGATGCAAGCCTTCCCGGCTGACGCGCCTCAGGCAGCAGCGATTGACAAAGGGCTGTCGAGTCAGTGACGATGGAAGGGACCGTCGTCGGGCGAACCGGCGGCACGGTCCGATCGGCGGCCGGGAACCAGCGGATTTTTGCAACGATTTGCCGGGCCGGATGGTATAGCCCCTGCGTCCCTCAAGTCTACAGTCAGTTTCGGGTCGACGGCAGTCGGCCGCTGGACCACGGTTTGTGGTCCTGGTTGGTGTTCCGCAGCGAGCGGCATTCGCCGGAAGGTGGATCTTTCCATCCTGATGGCGACGGCAACCCGGACGACAACCGCATCACTTGTCCTTGGAAGAGTCAAATCATGTCGATTTTCCGCCGCCCCCTGGTGCGAACTGTGCTCACAACCGTGTTCCTGTTGTTCTGCGGCCTGGCGTTGTCCTGCGGCCAGGCAGGGGCCGAGGAACAACCGCCGGAGCGTGGCAAAGCGAACGATTTTGTCCGCTTGCGCCGTTCTGCGGACGGCGAACCCCTGTCACTCCAAACGTCGATTGTCGGCTATCGCGGAAACGGCAAAGCGAATCAAGGAGTGCGGGTCGACCTGATTGGCGCGGTGCACGTCGGCGACAAGGCCTACTACGAGACGCTCAACAAGGCATTTTCCAAGTACGACGTCGTGCTCTACGAGTTGGTTGCCAAAGCCAACGAAGTCCCGCAACCGGGGCAGCGATCGGCGAACCCGGTTAGCGCATTGCAAATGGGTATGAAGAGCATGCTGGAACTTGAATTTCAGCTGGATTGCATCGACTATGGCGCCGCCAATATGGTCCATGCAGACTTTACGCCCGAGGAGTTTTCCCGAAGCATGAAGAATCGCGGTGAGAGCATCACGCAGATGTTCTTGCGGATGATGGGACAAAGTATCGCTCAGCAGTCGAAAGACCCATCCGGTTCTGGCGACTTTCGCATGCTGCTGGCATTCTTGTCCAAAGATCGCACGGCCCGGCTAAAGCGGATCATGGCCGAACAGTTGTCCGACCTCTCTGCCGCGTCTTCCGTCTTGGACGGCCCGGACGGTTCGACGATCCTCACCGAGAGGAACAAGCGAGCGGTGGAGGTGTTGCAGCGGTCCCTGCAGGAAGGGCACAAATCGATCGGCATCTTTTACGGGGCCGCCCACCTGCCGGACCTGGAGAAGCGGCTGACGGCGGACTTGGACCTGGTCCGCCACGAACATCGATGGCTGACCGCGTGGTCGCTAAGAAATGCGGAGGAGCAAGCCGAACCTGCGACCGAAGCCCCCTGAGGGGCCGCGGGACCGCAGTTCAGATCTTCGTCCGGGGTCCGGCAGCGAGGTTCGGCGCCCCGGATCAGGCGCTCAGATCGCTTCCTCGCCTGTTTCGCCTGTGCGAATGCGGACGACTTCCTGCAGGTCGCTGACGAAGACCTTGCCGTCGCCAATCTGGCTGGTTCGTGCAGCGCCCACCAGGGCTTCCAGGGCGGAATCGCAATCGCTGTCCGCGACCACGAGCTCCAGCTTGATCTTCGGCACGAAGTCGACCTTGTATTCGGCACCCCGATAGGTCTCCGAATGTCCCTTCTGCCGGCCGAAGCCGCGCACCTCGGTGATCGTTAGTCCATGAAAGCCCTTCTCCACGAGGGCTGTCTTCACGTCGTCGATTTTGTGGTGCCGAATGACAGCCTCAATTTTCTTCATGGTAGTCTCCGCCAAATTCGTGTAGTCGTCGTACGCGTATGCACGGAGCCAACGGACGGCCCGCGCAACCAAAAGGAAACGAAAACGCAAGCCGATGCAATCCGCGTGCCAGAAGCCAGATGCTGTCGGTTCCTCCACGATTGGCGGGAAAGGCGGCAACCGGCCGGCCGCTGGGTCCCGGCAGTCGCCCGATTTGCAGGCGTATCGTGCCTCGATTGCTGGCACCCCCCAGCAGGTCCGGTATGCCAAATTGAAGCCCGCGCCAGGCATGCGCAACGCGTGTCGCAGGCGATTGGCACACAGCAACGTTCGCCCGGCGCGGTGCAGCTCGCCGTAGATCCCGGATCTTTCTCGGGCAACCGATTTCTTTACACACAAATTTGGATGCGGCATACTTACGATCGCTGCCGTGCACCGCACCAGGTGCCCCCTCTGCACGGAACGAATGGAGACACGGATGGTTTTGCTTTCGATGAACGAGTTGACGACCTATCGCTGGTCGTTCGAGGAGGATGTCAACGGCTACCTGGACGCCGGCATTCGCTCGATGGCCGTCTGGCGGCAAAAGTTGTCCGACTTCGGTGACGACAAGGGCATCGAGCTGTTGGCGGAAACCGAGATGGCCGTTTCGACGCTCATGTGGGCGGGCGGCTTTACCGGCAGCGATGGTCGCCCTCATCAGGATGCCGTGGCCGATGCCCTGGACGCGATTCAACTTGCCGCCCACTTGGAGGCCGGCTGCCTGACCGTCTACAGCGGCGGACGCGGCGGCCACACCACGAACCACGCCACCCGGCTGCTGAAGGAGGCGTTGACCGCCATGCTGCCTGTGGCGGCCGAGTTGGAAGTGCCGCTGGCCATCAAGCCGATGGATGCGGCCTGTGCGGGCGACTGTTCCTTCCTGACCTCGTTGCCGACCACCATGGAATTGCTCGATCACTTCGACAGCCCATACCTTAAACTGGCCTACGACACCTACCACTTCGGACGTGACCCGGCCGCGGTTTCGATGTTACCCGAATTGGTCCCGCAGATCGCGATCGTGCAGTTGGGTGATGCCAAACGCCACCCCAGCGGAGAACAGAATCGCTGCCGCCTCGGTGAAGGCATGGTGCCGTTCGCTCGCATCCTGGAGATCCTGGGCAACGAGGGATACACCGGCTGCTTTGACGTCAAGCTGTTGGGGGAAGATGTCGAGGGGTTCGACTACACCTCCCTGCTGGAGCATTCCAAGCGACAATTCGAATCCTGGCTCGCCTCGGCCGCTCATTAGCTGAATGTCGCCACGTTCACGGATGCTGCTGACCGAGCCACGATCATTTTTCAGCGGTCAGGCGTCAGCCCAACGTTCCGTCGAGCGCCCAGCGAACCGGACGCGATCGCGTTCCAACGGATCGGCGCGGCCCGCTGCGGATATTCACAAGGAACGACCAGGAACCAGCGTCTGGCGCTGCAATGTTGTTCGCCCTCGAGCCGTCTTGGCGAGCGCCGACCTGGGCAACTTCCTGGGCCGATTCTTCTCTTGGCTGCCACCTCGGGGTTCGTCAGGGCATTTTCTGATTGCTGGGGGCCGGAATCAGGTCGAGACAGACCAGGCGGTCATCGCCCCGCACATAGAGCAACCCGTGGGCAAGAATCGGTGCTGCCCAAGCGGGGTACTTGAGCAACGGCTGCGGTCCGAACACCGCCTGCCGGCGCGGGTCCGGGTCGTCGCGGGTCAACATGACCTGTGAGACCTCGTCGTATTTTTCCGGGTTGGCCTTGAACATCCGCAACGAACCATACTCTCCCAGGCAAATGAAGTGCCCGTCGACATAGAGCAATGACGAGCGTTCTCGGATCCGCGCCGGTTGCTGTTCGACCCACATCACCTTGCCTGTTTTCCATTCGACGCACCGCAGGTCGGCATCCGGCGTGTTGCGGCCGCTACATCCGTAGAGATACCCTTCGTGGTGGATCGCCGTATTCCAGTGCGTCTTCATCGCTTTGGCTCGCACGGTCGGATCGTCCTTCCACACGACGTCGTATCCACCGGGGCGGACGGCCAGCATCGAGCTGCCGATCTCGTAGGTTTCCGAAAGAAAGACTTCATTGCCAACGACCACCGGCACACTGGCGTTCACGCTCTCCAGCATCCGGGACCGCCAGGGATAGTGAAAGTCCACCTGACCGGTCTGCGGTCGAAAGCCAACCAACCCACCTCGACAAAAGGCGAAACACCAGGGCCGGCCACCGATGGTGGCCAACTGCGGGGCCGCGTAACTAGCCAGTTCATCGGTAATCTGGTATTTGACTTCTCCGGTCTGCTTGTCGAAGGCGACAATCCCGGTGCCGTTTCCGGTGACCTTCCCGCCACTCTCGTAAAGTCCGGGGCTGCCGGGCGGACTGCCGCCGACCATGCAGATCAGCAGGTCACCGGACACGACGGGCGTGCTGCCGACACCGAAAAAGTTCTGCACAACACCGAACTTTTTGGCGGTTTCGACCTTCCAGAGCAATTCGCCGTCGACCAGTTTAAGGCAGTGTAAATCGCCCTCGACGCCATAAACATACAGCCGGTCGCCATCGATGACCGGCGAGCAACGGGGGCCGTTGTTGTAATTCAGCAGGTCTTCGTAGTCGGTGGGATATTCGAACCGCCACAACTCCTCGCCGGTCTCGGCATGCAAGCACGTCACCCGCGCCATGTCGTCCCAGCGATCGAAGTGCACATACCGGCCGCGGCTGATGCTGCCGATGCCATATCCGGTCCCGATTTCCTTCTGCCAGACGATCCGCGGCCCCCCTTCCGGCCAGGGCGTGACAAGCCCGGTTTCGCGCGACTTGCCATCGCGGGTGGGGCCCAAGAAGTACGGCCAATCGTCACCCTGATTGCGGGTTGCCAGCGTCGGCACCGGCTGCGGATGAGCCTCGTCTGCCGGTGTTGCCGCCGGAGGGCTTGCCGCATCAGACCGATCGGCCGGCGGCTGCGCCACGGAACGCTCTGCACAGCCTTGAACGACCAACAGTAGAAAGGGGACCGACCATCGCACGTACCGCATCACGGAAACTCCCTCGGGAATGGCTGAAGTGTAACTTCGGCATTTCGTCTGTTGCTGCAGCCGTTGTCGATGTTCGGACGGCCCGCAGGCATCCATGATACCCAATCATGGAGCCAAGATCGTGCTTGGTTGTACGGAACGATCCCCGCTAATATAGGCCTTCCCACGCGACCGATTCCAGACAACGCGTCCCGATTTCCGCAGGGATCATTCATGCTCGTCGTCAACCAGCGCATCTCCGTCCCGCTGAAGGAGTTTGACTTTTCTTATTCGCGCAGCAGCGGACCGGGCGGACAACATGTCAACAAGGTGAACACCAAGGTCACGTTGCATTGGGCCGTAGCACGTTCGGCCCATCTGCCTGCCGATGTTCGTGAGCGGTTCCTGGCCAAGTACCGTCGCCGCATCAACAACGATGGCCAATTGGTGGTTACCAGCCAGCGTTTTCGCGATCAGGGCCGGAATGTGGCCGATTGCCTGGCCAAGCTGCGAGAAATGTTGCTCAGCGTGTCCACGCGCCCCAAGGCGAGGAAACCGACGAAGCCCTCGCGGGCGGCCCGGGAACGGCGCCTGCAGGCCAAACAACGGACCAGTGAGAAAAAGCGGCGGAGGGGCCCTGTACGTCACGATGACGGCTAGCAGCCGTTTGCACCAAGCCCACCCCCATGCAGGGGCGGCGCGGTTGCCCCTGTGGACTGCCCGCCTGGCGACTTTTCCGGAAAATCCCACGGAACTTGGCAAGCCGTGGAGCCTGCCGGCGAATATCTCACCGGGCCGAACCTCGGATCAAGGGCAAACCAACCTGGATAATTCAGCAGCCGGTGGGCGTCGGTCGTCGGTTCTCATGATCCTCGGCAATCTGGCGGGAAACAAAAAAGCGATTGACGATCTAAGTGGAGGCAAGACGCAATGTTTGGCAAGCCGCAGTGGTTTCGAAGAAAGAAAGTCGGTTGGGGTCTTCGTCCGGTGACGGTGCAAGGCTGGCTGTACACCGCCGCCTGGTCGGCAGTACTTGCCCTCCCATTCGCGACGTTGGTCCTGCGAAACCAACCGGCGGAAGCATTGATCTGGCTGGCCGCCGCCTGCGTCCTGCTGGTCTATGACGTGCGCCAGATCATGGCGGTCATGACCCCGTCGCAGCCTGCCGAAGATGTGCTGTACATCGGCGATGATGAAGCGAGCAACGAGCGTCTGGCCACGCGCAATTACGATTTCCGGTTGCGACGCTAAGCCGAGCGCGCGCGGTCGGGCCTGCCCCGTGTGAGGCAGTTCGGTCACCCGTGAGAATCGGCATGACCCCCAATCTGCAAACGCTGACGCGACGCTAGCAAACGCGTCGCGGTGCGGCCAGAAACAGCAGCCCGGCATTCGGTCGGCACGAGGCAACCGCTCCCTGGGAAGTTGGTTGTTTGGTATAATTGGGAGATACGCGAGCCACACCCGCCGTTGGTATCGCCTCCCAATCCAAGACCCGCAACCTCGTCTCGCAGCAGGCCGCTCATGACCGACTCGCACGACTTCGATGAACTGTTGCGAAGCTGGCCCTATGAAGTGGATTCATTGAGCGTCCGGCAGGTAACGTGCGCCGATGGTCGTGACGTCTTGCAGATGCGGGTCGACATGGGGGTGCTGCAATTGGAGCTCAGCGGTCGGCCCGATGGAACACGTCCGGACGGCTTCGAAACGTTTTACGACTTACTGCTGAGCGAAGCGCGCAGCTATGGCAGCGAGATGGTCCTGGATGACGATCAATGTAGCGAAGTCGAGCGTGAGTATATCCAGTACTATCAGCGGCGCCTCTGCTGGCTGCGGCTGGAGGAATACGACAAGGCAGTCCAAGACGCCGACCACACCCTGGCGCTGCTCGATCTCTGCCGCGAATATTCACCGGATGAGGAATGGACGCTTTCGCACGAGCAACAGCGTCCCTTCGTACTCTTCCATCGAACGCAGGCCGCCGCGCTGCTGAACCTTGACAAAAGCAAACCACACGCGGCGATCGCGGAAATCAACAAGGGCCTCGATCAACTACGGGCGGTCTACGAAGAGTTCGACGCCGAAGACCAGTATGACGACGATGAGTTCGTCGGTCGCCTGCGCGATTTTCGCGAGGCGCTGAAGAGCGAATACGCGTCAGGACGGACCTTGAACGAGCGTCTGGAAGCAGCCGTGGCAGCCGAAGAATACGAGCTGGCCGCGCAGCTACGCGACGAGCTGGCCAAACGCCACAAAGCGTAGTCCGACATCACTCCCGGGCAGGTGGTGCCCCACGCTGCCGCGCGTCGAGGCTGCCGCGCGTCGAGCCTTCTAATCATGCCCCGCTTCGCCTTGAGCTGGCATTTTACTCCTAGGCAGCAGGCGTTATCTCACCGTTCAGGTCGCCTCAATCGGGTGTAAAACTTCTACATTGATTGAAATCTGTACACCAACTGTCCAGTGATAGCGTCGGCCCCGCGCGGGGACTAACTGCTTTGCAGTCAGCGACTTGCTCGATTCCCCGATTTCTCATCCGGTTCCGGCGCGCTGCGTGCATATCATACGGGCACTTCTCTTCTCTACGAAAATTCTTTCGTCCACAAAGGAGTGTGCCATGCTCGTCCTCACGCGCAAAACTGAAGAACAGATCCGAATCGGCAATGACATCACGATCTCGATCGTGCGAGTGAAAGGAAACACCGTCCGTGTGGGGATCGAAGCGCCGCGGGAGATACGCGTGGTGCGTGGCGAGCTTGCTCCGTCGGATGCCGAAGCGGACGGGAATCCGGGGCGGAGCGAGGAGCCGTTCGAGGTGGCGACGTCGCCCTCCTCTGCGGCGGAATCCGACGGTACGCCCGGCGAGAGCGCGTCGCCGGCTCCGGCGACCACGGCGGTTCGGGAGTTCATCGCCAACCGGGCGCGCCGCCGCAGTCGGGGGGCTCGATCCCATCGCCCGGGAAACAAATCGTTGGCGGAAGCCCTCACCCGCTCCGCGTAGGGTCGTCGATCAGCGATCTTCCGCCGCCCGTTCTGCGGCCGCGTTCTCCCGCGGCCACGACGACGACGGCGGCGGTGCGGGTGCCGGCACGTTCGGCTGGAATGATGCCGGCAGCGCCGCCCGGCCGGCCTGAATTTCTGCCAACGCCTGGTGCTGATGCTCGAGCAGAATGCGGCGAACCTCCAGGATGCTGCGTGAATGCTGGTGCACCTTGACGTGGTCGGCCGGGACCGTGATTTCGGAGGCCACGTCGTCGAGGTGGGCGCTTTCGAAGTCGACGATGCCGTCACTGCCGGCGACGATCCGTCCCACAATTCGATCTTTGGGAATCACCCCGACAATGTTGTGATACGTGGTCCGTGGCGAGCGGGGGACGCGCAGCATGGTCGGCAGGACCGGTGATTCCGGTGCCAGGGAATCGATGCTGGTGCTGATCGTCAGCAGTTCGGAATCTCGAAACAGTTCCGGGTTGTCACGATAGAGAGTGCGTGCTCCACTCACCAATCGACGCGGCAGCCAGATCAGCCGGCGGGCCAACCAGCGCGTGTAGTCGTTGGCGAACTCACTTCCCCGATGGGGAGTCGCGATCGTAATCACGCGTCGAATGGACGGATTCGGCTCGAAGAAAGCCACCTGCTGCAAGCGCGTCCGCAGCCCTTCATCGGCCTGCAAAGCCTCGAACGGCTGATCGCTCAGCAGTTGCCAGAATTCGTCGCCGCTATCCAACGTCTGCAGCTTGGAGACGAGGCCCCCCATGCTGTGTCCCACCAGGACCATTTGCTGAAGCGTCGGGGTTTGCCGCATCGGGTCCAGCGTATCGTGCAAGACGGCCAGATCCTGGCGCATCTCTGCCGCGCTGATCCAAAACGGCTGCCCCGTCGGATAGAGATAGAACCAGAATTGGTACTGGTCGCGGATCTCCGGAAACGCACGGAGATCGTTGAACATCTCCATCCAGGTCAGGGGGCTCGACCACAGACCGTGTACCATCACGACGGGGATTTTGCGAGGATCGTACGGCTCGACCATAAAGAGGCCTTTCAAGGCCGCCGCCCGATCCGGCTCCAAGAGAGCCAAGGTGGCGATATCCTTGCGCTGTTCGAATTCCGGATTGTCCAGAAAATAGGCCAGCGGCGTGGTCAGATCGGTCTCCAGGGGAACTCGGCGATTGGCGACAAAGATGTCCGTCCCCATCAACGGGTCGTGCAGTTCGAGCTGGCAGTGGCACGCGGTTGGTTGGCCGGCCCCCTGGGTCTCGCTGGGTGGCGGCGTGGAGACACGCAGGAAGGCGGTGACCGCAAAGCTGAGACCGGGTGGATAGTATTGTTCGGCCGGATGCTCGCCGTCATGCGACTTGCGGACCGCAACCAGCGGGACGCCCAGTCCGAACGACTGATGCCGATTCGTGAGACCGACAATCTCGTAGTCCGAGGCAAACTCCAACCGTTCGAAGTCGTCTGCATGCCAGTTGCCCTTGACGTTGATCGTCAGCGTCAGCGTGCGGTCCGCAGTCTTGATGGTGTACACCTGGTTGGGACGGAGTTCTCCTTCCTGCTTGACGAGCCGCAGCGCGGATTCGAGCGCCCCGTTGTAGACGTCGCACGCCTCGCGAAACTGGGGATCGTAAGGATTGCGAAAGTGGTCGAACCTGGGATCGAAGAGATACCAATAGGCATGCGAGACCGCCTCGCCGAAGTGGTCGAGGGCTGCCATCGACTCGCCCCGGGCCATCGCGCGCTGGCCTTCGATGTAGGCAAGTTCGGCGTACGAGTAGAGTTTCTCCGGCTGCGGGTCCTCGTCAATCTGCCGGCTTAACCCGGCCAGCACGACCTCCGGCTTTTCTTCATCCAATGCAAAACGGCGCAACAGACGCTCGGTCCGCGCCGTCGGCTTGGGCCCCGTGAACGAAAACAGCTTCAACCGTCCTGCCAACCGGTTGTGCGGAACCTCGCGCATCGTGATATAGTCAGTCGATGCGCAACCCGCGCAACAGATCACGCCCCAAGTGATCAGTACCAGCCACCAACCTGCACGACCGGCGGACGGCGGTAAGGATCCCTCCAAATTGGATCGCGGCTGAATTGCCAACATGGTGACCACGTTGCGGACGGTACGGCGACCGACCGCGTGCTCGCATTCGGCACCGGGCAGGCGGACGAGCCCGTAGCGCGGCGTCAAGCAACAGCGTTCGGTCAACCCAGAAGGACGAGGATTGAGTGGCTGCGGACAATACACGCCCCGTCGAGCGGCAACAATGGTAATTTCCCACACCCTGGCCATGCATGGCGGCCCTCCCGCGGTTCCCGCGGGCCCCCCATCCTGGCCTCTCGCCGATCCAGACGTCGACCAGGCGCTCACCCGAATGTCCCGGGACGGGTCGTGGGGACGGTACCACGGCGACCATGTGGCATGGCTGGAACAACAGTTGGCAAGCTGGCACGGCTTGCCCTTCGCACTGACATGCTGCAGCGGAACTGTGGCGGTCGAATTGGCCCTCCGCGGGCTCAAGATCCAACCCGGCGACGAGGTCTTGCTGGCCGGGTACGATTTCAGCGGCAACTTCCGTTGCATCGAGGCGCTGGGCGCCGTCCCGGTTCTCGTCGATATCGACCCGGAGAATTGGTCGCTGGCGGCAGACCGCGTCGAGCAGGCGATCGGCCGGGCGACACGGGCCATCGTCGTTTCCCATCTGCACGGCGGACGCGCCGATATGCGGACCCTCACCGACGTTGCCGCCCGTCACGATTTGCAAATCGTCGAAGATGCCTGCCAGGTGCCGGGGGCCGTTGTGCAGGGACGCCCCGCCGGAACTTGGGGCGACGCCGGCGTGCTCAGCTTCGGTGGCAGCAAACTACTGACGGCCGGTCGCGGCGGGGCGGTCATCACCAAGCGGGCCGATGTTCACCAGCGGATCAAGATCCAGTGCGAACGGGGCAACCACGCCTTTCCGCTCAGCGAGTTGCAGGCTGCCGTGCTCTCGCCGCAGGTCGCCAAACTCCCCGAGCGAAATGAGATCCGCCGGCAGCGAGTGGGGCAATTGCTGGCTGGACTGGCTGACCTGCCGGGTCTCCATCCGGTGGCCCAGCCTTCCCCAGGGGACCAGGCGAGCTACTACAAAGTTGCCTTTCGCTATGAATCGGCTCACTGGTCCGGTTGGCCACGCGACCAGTTCCTGGCGGCCATGCAAGCAGAGGGAGTTGCCATCGATGTCGGATTCCGCGGGTTCCTCAGAAGAAGTCGTCGACGATGTCGTGTGGGTGGCGAATTGCACCACGCCCAGCGGGCCGTCGACGAAACCGTTCTCTTGCATCACCCGGTCCTGCTGTCAGATGCGTCGATCATCGAGCAGATCGTGGCGGCGTTCCGTAAGGTGGCTGAACACACGGTAAACGGCGGATCAGTGGGCTAACCGGGGCAGCAACGAAGAAACCTCACCATCAGGCAACTCGACATGAAACGGGACGGTCGCCGGACCAGCCCCATCGTCCTGCGAGGCGAATTCGTGGCGGTGATGTTCGAGCTCGCCACGCATGATATGCACGTCGTCTGGCGCCTCAATTCCCAACGTCACACGATTGCCCGCGACGCGGTTGACAACGATGGTGATGTTGTCTCCGATAACGATCTTCTGTCCGACTTTTCGGCTAAGTATTAACATAATTCTGACCTCGTCCTTGAGTTCTCCATCGTTGAAAAATTACGCTGCCTGCCAGCGTCGATCGTATCCTAGTGGCTTGACAAGCCATCAGTTCAGGGGTCTCGCACCATTTCACGTGGCGACGAATACTCGGCAGACAACTGTCGTTGCCAGGTTGACTGACTCCGCTGGCCGTTTGTAAGACAAAGCAAAGACTGTGCCAGGACTTAGCCAGCAGTTCTTTCAACACGCGTTAACTTGTTTTTAGGACTGGAAATAATCACTCGACCAAATTCCAGTGTGAACAACCGACTGTCTGGAAAATGCGCCGCATTTTGCCCCGAGTGTCTCTTTTTGGGACCATGCTTGTTGTCATTTTGACGTTCATCGAACTGCCCTTTAGACGCATATACTCTCCCGGAGTTCGCCCATGTTTCGTTTTCTCTGTGGGTTTACCCTCACTATGTTGCTAGCAGCGACGGCGTTACAAGCTGACGACACCGTCCAGCAGCGGTTGACGCGTGCCGCGAACGCGGCCGCGGCCGGCGAGCATCGACAGGCTGTCGACATCCTCACGCAGGTGATCGAGACCCAACCGGACCTGGCCCACGCCTACTACGTTCGTGGCCGCGAGCGATTCCGGCTGGGTGAGGTCGAGGCGTCCGTCGCCGACTTTGACAAGTACGTCGAGCTGTCGCCAGCGGTCGAGCCGCGTCAGTGGGAGCGGGGCATCGCCTACTACTACGTCGGCAAATTCAAACAGGGTGCGGCTCAGTTCGAGCTGTATCAGACGTACCATGACAACGATGTCGAGAACTCGGTCTGGCGTTACCTGTGCATGGTTCCCACCACGGGGATCGCCAAAGCGCGGGCCGTCATGTTGCCGATCAAGGACGACCCGCGTAATCCGATGATGCAGATCTTTGACCTTTATCGGGGGAAGCTGAAACCGGCGGATGTCCTGGCAGAAACTCGCCGAGGCGATCCGCCGGCCGCCGTCCTGGCCGGCAGGCAGTTCTATGCCCACCTCTACCTGGGCCTGTATTACGAAGTCGCCGGCGATCACGCCAAGGCCCGCAAGTACATCGACCTGGCGGCGGCCCCCGAGCTGGCCAAGAACGACCACATCAACGGCTACATGTGGGATGTGGCGCGGATCCATCAACGGAAACTGATCGAGGCGCGACGGTCGGCAGATGCCCCCACATCGCCAGGCAAGGACAAATCTGACGCGCCCTCCCAGGAAAGCTGATCGTCGATCATGAACAAGCCCACCCCCCAGCCGCTCGATCCATCACAGGTCACTGCCCGCGCACACGCCGTGATTGCGGCCGACCGTTTCCCCCACCTGGCGACGATGGACGGCGAGCAGCCTCGCCTCCGCCCGGTCTCTCCAGTCAAGACCGACGGCTTCACGATCTATGTGGCCAACCTCCGCAGCTACCACAAGACAGCGGAGATCGCCGCGAACCCCCGCGTCGAACTCTGCTATCTGGATGACGGCCACGACCAGGTTCGGATTACCGGTCGCGCCGAAGTCGTGACCGACCGCACCGTCCTGGAAGAGATCTGGGAAGCGAATCCGCTGCTCCGCCAGTACCTGGGATCCATCGATAACCCGGCACTGATCATCTATCGCATCCAACCCACGCACGTTCGCTACATGCAAGAATGGGCGTTGGAGTATTTCGATGTCGAGATCGAGCCGCCCGCCGCTCGGGAACCGTCCGTCAAGCAAATTCGGTAAATCATGAGATCCACGACATTTCGCACTTCGGTAGTTCCGTAGGCCAGGCTGTGCATGACATTCCCTGATTGCACATTTCCACACGTCATACGTGGCATGACGTACCACGGCCCGGCATCGTAAGGGGACGTACGACCACGCCCCCCCGCTCGCCCGCTTTGCCAACCACGAGCAAGCAATCGGGTCGGCCGTTTTCCCAGCACCGGTCAGCTCGCCGGCTTCCCGCCGATGCAATACAGGACCTTGTCCGATCGGCAGAGCACTTGTCCGTGGTTGGGAGTCAACGAGGCACGAAAGACCTCGTCGCTACCGACCGCCAGCCGGTTTTCGGCGACGATCTCCAGCTTGGCGCCCGGCTTGACCACAAAGACATCGCCATCTTCGTTGGGGATGTAGATCAATCCACCGGCAGCAATCGGCGAAGCGGAGAACCCACCGGAGAGGCGGATCTGGTCGAGCTGTTTTCCGCTCGCCGCGTCATAACAGGTGGCGCGACCGGGACGGAGGTCGAACACCACCAGGTAGTCGCCGACGACGATCGGCGACGGCAAGTCGCGTCCGCCGCGACGTGTGGTCCGCCAGACTTCGTGCGTGGCATTGACGGTCCCGTTACCGCCCGACCTGACGGCAATCATGTCTCCCGGTCGACCAGCCACCGCAATCAGCAGGTCGCGATACGGGACCACCGTCGGGGTTCCACGGCCCCGATCGCCTCGGCAGAACCACAGCGGCTTCCCCGTCAGTGGATCATACGCGTTAACACCCCGCTCGCCGTTGACAACCAGTTCCTGGCGTGCGCCGCTATTGATAACGATCGGCGAGCACCATCCGCGCAAGTCCTCGCGCGGCGTCTTCCATACCGTCTCGCCCGTCTTCTTGTTCAGACCAATGATGAATGCATCTTCATCCGCGTCACAGTTCTGTACGACCACATCACCCACAATGATCGGAGACGCCGCGGCTCCCCATGGCCCCACGAACTCACCCAGATCTCGCGACCAGAGGTGCGTTCCTTCGAAGTCGTAGCAGTGAATCCCCCCCTTGCCGAAGAAAGCCACCACCCGTTCACCATCGGTGGCACACGTGGCAGAGGCAAACTGGTTCATGGCATGGGTCTTCTCTGGCTCTCCCGTCCAAGCGACCTTGTCCCACAACCGCCGCCCGTTAGAACGCTGCAAACACATGACGTGGCGCTGGCGTCCCTGCTCGGTCGACGACGTTAAGAAGATTCGGTCGCCCCACACGACCGGCGATGACTGACCGCTTCCGACAAGCTGTGTCTTCCAGACCAGATGCTTGTCTGTCCAGGTGACGGGCAGCTCCGTCGCGTCGCTGTGCCCAGTCCCTTGCGGCCCGCGCCACCCCGGCCAATGCGGCTCGGCCTGGCCAAACGCCAATGGTAAGGCGGTTGCGGGTCCACAGAGCAGAACCACCATCAACATGGCAACTGCGATGAGCGTTCGATCGACGGGGAGACGGCGAGCAACAAGCATGCGGGTGAAGCTCCAAGGGTGAGTGGGTGAGTGAGTGGGTGAGTGGGTGGGTGAGTGGGTGGGTGAGTGGGTGGGTGAGTGGGTGGCTGAGTGGGTGGGTGGCTGGCAGGAGGGAAGATCCGGCAGGGCCGGCGACATGTCGCAAACATCGTGAAACGTCGCGATGTTGAATCCGATGTGCCGACCGGTCGCGGCAGTGGGTCGGCGACCGCGGGGCGGCTGCGCGAACAGGCGTCATCATAGGTGGCAGAGCGGCGGCGAGCAATCAATTGCAGCGGCTGAGGCCGGTACCGCGTCGCAGGTTGCCCCTGTCGGGGAACTTTTCACGCGCCGGTGGCTCCAATTCTCCGCACGCAAATTCTCCAGGCCCCATTTTCAAGCCGGGCGCGATACGATATCTCTGAGACTGTTGGAAGCAGGCAACTGGTAGGCGGGTCCATTCTCTTGGTTGGATTGAAGATCGAGCGATGAAACAGAATTTTCTTTGGGCGATGGCAATTCTCGTCCCCAGCGGGATTCTCGCCTGGTTCCTCTGGACCCTGGGGAAATCCCTCGTTGGCATGGTGCAAGACAAGATGCTTGACCGCGAGCTGGACGAACTCAAGAACGCATCGCTCCCCAAGCCCAAGCTGGACAGCGATGGGTCGGACTCCAAGCCCGACTACACAAGTCGGATGTAAGGCCCAATGCCTTCTGCCAGGCCTATTTCGCCCGCACCAACGCCCACGGGCGGGCCGACGGCCTGACGTCATGCACTGCCCGAACGACGGAATGGGGAACAATCAGCGGCCCCACGTCGACGGCGGCGACCGGCGCCGGAAGGCCGTTTCAGGCTTCCACCGCCTTGCGGCGGTGGCTACAGTCAAGTAGACGACCGGTGGCTACCTTCAGGAAGTTGTTGATGACGTGTTTCAAAGCCCATTCGCTCACGTTGGCGTGCGCGTTCTGGTTGCCGCTCGGGCTGTCGCTCGCCCGCGCGGAAACCGGGCCGACGGCCCCGCACGACGGGGTCGATTTCACGCGTGACGTGCTGCCGATTCTGGCGGACCATTGTTTTCACTGCCATGGTCCGGACGAGGCCAGCCGGGCAGCCGATCTCCGACTTGACCGGCGTGAAGCGGCTGTCTCCGCCGACGCCGGGTCGGCCGTGATCGTACCCGGGCATCCCGAATCGAGTCCGCTGATCGAACGCATCATGGCGGATGACGACGATCTGGTCATGCCGCCACCCGCGGCACTCAAACCGCTCTCGGCAGCCCAGCGGGCAACCCTCCGTCGCTGGATCGCGGCGGGCGCCGAGTACGCCAGGCACTGGGCGTTTCTTCCCCCCACCGCCGTCAGGCCCCCGGACGTTGGCCGCGTCGACTGGCCGCGGAACGCGGTCGACCGATTTGTCCTCCGCAAGCTGGAAGCCGCCGGCCTGTCCCCCTCGCCACCTGCCGAACGCCATACCTGGTTGCGCCGTGTGACGCTTGATCTGACCGGGCTTCCGCCAACGGTGGCCGAATTGAATGCCTTCATGTCCGACAACTCGCGTGCTGCCGAAAACAATGTCGTCGATCGCCTGCTCAGTTCGACCGCCCACGCCGAACGGATGGCCATGCAGTGGCTCGACGCCGCCCGATACGCTGACACCAACGGCTACAACAACGACGAAGTGCGTACCATGTGGCCGTGGCGCGATTGGGTGATCGAAGCCTTCCATACCGGGATGCCCTACGATCAATTCCTGACCGAGCAGATCGCGGGCGACCTCCTCCCGCAGGCAACACTCCGGCAGCGAGTTGCCACCGGGTTTAACCGCAACCATGTGCTGACAACCGAAGGAGGCATTATTCCCGCCGAGTACCAGGCGGAGTACGTTGCCGATCGGGTGCACACGACGGCGACCGTGTTTTTGGGCATTTCGCTGCAATGCGCCAGGTGTCACGACCACAAGTTCGACCCGCTGACCCAACATGACTTCTATCGGTTCGCCGCCTTCTTCAACAACATTCCTGACAAGCTGGTCAAGTACAATTCGGCCCGCATGGCGGACCCCGTTGTCAAGGTGCCGTCTGCCGAGCAACAACGTGAGATCGACGAACTGAATGCGCGGATGGCTCGCCTGGAAGCCGACATCGAGTCGCGCGGAGGTCAAGTCGATGCGTTGATCGCCGCCTGGGAAGCACAGCTTACAACGGCAAGCCCCCGCGCGCTGCACGGATTGGGTCTGGCGGCGCATTTTGCGTTCGACGAAGACTCCGGCGACCGGGTCCTCAATGCGGCTGACGAAAACCAGGCCGGGCGCGTCCACGGGCCCGCCACCCGCCGGGCGGGCGTCCGCGGACAAGCGCTGGAGTTCACCGGCCAGACCTGGGTCGACGCCGGCCAGGTCGGCAACTTCGAGAGCGACCGACCATTTTCGGTAGCGGCCTCGATCCATCCCGCCACATCCTCCAGCGGCACGGTGCTCTCCAAGATGGATGAGGCGAATGCCTATCGCGGCTACGACCTGAACCATCTGAACGGCAAGTTGGAGTGCCACCTTGTCCACCGTTGGCCCACGGAGGCATTCAAGGTCGTAACCAAAGAGCCCGTCGCTCCGCAAGCCTGGCATCACGTTGTCGTCACGTACGACGGCTCGCGGCAAGCCAGCGGCCTGAAGATCTACCTGAACGGCACGCTACAAGCGGTGGACGTGACCAACGACAACCGTCTGAGCGGTTCGCTGTCCACCGACAAGCCGCTGCATATCGGCAAACGAACCACATCGCTGCCGTTTCATGGGCTGATCGACGATGTACGGTTGTACGGACTACAGCTCTCTGCCGACGATGCCATGCAGCTTGCCAAGGGTGAATCGCCGGATCGGCTGGCGGCCATCCTGGCGGTTCCCAGCAAGGATCGCACCGTCTCCCAGCAGGAGCAACTTCGACATTTCTACCTGGCAAATGTGGACCGGAAGATTCCCGAACTTCGCCGCCGGCAGGGTGAGATCCGTCACCGCCTGGAGGAACTCGAGCGAGCGATCCCGGTCACGATGGTGATGGAAGAGATGGCGACTCGCCGGCCGACACACCTGTTGCTGCGGGGGGCCTACGACAAGCCGGGTGAAGAGGTGCAACCCGGCTTGCCGGAAGCCCTGGCGGGCACGGCTGCGCCCGCCGAGCCCACGCGGCTCGACCTGGCCCGCTGGATGACCAGTCCCGATAACCCGTTAACGGCGCGCGTGGCGGTGAACCGCTGGTGGGAAATGCTGTTTGGGAGCGGACTGGTCGAAACGGTCGAGGACTTCGGAGTCCAGGGCGCGCGACCCAGCCACCCGGCCCTGCTGGACTGGCTGGCCAGAGAATTGATACGGCGGGACTGGGATCAGCGCGCGATCTTGAAGCTGATCGTTCTGTCCGCCACGTACCGCCAAGCGGCGGACGTGACGCCGGGGCTGCTCGACATCGACCCGCAGAACCGGCTCCTCTCCCGCGGACCGCGGTGGCGCCTTCCGGCCGAGATGGTAAGAGACAACGCGCTGGCCATCAGCGGCCTGCTCCATCGCCAGGTGGGCGGCCCCAGCGTGCGACCGTACCAGCCTGCCGGCCTCTGGGAAGACGTCTCCGTCGAACGCCGCGACACCTACGCGGCCGACAACGGCGCAGGCCTCTACCGGCGGAGCATGTACACGTTCTGGAAGCGGACGTGCCCGCCGCCGGGCATGGCGACCTTCGACGCCCCGGATCGCGAAACATGCGTCGTCCGCCGGGCCCGCACCAACACACCGCTGCAAGCCCTGGTGCTGCTGAATGACCCGACCTATGTCGAAGCCGCCCGCGTCTTCGCCCAACGGATCATCAAACATGACGCCGGCGACCCGGCCCGGTTGACCTTCGCCTTTCGTGCCGCGGTCGCTCGACCGCCAAGCCAGGCCGAACGCGTCGTCGTCGGTCAATTCCTGCAGACGGCTCGACGCCATTTCCACAGCCACCGGGCGGAAGCTGCCAAATTGCTCCGTGTTGGAGCGTCGCCCTGTGATCCGACGATCGAACCGCTTGAATTGGCCGCCTGGAGTTCGGTGGCCAGCATGCTGTTGAATCTCGACGAGACCATTTCGAAGCCATGAACCCCGTCCTCGTTTCCCGCCAACTGCTCAACCGACGTCGGCTCCTCCACGGGACCGCGCGCGGCATCGGTGTCGCCGCCCTCTCGTCGCTACTGCTGCGTGACGCGGCGGCCACCGGCGGGCAACGGTCGGACGGCCCGACGCACTTCCCGCCTCGGGCGAAGCGCATCGTCTACCTGTTTCAGTCGGGCGGCCCCTCGCACCTGGAACTGTGGGACCGCAAACCACGGCTCAAGGAACTGCACGGCACCGAACTGCCCGACTCGATCCGCCGCGGGCAGCGGTTGACCGGGATGACGTCCGGTCAAAGCAGCTTTCCGGTCATCGCGCCCAAGTTCGGTTTCCAGCGAGGCGGCCAGGCCGGGACGTGGTTGAGCGAACTCTTACCGCACACCGCCCGCGTGATGGACGAGGTATGCCTGATCCGCTCCATGCACACCGAGGCGATCAACCATGACCCGGCAATTACCCTGATCCAAACCGGGTCCCAACAGCCGGGCCGGCCCTCGCTGGGCGCCTGGGTCAGCTACGGACTCGGCAGCGAAGCCGACGATCTGCCCGCCTTCGCCGTCTTGATCTCACACGGCTCCGGCAAAGACGCAAACCAGGGACTCTTGGAACGACTGTGGGGAGCCGGTTTTCTGCCGTCCAGCCACCAAGGGGTCAAACTGCGCAGCAGCGGCGATCCGGTCCTCTACCTGACCGATCCGCCCGGTATCGATCGCCGGTTCCGGCGGCAGATGCTGGACAGCCTGGCCCAGCTCAATCAACAACAACTTGACAGCTCGGGGAACCCCGAGATCGCCACGCGAATCGCCCAATACGAGATGGCGTTCCGGATGCAACAGTCGGTTCCCGACCTGACCGACCTCTCCAGCGAGGCAGCCGGGACCTACGCCCTGTACGGCGACGACGCCAGGCAGCCCGGAACCTTCGCCGCCAACTGCCTGCTAACCCGGCGAATGCTGGAGCGGGGCGTTCGTTTTGTCCAACTCTACCACCGCGGTTGGGACCAACACGGCGGGCTGGTGAGCAACTTGCCCAAACAGTGCCGCGACATCGATCGGGCCCAAGCCGCCCTGATCACGGATTTGAAACAACGGGGCATGCTGGACGACACACTGATCATCTGGGGCGGCGAGTTTGGTCGAACGGTCTACGGTCAGGGCGGCCTCAAGGATGACTACGGCCGGGATCACCACGGGCGCTGCTTCTCCATGTGGCTGGCCGGCGGCGGTATTCGTGGTGGGCACGTGCACGGCGAAACCGACGACTTCGGCTACAACATCGTCCGCGATCCGGTTCACATCCATGACCTCAATGCGACCATCTTGCATTGCCTGGGACTCGATCATCGCCGCCTCACCTTTCGCCAACAAGGCCGCGATTACCGTTTGACGGACGTGCATGGCGAGGTCGTGCATTCGCTGCTGAGCTGACCCGCGCACGGCCGCGGCCAGCAACGCGTTCCGGCTGAATTCCGCGGCACGCTGGTTACGCCAGGCCGCAGGTCTTGCGATGCATGGCGGATTGCGATCCGACAAGAGGTGGGATTCGGGCCAGCGTCCAGCGACGGCTTCGGCTCAGGACAGCTCCTCCCGCATGCGATCTCCCACCAGGTCAGCCCGCTCGTCAGACAGGCAGAGCGGGTTGATTACCAGGATGCCTTCGTGCAGCTTGTGATGCCCAACATAGATCGGCGGCTTTCCCTGGCGGAGATTACGGCAGACGTCGAGCGCCGACACGTGGTGGCGGTCTCCGACCACGATCTCCAGGAGCGGCGACGACTCGTGGTCGGCCGGATCGCGCAACCGCAATTCGACATCGGTTCCTCGCAGCGAATCCATAATCCGCGTGAGCCGGTCCCGTTGGGCAGGCAGTTCATCGGCGTAACCGCTGCGGGCGAAAAGTGCCAGCGCCGTCATCAGCGCCACGATCTCTTCCTTGGAGACCTTCATTGTGCGGCCAATTCCGTGCCGCGGAATGCCGCTCAGCTTTTCGACGTCGAACAAGGCCGTGGGAGGTTCCCAGAGGTCGAAGTGATCGTCCATGTCGAGCATCTGCAGGGCGGCCGACGCGATCAGGTCCCGGCGACCGCACAGGACACCGGTCGACTGGGGTCCGCGAATCGCTTTCCCGCCGCTGAAGCTGACCAGGTCCGCGCCGGTCATCGATGCCAGCAACAGGTTTGACCTTGGCGGCAACTCGCCCGCCGCGTCGACCAAAACCGGCAAGGCATGACGATGCGCGACGTCGACCACCTGCTCCAGCGGCGGCGCCGAGTTCTCGAGGTAGACATAGAGGATGCCGGCAGTCCGATCCGAGATCGCCGCTTCGTACTCCCAGGCCTCGACCCGCCGTACGCCGGCACCGGCCGTCACTTCATTGAACCCCACTTCGACAAAGCGAGCCCCCGCGGCCCGCACCGCGTGGTCGTAACCGTTCCGATGCTCGCGGGCGACAATGAACTCGTCCGCGATCCCGTCGGTCCGCGGCAAGCGCTCCATGGTTCCCAGGTCCATCCCCGCCAAGATGGCGGCGGCCCCCAGGGTAAGGCCGGCCGCAGCGCCCGCTGTCACAATCCCGGCTTCCGCGCCCGTGACCTGGCTGATCATCTTGCAGGCGGCAGCCTGAAGACGGTCCAACGGCACCCACTCGTCCGCGGCGTCGCGGTAGGCGTCGAGCACCGTTGGGGGCATCGGGGCGCCACCCAGTCGAGTCACCGTACCGGTGGCATTGATGACCGGCGTCAGGCCCAGACTCTCGTAAACACCCATGGCGACCCTGTGCGAACGACGAAGGCAAGACCAACGGTTGAACCGGTGACGTCTCGCATGACAACGGCGACGTCCCGATGCTACCATGAGCGGCTTTCGCTCCGCACCAGCCGACCTTGGGAATCTCCAAACCGGGACGCACTTGAGAGGTTACAGGCGGCACAGGCCGGACAACCGTCACCTGGCGCGCCCTTCCGCCGTCGGCGCGTCCGCCGCCAGCGCCTCGATCCATGCCGTCAACATGTTGACGGCCCGCTCATCGGCCCGCGATGTGGCCAGTTGGGGCATCTGGCCGCGGCCCCGGATGGCGACCCGGTGGAGGAGAACCGAGCGAGCCGGATCGCCGGGCGCGACCAATTGCGCGTCCGGGATACCAAACGTATGGTGGACAGGCTTCACACCGATCATCTTCGCCCCTTCGTCTGACACGCCGAACTCCAGATTGATTTGAGAATTACCGCCACCAGCGTTGGTGTGGCAGACGGCGCAATTGGCGTGCAGATACGACCTGGCCCGGGCCGTCAGATCGGCCCCTTCGTCGTAAGGATCCACCAGCCGGGGATACGCGTCAACGTCCTGCGGCCAGAGGCTGGTCGGCGGGGCCAACCGCTGGTTGCCGATCGGACCGAGTGCCTTGACCAGCACATCGATCGCCTCGGCTGAATCTCCCTGGGCTTGCCGCTGCGCGCGGAGTTGCTGAATGGCTGCGGCCTTCCACGGCATTCGCAAGATCCCCAATCGCTCGAACGTCTCCAGTTGATTCTCGCCCGTGCCGTCGGCGCCGTGCGGCCGGTTCAACTGCGCGGTCGAAACTCCCAACACGAAATTGGCGGCCCGGCTATGACATACCATGCACTCGGTGCGACTGGGAAACCGCCACGCTTGCTTCCTCGTGCCGGTCGCGGTCCGGACCGTGAACGCCTGATCGACGCCCTCGGATTGGACCAGTTCCGCGTCGGTCTGGGCCTCGTTCCACCGATACGAATACCCCACCCACTCGCCCTCCTGCCGAGTCAGAAACCTGGTCTCGATCCAGCGGCGCGAATCGGGTTGACCTTCCTCCATCTCGAGCGCGAACGACTTCACCAGGACCGTGCCGTCGGGGAAGTTCCATCCCCACTTGCTGGTCACATCGATCCGCGGAGGGTGCCCATCGACGCCGGCTGATTCAGGCAGCCCGATGAACCGCTCCTTGTAACTGCCGTCCGACCAGAGCGGCGCATTGACGGCATAGGCAATCATCCCCGGCTGCAGGTCGTGGCTGGCCACATCGCGAAACAGGCCGCTCTCGCTGAGCCGCTGCGGAAACTCGTGAGCGGCGGTCTCCGGCGGTGTTCGTTCGAGCTTCAAGAATGCGCCCTGTTTGTTTCCCCGGTGATCGGCGATCAACACGTCGCCGTCCGGCCCCACGGCGAAGGCGCTGATTTGCGCACTCGTGTCCGCCAACTCACGCTGCCACAGCAGACGGCGACCATCGTGCCTGGCGGCCCAGATTTTTCCCGTCGAGTAATCACCGTAGATGTACGCGCCGCGAAGTTCCGGAAACGTATCGCCGTAGTAGACGATCCCGCCGGTCAACGAACGACTCTCTGAGTGAGGATGCTCCAAGGTGGGCGGAGAAACGGGCGTCGGTCCCAACTTGCGTTGCAGGTAAAAAGGATGGCTCCCTTCGTAGACGCTCCACCCGTAATTTGCCCCGCGCTGAATCAGGTACGCCTGTTCCCACAGATCCTGACCATTGTTTCCCACCCAGATCTGCCCCGTTTCTCGATCCGTCGTGATCCGCCAGGGATTTCGCAATCCATAGGCCCAGGTTTCCGCCCGCACGTCCGGTTGATCGACAAACGGATTGTCGCCAGGAATGGCGTAGGCCCGGTTGTCGCCGCGACGGTCGACGTCAATCCGCAGGACTTTCGCCAGGAGGTGATCGAGCCCCTGACCCGTCACGTTGTCATCCGAATCGGACGTGCCGTCACCGGACGTCACGTACAACATGCCATCCAAACCAAACGTCACGGCGGCCCCATTGTGACCGTTCGATTCCCACTCGATGATGACCTCTGCCGAATCGCCATGGAGCGTGTGCGGCGGCTGCGGATCCATCCTGTAGCGCGTCACGCGGCTCATCTTCGGCCCCCCGCTGCGGGCGCCGTTGCTGCCCACGAAGAGATAGCCATTGTGTTCGAAGTCAGGATGGAACGCGATGCTGTAGGCAATGTCGGTCAGCGGCAACAACACTTCAAACGACTCGGCCCGGCGACCGATGGTACGGCAGATGCGAGAGGCCGCGTTGGCACCTGGCTGATCGATAAACAGCAACTGCGGCGAAGACGGTTGGCGAATCATGAAGATGGGAAAGTCCAGCTTCAAGTGCGGCATGGCCGGCACGGCGCGGAACGGCGGCGGCGGATCCGGCGCCCCCCACACCCGTGACGTCGTCAGTGGTGTGCGTGCGGCGGCATCCTCTTCGCCCGGCCCCGCAAACCGCAACGTCGCATAGTTCTCGTAGGCATGAAAGTCGGGCTTGGCTTGCTTGCCCAGGGGAGCGATGGTCGAAAGGTCCGGCTGGTCTCGCATCTGATCGTAGTCATAGCGGCAAAGGGCGAAGCGCCATCGCTCGTTGACCTGCGGTCGCCCCCCGGTTCGTAACAGGTCGGTCCACGGGATCTTGCCTTCGACCGACCATCCTTGATCCGTATCCTCGTGCTGGTTCAGAGTCCCACGCCGGACGACCTGCGTTTCCAAGTGAAACGGCCCTTGGCGGACGAACTCATCGAACCGGCTCAAGTCACGGCGCGGCAGAAACACATCCATCACGGTTCCGGCGGCCGAGACATGGAACTCGTAGTAACCGGTCTTGTCCGTGGCCGGCTTGATGAACAACTCGAAGACATCGTTCAGCCAGGTCTTGCCGTCGTGCTCGCGGATGTCCGCAAACAGATCGGCATCATCCATTTCCGCGTGAAAGTAGAGAAACTGCCGGTCCCACAGGAGCCGAGCGCGGGTTGCGGCGATCGGCTTCTGCGCATCTCCCAACCAAGGTTGGCGGAACGGATCGACTTTGTCCGCCCGATTCCAGGCAGGCTCGTCCGCGCGCCCGTCAATCACGATCGGTTCATCGATCCACCGGCAAACGAATTCTGACCGGTGCGGCGGTTCGGCTCGCTGGGCTGGGGCGGCCCTGGCCGTGAGAATTCCCGAAAACAGCACGGCAAGCATCGCGCAAGTGTGGCATAATGAGTGCATCATGTTGACGGTTTGCATTAAGTGGTTTGAATGTGAGTCCTCGGCACGCGTTCGTTTGCTCCTTGCGCCTCCAACGCCCTCCCGGGCGCCCCACGGAAGCGCGGTCTTCACCGGCTGCGTCTTCATCGGCTGCCGGGCCGGACCGCCGCGAACATGCGCAGCCTCAGCGCCGCTGTGAATAACGAATAACATACCAGACGCTGCCCCACCACGAGAATCATGCCTGTTGCCTTCCCCCCGCAACCGCCCTGCCGAACCCTTTCGGCGCGCTCTCGGATCTTGAGCCGGCCGTGCGTCGTCGCCACGCTGATCACCCTGACCATTCCGGTCGCCGCATCGCCAGCGGCCGATGACGTGGTCTCGTTCGCAGAGGACGTGCGGCCCATCTTGCAAGCCCGTTGTTTCTCCTGCCACGGCGCGCTCAAACAGGAGGCGTCACTACGTGTCGACACCGTCGCCGCGCTGTTGGCGGGGGGCGATAGCGGCGCTGCAGTTCGAGGTCGTGCGGCAGACGAGAGCCTGCTGCTCGAACGCGTTTCGGCCGCGGACGAATTTGTCCGAATGCCGCCCGAAGGGGACCCGCTCACAGCCGAACAGATTGCGAAGATCCAGCAATGGATCGCTCAGGGGGCCGCCCCTCCCGCCGTCGACGAACCCGAGGAAGATCCTCGCCAGCACTGGGCCTTCCAGCCGATTCGACGCCCGGCCGTTCCCGTCGCACCATCGCCGTGGGGAGACAATCCGGTCGATGCGTTTATCGCCGCCGAACGGGCCAAACGGGGTTTGACTCCGGTGAAGGAGGTGGCCCCGAGCCTCTTGCTGCGACGCATCTACCTCGATCTCATCGGGCTGCCGCCGACACGCCAGCAGCTTGCCGACTACCTGGCCGACTCGCGATCCACGGCGTATGACGAGGTCGTCGAAGAACTGTTGCTCAGCCCCCATCATGGCGAACGCTGGGCTCGCCACTGGATGGACATTTGGAGGTATTCGGACTGGTACGGCCTGGGCGCCCAACTCAGAAACAGTCAAAAACACATCTGGCATTGGCGCGATTGGATTGTCGAGTCGCTTAACCAGGATAAGGGCTACGACCAGATGGTCCGCGAGATGCTCGCCGCCGACGAGCTCAGCCCCACGGACGCGGACGCCCTGCGGGCCACGGGGTTCCTGGCCAGAAATTATTACCTGTTCAACCGGACGACCTGGCTGGATAACACGATCGAGCACACGTCCAAGTCATTGCTTGGTCTGACCATGAATTGCGCCAAGTGCCACGATCATAAGTACGACCCTCTCTCGCAAGTCGACTACTACCGGATGCGGGCAATCTTTGAACCGCACCAGGTACGGCTCGATCCGGTCCCGGGTGAAGTCGACCTCGAGAAGGACGGGTTGCCTCGCGTGTTTGACGCGCATCCCGACGAGCCGACGTTCGTCCACATACGCGGCGACGCCCAGAGCCCGGACAAGAGCCGTCCGATCGAGCCCGGGCGGCCGACGCTCTGGGCCGCTGAGGAATCACGGCCGACAGCCGTTACCCTCCCGGTGATGGCCCATCGGCCCGAACTCCAACCGTTTGTCCTGGCAGACCACCTGGCCGCTGCGGCAGCCACGATCGAAGCGCGGGCGCAGGCATTGGCCGCGGCCCGGGAGCAACTGGCGACCGCCACCGCGCGACGCCCGGTCGACCCATCTGAGCAGGCGGCACAGCCCGGCAAGCAGACGCCGGCCGCCTTTCTCCACGACACGTTCGAGACGCTCGACACAACCGTCTGGGAAACCGGTCCCGGCCGGTGGAAGTGCGCCGACGGCAAGCTGCTGCAATCCGAGGTCGGTGCAACCCGACGCTACGTCCGGACCCGCGCGACACATCCGGCGGACTTCACGGCTCGCCTGGCGTTCGCCATCAAAGGGGGTGACAAGTGGCGCTCGGTGGGCTTCTGTTTTGACGTCACGGAGGGACGTGAAAAGCTGGTTTACCTGAGCGCGGTGTCCGGGGGGTCGAAGCTCCAACTCTCTTACAAGGTTGGGCCCAATCACACCTACCCGGCGAACGCGAACCAGGCGCGTCCCGTCTCCCTCAACCAACGCTACGAACTCATCGTCTCGGTTCGCGGGCCGTTGGTGAACGTCGCCGTGGACGGTCAGCATGCCCTGGCCTTCGAATTGCCTGTGCCGCGGGAAACGGGTCACCTGGACCTGATCGCCTTTGATGCGGCCGTCGAGTTTGACGAGTTGGAGGTCGATCCGCTGCCGGCGGATGAGGTGTTGGTTGCGGCCGGCAAGCCAGCCCCCAAGTCGCTGACCGTGGCCCAAGCCGAAGCGGTCGTGCGTGCGGCGGAACGGCGGCTGGCGGCGGCGAAGCTACGGCCGGACGCACTGCGCACCGCGCATGCTGCGGATCTGGCTAAGGCCGAACGGGCCGAATCCGACACGTCGACACAGGCGATTCGAGCGGCCGCCGTTGCCGCCAGGGCCTATGAAGCGGCTGCCGCCGAAGTAGAGGTCGCCCGGTTGGCCGCCGACGTCGCCACCGCTTCGCCCGCCGAAAAGATGAAGCTGGAAAACGAACTGGACGCGGCCCGCAAGCGCATGGATTCCGCAACCGCCGCGCTGGCCAAGCCTGGGGAGCAATACACCAGCCTCCGTGTCTCCCAAAAGGCGGCCGAAGGCCCCGACGAAACGGAGCAGTCCCGCCAGGCACCGTTCCCCACCAGCAGCACGGGCCGGCGAACGGAGCTCGCCCGCTGGATCACGGAACGCGACAACCCGTTGACGGCACGCGTCGCCATCAATCACATCTGGTCGCGTCACTTTGGGCAGCCCCTGGTCGAGTCGGCGTTCGATTTCGGCCGCCGTACGCCGGCGCCGCAGCAGCGAGCATTGCTGGACTGGCTGGCCGTCGAGCTGATGGAGAATGGCTGGAGCCAGCGTCACATTCATCGCTTGATCGTTACGTCGCGCACGTATCGACTCTCCACACAGACGGCGTCCGCCGACGCGACAACAGCCCAGACCGACCCGGCCAACGACTTCTACTGGCATCGCAAGCCGATCCGAATGGAAGCCCAGATCATCCGCGACAGCCTGCTGCACCTGGCAGGTGCGCTCGATCTTCGCTTGGGCGGCCCCTCGATTCCGGCCACAGCGAAGGAGACCCGGTTCCGCCGCAGCATGTATTTCAAACATTCGCGTGATGACGCGAATCCGTTCCTGGCGACGTTTGATGACGCCAATATCCTGGCCTGCTACCGGCGGAGCGAGAGCATCGTGCCGCAGCAGGCGCTGGCCCTGGCCAACAGCCGGCTTTCCCTGGAGATGGCGCGTCGTATCCCGGCCACCTTGGGAACCCCGGGCGATGAGGACTTCGTTCGCGAAGCGTTTACGACCTTGCTTTGCCGCCCGCCAACCGGCGACGAGCAGCAGGCCTGCCTGCAGGCGTTGGCCGACCTGGAGGTTGCGGCCGACATGCAGAAGTTGGCGAATCCGGCCGAGCGAGCGCGGGCCAATCTGATCCACGCGCTGCTCAACCATAATGACTTCATCACGATCCGTTGACGGGGTACTGCAATGTGCGATCGGCAGGCAACCCAAGGCAGACGAGAACAAACCATGTCTTCAGAATTCGGCAACCACAATCCCCGCCACGCGCAGCCGGCCCTGTCGGGATTCGCCACGCAGGCAGGCAGGAACGGCGCGGCGTATTCGAGTTCGCCGGCCGTCCGCAGCGGTCGTTCACGGCGCAGCTTCCTGGGCGGCCTGACAGCCGGAATTTCCGGGCTCGCCCTGCATTCCCTGCTGCAACCGGCGATCGCGGAAGACTGGCGGCCGCCGGACGGGAAACCGCATTTTTCCCCGCGAGCCAAGAACGTGATCTGGCTCTTTATGCGCGGCGGCGTCAGCCACATGGAGAGTTTTGATCCCAAGCCGGAACTGAACAAGTATGCCGGTAAGACAATCGCCGAGACGCCTTACGGACAGGTCCAAGATCCCGAGAAGCTGAAGCGAGTTCGTGTGGTGGTCGTGAACGACGCCAACGGTCAGCAGAGGAACGTGATCTATCCGCTCCAGATCGGGTTTCGCAAGCGGGGTCAGAGCGGGATTGAAGTCAGCGATTTCTTTCCGCACATTGGGAGCTGCATCGACGACATCGCGGTGATCCGATCGATGTGGACCACCGATGACAACCACGGCGCGCAGGTCCAATTTCATTCGGGCCGCCATACGCTCGACGGCCGGTTTCCGACCATCGGCGCTTGGGTAACGTATGGCCTGGGCTCGCTGAACGACAACCTGCCGCAGTTTGTCAGCATGGGGCCCAGGTTCTTCGATCGCCGTGACGGGCATTATCTGGGTCCGGCCTATGACTCCGTGCCGCTCAAGGTCGACCCGGCGAACCCGCTTCCGTATGCAAAGCCGGAACTGGACCTGACGGCGCGCGAGCAGCAACTCGAATTCGGCCTGATCAACCGCCTCAATCAGCTCAACGCCGTCAGCTACCCGAACGACACCGCGTTGCAAGCCCGCATGAAGTCGTACGAGCTAGCCTACCGCATGCAGACCGCCGTACCGAACCTGATCGACTTCAGCGGCGAGACCGCTCGGACACAGCGCCTGTATGGGTTGGACAACGAGCAAACCAAGCCCTTCGGAATGCAACTGCTGGCCGCCCGACGCTTCGTCGAACGGGGCGTTCGGTTTATCCAGATCATGCACGGTGGCGGAGCTGCCGGAGCCTGGGACGCTCATTCCAAGTTGAAGTCGAACCATACGAAGCTGGCCGGCCAGGTCGATCGGCCGATCGCCGGCTTGTTGGCCGATCTGAAGTCCCGTGGCCTGCTGGATGAAACGATTGTGGTTTTTGCCACCGAGTTCGGCCGCACCCCGGGCTCGCAGCGCGGCGACGGGCGCGACCACCACCCCCACGGTTTCTCCGTCTGGATGGCCGGCGGCGGCTTGAAGGGCGGCATCGCCCATGGGAGCACGGACGAGATCGGCTTTCACGCCGACCAGCATCCCCACTACGTAACCGATGTCCACGCCACCTTGATGCAGCAATTGGGGCTCGACGCGCGGCGGTTGGAGGTCCCCGGACACAAGCGGCTGGAGATCGACTTCGGCCATCCGATCCAAGAGATCATCGCCTGACGGCGCGTCCGGCCCACGATCGCGCCGCGGCTAACGCCGAACGGCTGATGAGATATCCAGGCTAGCAGCGGCAGCAACCGAATTTCGGCAACCGAATTTCGGCAACCGGCGCGACATGGAATGCGGCGGCATTCGCCTTCTTACCGGGCACCTGCCTGGGTCGCGCGACAAGCCGGGATTGTTGGGGGGTCGGAACACGCGTCGTGCCGCGTCACCCCTTCCGTCGGGCAGTTTTCGGTTGCTATTTCACCTCGCCGCCGATTTCGCTACTATCCCGCCGCAAATCTTGTCATCCCAGGGGCGATCGCGTTCGCCGGTTGGTCGCTGGGGACGAATTTCGGGTCCAGGATCAGTTCAAGGAATCGACCGATGCGTGTACCAAGAAATCTCGGTTCGTTCGCAACCGCGTTGGCTTGTATCAATCTTCTCATCCCGCTCCAAACGCTGTCGGCCGCCGATGCGGCGGCGAACGGCGCCCGGACGGCCCCGTCGACGCCAGCCCAGTCCGCGGCTGCCGCGAAGCTGGTCGCCCGGGACGTTTCGTTGGGGACGGGCAACGACTTGCGTGGACAACTCGTCGACAAGAACGGTGCGGTGGTCGCCAAACGGATCGTGGTCGCCGTGCATGCGGACAAATCCAGTCTGCAAACGGTTTCGGACTCGGAGGGTCGATTTCGCTTCACCAACGCCAAGCCGGGCACGTATCAGGTTGCCAGCGAGCGAAGCTATCAACTTTGCCGTTGCTGGGCCGCCAAAACGGCTCCCCCGTCTGCCGCTCGCGAAGTCCTGCTGGTCGAGGGCGATCTCACGTTGCGCGGCCAGCGGCCGGTCGGAGAACTCCTCTCCGGCCCCGTCTTGATTGGCCTGATCATTGCTGCGGCCATCATCATCCCAATCGCGGTCCACAATTCGCAGAAGACGGCCAGCTAGTGCTTGTTCGAGGCGACATCTTGGGGTTGGCGAAGACAAGGGGTGAAACCCCAAGAGCCGAAACGGCCCTGGGGGTGCGTCGCCGGTCGGGCGACTCGTCCCATTTCGTGAGCCCTCATTCCCGGAATCGACAAAACACGAGTGCTCGTCGCGTGGCACCCCATTCGTCATTTGCCCCAGGCTCGATCTTGATTGCTTCCGCGGTTGGTCATCGCCGCAGGTCGCGTCAGACCGTGACACATGATGCTGCGGTTTCTCCGACCGGACGTGCGTGGCGAGAGCCATCGGCGGTGGCCGTGCTACTGGCGCGGGCAGTGTTCGGCACCTTGCTGGCAAGCATTGCGACTGGATGCGCGGGCGGCGTCCTCTACGATGCCAGCCATCTCCCGCCACAATTCATGGCCCCGCAAACCAGCAGCCTGGACAACGTCAACCTCTCGCAGCTCGCGCGGACCGTGGGCGACACCGAGTCGCTCTATCCGGGTGACATTATCGAGGTTTCGATTGCCACAGGTCTGGAGCAGGAGAAGACACCTGCGTGGAAGATGCGGATCAGCGAACAGGGCGTCGTCGACGTGCCGCTGGTGGGGCAGGTCCAGATCGCAGGGATGGGGGTGACTCAAGCGGAACAACATATTCGGGACGAGAGCATCCGACGCGGAAAGTTTGTGGCGCCCAACGTGTCGGTGATCCTGGACAAGCGCCGTTCACATCGGATCACCGTCGTCGGGGCGGTGGAAGAACCGGCGACGTACGAGATTCCGGCTTCCAACAGCGACGTCATGGCGGCCCTCGTCCAGGCCGGCGGCTTGAGCGAAGAAGCGGACACGATCGTCGAGATCAAACATCCACCGACGCCCTTGCCCCTGGCCGCTGCGGACGCCCCTCAGGCCACGCTGGCCGGCTACCCCGGCACGCCGTCGCCGGAGCGGCAGTTTCTGCCCCCGCGAACCGTTCGCATCGACCTGGAGAATCCCGACCAGCTCGCACCGGACGACCTGCAGTTGCAGGATGGCTCGACCGTCATGGTCCGCAAGAAGCCGAAGCGGTTCATTCACGTGATCGGCCTGGTCAACAAGGCGGACCAGTTCGAGATGCCGGAAGGTCACGAATTGCGATTGCTGGACGGACTCGCCCTGGCCGGCGGGCGGACGCTCTCCATCGCCGACAAGGTACACGTGATTCGGCAACTGCCCGACCAGCCTGAACCCGTCGTCATCGAAGCGTCCGTGACCCAAGCCAAACGTGACACGTCGTCCAACATCCGCTTGGCGCCTGGCGACGTGGTCAGCGTCGAAGAAACCCCGGCAACGTTTGTTGTCGGTACGATTCGCGAATTCGTCGGGTTTGGTTTCTCCGCCCCCATCCCAGGACTGTAACCAGCGTCACGTCGCGAGGCCGACAGCGACGATCCGGCCCGACTGCCCCGTTCCGATTGCCGAAGCAACTGCGAGCCCATGACCCACGACCCGCACTCGATGTATGAACCGGCCGGCGATTCCACGGCGGACCTGGTTCACTCCGCAATGCGTTTTCTGCGCGTGCTTCAACATCGTAAGCTGTATGTGATCACGTCGGTCGCGGTGGCGGTCCTGTTGGGAGCCTTCCACTACTACACGGCGGATCGCATCTACCAATCGACGGCGTCGTTGTTGGTGACGCATACCGGCAGCGACATCACCAACACCTCGATGGGCGGCGACAGCGGCCAGAATCTCATTCCGACCTACGAAGGGCTCTTCTCCAGCGCCGTTGTTCTGGACGGCGCCATCCAGCGAATCCGCGAACTGCCGCCGGAGATGCGGGTTGATTTCGTCGAGGCGAAGTCTCCCGAGAGTATGAAATCCGTGCTGCGCGGAAACTTGACGGCGCAGGCGATCCGCCGCACGAACATCATCGGGCTCACCTACCGGTCCAAATCGCCCGCGGCCGCCAAGGCCGTTCTGGCGGCGATCATGGAATCGTACACCGAATTCATGGAAAAGAACCACAAGAGTGCCTCCGTCGAAGTGGCCGACGTCTTGCGGGAGGAGTTGGAAAAGAAAGAGCGTGAACTGCAAGCCAAGCAGCAGGAGTTGCTGGCCTTGAAGAACACCGCAGGCGTCGTCATCCACGACGGCACGAACTACGTGCACCCGGTCGTTGATCGAGCGATTCGCATGAATGAAACCCTGATCGAAGTCCGCAAGAAGCGTCTGCAATACGAAGGATCGTTGGTTGCCGTGCGCGCTGCCGTCACGAAGGGGGGCGACCTGCGTCACCACCTGATCAGCCTCGAACCGGCCGTCGGCCGCGAACTGATGATGAGCGCCATGGGGTTGAATCAACACCAGGCCCAGACGGCGGAAGCGGTCGAACAAAAGCTGCTCCAGGATCGAGCCAGGCTGAAATCGCTGAGCGGCCACTTCGGTCCGACGCACCCGCAGATCCTCGAAGTGCAGCAGACGATTGCAAACTCGGAACAATACCTGCTGCAGTTCCAACAGAAAATCAACGGCCGGATTGACGCGCTCGAATCGCAAAAACTGGGCCCCATGCTGACGGCCATGGTCGAAGAAAAGCTGGCGGAGACGTGGGCCAATGAACGTCAACTCGAACAACAATACAAGCTGGCCGAAGCCGAGGCGATTCGACTGAACGGGAATGTGGCCAAGCTGCAGATCGTGGAGAACGAGATCCAGCGGCTCATCGGCTGGCAGGATACCTTGATGGACAAGCTGGCGAGCACCGACCTGCAACAGAACGTGGGCTACGTGCGCGTGGCCGTGGTCAGTGACCCGGTCGCCTCGAACAACCCCATCTCCCCGCGCCGCTCGATGATCGCCATCCTGTCGCTCCTCAGTGGCCTGGCGTTTGGTGGAGGGCTGGTCTACCTGATGGACCTGCTGGATGATCGGTTTCGGTCCCCAGAAGAACTCCAGGAGCAACTCCGCGTGCCGGTTCTGGCGATGGTCCGGCAACTGCCCCCGGGCAGCGACGACGCACCGCTGCACGTTCAGACGGCGCGCGACTCCGTCGAGGCGGAAGCGTTCCGGACGCTCCGCACCACACTGGCCTTCTCGCCGGAAGACCGCCAGCGTATCGCCGTGACGAGCTCGGAACCTGGCGACGGCAAGACAACCGTCCTGGCCAACCTGGCGGCGTCGATCGCCCAAGGCGGCAAGCGGACCCTGCTCATTGACGCCGACCTCCGCCGTCCAGGACTTTCCAAGTTGTTCAAGATCCGGCGCAGCGAAGGGCTTTCGAATATCCTGCGTTCCGCCGAGGAGGTCGGCACGGCCTGCCGCGCCAGAATCCAGCAAACCCCGGTCGACAACCTGGAGATCATCCCCTGCGGACCTCGACCCGCCGACCCGGCGGAAGCCCTCAGTTCCAGTCGCTTCGTCGACGTGATCGCCTGGGCGGAAACCCACTACGACCAGGTTCTGATCGACTGCCCGCCCGTGATGGCTGCCAGCGATGCGGCGATCGTCGGCCGGATCGTCGACGGCATGATGCTCGTCGTGCAACCCAAAAAGAACCACCGCCGCCTCGTCATTCGAGCGGCCGAACACCTCACGACCGCCAGCGTCAATCTGATCGGGATTGTCGTCAACCGCGTCAGCGACGATTCGGGTGCCTACGGCGGGTACGGATATGGATACGGGTACGGCGTCGGCTATGGGTATGGCGAAGACGACGAGGACGACGATCTTCTCGAAGAGCAAGACGCCGCGAGCGAGCATCAACTCCTGCCGCGCCGCGCCGGGTAACCAAGACCCCGGGAATCCGCCCGGATCCGTGCTGACGGTTCAGGCACCAGCGATTGGTCGCCCGTCAGCAGATCGCGCTGCCCACCCTTCCTGCCCCGTACGCCAACGAACCGCGCAGAACAAGCTACGCGTCGGCATAGCCGTGCGGATGCGTGCGATGCCAGTTCCAGGCAGTCTCGACGATCTCTTCGAGCTTCAGATAGCGGGGCTGCCATCCGAGGACTTGCCGGGCCAGCGACGGATCGGCAACCAACTCGGGTGGGTCTCCCGCCCGTCGGGAACCGACTTCGGAGGGAATCTCGTGGCCCGAGACGCGGCGGCACGCGTCGAGCACCTGCTGGACACTATGGCCGCGGCCGGTACCAAGGTTGACTTCAATCGGCTCGACGGTTGCCGCGGCGTCTGCGTCGAGCTTCCGCATCGCGGCCAGGTGAGCCGTCGCCAGGTCGTCGACGTGGACATAGTCGCGAATGCACGTCCCATCCGGAGTCGGATAGTCATTGCCGAACACGGTGACCGATTCGCGTTGTCCCAGTGCGACCTGGAGGACGATCGGTATCAAGTGAGACTCCGGCTGATGGTCTTCGCCAATCGTCCCGTCCGCCGCGGCCCCCGCGGCATTGAAGTACCGCAAAGCCGCATAACGCAGACCGTAGGCCCGCTGGTAGTCGCGCAACATCTGTTCGATGACGAGCTTCGTGAATCCGTACGGATTGATGGGCCGCTGGTCTTCGACTTCGCGGATCGGCACGTTCTGGGGAATGCCGTAAGTCGCCGTGGTGCTGGAAAAGACGATCCTTCGCACGTCGGCCGCCCGCATGGCCGCCAACAGGCTGTGCGTAGCGACCACGTTGTTCTGATAGTATTTGGCCGGATCGGCGACTGATTCGCCAACCAGGGCGAAGGCCGCGAAATGCACGACCGTTGTTACCTGCCGATCGTTCATGACCTCGGTGAGCCGCCGGTGGTCGCTTAATTCACCTTCAATCAACCGGCCGTCTGGCACCGCCTTACGATGTCCGGCAACCAGGTTATCGTAGACCCAGACGTCGTATCCTTCCCGGATGAGTAACCGCACGGTATGCGACCCGATATAACCTGCACCACCAACGACCAGGACCGACATGCTGAATTTTCCTTGTTATTCGATGAAGCGACCGCCGCCAGACCTGGAAAACACCGCACCGCGTCTGGTGACGGCAGCGCCGATGAAACGCGTGCCGCGGCTGGTCTTTTAGCACATGCGTACTTTGGCTACCATCCCGCCTCCTCGCACCGCCGCGTGCTGCGACAGCGGGCGCGCGGCCGGCGGAGAGATTTCGATCCAGGCCCGTGAACGAGGTGCACATGCATACCCCGCCGAGTCGGTTCCGCAACCGCGGCGGAATGTCCGCAACGTCACTTCCCCAGCGGTTCCTCGACGGGGGCCTGTTGGCGGTCGTCTTTCTGGCTCCACTCTTCATGGGCGGCCGCGGCCCGGTGGGGAAGTTTGTGTTCGTCAGCATCGTCGCCGCCACGGCGATGGCGTGGTCGATCGCCCAATGCCGGCGTCCGGAGGGCAGTGCCTGGCGTCGCTCTGGCGTCGAGTGGCTGCTGTTGGCGAGCGTCGTGCTGGTCATTCTGCAACTCGTCCCGTTCCCCTCGTGGCTGCGATCCAACGTCTCACCACTCACCGGTGATATGCTCCCGCTGTGGGAGACGACCTCACCGGTTCCGTTACCCGAATGGTCCACGATTTCGCTCGCCCCGCTGGCGACGCGCGGCGCATTGTCGGTTCTGCTGGCCTACATCATGCTCTTTCTGCTGGTCGTTCAGCGGATCGAATCGCACGAGGACGCCGTGCGTGTGCTGTCCTGGGTGGCCTGGGGGACCGTCGCAGTCGCCTCGCTCGGGCTGACCCAATTCCTGCTGGGTAACGGCAAGTTTCTCTGGGTCTTCGAACATCCGTCGCGCGATACGTTCCACAGTGTGAAAGGCCCGTTTCACAATCAGAATCACTTCGCCCATTTGCTGGCGTTGGGGATGGGACCGATCATTCTGTCGTGGCTCAAAGCGCCCCGCCGATCGGTAGAGAAGCAACTCTTTGGTGTCGGGATGGGACTCGTCCTGCTGGCCGGTTTGTTGACCTTCTCACGTGGTGGGGTGCTCGCCATCCTCATCGCCTGTGCCGTATCCGTCATCATGTTCACCTGGCAATCGCTGCTCGACAAACGCGCCCTGACCGTCGTGGGGCTGACCGGCGTCTTCGTGGTGGCCGCCATGGCGATCCATGGGTACGGGCCGCTGCGGAGCAAGTTTGCGGCCCTCCGTGAATCCGAGTCGCTCGGCGAGGCGGTTGGCGCCCGAGCCGATCTGTGGTCGGCCTTGCTGGAGGGGATCCCACACTTCGCCTGGTTGGGTTCGGGAATCGGCAGCCATGCTGACGTCTACCCGCTGTTCATGGAAGAGCATTACAACGTAACGTTTTCACACGGAGAAAACGGTTATCTGCCGCTGACGCTGGAGGGTGGCTTGCCGGCGCTGGTCCTGCTCCTGGTGGGGATCGGAATCTGCTGCCGCTGGTCAATCGGGGTTTGCCGAATCGGGGTTTGGCCAGACCGAGCGATCAACGAGGGCTCCTGCCCAGATCACCGGCGACGCGCCGGACCAGGTCACCCTCGTCACATGGAAACCCGCCTCCGCAGCGGTGCCGCCTGCATGGCAGCCATCGTTCCCGGCCTGCTGGCGAGTGCGCTGCATTCGCTGGCCGATTTCGTCTGGTACATTTCGGCCTGCATGTCGATCACCGTCGTCTTGGCGGCGTGCGCCTGCCGGCTCTACCAGATGGCGCGCGACACCGAGCGAAACCGGGAGACCGAGGCGGGGCGGCCGGATCACCGGGATCGACATCGGCTTCAACCGGCGCGGCCGGCCTGGATCGGTGTCGCCGTGATCGTAGGAGTCGTCGGTACGGGAATGATTCACGACCGTTACGCAGCGGCGTTGGCCGCGCCCCACTGGTACGCCTATCAGCGGCTCGACCTCAGCACCGCAGCCGAAGCGCCGGACGACGACCTGGCCGAACGGGATCGCCTGTTTCAGCTCGGCCGGCACCTGCAAGCCGCACTGGCGAAGAATCCGCGTGACCCGCGGGCCAACCTTCATTTCGCCGGCGTCTGTCTGCGTCGTTTTGAACTCGAGCAACGTCGGGCGACGAACCCCATGGCGCTGCAACAGATTCGCGAAGCCGCATTGGCTTCACAGTTCCCCAATCGGGCTGCCCAGGAAGCGTGGCTCGAGATCGCAGTTGGGGAAAACTTCAAGTACCTCAAACTGGCATTGGTCCATACCCATCGGGCGTTGCGAGCGGCCCCGCTGCAGGGAGACGGCTACGTCTACCTGGCAAGTCTTTCGTTCCTGGAGGGGCCCAGCGCGGCGGCCAAGACCGCTTACATTGATCAGGCGTATCGCGTTCGCCCGCACGATGGCGCGATCGCCTTCGCGATGGGACTGGAGCGTGGCTTGGCGAATGACGAGCAAGGGATGCTCAGACACTGGGAGACGGCCTTTCGGCAGGACCCGCGGATGCGGACCTTGATCATCGAGCACATCGCGTTTCGCGTGTCGGCCGAAGAGTTTCTGACCCGCTTCGAACCGCCAATCGGCGGGCTCAGAAAACTTCGGGACGGCTATCAGCAGGCCGGACGAACAGACGATGCCCGGATCGTGGCCCGTCGTTTGATCGAGCAACTCGTGCAGCAGGCCCGTCAACCGGACGGCGATCCGGAGCCGGCAATCTGGTTCGAACTCCAAGGTCTGCATGCGTTCCTTGACGACCTGCCGCAAGCCATACAGTGTGCTCGGCAAGCAGTGGCGCTGGACGGCAACAACGTGACCTACCGGAACACGCTGGGCGTGCTCCTGTTACGACACGAGGATTTCGCGGGAGCGACGCGCGAGCTGGAGTGGTGCCTGCGGCGCAAGCCTGACGATCCCACGCTGGTGGCCCAACTGACCGCTGCGAATCGAGGGCGGCTGCAGCGTTAGTGTTGACACGAAACGGTGGGACTTCTATATGTTGCCGCGCCGGAGAGTTCCGGTCAGGTGGATCTCGTCCGTGAGAGCCTCCGCCCCGTTTTCCTCGACTGCCGCGAGCCCTGGCGGATCCGATAAGAATTCGCTGCCCGTCATCCCCTCACACGTTGGTGCGCCCGTTCACGCACTTCGCTGCCCATGAGTTCGATGATCATCCTGTTGGTCGGCGGCTTCACGTTCGCCGCTGTCACCGCGTACGGATTCACCTGGTTAGCGCGCCTCGTCGCTCCGCAACTGGGATTCGTCGATCGGCCGGATGGTGGTCGCAAGCAACATGCGGGGGCGACGCCCTTGCTGGGCGGCGTCGCTATCTTCGCAGCATTCCTGCTGACGCTGGCCATTTTCCTCGCCTGGGATCCGCACGGTTGGCTGGCGAACCATTCGCAGCGCCTGGTCGCGATGCTCGCTTCGGGGGCCGGCTTCTGCCTGCTTGGCCTGTGGGACGACCGGTATCCACTGCGTGCCCGGGACAAACTTCTCCTCCAGATTCTGGCGGCCTTGCCGTTCGCCTACTGGGGTCATCAAGTCGAGATCATCAACGTGGCCGGATTGCGACTGGAACTCGGTCTCTGGTCGATGATCTTCGCCGTCTTCTGGCTGGTCTCCTGCGCGAACGTGGTCAACTTGATCGACGGCCTGGATGGGCTGGCCTCCAGCATTGGACTGATTGCCATCAGTGCCTTGGCAGCCATGGCGTGGACCGGCTCGGTTCCCTGGTCCGCCTTCGTCTCACTTGCCTTCGCCGGCGGAGTGGCAGGATTTCTTGTCCACAACTGGCCGCCGGCCAGGATCTTCCTGGGAGATGCCGGCAGCCTGACGATCGGATTCATGATTGGTGCCGTTGCCATCGAGTCCTCGACGAAGACAACCGCAGGGTTCGTGCTGGCTTTCCCACTCGTGCTACTCGGCGTTCCCATCTTCGATACCGCCATGGCAATCCTTCGCCGGAAACTGACCGGCCGGGGCATCGGCGAAGCCGATCGAGGCCATATTCATCACCGGCTCCAGGAACGGGGACTGACCAAGCTTCAGACCCTGCTTGCGATCGTGGCAATCTGCACGGTGATGGCCGTGACCTGCCTGATGACGGTGGCCGCCGGCCAGGACGTGATCGCACTGGCGCTCGGCGTGGCCGTGATCTCACTGGTGGTTGCCGGCCGAGTCTTCGGGTTCCATGAAATGATGCTCGTTTTCCGGCACTTGGAGTTGCTCCAGGTAACCGTCGCGACGGCACTGCGCGAGCTGACCGGTCGGAACCGAACGGTCCATTTGGGGCGCGCCGAGGTGGTATCGGTCGAGCCGGACTGGAACACGATGGCGAGCCGACTGCAGGACGGTGGCGGTCTGGCATGGGAAATGGCCGGCACCGCCGGCAACGGTCAACACGGAGCGTTCGAGAAGATCCGGGCCGGTAATACAAGCATCCAAAAGCACCAGGAAACGTGGCAGTTTTACAGCACCTTCGTGCGGGATGACGGATTGCGGACGTCCTTCGTCGTGGTCGGCTACCAGGATCCCCAAGCGGAGACGAACAACGTCGATCAGATCACCAGCGTGCTCGAAGCGTGCCATCACCGGCTGCCCCCTGCTGGAACGCTGCACGTGACTGACAGCGATGACAGCTCCCTTTCCCCGCCCGTCGCCGGCCGGATCGGGGCGCGCAAACCACCGGTCAACGCGCCGCGGCGTGCTGCCTGACGGGGCTGGATGAGTCGGCCGGATGACAGCGGTCGCCGCGGACGCGAGCGGGGTGGTTGCGGGCTTTCCTCGAGCGTCGTTGGTTGTGGGAGACCTTCGGTCGGCGGTTTCGGCGGGGTCAGAGACCCGCGCCGAGCAGTATGTCAGAGACCCGTGCCAAGCAGATCGCAGAGACCCGCGCCGAGCAGTTTGTCAGAGACCCGTGCCAAGCAGATCGCAGAGACCCGCGCCGAGCAGAATGTCAGAGACCCGCGCCAAGTAGATCGCAGAGACCCGCGCCGAGCAGATCGCAGAGATCTGCGCCGAGCAGATCGCAGAGACCTGCGCCGAGCAGTTTGTCGGAGAGCCGCGCGAGCAGTTTGTCGGAGAGCCGCGTCAGGCTGCGGGTTTGGGACCGACGCCCTGCGGCTGGTTTCGCCTCTCGGCGAGATACTGGGGTTGCTCCATCGGCTGGCAATCCGGTATCACTCTGCGCCGCGGCGGCGGAGGTGGCGTCCACGGCAACTCGCGAACTCGTGTCAAGGCAACCACATGAACTCGATCCGGCCCCTGCTCGTCGTGGGAACTCGACCGGAAGCCATCAAGATGGCTCCCGTCATCCAGGAGTGCCAGCGGCGCGATGAGGTTGATCCGCTGGTCTGCTTCACCGGCCAGCACCGCCAGATGGTGGACCAGGTCGCCGAGTACTTCGGGATCCAGGCGGACATCGACTTTGATCTGATGCGGGAAAATCAATCGCTGTCCCGGCTCACCTCGCGCTGTGTGGAACGCTTCGACGAGGCGATTCGGACCTTCGCTCCGGACTGCGTCATTGCGCAGGGAGACACGACGACCGTCATGACGGCGTCCATGGCGGCATTCTATCATCGACTGCCATTCGTCCACGTGGAAGCCGGTCTTCGTACGAACAACATGGCGTCACCCTGGCCGGAAGAGTTCAACCGCCGCGTGGCGGGGCTGGTGGCCGCCTTGCATTGCGCGCCGACCCGAGGCGCCGCCGAGAACCTGCTCCGCGAAGGCATCCGGCCGGATCAGGTCCGAGTGACCGGAAATACCGTCATCGATGCCCTGCTGTGGACCACCCGGCGGGAACGCTCGCGGAGCTTCCAGTGGTCTGCCAAATACTCGCAACTGACTCGTACCCGGATGGTCCTGGTTACCGGCCACCGGCGCGAAAACTTCGGCGCGGGGTTTGTCGCGATCTGCGACGCCATCAGGCAACTGGCAGGCGATTTTCCGGAAACGGACTTCGTCTATCCTGTGCACTTGAATCCAAACGTGCAGGGCCCCGTCCATGCCGCGTTGGACGGGTTGGAGAATGTGCACCTGGTCGCCCCGGCTTCGTATCCCGAGTTTGTCTGGTTGATGGACCGGTCGGACGTGATCTTGACGGATTCCGGCGGCGTGCAGGAGGAAGGACCTTCGCTGCGCAAGCCGGTCCTGGTCATGCGTGACACGACGGAACGCCCCGAAGCGGTTGCGGCAGGCGGCGTCGAGCTGGTCGGCACGGCCTGTGCGCAGATCGTCGAATCGGTCTCCACCCTGCTGGAAGACCCCGTCGAATACCGCCGCCGCCAGATCGACGTCAACCCGTACGGCGATGGCTTGGCGGCCGGTCGCATTGTCGACTTTGTCCTCGAGCAACGCTGGCACACGCACGCCCGGCAGGCGAGCGTCGCCTGAATCATCGCCGGCTCCTGCCGCCCACGGCATTCCCCGCGTCACCGACGCGTTCCTGTTTCAAGTTGAGATACCATGATCCGGACGACCACATCGAATCGACAGGTGAGACCGACTCGGGTCTGCGTGGTCGGCCTTGGCTACATTGGCCTCCCCACCGCGGCGATCCTGGCCAATCGAGGATATGACGTGGTGGGCGTGGACATTCGGCCCGACGTCGTCGCCATGGTCAACCGCGGGCAGGTGCCGATCCACGAGCCCGGACTGGGCGAATTGATCGAAGACGTCGTGCGGCGAGGCAAACTGGTGGCATCGACTTCGCCCGACGAAGCGGACGTCTTCATCATCTGCGTGCCGACGCCGTTTCATCCCGACAAGTCGCCCGACCTCTCCTGCGTTCGCTCGGCCGCGGCAGCCATCCGCCCCTTCGTCCGCTCCGGCAACCTGATCATCCTGGAATCGACCAGCCCTCCCATGACGACCCGGAACACGGTCGTACCCATCGCCGTTCCGGAGCCGCTGGAGGTCGGGCAGGATGTATTCGTGGCCTATTGTCCCGAGCGCGTCTTGCCGGGCAGGATTCTCGTCGAGGCCATTCAGAACGACCGGATTGTGGGCGGCATTACCGAGCACTGCACGCAGAGGACCAAGGAGTTCTACGAGACGTTCGTGGCCGGCGAGGTCGTCCCCACCACGGCAATTGCGGCGGAAGTCACCAAGCTGGCCGAAAACGCCTTTCGCGATGTAAACATCGCGTTCGCCAACGAGCTGTCGATGATGGCCGACCAGCTCGGCGCCGATCCGCTCGAAATCATCCAGCTCGCCAATCGGCACCCGCGAGTCAATATCCTCAACCCGGGCCCCGGCGTGGGCGGGCATTGCATCAGTGTCGACCCCTGGTTCCTGGCTCATGCGGCACCCCACCAGTCGGCCCTCATCCAGACGGCGCGGATGGTCAATGACACCAAACCGACGTTCGTCGCCCACCAGGTGCGGGAGTTGGCCGACCAGGTCGAATCGCCGGTCATCGGTTGTCTGGGCCTGGCCTACAAACCGGACGTGGACGACTTCCGTGAAAGCCCCAGCGTCGAAGTGGTGCGGCAATTGATCGCCAGCCAGGCCGGCGAGATCCTGGCCTGTGACCCCTACGTTGATGCCGACCATTGGGAAGAGCTTCCCCTGACCCCGTTATCCGAAGTTCTGGAACGCAGCAACGTGCTGGTCCTGCTGACGGCACATCAGGTCTTTCGGGAGCTGCCGATCGCCGACTTGGATCACCGCCACCTGCTCGACACAACCGGTGCCTGGCGGGCGGCCATCCGTGCGCGTCAGGCAATGCCGGCAACGGACGCCGCCGCGCCGGTGTAGTCGTCGACCCCCGTCCCGCACCCCATTCACGCTCGTCTTGACCCTCTTGAGCAGTTCCGATATCGTCCTCCCTCGGTTTCTTCGATTCGGGTCGTGGCTCGAGCCATCTGGGAGTGAGTCGGCATGATTGTCGTCACGGGTGCTAGCGGATTCATTGGTTCCAACGTTGTCGCGACACTGAACCGGCGCGGCTGCGAAGCGGTGATCGCGGTCGACGACTACCCGCGTTTGCGAGGCACGAATGACCAGCCGACGGTTGCGTCGCTGCCCCGCTACGGGGATCGGATGTCGGTCCTCCAATACGTCGACTTCCACGACCTGCCCGGCTGGCTCGATTCACATGGTTACGATGTGCAGTCCGTCATTCACCTCGGCGCGTGCAGTGATACGACGGTCACGGACCGCGAATTCGTGATGTCGGTGAACTACGAGTACACCAGGATGCTGTGGAATTGGTGCTGTGACCGGCAATGCCCGCTTGTCTACGCATCCAGTGCCGCAACCTACGGGGACGGCGAACTGGGATACGACGATGCCTGCGATCCCGCTTGCTACCGCCCGTTGAACCTGTATGGCGAATCCAAGCAGCGCTTCGACCTGTGGGCGCTCGAACAATCGCATACACCGCCGCGTTGGGCGGGCGTCAAGTACTTCAACGTGTACGGCCCCCGGGAATCGCACAAGGGTCGAATGGCCTCGGTGGCCTTCCACAGTTACGGCCAGATCCAGCAATCCGGACAGGTTCGGTTGTTTGAGTCCCATCGCGAGGGCATCCCGGATGGCGGGCAGCAGCGTGATTTCGTCTTCGTCGACGACGCGGTCGCCGCCACCTTGCACCTGGTCGAGACACCCGTGGGCCCCAACGCGAAGAACGGGCTTTACAACGTTGGAACCGGGACGGCCAGAACCTTTGCCGACCTGGCCCGTGCCGTCTTCGCCGCGATGCACCGGACGCCGCAGATCCAATACATCCCGATGCCGGAAGACTTGCGATCGCGGTACCAATATTTCACCCAGGCAAGCATCGGGAAGCTCCTGGCGGCCGGGTTCCGAGAACCGTTCCATTCGCTTGAAGACGGCGTCCGGCGCTACATTCACGAGGACTTGCAGCAGAGGGCTTCGGTCGCTTGAACGAGAACCTCCAACCGACGGATCGAGAAATCCAGCACCTGCTGCAACGCATGTCGGCGTGCCGCGTCGCCGTGATCGGCGATGTCATGCTGGATGAATACCTGATCGGGCCCGTTCAGCGGATCTCGCCCGAAGCACCGGTTCCCGTGCTGGAGATTGAACACGAAGAGTGCAACTTGGGAGGGGCCGCGAATGTCGCCTCCTGCCTCAGCGCACTCGGCGCCGACGTCCGCCTGGTGGGCGTGGTGGGCAACGATTCGGCAGCCGACAAACTGCGCGAGAAGCTGCTGGCGGTCGGTGTTGAAGCGGCGCCGTTGGTGGCGGTCGCCGGTCGGCCGACGACCTGTAAGACCCGCATTGTCGCGCGGCACCAGCAGTTGGTGCGCCTGGACCGTGAAACACGCAGCCCGATTGAAGGCGAGACAGCCGGACGCGTGATTGAGGAGGCGACCGCCGCGGCCAGGTGGGCCGACGTCGTGATCCTCTCGGACTATGCCAAAGGCGTGCTCACCGAAGACGTCTGCCAGGCTGTGATCCGGGCTGCCGCGGATCGGCCGGTGGTTGTCGACCCCAAGGCCCTGCCCTGGGAACGCTACCGGGGAGCGACCCTCGTCAAACCGAATCGTGACGAGATGCAGCGCTACCTCGGCACCGACGTCGATTCCGACGAACGGGCGGCCGCGGCCGCCCAACGGCTGGCCGACGACCTCGATCTGGCCCATGCCCTGGTGACGCGCAGCGCCGACGGAATGACCTCGGTATCACGTGCAGCGGGTCGCTGGAGGACCGAGCACGTCCGTGCCCGCCGCCGCGAGTTGGTCGACGTCACCGGTGCCGGCGATGTCACCTCGGCGGTCCTGGCACTCGCCTTGGCTGCCGGTGCCCCGGTCGGTCGAGCGATGTGGCTGGCCAACCTGGCTGCCGGCGTCAAAGTCGAAAAGTTCGGCGCCGCGGCCGTCTCGCCGGCAGAAATCATGGCCGCGGCCAACTCCGGGCGGCGGGAAAAACGGCTCACCCGCAGCGAAGTGGCGGCCTGGGCGGCGGAGCGTCGCGCGCAAGGCAAGCGGGTTGTCTTCACCAATGGTTGCTTCGACCTCCTCCATGTGGGCCACGTGCAATACTTGGAAGATTCGCGCCGCCTGGGAGACGCCCTGATCGTCGGTTTGAACGCCGACGAATCGGTACGGCGGTTGAAAGGGCCGGCCCGACCGGTCCAGGCGGAAGAGGATCGAGCACAGATTCTGGCCAGCCTGGCGACCGTCGACGCCGTCACCGTCTTCACGGAAGACACGCCATTCGAGCTGATTCGCGCGATCCGACCGGATGTCATTACCAAAGGCAAGGACTACCAGAACAAGCAGGCGGTGGTCGGATGGGATCTGGTCGAGAGCTGGGGCGGGACCGTCGAATTGATCGAATTCGTGGCGGGGCGTTCAACGACGGAGCTGATTCGCAAAGCGGCCTGACAGGACTCGAGGAAACGGCCGGCTTGCGGATCGCAGTGAGCCGGAGATCTGGTACGAAGGGATGCACAGATGTTGAACTGGGAAGAGACTCGAGTCGTCGTGACGGGGGGAGCCGGCTTCCTGGGACGCGTGGTCTGCCGGAAGCTCCGCGAACGAAATTGCCGGGCGCTGCACGTTCCCCGCAAGGCCGACTACGATCTAACTCAGGAGCCGGACGTGGTCCGGATGTATGACGACTTCGCTCCCGATGTGGTGATTCACCTGGCGGCGGAGGTTGGGGGCATCGGTGCCAACCGTGCCCACCCCGGGCGTTTCTTCTATGCCAACCTGTCGATGGGCTTGCACCTCATCGAGCAGGCCCGGCTGCGCGGCGTTCGCAAGTTCGTCCAGGCGGGAACCGTATGTGCTTACCCAAAGCACACGCCCGTACCCTTTCGAGAAGCGTCGCTTTGGGACGGCTACCCCGAAGAGACCAACGCGCCATACGGTGTCGCAAAAAAGGCCCTCTTCGTCATGCTGGATGCCTACCGCCGCGAGTATGGCCTGCAGAGCGCCGTCGTCCTGCCGGTTAATCTCTACGGTCCACACGACAACTTCGACCTCCAGACGTCACACGTGATTCCGGCCCTGATTCGCAAGTGCTTGACGGCCGTCGCATCGGGGCAGGACACCGTCACCTGCTGGGGAACCGGGTCGGCCTCGCGAGAATTCCTGTATGTCGACGATGCGGCGGAAGGTTTGGTCCGAGCCGCCGAGATGCTGGATACTCCCACTCCTGTCAACCTCGGGTCGGGCGACGAAATCACCATTCGGACACTCATGGAACTGATTGCCGACGCGGTCGGTTTTCAGGGCAGGTTGCAGTGGGACCCCTCGAAGCCGGACGGCCAGCCCCGCCGCTGCCTCGACACGAGCCTCGCCGAAGCGAGACTCGGTTGGCGAGCCACAACGAGCCTGGAAGAGGGCCTGCGGCGGACCGTCGCGTGGTACCGACGCCAAGCCGTCCTCTCCCCCGCCTGAAGCCCCCAGATCTCCTGATCTTCCGTCCCGCAGAACGGTCTTGATCCCGAGGGAACGAAACGGGTACGATCCCCGCCACGAAGGGCGGCCCGCTGCGCAGTTGCCCGCGCGCCGGTCGTACGAGGGATGTTGAGATCGAGGAGTGTAGTCCATGAAAGCAGTGATTCTGGCCGGGGGATTCGGCACCAGGTTGAGCGAAGAGACGCAGCTCAAACCAAAGCCGATGGTCGAAATCGGCGGCAAGCCGATCCTCTGGCACATCCTCAAGACGTACGGCCATCACGGCATCCACGATTTCGTGATCTGCCTGGGCTACAAGGGATACATCATCAAGGAGTACTTCTCGAACTACCTGCTCCATTCCTCCGACGTAACGCTGGACCTGGCCAACAACCGCATGTCGATCCATCAGAACAGTGCCGAACCCTGGCGGATCACGCTGATCGACACCGGCGCGGAGACGATGACGGGTGGACGCGTCCAACGCATTGCACCCTACCTCGACAACGAGACTTTCCTGCTGACCTACGGCGACGGGGTCGGCGATATCGACATTGGGGCATCCCTCCGGTTCCACCGCCAACACGGCCGGGCCGCGACGGTCACGGCCGTCCAGCCGGCCGGCCGGTTTGGGCGGTTGGGCATCGGAGCGTCGGGGGCCGTCGAACAGTTCGATGAGAAGCCGCAGGGGGACGGGAACTGGATCAACGGTGGCTACTTCGTGCTGGAACCATCGATCTTCGACTACATTGATGACGACCGGACGGTCTGGGAGCAAGCTCCGCTGGAACGGCTTGCCCGCGACGGCGAGCTGCAGGCGTTCAAGCACCATGGCTTCTGGCTGCCGATGGATACGCTCCGTGACAAACAGCATCTGGAGACGCTCTGGGCGAGCGGCAATGCACCGTGGCACGTCTGGAGCGACTCGCCGTCCTCTACCGGGGCACCGCCCTCACCACGGCCCATGACAACTCAGGCCGCTTGACGTGGCAGGGCCACAGCCAATGAACGAGTGTGCCCAGCGCGGCGGCGTTCCCAGTGGTCGCTCGCGAAGCCGGCGTGCACGGCGCTCACGTTTCGGAACGTAAGACTCGATTCCATCCTCGCAGAATTGCACCACGCCATGCTGAATGATGCCTACCGCGGCCGCCGTGTCCTCGTCACCGGTGACACCGGCTTCAAAGGTTCCTGGCTCTGTCACTGGCTTACTCGGCTTGGTGCCGACGTCCACGGTCTCGGGCTCCCGCCCGCCACCACGCCGGACCTGTTTTCGACGCTGCACCTGGCGGATGCGATCGACCACACGGCCCTGGACATTCGTAACGGGACGGAGTTGATCGCCCACGTCCGCAAGCTGGAACCGGAGATCATCTTTCACCTCGCCGCGCAGCCGCTGGTCCGCGAGTCATACGCCGACCCGAAGACCACGTTTGACACCAATGTCGGCGGCGTCGTCAACCTCCTGGAAGCGGTCCGCGTCACTCCGGCAGTACAAGCGTGTGTCGTGGTCACGACCGACAAGTGCTACGAGAATCGCGAATGGGTCTGGGGCTATCGTGAAAACGACCCGCTCGGCGGTCATGATCCGTACAGCGCCAGCAAGGGGGCTGCCGAGTTGGTTGTGGCCAGCTACCGGCGATCCTTCTACCAGGACGGCTCACAACGGCTGGCGACGGCCCGCGCTGGAAATGTGATCGGCGGTGGCGACTGGGCGGCCGATCGCATCGTCACCGACTTCGTCGCCAACATCATGGCGGATCGCCCGCTGACCCTCCGGTATCCGGCCGCAACCCGTCCCTGGCAGCACGTATGCGAGCCGCTGGCCGGTTACTTGCTGCTGGCCGCCCGGATGCTCGAACCACACGGAGAGCGGTTCGCCGAAGCATGGAACTTCGGCCCGCATCCAACGTCCGTCACGACGGTGCGCGAGCTGGCCGAACTGCTCGTCCACTCCTGGGGTCGGGGCACGGTCGTCGCCAGCCAGGAACAACAGCCGCACGAAGCCAATCTGCTGCAGCTCGATTGCTCAAAAGCCCACACTCGCCTCGCCTGGCGCCCAGTCTGGGACGTCGCCGCCACGGTACAGCAGACGGTTTCCTGGTACCGGGCATTCCATCGTCAGGCGGAGATGCGCGCGATCACCGACCGGCAACTCGGGCAATACCAGGCGGATGCCGAAGCCGCCGGGCTGGCGTGGGCGGCCAATCACCGAGAACCTCCCGGCGCCACGCATCAGCCGGCCGCCTAGAGACTCGTCCGGATGATACATGAACGAACAACCGATCAGTGCACGTCATGGTGCCGCAAGCCGTTGTGGCGAACTTGCCCCAGGCGGTGCATATGTTTGCCGGAACGCATGGCGATGGTACCGACAGTGATTCCTTGAACGCCCCACAGCCACGGATGGCATCGCGATGGAAACGGAAGAACCGGAATACGCTCAGATCCTCGAACTGACACGCCGACTGGTCCGCAAACGTCAACAGGCGCCGGCATTCGCGGCCGGACAAGACCCGGTTCCCTATGCGGGGCGCGTCTATGACGAGCGTGAAGTCGAAGCGGGGGTCCGCAGCATGCTCGACTTCTGGTTGACCTTGGGACCGGAGGGAGACGCCTTCGAACGGTCCTTGGCCGCAACCCTGGGTGTACGCAATTCGCTGCTCACCAACAGCGGTTCGTCGGCAAACCTGTTGGCCGTCTCGGCGTTGACGTCACCGCAGCTCGGCGAGCGGCGGCTGCTGCCCGGCGACGAAGTGATCACGGTCGCGGCCGGCTTCCCCACCACGGTTTCGCCGATCCTCCAGAACCGGGCCGTGCCGGTCTTCATCGACAACGATCCCCTTACCGGGAACGCTCGCGTTGACCAGTTGGAGGATGCCTTTGTCCCGGGCAAGACGAAAGCGGTCTTCATGGCCCACACGCTGGGCAACCCCTTCGACCTGACGGCGGTCAGCCAGTTTTGTCGCCGCCACGGACTGTGGCTGCTGGAAGACAACTGCGATGCCCTGGGCAGCCGGTACGACGGCGAACTGACTGGCAGCTTTGGCGACCTCAGCACTCAGAGCTTCTACCCGCCGCACCACATCACGATGGGTGAAGGGGGCGCAGTCAACGTGGTTCGCAACCCCCGTTTGAAGACGCTGGTCGAGTCCTTCCGAGATTGGGGGCGCGACTGCTGGTGCGACAGCGGCTGCGACGACACTTGCGGCAAGCGCTTCGGCTGGCAGTTGGGGGAACTCCCGCCAGGCTACGATCACAAGTACATCTACACCCACGTCGGTTACAACCTCAAACCGACGGACCCGCAGGCGGCCATCGGTCGAGTTCAGTTGGAGAAGCTGCCGGACTTCGTGGCCGCCCGGATTGAGAACTGGAACTACCTGCGGCAGGCATTGGCAGACCTCGAAGACCATTTCGACTTCATGCTGCCGACACACGCCACCGGCTGGAGCGACGGTTCATTCCACTGGCAACCGGGCGCCCCTCACGTCGCTCCCAGTTGGTTCGGCTTCATGCTGATTGTCAAGGAACAGGCGCCCTGCACGCGCACGGAACTGGCCCATGCCCTGGACCGGCACAAGATCGGCAACCGGATGTTGTTCGGTGGAAACCTGGTACGGCAGCCCGCCTTGGTACAACTCCGCCGGGAGTACGACAAGCGTCCGGCCGCCACGGGTCACCCACCCTTCCGCGTCGTAGGGGACCTGGCCGGCGCCGACCGCCTGATGAATCACGCCATCTTTGTGGGCGTGTACCCCGGACTGACGGAACACCAGTTGGCGTTCATCGCCGATGCGATTCGCGCCTGCTGTCACGGAGACAAACTGGCGGAATCGGCCGCCTGACGAAGGCAGTCGACGGAACAGGCCATGGGACGAAGGAGGTCGCGTGAACGTGGCGAAAGCGGCAACAGGTCGAGCTTTGGTGACGGGCGCCACGGGATTCGTGGGCTCCCGGCTGGCCCGGTGCCTGGTCGAGTCCGGCTGGGAAGTCGAGGCGATTGTCCGGCCATCTTCCAACCTGGGGCTGCTGACTCCCGTGCAACACGACATCAACATTCGGGAGCACGACGGCACCGGCCGGTGCCTGCAGCAGATCGTGGGGGCGGCGGAACCGGACATCGTCTTTCATCTCGCCGCCCAAGTGGCCGGCGATCATCGCCCGGAGGATGTTGGTTCGTTGCTTACCAGCAACGTCGTCTTCGCCACGCACCTGGTGGACGCGATGGCCCGCCACGGTTGCCGGCAACTCATCAACACGGGCACCTTCTGGCAGCACTACGACAACCAGGACTACAACCCGGTCAATCTCTACGCGGCGACCAAGCAGGCGTTTGAGTCGATCGTGCGTTATTACGTGGAAGCGGCGGGGCTGCGCGTCATCCATCTCTGCCTGTTCGACACCTACGGCCCGCACGACCCGCGGGGAAAACTCATGTCGCTTCTCGAGCGCGCGGCGGTGTCGGGCATGACGCTGGCGATGTCGCCCGGAGAACAGCATGTAGACCTGGTCTACATCGACGACGTGGTTGCCGCGTACATGACGGCAGCCCAGCGGCTGCTCGCCGGCCTGGGCGCGCCGTGTGAGCACTTTGCCGTACGATCAGGACAGCCGGTGCAGCTCCGGAAGCTGGTCGCCATGTATGCCCAAATTGCCAATGTTGAACTCGACATCGCCTGGGGCGGGCGGCCGTATCGGACGAGAGAGGTGATGCATCCCTGGGATCGCGAGCCACTTGTTCCAGGTTGGCGCCCCCGCGTCACGCTGGCGGAAGGGATCCGCCGCGCGACCACACCAACGTCGACCGTCAGTTCCGCCTGAATGGCTCGGTCTCCACGCAACGACAGATAAGAACTGGTCGCAAACAACTTCCTGCAAGCAGCGGCAGCCAGACGGCCGCAAACCAAAACCGCCGTGAGCCGACCGCCGTTACTGGCGACTTGGCGTCATGGCTGTCGAGCCGCCCCAGGGGTACTCAACATGTTGATCGTGATTCCAACCTACCGCCGCAATGCCTGCCTGCGGTGGGTCCTGCAAAGCCTGGTCCAGTGCCGTACGGAGCGGATTGACGAGCCGATTCGGGTCGTCGTCGTCAACAACTACCCACCGGCCAAGGCGGAGATTCAGTCCATCGTCGATCGCTTCGCGCAGCATCGGCAGTTCTCGTGGAAAATCCTCTTTCGCGAAACGACCCTGCCGGCGGCGGAAAACTGGTACTCGTCTATTTGCGAGCAGGCTCAGCCGAACGAAGTGGTGATGATCAACGCCGACGACGACCTGTTTTTTCCCTGGAGCCTGGAAGACCGCTACCTGGAGATTCGTCGCCTGGACGCCGAACTGCTGTTGGCCAGGCTCGATTCCAGCTTGATCTTCTCCGAGCAGGCAGAGCGTGCCTGCCACCTGGCCCGATTCCCCGCACCGCAGCCCGTCGCTGCCCGGCAGCTCTCGTTCCAACAGATCGACGATTTCGCGCCCCAGCATCTGAGCAACCACTGCTATCGCTTTACCGAACGCTTTCGTCAGTCATTGGCCCGCGCGCAAGAATGGTGCGACGCCCAGCATTGGCTCGACGATCACAACCGGACGCTCTTCATCACCCTGTACCTTCCCTATGCCATGCTGCTTTGCCAGGGGACGGTGGCCGGGCTGGCGACCCCTTGTGTCATGCGCGGCCGCGAACTGGAAGAGTTGCAGGCGGCCAAGTACGGCGTCCCCAGTTGGAATCACGGCTTCATCCACCTTTGCGCACTGGGCGTCCTGGACAACACCGACCTGCGGCCGATTCGCGAACTTGACTTGGTCCGCGAGAAATTCAGCGACGAGTTCGTCCGCTGGTTCTTGACCTGCCTGGTCGATGCCCGCGTGGGGCGGAAGCAGTTGCGGCAAACACTCGGGCGCGTTCGATTTCCCGTATCGCGGCTGGCAAGTTGGAAAACATTGCACGGCATGAACCTGATCCTCCGCGATCTGATGCGCGTCAGAGGTTGGCGGCTGGGTCGGGCAAGCCGCCGCACCAGCATGCCGATGCAGGTTTTCATGGACCGTCTGGCAACCCTGGCATCGTCATGAACTCAACCCGCAGTCGTCGCCGCACGACGCAGTGGAATCTGTTCTTTCACTATGTCTCCATCGCCCTGGCCATGGTGTCGGGCGTCGTGTTCGTCCCGCTCTACTTGCGTTTCATTCCGCTCGAACTTTATGGGGCCTGGCTGGCGACGGGGAACGTCGTCGCCTGGCTGACGGTGATCGATCCCGGCCTCTCGACCGTGCTTCAACAGCGTTCCGCGACGGCCTACGGGAAAGGCCGTGTGGACGAACTGAATGCGTTGCTGACCGGCGGCGTGCTGATCTCAGCCGTTATCTCGGTCGCCGTCCTGTCGGTTGGAATCGGGACCACCGGTCTCCTGTTCGACTGGCTGCAACTCGGCGGCGGATTCGAAACCGCGACGCTGGAGCGGGCCTACCTGTTGGCCGTGACAGGAACGGCGCTGATGATTTTCTCGTACGGCATTACTGCATTTAACCAGGGGCTGCAAAGCAGCGTGGCCGTGGGCGTGATCTTCGTCGTCTCCACGGTCGGCAGCTTGGTGGCGACCGCCGTCTTCCTCTACCAGGGCGTGGGACTACCGGCGATCCCGCTCGGCCTGCTCGTGCGCGGCGGCGGCCTGACCATCGGCAATGTCGGCTACCTGGCCTGGCGATACAGAAACGAAACATACTCGTACCGCCCCTCGTTCTGCCGCGTGGGGACGCTGTCGAAACTGATGTCGTTCACCTTCCTGGGGCGCGGCGCCAACGTGATCGCCACCAACCTGGATGCATTTGTTCTGACCCGATTCCTGGGGGCCGAGGTTGCTCCCGTACTGGTCTTAACACGCAAGGCGGCTGACATCAGCCGCACGCTCGCCGACCGACCGGCAGTCGCCTTCATGCCGTCCATCGCCCACCTGGTCGGTTCCGGTGGGCAAGTTCAGGCCCGCACGATACTGTTACGACTGGTGCGGTTGATTCTTTGGCTTCTCGGACTGCTGGGGGCCGGCGTGCTCATCTTTAATGGTGCCTTCGTTACGTTGTGGGTCGGCCCCACGTTCTATGCCGGGACGACGGTTAACTTCCTGATCGCGATCACGCTGATCGTCACCGTTGTGTCCAATATGCTGTCGAACCTCTGTTTCGCGCTGGGCAATATCCGCAACAACAGCCTGGCAGCCTTGGCGCAAGGCGCCGTTACCATCCCGCTCATGATCTGCGGGGCCAAGTACTGGGGGCTGACAGGCGTGGCGCTGGCACCGCTGCTGGCCATGTTGGCCGTATCCGGCTGGTATTTTCCGTTCGCGTTTTCTCGACTGCTCAACCTGACATCCGCCGATCTCCGCGCCATTACCAGAGAATCCTGCAGCGTGCTGGCCGCCGCCGCACTGGCCGGACTCCTGGCTACGCCGCTGCGGCTGTCGGTCGAACCGACAACGTGGTTCCGGTTCGCGACCGGGGTGGTGGCGTTTGCGATGCTCTACGCCGCCCTGTTATGGCTCCTCTCCACCGCGGCCCGCGCTGAATCCGCGCGGCTGCTCGACCGCACACGTGCCTTCCGCACCAAACCGACGTCAGACGCATTGATGTAAGCGTCCGGACGGCCAGCATCGCTAGCACCAGGGTCGAGCAAATCAGACTTCGTGCGATGGGTTGCTTCGAGTATGATTTGGCGGCCGGACTCACGCCGTGGGGCCGGTGGTCGGCGGCGGCTACCTCACTCTGCCACCACGAACGTGGCGTTCCCGATCGACCGGCGGTCATGGATGGCTGCTCGACGATCGTCGACTCGCTGCAGCAGGATTCGAGTCAGGCGGAACCGTCGAGCGACTTCGTACCGAGCGGGTTGTTGGGCCCGAATGAGAAAGGAATCTCATGAACGCAACGGCAGTCTACCGGTCACGCATCTACGACAGTTACGCGTCAAAGTTCCAACAGGCGGCGGCGACGTTTGATGCGCGGCAGGCGGCTCAATGGGGTCGGGCTTACGATTGGTACCTGCGGGGCTGGCTTCCCGAGGACCGGGAAGCGGCAATTCTGGATGTCGGCTGCGGGAACGGCAAACTCCTCCACTTCTACAAGTCACGCGGCTACACCAACCTGACAGGCGTCGACGTCAGCCCGGAACAGGTTCGCTTGGCGCGGCAGGTCTGCGAGCAGGTTCATCAGGCGGACGTGCTGGAGTACCTTGCATCGGTGTCCTCCGAATTTGATCTGATCACGGGATTCGACATCATTGAGCATCTGGTCAAGGACGAAGTTTTGGCATTCCTTGATGGCTGTGCCAATGCGCTGCGACCTGGCGGTCGGCTGATTCTGCAAACCCCCAACGCCGCCACCCCCTGGGGTTCGGAATTACGTTACGGCGACTTCACGCACGAGGTCTGCTTTCAGGATCATTCGCTCTCCCATCTGCTGGAGTTGTGCGGCATCCAGGGCAGTGAGTCGCGAGAAATGGGACCTGTGCCCTGGGGCTACAGCCTCAAGTCAACGGCCCGTTGGTGTGTCTGGCAGGCGATCCGGGCCGGGCTCAAGGTCTACTGCATCGCGGAGACCGGTCGGACCAACCAAATCTTCACCCGAGTTTTCGTGGCATCGGGGACGAAGCGAGCGGCCGCGGGGCAACGGCCGACCATCCCGCAAGAGGAGTCCCCCTAGTGTTGCGAAATGTTGCCAAAGGGGTCGTCAACCACGCCCTGCGACGGATCGGGCTCCAGGTCATCAATGCGAACTGGGGGCCGCGCGGCTTTGCGGCGACCCTGCAGCAATTGGGCCGCCACGGAATCGTCCCCCGTACGGTGGTCGATATCGGAGCCGCCACGGGAAGCTGGTGCCGTGAATGCCTGCAGGTTCTGCCCGACGCCCGCTACTTCCTGGTCGATCCGTTGCCAACCAACGAACCCCAACTACGGGCGCTGGCAGGCCAGCACAGCAGTGTCACCTACTGGCTGGGCGGAATCGGCGCCGAACCAGGCCGGCAGCCGATCTGGGTGCACGGGGACCAATCGAGCTTCCATCGCAGTGAATACAGTCGGAGTGACCAGGCGGTACGGCGTGAGATCGAAATCCGGACCCTGGACTCGTTCGTCGCAACCGGGCAAATCCCACCGCCCGAATTTATCAAAGCGGACGTGCAGGGCTACGAACTCGAAGTGCTCCGCGGTGCTGTCCGGTGCCTGCGAGACGCCGAGTTGCTGCTGCTGGAATTATCCATTCAAGAAATTTACGACAACGGACCACTGGCGCATGAGGTGATCGGTCATGTCGCGGCGCAGGGGTTTCGTGTCTACGACATTTGCAGCTATGCCCAGAGGCCGCGCGACCGCCAACTGGCCCAGTGTGATGTGATGTTTCTCCGCGCCGACTCGCCCGCCTTCCAGTCTCCCGGGTGGGCGTAACTTCGCCTGCAGACCGACAAGGAGGAGCCCCTGTGATTTCCCAAGCTCTCAAGCGTGTGGTGCGAGCGACGCTCGACTACCCGCTGGAAACGTGCCTGACCACCCAACAGCGATTCCGCCTGGGACGCCATATCCTCAACCGGGCGGCGGGGGAAAATAATGGCGACCCGCGTTGCAACGGAGAATCACTGGTGCGTGATCAGGCCTGCCGTCACCTGGCGGGCCGACCGGTGATCGTCTTCGATATTGGAGCCAATGTCGGCGACTGGTCACTCGACATCAGCCGGCGTCTGACACCCGGCTCGACGATCTACGCCTTCGAGCCGTGTGGCGGGACGTTCGAACGGCTCTGCCGACGAACGGCAGCTCGACCGGCGAATATCGACATCGTCCCCGTGCGCGCCGGATGTGGTGCATCCCAGGGGCACGCTTCGCTGCACGTGCATGGCGAACTGGCGGGTTCCAACTCGGTCTTCGACCGTCAGACGCTTCACGACGCGCGGCCTGCGACAACGGAGGACATCGTCGTCTGTCAGGTGGACGCATTCTGCCGCGAACGGGGAGTTGCCGAGATCGACGTGATGAAGCTGGACGTCGAGGGGGCCGAGTTGGACGTCCTGGCGGGATGCCGGCAACAACTGGCCAGGCAGGCGATCGGCTGCATTCAGTTCGAGTACGGCGGGACCTGGATTGACGCCAAACGGTTCCTGATGGAGGCGTTCTCACTACTGCAACCGCTCGGCTATACGCTCGGCAAGATCCATCCTGCCGGAGTCCGTTTTCAGTCGCGTTACGAAGCGTCCCATGAGAATTTCCAGTACGCCAACTGGCTGGCGGTTCGCGAGGACTGGCGGGCCGCCTTTCGCGATTAAGAGATGAGCCAAGAACACCTTCCATCCACTCAGCGGTACGGGGGTGCGGGAAGTCGTTGATGACGCGTTCCTGCAGCATGCCGGACCGCCTGACGTCATGCACAGCATGACCTACGAAACTGGCGGATGCAGCAGGAAACGGGACGGTCCGCACGTTGACGCGCAGCAACCGCAACCAGGTATCCAGAACGAGGCAATCATGGCGATTCCGCAAGTGACGTCGTACCTCAAGAACGTTGGGCCGGCTGTTGAAGTGAACGCTCGAGTCAAAGCTCGGATTCACGAGCGGCGAGCGGCGTTCGGACAGCGGCGCTACGAACGACGGGCCCGGCAACTAGGAATCTCGTCCCTTACGCCGGATCAACTGCAGGCCCAACTGCGAGACCGTCTGGCCTCGCGGGCCGACCGGCGGTGGCCCAAGCCGCCGGGTGAACTGCACCTCTTCCTGGCCTACGCCGTCTCGAATTGGGAGTCGATTCTGCCCACCGCGCTGGCGCCGTTTGGCGAGGTGACGGAATTCGAGTGGCGTTCGCGAGGCTACGATGAAGGGTGCGAAGATTGGCTGCAACAACGGGATCGGATGCAAGCCAGCATGCTCGACGCATTCCATGCCGCCAACAATCGCCGGCCGGTCGATGCGGTGGTCGGCTACCTCTCCGGACACAACACGAGCCCGGAAACGTTGCAGACGATGGCAGCGGCGGGCGCCGCGGTTTTCAACTTCTGCTGGGATGACAAGGTCAATTTCCCGGGGCCCCGCATCGGTGGACGCTACAAGTCGCCGGCGGCGATCGCCCACGCGGTCGACCTCAACCTGACCAATGCCCCGGATTCGGTCGTCAAGTACGCCGTCCACGGAGGCCTGGCGAAATTCTGGCCGGAGGCCGGGCACCCCGACGTGCATCGCCCTTACGATGATCCATTCGAATTCGACGTCAGCTTTGTGGGAGCCCGTTACGGCTGGCGTCCGACCTTCATCAGGAAGTTGCAACAGCAGGGAATCTCCGTCGCCTGCTTTGGGAAGGGCTGGTCCAACGGACCGCTCAGTGACGAGGAGATGGTCCGACTGTACTCGCGCAGCCGAATCAACCTGGGCTTCGGCGGAATCGGCTATTCAAGGAAACTGACTTGCCTGAAGGGGCGTGACTTCGAAGTGCCCCTCAGCGGCGGCCTCTACCTGACCCAGGACAATCCGGAACTCCAACTCGTCTTTCGCCTTGGCCAGGAGATCGTCACCTATCGCGACGCGGACGATTGCGCCGCAACGATCCGCAGGCTGCTGGCCAACCCACAGCAGGCGGCAGCGATCCGCCAGGCCGGCCGGGCTCGCTGTCTCAGCGAACACACCTATCAAGCACGCTGGTCGGAGGTGTTGGAAATGGCCGGTATCCTCACCTCCCCCGCCACCGCCCGAGGAACGGCTGCCTAGCCTCATGCCACGAATAACCGCTACGAAATCCGGCTGTCGCTCAGCGAACATCGGACGCACTCACGGAGCGATCCGTGACTCGCTGGTTTCTCCGTCCGATTGGATTGACATCGCACTCACCGAAATGGAATCGACATGCCCGTCGAACTGAAGATCCTCTACGTCGGTCCCCTCGATCGCGGCTCGACCTGCCTGCAGCGGATGCGATCGCTGCAATCGTTGGGACACCGTGTCGTGCCGATCAACACGGTAACGTCCGCCGTACGGCAGAGACAACGGACGCTCGCTTACCGCCTGCGGCGCAAACTGCTGGGGCCGGGCGACCTGGCCTCGGCCAACCGCCAGATCGTCCGCCAATGCCAAGGTCGGCCGTTCGACATCCTCTGGATCGACAAGGGTCTGACCATCACCCGCGAGACGCTCGAACAGGTCAGGCGTTGCCAACCGGATTGCCGGCTGGTCGGCTACTCGCCGGACGACATGTTCCCGGCCCACAATCAATCTCACCAGTTCCTCGACCACCTACCGCTCTACGACATCTTCTTCACGACCAAGTCGTATGGCGTCGAGGAACTCGAGCAAATGGGTTGCCGGTGCGCGGTGTTCGTCGGCAACGCCTATGACCCGCAGACACATCGTCCCGTGCCGGTAACGGCGGGCGACCGGTCTCGCCTGGGCGGCGGCGTCGGTTTCGTGGGTGCGTACGAGGCGGCCCGCGCCGAGTCGATGTATGCAGTCGCCCAACGCCACACGCCGGTTCGCATCTGGGGCCCGGGCTGGAACCGGTGCGGCCTGCGCCACGACCGGTTGTTGCTCGAACGACGGAGCATCTGGGCAGAGGATTACGTCACGGCCGTTTGTTGTTTCGATATCAACCTCTGCTTCCTCCGCAAGATCAATCGCGACCTGCAGACGACGCGCAGCATCGAGATCCCTGCCTGTGGAGGTTTCATGCTGGCGGAGCGAACCGAGGAGCATCAAGGGCTGTTCGCGGAAGGAGAAGAGGCCGAGTTTTTCGGTTGCGACGACGAACTTGCCGACAAGGTCCGCTACTACCTGGCACACGGGACGGAGCGCGAACGGATTGCGGCCGCCGGCCGGCGCCGCTGCCAGTCCAGTGGCTACAGCAACCAGGACCGGTTGCGGTCGATGTTGGACGCAGTCAATTCGCTGCTGGTCTGATCCGCGCGGCACCGAGCGTTCGCCAAGCCAAACACTTCGCCTTCGACACACCCGATGACCTGCCGTACCCGCGTCCCCCCGCCCATGATTCATACCGCCCCCGCAAGAGACGCCTGGCAAGCCGCATGTCGTCCGCTGAAGCAGTTGGCGGTGGCACTGTTGGTGCTGGTGGTCGCGTATCTCGCCTGCGGCGTGTTGCAGAAGAACTCGCACGACGCGCCCATCAACGCGATCGGACCAATCTTCCTGCTGCTGGGCTGCCTGCGGACCGCCTGGAGCATCTGCAAGGCGGAACCGATGGCCTGCTGGACGCCGGTCCCCTGGTTTCTGGCGGCATCCGCCGCCTACTTCGGACTGGGGCCGTTGATCTACACGTTCGGACAGGACGAAGCGGTCCGGCATCTCGACCGCGTGCCCCTCCTGGCGGACGACCTGTGGCGCACCAACTTGCTGAACGCCGTTGGGCTCCTGGTCATCAGCAGCGTGTTTCTGATCGGGCTTGGGCTCACCAAGCCGACCAGAAACCGTCTCCGGTTGGGGGCCACCGGCGCCGCCCCACACCAGGCGGAAGCGAAAGCAGCCACGCTGGTCTTCCTTGCCATCGGATTGCCGGTGAAGTACCTGGTCGCCCTGCCCTACGAATTCGGACTGCTGGATGTCATGCTGCCGGGCAGCGTCTATTCGCTGGAAAGTTTCGCGACACTCGCCGTGCTGACCACCGCCTACCTCTCGCGGACGTCGACCGCCTGGCGAACTGCCTTCTTCTGTCTGTTTACGCTGGAGGTCGCCGTCGGTTTGGCGCGCTTCAGCAAGCAAGCGTTCCTGGTTGTCTTGATTCTTGCCGCCCTGGGACGATTTCTCGCTTCACGGCGACGGGGCGAGTTGTGCCTGTCGATTGTCGTCGTCAGCGTGACGTACATCGTGTTGACACCCATGGTGACCTGGAGTCGGATCGAGTTAATTGACCGCGTCGGCAATTTCTACGAGGCACCGCTCAGTCTGCGCTTCCAGGTGGCCGGCGAAGCGGTGCAAGCCCTCAGGAACGGCACGCTGTCCGAAGGGCAGATCGCCCAGGCGTGGTGGCAACGGCTCTGCTACGCCAATATCCAGGCTCTTGTGATGCGGCGTCATGACGCCGGCCACGCCTCGGACTCACTCTCCCTGGCAGTCTATTCATTCATCCCTCGGGCGCTCTGGCCGGGCAAGCCGAACATGACCCGCATCGGCGTCGAAGTGACGCAACTGGCCTACGGTCACCGGGGTGGATCGACGGGCATCGGGGTCTTTGCCGAAGCGTACTGGAATGTCGGCTGGGCGGGGGTCGTCGGCGTTTCGATCTACATCGGCCTGTTGTTCGCCATGCTATCCCGCTTTGCCCTGCGCACCATGCAACGCGGCCAGTGGCTCTACCTGCCGTGCATCTTTATCGGCATCAAGATGGGGTTCCGTCTGGACGGCTGGTTCGCAGCGGACTTTGTCGGCACGGTCTTCATTTGCGTGACGTACGCTGGGGCCATTTCGGTTTGGCTGAGTCATCGCGGACCGGCGCGGGGTCGAGCCACTGCCGTGCGCCGTGGAGGCTCGCCGGCGGGCTACCGTCCGGCACCTGTCGAGCGGCCGCAACCGATGAGGACGACGCCGTAAGATGACCAGGCAACGAATTCTCGTATTTCGAATCGGCAACCTGGGCGACTCGCTGATCGCTCTGCCGGCGCTCTGGTTTCTGCGCGAGCACTTCGCGGACGCTCACCTGAGCTTGCTCTGCAATCAGTCCCCGCAGTCACGTGAACTGGCGGCCAGCGACCTCCTCCGCGATACGGGGCTGTTCGACGGCTTCCTGCACTACCGGGGAGCCCTGTCGACCGTGCCGCTGGCCGGTAAACTTCTCGACTATGGCCGGCTGTTGGCCACCCTGCGGTACCACGCGTTCGATCAACTCGTCTATCTGCCGCCCACTCGGCGAACGCCGGCCGAAGTGGAGCGCGACTTGCGCTTCTTCCGGCTCGCCGGGATCCGCACGATCCTCGGCGCCGACTGGGAACCGCCCCAGCCCGCCGCTCCACAAGCAGCGTCCGCGAGGCCTTTGCAGCCGCAGCCACTGGAAGCCCAGAATCTGCTCGACCGGCTGGCGGCGTCCGGGCTGCCGGTGCCGGTCCTCGACGCTAGTCGCGCCGATGTGGGAACGACCGCCGCGACGCGACGCGACGTCGCCTCGTGGATCGATCGCCAGCCCGACTGCGGTCGGCGAACCTGGATCGGGCTGGGAATCGGCAGCAAGATGCCCGCCAAGCAGTGGCCCGTCGATCGCTACCAGCAGGTTGTGGCACAATTGATCCGCGACGTCGACCTGTGGCCGGTCGTATTCGGAGGGCCGGAGGACCGGTTGCAGGCCGAGTCGCTTGTTGCCCGGTGGGGTCGGGGGTACGTGGCCGCCGGCCAACTGACGCTCGGCCAGTCCGCCGCGGCACTTGAGCGTTGCGCGCTCTACCTGGGCAACGACACCGGAACGATGCATCTGGCGGCCGCCGCCGACGTACCTTGCGTCGCCCTTTTTTCCGCCCGCGATTGGCCCGGCAAGTGGTTTCCGCTCGGGTCGCACCACATCGTTCTCCGCAAGCCGCTCGAATGCGAGGGCTGCCTGCTGGTCGCGTGCGCGGATCGAGACAACGAATGCCTGCGCCGAATCTCGGTTGCCGAAGTGTATCAGGCGTGCCGCCAATTGCTGGCTCGCAGTGGTCAACATCCGCCGGCCACAACCGTGGTGCGGCGGCCTGTCCGGCAAACGACCGCAGCAATCCAATGAGGACTCCATGAAACGGCCGACCATCCTGACCTGCTGTGATTACTACTTGCCCGGCTACAAAGCCGGCGGGCCCATCGTGACGCTCAGCAACTTGACCGCCAGTCTCAGTGCCGAATTCGACTTCAAGATCATCACCCGCGATCGTGATCTCAAGGAGCGAACACCATACACCGGTATCTCATCCGACGTTTGGACAACGCGGGAAGGGGTCGACGTGTTTTACGTGTCTGGCGGCAACGGAGCGTCCCGCAGGTTGGCCCGCGCGATACGCGACGTGGACCACGATCTGCTCTACCTGAACAGCCTGTTCTCGCCCCGCTTTTCTGCATTCCCGCTGCTCCTGCGACGCCTTGGGTGGATTCCCAAACGCCCGGTGGTGGTGGCACCCCGGGGCGAATGTGCTGCCGGCGCATTTGCCCTCAAGTCCACCCGGAAGCGCGGCTACCTGGCCGCCAGTCAGTTGCTGTCCCTCCATCAGGACGTCCTCTGGCAAGCCGTCTGCCCCCATGAACGGGACGACATCGTTCGCCAAATGGGCCCCCAGGCCCAAGTCGCCATGGCAGCCAACCTCGCCCGCGTAGCAGACCGTTCGACGACAGTCGCCCCCTGCCGGAAGCAGGCCGGTCAGTTGAAGCTGCTCTGTCTGGGGCGAGTGAGCGCGGTCAAAAACACGGCCGGCGCGTTACGCATGTTGAACCACGCCTTTCGTGGAGCGGTCCAATTCGATATCGCCGGACCGCCGGACGATGACGCGTATTGGCAGGCCTGCCACGCCCTGGCCCGCCAACTTCCCGACAACGTCTCGGCTCGATTTCTGGGACCGGTTCCGGCGTCCGACATTCCCGCGTTGCTGGCCGGCTATCACGTTCTCTTTTCACCGACAACCGGCGAGAACTTCGGCCACGCTATCGTGGAAGGGCTCGCCGCCGGCTGCCCGGCCCTGATCAGCGACCGGACTCCCTGGCGAAACCTGGCGGCAGGGCAAGCCGGTTGGGACCTGCCACTCGATGAATGCGGGCAATTCCAATCAGCGATTCAAGAGGCGCTGGAGATGGACCAGGAGCACTTCGCGGCCTGGCGAGCCGGCGCTCGCGCATTCGCCCGCAGTCACGCCTCCAGGGAGCAAGTCATCGAGCAGAACCGGCAGTTGTTCCACCGGGCCCTCGAATCACCCACCACGCGGCGGCTCGCCGCCTGATCGCACTCGTCACAGCAGGCAGGAAGAGAAACCATGGATTACAACGCCGCGTCCATCCCGTTCAAAGTTCGAAAAGTCTGGCGGTACGGTCAGATGTTCGGATGGCGTCGGACCTGGGCGAAAGTCCAGGCCCATCGGCATCAGAGCCGTCACTTCGATGTTCTACCCACCAGCCATCATCGGCTGGAGAAGCCACAACAGGTGGGCTTGATCGGCTGCGGGAACTACGCTTTCGCCAACATTGCTTACTTCTTGCATCGCGCCCAGGGTCGGGTCATCGGCGGTTGCATGGACAAGAACCCGCATCGCGCCGCGTCGCTGGCACGTCACTACGGAGCCCCCCTGCATACCACGGATGCCGAGGAACTGCTCGAGAATGACCATATTCGCTTGCTGTATATCGCCTCGAATCACGCCTCGCATGCCGAGTATGCAATCCGCGGCCTCGAGCATGGCAAGGACGTGTACATCGAGAAACCTCATGTCGTGGATGACGACCAACTCGATCGCCTGACCCGAGCCATGCAGGAAACTCGAGGCCGCGTCTACCTGGGGTTCAATCGCCCGGGCAGCAAGCTGGGAAGGACATTGCGCCGTGCACTGGACGAACAGCCCGGCGCCGGCGTTTACAACTGGTTCGTGGCCGGCCATGAAATTGATCCCGATCACTGGTACTTCCATCCGCGTGAAGGGGGCCGGGTGCTGGGCAATCTCTGCCATTGGACCGACTTCCTCTACGTCTTGCTGGGGCCGCGCGCGTTCCCCATCCAGATCACGCCGGTCAGCGCCCGGTCAAGCGACGTCGACATCGCCGTGAATTACGTCTTCGGTGATGGATCGATCGGCGTGATCACGTTTTCGGCCAAGGGACATACGTTTGATGGGGTCAGGGAGCGATTCAGCGCCCATCAAGGCAACTGCCTGGCGGTCCTGGAGGATTTCGCCAGCTTGACGGTCGAAATCGTCGACAAAAAGCGGTGTTATCGAGGGCGCCATCGCGACCATGGACATCGCGACAACATTCTGGGCGCCTATCGTACGACGTTTCATAATCAGCCGTACGACCACCGGGCACAGCTCGAACGCATCGTAAACACGGCACACCTGTTCCTGCGGACCAAGGAAGCGTTGGAGACCGGGCGGACGCTGACAATCCATGCGGCCGATCTTGGTGGGGCGCCCCGCGCCGAGCCCAAACCGCAGGCCCGCGCCGGGTGAACGACCTGCCGCACCGCACCGCAACGCAACGGTCTCACGCCACTCGGCGCGGCGGCACGTGGCACTCCCCGGCGAGGTCATTTCTGGTCGTCCGTCGTTCTTCGACCGACGACGGTGCGAAGGTGAGCCCGGATTGTTCAGGAACACACAACCATTCCGCGAAGGCCCCGGTGTCGCGATCGTTTGCGGTGTACTCACAAGGCACCTCGCATCTCCGCCGGAGCGAGTTTGCGTCCGGCCTGCCTTGCTAGCAACGAAACTTTGGCTACCGCCCAACGGCTGAAACGCCATTCCGGCTCGCCAGGCTGGGGCTCGGCCTCTACGTGGGAATACGCCCCATGGCTGATGCACGACGCGTGCGAGCAAGGCACATGTTTCCGGCAGTGAATTGCTATTTGTCGGTGCGGCGGGGAGACCTAAAATTGCGAGCTTCATTGCCTGGACCTGATGCCGCACCCGCCGCGGACGTTCGTACTACTGGAACCGTCACCGTCGTCTGCGGCTTTGCGAATGCTGTGCCGCAACGCCCCGCCGCGTGGAGCGAAAGCCGACAAGCTGACTCTTGACGTGCCGAGAGAGGCTTCGCGGGCCACGATCGCACCACGGTGCTTCGGCCCGCTCCGATGTTCGTGCGACAGCGAGACGCCATCCGGGCGCAACAAGAGAAACGGAGAACCATGAGACGACTTGTCCAGAACATCGGCACAGGTCAGTTGTCGCTGGAAGACCTTCCCCGCCCAACCGTCCCAGCCGGTCACGTGTTGATTGCCAACCGCGCCTCGTTGATCTCCGCGGGGACGGAGAAGACCGCGCGGGAACTGGCGCAAAAGTCCTTGCTCGCCAAGGCCAAGGCGCGTCCGGATCATGTGCGTCGCGTATTAGAGAAAGTACGCAACGAAGGGTTGTGGAGCACGGTCGAACAAGTGCGCGCCAAGCTCGATGCGCCGATGCCGATGGGCTATTGTTCGGCGGGCACCGTCCTCACCTGCGGCCCGGGCGTGCAGCAATTCAAGCCGGGCGACCGGGTCGCATCCAACGGCGGGCATGCGGACCTGGTCACCGTTCCCAGGAACCTGTGTGCCCGCATACCCGACGAAGTCACATTCGATCAGGCGGCGTTCACCGTACTGGGTGCGATTGCAATGCAGGGTGTGCGGCTCTCCCGCATCACGCTGGGCGAAACGGTCTTCGTCATCGGGTTGGGTCTGGTTGGCCAGATCACGGTCGCCTTGCTCCGAGCGGCCGGGGCCACGGTCATTGGCACGGACCTTGATCCGGCGAAGTGTGCCCTGGCGAAAGAGATGGGTGCCGCGGCAGCGCATGTCGGGTTGGGAGCCGATGATGTCCGGTCCTTGACACGAGGCCTGGGAGCGGACGCCGTGCTGATCACCGCCTCGACGAATTCGAACGGCCCAATCGACCTGGCGGCCGACGCCGTTCGGCAGAAGGGACGCGTTGTGCTGGTCGGCGTGATCGGCCTGACGCTCGACCGTCGCCCATTCTATTTCAAGGAAGCCGAATTCGTCGTCTCGTGCTCGTATGGCCCGGGTCGCTATGACGCGAACTACGAACAGGGTGGCCAAGACTACCCGGCCGCTCATGTTCGCTGGACCGAGCAGCGCAACTTTCAAGCGGTCCTGGACCTGATGGCGACCGGCCAACTGGATGTAACCCGGCTGATTTCGCATCGCTTTGAGATCGGGCGGGCACCCGCGGCGTATGACTTGATCGAGGCTGAGCGGGAGCCGTACCTGGGCGTCCTGCTCGAATATGACGACGCGTCTGCCCAAGCGCCGGATCCGGTGATTGAGCTGCGGACGGAAGGACGCCCGGGTGACGTCGGCGTCAGTTGCCTGGGTGCCGGCAACTTTGCTCGCATGGTCCTGCTGCCCAAACTCTGTGGGTTTACCGCCGCCCGCCCGGAAGTGATTTGCTCGGCCGGCGGCGGTTCGGCAGCGGACGTAGGGCGGAAACTGGGCTTCGCGACCGCCACGAGCGATGAGCGGCAGGTGTGGGACGACGAGCGGACCGATGCCGTCTTTGTCGTCACGCAGCATCATCAACACGCCGCGCAGGTTCTGCACGCGATCGAGGCGGGCAAGCATGTCTTTGTGGAAAAACCGTTGTGCTTGACGCTTCCCGAGTTGGCGATGTTGGAGGCAGCGTTGCGGACCGCCCCGCCGCCGGCCCCGCTGGTCATGGTCGGTTACAACCGCCGATTCTCACCGGCGGCGATCGCCATGCGGCAATTCTTCACGCACATGCACGAGCCGCTTACGGTCTCGATTCGCTTCAACGCCAGTATGATTCCGGCCGACCATTGGACGCAGGTCGATTCTCTCGGCGGGGGCCGCATCATTGGCGAAGCGTGTCACGGCATCGACCTTGCCACCTACCTGACGGGATCACCGGTCGTTCGCGTCTACGCGGAATCGATCGGTGGTCGCGGCGCGCCGGCGATCACGGACGATCAGTCGTTCATAACGCTCCGGCACGCCAATGGGTCGGTCTCCAGCGTGGCCTACCTGGCGGGTGGAGACAAGGCGTTTCCCAAGGAGCGCGTCGAACTGTTCGGCGGGGGGCGGGTCGGTACCATCGACGACTTCCGTGCGGCCGAGTCATGGGTGGGAGGCAAACGGCGGAAGCTCTGGAGCGGCGGTCAGGACAAGGGACATGCGGCCGAATTGGAGGCGTTTCTCCGCGCGATCCGCGAAGGCGGCGATGCCCCCATCTCCTGGAGCGAGTTAAGGGCGACCAGTATGGCTGCGATCCTGGCGGTCCGCAGTCTGCGCGAGGGGCGGGCGTTCGACATCCCGCCGGCCGGCGGCGCGTCTGCCGCTCCCGTCAACTCGGTAAAGATGGCGAGCTGACCGATGAATCGAATTGCGGCCCCGCTGGCAGGCTGGCTGAAGATCTGGCGAACGACGCGTTACCTCCGCGGCTCGCAGATCGCCTATCGCCTCAAACGGCTGACACGCCAGCGGCTCGGCACGCTTGCTCTTCAGACGCGTGGGGAGGCGCCCCCAGCCGCGGTAGCGCATCCGTCTGCATCAATCCTGGAGGGCGTGCCTGCGCGTTCAGCCGGCTGTGAACCCGGGCCCAACTTGCTGGCCAACTTGGAGCAAGGCCGGCTCCGCCTGGTGAATCGCACCCTGTCCTTTCAACCGGGACAACCGGACTGGCGCCTTGAAGCTCCGCAGGTCGATCGTCTCTGGGCGATCAGCCTGCACTACCATGGCTGGCTGTACGAGTTGGCGAAGTTGGTTCGTGGCGAGAACACGTCGATCAGTGCGGCGCCGTCGGAGGATTCGATCCACGGCCGCGCCGACCGCCACTTCCGGTCCCTTCTGTGGGATTGGCTGCGAGCCTGCCCCGTTGGCCGCCCCGGCCGGGATGGCTTCGCCTGGAATGCTTACGCGATTGCCACTCGACTGGGCTGGTGGGCCCGGATGTGGCACGCGTTGGGCAGCGACTATTGGCGGCGGCAAGCAGAGCTGGCCGATGCGATGCTCGCGAGCATGCATGCGCAGGCATCCCACCTGGCAGGGCACCTCGAATGGGACCTCCGCGCGAACCACCTGCTGCGCGACGCTGTTGGACTGGCCTGGGCCGGGCGGTTCTTCTCCGGGCCCCAAGCAATTCGTTGGCTGGCGATGGCGGAACAACTGGCCCTCGCGCAAGCGGACGAACAGATGCTGGCCGACGGCGGCCACTTCGAACGCAGTCCGCACTACCACCTCGAGGTGATGGACGACTGGCGTGAGCTGGCACATTTATTGCCGAGCCGGCACGGCAGAGACACGATTCACGCGACCTGGCAGCGCGCGGCCGATTATGCCGCCTGGCTTCGTCATCCGGACGGCACCACGCCGCAGTTCAACGACGGTGCCGCGACCGCCGCTGCCGAGCGCGGATCAAGGTTGCCGGCGATGGCGGAGAAGGGGCCTCCGCGTGGCCGCTGGTTCCAAAATTCTGGCGTCGTTGCCTGGCACGGCCGACCGTGGACACTGTTCTGGGATGTGGGAGAGATCGGCCCCGACTATCAGCCGGGTCACGCACATGCCGACACGTTGACGATCGAGGCTTCGTTTCATGGGCATCGGCTGTTCGTCGATCCCGGCACCTACGGGTACGACCGCGATTCCCGCCGCGCATACGACCGTTCGACTGCCAGCCACAACACCGTCTGCATCGATCAGCAGGACTCGAGCGAGGTTTGGCATATCTTTCGTGTGGGCCGCCGCGCGCGACCGCGCGACGTGGACGTCTCGATCGGTGCGGACCATCTCCGGGGCAAGGCCGTCCACGACGGCTACGACCATCTCCCCGGCCGGCCTCGACACCGGCGCAGCATCGCGCTGCGCGAGGATGGCCCGCTGAGAATCATCGACGAAGTCACCGGACAAGCACGCCACCACGTAACGGGCGGCTTCCTGCTCGCGCCGGAATGGCGCGCGGCCGCGGTGCCGACCGGCTGGCACCTTGTGCGCGATGGCTGCCGCCTGCGAATTGAGGTCACCGCGACGGAGGAACTGACGATGTTCCTCGAATCGCGTCCCGTCCATCCCGATTATGGCTGCGAGCTGCCGACGAAATGGCTCGGCTGGAGCTATCAAGGCCAGCTGCCATTCCGTGTCGAAATCACCGTTCATGCCGACTACGAACCGCACTTGTAAGCACACACCAGCATCATGCATATTCTCTTCTTCAGCCACAACTTCCCGCCCGAGGTCAACGCTTTGGCGACCCGCACTCATGCACATTGTCGGCGCTGGGTGGCGGACGGGCACCGCGTGACGGTGGTCACCTGTGCGCCGAACTACCCGCAAGGAGTCGTGTTCCCCGGCTATCGCAATGCCTGGAGAAGCGAAGAAGCGATGAACGGCATCCGCGTGGTCCGCGTGGGTACGCTGTTGGCGCCGAACCGCGGCTTCGCGCGCCGAGTGCTCTATTTTCTCAGCTACATGGTTCGGGCCGTCCTGTTCGGCCTGACGGTGCCTGATGCCGATATCGTCGTCGCCAGTTCCCCCCAGTTCTTCGCCGGCTGGGCCGGTGTGCTCTGCGCGCGACTGAAACGCTGGCCATTGGTGCTCGAAGTCCGCGACATCTGGCCCGAGTCGATCCTGGCCGTCGGCGCCATGAAGCGGACGCGGTTGATTCGCCTTCTTGAGTGGCTCGAACGTCGCATGTATCGGGCAGCGGACCACATCGTGACGGTGGGGAGCGGCTATCGACGACAACTGCTCGCACGAGACGTGCCGGCCGACAAGATCTCGATCGTGCCCAACGGCGTCGATCCGGTCGACTCCGCCCGCTCGTTCGATCGCCTGGCCTTTCGCAAGGAACAGCAGGTAACCGACAAGTTTGTCTGCGCCTATGTCGGCACGGTCGGGATGGCGCATGGGCTGGAGGTGGTCCTCGATGCGGCCGGCCAGCTCGCGGCAAGCGGACGGAATGATGTTCAATTCTGGATCGTCGGAGACGGTGCCGAACGGGCCGACCTGGAGGCCGAAGTGGAGCGGCGGGGATTAACGACCGTCCGCTTCTTCGGCATGGTCCCCAAGTCGCGGGTCACCGACTTTATCGAGAGTGCCGATGCGGCGCTGGTCCATCTCCGCGGGACGGGCCTGTTCGGCACGGTGCTGCCGTCGAAGATCTTTGAAATCATGCAAGCCGGCGTCCCCATCGTCATGGGCGTGCGGGGCGAGGCGTTAGACCTGGTCGTCGACCACGATGCGGGAGTTGCCATGACACCGGACGATGCTGGTTCCCTGGTCGACTGCATCGACACGATTTCCGCCAATCCGGCCGCCTATCGTCAAGGGAATACGCTCGTGGCGGATCAGTACAATCGCGACATGCTGGCCAGGCGAATGCTGGTCACGTTGAAACAGCATGCCGGTGCGACGCTGTCGTCCGCCGATCTGGCGCTTCAGTCGGCGCCCCGTCAAGCGGGCGAGTATCGGGCGGCATAGGAAGGGGGCAGGCACCGCTTCCGCAGATTCCGGGATACGGACGTGCGGACAGCTTTGCGTCATGCACCGCATGACCTACGGGATGACTGCCTCACTTCGCCCGTGGGAATTGGGTGGTGGGTGGGTAGGCCGGCGCGACGGCGGAGCCCTACAGTGGCCCGTCGAATTGTGAGAACATCTGGTCGAGTGCGTTCAGTTCGAGCGACGGATCGTCCTCGAAGGGCAAAGCAGCCGGGTCGGCTGGTGCGTCCGCTCGCCGTGGCCCCATGACGAAGTCAGCATCGTCCGGCGAGGCGAATCGGGCTTGCAGTTCCGCATCGACCAGGTCACCCCTGAAGGCGGCCTGCGCGTTAACGTCGGCGAGTCCGAGGACGGACGTTGCGGCGGCTGCCGCTGCTCGATTCGAGAACGAACCAGGTGCGTGCCCTGGTTCCGTCGCCGCGAAGGCACCGACGAGCGTTCGAGTGACGACGTCCGGACGCTGAGGTCCGGCGGTCGTGAATTGCGTTGGGCTGTTGGTGGAGATGGCCGGTCGAGCAGCCGACAGCGGCAGGCCGCCGGCGAGCCCGACGTTTGCATCGACGCGCACCTGCACGTCGCGCCAGGCGACCAGGTTGCCGTCCTGGCCATGGTAGTTCGCCAGCACCAGTGGTTTGATGTAGGCCGTCCCCGGGCGGAAGCGATTGGGGTCGGTGGAGCTGACACCCTGGATGGTGGCCTCGTATTGCGTCCACTCGTTGGTGACGCTGCCCACCAGGCCCGCATAGTTGTAGGTGCCCCCGCTGGTTGCATTTCGGGCCGCCGTGCCGGCAGCCACGAACGGGCCGTCCCAGGGCGTGGCGAGCGTGATCGTATTCGTCTCGTAGTTGACCGCCCCCGGTTCCCAGGCCGCCTTGTACTTGAGATTGCGAGTGTACGTATAGTCCTCGTACGTATGCCCGGTGCTGTCGCGGTATCCGTACCACGCCAGGCTTCGCTGGTGATCGGCACCACCATTGTTCCAGCCACTGGCATCTTCCAGCACGATCTGTGTATCGCCCGGGCGGAGCGGTTGTGCCAACCGCGTATCGACGGCCCCTTCAAACCTGGCAACGTGCTGCGGCAGGATGATCTCGCCGTCCGCGTCGTAACTGGCGAATCCGAAGAGCTGCAGGTTGTTTGCGTGGTACTGACCGCCGGCGTCGTCCCCCGAGCGGGCCCAGCCGGACAAGTGGTACGAATCGCCGGGATCGATGGGTACCAGCCCGTCGCCGGTGAAGACGCCGTACCGCTGGAAATGGGAAAGCCGTTCTTCGCCGCCCCAGGTCGTCGCGTCCAGTTCGACACCCAGATCGGCAGGGTCAACCTGGCCGACAACATCGATCGTCAATGTCTGGCTGGCCGTCGCTCCGTCAGCGCGGACGGTAAGCTGGAAGGCGAGCGTTACGTCCTCGGTCGTATCCGGCGCGACGAACGTGGCGGTCGTCGTGTTGGCCAGGAGCAGTTCGACCGGCGGACCGGAAAGCTGATTCCAGGCATAGGTGGCTCGTGGAAGTGACAGCGGGTCGACCGACAAGCTCACGCGATTGCCGGTGGTGAATTCGGAATCCGATCGAACCTGCACGTCCCGCCAGTGGATCATGTTACCTGCCTGGCCGTGGTAGTTGGTCAGGACGAGCGGTTTGATGTAAGCCGTTCCCGGCCGAAAACTGTTGGCGTTGGACGCGTCCACACCTTGGATCGTCGCTTCGTAGTAGGTCCACTGATTGGCGACGCTGCCGACATGACCGGCGTAATTGTAGGTACCGCCGCTGGTCGCGTTGCGAACCGCGGTTCCCGCGACGACCGTCGGCCCTTCCCAGGGAGTACTGAGTGCAATCGTGTTACTGGCGTAGTCGATCGCGCCCGCGTCCCAGGCCGCCTTGTATTTGAGGTTGCGAGTATACGTATAGTCCTCGTACGTGTGCCCGTTGCTGTCCCGGTAGCCATACCAGGCGAAACTGCGTTCGTGATCCCCGCCTCCGTTGCGCCAACCGCTGGCGTCCTCCAACACGATCTCCGTATCGCCGGGGCGCAACGTGTGCGCCAAACGCGTGTCTGCGGCACCTGCCACTTTTGAAACGTGTTGCGGCAGGATCACCTGGCCATCGACGTCGTAACTGGCGAAGCCGAAGTGTTGCAGGTTCTGCTGGTGGAATTGACCACCGGCGTCGTTGCCGGCGCGGGCCCACCCCGACAGTTGGTAGGACTCGGCTACATCCACGGCCACCAGTTCATCGCTCACGAAGCCGCCCTGACTTGCGTTCCTGACCAGATCGTCCACTCCGTTCCAGGTCGCAGCGTTGACCAGGGACGATGCGTCAAGCACAAGCGTCGGTATCGCCGGGGCGGCCGGCGGAGGGTTGGAGGTGGGCCGTTGGGGTCCGACAAAGGGCGGATCGGCCGTCGGTGGATCCGTCGGTGCCGGTTCGGTGGGTGGGGGGTTGCCTGGTACCGGTTGCGTGGCCGGCGGCGAACCGTCCGGAACCTCTCTGTCCGACGCCTCGAACGTGAGGTGGGCGTCGTAGTGTCCGAGCCCTTCCGTGGACCGTAACGAGAATGTGTACCGTTCGCCGCGGACGACGTCGAACGTGGTCACATTGCTGGTGGTCGCGGCGGAACCAACGAGCTTGATTTCGGGAACCAGGTGCTGCCGGGCCGCCACTCGCACGGTCGCGGTCCCGGTCTCACTGGCCACGAAGCTGAAATAGTCCACATCGCCCAGCGTGCCGATCGCTCCGGAGACCGACGTCTGCCCGGTCGCGACGTGCAGCGTGTGGGCCGTGCCGACGGTCGACCCGAATTCGTCTTCCGGCATGAGTTCATCAAGGGCCGCTTGGACATTGATACGGTGATAGCTGGCGTTGGTGGTGGCGTCGTAAAAGAGATCGGCCGTCGCCCGCAGATGGTCGTAAATTGTCTCCGAGGTGATTTCGGTCCGGCCCACAAACTCCATCGCCTGGCGGACGAGGGCTGCGGTTCCGGCCACGTAAGGGGACGCCATGCTGGTACCCGAGGCGGTCCCAAAATCATTCAGATTGCCATCGGCGCCGAAGATGTAGTCCGGCACGGTACTGGTGATGTCGCTGCCCGGTGCCGCCAGCACACGCTCGTTGCGTTGACTGAAGGAACTGAAGAAACCGGAGTCATCAACGCTGGCTACCGGCACGACATGGGAGCTGGCCGCCGGATAGCTGAGCCCGGCCGTCTGAAAATCGGCGAAGCTGTTGCCGGCCGAAACGGCAACGAAGATACCATCCTCGTGCAGCTGCGACAGCTCTTCTTCCAAAGTCGCCCAGTCGGGAATCGAGTCGCCGTTCCAGTTGGTTCCCAGCGAGAGGTTGACCGTCGTGATCGGGTTCTGAAATGCGTGGCGATTGTCGTGAACCCACTGCAAGGCATCTTCGACCCAACTGAAATAGCCGGCTCCGTTGTCGTCGAAGACGCGAAGCGCGACCAGGTCCGCGCCGGGCGCAACGCCCCGATTGACGAGATCCTCGCTGCCGACGATGCCGGCAACGTGCGTGCCGTGAAATCCGGCCGGCCCATCGTCGTACGGGTTGGCGTCGTTCTCCGCGAAATCCCAACCACCCACAACTCGGTAGCTGGCTCCGATCCCACCTCCCAGGGCGTCGTGATCGTAAGCGATTCCACTGTCGATAATCGCCACGGTCTGCCCCGTTCCATCGAAACCATAGAGATCATGGACGTCATGGACGCCGGTGACCCGGTGAGCCGCGCCGAGCTGCGTTCGAATGTCCCCCAACCCGCCGTTGCCCGGTCCGCCGTCTCCCGGCGTCGGCTTCGTTAGCCGCGGGTTCAGGTTGAAATCGCCCACTGGAGTGACCGCTTCCGCGGGCGTCAGGTCGCCGTAGTGGTGCTCCAGCGAACCGTCGGTCTGCGTTTCCGGAAGCAGTTCACCGACCGGGTGCGCAGAGAGGGCGAGTTTCTCCTCGTAGGTCTCGAAGCGCGTGCGGCGGTGGAGCGTGCGGGGTGGGTGTCGGCGACGCATCGGGTTCTCTCGGCGGCAACTCTGGGTGGGTCGAGCCTCGCGGCGATCCGGATCGAAGTGATCCGATCCCGCTCGACTTCAGGCAGGCCAGCCGCATGCCGACGTGGCAATCGGGCCTTGAGAAACCATAGGTTACGGAGAACCGCAGATTGGCCGCGGTGCGCGCGAATTGCCGAGCCTGGCAGCGAGCCCGGCGGGGGCAGACGACCGGCGCGGGCCGCATGGGTCAACACGTGTTGCCAAAACACCACACCGTGTTGCCGGGACGCCACAGCGTGGCTCACAAACCGCAACGGTCGATGCCGCTCATGCCTTGTAGATCTTTTCACGTCCTTCGCGGACGTCGCGGGTCACATTCCGCGTGTCGACGATCAACGGAGCGTGCCGCACGATCTCGTGCCAATCGTACTGCGTGTGGTCCGTGGCGATCAGGACGCAGTCCTGAGCTTGGAGAAACGCGGACGTCAGCGGCTCACTCGACAGGGGCGGTACATCGTAATGCCGCATACTGGGCAGCACCGGAATGAACGGGTCGTTGTAGCTGAGCACCGCGCCGTATTCATCAAGGAGTTCCATCAGCCGGAAGGACGGACTCTCGCGCGGATCGTCGATGTCTTTCTTGTAGGCCATTCCCAGGATGGCGACTCGTGAATTTCGAATCGGCTTGCCGGCATCGTTGAGGGCCCGCGCGACCCGGGAGACAACGTACTCGGGCATCGCTGTGTTGATTTCGCCGGCGAGTTCAATGAACCGCGTCGACATTTCGTGTTTGCGTGCCAGCCAACTCAGGTAAAACGGGTCGATGGGAATGCAATGTCCTCCGAGACCGGGACCGGGGTAAAACGCCTGGAAGCCGAAGGGCTTCGTCTTGGCTGCCTCAATGACCTCCCAGATGTCGATGCCGATGCGTTGGAAGAGGACCTTCAGTTCGTTGACCATGGCGATGTTGATCGAGCGATATGTGTTTTCCAGGATCTTGCATGCCTCGGCCACTTCAGCACTCGCCACCGGCACCGTCTCGAAGTCCGCCTCGCGGTACAGCGCCTCCGCAACCTCGAGGCTGAAGGGATCGACGCCCCCGACAACTTTCGGGATGGTGTTTGCCGAGTACTGTCGATTTCCCGGATCTTCGCGCTCCGGGCTATAGGCGACAAAGAAATCCTCGCCGACCTGCAGCCCGGCGGCCGCGAGACGCGGCAGGATCACATCCCGGGTCGTGCCGGGATAGGTCGTGCTCTCCAGGATGATCAGTTGGCCGGGTCGTAGCGACTCCGCAATCAATTCGGTGGTCGACTCCACGTAGGTCAGGTCCGGGTCGCGACTCGAGGTGAGCGGCGTGGGGACACAGATCAACACCGCGTCCGCTTCGCCAAGTCGCCCCATGTCGGCCGTTGGCAAGAGGCGTTGATCGGCAACGGCATCCGCGATCCAGCGGCCGGCGATGTGCTGAATGTAGCTTTCGCCAGCTTGCAGCCGCTCGATCTTCACCGGATCCACATCGAATCCCAGCGTGCGGAAGCCGGCATCGACAAACACGCGGGTCAACGGGAGGCCGACATATCCCAGTCCCACCACACCGACCGACGCCTCCTTGGTGGCGATGGCTGTGCGGAGAGACTGAAACGCCGCCGAAGGTGCGGAAGAAGCATCGGGCATGGGGAACTCTCCGGATCAAGATCGATATCGGGGCATCTGAGTTTACTCGAAATCGGCCAGCAGACCGGCCGCGGCCTTTGCCAGCGCCGCCTGACTGGTGGAACGTGGTACAGTTTGCCATAAATGCACGGGGCAGAGTGGGAACGATTCGTTGATCGGCGAACCAAACCTAGACTCGCTGGTGAGGCCCCGCCCATCGATGACCACTCGGGTTGGCCTCCAGCGCGGGTGCTCAAGTACCTGTCATGCATGCTAGCAGCGCAGGGCGGTTTCAGCGTAGGGCGGTTTCAGCGTAGGGGAAGGGATGCCCCTCCCGCACGACATCGCTTGATCGCTTGCCGGTTCGGCCTCAATCCGCGATGCAACGTGTGGCGCCGGGCGCCGCGTTGAATCCTACGGGGATCAATCAACTTCCGGTAGCCCGCGTGCCGAAATCAAAGAGAGGATGTTCACCACCCAGCTCACCAGGCAAGGATCTGCACCTTGAAAAAGACCAGTTTTATGAAGTTTGCAGTGCTCAGCCTGTTCTCCCGCCCGGCCCACGAGCGGGTCATTTATCGGTCGATTCGCCAGGTTCGAGCGCAGTCGATCGTCGAGCTGGGTGTGCAAGGTGGCCAGGGTGCTCGTCGCATGATCGAAGCGGCCCTGCGGTTCTCGCCTGCCGACGAGATCCGTTACACGGGCATCGATCTTTTTGAAGCCCGGCCTGCCGACACGCCGGGTCTGAAACTTAAGGAAGCGCACCGGACGCTGAAACAACATGGTGTGCATGTCCACCTGGTCCCAGGCGATCCGTTTTCGGCACTGGCCCGTTCCGCCAACACGCTGACCGGGACGGATCTGGTGGTGATCCGCGCCGACCAGGACCCCGAGTCTCTGGAGCGTGCCTGGCTGTATGTCCCACGGATGCTCCACGAAGGTTCCGTCGTCTTGCTAGAGACGATCGCGAAAGACGGCCGGCGATTCGAAACCGTGTCGCACGCCTTGATTGAACAATGGGCCGGGCCCAATTCGGCCAGCCGGCGCGCCGCCTAGCGTGCTTAAGGGACAACTCAAGAATCCTCTCGGCATTGGAAGGTGAGACCTGCGGTCGGCGGTTTCGGCGGGGTCGGAGACCCGCGCCGAGCGAAAGTCGGAATCCGCGCCGAGTGAAAGTCGGAGAGCGGGCCGAAGGGCCGAAAATCTTGTGCCGGTTGCTCTTGCTGCGATCGGGACATTTCGCCAGACTACCGCGATTTTTGTCAACAGACAGCTCGCGTGAACACATCCCGGTTTGGTGAATGGCGATCTGGAACCCACGCCGGATCCGCGTCACCAATCAGACGGGTGCCTAACCGGGGGCGCCACAGTGGGGTTGGTGGCAAAGATCGCTCGCAGGTGCTCGAATCGCGCATCCCACCCAGAACAAAGACTGCTGACTTCACCGGCAAGATGACCTGGTCACGTCGGCCGCAGGCAATCCCCGGACGAGCCTTAACGCATGAATCGCATCCTCTGGCAATTCGCATTAACTGCGGCGCTCGCCGCCGGGGCTGCCGGCTGCTCGCACCACGCCCATCTGCGTCACGCGGCCGCGGCGCCGCCCGGTCAGGCGATCGGAAATCCGCTGTTCATTCCGATCGCCGATCATGAAATTGTCTGGGATCAGGTGGTCGATGAAGTGGACGATTACTTCAAGATCTCGCGGGAAGAGCGGGTGCGAGTCGTCGGCAACGTGTTAACCGAAGGGCGCGTCGAGACCTACCCGATCGCCGGCGCGACGTTCCTGGAGCCTTGGCGGAAGGACTCGGCGGCTCCATACGAGCGCATGTTCAGCACGCTGCAGTCGGTCCGTCGCCATGCGGTGGTCCGGGTGGCCCCGGCCGAGGGTGGGTATTCCGTCGAGGTGGCCGTCTTCAAGGAGTTGGAAGACGTAAGCCGCCCGGAACACTCTACGGTCGGCGAGACGGTACTCCGCCACGACGGCTCATTGGTCCGTGTCGAACTGGATGCCGAAACGACTCCCGTAACGCTCGGCTGGATCCCGCAAGGCCGCGATGCGGCGATGGAGCAACGCATCATCAGCGGGTTGAGTGCCAGGTTTGCCGGCCTTCAGCCACCCGCCGCGGTTCCCAATTTTCGCGTTCCTCACCCCTGACGCCCAGTTGACCCTGACAGTTTTCGCTTGGCGGCTTGTCTACATGCGGGGGTTCGAGGGATTCTGTGAGGACGAGCTGACGGATGGTGCGGAGAGTGGCGGCGCGACCGGAGTTGCCGCCGGCATCACCGGCAGCTTGATGGTGAACTCCGTTCCCTTGCCGATGGTGCTGGCAACTCGAATCCGCCCTCGATGGGATTCAATGATGTCACGACACGAGGCCAGGCCCAGGCCTGAGCCTCCCTTGCCGGTCGCATCGGGCCCCGACTTCGTGCTGAAGAACGGCTCGAAAATGCGTGGCAACTTTTCGGCTGGAATTCCTTGCCCCGTGTCTCGGACGACGATGTCGACCATGTCCGTCTCGGCATCGTGCGCCAACTTGAGCAGCACGTGGCCCCCTTCGGGCATCGCCTGACGGGCATTGATGAACAGATTCAAGAGAACCTGTTGGATCTGGTTACCATTCGCACGCACCTGGGGCACGGCGTCAAATTGGCGGTCGACCCCAATCCGATACTTCGAGAACTCGCGTTCCATCAGGACCAGCGTTTCCTCGATCAATGTCGGCAAGTCCGTTGCTTCGTAGGATGACGAGCGATTGCGGGCCATGCCGAGCACCGAGTTGGTGATCTTGGCCGCCCGCTCGCCGGCCGCCAGGATCTTCTCGAAAGCATTGTCGCGACTCTCGTCGTCCTTGCGACGCATGCCGATCTTGGCGTAATTGATGATCGTCATCAGAACATTGTTGAACTCGTGAGTCGTCGTGCTCACGAGCTCGCCCAGAGCGGTCATCTTCTGGGCTTCGATCAACTGCCGACGCAGGGTCTCGATCTGTTGTTCCAGTTCGCGCTGTTCGTTATTGCCGTCCATGCTCATCAATGTTCAATCGCATCAAGGTTGTCGTCGAATTGGCCCAACCGGCAAAGGCGGTTATGAAAACTCCATTTTGACTCTCTTGCCGGAACCAAGCGTCCTGTCTGTCTTGCCCGATAGGAAAGAGTTAACTCGTTTAAGAGAAGCCATTTAGGTGCACACTTGGTATCGTCGAATCGAGCTGGGCGACTGAAGCCCAAGCCGCTATAATCCCCGCACGATTGAGATTTCGCCCCGGGAAATGGCGGAATGGACAAGCTAACGAGGCCGCGGCGCGAACCCATGACGGGCGAACGCCCGCGACATCCTGATCCGCTCGCGTTAGTCACGACGACCTGACGGGAACCGAACCGCTTCGGCCGCACGGGCACGAGCGAGCTTGCCTCCTCATCGTCGTCGAATCCGGAATATCGTCTCGGCAACGCCCAAGGACGCACACGAACAGGCCGCAGGATGCACACTGTCGAGTTGCTTGAACAGGTTTTGAAAGTCGCCGAGGGGCTGGGATACGGGATCCGCCATGAATGGCTGGGCGGACAGGGCTGCAATGCGTGTGAGTTCGGTGGACGAAAATGGTTGTTCATCGATTTGGCCGTGTCGGCAGCCGAACAGCTTGACCAGGTTGCCGAAGCGTTACAGCAGGATCCAGCCGTGCATCTGCTCAACTTGAACGAAAGCATGCAGAGGCTGCTTGAAACACGTCGGGCCGCCTGAGTCGTCAGTCAGTGCGGGCTTCCCCGAGAGTTCGACCATCAACAGGCGGTGGCAGCCTGGAGCCGCGGTGGCAGCCTGGAACGTTCATTTCGTGGCGGCGCCGACCGGCGGCGCACGGCAGTCGCTCTCTCGCCAGGACGCAGGTCAGGCGGAATTCGACATCGTGCAGTCCGGCGTCTTGGCGAAACGAGCGATTCGTCAGCCAACCCGGTACCAGCAGCGGATAAATTGGTGCCAATGACTGGGCATCTCGCCGCTGGTTCCCAAGGCGACATCGGTCGGCCCCTCCTCGTAGCGGCTCCAGATATTCGGCAGGACCACGGTTTCCACGTTGATGATCTGGGCGTTGGATTCTTTGATCCACCGGTTGGCGGCCGTCAATGCCGCGTCAAATGACTCGTATTCGCCCGGCTTGAACAAACGTGGCTCGGCCAACATCTGGGGGACGAAGTCTTTGTAACGGATCATGTTGGCGCTCCGACCTGGTCCCGCGAATACAGTCCGGAGTTGAGGATATACATTTCCACGGCGCGGGGCGTTCGATAGCGAATACTCTTCGCCGCCGCGACACGCTGACGGATCTCGGTGCTACTCAGCTCAATCACCGGCATGGTTACCTGGCATTCCTGAATCCGGCGAATTCGTGCATCATCCAGGAACGGCGCCAATTTGCCGAACTCCGGCTCGGGCGAATCCGCTCGCCGAACCACCAGCGGGACCGCCAAACTGCAGATCCGCTGTGGCTCGCGCCACGAGGGCAGATCGACCAATGAGTCCGCGCCCATCAGAAAGAACAGCTCTGCTTCCGGGTGCTGCCGCCGCAAGCTGGCCAGGGTATCGACAGTGTAGCTGACCCCGCCCCGGTCGATCTCCAACGTCGACACTTGCATGCCGGGGTGCCCTCCCACGGCCAGTTGCAACATCTCGGCCCGGATCGCGGCCGGGGTCATCGGACGTGACTTGTGCGGTGGAACGGCAGCCGGCATGAAAAGTACCCGATCGAGCCGGCACTGCTCGCGGCACGTCTCCGCCAGCAGCAAGTGCCCGAAGTGAACGGGATCAAACGATCCGCCGAAGATTCCCAGTCGCATGATGCATTGACGCTATGTTGATGTGACTCCCCCAGGCGGATCGAACCAGCGTCCGACCGCTCCGTCCAGGGCGGCTACCGGGCAGTCTACCAGCCGGCCTGATCTGATGCACAGCGTGCTTCGAAGGCGACGGCAGCAGCCGGTCATCCGCTGCGTAGCCGAGCGTCGATCCGGGTTCGAGCCGCGTGCCGACCGCCCCGTCAACTGGTAAACTGACGATCCGCTGTGCGTGCCGCGTACTTCCGCCCGGTCCCGCTCCGGAACGGTCCCTCAACGGGCCACCATGGTGTCAGCCCCCCAAATGCGGCCCGCCTGACCGCTCGATGAGGTTGGTGCCGACACGATATCCATTACCGGGACCGTTGCGGCCCCGTTCCCAGAGCGATGTCTGAAAAACAGCAGAAACTTTTTGATGCCGACCCCACACCGTGGGATTTGGATGACGAAGCGGAACAGTTCGTCGCCACGGTCGTCCTGCCGGAAGCGCCCCATGGCCCGTTCGACTACCTGGTCCCCGGGGAGCTGTTGGGCGCGGCGAAACCGGGCCGCCGAGTGCGCGTGCCGCTCGGCAAAGGCAATCGGACGGTGGAGGCCTATTGCGTGGCGGTGCGCAATGAGTCCGCCACGGCCAACCGGCAACGCACCTATCGACTCAAACCGATTCGTGCGGTAATTGACGAGCGGACGCTGGCCTCCGCCAGCATGCTGGCGCTAACCGAGTGGATGGCCGAGTATTACCTCTGTCCCTGGGGCCAGGTCCTGGAGGCGGTCATTCCGGCCGGGGTGAGGGGTCGGGCCGGGACACGGGAGGTCGTCCTCCTGGACGTGCCGACCAACGTCATTGCAAAGCTGACCCAACTCAAGCTCCCGCCGAAACAAGCCGAGGCGCTGCGGCAGTTGGCCGGGTCGACCACCCCGCTTTCCATCCCCGAGCTGCGCAAACGGTGCGGCTGCACGGCCGCACCCATTCATGGATTGATTCGCAAAGGGCTGGTCAACAAGCGTACGGTGCGGCAGCACCAGGTTTCCCATGATGTCTCCCCCCTCAAGTCGGCACCGCCGCCTGAATTGAATGCGGACCAGCAGCGGGCGCTGGATGCGATCGTCGGCGTGCTGCGCGACCAGGCCAACGACACCCTCCTGGTCCATGGTGTGACCGGCAGCGGCAAGACGGAAGTCTACATGCGGGCCATTGACGAGGTCATCAGCTTCGGCAAGCAAGCGATTGTGCTGGTCCCTGAAATCAGCCTGACCCCGCAGACCGTGGCCCGGTTTCGAGCCCGCTTTGATCGGATCGCCGTTCTGCACAGCCACCTCAGCCCGCCGCAGCGCCATTGGCATTGGCGCAGCATCGCGGCGGGTGAGATTCAAGTCGTGGTCGGCGCGCGGAGTGCGATCTTCGCACCGACACCGAACCTCGGTTTGATCGTAATTGACGAGGAGCACGACGCGTCCTTCAAACAGGATTCAGCACCCCGCTACCACGCTCGGCAAGTGGCACGCAAGCGGGCCGAACTGGAGAATGTGCCGGTGGTCCTGGGATCGGCAACCCCTTCCCTGGAGAGCTGGCACGAGGCCAGTCGGGGCGGATTCCGACTACTGACGCTCGCCCACCGCGTGCTCGACCGCCCGCTTCCCCACGTGGCGGCAATCGATCTGCGAACCGAGTTTCAGAATCGGGGTTCGCGGGGCGCCATCAGCCGGCCGCTGCAGACGGCAATGAAGCAGGCCCTGCAGGAACAGGGACAGGTCATCCTGCTGCTTAACCGGCGCGGTTTCTCGACGAGCATCCAATGCAACGCCTGCGGGCATGTCGTACGCTGCCAGGATTGCGACATCGCACTGACCCATCATCGAGCGGGCGAACGCGCGGTCTGCCATTACTGTGACTACGAGATCCTGGCGCCGACCACTTGCCCCGAATGTAACTTCGAGGGGATCCGCTATGCCGGATTGGGCACCCAGCGTCTGGAAGCGGAAGTGCGGAGTCGCTTTGCGAACTACGAATGCCTGCGGATGGACAGTGACACAATGCAGAAGCACGGCAGCCACGAGGCGGCATTCGCCCGGTTTCGGGCTGGTGAAGTGCAAATCCTCGTCGGCACGCAAATGATCGCCAAAGGGCTCGACTTTCCCAACGTCACGCTGGTGGGTGTGATCAACGCCGATACGGCGCTCCACTTCCCCGATTTCCGCGCAGCCGAGCGGACCTTTCAACTCGTCACGCAAGTCGCCGGCCGCACGGGCCGAGGCGACCGGGGTGGGCACGTCCTCGTGCAGACGTTCAGCCCCGAACACCCGGCAATCGTCGCCGCCATGCAACACGACTATGACCGGTTCGCAGACGGCGAGCTGCCCGTGCGCAAGGAGCACGGTTATCCACCCTTCTGTCAGATGGCCCGATTCATCATGCGCGGCGAATCGGAAACGACGACCGAACATTTCGGAGAACACGTCGGGGAACGTTTGCGCGAAGAAGCCGAGCGTCGGGAGGCGAATGTTCGCATCCTGGGTCCCGCTCCAGCCCCCCTGGCCAAGTTGCGCGGCCGGTTCCGCTTCCACTTGCTGATTGCCGGCGATCAACCGGTAACGCTGCGGGAGATCATGGGGACGGTGATTGGCGAGCTGAAAGCGCCTGACGACGTGCAGTGGATCGTGGATGTCGATCCGCTTGATATGCTTTGAGGAATGTGGCTTGGGGCACTGGGCGAGAACTGGTTGGGGGGCTGGGGGAGACCTGACGGTCGGCGGTTTCGGCGGGGTCGGAGACCCGCGCCGAGCAAGCTGTGCATGACATATTCCTGCCCTCCCGTCTTCCGTAGGTCATGCTGTGCATGACATATTCCTGCCCTCCCGTCTTCCGTAGGTCATGCTGTGCATGACATTTTCCTGCCCTCCCGTCTTCCGTAGGTCATGCCGTCTTCCCCTGGACGTCTTGTGCATGACCTGTGCCGACCGGCAATCCCATTTCCGGACACACGTCGCTCGCGGATCGGCGGGGCGGCGCCTCCCCGCAAATGCTCTGGCTTGCCCTCCAGAATGCCCATAGAATTACGGGAGACGCACAGATTCCGCAGTTTCACGCTGGCAGGCTATGGGTTACCGCACTGTAAAACGCGCCCTGGGCGAGACGAATATTGAACGCAAATGCCGCGTTCTCTTCGGCCTCTGCCTGGGACTGCTGATCTTTTCCGCGTTTTACTGGGTCGGTCACGTCGGCGAGGACCTGGTCATCCAGACGACCGATCGGATTGGCCGCGACTATGTCGGCTCGTCATTGGCCTACACCCATTGGGGTATGTGGGAAACTGACCCCAAGGCAGCCGAGTACCTGCAGCGGATGAAGAAGAGCCTTGTGGAGGAGGAATACGCGACGGCCTTCATGTCGCTGGGCCGCGACGAAACCGAATACACCAGGATCCCGCCGGAGGGTGTTCAGCCGGAAAGCGAGGAGGAGCTCGCCATCCTGATCGGCCTCCGCGAAAAATGGCAAGCTCAGGTGCAGCAAGACGCGGGCGGCGAGCCCGCGGAGGAAAGCGGCGAACATCTGTTTGACACGCTGCCGCGTCCGGAAGTCGGCCAATACAACTACTACCAGCCGATCTTCTGGAAAAAGAGCTGCGTGGACTGCCATGACGTTTATGCCGGTTCGTTGCCTCCCGATCAGAGCGCCACGACCGCCAACTTCGCCTCGGCCCCGTTTCGCGTCGTTCGGGTTACCCTGCCCTACGACAACACGCAAAGGGCGATTGGCAACACCTATTCGATTCTCTACACGACGGCCATTCTCACCATCTTTGTCGCCATGGTCGCGCTCTACGTGATCGTGCGGTACGTCATCGTCAAGCCGCTCAAGCACCTCCACGACGTGAGTGATGAGATCAGTCGAGGCAACACAGAACTTCGCGCGGACATCCAGACGCGCGACGAGTTTGAAGATTTGGCGGACGCATTCAACCGAATGCTGCGTCACTTGATCGAGGCGCAATCGGAACTGCGCAACGTGAACACCGACCTGGATATCAAGGTCGACGAGTTGGCACAGGCGAACATGCGTCTGTACGAAATGAATCGATTGAAGAGCGATTTCCTGGCCAACATGAGCCACGAGCTCAGAACGCCGCTGAACAGCATTATCGGATTCTCCGAAGTCCTTCAGGGAATCGACTCGCTGACCGACAAACAGAAGCGGTATGCCCACAACATTCAGAAATCGGGCCGCGTCTTGCTGGAGATGATCAACGACATCCTGGATCTGGCCAAGCTGGAAGCCGGCAAGATGGAGGTTCGCCCCACCGAGTTTCGCATCGATTCGGTAGTCAGCGCGCAATGTGACATGGTCCAGGCGTTGACGGAAGAAAAGAACATTGACCTGGAGGTCAACGTGCCGAAGACGGCAGCCCTTGTCTACCAGGACCAGTCAAAGGTTCAGCAGGTACTCACCAACCTGCTCTCGAACGCAATCAAGTTCACTCCCGAAGGCGGACGCATCACGATCAACGTTTCGCGGACCGACCAGGAGCAACTTGAATTGACCGTGGCCGATACGGGGGTCGGCATCCACAAAGACGACTATGAGGTGATCTTTGAGAAGTTCCGTCAAAGCGAGGCGGTGGTAGGAACCGACGGACTGACGCGCGAGTATTCGGGCACCGGCTTGGGGCTGTCGATCGTCAAAGAGCTCTGCAAGCTGCTGGGGGGCGAGATCACCTTTGAAAGTGAGTTGGGTATTGGGAGCACGTTCAAGGTGACGCTGCCCTGGAGCCTGGACACACCAACCCAGCCGACGTTAAATTCGCAAATTGACGAATTGACGCGGCCCCGCCCAGACCACCTCACGCCGCGTCCCGCGACGGTCTCGGCCGGCGAATGAGCGACCGCCCACTTTTCGCCGCCCTTCACCTCGCTCGCCATCACCGTCTCTGCCAGTTCCCTCCCTTTCCCAACAGCGTCACCATGAATGCACCCACGGTCCATCTGTTCACCGACGGCGGCTGCAGTGGAAATCCGGGGCCCGGCGGATGGGCCTTCATCCTGCGACACGTCACGACGGAGAAGGAGCGGGAAGCGTTTGGCGCCGAGGCCGAGGCGACGAACAACCGGATGGAGTTGACGGCGGTCGTCCGCGGCCTGGAGGCCCTCAACCGGCCCTGCTTCGTGGAACTGTTTACGGACAGCGTCTACGTCGGGAAGGGCCTGACCGAGTGGCTGCCGAAATGGAAGGCCAACGGCTGGCGGCGACGTGAGGGAAAGGCCTGGAAGCCAATCAAGAACGAAGACCTTTGGCGTCGCCTGGACCAACTCGCTCAAGAGCACCGAATCAAGTACACTCGCGTGGCTGGTCACAGCGGCCATCCGGAAAATGACCGCTGCGACGAACTGGCCGTTGCGGCCTACCAGAAATACCGCTAGGCGCGGATCATTCACGAACGAACATCAATTCAGTGCAAGACGCTGTGTCGCAATCGGTTGCAGTGAACTTAGCCCAATGCGTTGCGCGTCTCAGCCGGAGCGTGCTAGGGTCCGGTTTGTCGGGCGACCAATGGAACCGGGGCTAACGCCCAACGGCTGATGGACTGGCCCGTGTCGTTTGCCTTTCTCCCATGGTCGCCCGGACTGAAACACTGCACGCCGATCGGACCACTCCACTGCCCCCCGCCTCTAACTCGATTTCCGCAGACCATGAAGTACTTCGTCCCTGCCATGATTGTCGCGCTGGTCGTCCTGCATCAGGACTACTGGCAATGGGATCAGGCCACCTTGGATTTCGGATTCATCCCCCGCGCCCTGACGTATCATGCGGCGCTCTCCTTGATGGCCGCAGCGTCGTGGGCCGTGGCGGTCCGCTGGTGTTGGCCGCGTGAGACTGCGATCGGCACGCCTGACGACGGGCAGGAGGTCACACCGTGATCCAGTTGACAGTGATCGTCGCCTACCTGGGGCTGCTGGTACTGCTCGGCTACGCCGCGAATCGTTCCTTCCGCGGCACGGCCAGTGACTATCTGCTCGCCAGCCACTCGATTGGCCCCGTCCTGTTGTTGATGTCCCTGTTCGGGACAACGATGACCGCGTTTGCCCTGGTTGGGTCGACCGGACGCGCCTATACGCTGGGGGTCGGCGTCTTCGGGCTGCTCGCTTCGGCCAGCGGCATCGTCCATTCGCTCTGTTTTTTCCTGGTCGGCGTCCGGGTTTGGTCCCTGGGGCGGCGGTACGGCTACACGACGCAGATTCAGTTTTTTCGGGATCGCTTGCAGAACGACAGCATCGGTGTCCTCCTGTTCCCTGTCCTGGTGTCGCTGGTGGTCGGCTACCTGCTGCTCGGTGTGGTTGGTGGCGGCGCGGTTGTCAACGGCGTCACGGCCGGGACCTTCTCGCAACCGGGCTGGCTGGTCGCGGACAACCTGGGCGTCCCGCCGTGGCTCGCTTCGGCCGCCATCTGCGGTGTCGTGCTAACCTACGTGTTCCTGGGCGGCATGCGCGGAGCGGCCTGGGCGAATACTTTTCAGACCGGCGTCTTCATGGTTCTGGGGCTGCTCACCTTCGTTGTCGTCGCCAACGCAATTGGCGGCGGTGACGGGCTGTTCGAGAATATGCGCAATGCCTCCCAGGCGGTCAGCGAGGCGAACCTGACACGAGCGAAGATCCCCAAGCCGATCTTCTTCTCATTTCTGTTTATTCCGCTATCCGTGGGGATGTTCCCGCACGTGTTTCAACACTGGCTGACCGCCCGCAGTGCGGCGACGTTCAAGCTGCCGATCGTGATGCACCCGGTCTTCATCCTGATCGTCTGGTTTCCCTGTGTGCTGATCGGCATCTGGGCCAGCAGCCCTCTTTCCGGAATTCCCGCGGGCACCGACGAAAACACCGTCCTGGCCGAACTGGTTCGGCTGCACGCCGGCCCGGTGCTCGGCGGCCTGCTGACGGCGGGCATCCTGGCTGCCATCATGTCGTCCCTGGATAGCCAGTTTCTCTGTATCGGGACAATGTTCACGAAAGACATCCTGCTCCACTATTGGGGGGAAACGCAGTTCACGGACCGGCAGACGGTGGTGTTTGCCCGCTATTTCATTGTGGCAATTGTCGTGGCCACGTTCCTGCTCAGCCTTGTTCTGCCGCGCGCCGTCTTTGATCTGGGCCTCTGGTCATTCAGTGGCTTCACCGGCCTGTTCCCCCTGGTCCTGGCGGCCATCTATTGGAAGCGGCTAACGGCCGCCGGGGCCATTGCGAGCGTGCTGACGACGGTCGGTTGCTGGGGTTACTTGTTCTACCGCTCCGAGTTCGGCAGCAATGCTCGGTATGGTTTTCCGGAAGCGTCCATCGAACTGGTCGCCGGATGGTCCGTTCCGCCCCTGCTTCCTGTCGTATCGATCACCGTGGCCTCCGCCGTCGTGCTGGTCGTCGTCTCGCTCTTGACACGTCCTCCTTCCGATCAGGTACTCGCCAAGTTCTTTCCGGACGATCCGGGCATGACCTTGCGATAGGTTGAGAATCGGTTAAAATTGTGGATTCGCACAAGTTGCGAGGTGACGCCCTGGCGTCTCCCGAATCGCAAAGGCCGATTCGCCAAGGCGAACGGCCATGACGGCCTGACTGTCGTGGATCGCGAAACGGTGAAGCTGCAGGCGATCTTCGTGATTTCGTCCCAACTCATTCGTCCGGCTAATGCCCAGGAAACCAGCAGCGTGAGACCCAGAAACACAAAACCGCGAAAACGCAAGAAGCTCACGACCCGAGCGAAAAAGAAGGATCCTCTTTTCGTCGACGGCAAACGTCCTCGTCCGATGTACGTGGACTACAAAGACGTCGAGATGCTAAAGAAGTTGATCAACCGTCACGGCCGGATCGTCGGACGCCGCAAGACGGGTTGCTCGGCAGCCAGCCAACACGTCGTAACGACGGCGATCAAGAGGGCCCGTTTCATGGCCCTGCTGCCTTACACGGGCGAGTAGTCGCCCGGCACGCAGAGACGTGCGGCCAGACCACGACCACCGATTTGCGAATCCAGCATTTGCAGATCGACTGGTTGCAAATCAACCGCCTACAGATCACCGGCCCGCCAGCCAACGGCGGGCTGTTTTTGTAGGCGGGCAGCGCCATTCATGTTGGCAGCCAGCGCTGCTTTCTTCCGCAAGTAGCGATTTTCTTTTTCGCAGGTAGCGCCGCTGGTCGCTTGTCAATTGCCACCGACCGCCGTCGCTCGCTCGGCGCGGGTCTCCGACCCCGCCGAAACCGCCGACCGCAAGGTCTCCCCCGCGCGGTACTCCAGCCTCCCCGCGCGCCCGGCACATCATTCCCGACCACGACTGGCGCCGTACACGCCGCAGTTCGCCGCCCGCTGGAACGGCCAATCCACTTTGGGCTTCGCGCCCGGCGGCGCGATCCTCCCGCACTCCCCGGCGCCGGCGGCGTTACTTCTTGATCTTCACGGTCATTAACTCACGTTTCTCTTTTTGCTCTGACAAGGTGATCGTTTTCTTTTCGATCGATTGCCTGTGGGGATCGCCGTAGTTTCGATAAACGGTCACGAAAACCCGGCTTCGCACGCCAGTCCGGTTCGCATCGCTGCCAAAGTAGTTCGCCAAGAGCTGGTACTCGCCCGCCTTGGCACTGGGCAGCGTGTACATTTCGGGCCCGAATCCGTCGGTGACGTCCCGCGTCATTTGCCCGCCGATTTTCGTCCTGCGGTGTTCAAAATAGCACTCTTCACCCGTCGGTTCGATGACATGCAGATCGACGTCGGTACGATCGGTATTCCACATCATCGTCACGACCAGGTCGGCCTTGTCGACCGGCAGGCGTTGCTGCAGGGAATCGAGCCGGGCGACAGCAAAGTCGCGCGCGTGGCTGGCGACCTCACCTCGCTCGATTTGTCGCAACAGATCGACGTACTCGACGCCAACAATCTGCTTGACGTCACGGTAACGCTCGTGCCACGTAGCACTGAGGGCCACTTCGTAATAGATTAGCGCCAGATCCACGTCACCCGTTTCGCGCAAGCAGAGCGAGAGCGCCTGATACGTCTGCGGCTCGTAAGGACGCCATTCGGCAACCCGCTTAAGCAGTTGGTAGGCCTGCCCCCCCAGCCCCCACTCCATCGCCGAGAAAGCGACATCGCGGGTTAGCACCAGATCGCCTGGATTCTTTTCAATCAGCGTGCTGAGCGTCCGCAACGCGTCGGCCGGGCCTTGCTGGTGAAACAGGCGGCTGGCCTGGCCGGCCACATCGGCGTAGCTGAGCCTGTCACTTTCCAGGAGCTGGCGGAACTTCGGCGACATCTCGGCGCGCCCCTCACGGTCACTCACCAACCTTTCCGGCTCGACCTCGAACGCCTCTGCCGGCAGACGCTCCAGGACCAGCCGCAGGGCCGGCGGCATCTCGAACTGCAAACCGGGAACCTGTTCGAGCTTCTCCAGCCAGCGCGTAAGTTCGGCTCTTGCATCGCCCTGCTGTGCGGCAAGCTGGTCCAGGGTGGCAGCGATGAGATCCGCCGAGCGGCTGGTGCGCACCAGGAACGCGTCCTCCCGGGGCTTGATGTTGAACCGCCGGTAGTCGGCCTCACTCTCCAACATCAACATCGAGCAAGCCTGACCGGTGACCCGAAAATGCCGAGCATAAGAGACGGCAACGTCGTCAGCCGCGTCTCCCAGCGCTTCCAGCTGGCCGACCGCAACCTGTCCATAGGCACGTGCCGCCAACCCCGATTCCAGGCTCCGATCGATGGCCATTTCTACCACCTTGCGCTGGTTTCCCTGCCGCAAGACGACGGTGGCTTCCGCATCCGGCCGGCCACGTCCGACGACCAGCAACGCCTGACCGGGATAGATGAACTTCGGCCGCCCGGCGACCAGCACATCCTGCCCGCCCGGCAACGCGACGTCTTCCAACCGCCAGGGACGCTGGCGATGTGCGCGGGCCACCGCAGAGATCTCACTCGCGTCAACCAGCGAGAAGACGGCGCCCCCAGTCTCCCGGGCCAAGTGATCCAATGTTCCAACCGCGGTACCAGTGAGGCCCGTCTGGTAGGCGAAGAGGGGCCCAACCTGGGACTCCAACAACGTGCGACCTAAGCGATGAGGATTCATTTCACCCCAGGTCGCAGCGCCGTCGCTGAGCAAGAACACGTCGGGCCGCACCTGACCGGACCCTCCGCTCGCATCGGCCCAGTCGGGATGGGCCGCTTGCTGCAGAGCCTGCCGCAGATCGGTGGCGCCTTCCAGGGAGATTTTCTCGCAATCGGCAATCAACTGCGCAATGTTCCTGCGAGTATTCCGCCGAAATCCGTCCTGCCACCAATGCGACTCGACATCGAAAAACAATACCGCGAATTCCTCGATCGCATCTCGATTCTCGGTCAGCACCGCCTCCAGCAGGTCCAACCAAACGTTGAACTTTTCGGGGCGTGAGCTGAACGACGTGTCCACGAGAAACACGACCCGCGGAGAACCGGCTGCTGCCGGTCCGGCCGGTAGATGCGGGGTCAGGCGAGTGACAAAGAACTCCCCCGCCTGCTCGTCGGTTCCAGTCAGCACGATGGAACCTGCCTGCTTGAGCCGTACCTCGATCGACCGCTCGTCTGGGTCGTCGAAATTGTAGTAGGCGCGACCGCCGCTGGTGAACGGTTGCGACGCGGGCGTCACCTCGGCGGTCACACCGGGTAGCGCGGAAACGTTCAGATCGACCACGCATTGGCCCGGTTCAGCCGGGAGATCCAAGCGGTACGTCAAATCGTCCCCCTGGTGCTGCAGGTTCACGTCATACCCTACGACGATGCGGTGCAGCTTGCGTGGCATCAATGGAAAGACCCGCGCATTGAAGATGTCCGCGCCGGACCATTCGACCAAGGCAGGGTCGACGCGCCGCCGAACGGTTTCGCCGTAGGCATGCGCCGCCTTCTCTCGGGGGACGATGCGGGCTTCCTTGACGTCGCTCCAACCGCCCTCGCGGTCCGCGAGGATGCCGCGGGGATCGAAGCTGGCTGCCCTGAGCAAGTCGCCGGACAAGAATCCCTTGGCAGCCAGTTGATCGACCTGCGGCCGGTACTCGTACGCCGATTGGCCGAAGGCAAAGTAGTAGAGCGACCCTTCGTTGGGCAGCCGCAATTTGAAATTGCCCTCCAGCCGGCGGCTGTGGGGGTTGTAGTAATACAAATCCACCAGCACGCGGGCCCGAAATCCGTCGATCAGGACGTTGACTTGCATCCCTTCCAAGGGCAAGCCGTCATGATCGCCGATCATCAGTTGCGAGCTGTTCGGGGTGGCTCGGGAACGACGCCAGGTCGTCTTCACCGCCGCTGGTTTGCCGGGCTGAGCGACCGACAGTTCCGACAGCGTTTGCAAGGACTTGCGGCGGTCGACCGCCCGCTCACGCGCTGACTCGAGTCGTCCCTCCTCCAGGACAGTCGAAAGGTCGCTCGGTTCGTTCATCGGGATTTCAAACTCGGCCGCCGATTCAGGCACCGGACCCGCAGCAGGGTAGGCTAACCGCATGGCGTCCGGCGCTTCGTCACCCAGACCGAACTGCTCCCGGCCCTGACGCTGTTCCACACGGTTCTCCACCCGGTCCGCACCATCGATGGCGATTGCACCCGAGGATATTTCAAAGGGCTGCGTGGAAAAAGAGGGCCGCGCGGCATCGACCGGCGAGGCGGACAACAGGCGGGCTCCCCGTTCCTCGCTCTTTCTACCAGACAGCGTTGCGGGCCCCGTGGTGGACGCTTCCAGCAATTCGTCTTCCTCCATTAGTTCCGGAAGGGCAACACCAAACGGCTCGTCCGTAACATTCCCGCGACCGACAGACTGGCCAGGTGGTTGCGGGCCGGGGTCGGCCGGCGCCGGCGCAGGGTACGCGTCGCTGGGCAGGCCGAGTGGCACCGGCTGGGACGACGCGTCGTCGCTCGTGGCGGCTGCAGATGCATAACCATCATCGCCGGCAGAGGCAATGTTACGCGGCAGCGCACCGGGACGGCTCCGCAGATTGACAACCGCGACACCACTCAGAATGGCGAGGAGGAGACAACCGGCCACCACCAAGGCGACGGTGCGCCATGTCGACGACGACCGCCAATCGGTCGGGCGAGTCAACTGCACGGTGGCCTGCACGCCGTCCGCGTGTTCGGCAGGCCCCGTTTCCGCTGCAGCATCCAGGGCAGCGCGCTGCGTTGCCGTCAGCATCGGGCAGGCCTCCGCATCCAACGACGCCTGCAACATGGCACTGGCCTGCTGAATCGCCTCCAGCTCCAGCCTCAAATCGGGCGAGGTTTCTAAGGCACGCTCGACTTCGCGCCGGTCGGCCGCTTCCAACTCGCCCAGCACGTAGCCGGTGAGACGTGGGTCGTTGCTATCCATCATGTCACTTCTCCGCTGTCGTCAACTGAAAGATCAAGGCATCCCTCGGCCGCCTGGTGCCGTTCGACGATCGCCACTGGTGCGCGGCTTCGCCTGGCGAAACCGCCGCGCGGCACCGCCGGCCGGCCGCGGATGCCGAAGGCCGGTCGGCCGAAGCGCCGCCTACGTGCTGTCGACCTGCAACTCGCGTCGCAGCGATTTGATCGCCGTGTGAATCAAGTACCCAACGTTGCTGACGGAGAGATCGGTGATCGCAGCGATCTCTTTGTAGCTGAGCCCGTTTTGAAACTTCAGCCGCACCACGTCACGCTGGTTGTCGGATAGCCGGTCGAGGACATGGGCGACTTGCTCGGCCGTCTCCCGTGCTTCAATCTGGCTGGCAACCGGCCGCCCATCGGCCGCGGTGGCGGAATCGTTCTGCGTCAGCGTCTTCATACGTCCCTCCTTGCGGCGGACATCGAGGGCCCGGTTACGACAAACGGTGTACAGCCAGGGGACCAGGCGGCCATCCAACTGCTCGCGGTCCTGCTTGCACAACTGCAGAAACGTATCCTGGACGACGTCGCGCCCCCGCTCCACGTCTCCCGTAATTTGTGCCGCATACCGAACCAGCGCACCCTCATACCGTTGGACGGTGGCCTGAATCCAGCGTCCGTGATCGACGATCTCGGGCTCACGGTCCTTGCGGTCAGTCATACGTTCTCGCCAATACCGGCCTGCACCAGTTAAGACGATCGGCGGTCCACCTTCTTAGGAGAATTCTCAAGAAAAATTACTGCCGGACGACGTCAGACCTTCGCCAGGCTCCCCAAACGGACCTGCCAGGTCGGTGGGTGCCTGACGACCGTTGACTCGATGCACTAGAATAGGCGTCCAGGCGAGTTCGTCGGCGAATCACAGCACGCAGTCCTGTCTGGCACGGGACTTGAAGTGGACAACGGTCCGTTGAAACGCATTCAAACACAGGCCGTCCGTGAGGAACGCCGTACGCTCTTCAACCGGAAGCCCGCCGCGTCTGCGCGGGAATCAAGATACGACAAATCCCTCGCTGACGCTGCGGGTTTCCCAAAGGACCAATGCGGCGCTGCCCAACGAACGTGAAGGAGAGATGATGTCCGACGTCACCATTCGTATTCGAGATGACGGCCCACTGCTCGTGCAAGGCCCTTTCACTCTGCTTGACGGCGAAGGCAACGCAGTGACATTGGATTCGACCAAGCCAGGATTCGCCCTCTGTCGTTGCGGCGCTTCGGCCAACAAGCCTTTCTGCGACGGAGCGCACAAGGGATGCGAGTTCAAGGCGACCACGCGCGCCACTCCGTGAAAAGGCTGCCGTTCAACACGAAACCAGCGTCGCTCGTTGGGCGACCGCATACCGACATTCGCGCATCGACAGGTTTTCCCCACCGGCGGCAACGCGAGATCGCGAGCCAAATGGCCCTGCGCCCAACGGCTCCAGGCCAACTCGCCGAGATGGCTTTCCAATCCGGTTTCGGCGGGCTAACTTGGCGGAACGGGAGCAGCGCGGAACGGCGTCGAGGGATTCCGCCCGCAACCTTTTCCCGCACGGCTCGCCGCCCGCCAGCCACGGTTGCGTCCCTTGCTTCGTTCGAATCTCCAACTTTGATGCCGCAGGTGAAAAGGAAGTCCCATGACTGATTCCATGCCGACCGATTCCACTCCATCGATCAACCGTTTGGATGAGATCACGCCCCAGCAGACATCCGAGCCTTTCGTTGGTCGCTGGAATCAACTGGTGAGCACGACCAACTGGGAGAAAGGGCGGATCATTTCCCAGTGGCGGGAGAAGCTGAGCGACGATGGTCGACCCGCAACCGAGTATTCGGACGAAGCATGGGCGATGTTGGTGGGTGGCGTCACGGGCCAGCATGTGGGACGTTTGCGCCGCGTCTATCAACGGTTCGGCTCGACGTACGACCAATATGAAGGCTTGTACTGGAGTCACTTCCAGGCCGCCCTGGATTGGGAAGACGCCGAGATGTGGTTGGAAGGAGGCGTCCAGAACGGCTGGTCGGTCGCACAGATGCGTCGCCAGCGATGGGAGACGCTCGGTGCCGTCGAGTCCGACAAGCCGGATGACCGGGACATCATTACCAATGAGCTCGATGAAGACTTCGAGCCGAGCTTGGAGACGCCGCCGCAGGGTGCCGCCGAAGCAGGTATCCAGGGCGAATATGCGGACGTACAGCCGTCAACCGCCGCGGGGCCTCGCCACGAGGGACCGGACTTCGGTGACGAATCGGAGAATGGCGAAGGGCCGGCCGACGACAGCGTCACGCCCGATGACGGGGCCACCATCTATGCCGGCGACGATCAACGCGAGACCATCGACTTCGTCCGGCCGTTCGCGAATCTGGCAGAACTCCCGGATGATCTGACGTCGGCTTTTGAAGCGTTCAAGCTGGCCGTCCTGTTTCACAAGAGCCAGGGCTGGCAAGAGGTCTCGCGGGACGACGTGTTGGCCAGCCTGGATGCGCTCAAAGCACTCGCACTCGCACCATCATCCGCAGATGAGTCACCCCTGTAGAGTCGGGCAATGTAAGGCCTCGGACCAATAGCGAGCTGACGCTCGCGGCATGTTCGTCCGCTCCCGTTGGTCGCTCAAACTTGACTCATTTGTAAAGCGAAACCTGATACAAGCCATCTAGCATGGTGACATGCGGGGTCGCGGCGCGGGACGCTCAGGAACGGCGTGCGAGGGGGCGACGAGCCAGGGAGGGGATCTGTGGAGTATCGGCGATGCTGCGTCCCCGCTGTGCTACGCGCCGCTCTGGGTAGGTTCACCACGAACGATAGCGACACAGCGCGTTGGACGGAATCGCGGTTCGTTCATGAATCAGCCGCGCGAGCCCACACCGATCGTACCGAACGCCAAGAGGTCAACCAGTTCGCTCAGCCCATCAACCTCGTCAAAAAGGTCGGTTTCGGTCGAGTCGTGTGGTACGTTCGCCAGGGCCGCCTGCTCAGCTTCCCAGGCCGCACCGTTCTCCAACCCCACATGAGTTACCCCGATCGGCGGCGGCTGCACGTGCCTGCCAAGATCGTTCCCCGCCTCGGTCGTTCTCGGTAACGCGATTGCCGACGCCTGGGCCACTTCGCTCGCGGGAGTCGGTCGATTCGGAGTCAGATTCCACCAGGCGCCGCCGGTCGGCAGGTCGAGCGCCGAAGCTGGCGCCCCGTCCGACGCTGATGCCGCCCTGGCCACCTCGGGCGCCGCTCCCTCACCTTCGCCTTCGCCCGCGCTCTGACGATTCAAGAAATTGATAATCGGCAAGATATCAGCTTGCGCGGACAGGTACCCGTCACCGTTGACATCCACGTGGGGTTTCGTGGCAACTTCCGGCAACCGCAGGGCCGGCAGGATGCCCGTGTTGTCCGTAAACGTACGCTGATTGATTTCATTGATGCAGGGCAGGACATCCCCCACCGCCGATACGACCCCGTCCTCATTGACGTCCAGCACATTACCTTCCGCCTGCCAGAACGGCTGGTCGGAAGCGACATCGATCAAGATCTCACGCAACGACTGATATACGACATTGTTGGCCAGATCGTAGGTGGTCAAGTTGAACGCACCCAATTCGGTCAGATCCTTGTCGACAATCACCACGTCGCGGTAAACGACATTCCATTGTTCACGCCAGACGTCAGACGCCTGGTTGTTGTTGGCATCCACGTCCTGCAGCCATGGCAACGTACGTCCCGCGGTCATCAGCCCATTGGCCGACTCACGGCCGACTTCATTGATCCCGATGATCTGAATATCAAGCTGCGGGTGCGAACTATCCAGTTCACCCTGCAATTGGTTAAGGTAGCCGAACTGGCTACGACAGTAACTTCACGTCGAATGCCCGAAGTACCAGGCGGTGGCATGCTGCAGGTAATCGCCCGGGGAGACGGTCTGGTTGAACTTCGGCGAGCTTGCATTGACATCGACCAGGGCGAAATTAGCGACCTGGCTGCCGGGCTCACCTTCCGCCCCGTCAAGAAACAGGGCGGGAATTCCCGCACCGTCCATCACCTGCCGCGATTCCAGCACCTCGACCCCGGTGCCCGCTCGGCGCCGCAATCGGTGTGGTTTCGGGTGGGTGGCAAATGACTGCCTTATCCCCTGCCAACAACGGCCCCATGCTGATGTTGGCGGCCTGCGTTTCGCCATTCGAGCAACCTCCCGAGTTTCCACCGCGATCGACCGTTGCTTCGCATCCGCCGCCCGGCCTGGACTTCAATTCTGAGTCGGCATTGAGTAGGGATGAGACCCGAAAAGTGCCACACACCGGCAAGGCCGTCTTAGCGATCGGAGACTCACACCCCGCCGCGTCCCCTCATCTTAAGCATCGACGAGATACTCGCCACCACGAACGTTTCTTCCCCCCCTCAGAATAGAGGAGATTGAACTTCTGTCAACAAACGACCCGCGCAATTATTCGTTGCGCCGCACCCCGCCCCCCAACAGCCGGAATGACCCGGACAAACGCCGCTGGTCGCGGCACCGGATTGCCGGGAGCGGGCGTTTCACAACCGCCCCAATCATCCTCGCCCTCCCCTTTGAGACGTCGCCCGGAGCGACTTAGTTCCCGCCTCTGCCCGGCATTCCCAGCGGTCGCTACGGTCCTGGCTGCCCTGTGTTTGGCCGTCTGCCGCCCTGCCGTGCGCGGGCGTGGCCAACCGGCCCGCGATGCTCAGCCGGAAACCATATCAACGTCGGCCCGAACCGGATAAACTGCGGCCAGGCGTTCTCGCATCCCCGCTTCTTCCTCGCAGGTCCGGCCCCATGCACCTCAATCGACTCGCCGTTTGTTTCGCCCTGTTCCCTATCACTGTCGTCGCACCTCTCGCGGCCGCCGATTCCGAGACCCGCGTGCTGGTCGTGGTCGGCCCCAGCAACCACCCACCCGGCAGCCATGAGGTGGCCGCCGGCGGCCGACTGATTCGGCACTGCCTGAATGAAGCCAAGAACATCGAGGGCGTTGCGGCGACGGTCGTCTATGGCTGGCCAACCGATGAGGAGATCCTGGCGGAAGCAGACACCGTGGTCTTCCTGGGTGACACGTTCCCGGCCAATCGGTTTCCCGAATCCGGGCCAATCCTCGCTCGACTAGGCAAGATGATGGCGCGGGGATGCGGCATCGTCTGCATTCACTATGCGACCGGCCTTCGAGCGGAAGATGTCACGCCGGAGGGCGAGCACCCCCTGCTGCACTGGTTGGGCGGCTACTTCGCCACGCGCTGCCCACACCACCAATCCGTCGCCAGAATCTACCGGAACGCGACGATTTCGCCGGCCGCAACAACGCATCCTGTGTCCCGCGGCTGGCAGGAATTCACGCTCCACGACGAGCCATACATCAATAACTACTTTGGACGCGACGGCAACCGGTTGGCAGCAAACGTGACCGCGCTGGCCACCTCGCTGTTGCCTCCGGAACAACCGCAGCCCGAAGTCGTCGCCTGGTCGGTTGACCGCCGGGATGGCGGGCGCGGTTTCGCCATTGTGATGCCGCACTTTTATCGGAGTTGGAAGCACAACGACCTGCGCACCTTCATCCTCAACGGCATCGTGTGGACGGCACACCGCGACGTCCCGCTGGACGGCGTTCAGTCCGCATTGCCCGACTTGCGCCGCTTTAAACCGTACTTGGAATTTGCCGAGAGGGGATAACAGGTTGTGGGCACAGGGCTTATCGCGCATTCGAAATGCGCGCGTTCTGGCTACGCCGTAGACAGGGGGCGTCAGAGCGAGACGTCGAGCAGG
>JAUIGN010000075.1 GCA_030430075.1 bacterium
ACTTTCCAGGAAGCATCCAAACCCAACAGCAAGCTGTAATGTTTCGTGAGTTCGCTCATGGCCGACATTCTCAGCCAACAAGCTCAAGCAGAACACCCACCACCCACTAAGATTCCTGAAGAACCTACTAACAGAAGTTAACGTTTGGCGGCGACTTCGCCAACTCGGGGTCCGAGTCGCCCGTGGGTACGTGAAACGCAAGCTTCCCGCTCGCCAGGATTCAGAAGATCTCACGGCAGTCTCAAGCGGTAGACGGAGCCAAAGTCCGCTCGCACCCTCGCTCGCTGTTCCTCCAGAACTTCGTCCCGGCAAATGACCACTGCCGCGATATCTCCCGCGAAGCGACCTTGTCTTGCAAATCCTTGTCCCCCGTTGTTGTTGAAGAGCAACATGAACACAACAGGAAGCGCGTCCTTCGGTTTTCCGACGGCCACTCTCTTGCCGTTGCCGCGCTTTGGAACGATTCGAAAACAGCTTCCATAAGCACAGCGGTATGAACGTGCAGGACACCGTTGATGAAACGCGTGTGCCTCACGCCGGACCGCATGACGTCATGGTTGGCATGACCTACGGAGGAAACAGGAATTCAACCGTCTCGACATTGGCGACCGGACCGCCGGCATCCTCTGGAATATGATGGCGGCCCGGCGCATCACATCAGAACAAACGCGAACCTTTCTCCGGCGCGGGCGTCTAATTCACCAACAGCCAAACGATGGCCGACAGGCGAAAACAAGTTCATCCGGGTTCTGACGGCTAGAGAGCAATGCAGCCGACACAAGACAATACGAGACAAGGTGGGAGAGGCTACGGCGAAGCTGCCGGCGATCATGGCCGAGCGCTGAATTCCTTTCCACTTCAGTTGTGACATGGGGTGCACGGCAGATTCTCACGCAGAACCCGGTGTCACCCCGACAGCGGGTTTTTTTGGCGACAGGCAGGTTCCGGTTCGCAACGATGCCCTCATGAACGACCTCTCCCTGGAGTGTGCCGGGTTCGCTTGCGAGCCGGCGGAGCTCGCAGGACCACCTTCCAGGTGGTGGCCGGTTCGATTCCAGGCAGGGACACAGACTGACGCTGGAGCCAGATGGCCCGGCACCGGCAGCGGGCGCCGACCGCAGGTTGGTCCGGCCGGAGTGGGTTCGACTCCCACCGGCGTCACTCCAAATCGGGGACTAGCGCGTCAATACAGCTAGCTCAATCGGTTAGAGCACCAGTTTCTTAAACTGGCGGTTGAAGGTTCGATTCCTTCGCAACAACCCTGACCCGCGCCTTGCCCCGACCTTTGGTCTAGCCAGGGACTCGCACGTCAATCCAGAAAACCGCTGTAAACGGTTTAGGGGAGCTTCCCCTGTGACACCATGAAATTGACCTGCACACTCTCCTGGCCTTGATAACCATCTGGTTGCTGTCATCCATGGCGGTACCCAGTCGATCGATACAACCACAACATCCGGAACTAGCCAGTCAATACAGCTAGCTCAGTTGGTAGAGCGACAGACGAAGAATCTGGCTGCCGAAGGTTCGAATCCTTCGCTGAATCCTTGACTCGCAACTTGTCCGGATGTTTGGTTCAACCAGGGACTCGCACGTCAATTCAGTGACCGCGATCAGCGGTCGATATGACGGTCCTAAGGTAGCGACGCCGGGCGACCGGCTAGTGAATGGCGCTTGAATCTCACCGAGACGAGGGCGCCGGTCAACAATCGGCGATTTACGTCGCTGATACGGACGACCGTAGAAAGCTCGTTGACCTGCCCATTCCCCTGGCTTTGATGACGACGTGGTCGCTCGGCCCAGGCCGCAGCGAGCCGTTCAACATGACAACCGGGAACTGACGCGTCGATCCAGCGTCTGACCGCAGCTGCGGTCTTGGGAGTTCAAATCTCTCCTCGCCCCCTTGGAGTCGGTTTGTGGGCGAGTGGTGTGATCGGCAAACACACGACGATTCTATTCGACCCGCACATTCCCCGGCCTTTGACTCATGGGACCGACCTCGCGCGCCGGTCCCATTCTCTGTCAATGCGTGAAGCGCGAACGGGCTACCGAGAAGGGAGCGGAAAATGAAGGAACTGACTCGCAACACGACGATCCCGACCGTACGGATGACGCACTTGTCGCACGAACAGCGCGAGTTGCTGCCGCTGGCATTCGGCGAGTTCCTCGATACGGCCGCCACAGCCACGGCACGCGCCACGTTCTACAACACGCGCGGCGAGCAGGAAGCGGCGGTCGATGCCGTACACCGTGACCTGTTCGGGCTGGATCGCGGTATCTACACGGCGGCCCTGTTGCTGCCGGGTGTGACCGACTTCAGCCGACAGATCGGTGCGGTGCGGCTACTGCGCACGACGCAGACAACCGGTCTGTTGTCGCCGGAGCAGGAAGGTGCCGCAGTGCGCGGACTGTTGCGCATGCTGCCACCCCAGCGGATGCTGAAGATGTTCGGGATGCTGCGCGCCGAGCGAATCAACAACGCGCGTACGCGGCGGCTAATCCTCTCGACACTGCTGAGCGCCGACAAGCTGGAGTTCTGGGCGGTCAAGTACCGGCGCAAGCTGGCGACCGCGCTGGTCCACGCCTGGGGACGCCGGACGGCAAGCATCGTGCGCGCCGTGCTGGCGAAGCCGGCCGACGATCGGAAGGACAAGGAGCGACAGATTGTCCAGCGGCATCTGCACCGGTTTGTTCACGGCGATGACCGTGAGCGGATTGAGCAGTGCGTGCGGTTCATCCTCGGCGACGAGGACGGCCTGACGCTGCGCCGCCTGGCCGCTTACCGGGACGCGAAGTGCGACCTGCAGGCGGGCCGCTTGCTGCCGTTCGAGACGCTGGAAGGTCTGCGGAGCCGGTTCCACCACGACCGAACCAGTGCGGAAGTGTTGGAACTGACAAAGGCGCAGTTGACTGCCGGCCAGAAGATCGGCCTGCAGCGCAAGGCCGCCGAGTCGAAGGTCGAAGTCGAGTTCGACCCTACCAGGTACGACGCGGTCAAGCTCTACGTCTACGCCTACGAGATGGGCTCGAGCGAAGCGATTCGCAGCGAACTGCATCGCCAGGCGAAGGCAACGGCTGAGCGTCTGCCGGTTCAGTTCGAGCACGTTGGCATCCTGCTGGACGTTTCGGCGTCGATGGTGGGTCACGAGACACAGGCCAGGCGACCGATCTCGGTTGCCCTGGCACTGCGTGACCTGCTGGCCGCGACGGCGGAGCAGGCAACGATCGTCACCAGCGACGGACGTGTCGCGCCGGCGGCCGAGTTGATCGAGCCGGTTGGCGACACATCGCTGGCCGCTGGCCTGGTCACCCTGCTCAAGAGTGATCCGGACGTGGTGTTCGTGCTGACCGACGGCTACGAGAACGCGCCGGCCGGACGCTTTGCAGCAGTGGTTCGGGCCGTGCGGCGGATGGGCGTCCAGACGCCGATCCACCAGTTCTCGGCGGTCTTCGCCGCCGAAGCACGCGGTATCTGTTCGCTTTGCGATGTGGTGCCGGGCCTGCCGGTCAGCAAGCCGGAGGCGATCGGACTGGGGCTGCTCAAGGTCCTGTTCGAGGCCGATGTTGATCGTGGCGCTGCGGCGCTGCTGGGCGTGGTTCGCCCGGCGATGGAGGCCGCAGGTCCGCCTGGCGGACACCGCCCGAAGGTAGGTTACGAGCTGTCGCTCGGATAGACAAACCCGCTCCCGTTGGTCGATGAGTCCGGCGGGGGCGGGCCATTTTTCCAAAGTTGAAGCGCTGCGATGCGCGACGCATCGAGGAGGTGATACATGGTGTTTCGTAACCGACAGAAGACGATCCGTGTCGCCGACGTGCTGCACGGTTGCACGCCGGGCCGTATTCAGGCGGTTGGCTACATGCAGGTCATTCCGCTGGTAAGCGAGTTGTCGGACGATCGCTTCGTCTCGCCTGTTGAAGGTGAGGCCGAGGTGTTCACGACCAGCTACGGAACGCTCGGCTTCCGAAACCCCGGTAACAGGCTGCTGATCGTGCCGTGTCACGCTGGTTACGTCGTGAAGCAGGCCGCCCAGGACCACGCCATGGCACATGCCGGCGTCGTTCGTTCGGCTGGCGAGCGTTCGTTCAAGACGGCGATGTGCATCCAGCAGTCGCAGGGCGGTTTTATCCAGCGCGGCTCCTACCGGATGCTGATCCTCCCGTACGCGTTGCGGGAGCGCGCGCTCGAGGTGCGGAAGGAAACGAGCTACAACAAGCTTTGGGATGCCATCTCGCGGTTCAACCAGGAGATGGGAGTCCAGGGTTACGGTCACTTGGAGTTCTTCCTGAAGCACTTCCAGAAGGAGTTGGACGAGTTTGTCGCGGAGTTCGAGTGCGTGCCGCGGCAGATCGGCGCCATCATCCTGGTCGATGACCAGGTGGTGGGTGTCGAGCGAGCGCCGTCCCATGCCTACTGGCAAAGTGTATGGCCGTGCCTGATTCGCGAGTGCTACGGGTCGTTGGCGATTCGCGTCGCGCAGCTCAAGGGCGAGCGGGTTCCCGGTGAGAAGGCCGCGGCGCCGGCGTCGCGTACGCCGCTGCCGGACGACATTGGTTCGCTGGTCGAACTGGAATCGGTGATCGCGGAGATCGCCTGCCAGGAAGACGAGCGAGCCAAGGCCACGGTGCGCGAGTTGCTCGACGAGCAGCTCACGCTGACGCGCGACGAGTCGACGGCCGGCCTGACGGTCGAGACGATCGAGCCCGGTCGTTTCACCGGCCAGGTTGTCCGCGACGGCGAGCGGATCGTCTACGCTTCGCTGCCGGCGACCAACAAGTGGCTCGCCGATAACAAGTGGCGGACGGCAAAACCGTTTGCCATGTAAGCGGCAGTCGGCAACGCAACCAACGCCCTCGGTTCGAGTGATCGGGCCGGGGGCGTTACTTTATCTACCATGCCGGCGTACGATCCGCCCGCAGGAATGGCAGCGCGCTGCCGGCCCGCCGTGGTGATTTCGCAGCCAATCGCTAGAATCTGAAATACCTGCGGCCAGGTCCCAACGTGGCAGGGCTACAGCCGGCAAGGGAGCGAGCTGCAGCCTGCTTCGCTCCTGCTGGTCGCATCCGGCACATGCATACGCCGATCGCGGATGCCGCCACGTAAGACTCGTACCTCATCGAAACATCCACCTGGGAGCAACCCCATGTCTGCATCCGCCTCGCTGAACCGCAATCGCTTTCCACGCCGACGCTTTCTCCAGTCAGCTTTCGCGGCAACGTTGGCTCCCTCGATTGTTGTCTCCGGTGCTGACGCCGATATCTTCGACCTTGCCTTTCATCCAGACAAACTGAAGCTCCGCATCGAAAGGGCCATTGGGTTTGCCCAGAAGAACCCGTTGATTGGGATCGCTGCGGCGCACAACGCGCACGTCGCCAAGAAGCACGGCAACCTCATTCGGACTCTAGCAAAAAGAAGGTGGCGCCAGGGTGGTCCGATCCCGCTCCAAGTCGGTGCGGCTGCCTACGATGATCCACTGGCGCAACAAACACACAAGACAGCTCACGAGGAAGGCTTTGGCGTCTTTTCGTATGGCTTCTTCTCAGAGATCGAGACGATTCTTGGCGGCGATTCCGAAATCGGCGGAGCATTCAGCGCGGACGGCAAGAACCATTGCGGATACATCTGTAACGGCGTGACGGTCGGTCTCGAAATCGGCGCGGATATGAACCTGGCGACCGGCTACTGGCGGCAAGCGGAACCGAAGGCGATTGCGGGCAATAGTTCGTCGGTATCGTTCGGTGGATACTTGGGTGCCGGCGTCGGGCTGAACTTCGTTTTCGGCACGGAAGACGATGCTCCGCTGCTTGGCTTTCAGATCATCCAGGGCGCGGGCCTGGCGGGCAAGGCAGTTGCCGCTGGCTGGTCGACCACCGTCTGCTGGTAAAGGGTGGCGTCATGGGCGCACAACCGATTCCGCGCGTAGCCGTCGCAGCGGGACTTCGCAGGCTTCGGCTCGTCTCTCGCGGCGTACCTATCCTGGTGCGCACCCTACCCAACCAGGTCGCACCGGTTGTCAAGAAACAATTAGGAACGCGCGGTACATGAGGGCGGGGGATTGGCTTGCAGCTGCTAATCGCCCTGGAGCAGCCCAACCATGGCTCGGCCCATGGCTTCGCCCACGTTCATATACGTTTCTGCATGGCCACCGTAGTGGTTCCCGGAACTGCCGCCTTGCGACAGCGGGTGGCTGTAGACGGTGGCAACGTTGCCTTTGAATTCCGGGTACTTTCCCGACTTGCCATCGACCGCGAGCATGGCGTCAAGGATCAGGCCTCCGCCATCAGCGGCGCCTTTCTCTGTCTGACCCAGTGACGCGCACACGAACTTCGCGTTGGGGGCATTGAAATCCTCACGAAGCTGCTTAATGAGATGAACCAGGTTTTTCTCATAGCGGCTGGACAGCGCGGCGCTGCGGCTATCACGATCGCCCTGCCACCAGAAGAAGCCTGCCACCTCGTATTCTTTTGCCCCGGGGTAGTACTTGTCGAGCTCGGACAGCACCTGCTTCGCGCGGGCGATGTCTCCGTCGTATTGCATGCCGGCGTACCATTTGATTGGTTTTGGCTCGGTGCCCTTTTCCCAACGTTCAGGCGTTCCCTTGTATCCGGGATGAATCCAGGTGACCCCTTTGCCGTCGGTGAATTCGAATCCTTCGCTGCCTGGCGGCAAGAGATCCCACCCCAGGGCACGATTGCCAATACAGCTCTTGAGGATCATGACGGGTGCGTCGGTGACATGGCCGACACAATGGCCGATACCGATTTCGGGGCCGATTTTCCCCCCGGTGATCGTCATCCATTCGTTGTTCAAGAGCCTCATTCCGCCGAGACCGCTGCCCATGACGCGCACGTTGCGAACGTCGTTACGCACCGTCCACTGGCCTGCGCCATCGACCAGGTAGGGGTACTCGTTCTCTCGCACCGCGTGTTCGAGCGTCCCGTCTTTGTCTGCCGGACCGATCTTCCCAAAACCCAGCATGTTGGACTGGCCCAGCAGGATGTACACCTGCACTGGCCTGGTCATATCCGCCGGCTTACCGTCAGGGTCGGGAAGTGGATCGGGGAATTCAGCGCCAACGCAGGCCCTTGCTAACAGCAAGATCGCCAACCCAAGGAAAACGTCGAAAGTGAGTCGATTCTTCATCTGTTGATGAACTCCAGCCGAAAGATGTTCGTTCATGGTTTTGATCCGCTCCGGCTGCGTTGCTGGGCCGCGCGACGGATTCTTGCTCTCGCGTCGTCCAACCGTTCCGGCCACTCGAACGTCGGCGCCTTGTCGGGATGGTAGCCTTGGAGATGACCCTCCAGCCGTGTGGCTGGTTTGGTGTAGCGAAGTTTTGTGTCCCCGAATACCTCGTTGCACAGTTCGGCAAGTCGAGGATCGTACTCCTGCAGTTCTTTGCGCGTGTTCACGTGATTGTGGTCGTGATCGTTTTCGCGATTGTTGTCGAACCAGGACTGCACGCCTTCGGCAAAGTACTCGTGGTGATTCACGCTGGCGTACTTGCCACGCCACAGGCCGGCCGACATCGCCGCGTCGTAGCTCGCTTTCAGCCGTGCATCAAAACTCGGGTCCACGTTGACCATGCCGCGGAGGTGAATGTTGTGAGCCAGTTCATGGATCAGGATGCACTCGGTGGCATACGGGTCGCCCGGATAACCAAGCAGGTTTTCTTCGGCACACGAGCAAAATGGATCGCGTTCGCTTCCGCCCATGCCGCGAGCACGCGCATCGCGGTAGTCCTTCGCGGAGATGCCGGGGAATTGCCTGACAGGAAAATCGGCCAGACGCGCGAATTCCGGTTGATCGGTCGTGAACTCGTTGTACGCGAGGACGCAGAGGCGGGCACCGCTTTGGACCATCGCCTCGCGCACGTCGGGCCTCTTCGCCAGCATGAGGTTTACCAGGTAAGCCGCCTCCTGCAGCGCGAATGGACTGACCTTCTCGGACGCCACGATCGGAAATCCGTTGGCGCGGATCCGCTGCGTGTAGAAGGCGGGGATGCCATCCTTGTCGGGCGGGTCGAAGCGAATCGCCTGCACCGGCACCGTACTTGTCGCCGTGACCTCAAAACCGTCTGCTTGTCCGACGATGGCAAACCGATGGCCGAGTGTGGTGGTGATGAAGGTGTCTTTACCGGGCGGGATTTTCCCGTTCGAGATACGTTCGCGGTCCGACTTCAGCCAAAAGACTTCGACGGGTTGCTGGCTGCCGTTGATGATCTGCAACACGGGTCGCCGCGGTGCGACTTCAGGCACCACACTCGCCTTGTTGGGTTGCTTTGCCGCCGCGGCTTTCTCTTCCCGCGGGATTTCATTCAGCGTGTAGTAAGCTTGGGCGTGTACAAGCGGCTTGGCATCTGCGGAGCGGATGTTCTGGAAGTCAAAATCGTGGACGTGCCCCCGCACCAGGCCGTCGATCTTCAGATGGACTTGCAGTCCGTTCTCCGAGACGCCGGCGTGCGTGACCGTGGGTCTCGTGTGATCCACTTCGGGACTGCCGTAGCCCTGTTGATAGATGTGCGTATAGGTCGTCAGCGAATACGCGTTTGGCTGGGACGCGATCGCCTGGTCCACGGGTTGGGTGAATGTGACCAGAAACCCATCGGGGCGGGCGTTGATCTGTTTGACTTCGAAGGGCATCCTACCGGTCCAGTCCAGACGCTGCAGCGCGTAAGGCTTGGGCCCGCGCACGGGCCAACCGCGGTTGGTACCGCCGGTGATCAGGTCGCCCCGAGGCGTGAACTGGCAGGCCAGGAGCCCCGTCGCCAGGCCTTCACGAAACGGGTAACACGCGCCCTGCCAGACGCCGTTGATCTTTTCCGTTGTGGCCCGCATCATGACGCTCAGGCTGAAATCGCCAATGAAAATCTGGTCCTCGAACGGACCAAAGTCGCCGCCCGTACGATCGACGACAAAACCGGAAATCGATCTGCCCATCTTGATATAGGGGAAGACCACCGCGTAAGGAACGAGTTCTTTGATGCGGCTTCGTTCGGTCAGCAGTCGTGACCGCGTGTTGGGTTCGACCGGCGGCTGTGCGAATCGTTTTGCCAGTTCTCTCGACCCGGGGCGGTCCATGGTCGCAGCCAGCGGGTACCAGTTGAAGCTGATCGGGTGCCCCATGAACCCGCCAGGCTCGAGCACCTTCAGCGAGCACGACCCGTTCCACGGACCCTGGCTTTCGGCATAGAACATGACACCGTGCTCGTTCGGTCCGATGCCGCACGGACTGCGAATTCCGCTGCAGACGGGGATCGTGCGGCCGTCCTGTGTCACTTTCACGCACCAACCGCGAAACGGCACCTTCGATCGGTAGGATTCAGAGAGGCACAACGCGACCCAGGTACTCCCGTCCTGATCGAGTCTTGAACCGAACGCGAACTCGTGGTAATTGCGGAACCCCCAGGCATCGCTGAGCGTTTCAAAGTCATCCGCGCGGCCGTCTCCGTCCTTGTCGGTGAGCCGGGTCAATTCGGTCTGCTGAGTGACGTAGAATGCACCGTCTTTGTACGACAACCCCAGGATTTCATCGAGCCCGGACGCGTAACGATGAAACTTCGTGCGGGGATTGTTGTCGAACGCGCCGCTGACCAGGTAAATGTCGCCGCGTCGCGTGCCGATCGCCAGCCGATCGTCAGGCAACACTTCAAAACTTCCGGCCTCCAGGGCCAAGTCATCGGGGAAGGGAATATCCACGATGCGGTAATACTTGGCCTCTTCCTCGGCCGTCCCCCAGTATTCGCCGAGCGGTTCAGCCTGAAGTGAGTTCAGTGCAATAAGAATGATGCTTGTGAAGAACCCGGTTCTCATCCTGTCTCCCTACCACTTGTAATCCAAAGTCAGCCTCGCCGAACCGCCAACAATCGTCAGCGGAACACGGAGTTGCTGGAAGTCGTTACCGTTGACAATCGTGGCCGAATGCGGCTGACCAACGTGAATCCTCAATTGGTCATCCACAAGGAACCATCCGTCGACGCTGGGGGCAATGGATTTGCCGGTTCCAACTCGGAACGCGAGGCCATCGTGTCGTGATTCCGACTTCAGCAGAATCGTGCGACGAATAAATGGGCGACCGTTCGACTCGACCATGTCGACCGGATAATCTTCAATGTTAACCGCGCCAAACTGGTATCTGAACCGCGGACGCATTTTGTGGTCGAGCGAGTAGCCCTTGAACTGGTGATGCGGCGGACGTCCGTCGTCGACGGTCCATGGGTTTGTTGCATCGTCCAGGTCGGGGCCGGGAGCGAATTGGATCAACTTGTCGCCGAGTGGGCGGACTCTGCCATGCCCCTGGCTTCTCCAAACTCCGCCCGGGTCGGCGAACTTGCCCTGCCAGATCATCGCCAGCCGCATCTGTTCGGCGTCGAATGCCAGGTTGACCTGGTTTGGATAGCCAACCCCGATGCCGCGCTTGCCGATCCCCGGAAAACTGCGGCGGAGCATGACCGCTTCATCGGTGGCGAGCAGTGCCAATGGTTCCACCACCAATCCGCGCGGCGTTCGCGCCTGACGTCCGTCGAGTAAGTATTGCCAAAGGGCTTCGATCTGCAACGCGCGGTTGCCGTCGAGGATGTCATGTCGCATGGCACGACCACCCGGCCAGAACGACGGCATGATCGTGTTCCGGCTGAGACGCTGGGGATCGCGCATGTAGTGGTAGAACCAGGTCTTCTTCAACCGCTCGGCCATCTCGGTCAAATCGACGGCCGGCATGTTGGCCGCCTTTTTCAACTGAAATGTATGGCACACGATGCAATTGAGGCCACCTGCGCCAACCATCTCGCCGCCGATCTTCCGCAATTCTTTTCCATCGTTGACGTCGGGAAAATCCACGGGTGGAAGCTGATCGACTTGCTGGAACAGGTCGACCAGATGCGCGACGTTTGCGGTTCCGAACTGAGGCATCCGCGTCAGCGCATACGGACGAACGGCACGACCACTGACCAGCACCTGCCGCATCCACGTCCGATTGAGCTTGGCCCCGACGCCGGTCAACGGCGGAGGAATTCGCCCCTGGGGGCCAAGATTCGGGTTGGTCGTCTGGAAGTGAGGGTCACGTTCTGCGGAGACCCCGCCGAGCTCCTCGCGCTGGTGGCATTTCAAACAACGAAGGCCCGTCAAGGTAACGCGAAGTTGATCGTCGCGACTGAGTTTCTGCGGCTCGCGGTCGAGCGACGCCTGGATCGCTTGCCTCTGCGTCCGTGAGAGACCGAAGGTTGGCCAATGTCCAGTTTCGCCCGACATACATCCTTGATTCGATCGAACTTTCGATAACGCCAGCGACCTGGGGCTGACGTCCGCCGAATCGACACGATGGCATTGCCGGCATCCAAGCTGGTCAAAGCGCGCCTTGCCTTGTGCTACCAGGTGTTGATCCAGTTCAAACGACCCGGAAGTTGAGCCGCCTTTTGGATGCGAAAGCAGATAGTTAGCCAAATCGACGGCTTCCCAGTGCGTCAACTGCATCTTCGGCATTCGTCCCGAGGGCCGAGTTTCCAGCGGGTCCTTCAAGAATGCCACCAGCCCGTCGAGGTTGGACTTGTTCCTGATGTCTCCCAGCGGGACCGATGTCTCGACAAGCAATTCACCCCCATCGCCATCTCGCGGCGAGTGGCAGGAGACGCAGCCGATCGTGTGGAACAGCTTCTGTCCCCGTGCTGCGGCTTCAGAATCAAGCGACCGACCGGCGAACGGTTGCGCGCCGAGCGAGACCAGGTAGTGAGTGATCTCCCTGGCCGCCGTCTGCCGCTCGGTGTTTCCCAATGCGGACATCACATCCGGCATCGTGGTCCCTGCCTTGACGCTCAGCGGTGCCGCAATGAACCGCTGCAGGAAATGAGGGTCGATGCGACCAATCGACCGCGGTAGAACGGGTGCCTGTTTCCCGCCAAGTAGGGTTTGCGTGATATCGTCGTGGTGACACGCCGCGCAGTTGAATTCCTTGATCAGGACAAGGCCCTGCAGTTCCGGTCTGATCTTCCCGCCGCCCGCCACGTGGACCTGTCCCGCCTGCGACTTGCCGGCCGCGGCAAGTTCCATGACGTATCGAACCAGGTCGAGGAACTCCCCACGATTGGCCAAGTGGTCGACAAGGTCGTCAGGCATTGCCGAGAGTTTGCTCGGGGCGATCTCGGCAATTTCGCCGCGCGGCAGTGTGACGCGTTGCAGGTCACCGGATGAGAGCTGCAGCACGAGCCTCTCCGGTCCCTCTTCGACGATTCTTCCGGCGAGTGTCATTCCCGCGATCGTCACGACCGTGACTGACTCAAACCCCTTCTTGATTGCTTTCGACGGCTGCAGCAAGGCTTCGACGAGGTACACGTCGTTCACTCGACCGCCCAGTCCGTTCAGATCGGGGCCAGCCGCCTTCGTCGCACTTGCCGTGTGACACCTGGTGCAACTGAGCGTTCGTCGAGTAAACAAAATGGCGCCGCGAACGGCATTGCCGTTCGCGCGTGCGTCCTCCGCCAGCTTCGCGACGGATTCGGCCTTCAGTTGGTGCGACAGCGTTTGTGCCGCAGCCGGTTTATCCGGCGCTGCCAGGAGCATTAACAGTGCGGTTGCAGTGAGAATGCGTTGTCCCATGATCGATGAGTCTCCGGTTTCCGCGACACGATGCCGCGGTGTTGGTGAATGCCGGGCGGAATGGGGTCGCCCTTGATCGGTTCGACACGACTGCCCTCTTGCCAACCTTGGCCTGGGAAGTCACAGTCGACGTATCGTGGAACACGGCAAGCGGCGTCGTGAGGAACTCGCCCCAGTCGCCCACTCAGCATGCAACTCAGGTGGAAACAAACGGCTTCCACGAACCTCCGATTCTAGCAAGTTCGAATTGCGAAGAAGAGGCAAGTGAACAAAGTGAATTACGGCAGTCATCAACATGAGGCACGGGCCGGCACGTCGCCGTGTGCCTCGATTCATGCCTGTCCTGATGGGGCCTCCTGATGGGGCCATTTCAGGGGTCCGAATTCGACGCCGAAGGCAGACTCTGCGTAACATTGCTCGTGGATGCCTGCTAGAATCAGTGACGGTCAAGCAGATTACCCTCGATCCCGGGAGCCACGCATGGTTTCGCGACTGATTCTATTGTCGGTACTCGCCGTCACACCGAACCTGCTCGCCGCTGCAGAATTTCGGGCTGGTGCTGCGGTGGGCGATATTACACCCAGTGAATGGCCCGTGTATCTGGTCGGGTCATTCAGCGAACGCCCCGCCGAGGAGGCCTGGGATCCGTTGAGTGCCCGTGCCCTGGTGCTGGACGATGGCGAGACGCGGCTGGCGATCGTGATCGTGGACAGTTGCCTGATTCCGCGAACCCTGTTTGACGAAGTGAAGCGGCAGGCATCCCAAGCGACCGGTATTCGCCCCGATCGCATGCTGATGGCGGCGACGCATACGCATTCCGCGCCGGCGTCGCTCGACCGGCTCTTCGCGAAGGCGAGCGATGAGTATCTCAAGGTGTTGAAGGGAGGGATCGTCGATTCCATCAAGCAGGCTGCCGCGAACCTGGAACCGGCGGAGATCGGCTGGGGACAGGTTGATGTTCCCGAGCATGTCCACAACCGACGTTGGTACATGAAGCCAGGCGGCATCGTGCCGGATCCATTTGGCGAGACGACGGACCAAGTTCGCATGAATCCGCCGCGTGGTCGCGGACTGCTCGATCGAGCGGCCGGGCCGGTCGATCCGCAAGTGTCGTTCATCTCGGTGCGCGGAAAAGACGGTCGACCAATCGCCCTGCTGGCCAACTACTCGTTGCACTATGTCGGCAACGTTCCTGCGGGTGGCGTGTCTTCCGACTATTTCGGGGAGTTCGCCAGGCAGATCAAGGAGCGGATCGCGTCAGACGATGACGACCAACGGCCTCCATTCGTCGGCATCCTCTCCAACGGCACCAGCGGTGATGTCAATAACATCAACTTCCGCAACCCTCAGCCTCGCAAGAAGCCGTTCGAGCAGATTCGTTATGTTGCCGGCAGCGTTGCCGATGAGGTCGCGAAAGTTTACAAGACGACAAAACACCGTGATTCAGTCACACTGGCGATGGCGCAGCGCGAACTGACACTGGACATTCGCAAACCCACGGAAGAAGAACTGGCTCGCGCCAAACGGTTCCTGGCCGAGCCGGACGAAGCGAAGCTGCCGCGCCGCGCTAAAGCGTATGCGGCATTTGCAGTTGATCTGGCTGAGATGCCGCCCACCGAGACGATTATCTTGCAGGCGCTTCGCATCGGTGAGGTGGGCATCGCCGCGATCCCGTGCGAAGTCTTCGCGGAAATCGGGCTCCATATCAAAGAACAGAGTCCGGTGAAGCCATCGTTCACGATTGAATTGGCAAATGGGTGGAATCGCTACCTGCCCACACCGCGTCAACATCGGCTCGGCGGCTACGAAACCTGGCTGGGCACCAACATGTTGGAGATTCATGCGTCAGACAAGATCCAGGCCGTCGTCCTCGACCTCTTGCATGAAGTGGCGAGCGGCGAGCCCGGCGCCTCCCGAGACGACGCCGGAAGGTAGGGCATGTGCGGCGTCCGGGCCTGAGCGAAAGACTCGAGGAGCAGTGATGCAAATACTTCGCTTGAATCGCCGGCAGATGCTGGCGGCGAGTGTCACCAGCAGTGCCGCGTTGTGTTGGTCGTATCGGCTGCCAGCCGCTGAGAATGTCGAGCCCCTGTCGTTCATCATCGTCAGTGATACCCACCTCGGTCGCAATGACAACGAGTCCGCCCTGCGGAACTGGCGGACGGCGATTGACGAGATCAATCAGCTTCCAGGAAACTTTGTCCTGCACCTTGGCGACGTCGTTGATTCCGGACGCGAAAGTCAATATCCGATCTATGCGTCCGCGCGTGAGCTGCTCACGAAGCCGATCTACGAAATACCCGGCAACCACGATCCGGCGGACTTATTCAGCAAGCATGTCGCGGAGAGGCCCGATCGGTCGATCGATGAAGGGGGCGTCCGATTTGTGTTATTCAACAACGCACGCCGTGATTCACACGACGGGTTCATTACCGCCGAGCAACATCAGTGGATCGCGCGGCAGTGTGAAGAGGCTGCCGGAGAGAATCTGAAGATTGTCGTTTGCTGCCACGTGCCGATCCATACCAACAAGCATCCGGATCGCGCCTGGTTCGTCAAGCCAGCCAACGGGCAGACGGAATTCTACGAGACGCTGCGGCGCCACAACGATCGGTTGCTGGCCTGTTTTCACGGCCATTTCCACAACGGAATTCGAGGGTGGCGCGATCACGGTTCCACGGTCGAAGTGCTTTGCCCCTCCGTCTGCTACAACCAGAACCGGGGGCTCAAGGATCGAATCGCCGCCGGCGAAGCTGATGGCTTTTTTGTCGATGAGCTTCGTCCCGGCTTTGTGCTCGCGGAACTTGGCCGGGGACGGCTTACCCTGCGCTACAAGCCGATTGGCGAAGAAGAGAACGGCCAGTACGCCGCCGATTGGAACGGGGCTTCGGTGGAGAACGCCAACGCCGGTACGTGACAAGGAACGGGTTACGAATAACGTTCGTATTGCCACCAACGGGATCGGCGGGAAGTTGTTGGCGGCACGTTGTGGCAAGTGCCGGGGCGACCTTCATCATGCACAGCACGAACCAGGGAACTCACGAACGTCGCCAGTAGATCTGCGAGACCTCATGTGGCGGGTACACGCCGCAAGGTCTGAATACCTCGCATCAGATTGCCGATAATAATATAATTCGGGCTTGGCGGAACACACCTGAACCGACCTTCCCCCGACCCGTGCCCCCCCCCAGAGTCTCGCCATGCTATCACTTCATCACGGAAAAGCCGCTGTGAACTGTCAAGGCACGTCGCGCCGGACGGCCTTGAAGACCGGAGTCCTCAGTTGCCTCGGTTTGTCGCTCAGCGACCTGCTCCGTCTGCAGGCGCACGGGGCGGCGAGGCAGAACAACAAGTCCGTCATCCTGATGTGGCTTGATGGCGGGCCGAGCCAGTTAGAAACGTACGATCCCAAGCCGGACGCACCTGCCGAATATCGGGGGCCATTCGGCACGATCTCGACGAACGTACCAGGCACCCAAATCTGCGAAACGCTTCCGCTGCACGCCAAGCACGCGGATAAGATGTCCTTGATCCGCTCGCTGCACCACAACAATGGCGATCACTTCGCTGCGGGACACTGGATGCTGACCGGTCGTTTCGGTTCGACGGCCGCAAACAAGGAACCGATGTTCCCATCCGTTGGATCGTACGTGGCTCGCGTCAAGGGCGCCAATCAGCCGGGCTTGCCGGCCTTTGTCGGCGTTCCGGCGGCGCATGCCATCTACAAGTATCCAGGCTATCAAGGTCCAGCCTACCTCGGCAGCGGTTACGGCCCGTTTCAGGTCAACATGAAGCAGAAGTATCTTTCGGCGAACTACAAAGCGGCGATCAAACCGCCGGAGTTCCTGGCCAGCATCGGGGAAGCGGACCAGCAACGGTCGGGAAGTCGCCTCGGTTTGCTCGCAGAGCTTGACAACCTGCGCCGCGACATGGACCAGACAAACGCCATGGCGTCGATGGACCAGTTCCAGCAGCAGGCGGTTGATCTCGTCTTCAGTGCTCGGGCGCGTGACGCATTCGATATGGAGAAAGAAGATCCCAACCTGCGCGATCGGTACGGACGCGGACCGTGGGGTCACTATACATTGATGGCGCGCCGACTGGTCGAGGCCGGCGTCAGCTTCGTCACGGTCGATATGCCGCACTGGGATAACCATTCCAAGATCGAGGAAGGTCACGGTTCGAAGCTGGTCCATGTCGATCGGGCGGTCGCCGCGTTGCTGGAAGACCTGACGGCGAGGGGGATGTTCGACGACGTGTTGCTGGTCGTGATGGGCGAGTTCGGTCGGACGCCCCGCTTGAACAAGGGGCAGCCGGGAATTCCCATTCCCGGCCGTGACCACTGGGGCAACGCGATTTCGGCCATGGTTGCCGGCGGCGGATTGCGAGGTGGGCAGGTTGTCGGTGCGACAAACGCCAAGGCAGAACATCCCATTGAACGACCGCTCAAGCCGGCCGACCTGCTGGCGACGATCTACCACGTTCTCGGGATCGACCCGACAATGCTCTTCAAGGACTACGCAGGTCGGCCCGTCCCCATCCTGTCAGAAGGGGCGCCGATCGCCGAGTTGCTGTAGGGCGGATGATTCATCAGCCGTTGAACTCGCCCGGCTCCAAGTGAGCATCTGCACGACTTAATTCCATCCTTCCGGATTCCGCCCTTCCGGATTCTACACCTCTGGATTCCATCCTTCCGTAGGTCATGCCGTGCATGACATTCCTTGGTTTTCCGCTTCTCGCATCGGTTTCGAGATCTTTCCCACCAGATCGGCATAGGCGATGCGTTCGGTGAGGAGGCGTTCCTTGCCGAGCCGCGATGCGAAGAGCCACCCATAGGCACCTCGGGCGCTGAACTGACCCGCGACAGCGGCCCGCTACAGGTCTGGCTGATCGGCGAGGACCGCTACGGCCGGCTGAAAAAGCGACGAGACGTTCTTGTTGGCCAGTCACCATGAGTCGTATGATCATCGGGGCATACGCGCAGCGAACTTATCCGGCAACACCGCCAGCTTCGGAGCAGACTCCTCATGACCAAGCGGAACGCACCTGTTGAATTGAACTACACACGGCTCACCGCTCTGGCCGCTCTTGTGCTGGCGGCGTGCCACACCGCGACGGCCGGCGAGTTGAATCTCGCCGTGAATCCCTCATTCGAACAGGCGGATGCTGTGGGCCTGGTGGCGGATGACTGGAAGAGTCGCCAGGGTATCAAGGTTGAACACGTCAAGGAGGGTGGTCGAACTGGTAAGGCCTGCGTGCGATTCTCAGACGACAGTGCAGAGCAAGGGCAGATGCTCGAGTCGCGCAGGATTCCTGCACGGCCGCGCGGAAGCTACACCGGCTCGGCCTGGTTTCGCACAAGGGATAATTGCCGACCGGGTGTTTACCTGAATTTCTACGATCTCAATGGCCGCCGCATCGAGCATCGTTACGAGCGCGCGGCCGGATCGTCCGAGGACTGGCAGCAGGTGGTGGTTCAGCAGGCCGCACCGGAAGCCGCCTGGGAAGTCGCTGTGGCGATCTACGCGTATGCGGGTGACGTCGGCGTGTTCGAGGCGGACGACGCAGCGCTCACGGTGGTCGGCGGTGATGAACCCGGCGCACCGGGGTTGACGCGAGTTGCACCGGGAGACAAGCCGGTCTACGAGATCGGCCAGCGGCGCGAACTCTTCGTTGATGATTTTCTGATCGACGGGACCAGCGGACGGATCGAACGACGTTTACACCGGCCTGATCCGCGCGAAGTTGTGTTGACGCTGGACCGACCCTGGGAAGGGCAGACGTCCGCCTATTTCGCGATGGTGCAAGACGGCGTACGCGTGCTGATGTACTATCGGGGCGAGGTCGAAGCCGGCAGCGCCGGGCAGGTGTGTTGCGTCGCCGAGAGTCGTGATGGCATTCACTTCCGGCGGGTCAAGGCAGGACTCTTCGAATTCGAGGGATCGAAGGACAATAACATCGTGTGGCAGGGTGTGGGAGCGCACAACTTCACCCCGTTCCTGGACAGTAATCCGGCAGCGGCCCCCGCAGAGCGGTTCAAGGCGGTCGGCTATTCACACCACGGGCGGGGACTGGGTGTCTTCGCGTCGCCGGACGGAATTCACTGGCACGAGTTGCTTGATCATCCGGCCATCACCAACGGTGCGTTCGACTCGCAGAATCTTGCCTTCTGGGATCCGCTTCGCGAGTGTTACGTCGATTTCCACCGTAAGGGGCGGAACGGTGTGCGCGACATCATGACCTGCACCAGCCGGGATTTTCGCACCTGGACCGAACCCGTGTTTCTGGAATACGCTGACGATCGATCCGAACATCTCTACACCAACGGTATTCAGCGTTACGGGCGCGCGCCTCACCTGTACATCGGCTTCCCGTCACGATTTGTCCCGGGTCGCACCAAAGTGGAGGGCCGCGAGCCACCCGGGGTCAGCGACGCGATTCTGATGAGCAGCCGCGATGGGTTGCACTTCCAGCGTTGGCCAAACGCGTTCATTCGCCCCTCGACCGAGCGTGAAGTCTGGACCGACCGGAACAACTACCCGGCCTGGGGGCTGATTGAAACGGGGCCCGAGGAACTGTCGATCTACTGGACCGAGCATTACCGCCATCCCGGCATGCGGCTGCGACGCGGCGTGATCCGCAAGGACGGCTTTGTCTCACTTCAGGCGGCCGGCGACGTGGGCGAAGTGCTGACCCGGCCTCTCAAGATCAAGGGCGACTCGCTGGAGGTGAACTACGCGACCGACGCCACCGGCTGGATTCGATGCGAACTCTGCAACTGCGAAGGCACGCCGATCGAAGGCTTCACGCTTTACGATTCCGAGGCCCTCTTCGGCAACGAACTGGCGCACCGAGTGAAGTGGCGCGGAGGCTCGCTCAGTAAGCTTAATGAAGACTCCATCCGTCTGCGAATCAGAATGGAGAATGCCGATTTGTATTCGCTTCAGTTTGGGAACTAGCGCGAACCTGTTCGTTGTTCACCCACGAGTGTGCTTGATCATGAGAAATAACCAAGAGCGATTTCGTATGGCCGTCTTGAGCCTGCTGATGTGTCTCGTGTTCCGTATCGGCAGGGTCGAGGCGGAGCGGCCGAACATTGTCCTGATTTTTGCCGATGATCTTGGTTGGCAGGAGCCGGCGTTTGCGGGTTCCGATTTCTGCGAAACGCCGCACCTGGATCGAATGGCGACGGAAGGGATGGTATTTCATCACGCGTATTCCTCGGCGGGAAATTGTCAGCCCAGCCGAGCCTGTATGCTGTCGGGCCAGTACACGCCGCGGCACGATGTGTACGCCGTGGGTAGTACGAAACGCGGCCCGGTCGAGCTCATGCGACTGTTGCCGATTCCGAACAAGGGCAGCCTGCCAAAGTCGACCGTCACGATGGGAGAAGCAATGAAGGCGGCGGGTTACGCGACGGGGCTGTTCGGCAAGTGCCATCTGAAGGATTCCAAGGACGGAAAATCCGAACGGGCGGGCTTCGATGTGGTCGAAGTCTCGCAGCGTGGATTGAACAGCGACGATCCGTCCGATCCGAAGGGTATTTTTTCAATCACGAACGCCGCCTGCGATTTCATCAAAGCGAATCGCGAACGTCCGTTCTTTGCGTATGTCTCGCACTACGCGGTGCATTCGCGATTGCAAGGGCGGCCCGAGACGCGAGAGCATTTCGCGACAAAATCGCGCGGAGCCTTGGGCCACGGAGACCCCCTGTTCGCCGCCTGCCTTCGAGATCTCGATGCGGGAATCGGCCAGATCAGGAAGACGTTGGGCGAGTTGGGCGTTGAGCAGAATACGCTAATTGTGTTCACATCCGACAACGGCGGGACGCACGTGTCGCAGGAACCCCTGCGTGGCAAAAAGGGCTGCTATTATGAAGGTGGCATCCGTGTACCCATGATTGCTCTGTGGCCCAGCGTCGTGAGGCCAGGATCGACCTGCGATGTCCCGGTCCTCAACGTCGATTTCCTGCCGACGTTTCTCGACGCCGCCGCTGCGGAGCTGCCAAACTCGCCACTCGACGGTGCCAGTCTTGTGCCGCTCTTGAAGGGCAAACCGACGCTGGACCGCAGTGCGATCTTCTGGCATTTTCCGGGGTATCTGAACGGTCCGGTGCCCCGCGGTCGCGATCCCGTATTTCGGACGCGTCCGGTCAGCGTGATCCGCAAAGGGGATTGGAAGTTGCACCTCTACCATGAGGAGTGGCAACTCGATGGTGGACGGGCGAAGCTCGATCAAAGCAATGCAGCCGAACTCTACAACCTTGCTGCCGACCCGGGTGAGCGAAAGGATGTGGCGCGCTCCCGCCCAGACCTCCGTGACGAGCTGCTCGACGAGCTGCTCGCCTGGATGCAGGCGACCTCCGTGACGCTTCCCCACCGGCCGAATCCGAACTGGCAAGGAAACTGAAGGACAACGGCCTGCGTCTGCAGAGCCGGCCGCACGGCGCGGAAGAATACTCGAAGTAAGTACGGTAGTCGGTCTCGTTCAGATGTTTCTTGACTGAACGCGAATTCTGCGGTCGTGGGCGTACGAGGTTGTATCACGCAGCAGGTCTGGCCGAGCAACCAGTTCGACGCGTTGGAGAAACCCACGGTGTTGTTCCGCCGGAATCTGCGAGAGCCAGTGTTGTCCGAACATCCATGCCCAATTCCGCGTGCCATCGTCGCCCTCGAGGGGCGTTGGCCGGTAAATCATGGCGGCCTGAACCACCTCCAGCCCGTTTCGCTCAGCGGCCACGTTCGCGGACCTGCTCCCCGCTCGTTATGATGGTATGCGGGGCGCCCATGTTGAAAGGATGGCGATGCAAGCGAGGTTCTTACCACGATACTTCCGGGCGGTCGTCGTGACCGCGGTGCTCGTTTCATGCGCGGATGTTCTCGCCCACGACTCAGCGTCGCAGGATCGCATCGTGGTCAAGCCGAGTCTCTATCAAGCGCTGACCGAACCCCCTTGTTCCTATTGTTCGACGCAGCACCGCAAGGGGATCATCCGCAATTCGGACTCGGTCATTGCCTGGCTGCGGGCAGCTCACAACGGGGGTGCCGTATCCGTACGGCATTTCCTGTCCGGACCGCGGGTGATCAACGATACGTACGGGCTGTTCTTCTACGATCCGGACGGTGGATACATCGCCGCTTACGAAAAAGACTACGGCTATAGCTTTTACGGCTGGAAGAATGGCGTGATGATCGTCAAGGGGCCGGACGATTCATTGTGGTCGGCGTTGAGCGGCGTCTGTTTTGACGGCCCAAAGCAAGGCCAGCGGCTGAAGAGGATTCCCAGCATGGTGACGGAGTGGGGATACTGGATGATGCTGCACCCAGAATCGACAGCATACGATTTGTTCGACGGTCACAAATACGAACCGACACCATTGCCGAAAGTGATGAGCAACGAAGCGAAACAAACCATGGGGATCGTCGACCCGCGGTTGCGACCGAAGGCCGACGTGTTGGGCGTCGAGATCGAAGGGCAAACCAAGGCCTTCCCCCTTGACCAGGCCGGCCAACGGGCCTGCTTCAATGACGCACTAGCGGATCAAGAGCTGGCGGTGTTCTGGTACCGTCCGACGCGTACGGCGGTCGCCTACAGTCGGAAAGTCGATGAACAAACGCTGACGTTCTACGCCGATTCGATTTCTCCCGATTCGGCTCCAATCAAGGATCGGGAAACCGGGACGCGCTGGACCCTGGCCGGCCGCGGTGTCGATGGACCGCTCCGCGGCAAGGAGCTACGCTGGGTCAACAGTATTCAGTGTCGTTGGTACGCCTGGGTCGCAGAATCTCCAGAGACCGAGGTCCATGATCCGACCGAATAGTCGCTGCTTTGTCCTGTCGTTCGTCGCTGGGTACCTGCTCGCGAACATCACGGCAATCCAACCGGCAGTCGCAATCGCAGAATTGCGGGCCGTCATGCATGCCGACGTTCAGGTTCAAGAGTCCGCGTTGCGAGCGGCAAAGATGAGCGGGGCCAACGCGATCGTGCTGCAATTGGATGGACGGTCCGATGGGGAACGGCAGCGTGAAGTGTCCGCCGCCCGGCGGATTCTGCAGTGTGGGCTCGATCTCTACTACTGGATTGAAATCGCCCGCTGCCCGCCGCTTGCCGATGCGCATCCGGAGTGGATGGCCAGCCTTCAAGGGCACTCAGAGTGGCGAAGGCTCTACAAAGAGGTCCCGCAGCCGAAGCGGAACGTCGAAGTCGTCAAGAACTACCCCTGGGTGCCGGTGCTTTACGAAGAGGCATTTGCAGCGCATCGCCAACGAGTCCGTCAACTTCTCCGCGGCAAGCCGACCGCGAAGGGAATCTTTCTGAATGACTTGCAGGGAGCACCGTCCGCCTGCGGTTGTGGAAACGCGTTCTGTCGCTGGACTGGCGACTATGGCGCGATCAAGACGGCGACTCCGTTGCCGGCGAATGCCGCTGCCCGTTTCGTTGCCGCCGTCGGTCAGCTCGCGCCCGAGTCGGAGATCATCCCGGTCTGGGTTACCGAATGCGAGGAACACGACGGTGCGCCGGACGGCATGTGCGCCGGCGTTGGTTGCTTCCAAGGGATCTGCTGGAAGGCCTACACCCGGCAGTTAACGCCGCTGGCCGAGCAGTCTCGACAGATTGGGGTTCTCCTTCCTTTTCGCGCCCTGCACCGTGATCTGCCGCGTTACGGAGGTACGGCGGGGTGGATTCGGCATGCGGTGCGAACCTTCCAGACCATGCCTCCGCGCCATGGCGGCAATTCGATTGTGGCAAATCGACTCATCTGTGTGCTCCAGGGTTGGAATGTCACCGCAGCAGAAATCGAAGCACAGAAGAAACACGCCCAAGAGTCCGGCACTGCCGGCTACATCATTTCGAAAGTAGAGATCGATCAGAGCTGGGATCCGCGAATTCACCGAATCGGCCGGTGAATCCAATTTGGCCACAAGCAGGCATCTCCGAGATTAGAGCTGATTCGCGGTGCGCCGAACCGGAAGGACACTCCAATGCTAGGATCAGAATGCTAGGATCAGATGCTAGTTGGACAGCTAGGATCAGACACCCTACGTATTCGAGCATCAGACAGATGCTAGGATCAGAGATGCTAGGATCAGAGATGCTAGGATCAGACACCCTACGTATTCGAGAATGCTAGGATCAGACACCCTACGTATTCGAGCATCAGACAGATGCTAGGATCAGAAGAGCTAGGATCAGACATCCTACGTGTCGACTCGTGTACGATTAGACCGCGACCGGAGCAGAAGCGGAAGCTCCAGATCGAAACCCCCAAGCAACCAACGCATGAAGGTTTGGAATCACAAATCGAGAAGGGCCAGCAGTGGTGAAGTGGGATGCAGCAGCAATCCGATATGCGTACGTGAATGCTCAGCCAGGAGATGACTTTGGCGAGAGACGTTGGGCATGGTGGCCCTTGCTGCGCTCAAAGTGGAATTGGAATCGTGGCGCTGGAAAATGTGTCGCAGATTCCATGGGCGCGTCAGCGTCTATATAGCGGAGCCGAGGGGACGGTCGCATTCGTCTGTGCACAGCTAGCCGAATGCCGCTGCACACTTGGACTGGCCGCGAAACCAGTGGCGCCCTGCTCGGGCCGCCCGCTTTGCAACTGTCCCCGGCGCGCCGACAAGATGCCCAAACCAATCGTGGTAGTGGGCGACGAGATCTGGCCAGACCGACGGGCGAATACCCAGTCGTTGCAGAATGGGCGAGAGTTCTGCGGGAATCGAGCCTGACTTGTCGCCACGCAGAATCCGGCCACTAGCGTCCAACAGTTCAAGGTAGCGCTCGATCGTGATGGGTAGCATTCCTTTGTTTGACGCCCGTCGTGACGGCGACTCAACACGATCCGTGTGAATTCCAGATAGTTCGGAATCTTCGATTGTCAGCTCACAGAGCCAGCCATCGGGTAGATTTTGGGGGGCGACCACCCGGTCCGACGAATGAGAGGTGGCTGCAGCCCGCTGGAGTCGAGCACGAATCCGCTCGGAGGCCGACGTATGGGTCGAAGCCTCAGGCGTGAACGCCTCCCCGGCCCGGATCTGATTCAGGTCGACATAGATGCCGCACACCAGCAAAGCTCCCTCGTCAACAATCGCTCGGCATTGGTAGCGATCTTCCCAAAACCTGCCGCTGCAGTTGTCTTCACGGTTACTTCGCCGCCCCACATGCTCGCACA
>JAUIGN010000100.1 GCA_030430075.1 bacterium
CTCCGGTACCCTGCTCGGCGCAGGTCTCTGACCTCGCCGAAACCGCCGACCGGAGGTCTCCCGCGTTGCGTCCCTCGGTTGATGGTGCGAAGTGAAGCGTTGCGTCGCGTGGACCCGGTGGATGCGGGGAGACCTTACGGTCGGGCGGAGTGCGGGGTCGGAAGACCCGCGCACAACACGAGCTCGGCGCAGGTCTCCGGTACCCTGCTCGGCGCAGGTCTCTGACCTCGCCGAAACCGCCGACCGGAGGTCTCCCGCGTTGCGTCCCTCGGTTGATGGTGCGAAGTGAAGCGTTGCGTCGCGTGGACCCGGTGGATGCGGAGAGACCTTACGGTCGGGCGGAGTGCGGGGTCGGAAGACCCGCGCACAACACGATCGACCCGCGCACAACACCATCGGCCGGCACGCAAGTGCGTCAAGTTTGAGCGACCGACGGGAGCGGACGAACACACCGCGAGCGTTAGCTCGCCGTCGGTCCGAGGCCCTGCCTCGCTAAAGATACATGCCGACAAAGCCCCCGGCGTTGTCGCTGGCGGCTTGGATCTTTTCGATTCGTCGTTTGGCCTGGTCGAGGTCTCCTGCCGCGATGTAGCGATCGAACTCCGCGCCGACCGACTTGGAAACCGTCGTGCAAAACCAGGCGACAATCGGCTCGGTCAACCATTCGCACGTTTCTCGTACCAGGTCGACCTGCAGATCCGTCCGTTCCGTCTTCGTGTCGGTGCTGTCGGTCAGGGCCACCCCCTCAAAGGAAAACTCGAGCGTTCCCAGGTCCTCGGTGTTGGCCAGGTGGTAAATGCACTTGGCGTTGTAGAGGTAATACGAATTGTGGAGACCATGTTTGCCGATGGCGGCTTTGATGCGCTGGCAGAGTGCCTGATAGCGGGGGGAGGCGTCCAAGGGAATGTCGAGCCGACCGACACTTCGCAAGGGAAGGCAATCGAAACTAATCTCCACCCACTGGTGCATGAGTCATCCTCCGGCAAATGGTCGCCCGCGCGTCGAACGGGCCTGATGTTGCGCGCCGGGTCGCGCCAGTGCGGAGAGGATGAATGACCGCCTGCTGGGAAACGGAATTCGAGCGGCAACGATTCATGAGGGTACCGCCAACCGGCGTCCCCGACGCATGGACCTCGACCCTTCGAACGTTTTTAGCCGTTCACCGAGCCTCATTCAATCCCAGCGGTCGCATTCGGAGCGGGCTCGTCTTGGCTCTCCGTTAAACCGGTTGCCGGCGTCGTCTCGTCAGCGTCCGCTTTCCCGTTGATGGGTGGACCGTCCGCCTGCGCCACCTCAGATGGTGACTCGGCGCCGTCGGTCGTCTCCGGGGCAACTTGCTCCAGTCCCAAGACGAGCCATCCGGCAGCCGACTTGGTTTCCCGGGCCACCAGTTTTCCGGCCCGTTCCCATCTGCCTTGCAGCTTGATCCCGTTGGTCCGCTCTTCCGGAATCCGCTCCTTCAGCATCGCATTGAATTTTCGCTGCAAAAATCCTTTCTCAGCAGCTTGCCGGAAGCCGCCGACCACCTTGCCGCCGGCGAGGAAATCGATCGCCACATCACCTTCCGGCCGGACCAGTTGCACGCCGCCGTCGGCAACATCGATCTTGTAGTCGGCCGCGATCCGGATTTCATCGCCGGCCAGCTTCACCGCATCATAATCTTCACCGCGGTGTAAGGACTTGCAATGAACTTCGATCCGCACGCCCCCGTCTCGAAAGCGAACTCGGATCGGCTGGGTCGGATGAAACGTGATGGCCCAGTAATCGGACTTGTCGGTAATGACAAGTTCTTTGGGTACCTCACGATTTGCATCGACGTACATCTGCACCATCTGCTCGTCGGTCACCATGACGTTGCCGAGCAGCGTTTCCGAGTAGTTTGCGACCAGGGACTCGTGAATTCTCAAGGCCACATCATGTCCCTCGCCGATCGGCGGCGGCTCCTGAGGCGCCGCCATTTGAAAGCGGGTTTCCTGCAGCATCTTCACTCTCAGCCGATTGGCCAGCGTGCTGAGCTTCATCAGCTTGGGAAACCCGCCCCGACGGAGCAGGGGCTTGCGAAACTGGTCCTGGTAGCCATCCTTGGGTTGAGCCATCAGTTCGGCCGTCTGTTCGTCAAAGCCTCCGGCAATCCGTTGCTGGGCCTGACCTGCTGCCAGGCGCTCCGCGGTGGTCTTACTCCGCGCCGCACGCTTCCAGGCGATCTTGCGAACCAGGCAACTTCTGGCCGCGATACTGTGGACATTCGATCCCGTGGCACACCTGGCCCATGCCATCTCCATGAGCAAGCCGGCGTCGTCGAAGTGAATCCGCTTGCTGGCGTCGACCGACGTATTCGCTGTGCTGTAGATCGTCACCGGACCGTTGTAGCCGACGTTGTCGGAGTAGATGTTGCCCGTCAGCAGCAGATCGAAGGAAGCCCGGTCCGGATCGGGCACGAAGACAGAGGTAATCCGCCCGGTAATGTTTGCCGTGCCGTAGATTGACGTGCCGAGAATGCAACTGGTCACCTGCTGGGCCTGAGAAACATCCGAATCGATACCGGCAGTAAACAAACGGTGGGATACCTCCGCGAACAGGTTCGGTTGCGAATACTCCCGGCGAATCGCCTTCACGACTTTTGGGGACTGGCGGGCCCGTTCGAGCCACCCGACGCGGCGGCCGATCTCCAATCCCAGGTCGCTGGTGGGCGTTTCCTGATAAGCCGCCAACCGCTCGGCGAGATCGGCGATCGTCTCCACGTATTGCTTCTTCGTCGATTCGGCATCTCGAGAAAAAAGCAACGCGTTCATGTAAGCCAGCAGCGCCGTACGCGCTTCCAGAAATGGCTCCCGCTCCAAGCCATCAACGTCCTGGTAAAAGGCGTTCCGTGACGCATCGAGGACCCGCAGGCTGGGCGCATCCTTGGCCAGCTCGGCAACCATCCCCTCCCAACCCAGGGTCTTCTTCCAGTGGTCGGGATCGTCAAACTCGGCCGTCAGGTAGGCGTCCAACGCCTCGAGCTTTTCCTGCAGTCGAGCCTTGGATTGGGCGACGGTCTCTGCGGAAATCGGCTGAAACTCCTCCTTGGCCGCCTGCAGCAGCGATTGCAGGTCGACCGCCTTCGCCCCACCCCCGGTCGCCGGGGAATCGTCCTCAGCACGGGTCAATCCACTGGAAACGATGCCGCACCCCACCGAAATGAGAACGACCGACAGAACCCTGGCGATCCGAATACGGGCTCCCATGCCTGCTACTCCTTAGATCACTGATTGATTGTTGCTCACACCGGGCCATCTGCCGCCGACCACGGGTCGCCCGCAGGCTGGAGATTCGGCCTGCGACCGTCGCTCGGCTCAGTGATGGCGCCAGTGGGCCGCGAGCGGCCCTGCCGCCAATGTGCTCGGGCAAGGCGGATAACAAGGGCACCCGTAGGAAGTAAGTCCTCTGAGGTGCCAGGCACCCACAGGGGCCGTTCCGCAGGTTGTCGTTTCACGCCTTGATTTCTAACCGACCCCAAATTGTTGCCGTGACAAAGCACTACCCAATTTCATAGCAAGAAAGTCCATTTTAATCTACGGGAAGACTAGCGAATAAAGGGCTTTTAATGGAGTACACAAACGGGGACACCTGGGACGATTGCGCAGCGAATGGATAAGTCCCTGCTGAAGGTCGCACTTAAATCAGTAGGCCAAGGTTGACGCCCTATCAAGGTTGGATGTGCGGATGGAGCCACCAAACTGAGCACAGTTCCCGTAAGTCAGGGAATGCCCTCACAATCGTTGCCTCAAGCCAATCGTCGATTGGCCAACCCGACAGGCTAGGTGACGCCTGTCCCCGTACCCTTCTGCCCATCCCCTTCCCATCCCCTTTCCCCATGACCGACACGAATGGCCTGCTGACGATGATTCATCAGCCGTAGGGAGTGAGCCCCGGTTCCGTGAAAGGCCGAGCCAACCGGGCAGTAACGCGTTCCACCTGCGACGCCATGCGTTGTGGGTGAGTTCTCCACAACCGATTGCAGGAAAATAACTTGCACTGAATCGATATTTCTTCATTTACGAATAATCCGGGCGGTCAGGCTGTCCCTCGGGAGTCGCTGGAACGCAGAGAGAATGCCTGCCCTGCTCCTTGCTGATTTCCGCCCCGCCGCTGATTCCCGCGCGGCTTCCTGCGCTGATGCATGCACCCCCCCAAATGTCGGTGCCTGAAGAATGCCTGTCCCAGTTCCGCTCCTGTCCCACGCCGCCTCCCCTGAATAATGCCTGTCCCAATCCTGTTCGGCACGAGAATTGCTAGCCAAATTTTCTCGAAATTGGGCTAGCTAGCGATTGCGCAAGTTGTCATCTTGGGGACATGACGGCGCGCAAGGAACGAGTCAAGGACGCGGATGTTG
>JAUIGN010000014.1 GCA_030430075.1 bacterium
CCCGTGTTGGCGATCGTGAAGGTCCGGGTCACGGCGCCGCTGACGACTGCCTGGGTTCCGAAGTCCGTGTGGTCGCTTGCACTGGGCGTGTCGTCACCGTCGGCAATCGATTGCCCATTGCCGCGGGCGTCGACCTCGGGTGCCACCGCGCCGGTGCCCAAGACGGCAAATTCATACGGATTCTCGTCGCTGTCGTTGTTGGCAAACTGGACGAAGGCGGTCCGGACGCCGGCAGCGCTGGGATCGAAGGCGACGCTGAACGACGTCGACTGGCCCGGTGCGACGGACGCGGCCGGCAACTGAGTGACCGTGAAATCGCTGTTGTGGAGTCCAACAATCTCGACGCGGGGGTTGCCGCCGAGCGTCAGCGTTGCGTCGCCCGTGTTGGCGATCGTGAAGGTCCGGGTCACGGCGCCGCTGACGACTGCCTGGGTTCCGAAGTCCGTGTGGTCGCTTGCACTGGGCGTGTCGTCACCGTCGGCAATCGAGCGTCCATTGCCGCGGGCGTCCACTTCCGGTGCCACGGTGCCGGTGCCCAGGATAGCAAAGTCAAAGGGGTTTTCGTCGCTGTCGTTGGTCGTGAATTGCACAACGGCGGTCCGTACGTCGGCGGCGCTAGGGTCGAAGGCGATGCTCAACAAAGTGGACTGGCCCGGTGCGATAGACGCGGCGGGCATCTGGGTGACCGTGAAATCGCTGTTGTGGAGTCCAACGATTTCGACGCGCGGGTTGCCTCCAAGTGTCAGCGTTGCGTCACCCGTGTTGGCGATCGTGAACGTCTTCGTTACGACGCCGCCGGCGACCGCCACGGCGCCGAAGTCGGTACAGTCTGCCGCCGCCGGCGTGATGTCTCCATCCCTGATGGGCTGTCCGCCGCAGGAAACTACGATCTCCGGACCCGTCAGCTCTCTAATCTCGAAATCAAGCGAGTATTCCGGATTGATTGCGCCTTGGTGACCGTATATTTCCAGGTAGTAGGCACCTGCCTGCCTGCCGTCGAGACTGATTTCTTCTCGGTTGGTCGTTGTTGTCGAGCTGCCGACCAGCGCCCCACCCGCATCACGCAGGAGCACATCAATGTTGCCTAGCCGGTCTTGAAACTCGAGAACGACCTTGTCTTGGCTCGTCCCATTACGCGTCAGCTCGAAGCGAAACCAGTCATGATTTCCGCCAGCATGGATCGAAAGATTGCTAACCCGTAGGTCTTCTGCAACCGCGCCGAAGTCATGGGCGGAGTCTCCGGTGTCGTTCGGTTCGAAGCGATCTGGAAGTGGGATCAATTCGACGGCGCCGATATCGGCACCATTGCCGTCTCCAGGGTTAGGCACGTCCCGATAGTCTAAGACGCGGGGATTACCAAGTTGGTCGAGTGTTGCCGTCGACCAGCCCTGGTCAATCACCGGACTGGGCGGCAAGGGAACCAGTGCCGAGGTGGGCTGATCACCGCTGGAGATTTCCGCCAGTAGCGGGTCGAGCGGTGCATTGGCCGTTCCAGCCAAATCATGATTCGTGCCGGCGACGAGTCCTTGGCTGCCATCGACAACGCCGACCAGATTATACCCTTCCGATACGAGGGCCCCGGAGATGTCGGGCGCCTGGTTGTTGCTGATCGAGTTGCCAGCCACGATGGTGCTTTGCAGGCGCGCCGTGCCATCGCCCACATGCAGCCCGCCGCCGCTGACCGATTCTGCCGTGTTCCCATAGAGCGTACTGTTGTAGAGCACGAGGTCCCCGCCGGCCGTGTCGATCGCGCCGCCGGCATAGGTCGATGCCGAGTTCTCGAGCAACGTCGATTCTCGCACCGTCAATTGCCCGCCCGACCGGTTCCGAATCGCCCCACCGTCGCTGCCGGTGTTGCCGCGAAACAAGCTCCCGGCAACGGTTGCGGTACCGACATTCGCCACGCCGCCTCCAAACGAAGCTGCCGTATTGTCGCGTATCACCGACTGAACGATCTCCAGAATGCCGCTGTTGTAGACCGACCCTCCGGCCGCGGTCGCCACGTTCTCCGCGAGGAGCGAGTCGGTGATAGTCAACGCGCCGAAGTTGTTGACGGCGCCGCCGTACGAAGCTTCGTTGTTCCGTAGTGTGACATTGGTCAGGTCGAGGAACGTGCCGTTCTGAATCGCTCCGCCGGCAAACGTCTTCCCGCCCGCCAAAGTGACACCGGTGATCTCCACACTGGCTCCCGAGGTCCATTCGGTATGAACGAGCGCGTAGTCGCCGGCGTTCGCCCGTTCGATGGTCAGCGCATCCGCACCGGGACCGATAATCCGCACGCTGGCGTTGATACTGGGCAGTTGTTCCTGCAAGGCGATGGTGCCGGTCACACTTTCCTGAAACAGGATCACGTCCGCGGTGGCCCCATTGGGGAACCGGTTCGTGCGCTGGATCGCTTCGCGAAGCGTGCAGTCGGTGGCTGAGCAGTTGCCGTCGTCGTGGTCGGCAGTGGTGTTGACGAAAAAGAGTTGTGGCGTGGCGAGCGACTTGCCTCCCGGCCCGGCGAGAAAGATCGATTGAACCTCGTCAGGGCCCAAGACACGACGATAGATCGACATGTCGTCAATCTTCCCATCCAGCGAAGCCTGGGTCGTCGTCCCGCCAATCGTGTTCCCACCAATGGTGAATGTTTGAAATTCATAGTTGTAGAGGTCGCCCTCGACGACCGCACCCGCCTGGCCGTTGACGTAGAAGCGAATGTTGGTCCCATCGTAGGTCATTGCCACGTGGTTCCATTGATTGGGTGTGACGGCAAGACCGCTCTCAGAGCAGGGAAAGTTCCAATGGTCGACGTAAAGCGAGTACTGTTGGGCACCGCAATTCCCTGTCGTGCCGGAGATGCCGAAGAAGTCGCCGGATCCCGCGTGACCGCCTGTCAGAATGGGCATCCCCAGGCCGCTGCTCGAGCGGGGAAAGATCCAGGTTTCGATAGTCCGCGGGCCATAAGCGTTGGTGACCCCGGCGTCGATCGCAACCCAATCTCCGTCGCCGTCAAAGTCGAAGGCACCATCGACGAGCCTGGCGTCACCCTGCAACGTACCGTGGTTGCGGCCCACCGTATCCGCGGCGTTTCCGTCGGCCTGCCACCAGGCAGCCAATCCCGCAGGCGCAGAGACAGGCCGCGGCGACCGCTTGGTAACCCGCACCGTGGCAACATCGCGGAGGGGAAAACTCTTGGTGGAATGTCCGGTGACTCTCAGATCAAGGACCTCGTCCGCGGGGACGGTATCCGCGGCAGTGACGACCAGGCGAATCGTCCTGGCTTGACTTCCGCCGATCGTCCCTGTGGACCAACCGGAGCCCAGCACCGAACTTGTTATCTCGCTGCCGTCCACCTCCGCATCAAAGTATCGCGTCGTCCAGCCGGTGGGAGGTTCCGGCGCCGTGACGCGGATACCGTCACTTGCCGCTCCATCGTTCTCCAAGCGGATCACGAAACTGGCCGCCGCAGGCGGCACCAGCTCGGAGGCAACCACTTGTGTCAGCTCATCCCCGGTGAAATCGTAGACGTCATCGCCCACATACTCGGAGTCAACTGCCCTGCGGAGCATGATATCCGGCGCGAACGGCCGTACGATCGTGCTGCCATATTCGACGGCACCGATGTCGATTTGATCCTCATTGACCCGGTTGAACCCTGTGCCCCGCTGGTCGGTCGCCGGTGTCCCGCCGAAGCCGGGATCGCCCGCATCTCGAGCGGGGCTGGACTTTGCCAAGGTGTGCGTGCGAGTTGGTCCGCCGTGATCGTCGAGCGGTTCGAGCTGCGCCGACATACCGGTGAGGTTCGTCGCGGCGCCCGTGATGGACACGCCGCGAGTATCTTCGACCAGCACGTATCCCTGGGATTCGAGCGTACCTCGGATGTCGCGACCGGCCGTTGTGCTGGGGTTGGAAGATGTGTTTCCGGAGAAGATCGTGTGGCTGGCGCGAAGCACTCCGTCCGAATCTACATAAACCCCACCACCCTGGCCCAGGGAGAGGGTGGAATTGAGCGTGACGGTGCTGTGATTGAGCACCACCAGGCCATCGGTGTAGATGCCTCCTCCCACGCCGGCCCCCGTGGTCCGACCGACCGCGTTAGTGGAAATGGTCGAATTCAGGATCGTTGCGGTGGCGCCGTTCCGGTTTGCGATGCCGCCGCCGCTGCCGCTGTCTCGCGACTGGTTGTTGTCGATGGTGCTGCGGCGGATGACCAGCGTGCCCCCGTTGTCGATGCCTCCTCCCAGCTTGCCGTTCACGACCGTATTGGCCGAGATCGTGGACTCCTCAATTTCCGTGTTTGCCCCTTGATCGTTGAAGATGCCGCCCCCTCCATAACGGGAAAGGTTGTCGGAGATCTCTGAACGCTGAACCGTCAGGCTGCCGGCATTGGCGATGCCGCCGCCCACACCGTTGCTGCCGTTGTTGGAGCGGACGATGCTGTCGGTCATCGTGAGCGTGCCGAAGTTGATGATGCCGCCACCGGCGTTCAAGCCGCCGCTGCCCAGGCTGGCATTTCCGCTGACGGTGGTTCCTGTCAGCACCAGTGTGGCGCCGGAAAGATTCCCGATGCCGCCCCCGCCGGACTGTCCGGGCAGCGTACTGCGGGCGACGCTGTCCTTGATCACCGAATCACGGATGGTCAGCGACCCGGCGTTGAGCACCGCACCGCCGAACTTGTTGGGATCGTTGTTGGCGTGGCCATTGGACAGCGTGATGCCTTCGACACTGACCACGTTGCCGGCGGTCACATGCAGAAGACGGTAGTCGCCGCCACCGCTCCGCGCGACCGTCAATGCACCGGCACCAGGGCCTACAATCACCAATGAATCGGTCACGGCCGGTAACGGCCCGTTCAGGTTGATCGTCCCCGTCGGCGTGAACTGAATCGCATCCTGGCCACTCGACCCGTTCGCCGCATTGAGTGCTTCGCGCAGCGAGCAGTGGTTCGCATCACACGCTCCATCATTGGCGTCGTTCAGTGAGTTGACCATGAACGTGGCCAGAACAACGCGATCTTCCAGTGATTCGAACCGCAGGGGACGTTGCATTAGCCCCGCGGCATGCGTCTGGCGGCGAAACTTCCTCAAGCGTCGTCGAGCTGCGTTGGGTCGTGTGCCGGTGGCCAGGATCTTCGCGAGTTTCATGTCGGTCTCCACGCCGGAATGATGAATCGGGACGACGGTCGTTGTCGGGCGAGAAGATTGTCCAGGCGATCGGCCCCACCGCCGGTACGATCTCCGCCTCTACATCACCATGCGTGAAAGAACGAAAAAATCCGGACGAAACTGGAAAAGAATTACTCCAGGATGAGAGCGGGCAAGAATGGAAGCATGGCTGGAGTCAATCCAGCGGTGCGGACGTGGAGGCCGTTGTTGGCGGCACATTTCAACACGATGCCGGGCCGCATTACGTCATGCACAGCATGACCTACGGAACTACGGAACCACAGAACGGCGAAGGAGTGTTTCGCGCAGATCGCCTGCGGCCGCCTGACGACGGTGGTCAGGAACGATAGATGGCCGTGGTCGAATGACCGCGCCTGGCCGGCCCTATTGCCGGCGATTCGCCTCCTGCTCGACCCGTTTCAGCAGCGCATCAAATCGGGGCAGTGGACGAATCGCATCCAGGTCGTCGTCGGTGCGCAGCGCTTCGTGAAACGTCGGGTTGGCCAGTGTTTCAGGGCTCAGCTCTTCCGTCAGAACGCGGAACGCTCGGTCAATCGCGACTTGCGGGTCGTCCGAAGCGGCGCAAAGTGCATAGATGCAAGCGGCCGTGTAAAGCGTGACGGGCTTGTCGGCACCGGCCGCCAACTCGACCAGCGCGTCAGCCAGTCCGATGGCGGTTTCCACGCCGCCTGCATAGGCCTGTTCCAGGCCCACTTTGATAAGAAGTCGTTCACGTTGGTCGGGCTCGACCTCCCAGATGGCAGCCAGCGCAGACTGGCCGTCGGCGCGGGCCCGGTTGTAATGCGACCAGGCCGATTGTTGTTGGATCGTCTCGTGGAACGTATCGCGCTGGAACTTCTCGTCGGCTCGAGCCAAGCGATCCACCGCGCTGTCGCTGAGATCCGCAGCTTCGCGGAACTTACCCGTTCGTCGCAGTGAGTCGGCGCCTTCCACTTCTAGTTGCGCGCACGTGGCGATCAATGGACTACTTGCCGACTCTTCTTTCGCCATCGGCCCGAGCCGCTCGATCCCCGCCAGGCAGGTTGCCGCCGCCGTCTCGAGGTCGCCGAGCCGTCGCGACGTGCGGGCGGTCTCATAGCAAGATCGATAGAAGTTGCGGCGATGCGCGGCATCACGGTCGTCTCCGTCGAGCAGCCGCGTGCGGATGGCATGGGCTGCCTCGTACTGTTCGAGGGCATCTTCCAGCTTACCCTCGGCAGTGCGGACCTTGCCCATTTTCATGTGGGAAACTGCCAGGTCATCCTGAAACAGCGAGTTCTGCTGGTCGCGCTCCACGAGTCGTTGTGCCAGGGCGAGGCCTTCGGCGTAGGCCGCCTGGGCCGCTTCCAGATCATCTGCAAAGGCCAGATCACCGAGCTTGTTTTGGGTCGCCATCATCTTCCGCAGCGTATTTGATGACACCGCATTGCCGTGCTCCTCCACGATGCGTCGTACGCGTTCGTTGGCTTCCCGATAGAAACGTCCCGCCGTCAGGTTGTCACCCGCCTTGTGCGCGCAGCGGCCCTGCAGGTAAAGCGAGGTGACGAGAGCTCGGGCCGCTCGCTCGTCACCTGGACGCTCGGCCGCTACCTCCAGATACCGCCGGTGGGCGGCCTGGTAGTCTTCCGCGGCCAGGGCATACTCCTTGCGTGCGACTTGCGTGTCGCCGAGGTGACTGCTCGCCGACGCCAGGCTGCTGTGGTCGTCCCAGTTTGCAAGCTGTTCGTTGACCATGGTTTCGAGGATCTGCCGGGCTTCGACGTACAACTGGTCTGCCCCTTTCAGGTCGTCGTCGTCCTGTTTCCGGTTGCCCAGGCTGAGTGCGCAACGGGCCCTGATGCGCAACACCTCGGCTCGCGACTCCCCTTCGGCGGGCAGTTGTTTGGCGATGCGGTACGCTTCCTGGTAGTACTCGCGCTGCGTCATGCCGTCCTCATCGTCGTCGCGATTGACAATCTCCGCGAACTCGGCGAGTGCCAGGTAGACATAGGCGAGCTCGATTTCGGGGCGCGCGTCGTCAGCGAACGCCTGTTGGAAGTTGGTAAGCTGCCGGCTGGCTTGCTGGGCGAGCTGTCGGGCCATCTCGCGAGCTGCCGGTACATCGCTGGCGTCTTCCTGGACGGCGCGGATCTCGTCGACGATTCCATTGAGTGCCAACAGGAGCTGTTCCCGCAGGTCGTCTGCTTTATTGCGCTGCTGCTCTGCCAACTGCCGCTGCTGCGACGCTTCGAACATTCCGATGGTCGTGCCGATCACTCCGGCGATCAGGGCGGCGGCAACCAGGCCGACGGAGACGACCGCGACCCGATTGCGACGGATGAACCGCTTCATCAAGTAGATAGACGTCTGCCGGGTGGCCATGACAGGACGGCCGTCGAGAAAGCGTTGCAGGTCGTTGCTCAATTCCACGACAGATTCGTAGCGGTCATTCGGATCGCGCTCGAGCGCCTTGAGCAGGATCGCGTCGAGGTCGCCGGCGATGGCGCGACGAAGCTTGGACGTGGTCGATGTTCGTTCCGGCTCACCCTCGGCCGCGTCCGTCTGCGACGATTTCAGTCGGTCGCTCGGTCGGGGCGCGTCGACCTCGCAGATCACGCGTTCGCGCTCGTGACGATTGAGACCGGTCAGGTCGTGCGGTCGAACTCCAATCAGCAGTTCGAAGAGGACAACGCCCAGGGAATAAACGTCCGTGGCCGTTGACAGTGGATCGCCCCGCAGTTGTTCGGGGCTCGCATATTCCGGTGTAAGGGCCCGATGCTCCGTACCCGTGGTCAGATCGGGCGACTCCTCGCCGGCGATGCCGAAATCGAGCAGATAAGGTGAGCCGGTCTCGGTCACCAGGATATTACTGGGCTTCAGATCTCGGTGAATGACCAGGTGCTGGTGGGCGAAACTGACCGCCGAGCAGACCTGTTGGAAAAGTTCGATCCGTTGGCGAAGACCCAGGTGGCCGGACTGGCAATACTCTTTGATCGTGACGCCATCCACGTATTCCATGACCAGGTAGAAGGTCCCATCGTCCGTCGACCCGGCATCGATCAGTCCGGCGATGTTGGGGTGCTGGCTGACTCTCGCTTGAAAGTTGACTTCCTTGCGGAAGCGGGCGACCAGTTCCTCGGCCGCACTGCGATCGCGGATCAGCTTGACGGCGACCGATTGTTCGATGCCGTCGGTGCGGCGAGCCCGGTAGACGTCGCCCATCCCGCCGCGGGCGATCGGAGTTTCGATCGTATACGCACCGAACTCCCGCCCCTCCAGGTCCGGCAATTCGTGGCCGCCGACTTCCAGACGCCACGCCTGCGTCTCGAGGAATCGCTCACGGACGGCCGCCTCGTCCTCCGCGAGAAGGCGCTCGACTTCCTTCCGCAGTTCTGCATTGCTGCCGCAACGTTTCTCGAGAAAACTTCCCCGCTTCGCGGCGGGCAACTTGATTGCTGCCGCAAAGATGTCGCTGACCTCTTCCCAATCCACACCCATCGCGCACACCTTTCCCGACGAAGGAATCGCTGTCCAGCTGCTCATACATGTACATGCGTATTGTGAGTACGAAATCCCGGTCCGAAGGGGTCAAGTTTCCTCGCGCAATTCACGGCGGAGCCAGGCGCGCGCCACCCGCCAGTGCGATTCCACTCGTGAAAGGGGGCACTCCAACTGTTCGGCAATTTCTGCATGTCGTTGGCCGGCAAAGAACTTACGGCGAACAATGTCGGCCTGAAATCGGCTGATTGACTCGAGCTGCTTGATGGCGTCGTGCAGGGCCTCGACATCGATTGTTTGCGAGGCTTGCAAGGCATCCAGCACGTCATCCAGGCAGACTCGCACCCGATCGCCACCCCGCTTGAGCGCAGATCGTTGTCGATAGTGTTCGATCAGGATACGTTCCAGGGCCCGGCTGGCGATGCCGAAGAAATGCCGCCGGCTCTCGATCGATGCCAGGTCCGCGCCGGCCGTCAGGCGAATGTAGAGCTCGCCAACCAATGCCGTCGGCTGCAAGGTGTGTTCGGCCCCTCTCTCCCAGTTGCTCAGCTTCGCTTGAGCAACGCGCTTGAGCTCGTCATAGAAGTGATCGAACAACTGGGACTCGGCGGACGTATCGCCATCGCCGAGTCGTTGGAACAACATCGTGGTTGTTTCCTGGGGATTCGTCATCGGGCAACTCGCATCGAACCGGCCAGGTGTCTTGGGGGAACCCGAGTATCCCATAGCGGGGAGGCGTTTGCGAGCAGTTTGATGTGGGCGGGCAGTTTGATGTCGACGGGTGCGGACGTTCGTGTTGCCAGACGCGACATTGCCTTGTGTCATGCACAGCGTGGACCACGAAGCGTCATGCGGAACATGACCTACGGAAGGGGGCGTTCTGGATCCAACGGCGCACCGTTCGCGCGTGTGACGACGTTGGACTCACACGAGGGCCGAGCGCAAGAAAATACCCGAGATGCCCGCCAAGAGGGGTCCCAGCCTCTCTGCTGACATCTCGGGTCCAAGTTGCGGCAACAACATGAGTGGTTCCGATGAATGGAACGGCGCGGACCGCGGTCCCGGTCGCTGTCCCGTCGTGGCCTGCGGCAATCGGTCGATCAAGCGGTTTCTGCCGCGCTATCGACCGGCAGGTCGACTCCCTCCAGGAAACTTGCCAACGAACGGCAGCGATACGGTTGCTGAAGTTTGCGCACCGCTTTCGATTCGATCTGACGGACCCGTTCGCGAGTCACCGAGAAGATCTTTCCTACTTCTTCCAAGGTGTAGGAATAGCCGTCCGCCAGGCCGTAACGCAGGCGGATGATCTCGCGTTCCCGATAGTTGAGGTCTTCCATTGCAATTTCGATACGATGCTTGAGCGATTCCTGGTTCGTGTCGTAGAGGGGGTCTTCTTCCCGATAGTCCTGGAGGAATTCGCCGAAGTAGCTGTCGTCGTGGTCTCCGACCGGCTGATCCAACGAGAGGGGCTGGCGCGACATCTTCATAATGCAACGGGTATCTTCCAGTGACAGTCCGGCCTTCGCCGCGGTCTCTTCCGCCGTCGGTTCGCGGCCCAACTCCTGGACCAACTCGCGCGTGACGGTCCGCACCTTGCTCATCGTATCGATCATGTGCACCGGAACGCGAATCGTACGGCTCTGGTCCGCGATGGCCCGAGTGATCGCCTGGCGAATCCACCATGTGGCGTAGGTGGAGAACTTGTAGCCCCGCTCATGTTCAAACTTGTCGACCGCTCGCATCAATCCGGTGTTACCTTCCTGGATCAGGTCGAGGAAGCTCAACCCGCGATTGCGATATTTCTTGGCAATCGAAACAACCAGCCGCAAGTTGCCCGCCGACAAATCCCGTTTCGCTCGGTCGTAACGATCCCGGTAGGTATAGGTCTGCATCACGCGACGGTTGAGCGTCGCAGGGCTTTCGAATGTAATCCGCATCAAGTAATGCAGTTCCGCGCGCAGCTCTTCGACCGTCCGGCCCGCGAAGTAGCCGGTCTCGCGAGCGTCGGCAATCTGTGCCTTCAAGGTTTGCATGCGAAGCGAGATATCGCACAGTTTGTCAAACAGAGGTTGCAGGCGATTCGTCCGCAAATTCAGCTCTTCCACCAGGCGGACGGCCCGGTTGCGTCGAATCACCAGACGCCGCCAGGCGTCGCGCCTCGCTTTCATTCGCCGCCGCGAACTGATGGCAATCCGAAAGTCGTCGTGGTTCTGGCGAAGCAGGTGCTTGAGCGTTTTCAGGTTCGGCCCCAACCGCTTCATGATGTTCTTCTTCTCGGCCGTATTGGTGACCGAGACTTCGATCGTCCGATCCAGGCGGAGCTTGCCTTCCGCAACCAACTCCAGGGCTTCAACGGCGCCCTGCAATACGAAGTCGGTTGCCAACATGCTGTGCCGAAAAAAGAACCGTGTCTGTTCGATGCGTTTGGCGGCTTCCACCTCCTCCAGACGGGAGAGCAACGGAATCTGACCCATCTGCATTAAGTACATGCGGACCGGATCGTCCGTGTTGTTCTTCAGTGATCCCTGGCGCTCGCTCGGCTCGCTGTTCTCTTCGTCCGCATCGATCGTGCGGAGCGTGGTATCGTCATCGTCGGCGTGAAAGAATTCGCTGTGATGCCCGTTCATTCGGGACGAGGGAAATGAGTTCGGACGGGCGGAGGTGTCTTTCTGAGTTGATTTGGCCAAAACGTGACTCCTTACGACATTGCAGTGTGGGACCTCTTCTTGTGTGCCAGGTAAACGCATCTGCAATGCCAGGACGCTCGGCAGAACACGCTGGTGCTCCGTAAGTGATTGAAGTAAAGTGAGTTGTGAATGTGATTCCAGTCGGGAACCAAACGTTCCGGGCGTTTACATCCGGCAACAGGTTGACGAATCGTTGCCGGAGGCCAACAGAATAATCGCGTGCCAAACGCTCGAGAAATCAACAAAACGTGGTCAACGTCCAACTGCAGTAGCCCGCTCGCGGCGGCCGGCAACCAACCTTGGGTCCGCCTGCTACATTGAAGGTTGATGCCGCCAGCCGTCTTCCGCCCCCGTACTTCGCTGAGCGCCGGTACCGTCGGCGCGAGGCCGGGCGATGAGGGCGGCAGCAGACGGCACTGGCCCCTGGCGGTTTTTCCGGACGACGACGCGAAGGCAGGCAGCAATGCAGATCCAATGGTTTCCGGGGCATATGCACAAGGCCCAAGTGCAGATCAGGGAAGCACTGCCGAAGGTCGACTTGTTTATCGAATTGCTGGACGCGCGCCTCCCATTCAGTAGCCAGAATCCGATGCTCGCCGAGCTGCGGGGCAACAAGCCCTGCCTGAAAGTGCTCAGCAAGAGCGACCTGGCGGATCCCGAACGCACCCAGCAGTGGCAGGTGCATCTCGAGCAGGAGCAAGGGGTCAAGGCGAGGGCGGTCAGCACCTCGCAGCCAGGGAAGATCGTCCGTCTTACGGAACTGTGCCATAAGATGCTGCCCCATCGCCACGGATTGGGAAGGCCGATTCGGACGATGATCGTCGGAATTCCGAACGTCGGCAAGTCGACGCTGATCAACACGCTGGCGGGCCGGCATATCGCGAAGACGGGCAACGAGCCGGCGATCACCAAGAGCCAGCAGCAGATCCGCATCGGCCAGGGGATCGTATTGCTTGACACGCCGGGCGTCCTTTGGCCGAACGTGGAAAACGAGAACAGCGGCTACCGCCTGGCGGCCACCGGCGCCATCAAGGATACGGCGATGGAGTATGCCGACGTCGCCTATTTTGCGGCCGGCTTCCTCATGGAACACTATCCTGACGCGCTGTTGGGCAGGTACGGCTTGGAGCAACCGCCGGCGGACCAACTTGCCTTGCTGGACGCCATTGGAAAGAAGCGGGGTTGCCTGGCCAAGGGGGGCGTCGTGGACTACGACCGCACATCGCGGATTCTCATCAATGACTTGCGCGCCGGCGCATTGGGGCCGCTCACTTTCGAAACGCCAGCGATGATTGCCGCCGAGACCGCGGCGCAGCAGGAAGCGCAAGCCAGGCAGACGGCCCGCCGAGAAGCCCGCCGCGAGGCGCGTGCAGACGCGCGAAAACCGTCATCCCGTCGACGGCGCGGACGGCGGTGATCGAGTGCCCGGCGATTGCCGGCATGTTGGTCGTGCGACCCGGCCGCCGTGAGCCGCGGATCGCCGGACATGATGTGCCGGGGAATCCGCTTGGGGATCACCGGGGATTTCAAAACGTGCGATCACGAAGCTCGGCGGCGAACTCTGTTGCCGCCGCCGCGGCGGCCAGCGCATCGTAGTTGTCGATCAACTGGCGAAGGTCGCGCGGATTTTGTTTCACGCTGGTCGCTTGCAGCGCGTGTCCGGCCTCCACGCGGAGGAAGCTGAGCAGCCGCTGTTGTTGGCGGTCGCAGAAGAGATCTTCGTAGCATGCGTCGAGCCACGGTTGGTCGTGTTGGTTCAAACGGTCCTCCAGCGACGCGTAAAATGCTTCGTTGGTGGCCGCATGTTCTTGCAGGTCCGGCAACGCGACTCGGACCCGCGGCCGCTGCCGAACCAGCTCGTCCTGATCGTAGGCTTCCCACTGGCCCGTTTGTTGCGCGATCAACTCGGAGACATAGACCTTGATGCGGTTCTTTCGTCGCAACACGAACTTCCCGACCGTTGGATCCGCCAAGAGCGAATTCAAGACCGTGAGATTCTGGCCACGCGTCCATTTGAAGCCTACGCACGCTTCGGTTCCGCCCGTCTGCCATGCTCGCTCCAGGAACTGCATCGGATCCCGATCCCGTTCGGCAGTCGTTCCCAGATCGAATTCACCATCCCGCTGGTCCTGGGCGAAAAAGATTCCACTGGGATTGAAGAGCTCGTGATGGCACAGCACGTCGGGATGCGAGTTGAGCAGCGTACAGAGCAGGTTGCTGCCCGTGCGGGGAGCAGCCAGGATCACGAACTTTCGTCCGCTCGGTCGCTCGTCCGTCCAGGTTGCTGGTTGATCTCGAAGCGGATCGCGCGGCGCCATCATACGGCTCTGCATCTCAACAGGCGGGCGGAGGAATCATGGCACTCGGCTCCAGCCGTTGCGTCATGCTTCTCAGGGTGTTGACGACTTCCAGAGTCCGCGGATCGACGAGGTAGGCGGCACCGTCGTAGGAGACGGCGACCAGGTAATCGCCTGACCTGGATGCACTGCTGATGCCGTTCTCCGCGATCGACCTGGTAGCAATCGACTGGTCCTGCAGGTCGATCCGCAAGAGCGCACCCCAGTAGTTGGTCACGATGATGGTCCGGTCATCATAAAAGCAGACGGCCTTGGGCGAGCGTCGACCGAGTGAGAAGGAATGCAGCAACTTGCCGCTGGCGAAATCGTAGACCTTGGCCGTGAAGTCCCGCGAGACACTGGTGATCAGATCGCCCGACGGTGAAACATCGACATCATCAACGATCGCCATGTGGCCGGGATAATCCGTCAGCTGTTCACCGTCAAAACTCCACGAGCAAAGCGTGCCGTCGGCGCAGCAACTGACGCCGACTGTTGCCTGAGGATGCAGCCGCAGCGCCTTCACCGCGCCGTCGTGAACGCGGACCTTTCCGAGAATCTCCCCGGTTCGGTCGACACGCACAATGGCACCGCTATAGCAGGCCGCAAACACCTGCGCTTCGTATCCTGGATGGTGAGCCACCCGCACACAGTTGATCGGTCCTTCGCCCAGGTGAACCTCGACTTCGTTGGCCAACCTATCAAACTGATGCTCGAACAAGTGCAACTTCTGGTTGTGCGCTCCGCTGACGACGAGCCCGCTCAAGTCGTCCAGGGTTACGGCGTTGGCAAGCATTCTACCGGACCGCGGTTCGATCTGTTCCAGCCACTGCGAGTCGTCCGGCGTCAGGCGGCCCAAGCGCACGAAGCCATCATCGCTGACCGTCGCCAGTTGTCCCGCCTGGTTGGCAGAGACATCGTTCAAGCAGGCGTTCCCCGCCTCCCGCTCGCCAATCTCATCCAGGCATCTTCCGCTGGCAGCGTCCCAGACAAGCTGCGTTCCATCAAAGGTTCCCGCCATGATCCGCTCGCCGTCCGGTGACCAGTTAAACGACCGCTCCCAGGTCGACGGCTTGGATTCCAGCTCGAGCTTTAACTCGAAGTCATTCGCATTCCAAACCAGGATTCGCTGGTCATAGGCCGCCGAAAGAATGTCACCGGACACCGGAGACGTGGCAACCATTTTGATGCCGGAGCGATGCGCCGGGATTTCGGCGACGGTGTTGCCCCGCTGTGTGTCAAAAATGCGGATCACGCCGTCATCGCACCCCAGGATCGCTCGATGGCGCTGCGGATCAATAGCACAGCAATCGGTTTCGTTTTCGAACGGACCCCACATCGTTACCAGTTCACCACTGTCGAGATCCCAGACGCGGAGCGTCATGTCATCGCCCGAGGTGTAAATACGATTGCCGGCGCAAACGACCGACAAGACATCCTTTTCGTGTCCTTCGATGATGCGACGGATGGCGCCATTGTCCAGGTTCCAAACGATGATCCGCCAGTCCCGTGAAACCGAGACTCCGGTATGATCGTCCACAAAAGCGAAATCTTCGACGTCGTCGCTATGGCCCAGCAGGACGCGTTCCCGTGTGCGGGTTGTCAGGTTCCAAATATAGACGGAATAGTCCGAGGAAGAGGACGCCGCACGCGTGCCGTCGCGGTTGACACGGATGCGATTCACCAGGTGGTCGTGGTATCCAAGCAACTCGACCTGACCGCTCGCAAAGTCCACGTATGCCACGGCACCGTCGTAGGCAGAACTGATGGCGGCGTTGGTTCCCGGGATACCGGCGACGCAGGTGACGGGTCCACGGTGGCGTACGAAAGGAGTGTTGCGATCGAGCTGCAGTTGGGTCACTTGCATGATGTCCTCGAATCTGTCTGAATTGGCCACGCGCGTGTCGCGTGCGGGGTGCATGCCGGCTGGTTGCTATGACCGGATGACCTCGCGATGAAACTTGCGCGGGCGGAGATAGTTGCGATCCGCCTCGTTGAGACGCTCGAAATAGTCGCCTGCTTGAATCCCATTGACACTGACATTTTGATCGTCCGCGCCATACAGGAAGAGGTGCGGGTTGCCCGAAGCAAGCCGGCGGATCCAAGTATCGTAGCTCCGCTGACGCTCGGCCAGGCGATAGAACCAGTTGCCATACATCGTGAAGAAGGCGTTACTCCACCAGACCACCGCCGCCGGCTCGGGACGAACCTGTGCGAGCAGCGGTTGCGGGTCCGCCATGATATTACAGGAGACAAACACGTGCTCCAGGCGACGGTATGCCTGCCAGTGCTCGGCGAACGTGTCGGCGCCTCCCCAGCGAGCCAGCTCGCGCTGCCACATCCGATCCAGGTCACTGTCGGTGACCTGGTCCGGGGTGACGTCGGACCAGAGCTGATAGTACGTTTCAGGGGATGGGAAGGTGCGAAAAAGGTACCGTACGAAAGCCGGATAATCTCTTCCGTCCCATTCGTCGAGGAGGCATTTTCGCACGTTCAGCGCATGATCACTGTAATCGAAGAAGACCACGCGGGTCTGGTCGGTGAATCCGTGGGTCTGCAGGATGCGGTTGGGTTTGAAGCCCGCGCAGACACTGTAGAGCGACGTTGTGGGCCCGGGGAAGTCCTGGGCACACGACTCGACGTCGGCGTACGACTCGATATTCCACAGGAAGACGCCGTTTCTTGCATGGCACGTTTGCCTGGCCAGGCCGCCCAGAAATTCGTCCTGATCTCTGGTCAGTAGACGGCGGTCCGGATCCGACGCGTGGCCGGCAATGCCCGTTCCCAGATACCGGGCCAGTGCAGCGGCATTCCTGGCGTCCGTGGGCGCCAGATCTCGCAACGCGTCGGCTAACTTGTGATCGAGCCCATAGACAGGTAGTCCGGCGGCAAGGCTGGAGTGGACAAAGCCGGATGAGGGTGGGCCGGTTGTGGTGGGAAGGCGGCCTGTCGGGCGGAGGGCCACGATCGCGTCACCCTCTTGCTCCGCGGAAACTGCGCCTGTGGACGACCGGCAATCCGTGGGCTCGTCAAACTGCGGCGCGCCCAAACGCACGTAGCAATTGAGATCGACCAGCAGTCCGCGGGAGTCCAAACGGTATTGTTGGGCTGCCGCACCGAGAAGCGTCCCGGCCGCCAGAAACTCGTGCTCGCCGGCCCATGTTTCGAGGAACGTGACCAGATCGCCGTCGTCGGCAAAAGGCCGCCACGATTCACGAATGATCTGTCCACTTCCCAGGATGAAGCAATCGTCTTCGCCTTCGCGAACCGCGGCATCCAGAATCGCGTTGACCGAGGCCCCTTCGATGATCGCACCATGATAGGCATAGCGTGCCCAGGAAATCGTGAGGTCGCGGCATTTTTCTGCCAGCGCCGGTTGCCCACAGCTTTCGATTTCAGTTAGCAGTCCCAGGATCATGCCGCCTCCGGCTTTCCTACATTCGTTGTTCAACTGACCGTTGTTCGCCAGGGAAGGTCTCCCGTTCAGGCAGCTCGCCCTGCAAGACCATGTCGTCTTCCAGCGCGAACCAGCGCGGGTCTCGCAAGCGGGGTAGCGATCCGCACGGCACGCCGCGATCGGTGATCGCGGGCACTCCACCCAAGTACTCCGCTGCGATCGTGACGACGAGCTGCCTGGCCAACCGCTGCTGGAGGATGCTCGTGATGATTCGACCCCCACCTTCGACCATCACGGAGTGGATGCCATGCCGGGGAAGTTGCTGGAACAGCTCAGGCAAATCCACGTGTCCGGCTGCGGTGGCGCGGACGCGCACTACTTTGGCACCGCGCGATTCGAGTTGTGCGGCACGTTTGGCGCATGCGTCGTGGGTGGTCGCGATGCAGGGAGCATGCTGTTGGAGCAATCGCGCAGCGATCGGGGTGCGGAGCCTGGTGTCGACGACGATCGGCCGGGGGGGCGGCCCTGCGACGTGCCTGACATTGAGCTGCGGGTCATCGACCAACACGGTCTCCACACCAACCAGCACGCCGTCATGCATCGCTCGGAGCTGATGGGCCAGGACGCGCGACGCCGAGCCGCCGATTAATGTGGTGGCGCCGGTGGCGGCGGCGATACAACCATCCAGGCTTTGCGCGTATGCGAGCGTAACGACGGTACCCTGTTGCGTCTCCGCGGTGCGGAACCGCTCAAGGGTCGCGGCAATGCGCGTCAGCAGCGCGGTCGGTACGATCGCTGGTGCCATCATTGCAATTGGCCGTTGTCGAGCGGAATCCGCTTCCCAGGGAGCACTTGTCAAGCAACGGCCGAGACAGCTTCCTGAAGGTAGCCGCCGTCGCCAGTCGTTCGCTGCGGTGTCGCACCTTCCGTCGACGGGCGCCCCGCACCGATGGGTTGTCTTCGCGTCTCTAAGGGAGATGGTTGAGTTGCTGTTTTGATATTCTGATGTGCCGCGAGTTGTACTCGGTCGGTTCCATGTGAAGGGGAATGCGGCGGGTAACCTCAATTCCGTGGTCGTGCAGCCACTGCAGCTTGCGAGGGTTGTTCGTTAACAACTGAACGGATTTCACTTGAAACGTTTTGAGCACATCGACGGCCGTTTCGAATGTCCGCGCGTCGCTGGGAAAACCCAAGTGTACATTGGCGGCAACCGTGTCGAGGCCGCCGTCTTGCAGCGCATACGCTTCGATCTTGTTGAACAGGCCGATTCCGCGACCCTCCTGGCGAAGGTAAATCACAATGCCGCGGCCGGCCGCCGCGATCTGCTCCAACGCCGCATCGAGCTGCTGCCTGCAATCGCATCGCAAGCATCCGAACACTTCGCTCGTCATGCACTGTGAATGGATTCTCAACAAGACATCTTCTTCCTGCGCCAAGCTGCCCAGCCAGATAATGACGTGTTCGAGGCGTTGCGCATCGCGATAGACACGAATCTTGAACATGCCGTGCGCCGTAGGCAAGTCAGCGGAGGTCGAGATGCGTTCGCAGGTCGCTGTCCGGGCACCTTCCGCAACGGGGGCCCGCTTTCCGACATCCGTCGAGTCACGAAGAGGGACCTCCTCGAATTGCTTCGGCGAGTCTGTCACGTTCCTGCCCGCGGGTTGTGAGGAGTTACCGGTTGTGAGTCTGTGCCGGCCATGTAAAGGTGCCGTCACGCTATGCATCGACCAAGCGAGATGCGAGTCCTCGATCGAGGCTACAAGTTGCAGTTGGCTGGGAAGAGACGCGAGGCATCAGAACCGTCAGGGCCTTCGGTGCATCGCATGCTCGAGTCACATCCCGCCTCGCGTCCCCTGGTCCTAGGGCTCGACAAGACCCTAATAAGATAGCGTTCGCCGAAACGGCTACAACAGTTTTTTGCTGGTTTTTTCAAAATGTCCCCGCGCAGTTCGTCCTGGGATTGTGCCTGACCGATGTGGCCTTCGTATCTTGCCGAAACCGGCTCCCATTGTGATCGTTCGACCAAGGATGCGTTTGGCTGAGGGCTCGAAACCGTGTCTTGCACCGCTACGCCGGTCCACCGACAATTGGCCGCACGGGTGCCGCGGCGTGGGCTGCTGATCGATTGCTGTCCTCTGCCCCGGCACGGGAAACCTGAACAGGCAGTGCCGACCCGGCGCGCAGACTACGAGGACCACGCATGGAGCCGACACCGAGTTTCGATCATGTGCACTACCGGTCGACAGATTTTGTCAAGACGCGAGAGTTCTATGTAGGGGTTATGGGGGCGATCGATCTCGGCACGATTGATCTTATCCTGGGCGGGAAGGCAACGCCCAATCTGCAACTTGAATTGGGCGGGGTCACGCTCCTGTTCGCGCCGTCGGATCAGGATCCGGAATCGGCCGTTCCCGCCACCGAGCGGCTCGGCGTGTACCACATTGCGTTCTTGGTCGCGGATTGCAGGGCGGCCACCGAGTACTACGAAGCGCGGGGCGCCGTTGTGGCGAAGCAACCGGCGCAGGTCGGCGACAACATCATCGCGTCCTTTCTGCAAGCGCCGGATGGAATGTGGGTCGAGCTGAAGCAGATCATTGAGGCTGCGAAATGAACGACGACCGGAGTTGGCTCGACGAACTTGTGTCGCCTGATCGCCTGATCGCCTGATCGTACGTCAATCTTCGAAGAACGCCTCCCAGGTCGAACCCTTGAAGTGTGCCTTGAGCTCGCCGTAGTTGAGTATCGCTTCTTGCAAGGGCCGATGTTCCAGTCGCGCCACCGCCGGTTGAAGCTGCCGGATCGGCGTCACTCCGAGAAAATCTTGGAGTTGTTCGCATACGTTGTGATAGTCTCGGCAAAGTTCTTCGTAGATCACCTCCTTCGTCGCCTGATGTTGCAACGCTTCACCGGCCCTTCGACGAGCTCGCTCGACATCCAGAAAGTCGGCCTCAAGTCGTCGGGGGTCGAGCGTAAACTGGCGGCGACGGGCGGCCGGCGAACGTGTCTCGGAAGCTGGGGACCGACTTCCCAGGTGAGTTACGTGCTGAACTCCTGCTGCGTCCCAGGCGTGCCAGGTACCGGTCGACCGTGCCATCAAGTGAGACAAATGGCGACGCAGCAGGTTCCGCCGCTTGAGATGGATGACACGCAGGCACGGCATGTCAGCCAAGATGGTCCAGACGTCATCCCAGCGCGGATTTTCGCGAACCTCGGGGACCAGCACCAGGCCGCGCGGATGATAAGCGTGCAAAACGAATCCGACGAATTGAACGGCCGGCGGGTACTCGTGATAGACCCAGCGATCGAGGATCTCTTGCGTTGGCGTCGACAGGGGATACGGTAGTTCTCGGTTGTCCGAGTTGAAGACCTCGGATTGGCAGCGAATCGCCGGATGCGACTCCAGCGACGAACGAAGCATGTGTGTGCCGGAGCGGAGGTGTGAGACGAGGACAAAGGGCTGATAGTTCACTCGGATAACCTCGAGGCGTTTGGATCGCCCAAGAAGAAGCTCGACAGTGTGTCACCTGCCCCCGGCACCGAAGCTGGCGTTTCCATCGTAGCGGCCTTTGCCTGACGGTGGCATACCGGGACCACCGCCGGGCGACCGCAGCGATCAGGCGGATGTTACTCTGGCCTGGATGATGGTTATTGTGGCGGCAACATCATTACCGTTGAGTCAGGTTTCGTATACCGTATCTGTAGGCGACACGTCTCGCCGGTCTGAGACGTTCCCTTGCACGTCGTCATCCGCTGGGTGTTGACCGAGGGTTCCGCTGATCGCCGGGCGAACCGGACTTGTCCCCTGACGCTTCATGATGGCCGGCCGTCGCGCCGCTCGATGGTCGCTCTCGTCAAAGCCGGGCGCTTGCGGTGCGGCCGTCGTTGTGTGTAGGCTGCGACCTTCTTGGTACGTTGCCTCCCTTTCCCGTTGGAGCGGGTTGGCCGAGAACTGGTCCAACTTGGGGGCCGGTCCTTGCGGATCGGCGCGCAACAGGCCGGCTGTTAGACAACAGATCAGAGGACGACGCCCAATTCTGGGTGCCGCGGCCGATGGCGACATCGAACAACAACCCCAGCATTTGGTTTACCGCGCCGGGACGCGTCGAGGTTCGTGCGATCGAGGTGCCAGAACCTCACGCTGGCGAGGTGTTGATTCGCACGACACATACGCTGATCAGCGGCGGTACCGAGCTATCGTTGTTCGCGGCGCATGCCGAAGCAACTTCTGCCTGGAGCGAGTTTGCGCGTTTTCCTCGGCAGGTCGGCTACAGCCATGCGGGGGTTGTCACGTCGGTGGGGCGGCAGGCGGACGCGTCCTGGATGGGACGGCGTGTCGCCACGCGCGGCCCCCACGCCGCGTGGGTCACGCGGCCGGTTCAGGACTTGCGTCCGATTCCGCGGACGGTGCCGGGTGAAGAGGCCACGTTCGCGACGCTTGCCGGGGTGGTCATGAACGGGCTGCGTCGTCTTGGCCTCACCTGGGGCCAAAGCGTTGCCGTGATGGGATTGGGGATTGTCGGTCAGATGGCTGTCCGTGCTGCCGCTGTCGCCGGGGCAGGGCCGGTCATCGGAATCGAACGGTCGCCGCTTCGCCTGAGCAAGCTGCCGCGAATTCCCTGCGTCCACGGCCTCCAGTCAGGTTCCGCCAGTCACTTGCAAACGCAGATCGCTGAACTCAATTCGGCGCGGAAGCTCGATGTCGTCATTGAAGCCAGCGGGCAGGCCACCTTGATTGCGGACGAAATCCAACTGCTGCGTGAACAGGGCAAGTTGCTGTTGCTGAGCAGTCCGCGTGAGGCTGCCGCGTTTCATTTTCACGATTTCTGCAACCGACCCAGCATTACGATCGTGGGCGCCCATGGGTTTTCCCAACCTGCCGTCGAAACTCCCGACAATCCCTGGACGAATCAACGGCATCGCGAGCTGTTTCTGCAATGGCTGGCCGAAGAACGCCTATCGGTCAACGGTCTGATCACCCATCGTTTTTCCTACCAGCGGGCCCTCGAGGCTTACCAGTTGCTCGCCGAGCGGCCCGAGGAAGCGTTAGGCGTGATCTTCGAGTGGCCCCACGATCCGTAACGCGAAATCTCAAGATGCTGGCCAGTGGGTGTTCCCGTGAGCGAACCTGAGAACGATGGCCGCGCTCTTATGTTCAACCAGCACCGCGCCCTCGTGGACGGCACGACGTGTTCATGGTTGATGTGATTCGTCCGGCACGCCCCGGGTTCCTTCCCAACCCGTGTCGCGGAGAAGACTTGCCGTGCCTGGCGGCGATCCTTGAGAAGGCGCGACGGGTGCGGTATTCTGCGGCCTGGGCATCTTACCAGGACGTGGGTTGGAGGGGGCAAGGTCTTGTCGATTATCACCATCCTTGGGCGCGGGCATTCGGGAACCCGCATGCTCTCACATACGCTGTATGCAAGTGGCGTATTCATGGGCCTTCGTCTCAATCCTTCCGGAGACAAGCTGCCGGCCCAGGACTTGTATGCCGCCTGCAGGGTGATGGGTCGGCACGTGACGTGGTCAGGGGACAGGGATTGGGAATTCGGCCCACTGCACTCGATGCCCATTGATCCCGAGTTCAAGGCGCTTGTCGACAAGTATCTGGCGGACGTCAGCGAGCGCGATGCAAAGCACAAGGGCTGGAAGGTCCCGGAGACGACATTGGTGTTTCCATGGATCGTCCGCCTGTTCCCTGAAGTGAGTTACATCTACATTGTTCGCGATCCGCGCGATGTGATCCTTGATAGCCATTACACGGACCAACTCCGGGACTTTGGCGTTCCGGCCCCCGAGGTGGCTGACATTTACGAACGGCGAGCCGTCTCCTGGCTCTACCAGTACGAAATCGTCAAGGCGACGCCCAAGCCGGCGCGCTTCTTCTCGATCAGGTTCGAAGATTTTATTCTTCACCAGGAAGAGACGTTGGAACGCCTGGAAGAGTTTCTCAACTTTCCGCTGGCCCGGATCATCGTGCGGCCGGATGCGGTTGGCCGCTGGCGGTCGCACGAGCAAGGGCGCGACTTCCCGTTCTTGCACGAGGCGATGCGCGAACAAGGATACATAAGCTGATGGTTGCGAGCGAGCCGCGATCGCTGGCTGCCCATGCGGCGGCGTTTGCGGCCGTCGATCGATTTCATCCGAGTTGAGGCGCCGGCGTGAAGATAACCCGAGTTACGGCCGAACCGCTCGAACATGCACGCGTGCCGCAACTGCTTGTCCACGTCGAGGACGATGCAGGCAATCTGGGAACCGGGGAATGTTGGTGGGGCGTGGCCACGATGCAGCAGGACGTGCCGGGTGACACGCTGGCGCCGATCGCCGCCACCGTCGACAAGTTGCTGGGGCCGCGGTGCATCGGCTGGGAGGCCGGCCGGATCGAGCGGATCTGGGGCGACCTGATGCGATACGCCTACCGCTACGGAGACGAAGGAATTCTCCGCTGTGCGTTGAGCGGCATCGATCTGGCGCTTTGGGATCTGCTTGGCAAACGCCTGGCTCAGCCGGTCTCCCAGTTGCTGGGCGGAACGGTGCACGACGCGCTTCCGGTTTACGCGAGCTTGCCTGGCCAGCGCGAACTGGCACCATTGCTGGCCGAAGTCCAGCGCGCCTTGGCCGCTGGATTCACCGCGGTCAAAGTGCATGAATTCGATGTGGACCTGGTCCTCGCTCTGCGTGATGCGCTTGGACCGGATCCCATTTTGATGGTCGATGCGCTCGGTCGTTTTCCGCCGGCGACTGCCGCCCACCAGTCGCAGAGGCTTGCGGAGGCCCGTTTGACGTTTCTGGAAACACCCTTGTATCCCATGCGAGACTATCGCTTGCTGGCCCGCCTTCGCCGCGATTCGCCGATCCCGTTGGCGGTCGGTGAGCACGAATGGTCGTTTGACGGATTTGAACGCCTCTTCAAGAGCGAGTCCGTCAGTTTTGTGCAGCCCGAGATCTGCAAGATCGGCGGCCTGACGTTCGCGCGGCGGATCGGAACGCTGGCGGAACTCTATGGTGTCCCCCTCTGCCCCCATGCTTACCGGCTGGGGCCCGGATTCAATGCGACGCTGCACTGGGCCTTCGCATCACCGGGCGCGGTGTGGGTGGAAGTGCCGTTCTTGCCGGAGGGCATCGATTTTCCTTCCGGGGCGGTGTTGCCGCCGCTGGTCAATGGCTGCGCAAATCTTCCTCCCGGTGTCGGATTGGGCGATTGTCGGCGTTGACGTTGAGCGACCGTGTGGCTGACGCGATACCTCTGACGGGGACGCTTGCTGCTGAGCCCCAACCCCTGATGCTTAGCTGCTACAACTGCGCCTACCAATGTTGGGGAACGCCATTGCGGCCACCGGACCTGTTTACGCCGCCAAGGTGATGGGACCCATCACGGCTCTTCCGCGCGCCTCAGGGTGATACACGAGTGGTCGGTATTGGCCAAGGCGAGACTGTGGAGGTCGTGGAAACCAACCAGCTGCGCGACCTCGTTTGTCCGAGCATCTTGGGCTCCGATCCCAGTCTCTGCTGATGGCGAAGCGATCGATGTACTTGCGAATTGCCTTGACTAGCGGGTCAAGAGGCCGCCGTCATATGAAGACCGGCTTGTTTGACGGAGCTGATTCTCTTCGACCTGGTTCACTGCACACAAATGATCCCGCGCACTTGACATGTGACACACTGTCAGTATAAAAGAACGTTATGTCTTTCAATTCCACCACCAACTCGCTTCTCAAGAGCATTCCGGCTCTGGAACGCAAGCCCACCAAAGCGGAGCGGACCCGCGCAGAGATTCTGCAAGCGGCACTTGACTTCTTCTGGTCGCATCCGTTTCGGGAATTGACGATCGGCGGGTTGATGTCGTCGACTAGCGCCGGTCGATCTGCCTTCTATCAGTATTTTGAGGATCTATACGACCTTACCGAGACATTGCTTCGCGGACTCGAAGCCGGCATCCTCGAAGTAGCTACTCCCTGGTTCGAAGGAGAAGGCGATCCACTGCCTTTGCTTAAAGAGTCACTTGGTGGACTCGTCCGCGTTTGCTACGAACGCGGACCCATACTCAAGGCAGTTTCCGATGCCGCTGTTAGTGATGAGCGCCTGGAGAAGGAGTGGAATGGATTCCTGGCGCGCTTCGACGGCGCCGTGACGGCACGAATCGAGCAGCAGCAGGCAGTTGGCTCAATCCCTGCGTTCGAGGCTCGGCCGGTTGCGGTGGCGCTGAACCGCATGGACGCAGCGCTGCTGATTGAGGCTTTTGGTAGCCGACCACGCCGACAACCGCAGCCAGTCTTGGATGCGATAACGCGGGTCTGGGTCTCGACACTTTATTCCCAAACTACTCAGCGTTCACAGTAAACCTTTACTCGTCATCCCTGTCGCGACATTCGAGGACTCGCACCATGAAGCTTACGCTCTCGACACCCATTGAATACGTTGCCGTACTATTGTTTGGCTTATTGAGTTTGTGTTCTGCCGATTCAGAGGCAAACGCCGAACTGGTCGCCGTTACTGCCGATAACTTTGCTCAAGCTGAGACCGCCTGGAACTTCGCCAACTGGGCCAAGCTTGGTAGCGACAAGGATATTGTTCACCTTCGCGATGTATCGCCTACCGGTCCCAAGGCACCCACTGTACGCATGAATTGGGATACGCTGTACTCGGTTCGTATCGTCAATGTGGCCGACGACCATACCTTCACGGTGCATCTGCCCGAGAGCGAACTGTACATGTCGGCACACATTCTGGATGAAGATGGATATGCTCCCTACTATTTGATAGAGAAGGGCAAAGATCACGAAGTGAAGGTGCGAACTGATTACGCCCTGATTATTTTCCGCACCGAGATCCTGGATCGCAAATCGTCCGATTCGCTTAAGAAGACCCATGCCTCGCAGGACAAGATTAAGGTCTCCGGCGTTCTGGACATCTCATACCAAGCGGCTGATTACGACCAGAAGCAGTTGGAATCCTTGCGAGCCAAGTATAAGCAGGAATTTCTCGACAGGGGCGACGACTTTACTTATGCCAAGGGGCCCGGCCGAGCTGATCAGCACACGCTCGATCTATCGCATGCAGCGGGTTGGGGAGGCATGGAGCCCGAACTGCGGATCTCGAATGCTTACTTCAGCTCCGAGACGATGTCGGGCGATGTTTGTCGAAGTATTACGTTCGAAGATCCGAAAAACGAATTCTTCACGTCGTTTACGTTGTACGACGCTGACGGATATTTGATGAAGGGCGAGACCCATATCAACAGCAAGATGTGGCAGCCAAACTCGGATGGCACTATCACGATTCAGTTCAACTGCGGGAAGGACGCTGTCAACAACCTTAGCTCGGGCGGAAAGGCGTTTAACTACACCATTCGCAATTATGGCGTAAGCCAGAAGGTACTTGATGGCCAGTGGCGACCACTCCATCCTCGAGTCGTTCCACCCAAAATGAAAATGACCACTTCCATACCCGAAGGCATCGCGACACCCGACGTGCTGCCGACGAGTATCGGAACGCTGACCGGATTCGACGGCGTTCCTGATGCCGATACCACGGCCCTGGTCTACGAGAATTTATATCGACAGCGGGCTCTCTCTGCCTACTTGGATTCGATCCAGATCGCTTCGATGTACGCGCTGGAGCAGGGACTCCGTGGTTTCGGACCTCCTAACACGACGGTTACCCAATTCGCGGATTTAATGGATTCTAAGGCGTTGTGGCTAACTCCCAACACCGTTTCCGTATATCAATCATGCTGGCTGGAACTGGGTGACGAGCCGATGGTTGTCGAGACCCCGCCAAACGTTCTCGGAATCATTGATAACGCCTGGTTCCAGTACGTCACCGATTTCGGCAATGCGGGACCAGATCAAGGCAAAGGCGGAAAGTTTCTCATCGTTCCGGAGGCGTACGAAGGCGAGATTCCCGAAGGTTACTACGTCGCTCGCACTCCCACGAGGGGTAACTGGGTGATCTGGCGTGGTTTTCAAGTTGAGGGATCGCCAAAGCCGGCGGTTGAGGCAACCCAAAAGCTGTTTCGCATGTACCCGCTTTCTAAGAAGGACAACCCGCCGAAGATGACTTTTGTGAACGTCTCAGGCAAGTTCAACAACACCATCCACCGCATGGATTTCGGCTACTGGGAGGAACTAAACTCGCAAATCCAGGAAGAGACCCTCCTCGGGCTCGACCCCGATATTCGCGGCTTGCTTGCCGCGATCGGGATTGAGAAAGGAAAGCCGTTTAAGCCCACCGCGAAGCAAAAGAAAATCCTTGATGACGTCGCCAAGATCGGAGCCGTCACGGCGCGGGCACTCACTGCCCGGCCGCAGGAAGAAATCGCCTACGTTTACCCCGGCAAGCGGGTCTGGACCAATCCACTATTCCTCGGGCGTTGGGACTTCTTGCTCCACGGTCGGCGGTTGTACGACGGGCGAGTCTACATGCACTTCTACGCTACCGGCATTACTCCCGCGATGGCGTCGAAAAAGGTTGGCGCGGGATCGCAGTACCTGATTGCCTACCTCGACAAGGAGGGTAAAGTCCTGGACGGTAGCAAGACGTATAAGATTCGCTTACCGAAGAATGTGCCGGCGAAAGACTTCTGGTCTTTCACACTTTACGACAATCAGACTCGCGCCATGCTGCAAACCGACCAGCGTTTCCCGGGCGTCGATAATCTTGGTGACGTAAAGGCGAACGAGGACGGTTCCTACGACATCTTCTTTGGACCTGAGGCGCCTGTGGGAATGGAAACCAATTGGATTCAGACTGTCCCTGGTAAAGGCTGGAACACCATCCTGCGGCTCTACGGCCCACTGGATTCGTTCTTCAAAAAGAGCTGGATGCCCGGTGATCCGGAATTAGTCGAGTCATCGGTTCGCGCATCAGAACGATAAATGTCCCGGAATCTGCCTGCGCCCGCCGGGCTGGCGATGCCGCGACCACCGAAGCCACTTCGGATCACTGGCCTTGGCGCGGCGGTGGTACGAGGCGAGTCATCAAGCTGGACAACGAACGTTGTGATCAATCTGTCCGACCACGAACTGGGTTGATGGTGTAATTCTAACTGGAATCTCTCGTTCTCGCTCCGACAGATCCTCCCAGGGGTTGCTAAGGCGCTTTAACGACCGTCAGGTGACGTCTGCAGGACAAATCCGGTAGTTTGCCCACTGACCGCGCCCAACAGAGACGACAACCGGAAACAATCGTCGGCTTCCACTGCGACGAGAAGGCGTCACTACCGTCCAGAGGAAAGGCGGCGGGAATTTCGCACCGAAGCAAAATGGGACCGGACCGCTTGCTTTCCCCTTTCCGGAATGCATCAGGTGCCTACATTCCTTCTCTGCATGCCTCTTACAGCAGGAACATGGCGACCAAGGCCCAGCCGACGGGGCCGACGATTCCGAGCACGATGGCGGTGATCGCATGGCCCATGCCACCTACCTGCGGGTTGGCGTTGGCTTTCACGACGCCGACGACCCCGCAGATGATGGCCGGCAAGGCGACCAGGAGGCCGAGCACGGGGACGAGGCTACCGACGCCGAGGTAGTAGCCGATTAATGCCATGGGGTTCTTTGCGGGAATAATCGCCACGTCGGATGACCTCTCAGAAATTCTGGTTGTTAGCGGATCGATAATCGCAATTAACGCCCACCGGTAACAGCAGGTCAAGGGTGGTTGGAAGGATGGCGCGTTCCTTGGGGCTCAGCATCCCCTTCGCGGCCGCGAACGCAGCGCGGCAACGCCACGTCCACGCAGCGATAGGCGACGATTCGAAACACTGCTTCCGGGGCGACCCCGATTGCTACTTCTCCGCGTTCTTTTGCTGGGACAGCCAGATGTCGTAAAAGATGTGGCTGATCGCCAGTTTGTAGTTACCGGGCTTTTGTTGACCGTTGTTGTTGTGACAGTCAAAACAGTTTCGCCCCTGCGTGAATGACTCGATGGAGGTGTTCGCCAGGTACACCGAGCCGCGTTCATTGGCGCCGGCTGCCTGCAGCGCCTTCGCATAGTTGCCGTTGCTGCAGTCTTCGTCGCCGGGACGCACCGGCACCGGACCGACGGCGGGCAGCGAACCGGTCGTCCAGAGGCTGCCGACCAGGCGGTAGTTCTCGATCGTGGACTTGTACGCCTGTGGCAAGCTGCTGCCGGGCAACTGGCCGAGGACGCTCTTGTTGAGATCCATAATCGTCTTAACGTTGCCCGGATAGACGGGACTTCCCGGCGGGGGCGACCCGGGCGGGCAATAGTAATCACCGCCGTAGGGGATGATCTGGTAGACCGGGCTGGCCGCCGGTTGGTTGAAGAGCAACTTGGAACTGTTGGTGGCATTGAAATTCGAATTGCAATCCATGGTCGGCGTTTGGCCGTCGTAGAAAGACCAATTCGTCTTGGGACCGACGTAACTTCCTCGCGGCCCGAACTGGTCGGGCGAGGGCGCGTTGTCCTGATGTTCAAACGACGCCCAGATCAACTCCGGATGGCCTTGCACCATGCCCACCACGTGCATGCCGACCATGGCCATCGTGGCGGAAACCGCCTGTTTGGAAGGTCCCCAGTACGACTGCTTCGTCTGGCCGTCGGCGAGCGTCGCCGTCATTTCTCGATAGGGAAGAATGTTGGCCGTGGTCGTCAGGAACTTGTCCAAGTCGTCCGGTTTGAACTGCCCGACCAGTTTCCCATGCTTGTCAAAACGCTGCACCGGTTTACCGTCGACCATCACAACGCGCCACGACGTTTTCAGTTCGAGCGAGTCCACCGGATATTCCATGTTGGCCGTCGCGCCCAGATAGATGTTGGGCTTGATTCCCTTGAGGAACGTCACAAACGTATCGTTGAGGTTTTCCGTGTAGTACGTCACCTGCCCCAGTTGATCGACCAACAAGCCTCCGGAACCCGCCTGTTGCACGTCGTCTTCGTCGCTCTTGGCCGTACGAATCTTGAAGTCAAGTTCGTCCGGCGTACCCAAGGCAAGAGACTCTTTCAGGTCCTGGCCGCTTTCAAAGCCCAGAAACCGCGGGTTGCCCGTCTCGTCGTCTTGGGTCAGCCAGAGAAACATCTGCCATGCCCATTGATGAAAGCCCGGGTTCGTCGCGCCGAATGTGCTGCCTACGGTGGCAGGCAAGTCACCGGCTGCCGCTTTCACTTCGACGGTTTGAATTGCCGGATTCGAGGCGGACTGCAACTTGGCAACTGCTTTCGTCTGATCATCATTGATATCGATCGAGACGACCAACGCTCGTTCCGCGTTATTCGCCGGGTAGTGAACCAGGTATCCGGGCAAGGCGGGGAAGTAGGTTCCACTGGGAAACGGCGTTGCTTTGTTGAACCAATAGGCCGGTGCCTGGCCGTCATAGACATCCTGAGCCAGGCTCGACGCTGAATTGCCCATCAACAGCATCAGGATGATGATTCCGGAGTGGATCAAGGGTCGCACGTTGCGCGTCATGGGGAAGCTCCTTTGTGGGGAATTCTGTACGTCGTTATCAGTAGGAAGCGATTGGACAAGCCGTCCGGCACTACTTGCCGGCCACGGCGCGCGGCGAGTTGCCGATGCCGGTCCGGATGGAATTCAACGTCGCTTCTTCCAAAAGCGGTTCCGGGCTGAAGCCGGGAATGCGGGCTGACTGGGTCGCGGTAGCCGTTCTTCCCAATCCGCCGACCAGGAAGCTGAAGTCCGTGCCCGACTGTTGAGCGACCCCATGGCAACCCATGCAACCCCCAATCGTGACTTTGAAGCCATCCGCCGCGGTCACATTCTTTGACGTCAAATTCGGCGTCAGGGTGTTGTTGGATGGTCCGGGAGGCCCTCCCTGGAATAGCTGGATGCCGGGCTGGCTGCTTTCCACGACAATGTTGGCCAGGTAGTAGTCGAGCGACTTGGGGTCGCCTTTCCTTGCCGAACCGGTACCGGTGGAGTTGGTTACGATCGATTGAGCGCCCTTGAGCGCATAATTTCGCCACACGGATTTCGGCGGAAGCAACTTGTACACCGACCGATTCGCGGCGACCGCGTCCGCGGAGATCGTCTTCGGCTGAAAAACCTTCGTGTGCTTACTGACGCTGCCGGTCGGCAGGGCGGGGATCGAACCCTGACCGGTGGTCGAAAGTACGTCCGTCGCCGTCCCGGAAGGTTTGATCGTGTCATAGGCCCCCAGATACGTCAGCATCGGATTTTGGTTCTGGGCCTTGTTCATCACCGTGCCCGGTGGAAACGTGACGGCGTCATAATAAGTCACGGTATCGTAGTTGGGCACATAGTAGGCATTGGTCGCCTGGCCGGAAGAGTTTTCGATGGCATCGATTTGCTCGAACGTGCAAAACACAAAAGGCTCTTTATTCTGCGAACCTGCGGGCTTCACGATGATGTGCAGGGCGAGCAAGGCGAACCGGTCCGTGGTGGGAACGAGCTTGCCGTTGACGACCGAGAAATAGGTGGCGTTTGCAATGTGGTAGCGGCCCTGGTTGGGAACATCGGCGGCCAATCGCCAGGCAGATTTGACTTCCAGGGTTCCTGCCGGGAAATAGAACGGAGACGGCGCGTTTTGCGGCAAGGGAAGGACGAAGGAGAGTTCAATGACGTTGACCTTCGCCATGTACATGACTTGCGAATCTTTCGTTTCGTGATCGTAGGTCGGATAGTCCGGCTGCGACCCCTTCGGAAAGAACAACATGTTTTGCGCAATCTGGTTATTCTCGTCCAAGGCGACAAACTCGCCTGTAAACACCTGCTGCGGGAACGTGTATTCAGACGTGCTGGCGGGGCGGAAATGGTACTTCGGTTTGGTGGCCGTCGATGAACTCGGCTTCGGCTTGCTGCCGACGCCGGCAGACGGATCGTAGTACGGGTACGCTTCTGCCCGGTGGTAAAGCGTCTCCCAGACCAAGGGGGCGGATGTCGACTTGGTACCCGAATTGGCAAAACTGGAGTTTGCCGCCGGCGTCCCGCGCGTCTCACCTGCCGTCTGGTTGGCGGCAATGAACAATCGCCAGGCGTAGTTGCATAGCTCGGCATGGCTGTACGATGCGGGGAGGTCCGCCGGAAAACCGACGCTACTGTTCACGTCGGTGGAAGTGATGGGCGCACCCGAGCCTTGGCCCAGCGCCGCACGATGAACGGGGACCGTCGTGAGGATCGCGAACGACAAGCAGATCAAGAGTGTTCGTTTCATGGGTTCGTTCTTTTTGGGAAGAAGTGAAGTGATTAACAGGCAGGTTCCCGCGAACGCATGCATCGACCGCATGACGAGGGCTCAATGGCCCAATCGGCACATATGATCAAGGGAACTGGCCACCACGACAATGAACGCCTGTCAGAAGAGAGTGGGGGCCTTGAAGCGCAAAAGCGGCTGCCCGTCTGCCCTCACCATGAAGTGGAGGGTAGCTTAGAGGTTTCATTTCGGCAGGGCAAACAAATTTTCGGGAATGCGACGAAATAAACGCGCGACTTCGGATAAGGGCTCCAAGTTGAGGCGGCCGCGGAACGCGTGCCGCGGCGGCGGTTCGCCGGCCCGCAGAGCGCGTGCGCCGACCAGCTTGGCGGCTTCTTAGGATACGCTCCTGTTCATAGGGGCAAATCGCCGTCCACCACGGCCCCGTCCCGTCGGCAGTCTATAAAGGAACCTGGTAGTGCTAAAGTCGCCATGCGTTCTGTCGAAGTCGTCCGGTTGCATAGACTGCCGGGCAACAGACGCCGGAGTTGTCGTTCCCGGATTCCTTATCCAAAAATCAAGTAGAATCGTTTGCCCGGCATTCAGGAAGCGGGTCCGAAATTACACCGACTGGGAGTCTCTGCGATGCGTGCCGCCGTTTTCCATGGAGAGGCTGATATTCGCCTCGAGGAAGTTCCCGATCCGCGCCCTGTTGAAGGTGAAGTGGTGGTGGCTGTCGAAGCGGCCGGCATCTGCGGTTCTGATCTGCATCGCTATCGGGGCCTGGATCCCTGGTCAAGCGGATCGTCGTCGACGCCCTACCGGGCGGGGCACGAAATTGCCGGAGTGGTCAGGCAGCTTGGCCGGGGCGTTGACGGCTTGCAGGTTGGACAACGCGTCGCCGTTGAACCGATGCAACTTGCCGGGTGTGGATCGTGTCCCGAATGTCGCCGCGGCAGTCGCAACGTGTGTCAGCAACGCCAGGCAGCCAGGAAGCGTTGGGCGAGTGCCGGATTTGCCGAGCTTGACCGGGTGGCGGTCGATCATGTCTTTCCCGTACCGGATACGGTGCCGCTCGAGCTTGCCGCCCTGACAGATGTTTACGCGTGCGCCGTGCACGCGGTGCATCGAGTGCCCCTGCGACCCACCGATACGGTAGTCGTGATCGGAACGGGGCCCTTGGGACTGGCGATCGGGCAAGTCTCGCGGTTGTCCGGGGTCGAGAAGACGATCCTGGTCGGCCGCCGCCGCGCGGCCCTGGAGTCCGCCCTCACCGCGGGCGCGGCGGACTCGGTTGTCGAACTCGAGACCGCCGACAACGCCGATGAATTACTCGACGAGCACCTGGCGCACACCGGAGCGCGTGTCGTGTTTGAAGCCGTGGGCGGGCCGACCAGCGGTACGCTGGAGCTGGCCGTGCGTTGCGCCGCTGCCAACGGTGTTGTCGGTGTGGTCGGCGCATTCGACGGCAACGTCGAAGTGCCGTATCGTCTGGCCAATCGCAAAGAGATCACACTTCGTTGGTGCAACGGCTATGCCGACTGGCACGGGCGGAGCGAGTTTCAAATCGCTTTGGAATGGATTGGTGACGGTCGCGTCAACGCCAGCGAACTCATCTCGCACCGATTTCCGCTCGCCGCCATCAGTGCCGCCTTTCGAACGGCCGCCGACAAAGGTCGCACCAACGCCATCAAGGTGATTGTCAAACCGGGAGAACGATGACGGTCGCCCGTACCGCATGAGATCCCCGCTTCGGCGCGAACCCGATGTTGGCAAGCTCGCTGTTGGGCCGTAGCACCGTCAGGTTCGCCCGGGTAATGCATGAACGCACGGCACGTGAATGTCAGTTGCGTGTCGCAATCATTTGCATTGAACGGATTCCCGGCGCCGCGGATGTCGGCCGGAACGCGTTGTCGCCCGGTTGGCGCTGCATTCGACGGAACCGGGGCGAACACCCAACGGCTGATGAATCGTCCGCGTTTAGGGGAAGAAGGGCGGCGGCTGGGCCACACGGCGGCCGTCGATCATCTCTTGAGCAAACGCAGTCACGCGCTCGATGATCCGCTGGAGAAACTCCTGGCCGGTTGCCCGTGTGGCGGCGGCGGGGGTCGGGTCCGCCTGGTCGGTCAAGGCGCCTGTCCGGACATTCTCCGGGAAGGCCGCCAGCGCGATCGACGTCTCGAATTCCTGCGCGTGGCCTGGTAAGTCATCTTCCATACGATGTCCGGCCCGCAGTAACTCTGCCGCATCCTCCGCTGACAAGACGTCCCAGTAGGTCAGAAACTGCAGGTTGACCGGGAATTTCTGCTGCAACGTTGGCCAGGCGCCCTGGCAGGCGGCCACATTTCCACCGTGCCCGTTCAGTACCAGGATATTGCGAAATCCGGCCCGTTGGACGCTCTCGACAAGCTCGCTCAACACCACCAGGAAAGCGCCAGGACTGAGGGACAACGTGCCTGGATGACGCATGTGTTCTTCACTGATGCCAACCTGCAGACCCTCGGCCACGAGCACCTGAGGTCGAAGGCGGTCGGCCACACGGTGGGCGATCAGGCAGACGCTTTGCCAGTCCTGCTCCATCGCCAAGTGCTCGAGGTGCTGCTCAATGGCCGCGACGGGAATGATGCACAAGTCGAGTTCACCCGATTCCATCCGCTGGCGGAACTCGCGCCGCGTCAGCTTTTGGAGTGAACATTCGGTTGCCGGTTCCATTCCGTCGCCTCCCACTCGGTTGTCTGCTGGAGAATCTGCACGGCATCGATTTCATCGACCCTCGGCGCACCAGCGTTAGCCGTCGGTCGGCAAGCCGCTACCGACGCATCGCTGTCGTCCTTCGGCGGCCATGCCTGACAGGTGCGGATCACTCTTGGCGATCCAGCGGTTTGAAAGCGAATAGCTGGCTCGGTGTGCGGGCCTGCTTCATGATCGCCTGCAGCTTCGCCACGACGGCCGGATGTTGGTCCGCCACATCGGAATGCTCGCCGGGATCGGCTTCCAGATCATAGAGCTGCGTCTTCAGCGGGTCGGGGTTGTTCTTCCTGAGCATGTTCTGGCGGATCGCTTTCCATTTCCCCTGCCGAACGGCCTGCTGGCCACCGTAGGCGGCGAATTCCCAGTAGAGGTATTCGTGTCGTTCTTGCCGGTCCGGTTGGCCCACCAACGTCGGAGCGAAGCTGATGCCGTCAATCTTCTTCGGCGGCTTAGTGCCTGTCAGCTCTGCGATGGTCGGCAGGAAATCCCAAAACGCCGAAGGCAGATCGGAGACCGATCCAGGAGCGATCCTTCCCGGCCACCGAGCGACCAGCGGGACACGGATTCCGCCTTCGTAAAGGCTCCCCTTGAGCCCCCGAAATTCTCCGGCGGAAGCAAAGAAGTCTGAATCCGAACCGCCCAGCCGATCGTAGGTCGGCCCGTTGTCCGACGTGAACATGATCAGCGTGTTGTCGTCCAGGCCCAGTTCGGCAACCCGGGCCATGATCTGGCCGACGCCCTGATCCATATGGGTGATCATGGCCGCATAACCGGCTCGCGGCGTGGGATGCGGCAGGTAGCCGCGGTGCTTGTAATCTTCCTCCGGAATGATATCCCGGTAAGCCTTCAGCGATGCCTCGGGGACCTGGATCGAGAGATGGGGGATGGCGAACGGCAGATAGAGAAAGAAGGGGCGATCCTTGTTCTGGTCGACAAAGTCGAGCGCCTCCTCAATGAATCGGTCTTGCGAAAACGTCTTGCCGTAAAGCGTGCGGTCGTTTCCCGGCAGCATCTCCTTCTTGGCCGTCCCGGAACGCAAATCCCACAGAAAGCGTGGGTAGTGGTTGTGTGCATGAACCTGGCAGAGGAACCCATAGAACCGGTCGACTCCCTGCCGGCTGGGGTCCCCGGTCGAACCTTCGAAGCCCAGCCCCCATTTGCCCATCGCGGCCGTGGCGTAGTTCTGCTGTTTGAGCATTTCAGGGATCGTGACTTCTGCCAGCGGAATCGGGTGCTGTCCCGGAAAATAGAGCTCTTGCGGTGTACCCAGATTGCGCCGCGCCGGTGGGTTGCCGTTGTTGCGAATGTAAGCGTGACCAGGGTGCTTGCCGGTCATCAGGTTGCACCGTGAAGGGGCACATACGGCATTCCCCGAATAGAAGTCGGTGAACCGAATTCCCTCCTTGGCGATACGGTCAATGTGCGGCGTCTTGATCCACTTTTGCCCGTAGCAACCGAGCTCGGCATAGCCAAGGTCATCGGCGACGACCAGGATCACGTTCGGCGGGCCGGCTAGAAGTACCTGACCGTGGCCGATTGCGAGTAGTGCAACCAGGGCCGCCAGCAAGGCGATCGGACGTTGCCGACACCGTTGCGGTTGGGGTTGCAGTTCTCGAAAGATGTTGGCCAGGGCAAGCGCGGGCTGGGGTAACATGGGGCGGCCTTTGAACGGGAGTGGGGAACGGGCGAAATCGCGACCGGTCGATCGACCATCACAGTATCCTGTGCACCTCACAGCCGGTCAATTGCCGGCCCCTGACGCGCGTCCGGCCGGCGCGTATGACGAAGCCGCGATGCTCCCCTTCACCAATCACTGATGGGCAGGCATCCATTGGCCACACGGGCCGCCGACCACGGGAACTGGAGCGGACGGCCTGGAAACGAGGTCGGCCCGGCAACGACAGGCATTCACGGCTTGCCTGGTGTACGATGATGTCCGCGGACATTGGCCTGTAGCCGGAGCCTCGACCATGCCTGGAATGCATTACCGCCTGTTCGTCTCCGTCGGCTTGTTGCTGGCCATCAATTGGCTCACGCTTGCATTCCTGGATCCCGATCCGCCTGGTTCCAGGTTCGTGATGCTCGGCTATTTCCTGGGTTCGTTGTTCGCGCAGACGACGCTCGCGAGCGCCTGGATGGCATTTGGCCTGACACGATGGTGGTGGCGCGTGCCGCTGTCGTTGGGTTGGCTCATCTCCCTGACTGTCGCCGTCGGCATCAACTTCGCATGCCACGGTGGTCCCTCAGACGCCGTGACGATGTTGGGCAGTTGTCTGCTTGGACAATGGTTGCTGCTCCAACTCCCCTTCTGGACGCTCGCCCTGGTCTCACAAGTACGCCTCCGCCAACTTGACGACGTCCGGGAATCGGACACCGGACGGGTTCGCTTCGGTATTCGCCATCTACTGATCGTGATGACGATTGCGGGCGTGGTGCTGGGCACCGGGCGAATCGTCGTTTCCCAACTGTCCTTGCGAGGTGAAGGGCCGATTTTCGTCTTTCTTGCGGTTGCCGCGATTGTCTTGACGTTGCCTCTATTGCTGGCGTCCCTCCTGCGGCGGCGCGCCATCCTGGGCACGGCATTGGCGCTGCTGGTGACGGGGCTGGCCACCGTGTGGGAATTGCCTTTGCTGCAAGCGCTGGGCACGTCCCGTCCCGGCCCGCAAACGGGACACTTCATCGCCATCAACGTGACGTCGTCGCTCTTGATTCTGGTCGTTGCAGGGGTTGTCCGCATGAACGGCTATTGCCTTTGCGCGCAGCCTGCCGCCGCCAAGTCGTTGGCGGATTGATGAACATCGAAGCCGGACGCCCGGGCAAGGCGATCGTAGACGCCGCGCCAGGTACTACTGGAATTGCGAGCGTCGTGTTGCAACCGGCGAGTGCAACCGGCGTTTGCTGCCCGTCCTTCGCCGAAAATCCTTGCCCTGGCGAAACCGAGGGGTTAGGTTCCGGGAAAGGTTCGGCTGGCCGTTATGTCCTCAACGTCGTAACGATCGGAGGCAAGTCTCATGCGTCTTGGACGAATTCAGTTCTCGCAAGCCGGCGTCGCCGCGGTGCTGGCCTTCGTCGTCTCGCCCGCCGTGGTGGCCGTGTTTATCGGGTGGTTTGAGAGTGTCCGCCCGTTCGAAGGAATGTTCGTGGTTTCGGCCCCGTTACTGTTCGCCTCGCTGGCCGCACTTGCCGCGTTAGCCCGTGGGACGGCAACCTCGTTCAAGATTCCCCTCCTGTCGAAGCAACTGGAGTTCAGCCAGAAAGAGGATCGCGGCCCGACCCCCAACGCGAACGATGCAGGACACAACGCAAAAAATGAGGCGCCCGCTGGACAGGGTGCTCCACCAGATACGAACGCCGAGTCAGAAGATCGTGCTGCGGTCCAGCAGGGAGCGATGCTTCGCACGGTTGGGATCGTGGTCTTCTTTCTGGCGTATTTTGTGACGTGGTCATGGAATTACAACCATAAGACACCTTCCGTGGGGAATCTGTTCCCGGGCCATAAGCTGAGTCCCGAGGAAACACTGGAGATCCACAGCCTGCGCCTGAACCTCCTCTTCGACATGGATGGCTCATCGATCGCGGCGGACTTCGGTCTCTCGCGAGCCAGCTTTAATGCGCCGATCGTCGACACCGTCGTCAAAGATGTCATCGGCAGTATTCTCGAATCGACGGAGCCCGGGCCGGAACGGATCAACCAGATCAAGATGGCGGCGGCCACCATGCTTGGTCCTCCCGACGAGAACGCCGACGCATTCCAGGCCGATGCGATTCCCCCAGAGCCGGACGAGCCAGAGAACCTTGATCCGCCGGTTGTCGATTCTTCAGCCTAGCGCGGGTTGGTCATGCACGAAGACCGGTTCGAGGCACGTCGCATTGTCGTGATCGTTGGCCGCGAACTCAGCCGCAGTGCCTCGCATCTCAGCCGGAACGCGGTCGCTTGTGGTTTGCTCGACGATCAATCGAACCGGGGCTAACGCCCGACGGCTGATGAATGAACCGGGTCGAAAGCCCGACCGGTAATGAATGAACCGGGGCGAACGCTCGACGGCTGATGGACGAAGCGGGCGAACGCCCGGCGGCGGATCCAGGATCCGTAAGCAGGCACGAAGGCTGATGGATTAGCCGGTCCGGGTTCATGGTAAGGGTGACTATTCCGCCGGGTGGCCGGGTCTGAGTCGCAACCTGGCCAGGGGCCGGCGTCAGTCGTCTGCGAGGAGCGATTCGACGTCGTCCCGCGAGACCTTGTTGAGCACCAAGGGCTGTGAGAGATCGTCCTGCGATTGTTGCCACGTGGTATAGAACGCGTCCGCTGTTGCCAGGACGTCAACGTATCGGCTGCAACCGGTTCCAAAGGGGCTCACGAACAGGGGTGCGTATTTCGAGAGTCGCACGATATTCTGATAATCACCGTCGATGACGTAAGCGACACCGCCCAGTTCTTCGCACGAGTAGCCGCGGGGACGCTTTACCGCGGCATGGTGTTCATCCAGATTGCGGAGCGATTCGCCGCCGTCGTAGAACAGCAGGCTGACCTGTTGATCTCGGAACATGCCGACGCGCGGGACATCGACGAGACAGGTTCCTCGCGTAATGGCGACATCCCAGGCTGGTCCGCGAGGGAAGCAATCCCAACTTGGAACTCCGAAAGCCAGGCCCTCGGGCGGGCGGACCGCGATCGCCGTGTTGGAGCTCGACCAGCAAAACGGATGGGTGCAGAACATCAGGACGGTGTCGCCGCTGGGCGCTTCATAAACGGCCGGGTCCTTGACGTGGATGTGGGACGGATTGTCGGATTCAAGGATCGTGGTGATCTCTGCCGCCGGCAGTTCTTCAACCGACGGCGCCTCGATGCGATCGATGGTCCAGACACCGGTTCCCGGTTTGAGAAACTCGCGAAATGCGGCCGGATATTCGATTCCCGTCTTTTCCGTCGAAACAAACAGTTCGATCCCGTGCGGCGTGGCCCGCAACGCGCTCCCTTCGATCGAGAGCACCTTCCGCCCGCCGACGTTCAGTGCCGCTTTGGGCAGGTCGAGTACCTTGGTGAACGAAACGCCTTGGTCGGTCGAGCGAAAGATGGCCAGTTCCAGGCCCCGTTCGCCCAGACCCAACCCGCTGCGCGAGTCGCCCTGGTTGCGGTAGCGGCCGACCAGCAGCAATGAGCCGTCGGCATCTTCGACCAGGTTGCCTCCGCCGAACCAGAACCCGCTCGACGCCTGCTGTGGCGTGACGATGTTCCGGGCGGCGGCTTGATCAACCAACCGCTCCGCCAGGCGAATGAGCTGTTGTTCTGCGAGTGGTGGTAACGAAGTCACACTTCTCCCTTCAGTTTGGCAAAGGCGGCCAGGGCCCGATCCAGATGTTCCTCGGTATGCGCCGCCGACATTTGAATGCGGAGCCGGGCGGTGCCTTCGGGGACCACCGGGAACCCGAAGCCGATCACGAAGATGCCCATCTCGAGGAGGCGGTTGGAGAGCCGGATGGCGTCCGCTGTGGCCCCAATAATGATTGGCAAGATGGCAGTCGGGGAGTCGAGCACTTCGTAGCCGAGGTCTTGGAGGCCCGTTCGCATTGTGGCGACGTTTTCATGGAGGCGGACGACCCGTTCGGGTTCGCGCTGAACGATCTCGAGAGCCTTGTCCGCGCTGCAGGCGACCGTGGGAGGAAGCGCATTGGAAAAGAGCTGTGGACGGCTGCGTTGAATCAAGTAGTCGATGACGTCTCGGGGGCCGGCAACGTACCCGCCCGCTGCACCGCCCAACGCCTTGCCCAGCGTGCCGGTGAAAATGTCAACCCCTTCGGGACCGCGGCCCGGGAGACCGAAGTGCTCGTGCACGCCACGCCCATGTGCACCCAGCACGCCGGTGCCATGCGAGTCGTCGACGACCAGGGTGGCTCCATGCTGTCGACAGGTTCCGATCAGTTCCGGCAGCCTGGCGACGTCGCCTTCCATGCTGAAGACGCCATCGGTGACGACGACCTTCGCCGGCGCGCCGGATGACTCAGTGAGCGCCGTATTTAACCCGTCGAGGTCGCTGTGTGGATAGACCTTGCGCGTTGCCTGGCGGGCCAGCCGGCCGGCATCAATGATGCTCGCATGGTTCAGTTCGTCAGAGATCAGGGCGTCGCCCTGTTCGACCAGGTTGGTCAAGAGACCTTCGTTGGCATTCCAGCAACTGACGTACGTGAGGGCGGCTTCCGTGCCCAGAAAGTCCGCGATCCGCTCCTCGAGCGCCCGGTGGCAAGCGAACGTCCCGCAAATAAACCGTACGCTGGCTGTCCCGGCACCGTATCGGTCGAGCCCCTGGTGGCCGGCCTCCACCACTTCCGGATGGTTGGCCAGACCGAGATAGTTGTTCGAGCAGAACACCAGGACCTCACCCAGCCCGTCGATGGTCGCCTCGGGAGCCATCGGCGTGGTGAGATGCCTCAAGGACTTGTAGGTGCCGCTCTCGTGCAGTTCGGTAAGCGTTCGGCGAAGGCGATCTTCAAGCACGGACAAGGGGCTTCTCCTGGTTCGATTCTTACGTTGTGACATGCACAGACGGTATGCGCCGACGTTCGGGAGTGACCGCCGGGAGCGACGCCGATCTTGGCAAGCTTCCGATGGGGCGATGGCCCGGCCGCGTCGTGTGGCAGGTCCGATGACAAGCGGAGCGGATGCCAGCGGCCGGCGGCGGTACCTGCCGACCGTGTTTCCTGATTATGCCGCCCCATCCCTGGTTCGTCGACCAAGGCGTCACGGCCCGGCCTGCCCACCGACGGCAGACGGCGAGTTGGGAAGGGCAACGCGCGTCGCCCACACTCGGCCGTGGCATGCTCGCCACGTACTTTCGCGGGGGTCTGTCGTCCAGGGGCCACACTGTTGCCAAACAACCACGCTCGACCGGCAACCAGGAAAGTGAAGCGATGGAAACAGGTTAGTGCGGACGACAACGTCCTGTCGGCAGACGGCGGGAGCTCGGCGCGGCGCTTGCGACCTGGGGAGTGCGACAGCGTGGCGACCGCGCCTGTCCCGTCCATACCGCTTCTCGAAATTGACACTGCCCTGCCGCATGCCCCGTCGACTGATGATGATCGCCCTGCTTGCCGCCACCCTGCCATCGCCAGCGACGGCTGCCCAGCCGGTACGAACGAATCGTGACCGCGGGCCGATTGGGGTGGCGGCGCACGAGCGGCCGCTGGCAGGGATGGGTCCGTCCGACGTTCGGCCGAACGGATGGAGGCGGACATCCCGAGGGTGGCAACCGGTTCGCAACTGGTCTGCGGAAGGCGATTCGGCATCGCTGTCAGCGGCCGCTCGCATCCACCCCCTCGTCATCGCCGCGCTGATTGGTCTCGTGTCGCTGGGGGGGCTGATCGCCTTCGAACCATCGCGGCCTGGGGCGCGACCCCGCTGGTCCGGATGATTCCGAAACAGACGATGACTTCGCGGATGGCACTGTGTTGCGGCAGTGTGTCGCGGCCATTAGCAGTGAACCTACCCGTCGCGCCGCTGATCTCGGCCGGAACGTGCTACCATCCGGTCTACCCTGTGCATCAACGGAACCGGGGCCACCACCCAACGGCTGATGATTGATTCAGGATGGCGGCTTTGGGTCGGCGGGTGCTGTTTCGTGGCCGGTCGGTAAGTCTATGTGGTTTCACAGGTTGTGACGGTTTTCGCTCGGTTCGCCGCGGGCATTCTCCCTTTTTGCGGTGTACGTTGTACGGATTTGGTCCCAATCTCGCACTAATCAAGTAAGAGACGGCGGCAGGCCTGCGCCGTCGGTGCGAATCGAACTCTACCAGCGGGAAACCCGATCATGCGTCTGACACTACGAACAATGTTGGCCTATCTGGATAACATTCTGGAGCCGCAGGATGCCAACGAGTTGGGGGACAAGATTCAGGAGAGTAGTTTCGCCAGCGATTTGGTGCACCGTATTCGCACCTCGACACGCCGCCTGCGGTTGGGCGCCCCGAAGGTGACGGGAGAGGGGATGGGGCTGGATCCGAATACCGTCGCCGAGTACCTCGATAACACGCTACCGTCCGATCAAGTGCCTGACTTCGAGAAGGTCTGTCTGGAATCCGATATGCACCTGGCGGAAGTTGCCTCGTGCCATCAGATTCTGACCATCGTTTTCAAGGAACCGGCCGAGGTTGATCGGGGTTTGCGGGAGCGCATGTATCGAATTGGTGACCAGGCAGGCGGCCACGAGGTGAAGCAGCCCGCGAGCCACGTTGTGCCGCCACCGGTGCCGGTGTCCCGTGATGCCGGCAACGGCGCTGCTTCGTTACCGACGCCGCCCGATCGCCCGGAGCGGCCGCAGCCCGTAGCCCAACCGGCCCGCGTGGACGTCCCTGCCGGAGTTTCTTTCAAGTCGTTGGCGGTCACCCTGCTGTGCACGTTTGTTGTGGTTGTGGTGGCGCTGCGTGCGGTTGGGCCGTTTGACCATACCCATGTCGTCTATCGTCTCTTGATGGGAAGTGGCGGCGATCGCGAAGTCGCGCAGCGCGATTCTGCCGAGCCCGGTCCGCTGGGGGCCGACGCCTTGCCGGCTGAGCCCGTCGAACCCGCGTCTGCAGGCGAAGAGTCGAGCAAGACGGCAGCCGGCGAAGTGGCCGCATCACCGACCGCGGGGCCGAGCGGGACGGCGCCCGAGCCTTCGCCTGCCAACCCCGCCAACGATGCACGGCCGGCAGCAAGCGGTGGAGAGATCCCGGCAACCGTGAGCCCCGAGCGGTCGCCGACCGCGGATCCCGATCCGGCGGCCGCGGCAATCGAGAACAAGGCACCTGAGGCCACCGCACCCGAGGCGACGGTGCCGGAATCCGCGTCCGCCGGTGGAGTGCCTGCTGGGGCTGCGCCCGCAGTGGTCGGTGCCGAGGCGTCTGCGTCGGACCCGGCAATGCCGCCCACCACGCCGGCGGGTGGGACCGTCGACGTGACGCCGGTACCGGTCAGCCCGGCCCCCGCCGTGGTCGAGGTTGGGCGGTACGTCGCAGAAGATCAGTTGCTGGCGCGATTCGAGCGGACAAGCGATGATTGGTACCAGGTACCAACCGCCTCCGTGTTGCGGGCCGGTGATCGGCTCATTTCTTTTCCGACCTACCGGCCACACGTCATCATTGGAGATATCAATGTGACGTTTGTGAATGCGACGAGCGTCGAACTGGCTCCACCGGGCGACGAGGGGCAGCCTCGGCTGACGATGCACTTTGGCAGCGCGGTCATGCTGCCGTTCAAGGCGGCAGCGGGAAGAATCGCGCTCAGGATCGGCGACCAGGAAGGTCACGTCGTGTTCGGCGACTTGGACTCGGTCGCCGCAGTTATGGTGACGCGCTATCTGCCCCCAGGCGCTGATCCGGAGAATACGGTTGCCCAGAATGTGTTTCGGTTGTATGCCGTCAGCGGTCGGGTTGGCTGGAGCGAGCCGGGGGCCAAGACCGTGGTGGTGGAATCGGGACAAATGCTGGCGCGGGTCGATGGTGGGCCGGCATCGGTCGTCGATGCGGGGCCATTGCCGGCCTGGATCGAAGGCCGCGACCAGAAAGAGATCGAGCGGCGTGCGTCGCTTGAATTGCGGACGGCTCTGGAAAAGGACCGGCCGCTCAGCCGTTCGCTCTTGGAGATGACCGATTTTCGGCAGCACGAAGTGGTCGATCTGGCCTGTCGATCGCTGAGCTATGTGGGGATCTACGATCCCCTGATCGAGGCGTTGAGCGAGAAGCGGCAACACTACTATTGGCGCGAGCAGTTCAACGAGATCCGATCGATTGGTGCGCGGAACCGCGAGTCGGCCGCCGACCTCCGTCGGATGATCGAGAAGCTGCATGCCGACGACGCCGCAACGTTGTATCGGCTGACGTGGGGGTATTCGCCGGCCCAACTCGATGCGGGCGCCGATGCAGAGCTGGTCGAGCTGCTGGAACACGACGCGATGGGCCTGCGGGTGATGGCCTTCATGAACTTGGAGCGGATCACGGGGGGGGTGACCAAGAACTTTCGGCCGGAACTGCCCCCATCGCAGGAGAGGACGAAGGTTGCCAATTGGCGTCGTGCCTTGGAAGAGGGAACGGTTGCCTACAAGTCGCCGCCCAGCCCTTGGACGCCCCCGGTGACGGGTCCGCCGGCAAGTGCCCCCAAACGTTAAGACGACGCTAAGCGGGTAAGCGGAAAGAGTTGCACAGCGGGGTCCCGCGCTGCGATCCGCTCTTATCAGGCCGAGGCACCAAGATCCCGCGAACCGTTCCGCCGGACGAAGCGGTCCAGCCAGGCCTTTCTTGCGTGGGGGGCGGTCTGGTTGGAAGGGCAGTTCTTGCCGGATTGCCGTCTCCAAATGGCCAACAGGGCGAGTGTCGGCGGATTCCGGTCGTGGGGCCCGGATGAGGGGTGTATGGTGGGTGTTTCGCTGACGAATCGGTGACTCGGCGTTGCGGGCTACCTCCAGAAGGATGGTATGGGTAGAATGGGTAACCTGGTGTCCCCTTGAAGGTCACCGGCCCGGCTTCTATTTGGAATTGTGCCCAGCGTGTGGCGCATTATGATAGGTGGCTTCGCCGTCACGTCCACGGGAAACGACGTGCCGCCCGTTCTGGGAGGTGCGTGATACGACGTGCGGGCGGGTACACGTCGAAAGCAGCATCACGTTAGAAATACGTTAGGCTGGAAGCCAGCAATTGCTTGAGTTATCGCCGTCAGCAGGCCAGGAGAGATTTTCGGTGCAGATTACGATTTCCGCCCGTCACGGGCATCTTAGCGATCAGACGCAGCAGAAAATCTCTGAAAAGGCCGAGAAGCTTCGCAAGTTCTTTGACCGCATGACGGCGATTGAAGTCACGGTTGACCTCGAGCACCACGAGGAGTCGGTCAACGTAGAGATTCGGGTATCTGCGGAGCGGACAGATGGCTTCGTGGCCCGCGACACGGCGCCCGAGTTATTTGCGGCCCTTGATGGCGCGGTGCATAAGATCGAGACACAGCTTCGAAAACACAAAGAACGACGACAGACAGGTCACCGTCAGCCGGGACGAAAGCAGATGCCCCCACCGCTTGAGGAAGATTCGGATTCCGAGTGAATTCGACTCGTGCTCGATCGATGGCCGCCTCGGCCGGCTGGCACCCCATGACGAACACAGAAATTAGAGGATGCGAGCATGAAGTTTTCAGACTTTGTCAATGTGGATGCAATTCGCGCGGAGCTTTCCGCGTATGACAAAGAGACCGTCATCGCCGAGTTGGTGGACTCGCTGGTTGCCGCGGGGGCAATCAAGGGCGAGCAGAAAGATAGTATCGTCAAGGCGATCATGAAGCGGGAGGAGTTAGGGAGCACCGGGATCGGCCGTGGTGTCGCGGTACCACACACGAAGCATCCCAGCGTCGACGAGCTTGTGGGAACGGTTGGAGTGAGCAGCGAGGGCGTTGATTTCACGAGCCTCGACGGTGAGAAAGTGCAACTCTTCTTCTTGCTGGTCTCGCCACCGGATCGTCCTGGCGACCATTTGCGGGCCTTGGAGAACATTTCGCGCCAATTGCGCGACGACACGTTCTGCCGATTTCTGAAGCAATCGAAGACTCCGCAGGACATCCAGCAGTTGCTCGAAGAGGCGGACAACAACCAGTTCGTTTCTTAGGTTTTTTCCGTGGAACCTGCCGTGGGGCGGCAGTTGGCGGAATCCGTGTTGTGTCTTGGCGGGGGCAGCCGCACGTTTGTTGGCCGAGTAAGCAGCAGAACGAAAACCTATGAATGACAACGCGTCAACGCGGCACGTGACGGTCTCCAATCCGCAGGGATTGCATGCCCGTCCTGCCCATTCGCTAGTCAATCTGGCCAATCGATTCCAGGCGGAGATCGAGATTATCCGCGACCACGAACGGGTGGACGGCAAAAGCATCCTGTCGCTACTCACGCTCGCGGCGAGCCAGGGTACGGAACTGATCATTGAAGCTCGTGGCGACGACGCGCACGACGCGTTGGACGCCTTGGAGCGACTGTTTCTCGAGGGATTTAACGAGGGCGACTCGGGAGACAACCACGAAATATCACGAACCGAAGGAATCCAATGACCATCACGACGATGGTTTTCCGCCGGTTAAACCACCAAAGGACGGACGGGCTGACGGTGAACAAGGCGTTTTCGGTAGATCGCAGCGTGTTGCCAATGTGTGTTGATCCCGGATCCGGAGCCGGCTCGTCTGCGTAAGCGATGCAGACATTGCAGGGAATTGCGGTTTCGCCGGGCGTTGCCATCGGCGAGGCGCTGGTCATTGATAACGAAGGATTCCGTATCCCTCGCCGATTCGTGGTGCGCGACGTCGTCGAAGACGAAGTCGAGCGGTTGACGAAGGCGCTGGACGCGGTCGGTGCCGAGATCGCTCGGGACCGCGATGCGGTGACCGAAAAACTGGGCGACGACTACGGGGCCATCTTCACCGCCCACCTGCAGATGCTCCGCGATCGGCGGATGAATGACGAACTCGTGGCGTTGATTCGCGAGCAGCATCATTCGCCCGAGTATGCGGTCAGCCAGGTGCTCAGGCGTTACGCGAAGATCTTCCAGGAACTGCGCGACAACTACCTGGCAGAGCGAGCCAACGACATCTTCGACTTAGAACGCCGCTTGCTCCGCAGATTGTTGGGCGAGCGTCGCGAAGAGCTGGGGCATATCACGTCGCCGGTCGTGGTGTTGGCCCACAACCTGACGCCGTCGGAAACGGCGATGTTGGATCCTCAGTTTGTGCGGGCCTTCGTAACCGAGATCGGCGGCGCCGGCGGCCATACAGCGATCGTTGCGAAGGGACTGGAAATTCCCGCCGTCGTCGGAACCGGCAAGTTCCTCACCGACGTCTCTGGCGGAGAGACGGTCATTGTCGACGGTGACCTGGGCCGCGTGATCTTGCAGCCGGACGACGAGACGGTCGCCCGCTACCAGCGGGAGCTGGAAGAGCACCGCACCCTGGCCGTGCGGCTCGAGGAACTGCGCGAACTGCCCGCGGAGACGCTCGACGCGACCCGCGTCACGCTGACGGCAAACATCGAGTTTCCTCGGGAAGTTCAAGCGTGTCTGGATCGCGGGGCGGATGGCGTCGGCTTGTACCGAACCGAATTCCTCTACCTGGCTGTTAGTTCGGAACCGACCGAGGAAGAGCACTACGAAGCGTATTGCCAGGTGTTGAAGACGATGGGTGATCGGCCCGTTGTCTTCCGCACGTTGGACCTGGGGGCGGACAAGTTGGGGCAGTCGCCGTCGCACGAGGAGGAACGCAACCCTTTTCTGGGGTTGCGCAGCATTCGCCTGTCATTGAAGAACCTGCCCCAGTTCCGCACGCAGTTGCGAGCGATCTTGCGGGCCAGCGTGCTCGGTTCGGCCAAGATCATGTTTCCGCTGATCTCCTCGCTGCAGGAACTGCGACAGGCCAAAATGGTCGTGGCGGACACCATGGAGGACCTGGAGGAGGCGGGCGTCGACTTTGATCGCGAGATTCAGATCGGCATGATGGTCGAAGTGCCGGCGACCGTCGTGTTGCTGGACAAGTTCCTTGCCGAAGTCGATTTCATCAGCATCGGTACCAATGATCTGATTCAGTATGCGCTGGCTGTCGATCGCAGCAACAACGAAGTTGCCGATCGGTATCGGGCCAGCGACCCGGCCGTGCTGCGGCTGTTGGACATGTCGCTGACGGCGGCTCGCCAAGCCGGAGTGCCGGCCAGCGTGTGCGGGCAGATGAGCGGCGAAACTACCTACACGATGTTGCTCTTGGGGTTGGGGTTGCGGGCCCTCAGTGTTCCGCCCGCCGTCATCCCCGAGATCAAAAAAATATGTCGCAGTGTGACGCTCACGCGGTGCCGCGAAGTTGCCGAACGTGCCATGGCAATGGAAAGCTCGCAGGAGATCGAAACCTACCTGCGCGAAGAACTTAGAAAGGTCGTGCCGGAACTCGCCCCCTGTTGACGGCGAGTTCAGAGGACAAACTGTCCTCCGGCCCCACACCAGCCAACCCCCATACACGAGAATCCAATCGTATGAAGAAAGAAATGCTGATCAATGTTTCGCAGCCCGAAGAATGCCGGATTGCGATCATTGAAGACGGTCTGCTGGAAGAGCTCTACATCGAACGGGCGAGCCAAGACAATCTGGTAGGGAATATCTATAAGGGACGAATTGTCAATCTCGAGCCCAGTATCCAGGCTGCCTTCGTCGACTTTGGCGTGGGGCGCAACGGATTTCTCCATATCAGTGATGTCGAGCCCCAATATTTTCGCCAAGGCGGATACGATCCCGATGTGCCGCTGGAGAACCCGCACGCCGGTGGCGACGAGGAAGCCGAGCGGCGGGCCAAACGCAAGCATCGCCCCGGCTCGCGACCCCGGATCAAACCGCCGATCCAGGAACTGTTTCGCCGCGGTGACGAAGTGCTTGTGCAGGTGATCAAGGAAGGGATCGGCGCCAAAGGGCCAACCCTGTCGACCTACATCAGCATCCCCGGCCGCTACCTGGTTCTGATGCCGGCCTTGGGACGGCTGGGAGTCTCGCGGAAGATCGAAGACGACGACGACCGCAAGCGGCTGCGGCAGGCCTTGCTGGAACTGAATCCGCCCAAAGGGCTCGGTTTCATCGTTCGCACGGCCGGTGTCGACAGGACCAAGAAAGAACTCTCCCGCGACATGGCCTACCTGTTGCGGCTCTGGAAAGTCTTGGTGCGGCGCGTCAAGAAGACATCGGCGCCGGTCGACATCTACGAAGAAAGCGACATGATCATCCGCACGATCCGCGACATCTTCACGACCGATGTCGATGCGATCTATGTTGATCAGGAGGACGCCTACAACCGGGCCAAGGAGTTCTTGCAGCTTGTCATGCCCCGACACGTTGGCCGGCTGCACTTGTATGAAGGCAAGGAGCCGCTCTTTCATCGTTACAAACTCGAGACGGAAATCGCACGGATCTACAAGCGTGAAGTGCCGCTGCCGGCCGGCGGTTCCATTGTGATCGATCAGACGGAGGCACTCGTCGCCATCGATGTTAACAGCGGCAACTTTCGCGTTGACAATTCCGCGGAAGAGACCGCCTTTCGGATGAATATGGCGGCCGCCAAGGAAATCGCCCGCCAATTGAGGCTGCGCGACCTGGGCGGTGTCATCGTCAATGACTTCATTGACATGCGGAAAGAGAAGCACCGTCGCGGCCTGGAGCGGGCGCTGCGAGATTGGATGAAGCGGGATCGGGCGCGCACCAAGATCTTGCGAACCAGCCCTTTCGGGCTCGTCGAAATGACCCGCCAACGAATTCGCCCCAGCTTGAAGCGCAGCGTCTACACGGACTGCCCGTGCTGCAACGGGCGGGCCGTCGTCAAGACCGCCGAGAGTATGTCCATCGAAGTCGTGCGGATGTTGATGCTGGCCGGGCAGCAGCCCAACGTCGACCGCGTGACCGTCCGCGTCAACGATGATGTGGCCTCCTATCTGAACAATCGCAAACGAAAAGAAATCACCCTCCTGGAAGAAGAAGGTGGGATGACGATTCAGATCCTTGGCAGTGAAGGCCTGTATCCCGAGCATCTCGAGCTCGATTGCCGTGACCGCTCGGGTCAACCCATCACGCTCAATACGTAACGTGCCCGCGGCGGCACCCGTTCCGTCGTGACGGCAGGCGTAGCACGGCGGGCCGCCGATGATTCGTGAACGAACAACCTTCATTCCAGGTCGTTGGATCGCAGTTGTTTGTGGTGAACTTACCCAAGGCGCCGCGGATCTCAGCCGGAACGCGCGAGCGGCCGGTCGGTTCGGCTACCGACCGAACCGGGGATAACGCCCTCCGGCTGATGGAGAATCCGGGTTGGCGATACAAATGAGTCACGTTTGAACGGCTAACGGGAGCGGACAAACATGCCGCGAGCGTCAGCTCGCTATTGGTCCGGGGCCCGGCCTCGCTAGTCGCTGCCGAATCTTGTGCACTCCGCTTGATGGCATGAACGCAGTGCATCGATCGCGTCCCTACTCCCGCGGTACGAACTCTCATCGGCGGTCAGTTGAGCCTTAGCATCCACGCAGCGAAAGCCTATGCGTTCACTACCGAGCATTCATCTCGACTTGCTGGCCGCTACCTTGAAGTTGCCGGTCGATCTCGTCACGACAGCGTTGCAACTGTTGGACGACGGCAATACGCCATCGTTTATTGCCCGTTACCGCCGGGACGCGGTGGGCGGCATCGACGAGAATGCGATCCGTGAGCTTCAGCGACTGGCCGCGAAGTTTCGCGCGTTGGAGGAACGCAAGCACAAGATCCGCAAGTCGCTGGTCTCGCGCGGCAAGCTCACCGCCGACCTGGCGGCTGGGATTGAGGCAGCCCAATCAGCCAAGGACCTGGAAGATCTCTACCTCCCCTTCAAAGGCCACAAACGGACGCTGGCCACGGTGGCCCGCCAGCGCGGTTTGAGCTCACTGGCGGACGACCTGCTCGAAGGCACGCTGGCGGGCGCCGATTTGGCGTCCCGGCTGGAACACCAGGTGAGTGCGGTTGCAGAACTCGCGACGCCCGCAGAAGCCCTGGCCGGGGCGGGGCATATCTTGGCCGAGCAATTCAGTGAGCGGGTGGACGTTCGCGCCCGACTACGACAGGTCTTCCGGGAAACCGGCCGGGTCACCTGCAGCCGGGCAGAGACCGCACCCGGTTCGCCGCCGGACAAGGACCAACAGAAACGAAGCAAATCGTATCGCGACTACTGCGATTTCAGTGAACCTCTTCGCTGCATCCCGCCTCACCGCATCTTGGCCGTTAATCGGGGGGAACGCTCCAAGGTGCTCCGCGTCCGCATCACCTGTGACGCCGACGTAATGGTCGCCGCCATGGAGAGCCTGCTGATTCCGGCGGGGCATCCCCACGCTGAACTGCTCGTGCGGTGCGCCCAGGACGCCTGGCAGCGGCTCATCCAACCCAGCCTGGAACGGGAGTTTCGCCGGGAACTGAGCGAGCGCGCCGAGCAGCATGCGATCCAGGTGTTTGCCTGCAACTTGCGCAATTTGTTGCTCCAGGCACCGGTCCGCGGACACCGACTCGTCGCGATCGCCGCCGGTTTTCGTAGCGGTTGCAAGCTGGCGGCACTCGACGAGTTCGGCAACGTCCTCGCGCATCGCGTGATCCATGTGATCGGCGACCCACAGCGGCGTGACGAAGGGCGCAGAACGCTTGTTCGGCTGATTCGCGAGCAGGGGGCGTCGGTGGTGGCGATCGGCAACGGCAATGCCTGCCGGCAAGCCGAACAACTGGTTGCGGACGTCATTGCCCATGAATTGGCCGACCTGGACCTGGCCTACACGATCGTCAATGAAGCAGGCGCCAGTGTCTATTCGACCAGCATGGTGGGTGTCGAGGAGCTGCCGCAGTACGACGCCGAAATGCGCAGCGCGATTTCGATCGGCCGCCGCCTGCTCGACCCGCTCTCGGAACTCGTCAAAATCAATCCAGCCAACATCGGAGTCGGACTTTACCAGCACGACGTCAAAGCTCGTAACCTGCAGGAGTCGCTCGACGCGGTCGTGGCGGCCTGCGTGAATTTTGTCAGTGTCGACGTCAATACCGCCAGCCCGGCCCTGCTGAAGTATGTTTCCGGCCTGAACCAACTGAGCGCACGGAGCCTTTATGAGTACCGCTGTCAGCAGGGACCGTTTCGGAGCCGCGCCGAGTTTCGGAACGTACCCGGGTTCGGCGACGTGGCCTACACACAAGCGGCCGGATTCTTGAAGATCTACGATGGCGAAAATCCGCTGGATGCAACCATCATTCACCCGGAAAGCTACGAACTGGCGAACCGGGTCCTGGCCCGCCTGCGGGGCTGCAAGGGCGAGCGATCGCAGGCAAACGCCGCGGCAGACGCGCGTACGGAAGCCAATCGTCGGCTGAGCGGTTCGGATACCGATCGCGACGTTGACGTGGTGGGCCTGGCTACCGAACTGGGAGTTGGCGAGCTGCTCCTTTCGGACATCCTGACCGCGTTGACGCGCCCCCAGCGTGATCCCCGCGACGGCCTCCCGTCGCCCGTGTTTCGCCGCAGCATCCTCAAACTGGACGACTTGAAACCGGGCATGGAATTACAGGGGACCGTCCTGAACGTGGTCGATTTCGGTGCCTTCGTTGACATCGGGATTTCCGACAGCGCCCTGGTTCACATCAGCCAATTGGTGGATCGGTTCGTGAACGATCCGCACGAAATCGTCGGTGTCGGCGACGTGCTGCGCGTCTGGGTCTTGGACGTTGACCTGGCGCGGCGGCGCGTCTCCGTGACCGCCATTCCGCCGGACCGCCGGCGACGGGACAAGTCGGCAGCTCGCCGGTCCGATGAGGAGCGGGCGGCGTCACGCAAGCAGCACGGACGACCCCCGCGACCTCACCTCGCGTCCCGTTCGACGCAGACCGCGCCGGTGTCGGGCCCCGCGGCTCCGCTGAGCGAAGCGATGGCCTCCGGCAAGGAACCGCTCCGTTCGTTTGCTGACTTGAAGCAGTATCTGGAGACCCAGCCGCCGGCGGATGACGATCCCGGGAACGGGGCGGGCGATTAACGATCGGAATCGTAGGTGGTACACTTGACCGAAGTGGGTGTTTCTTCGTGGTGTTCCGCTCCGACTGACTTCCTGTCCGGCCCCCGGTGAGCAAGACATGAATTTTGATGAACGACTGCAAAAAGCGATTCAACGGGGTCAGCAGCGTAGCGACGACCGAGCTCGCCAGGCCAAGGAACGGCAGCTCTCCGAAGATGAATTGAAGGGGTTGCATACGCAATATCGGCTGCAGTTATCCGAACACATCGAGGGTTGCCTCAAGTCGATCCCGGCCCATTTTCCAGGTTTTGATTACCAGACCGTGTTTGGCGAACGGGGTTGGGGGGCCAGTTGCAGTCGCGATGACCTGCGTCTCTCGGGGGGCCGCCGGAACAACGACTATAGCCGATTGGAGATGACGATCCGTCCGTTCTCCGAATACCACGTGGTTGACCTGGCCAGCAAAGGGACCATCCGCAACAAGGAGGTCTTCAGCCGCAACCATTTCGAGAAGATCGAGAACGTTGACCCGGCAAAGTTCATCGAATTGATCGACCTGTGGGTCTTGGAATACGCCGAGCTATACGCGGCCAAGCGGTAGCCCCGGGACCTGGCTGCCAACAGGGCCGCTTCGTTGCGCCGTCTGCGACGGGCCGTTTGCTCAAACAATGACGCTGGTCAATTCTTGAAACCGCGGGTCCGAGCGAATCGGATCAAAGTCGGGCTCGGCGTAGATCAGGTCCCGATAGTCACTGTCAATCAGAAATGCCCGCGACAGGTATTCCAGCGCCAGCTTGACGTTGTTCGCCAGGCTCCAATAGCAGGCAAGGTTGTAGTAGATGATCGCCTCTCCGGGTTCGAAGGCGAGCGCCTCCTCAAGCGACTGGATCGCCAGGTCAAGCTTGCCGACCCGCTTGTGGCACCAGCCGAGAGCCAGCCAGATATGGACGTTCTCGCAGTCCAGCTCGGCGGCCGATTCGAAGTACTCGATGGCCTCCGGAAATCGTTCCATGACGCGCAAGGCTTGCCCTTTGAGGTAACTGCAGTGCGCCTTGTTACCCCGACTTCGCTTGACCTGGGACAACGCTGTCAGGGCGCGCTGCCCGAGGCGGTTGCGGACGCGCGGGCTGAGTGGCAATTGATCCGCACAAGCCATCGCCAGGTCGATATACCCTTCGGCTTCTCTGAGGATCTGCTGGCGTTTGATATGCATGTAAGTCGTCATTGGTTACCTCGCTCGCCAAGGTTGAGCGAAACAGGACTCGCGTCCCTCTATATTCTACCTGCCCAGGTCGGGCGGCGTAACATCTTGTGGGCTCGAATTCTTGAACTCGCATGCACCCCAGTGCACGACCGATCACATCCATCCGCCTTGACGATTCTGCCCGGCGTAGCAGGACCACACCCAATGGACACGTGAAGCGTGCTCACCTCGATCGGCACCGTTCGCAGTCGATTCCACACACGCCACATTCGGAAATTCTAGTTCGCCCGCGCGCGACCCGCCATATCCATTCTTTGCCGATTCATCCGGAACCGGTTCGACCAAGAAATGCGCTTGACATTGCTGCTTCAACAATGATCTGAGCTCAAGAATGCACAGCAACCGCCGGGCTGTTCCGGCGCTGGGCGGATGCTGCATCAGACGTCGCGCGTGAGCCCCCTGACCGTCGTTTGCAAAGCGAACCGAACGGTAACCTGTTCCAGCATGAGATGCGCCGCAATTCTGGCAGGTTCACCACAATCGATTGCGACACGACAAACTGCACGGAATGGTTGTTCGTTCATGAACCATCCGCGCCCAGTCCGTCTGCCTCGAAGTTGCCGATGCCTGCCCCCACCACAAACATCATTCGCGGCTAGAAGTGGAAAATCAAGGCCACGGTGAGCACGCCTATCATGATTGCGCCAACCCAGATCTTCCCCAGTGTGCCGGCGAGCCGACTCCAGAAGGCGGCATGCCCGACGCGCATGCTCTCGTCCATATCACGGCCTTTCCAGCGTTCGCCCAACACGGCGCCGACCAAGGCTCCCAAGCTGGCGCAGAAGAGAATTCCGATTACGATTCCCACGACCGGTATCGGGATGATCGCACCCACGGGTACCCCGGCGACGCCACCCAGCAACGAGCCAAACAGCGAAAGGGCAGCACCCCGTTTACTCCCACCGGCACTTGTTGTCCCCACGGCCCCGGCCGCAAATTCGATCAGTTCGCCCACCAGTGCCAGCACGACGAGAATCCCGACAACAATCCATCCGACGTCAGTGCGCGCCGCGTCATCAATGAGGTACGCGTAGACGGCAGAAACACCGCAGACCATCCAGTTGCCCGGCAACCCACCAATGTTCGTGGCCCAGCAGACCAAGACCGTTAGGAGGAAGAGAAACGCCCAAAGAACATCAAGTGCTGGGCCAAGGTATTCAGTCATGAAAGCGTGCAATCACAAGGGCTAAGTGGGGCCGACGACTGCGAAGCGAAACTTCGCTCGTGCTTGCCTCCTTTGCAGGTCGTGCTGCTGAAGGCAGGGATTGGAGGGGGAACAGGATGAACGAAGAAAAAGTCATGCCATTGCAGGTCGTGCTGCTGAAGGCAGGGATTGGAGACCTGCGGTCAGCGGTTTCGGCGGGGTCGGAGACCCGCGCCGAGCAAGGTATGGCGGTTCGCGCCGAGCACGGTACGGCGGTTCGCGCCGAGCAAGGTATGGCGGTTCGCGCCGAGCATGGTATGGGAGCCCGCGCGGAGCACGGTATGGCGGCCCGCGCCGAGCATCGTATGTCAGCCCGCGCCGAGCACGGTATGGCAGCCCGCGCCGAGCATCGTATGGCGGTCCGTGCCGAGGCCGGTTTGGTGAACTGCGGCGAACGGATTTTTGTCTGTGTTACTACGTCAGGCATCAAGCGTCTATTCGCTGCACGGGCCGGGAACTTGGTGCCAGGCCGGTCGAATTGTCTCACGCGGAGTCCGACGGGACCAGCCGCTGGGAGATTTTCCGAGCGGTCACGTTGAGCGGATAGTCGGGCAATTCGCTGGGCCGCACCCACCGCATCCCGTTCGCGGCCGGCGAACCGGCCCGATGGGTTGCCTGGTAGCAAGTCAACTGAATTCGATAGCGGGTCACACTGTGGTTGATCGTTGTCAAACGATTACCCGGTTCGATCTGCACACCGGTCAACGTCAACACCTTCTCACGTAGCTCGGACTGCAAGGCGGCTCCCCGCTGGCTGACGAGATCAAACCTGGGAAAGTCCCACATCCCGGCCCAGCGTTCATCCTCGCCGCATTGCCGCAGGAGGACGTGGTCCGCCTTTCGGACGACGACGCACGCTTGCCGAATCGCTGTCACAGCCGCCTTCTTTCTCATCGCCGGAATCTGATCCTGCAGGCCGGCCGCTTGCGTCGGACACAGGACGGCCAAGGGACACACTTCACAGGCCGGTTGTCGAGGTGTACAGACCTCACTTCCCAGTTCCATCAGTGCTTGATTGAATGTACCCACCTGTTTTCTAGGCAGCAGCGACGCTGCAAACTCCCAAAGCAGTCTCTCGCCCGGCGCCGCTTTCGGATCCTGGTCGTAGGCGAGCAGCCGGCTGTAGAGACGGACCGTGTTTGCTTCCACGATCGGCTGACGCTGGTCAAAGGCGATGGAAAGGATGGCTCCTGCCGTGTAGCGTCCAATCCCTGGCAACGCGCGGATCGCCGCAAGATCTCGAGGAAACTCGCCCTGATACTCGCTGACGACGACGTTGGCGGCCGCATGCAACTGGCGAGCTCGCCGGTAATAGCCCAAGCCTTCCCAATGCCGCAACACCGTCGTCTCCGTTGCCGCCGCCAGGTCGGCCACGGTCGGAAACGCCTCGAGGAACCTCTCATAATAGGGAATGACCGTGGCAACTTGCGTCTGCTGCAGCATGATCTCACTGACCCAAACGCGATAAGGATCCCGGGTTCCGCGCCAAGGCAGTTCCCGCGCGTGGCGGCGAAACCACGTCAGCAGACGACGGCGGAGACTCTGTCTCCAAGCGGTTGGTGCTGGCTGTTCGCTTGCTGTGGTCATTGAGCCTCTTTTCTCTCGACCGCACACGGCACTCCTGTCTTCCGCCCCGTCATCTGGGGGCAGCCGCACGAGCCGGCGAACGGACGATCCGGTCGCGGTAAGCTGCTGCATGACGTAGACTGACCGTCCGCGGCGCCGTCGTCGTCCCGACGTCCCCGGCACCGTTTGCCGCCACCTCGCTTGCCGTCACACGGATCCGCGGTCTGCCTGTGGTGGAAGACAGCACGGCGAGCCACACCTGCCGGAGATTTGTGAACGTCGGTTTCCTGGATTAAAACAGAGTGTTTCCGATTCACCCAGGGGACCGCGCCCGGATTTTGGCCAGACGCAGCAGGGCGGCACAACGGTTGCCAGGCAGCTTCGTTCTGGACCGCGTCCCCTGCCGTTGGGCGTTTTCACGCGGGCCGCCAAACCATACCGGCGTACGTCTTCACAATCCACACGAGCCCCTCGGACAAACAAAACAACGATGATGCGACCTCTCCGACTGTCCGCACTCTTTCTGGTAACGTTGCTGCTCATGCGGCCCTCCTGCAGCGGGGCAGCCGAACCGGTGCTGAAACTTCAGCCCGGTGACCGAATTTCCTATATCGGGAACACGCTGGCCGATCGCATGCAGCACGCGGGGTGGCTGGAGACCTACCTGCAAGCGCTCCATCCGGATCTCAGGTTGACATTTCGCAACCTGGGGTTTCCCGGCGATGAACTCAAGACGCGCAACCGCTCGGACAACTTCGGCAGCCCCGATCAGTGGTTGGCCAAGGTCAAGTCCGACGTTGTTTTCTGCTTCTTTGGCTACAACGAGGCGTTTCGCGGCGAGCCGGGCTTGCCCCGCTTTCGTGCCGATCTCGCCGAGACGATCGATGCGATGCGGGCGCAGAAGTACAACGGAAAATCGGCACCTCGACTGGTCTTTTTTTCGCCCATCGCTCATGAAAATCTCCACAATCGTCACCTGCCGGATGGGTCCGAGAACAATGCCAATCTGGTGAAGTACACGCAAGCGATGCGCGAGGTTTGCCGCGACAAGGGAGTGCCGTTTGTCGACTTGTTTCATCCCACGTTGGCGCTCTACGAATCGGCTCAACAACCGCTCACCATGAACGGCGTGCATCTCCTGGAACGCGGCAACAAGGCCGTGGCCGAATTGATCACGAGATCTCTGTTCGGCCAGGATCCGCACGGAACCGGTAAGGGGGACTCGGAACTGGAACGGCTCCGCGCTGCCGTGCTCGACAAGAACCTGTACTGGTTCAGCCGCTACCGGGTTGTCGACGGCTACAATGTCTACGGAGGTCGATCCAAGCTGAGCTGGTTCGGTATGTCAAACGCGGACGTCATGCGTCGTGAGATGGAGATCTTTGACGTGATGACCGCGAATCGGGATCAGCGCGTATGGGCCGTTGCAGACGGTCGTGATCTGGTCGTCAAGGACGACAACCTGCCGCCCGAATTGAAGGTCAAGACGAACAAGCCAGGGAAGCTTGAAGGCGAAAAGCATCCCTATTTTGGCGGCATCGAAGCCATCGAGAAGATGACGGTCGCTGAGGGAATGGAGGTCAACCTGTTCGCCTCCGAGGAGATGTTCCCGGAAGTTGTAAATCCTGTCCAGATGGCGGTCGACACCGACAGTCGGCTGTTCGTTTCGGTTTGGCCGTCCTATCCCCACTGGAATCCGACGCAACCGCGTAACGATCGGATCATCTGCCTTCCCGACGAAGACGGCGACGGCGTGGCCGACAAGTGCACCGTGTTTGCCGACCATTTGAACAGCATTACCGGGTTCGAGTTCTGGGGTGGGGGAATGCTGGTTGCGGCACCACCGGAAATCTGGTTCCTCCAGGACACCGACGGCGACGATCGGGCCGATGTGAAGATCCGCATGCTGCAAGGCGTCTCCAGCGCTGACTCGCACCACAGCGCCAACGCCGTCGTCATTGGCCCCGACGGGGGCATGTACTGGTCCCGCGGCATCTTCAACATCGCCAGCATGGAGACGCCGACCCGCACTTATCGCTCGACCGCGTCCGGAGTCCATCGCTTCGATCCCCGGACGTTCGAGATGAGCTTTGTGTTTCCGATCGGTCCGAACCCCCATGGCGACGTGTTCGACCGCTGGGGATACCAATTCGCGAACGACGGGACGAGCGGCACCGGCAGCTACGTCAACATCGGCAAGGGCATCGGCAACAAGCAATGGTTTCAGAAAAGGTGGCGGCCGGTAGCGGCCACGGGAATCTTGTCCAGTCCCCATTTTCCGGAAGAGAATCAGGGGAACTTTCTGATCTGCAATACGATCGGCTTTCTGGGCGTGTTGCAGCATGAAGTCAAGTACGACGGTGCGGACATCACGGCCGTCGCCGTCGAACCGCTCCTCTTTTCTGACGACCAGAATTTTCGCCCCACCGACGTCGAAATCGGCGGTGACGGAGCGCTCTATGTTTCCGACTGGTGCAATGTGCTGATCGGCCATATGCAGCACAACATCCGCGACCCCAACCGGGACCACCAGCATGGACGCATTTACCGAGTGACCCACAAGGGCAGCCCGTTGATGACGCCCGTAAGAATGAAAGGCAAACCGGTTGGCGAAGTGTGCGAGAACTTTTTCTCCCGCGCCAACAGCGTTCGCTACCGGGCTCGATTGGAATTGAGCGGCCGCGAATCCGAGAGCGGGCTCTCCGAGGTGGCGGAATTTGCTGCATCACTGGATCCGGCCAAGGCGAGCGTGCAGCGCGATGAAGCCCAGGCGTTGCTCGAATGCCTCTGGGTGTTTGAAGAGCAGCGGGTCCCCAACATGCCGTTGCTGAAGAAGGTGTTTCGCGCCCGGGAACCAAGAGTCCGGGCCGCGGCAATCCGTACGCTGGGCCACTGGGGACCAGAGATTACGGATTGGGAACCCACCCTGACTGCGGCGGCCCGTGATCCCTCGGCCCTCGTGCGCGCCGAGGCGGCGAAGGCGGCCGTGGCCTTCAAGGGGCTCCCAGCGGCCGAGGTGATCTTTGAAGTTGCGGCACGACCGACCGACCCGGAGCTCGACGTTGTTCTCAAGTATGCTCGGGGAACGCTCGACATCGACAAGATTGCCCAGGATGCCATCGCTGCGGGAACGCGCTTGTCGCCGGCGGCACAGGCCTACGTGTTGCGGAATGCCAGCGTCGCCGACTTGCTCAAAATGGATCGAACCGAAGCGGTCTACCAGGCAATCCTCGCTCGCCCGAATGTTGGCGGCGAGCATTTGCGCGAGTCACTCACCGGGCTGGCCAAGATTCGTCAGGAAGACGAACATGCCATGTTGCTGGGACTGATCGAGGCCCGCGATGCGGCTGGTGACGAAAGCCTGCCGGGTCTCGCCGGGCTGCTCGCGAGGACGTCGCCGGGAGCGCTGCGCGCACAGACGGGCCGCCTCGAGCGGCTGGCCCTGAACGGGAAGACGGCGACTGCCCGCCAGGCGGCCTACGCGGCCTGGATGGCGGCCCAAGGCTCCGCCGGTGACGCGTTTCTGGCGGCTTCCCAGAACAAGGAACGCCTTCGCGACTTTCTCAATGCGGTCCCCGCCGTCGCCGATGGCGAGTTGCGAGCTACCCTCTACGCCAAGGTGCAGCCGCTCACCTCGGAGATGCCGTCTCACCTGGCCGCCGAACCGGGCGGCTCGGCGTTTCAGCAGTCGGGCATCCAGGTCGACTACTTCTATCCCAGTGCCGCGAACGTGGCCCTGGAGACGCTGGCGAAGATGACTCCCCAGGCCAGTGGGATCGTTGCCGAAATCGACATGAACGTTCCCCAACGCAAACAAGACGATCGCTTCGCATTGCGATTCACCGGGAATATCCAGGTGCCCAAAACAGGAAGGTACACTTTCGCGACCAGTTCAGACGACGGATCGCGGCTCTATGTTGGTGACCAACTGGTGGTCAACAACGATGGCCTGCATGGGATGCGGAAGCAGGCTGGAAATATCGAGCTGACCGCCGGCAGCCATCCGCTGATCGTGACCTATTTTGACAACGGCGGCGGCGAAGGGCTGGTCGTCACCTGGTCCGGCCCGGGTTTCGGCGAACAGAAGATTCCCGCCAATCGGCTCGCCGTAAGCGGCCGCGAGACGCTGCACGATGTGGCAATCGGGGCGCTGGCGTCGATCCCTGGAAACGAGGCAGAGAAGGTGCATGACCTGGCGGCGCTGGTCAAGGCGGGCAGAAGCCGCCCGGCTGCCATTCGAGCCCTCCGGCAAGTCCCTGTCGATGCCTGGCCCACCTCCCAGGTTCGACCGTTAGTCGACAACTTGATCGGCTACCTTTCCAGCATTCCGGCCCAGTACCGTACCGGTGGTGACGCCCTGGAGGCGGTTGCCCTGGCAAAGGCCTTGGCCCCCCGCCTCCCCACCGACGTTGCCCGGCGGATCGCCAGTCGACTCGAGAACCTGGATGTCCGCGTCATCGCCATCGGGACGGTGCCTCATCGGATGATCTACGACAAAGAGACGATCGCCGTCCAGGCCGGGAAACCGGTCGAGTTTCGTTTTTCGAACACCGACAACATGCCGCACAATTTTGCGATTCTGCAGCCAGGGGCGCTGGAAGAAGTGGGACTCCTGGCCGAAGCGACGGCCCGGGATGCGGACGCGATGGCCCGTCACTACATCCCCAGGTCGGACAAGGTGCTGCTGGCCAGCCGCCTCTTGCAGAACGGTGAGAATCAGTCGTTGAGTTTCACGGCGCCGGCCGCCCCTGGAGTCTATCCGTATGTCTGCACCTATCCGGGCCATTGGCGGCGAATGTATGGTGCGCTCTACGTGGTGGCGGATCTGCCCGAGTATCAGGCCGATCCCGCCGCTTACTTGGCGGCCCAGCCGCTGACGATCCGCGATGACTTGCTGAAGTTGAGCACGCGGGGACGCGAATGGAAGGTCGCGGACCTGATTTCCGAGGTCAAGCCGTTGCCGGAAGGCCGGTCGTTCGCGGTGGGGCAGCAACTCTTCAAGGTCTCCAACTGCGTGGCCTGTCATCGCTTGAACAACCAGGGGCAAGTCTTTGGTCCGGACCTGGCCAAATTGGACGGCAAGAAGCAAACCGCCGAACACATTTTGACGTCCCTGATTGAGCCTTCCAAAGAGATTGACGACAAGTATCGGTCCTACACGTTTCTGCTCGCCAGCGGCAAGGCGGTCACGGGCATGATCATGGAAGAAGATCAGGACGAAGTGAAGGTGGTCATCGATCCGGTCGCGCAGGGCCGGCCGACCGTCATCCGCAAGTCGGACGTCGAGGAACGATTGCCGGCCAAGGTGTCGTTGATGCCACAAGGGCTGCTCAACCGGTTATCGCGCGAGGAGATCCTCGATCTTGTCGCCTATGTCGTCGCCCGGGGCGATCAGGACCATCCGCTATTCGAATCACACCATCAGCATTAATCCCGACGGGAGTAACTCGCCCGGCGTTCCGGGTGACTGCGTGATCGATTGCCGACCGCAGTAGGTTTCCTTCCCGTTCACATTCCAATGGACACCACCATGAGCAAGCTTCTTCACGGTTTCCTGTTATCGCTCGTCGCGAGCTGCGGCTGGGCCCACATCGCAACGGGGGCACCCCTGGAGTTCACGGGAGCTGAAGGCCCTGGCCAGGGCAAACACATCGTGTTGATCAGCGGCGACGAAGAATATCGGTCGGAAGAAGCCCTGCCGATGCTGGGGAAGATCCTCAGCCAGCGGCACGGCTTTACCTGCACCGTGCTCTTTTCGATCGACCCGGAGAAGGGATTCATCGACCCACATAATCAAACCAATCTGCCCGGGCTGGAAGCCCTCGACGACGCCGACCTGATGATTGTGGCGACCCGTTTTCGGACACCGTCAGCGGAGCAGATGAAGCCGTTTGATGCGTACCTGCAAGCGGGGAAGCCGGTGATCGGCTTGCGGACGGCAACCCACGGGTTTCGCGGCAAGTGGGGCTTCTTCGGGCTGCAGGTCCTGGGAGAGAAGTGGGTCGCCCATCACGGCGGTCACAAACGCCAGGGGTGCCGCGCGGTCATCGAAGCAGCTCATGCCGATCACCCGGTGCTGCGCGGCGTTAAGGACGTCTTCGCGCCGTCGGACGTCTATACCGTGAAGAACTTGACGGACGACGCCACCATTCTGCTCCGCGGCGCCGTCACCGAAACGTTGGCTCCGCAATCCAAACCGGTGGAGGGTAAATTGAACGACCCGATGATGCCGCTGGCCTGGATGCGGGAATACACGGCGCCGGGCGGTACGAAGGGGCAGGCATTCTGCACGACGATGGGAGCTGCCGTCGACTTCATGAGTGCCGACCTGCGGCGGCTGGTGGTCAACGCGGCCTATCAACTGACCGGCCTGGACGTTCCCCAGCAGGCCAATGTCGAATTTGTCGACCCGTTCTACCCGAGCTTTTACGGGTTCATTCGTGACGAAACGTTCTGGGCCACACGCAATCTGCATCCGGAAGATTTCGGTTTGGGCAAGTCGCCCGTGGCCGTTGATCCGCCGGGTACGCCCGACTGGCCGTACCGTCAGTTGGGGCCGCAGTAGGTTTCCCGCCGAGTCTCCTCGTTCCGGGCGTCCCCGCCGCTCGATGAAACCCGCTTGAGCGGCGCTTGCTCTCTTGACAGCACGGTTGGCACATGGCTGAGCAGCAGGCGACATCGCCATGAACGCAGCGACGGAACTACGGGAGTTGCCCAGCCGCGGCTGCCTCTGGGCCACGATCGGCCTGGTGGTGCTGGCCGTCGTCGCGATTCCCGTCTGGTGGCAGGCCGTGGGCCGGGAGGCGCGGTTTCGTCAAGATCTTGATGCGGTGAAGGTGCGTTTTCGCGAACGGCGGACCAGGGGAATCCGCCAGGAGCTCCTCGCACTGAACGCCCGTTCGCCTGGTGAAGTCGACGTGATCGGGATGTTGGCCCAGTTGGCCGAACGACGGCGGCACACCGATGAGGCCATCGACTGGTATTGCCGGGTTCCGACTTCGTCTCCTGACAAGGCGGCCTGGGCACGCCTCCGCGCCGCCGAGTTGGCGATGGAACAGGCGGACTTGGATCGCGCCGAGTCGCTGGCCTGGGATGCGCTGGAGCTGGACAGTTCGATTGCCGACGCGCGACGGTTGTTGATGAGAATGGACCATGTTCTGCTCAAGACCCGCGCGCTGCGAGCGCAGGTTCGTGAGCTGGACGCACGGGGGCAGCTCACCGTGCAGGATGCGGCCTACTATTGCCTGGGGCACCGCATGACGTGGAATGATGATGCTCGCATCTGGCTGGAGGCTTGTCTGCACCGCGATCCCCGGCATCATGCGGTCCGGGCCGCCCTGATCCGCCTTCACGAATGGAAGGGCCGCGAGGATGTCGCCGAAGGGCTGCGGGGAGATGTGCCGCCTGACGGTCAGGATGCCTGGCGGCTGGACCTGGCCGCCGTTGAACGCCTGCAGGCCCGCGGAGACGAACGGCAAGCCGCCAGGATCCTGGCCTCGCTGCCGGCTGTCGCGGACTCCGACAGCCGCGTCTGGCTGGCCCGCGGTCGCACCTGGCGAGAGCTCGGTGATCCGGCCGCCGCACTGACCGCGTTCGGCAACGCTGCAGCCCTTGATCCTTACGACCCGGCGGCGACGAGCGCGTCCGCTCGGTTGCATAACGACATCGGCGATGCATCAAGGGGCAAGCTGCTGGCGGAACGTTCCTTGCGGCAGCACGAACTGCAGGAAGCCGTTCGTGACGTGATGAAGGCGATCGAAGAGGGCGGTTCGTCCGCCGCCTGGCCGGCTGACCCGTTGGCGCGTGCCAGCGAGCTGGCGCGTGATTTGGCGTTGCCGCGCGAGTCGGAGATCTTTCAAGCGGCGGTTGCGATGGGAGATCTTCTCCCAATTGCTACCGTGGCGCGAAATCCTGATCGGCCAAGGCACGCGTTGGCGTGGCTGCGGCCAGAAGAGATCGAACCTGTCACGGGGCCACAAGTCACAGGACCACAAGTTACGGGGTCACAAGTTACGGGGTCACCAGCATCAGGGCCGAACGGGACCCCCCGGCTTTCCCCCAGCGTCCCGGCAACATCGATCGGCGATCCCGCCGATGCGCAGCTCGCCTTCACCGACGTCGCCCAGCCGTTGGGGCTCGATTTTGCCTATTACACCGGACAGTCCCCTTATCGCTGGCTGGTCGAGACACTGGGGGGTGGAGTCGGGGCCTTCGACTACGACCTGGACGGCTGGCCGGACCTGTTCTTTTCGCAAGGAAACCAACTGCCGGTAGGATCCGGGGTCGAGCGGAAGTCAGACTGCCTGTTTCGCAACGACGGCGGACAACGGATGTTGAATGTTACGTCGTCGGCGCGACTTGACCGAGCCGCCTACGGACACGGCTGTGCGGTTGGCGACCTGGACAACGACGGCTTTCCCGATTTGGTCGTATGTAATTACGGCGCGGTGGTCGTCTATCACAACCGCGGCGATGGAACCTTCGACGACATGACTCGGGTGTGCGGCGTTCTATCATCGGCCTGGAGCACGAGTGCCACGTTCCACGACCTGGACCGCGATGGCGACCTCGACTTGTACATCGTGAACTACCTCCAGGCCCCGTTCGCCACGCTGGAACCGTGCCGGTCGCAGGGCCGCTACCTGGCCTGCCATCCTTCGACGTTGGCGGCCGCTCAAGATGCATATTGGGAGAACCTGGGGAACGGCCAATTCCGTGACCGCACGCGGGAGGCGGGAGTTGTCGCCGAGCATGGCAAAGGCCTGGGCGTGATGATCGCGGACCTGGAGACCGTCGGCCAACCACTGATCTTCGTCGCCAACGACTCCACCCCCAATTCGCTTTACCGCTGGCCTGCATCCCCCGCCGGGAAATCGCCGGCGGAGGACGTCGCCTTGCACTACGGTGTGGCGGTGAACGAAGAGGGTGCGGCAGAGGCGTGCATGGGCGTGGCCTGCGGTGATGTTGACCGTGACGGCCGGCTCGATCTCTTCGTTACCAATTTCGGCGGTGAAACCAACACCCTCTATCGCAATGCGGGGGTGGCCTCGTTTGTCGATGTGAGCCGGCGCGCCCGCTTGGCCAATGCCAGCCGAGAACAGCTCGGTTTCGGCTGCCAGTTGATTGACGTCGATGCGAACGGTTGGTTGGACCTGTTCGTGGCCAATGGCGAGCTGCATGAAGTCGCGCAACGCCCGCAGCTATTCTACAACCGGGGCCAATTGACGTTCGAAGAATGGTCAGACCGGGCGGGGAGTTACTTTGCTGAGCGGCGGCTCGGGCGGAGTGTCGCGGTGATTGACGTCAATCGTGACCTGTTGGCGGATCTGGCGGTCACCTACCAGGAAGGCAACGTCTCACTGCTGCGTAACGATTCGCGCGCGGGAAATCGAATCGGTCTGACGCTGGTCGGCACCGAGTCCAACCGGGATGCGATCGGTGCTTCCCTGACGGTTACGGTGGCAGGCCAACAGCAAGTATTTCGAGTTGACCGCTGCGGTGGCTACATGGCGGCGAACGAACCGACCGTGTTGGTCGGGTGCGGCGACCGCGAGACGGTGGAGCAGGTTGAGGTTACCTGGCCGAGCGGACGGGTTGAGCAATGGGCCGGCCTGGCGACCGGGCAGGCCTACCTGATCCTTGAGGCAGCCAGCGAACCGTGGATCGTCCCGTGACCGGGCGACCGGCGTGCTCGCGATCCGTCGCTTGGGCGAACTGCAGCTCCGCTGCCGGCGGTGCGGCTTCGGACCAACCGCAGGCTTCGTCGGAGGCAAGCTGATTCTCGCGACGCGCCCCTGCCAAGCTTCGGTCGAGTTCAATACGATACAGGTTCAGCGGCGCACGTTTTGATCGATCGGCCAAGAAACGAGTGCCACGGTGGCTGCTCGCTTTGTGAGTCTTGACAACGAACCCGGCTTATCAAGCATGGAACTCGATTTTCAAAAGAACCCCGACATCCTCCGGGAAATCGTTGACGCCATGGCAGTTGGCGTCTTTACCGTCGACGCCGGTGGTCGGTTTGTTGCCTGGAGCCAGGGCGCCGAGCGGATTACAGGGTATCCCAGCCGGGATGTTATCGGGAAACCGTGCACGTTGCTCGAGGGACCCAACTGCAAGGGGTTTGGCACGCTGGCGGAATTGTTGCGCACGCCGCAACAGGTACCGAGCGGCATCTGTAACCAGGAATGCAAGGTGATGTCCAAGGAAGGGGCAGAGCTCTACATCCACGGCAATGTGCGATTGATGTTCGATGCGGCAGGCGCTGTGGCCGGCGCGGTCGGGACATTCACGGACCTGACGGAGTTTGTTCGCGCCAATGAGAAGATCGCGATCCTGGAACGCCAGGCGACGGTTGAAGGCGCGTTCGAACAACTGGTGGGAACGAGCCGGGAGATGCAGGATGTATTTCGCCGTCTCAAGCTGGCCGCGGACAGTGACGTTGCCGTCCTGATTACGGGAGAGTCGGGAACCGGCAAAGAGCTCGCTGCCCAAGCGATCCATGCCCGCAGCGCTCGTCGTGACCGCCCCTTCCTGGCAATCAACTGTTCTGCGCTTCCGGAAACACTCCTGGAGAGTGAGCTGTTCGGCCATGTCAAAGGGGCGTTTACCGGTGCCGTGCAGGACAAACTGGGCCTTTTTGAAGCCGCCCAGGGAGGCACCCTTTTTCTGGACGAGATCGGCGACGTCAGTCCGGCGGTTCAAGTCAAGCTGTTGCGCGTGCTGCAGGAGCGGGAGGTCCGTCGCGTCGGCGATAGCCGGACTCGGGCCGTCGATATTCGCCTCGTTACGGCGACCAATCGGGACCTCAAACAGCTCATGACCGAAGGCCGGATTCGCGAAGATTTCTATTATCGCATCCATGTCTTTGAAATCCGGCTGCCGCCCCTGAGGAAGCGGAAGGAGGATATCCCGCTGCTCGCCAATCATTTTGTCGGCCAGTTGTGCCAGGCCGGCAACCGCGGTCCGAACGGGCTCGCCCGCGACGCGCTCCAACGGATGATGAACTACGATTGGCCCGGAAATGTACGTCAACTGCGGAACGCGATTGAACATGCCTGCGTGACCGTAAGCGGTGACCGGATTACCGTCCTGGACCTGCCGTCTGAAGTGCGCTTGCCGGAAAGCAACCAGGCGGCCGTTTCCCAGCCTGCCATGAGCGAGGAGGAACGTGCGGAGCGTGAGCGGATCGTCGACGCATTACGAAAGACGGGTGGTAACCGAACCAAGGCCGCAGAGTTGCTTGGTACGAGTCGAGTTACGCTTTGGAAGAAGATTGGGCGTTACGCGATTGATGTCGACGCATGAGGAACGTGTCATCGACAGGCGCCTTTCGTTGGCCCTCTGAAGGGATGGGGAGCTGCCGATGACACGTCTCGACACGATGCCGAACCGCCGGACCTGATGCCAGTCGCTTTGGCTATGCTCACCGCAAATGGCTGCGGCACAGCGGCTTGCACTGGATGGTTGCTCGTTCATGAAATGTCCGGGCCATCTTTTCCAGGCTCCCGGTTTTCTCAGGCGGGCGGGTGATCGAGCTGGAAATTCGTGTTTCCCCGTTTCCGGCCCGTCGATAGAATCCGGGGCATGAACACCGTCAATCCCCCTCGATGGCTACCTCATTTCTCTTCCCGGATGCTGGTTGCCTTTGTGACCCTGGTCTGCGTCTATTTCGGCGCCTGGAATCTAACCAGCACGGCGGGTACCCGCGCCGTTGCCCGGCACTTGGAGCATCCAGGGGTGAATCTGCCTGCAGTGGTATGCCGGCTGCCGTTGTTGGTCGAAACAAGACTGCATGTCGGGCAGTCGAGAAGGAACCTCGATCGAGGCGTCGATCGCCGCCATTTTCTTTGGATGCTGGGGCCGGTTGTCGAGTTGCCGCACGAGTTCACGGACTTTGTGGGGCGTGTCGAAGGTGCGTGGGAAACGTGGCGCAGCGACGACTCCATGGAACCGCTGCGGGTCCACGGCGGCGTTATCTAGCCGGATTGGAATGAATCGTTACTTGCGCCGGCTGGCTTGTGGGCGATGAATCCGACCCGCTGCGGAAGCAGTGGAGCGGAACCGAAAGCGCGAACCAGACGAGCTTCGAATCCCGTCCGTGCGAGTATCGCCAGGACGTGCTCGCCATCGTAGAGCTGCACACAGTGTTCTTCGTCGGTGCGACGAAAGAGTGAACCAACCTTTCGGTAGGCAGTGATATGCCGGTGGAGTCGCGAGCGGCGCGGGTCGTACTCGAAGCGTACAAGGCAGGACCAGTCATCGCCCTGGGTGAACGTTGGATCGCGGTCCCGGTCGAGCCCGACTTCGGTGACGTCGAAGATCAACAGGCCTCCCGCTTCCAGAGCGGCAAAGATGCGTCGGAACAGGGCTTCCAGATCAGGGCTGGGAGATGCGTCCGTTCGATAGCAGACAACTTCGCTCAACGCCGTCACCGCGCCGCAGCGAGGTAGTGGGTAATCCCAAACCGATCCGACATGAAGCTCGGCGGTGGGGACCCGTTTCTGTGCCAGGTCGACCATGGCGGCAGAGACGTCGAGACCGACGACGTGGTAGCCCGCATCGACCAGGTGCCCGATCCACCCGCCGCCGCCACAGCCGAGATCGACGACGGTGCCGTGATCGAGTCCGGAGTCTCTGAGCAGCGCCAATAGGCCGGGCGCCCAGCTTTCGGAGAGTCCACTGAAATAGGCGTCGTGGATAAACGCGAGATCGTCGTCGTAGAGCGGGTGGTCGTTCGGCATTCGGTTGAGATCTTCCTACGGCAATTCCCACTCCCAAACCATGCCGTCCTCGGGATGCTCGACCGCGCCGGTGCGATGGAAGCCCAATCGCTTGAGGATCGAGGTCGAGGCGGACTCTGCCGGGAGCGTCTGCGCGAACACCGTCAGTTCATCGTCCGCATCGCGGACCAATTCGATTAGTTTGCTCGCCATGGCGGTGGCAACGCCGCGGCCCTCCTGACCCGGGTTGGTAGCGTACGCGATCTCCACGCGCCCCTCGGCAGGCGCGGACTTGAAGCCACAGGTTCCGACGGCCCCGTGATCGTCGATCCCGATGTAACCGATCCAGGGCGGCGCGAAGCCGCTCCGCGCGTAAAACTCCACCGTAAACCGCACGACCGTCTGTAGATGCTTGCCGAGCTGCACGTTGTCTGGCAGCTCGCCCGTTTCTCCGATCGGAACCAGGTTCATGAGAATCCCGCGATGAGAAATGATCGGTTCAGCCAATGAGGTCCGCCAGGACCGGGCCTGACGCTCGACCTATGCCTTGACGCGCAGCACGTCGCGCCACAACCCTTCCTGTTCGATGACCAGTTGGCCGAGTCCCCGCGCATCGTCGCCATAGCAGACAAGTCCCGCCAGATAGTGTTTACCGAATGCGTCAAAACGACCGGCCAGGCCGCACCATGGAGTCCCCTTACCCCGATCACCGGGCATTGCCACACTGCCGAAAAACGCGTTGGAAAACCCGGCAGTGCTGACTTGCGCCGGCCAGAACTGCACTTCAGGTTCGTGCGTTCCAACAACCTGCACAAACAGCGGCACGATGTGCTCCAGCAACTCGGGTAACTGATCCTTGTCCGGGATCTCGCCGTCTCTGCCGACGGGGGCCAGGACAAGCATCACCAGCCGGACCGGGCAGCCGTAGTATTCGAGCCGCGGTGCGGAAGCCGGCACGGCAGCGACGTCAAGCGACGTCAAGTCGAACGACGGGACCACCGGCTTGACGCGGATCGGCTCCGGTCGGGGTCGAAACACCCACCAGGCGATGGCAACCGAGATCACGGCAAACACGATTAGCAACGCAACGACACCGACCCCCACGACGACCATCCAGGTGAGCGGCGGCTGTACGTTCATGGGTGCGCGGTCCACGGGAATTGGTTGCGGCGGCCTGCGCCGAACCGACGGGTTGCCCGCTCCTAGCGTTGCGCCAGTTGGCGCCGGGCAACCTGCAACCCGGCGTCCAGAATGGAGTCGACGGGCGCAGCGACGGGGTTACTACCTTCGGCCGCCGGCTTCGCCGTCGCTTGCACGACGATATCGGGCTGCACGCCTCGATCGGCGATCGCCCGGCCGCTCGGCGAGTAAAACTTGGCGGTGGTCAGGCGGACCCCGGACTGCACCGCGTCAATCGAACTGAGGGGGAAGATGCCTTGCACACTTCCCTTGCCATAGCTTCGTTTGCCGATCAACGTGCCCCGCCGGTGGTCGCGAATCGCGCCGGCGAAGATCTCGCTGGCACTTGCCGAATCACCGTCGATCAAAACAATCAACGGCACACGCCAGGTACCTACCGAATGGGCGCGGTAGTCGTGATTCTCGTCCCGGCTGCGGCCGATCGTCCGCACGATGGAACCTCCCGAAACAAACTTGTCAGCGACTTCCACGGACGCCGTCAGTAGGCCGCCCGGGTTGCCGCGGACATCGACAATCAAGCTCCGCATCCCCTTGCGGTGGAGATCCCAAAGAGCCAACTCGAATTCCTTGCCGGTCGTCTTCTGGAAACTGGCCAGGCGGAGGTAGGCGATTCCGTATTGCTGGTCGAGGATACTGGCGTCTTCAATGCTGGGAACATCCACCCGCTGGCGGCGCAAGTGCAGGTTCCGTGCCTGGCCCTGCCGGGACAGGACCGTCAAGCGCACGTTGCTGCCCTCGATTCCTTTGAGCATGTCGGCCGCGGCATCGGTCGAGATCTCCGTGGTGGAATGCCCGTCGACCGCCACGATCCGTTCACCGGCGGTCAACCCTGCCAGATGGGCCGGACCGCTGGGAATCACGTTGACGATCAACAGCGCGTTTTCTTCGGCTTTCAACTCGATTCCGAGACCGACAAAATTACCGTCGATCTGCGACATGACGTCGTTCAACTGGTCGCCGGTGAGGTAGGCCGAATAGTTGTCCAGCGTCCCGGTCGCCGCACTGGCGAACTCCAATACAATGCTGACCGCCGTGATCCCCAATTGCCGCTCGCCAGAACGAGCAAAGTACTTGACCACTTCGCGGGCATCGTGACGCGAACTGACGGGCCGGATGCGCTGTAGCTCGTCAAGGAAGCGCGCGACCTGCGGTTCGCTCGCCAGCGCAGGGGCGCGAGACTGCGTGGTTCCCGTCGCGGAAACGGAGACCGGCGTTGCCAATCCGCTGGATGCGGACTGAAGCCGATGGTGTTTCAAAAAGGTCGGTTCATTCAATGCCACCGCCATGGCTTGGCCGCCCCGCCGAACCACCTGTGTCCAATCGGGCTCGTCCACATAGTGGGACTGAATCTTGAGGAGAATCTCGGTGTACAGATCCAGGGCTTCGGACTCCCGCAGCCGATTCACCGAGTTGACGAAGCTCCGGTCGTGATACCGGCGGCCGATATCATAGTGCATGCGGGCCGTCAGCAGACGCCGGCCCAACTCCTGGCGACCCGGAAACTCGCGCACCGCCTGCTCGTAGTGCATCAGGGCCTCGCCCCAACGACGCTCACGCTCAAACCGTTCCCCGGCCGCGATCACCTGATCAAGTTCGGCCAGGTCGACCAGCGCCTCTTGAGCAATGTGGACCTGCTCTTGAGCAGGTAGCCCGGGGGCGAGTGAAAGCCACGCCAGCGTACAGAGAACGGCCGGCAGCAGAGAGTGAATCCTAGTTCGCATATTCGCGTTCCATCTGGTTCGATTCGCATGAAGCCGCTCGCCTCCGCACCCCATACGGCCAAGGCAAGACGGACGACCACAATCACGCAAAGGTGGGACGCCAACCAACAGGAATGTGGCGAGCCAAAAAATATAGGTGAGAAAATAGGTCGAGTCAAAAGACTGGGGGTTTTTTTGTCGAAAAACCCGCGGCTTTCTAGCTCAGCACCGGCCTGATTCGGACAATCGGCGGGTACGGTTGGGATTGCCCTGAGTGGCAAGAGAATACCGCGAACACGTAATGTTCGGGTTGCGCGTCCTGGCGCGAGGGGTGCGTCGTGCACCCGATCCATTGGGCGTCGCTCGTATCGTATCCGTGTCCACTTGACCGGTCAAACCGGCCGACGAAAAGGTAGCCGTCGATGCGAACCGATCCCCTCCGACTTCGTAGTACCTCTGCGACCGACCGGCTGACGACAACCCCCCCAGGAATCGCGCATGCACCGCCCCCTCCTGTTCGCCCTGCTGCTTCTTTCCTGTTGCCTGACCGTGCGGGCGAACGAGGAAATGCCGGCCAAACCGGCCGCAGCGCAACAGTTGTTGCGCAACCTGGTCCTGCAGAGCATGCCGCGCGAATATGAGAATACGAAACACTGGGGCGGTACCAAGCGGATGTGGGACGGCCTGCATATCTCGCTGGATGGACTCCGGCTGAAAACAAAACGGCGCTGGAAAGAGGCGAACCATGGGACCTGGAAGCGGTACCGCGCCTGGTTAATCGATCCCGCGGAGACGTTCGACATTCAGATCCAGAATATGGTTGCCACACCGGAAGGGAAGACGGCGTTCGACGTCTTCATCGACGCTCGCCTGGGCGTCTGGGGCCGCCTCTCGGAATACCAGCGCGACGTTCAGTTGCTGAGTCTCAGCGCCGAGGCGCGGGCCCGCGTCCGAATGCGCATATCGTGCGAAGTCGCCTTGCGACTGGATGTAACAACGCTGCCGCCAGACGTGATTCTCGAACCGAAAGTGGTGGCGGCCGAGCTCCACCTGGCGGACTTTGACCTGGTCCGCATCAGCGACTTGGACGGCCCGCTCGTGCGTGAGTTTGGCGAAGAGCTGCATCGTGTCTTGCAAGCCGAGATCGCCGATCGCCAAGTCAAGCTCGTTGACAGGATCAACCGGCAAATCGACAAGAACCAGGATGACCTGCGACTATCTCTCTCCGAGCTGACAAGCAGCGGCTTCCGTCAACTGGGCGCGGCGGGAGCGACAACCGTTGCCGGCCCGGAAGAAACGATGGATCGAGACTAGACCAGACGCCGGCTCGCGACCCGCAGGCTCCTGCCGCCGACCTGTCCCGGGCCGACCTGTCCCGGGCCGCGGCCAGGCACTTCGCATCGGCCCGGCAGCAATGGTGCCGCTGTTCGTACGAAGCCGGGCGAGTTGACCTCGCCCGGCCACCGCCGCACCGAGACGCTCAGACGTTCGGTTCCCAGCCCGGCTCGTAGTCACGAGCCCACATGGCCATCGCTTCCGGATCGTTGAGGATGTGGCCATTGCTGGTGTCGCACTGCAGCGACCGGCCCGTCCGATGGGCGATGTTGCCGAGGTGGCACAATAAGGTGCTCTTGTGACCCTCGGCAATTTCCGCGTTGAGATTCAATGGCTCGTCGTTGCGAATCGCGGCCAGCAGATTCGCCATGTGTTCGGCGTCTCCTCGACTTGGCGGCTTGTGTTCCGCGATCTTCTTGTCCCCCTTATCGAAGATCACGTAGCTGCCATCCTGGCCAAGGTCCATGCTGCCGTTGTCGCCGTAGCAGGTGATGAATCCTTTGTTGTCATGTCGATTGCAACTGTTGCCCTGCCAAGTGATCTGACAGCGATCGTCGAATTCGAAGGCGACGGTGTGCGTGTCGGGTGTTTCCTGGTCATCTTGAAACGCATACCGACCGCCGCTGGACGTGACGCGAGTGGGGAAATCGACATCCAGCAACCAGCGGCAGAGGTCGAGCGTATGCACACCGTTGTTTCCCAGTTCGCCGTTGCCCCACATCCAACGCCAATGCCAGTTGTAATGGACGACATTGTTCTTGTAGGGCGTGCGCGGTGCCGGGCCTTGCCAGAGTTCATAGTCGATCCTCTCCGGCACGTCGGCCGGCTTGCCGATGCCAATGCTGCCGCGGGCGCTGGCATACCAACTGCGCACGAGATAGACCCGGCCGATGGCGCCCTCCCGGAGCTGCTGAGCCGCCTGGTGGAACCCGCTGCCGCTTCGGCGTTGGGTCCCCAATTGAACGGCTCGGTTATGTTTCCGAGCCGCTTCGACCATCAGCTCCCCCTCGCGAGGATTGTGCGAACAGGGCTTCTCCACGTAGACGTGCTTGCCGGCAGCACATGCCATGATCGTCGCGGGCGCATGCCAATGGTTCGGTGCCGCACAGACCAGCAGGTCGACCTCTTTGTCGTCCAGAATGCGGCGAAAATCGCCAATCGCCTGCGGCTTGTTGCCGGCCGACTGGGCAACGGCGTTTGCGCAACTGTTGGCGCGATCCGAGTCGATGTCGCAGACGTACTTGATTTCGACCCCGGGTTGCTTGCTGAATCCGGTCGCCAGTGCGGCCCCCCGATTCGCGCCCATCAGGCCGACCACGATGCGGTTGCTGGGGTCAGCCGCCATGGCGGTCTTGAGGCCCGACGCGGCCAAACCGGCGGCAGCGCTGGTAACAGCGGCATTGCCCAGGAACTTTCTGCGGTTGATGGATTGTGTCATGGCTGGTCTCCAGGGAGTCGGGTTAGGGAGGGAGGTGTCTGGTAGCAAAGTGGAAAAAACGTGGCCGGATGTTGAACTACAGTCGCCGGTTGCCATTTCACCGTGAATATCAACGCGGGTCGAACGGCCACGGCGGGCGATGGATGGCAACCCTCCGCGGTGTTCGAGCAGGATGCTTGAGTCCGGTTACGCCGCATCGCGACGCGGTCCTGGCAGTCAACTCGGTCGATCGGGATGCCTGCACACGGACCCCTATAGGGTCCATCCTCGGCGATATTCCTTATGGATAAACTGCTGCGCCGCCGGTGAATTGGTGACCTTCAGGTTGGCCGCATCCCATTCGATGGCCACACCGCTGCGATAGGCGACCGTCCCCAGCATGACGGCTTCGGTCAGCGTACCCGAATAGTCGAAGTTGCACGTCGTTGGTCCGCCGTTCTTGATCGCGCTGAGCCACTCGGCATGGTGGCCGATCGAATTCGGAATGGTCGGCTCGGGGGGAGTAAAGTCCGCGAACTTGTCGCCCGGCAGCAGGCAACGCTGGGAGTAGTTCGAGAGAATCATCCCCTCCCTGCCGACAAACAGCTGCCCGCTGTTGAGGCTCATCGGCTTCCCATTCTGGTCTTTCGGTTCTTTCAGCGAGCCCAGCAGTTCCGGCTTTTTGCCGCTGTCATACCAGGTGAGCTTGACCGGAGGCATCTCACCGCGCTGCGGATACTCGTAGTTGACGATGCACCAGGCGGGCGTGCTGACGGGATCCACGGGAGGGCCGCTGGCGGCCACGCGCGTTGGCCCGCGCAGCTGCAACGCCCAGTGAGGCAGATCCATGTAATGACATCCAAAGTCCCCCAGCGACCCGGTCCCGTAGTCCCAGAATTTTCGCCAGTGGAATGGGTGGACGCCTTCGCTATAAGGCCGCTGCGTTGCCGGTCCCAGCCAGAGGTCCCAATCCAGTTGATCCGGCGCCTTGGTGCCGGTGGTGAACGTTGCGCCGGTGTAGACGGCGTTGGCCCAGACGTGTACCTCGTCGATCGGCCCGATCGCACCGGACTGCACCAGTTCCACTACGCGGCGATAGTTGTCGCCGGCATGAATTTGGGTCCCCATCTGCGTCACCAGGTTGTTTTTCTTCGCCAGTTCGATCAATACACGCGCTTCCTTGACCGTGTGCGTTAACGGCTTCTCGCAGTAGGCGTGCTTGCCCAGCCGCATCGCCATCGCGGTTGCCGGCGCGTGCGAATGATCCGGCGTTCCGACCACCACCGCATCGATCTTCTCCGCCTCTTTCTCCAGCATCACTCGGTAGTCACGGTACTTTCGTACGTTTGGGTAACGCACCGAGCCCTTTTCCAGGAGATCGCGGTCAGGGTCGGCGATCGCAATGATGTTCTGCGTCGAAACGCCCGCGATGTTGGCACCCGCACGTCCCGTCGCGCCGACCGCCGCAATGTTCAGCTTCTCGTTGGGCGACTGCGACGCGGCGGCCGCAACCGGATTGATGTGCACGCCGGCACCGATCGCACCAGCGACCGCGGTTGTCTTGAGAAATCGACGACGAGTGTATTGCTTGACCATGTTGGCAAATCCTGGCGAGCGGGGACTGGCGGGGGAGGGAAAACGAATCAATCAAGGCAGGGGCAGGCAGTGAGCTGTGGTAGAGTGAGCTGTGGCAGGAGAGCATTTTCGCCGGTAGGGCCGCGCGCCGGACGTGACTCGCTTCGCAAGACGTCGTCAAGCTGCGTCGCTATACCTGCCTGCCGGACAACCACCTCTTCGGTACGATAATCTTGCCCGCCAACAATTGCAAGATTTCATCACGAGCGGCCAGGTAACTGTGGATGACGGCGCGGATCCGTCGGAACACGTTAGCGTCCGGTCTTGTGTGCCATTAATAGAAGCATGGACGAACGCCCAACGGCTGATGAACTATCCGGGCGAGCGATCATCGGGGGCGGATCAACATGTTGCCAGCGTTAGCCCGCGGTCCCGCCGCGCTAGGCGATCAGGTCATGCATCACATGGCCATGGATGTCCGTCAAGCGGAAATCGCGTCCCTGGTAACGGTAGGTCAACCGTTTGTGATCGATTCCCACCAGGTGCAGAATGGTGGCATTCAGATCGTGAATGTGCATGGTTCCGGGGGTCCAGGCCTCCTTGGTGGGTTGCGGCACCAAGGGCACGCCGTCTTGATCGGCAATGTTATATGCGTAGTCATCCGTTTGACCATACGTGATCCCGGGCTTGATCCCGCCACCGGCCAACCAGGTGGTGAAGCAGCGGGGATGATGATCGCGGCCATAGTTTTCGCGTGTCAGACCGCCCTGGCAGTAGGCGGTCCGGCCAAACTCGCCGCCCCACACCACCAGGGTTTCGTCAAGCATCCCGCGCTGCTTGAGGTCCGTGATGAGTGCCGCACAACCCTGGTCGATGTCCTTGCACTGGGACTCGTGCTCCTTCGGCAAGTTTCCGTGGGCATCCCAGCCACGATGAAAAATCTGCACGTTGCGGACGCCCCGTTCAACGAGACGCCTGGCATTCAGACAACAGGCGGCAAACGAGCCCGGTTGGCGGGCGGCATCGCCGTACAGACGAAAGGTCGCTTGGGGCTCCCGGGACAAGTCCATCAGTTCGGGCACGGAAGCTTGCATTCGGTACGCCATTTCGTGCTGCCGGATTCTGGCCAACACCTCTGGATCCGCGAAGCGTTCGTGCTGGGCCTGGTTCATGGCGGCCAGCGCGTCAAGCTGTGCGCGACGGTCGTCCCGCGAAACGCCCGCGGGGTTGCTCAGGTAGAGGACGGGATCTCCCTGGCTGCGCATCAGCATCCCCTGGTGGTCCGACGGCATGAACCCGGTTCCCCAAAGGCGATTGAAAAGGCTCTGCTCGGGAAAACTCGTATGGGCATGCATCACGACATAGTGCGGCAGGTTCTCATTCATGCTGCCCAGCCCGTAGCTCAACCAGGCACCCAGGCTGGGGCGACCAGGGATCTGGCTCCCGGTTTGGATATACGTGATCGCCGGATCGTGGTTGATCGCCTCCGTGAACGTGCTATGCACGACGCACAACTCCTGCACGACAGACGCGGTATGCGGGAGTAACTCACTGACCCAGACCCCCCGATCGTGATTTTCGTGCTTCGTGAACCGGTACTTGCTCGGCGCCAGCGGGAACCCATTCTTCTGATTCGCCGTCATCCCGGTCACGCGTTGGCCACCACGCACGTGATCCGGGAGTTGCTCCCCAAACTTCTCAGCCAGCTTCGGCTTGTAGTCCCACAAATCGTGATGACTGGGCCCACCGCTCATAAACAGGTAGATGACCTGTTTCGCGGTCGGCCGATGATGGGTTCGGGCCAGCGGTCTGCTGCTGTCGGCGGCCCGCAGGTCCCCGCCCAGCAACTCCGCCACGGCGGCCGTACCCAGGCCAAGCGCGGCGCGGCCAAAGAGTTGCCGCCGCGTCATCATCAACTCGTACTCGCGAAGCGGATCGGATTCGTGCATGGGGCGCTACCAGTGATCTCGTGAACGCGGGTTGCCAACGGGATGAACCGTGTGGTGCGGAATCAATAGAGCATAATCGCCAGATCCGTGGCCAGGAGCGTTGCGGCAACCTGCGTCCAGGCGGCATGTTCGGCCGGATCGAGCTTCTTATCCCGAGGTAATTCGCCGATTGCCAACAGGGCCAGCGCATCCTCCCGGGACGCCGCGTAACGACCGCGCATCCGCTGGAGCAACGCGGCGCATGCCGCCCGCTCGGATTCCGTCGGACCGCGGCAGGCGAGCAGCCGAAATGCCATCTGCAGTCGGTCGGCGTCGGTTGACCGATCCCGCAACAGCCGCCCGCCGAACGCCCGTGCCATCTCGATCCGTTGGGTCTCATTCAAGAGGCCCAACGATTGGAGTGACGTGTTCGTCCGTGACCGCCGCACGCAACTCGACTCACGATCCGGCGCATCAAATAGCGTCATCATGGGATGCGGGCTCGTTCGTTTCCAATAGACGTAGAGGCTCCGCCGATAAAGGCGTTGGCCCGAGTCTCGTTCGTATTGTTTCGTATTGCTGGCCGGATGCGCCATCGCCTTCCACATCCCGGCGGGCTGGTACGGCTTGACCCCTTCACCACCCATGTGCGGATCGAGCAGGCCGCTGGCCCACAGGGCCACATCGCGGAGCACCTCGGCATCCAGCCGGTGGCTCGGTCCTCGGCCCAGCCAGACATTCTCCGGATCGTCAAGATCGTCACGCCAACGCGATTGTTGCTGGAAGGTTCGACTGGTGACCATCATCCGCAACATATGCTTCAGGTCCCAACCACTCTCACGCAACTCGACCGCCAACCAGTCCAACAGTTGCGGGTGCGCCGGCTGCTTGCCTTGGACCCCGAAGTCCTCTGGTGTCCGCACCAGGCCGTGGCCGAACGTTCGCTGCCAGATACGGTTGATCAGCACGCGCGCGACCAGCGGGTGGTCCGGGGACGTCAACCACTGAGCCAATCCGAGCCGATTTCTGGGCGCCTGTTCTGGGAAAGGCCCCATCGCCGACAAGATGCCCGGTTCGAGCGGCTCGCCGGTGGGCAAATTGTATTCGCCCCGGCGGAGGACCCGTGTGGTGCGCCGTTGCGGCAGATCCTGGGCAACCAAGGTGGTGGTGAACGCCTCCTCGGCCGTCGCCATTCGGACTGCCAGTTCGCGGGCGGAGGGTTGCAGATCCCACGCTGCGAACGGGCCGTCCGGTTCGGTGAGCATCCGCCAACGTTCCGCTGGATCCGCCCGGTGCCAGGCCGGCGCCAGTTTGTCCGGCGGGCCGGCCAGGTTTCCGACGGCTTGACTCGCTTTGGCGATCAGTCGATCCCGTTCCGCTTCGTACGCTTCCCATTCGCGCCAGGCCGCCTGATCCGCGGGGGCTTTGACAACCGGGCCGTAAACATACTTGTTGCCATCCATGGCGCTCTCAGCCGTGCTGTTAAAGAAGGCCAGCAGCCGATAGTACTCCGTCTGTGTGATCGGATCGTACTTATGCGAATGGCAGCGGGCGCAGGTCAGCGACACGCCCAACAGCACGGTCCCCAACGTCTCTGTGCGATCAAAGTTGTTCTTCGCCTGAAACTCCTCGGGAATCGCACCGCCCTCCGACGTGCTGGGATTCATGCGTACGAAACCGGTCGCCACGCGTTGGGCGAGCGTCGGATTCGGCAGGAGATCTCCGGCCAGTTGCCAGGTGAGGAACTGGTCGAGCGGCAGGTTTTGATTCAAGGCCATGACGACCCAGTCCCGGTAGGGAAAGATGCCGCGACGATTATCCAGGTGCAGGCCGTGCGTATCTCCATACCGAACCGCATCCAGCCAGTATCGCGCCTGGTGTTCGCCGAACCGTTCGCTCGCCAGCAAATCGCCCACCAGCCGATCGTAAGCGTCTTCGCGATCATCTGCCAGGAACTCGGCGAGCCGGCCGGGATCCGGCGGCAAACCGGTCAGTACCAAGGCGGTTCGACGCGCCAACGTCCCACGGTCGGCCCGCGGGGCAACGTCGACACCTCGTTCCGCCAACCGCGATCGGACAAAGGCATCAATGGCCGCGCTGCCCCCAGCGTCCGGGTTGCCAGGCGGTGGCTGGCGACGGGGCGGCACGAAAGCCCAATGCCGCGCATAGGTGCCCCCCTGGCGAACCCAGAGACTGAGCAGATCGCGCTCTGCCGCAGTTAATTGCTTGTCGGCGTCCGCCGGCGGCATAGGATCATCGGTGGAATGAATCCGTTCGAGCAGCACACTGTGCTCGGGCCGGTCCGGGTCGATGGCCCGGTAGCCGCCGCGATCCGCGGTCGCCGAGGCAAAGGTATCCAGTCGAAGTGACTCGGCGCCGTCCGCGTCCGGACCATGACAGACGAAGCACTTGTCCGAGAGGATCGGCAAGACCTCTTGCGCGAAGTCGACCGTGTACGCGTCGTCCGCAGCATCCACCGGCAAGGTGTAAAGCAGCGACACGACGGCCATCAGCTGAGCCGGCAAAATCGTCCGCAGCGGGGCACGCATCACGACATCAGGCCTTCAATTTTCTTGACCGCGACCTTGGCTTCCTCACCGTGAATGTTCACACCGTCATGCAGGCCGGAAACCCTCAGTTCCAGGATTCCCGTCTCCGGATCGAACCGCGCGGTCAGCACGTGTTCGATATTGATGAACAGGTATTGTTTTCCAATACCCCGATCTTCCGTACACCGTATGAAGTTTGCCACGTTTGAATTCCTTGCGAAGGTGCGCGTCACGTCTGGAGAAGGCAAGCTTGGGAGCCGATGCCGCCGCCGGCCGCTGCCAGCGGAGTCGTGAACCGACTGCGGGCCGCCTTCAGCCGTCTATCATAGCCACTGAGCAACGCGGGAAAAATAGAGTCCACCGGCGTTCCGTGAATGAGCCCGTCTGATGGTCGAGCGGCAAGCGACGGCGCGCGGCGAGCGAATGGCGGCAACCGCCGCAGGATGGTCAAACGGCGTTCCGTTGCATGCGTCGAGCGACGGCCAGGCCTTGCTAGAAACCGGCCAGTTGTGTTTCTGCATCACCGAAACGGTTCGCCTGGCGGCCCATGCGATTCATGATCGACAGGTAGAGACTGCACAGTTTCCGTTGGTCGTCACCGCGATCGAGGTAGTCGAGGACGCGGCCGGTCGCAACCGTGCCTCCCAGTCCGCCGGCGGTCAGCAAGGGTACCTTGTTCGAGTCGTGGCGGCTGCCGGACCACATGTTGTTGATGAACAGGAGGCAGGAATTATCGAGTACCGTACCGTCTCCTTCCGGCATCGCTTCCAGGCGGCTGGCGAGATACGCGAATTGGCTGCAGTAGTAACGCGACACGCGTTCAAAATCGTCGGAACGGTCGTCGTGGGATGCCGAGTGATGTGCTTTGCGGACCTTTAAGAACGGGTAGAACAAGCCGGAGATATCGCGGCAGAGCAATAGTGTGGCAATCCGCGTCTTGTCGGTCTGAAAGGCCAGCGCGACAATGTCGCACATCAGCCGCATATGCTCGCGAATATCCTCGGGTAACCCGTTCTCCGGCCGCTCCATCGTGGCCAGCGGCTGCCCTTGCCGGTCGGCGCGAACCGAAGCCTTGTCCTGCTCGACCCGCATCCGCTCGATTCGCTTTTCCACTTCGCGGACGCTGGTCAGGTACTCGTCCAGTTTGGCCCGATCCGCGGAACTCGTCTGCCGCGACAAGCTGGCTGCCTGCTCCTTGATGCGATCCAGCACGCTCTGGTTCCGCCGCGAACCGCGGTTATCGAACAGGCTGTCAAATGCCAGTGACGGATAGACCTCCATCGGTACGGGCGACGTGGCGTTCTGCCAGGAGATATGCGAACTGTAGGCCATCGAGAAGTTCGTCTCGTGATAGCCCGTGATTGGCTGTTCGCAGCCGAGCACCATGCTTGGTTGCGCCGTCGCTTGTCCGAGCGTGTTGGCCAGCACCTGGTCGACGCTGATGCCGCCCCGCAACTCGGCCCCTTTCTGCAGCGAAGCGCCGGACAGGATGTTACCGGTTTGTCCCGGATGGATGCCAACGCCCGTGGCATTCTTGTTGAACAGACCGGAGATTACATTGACCTTGGTCTTGATTGGTTCGAGCGGCTGCAGGCTCTTGCCAAGCTGCATTTCCTGCCCGCTTCCTGCCGCGTGCCAATGGTTCGGATTGACACCGCACGCCATGAAGAGTGCGGCGAACCGCTGCGGGCAGCCGGACGCACCGCTGCCCGCCGGATTGTCACTCCCCCAAACGGGAATCGACTCCAGCCAGGGCAATGCCATGGCAACGCCGGCGCCGCGAAGGATGGTGCGGCGGGTGACACGGGCCTGGGTCGAAGTATACCAATGGTTCATGATCAATCCTGCCAACTCGTTGTTACGACGAATGTGGTGATCATTCCGGGCCGCGATTCCCCGGTCTGACCGTCTCGGCTGTTTCAGCAATCGCCTGCCGACCCCGTTTCTCTCGGAACTGCGGACTGGCAACGATGGTTGCCACCAGACTGCCAAACCGGTGGTCGTCTGCAGCCAGTTGCGTCCGCATCTCGTTGATCAGCACATCGTCCGAAAGAAGCAACGTGCGGCCCAGCCCATAGGATAGCAGTTGACGGCAAAGAGTATCCAGAAATTCGTCCTGCCGTTCCTCCACGAGGTAGCTGCGGAGGTCGTTCAAACCGTCCAGCTCGCGACCGTTGGCCAGGATGGCCTGAGTCTGGACGGGGCGTCCACCCAGGTCGCGTTCCCGCCGCTCGCCGATGGGGCCGAACCCTTCGAACACCAGGCCGATGGCATCGAACCGGTTGTGACAGCCGGCGCAACTTGAATGCTCCCGATGTTTGGCCAACATGTCGCGTAACGAGAGCTCGCCCAACTTGCTCTCATCGGCAGGAAGCTCCGGGACGTTTGGGGGAGGTGGTGGAATGCGCTCGCCAAGCAGCCGTCGCACGACCCAGTAGCCCCGTTTCACCGGGCTGGTGCGGAGACCCGGCGCGTTCTTCGTGAGAAAGACCGACATCGGCAACAGCCCGCCCCGCCCGTAGCTGGATGCCTGCTCGATACGCGTCCATTCGTTTGCCCCACTCTGGATATCGTTGATTCCATAGTGGGCCGCCAAGACCGGATTGACAAAGGTGTAGTCCGCCCGCAGGCAGGTCAGCACCGACCGATCGTGTTGCACCAGATCGACAAAGAAGCGGACCGGTTCCTCGAACATGGCCCGCCGCAAATCATCGGTAAACTCCGGGAAACGCTCCCGATCAACGCTGTTATGCTGCTCGAACCGCCGCACATCAAGCCAGTTCGCGGCGAACTCGGTAGCCAGCCCGCGGACGCGCGGATCGCGCAACATCCGTCGGGCCTCGGCGACCAGCACTGCGGGGTCTGCCAGTTCGCCGGCGGCCGCCCGATCCAACAGCCGCTTGTCCGGCAGGCTCGACCAGAGAAAATAACTCAACCGACTGGCCAGTTCCGTGTCCGTCAGCGGGCGCCGGCCCGCGGCGGCGGACAGCAGGTCGAGGCGATAGCAGAAATGGGGTGACATCAGGATCGAAACGACCGCATCCTGGATTGCCTCTTCGTGCCGCAGGCCATCGTCGTTTCTGAGTGCATGGTAGTAGCCGAGCAGATCGTGCCGCTCGCCTTCCGTCAGTTCGCGCCGATAAGCTCGGGCTGCGAAACGGAGTAGTTCCTCGAGATGGCTCGGCTCGGCCTCCAGCCGCGCAGCTTCAACCCAACGAATCTGCCTATTGATGTCGCGAAAGAACCGTTCGATGGCGCCGATGGCGACGTCGCTGCCCCCGTTGGCCCGAGCCTTGTTCAAGTAGACCTTTTGCAGCCGCTTGATCATCGCCTCCGAAGCGGCGCCGGCGTCTTCAGCTCGAGCGAAATCGAAGACGGGATCCCGCATATAGCGCGAATCGGTCCGTTCGAACCAGAGAAACCCCTGGTACTGGCGGGTCGGAGCTGCGGTGACGAAGTCCAGTTCGCGCCAGAGGGCGTCCAGTTGCCGCTGCTGATCCGGACTCAGAATCATGTCATAGAGCGGCCCGTCGTCCCGAAAGTAGCCCATCATGCTATGGAATCCGGCACTCAGCAGCCGCCCCTTCTCTTGCTGGTCTTTCGCCTTCCCGACGTAGTCGCGCCCCCGTTCGGAGAGGTAGAAGGCATCGGGGAACACTTCGCAAAAGTGGGCCCAGGCAGCCAGGTGCTGTTGCTGTGCGATCGGATCGGCTGGGATCACCAGCGCCGCCAAGCTGTTTGCGGATTCGAAACCGCCAGTGCGCTCCGCGTCGGCCGGTTGGCCGTCGGCGTCCTGGATCTGCAGAGCGGAATGATCGAACGTGCGGCGATGAGAAGCGTACTGCCGGTTCTTCCAGAGCACAAACGGTTGTGAGCCCTTGTGGCTGCCCTCGACCACCAGATTGTCGAAGCCGGGTTCGAGCTTCCTCCGCAGTTGCAGCACGTCGTCCCGTAGTCGCTCGCAGGCGGCGCGGACCTGAGCCGATCGTTGTTCCGCCAGCGGCAACTCAAGCCAGCGATGCCGGAGGCTGGCCAGCGGCCCCACGACGGGCGCCTCCGCAGTCAGGGTCTCCCAGATCGTGGCCAGGTACTTGGGGCTTACTTGTGCCGCGGCAGCAATGTCGTCCAGCGTCGCTGACGCGGGGGCACGTTGGCGAGCCAGACGCAATCTCCAGGCGGCGAAGAAGTAGTCTGCCAGGTCGGTCGGCTGTCGCTGATAGAACTGCACAATCCGCTTCACGCAGTACTTGTCGCGATCCGTGTCGGTTACCACGGGGTGCGGTGCAAAAGCGAACCCGTTCGGCTTCAAGACCAGGTGTTCCACGACAGACCTTGCCGCATCGAGATATTTCTTGAGCAGGGCAGGTGACATGGTCAACGATTCGCCCGAATTGTCGAAACCGGCTTCATTAGCGGGGTCCACCGGAAAATTCCGTGTCGGACGGAGATCGAAACCTGTCAAGTCGCGAATGGTGTAGTCATATTCCGCGTTGCTCAGCCGTCGAGCGAACACGGGCCCGGGGTCTCCTGCATTTCGTAGTGCCTCGTGCCACCGGACGGCGTCGATCCAGGCGACGACGGCGTGACGCGTGCGGTCGTCCAGCGTTTCAGCCGCGTCCGGCGGCGGCATTTCGCCGGCGGCCAATCGCTGCCGCACCACGTCCCAGGTCTCGTGCGCTGCGGCAACCCGCGGTACGGTTGTGAAGTGGCTGAGATCGAGTTTCGCCTCTGCCAGTTCTTCTCCGTGACAGTCCAGGCAATACGTGGCCAGGAACGGTCGCACGTCCTGCTCGAAGCGACGGCGCAAATCAACGTCGTCGGGTTGGGAGCGTGCCTCATCGGCCCGCGTCCAGGTGTGCGGTGAGACGGTGATTGCCAGGAGCAGAAAAAAACCGAGCGGCCAGCCGGCCGACCGGAGCGATCTCGGTGGGGCAGCGTGGACAGCGTCTGCAGGCATGGTCATGGGTGGGCGCATCGCGGGGCGTGTTAAAAGGGGGGCGGGTCAATTCATGGTAGCCGCTGGCGGCGACGATGTCGCGTCCGATTCCAGATCGGCACATGATTTCGCAGTCGGATGGTTGGACCGTACCGGAGTACCGATCATAATGGCGTCGCCCTACCCTCCCCCGTTCCTTGTGTTTCTGGAGATTGTGATGCTTCGCAGTTTGACCATGGTCGCCGTCGCCCTTTTCTCGACGTCCACTCTCGCCGCCGATCCGGCTCCGTCGGCGCCGCCCGAACCGAGCGGCATGCAGCGAATCTTCAACGGCGAAGATCTCTCGGGTTGGGACGGGGATCCACGGTTGTGGTCCGTGAAGGATGGCGCGATTCGGGGTGAGACGACACCCGACAATGCCGCCAAAGGGAACACATTTATTATCTGGAAGGGAGGCAATACAAAAGACTTCCAGTTGCGGCTTTCGTTTCGCTGCAATGCCACGAACAATTCGGGAATTCAGTACCGTTCACGGCACATCACCGGAGACAAGGTTCGCAACGCATGGGTCGTCCGCGGTTACCAGCACGAGATCCGCAATCAAGACGAACTACCCAGCGTGGCCGGATTCATTTACGACGAAGGCGGTCGGAGAGGGCGGATCTGCCTGGTCGGCGAGCAGGCGACCTGGGGCAAAGAGGGCAAGAAAGTTACCGGCAAGCTGATCGATGCTGCCGGTTACAAGGCGCTGTTCAAGCTCGACGATTGGAATGATGTGGTCATCATCGGGCAAGGGAACCACATCCAACATTACCTCAACGGTCGCTTGATCCTGGACTTTACGGACAACTCAGAGCACGCACTGACGGACGGCATTCTGGCCTTGCAGTTGCACGCCGGGAAACCGATGTGGGTCGAATTCAAGGACATACGCATCAAGACGGATTGACCGCCGCCCGGTGCCGACGTGCGACCCGGTGCCGGTACGCCCTACGCGCCGTCCGGTTCGCGTTGCCGCAAGCCTTCATAGAAGAGCAGTGCGGCGGTGACCGAGACGTTAAGGCTGTCGGCCGCTCCACGCATCGGCAGGAAGATCGGAGTGATTTGGTCTCCTTGCCAGACGTCCGACAGGCCGTATGCCTCGCTGCCCAGTACGACCGCCGTTGGTCCTTGGTAGGTGGCGCGGGTGTAGCTTGTCCTGGCGTCAACGCGGGCAGTAAGAATGCGAAAGTGATTGCGGCGTAGCCAGTCGAGCGTTGTCGAGGCTGGGGCGGCCATCAGCGGCATGGTGAAGGCCGTGCCCAGGCTGGCGCGAATCGTATTGGGATTGTAGAGGTCGGTTGCACCGTCAACCACGATCACGGCGTCGACGCCGGCGCCGTCTGCCGAGCGGAGAACGGCGCCGACGTTCCCCGGTTTTTCGATGCCTTCCAGGACCGCCACCAGCGGCGCCGGGCCCAGCTGCAAGTCGTCCAATGTCTTGTGCGGCGGTCGGGCAACGGCCACCACTCCTTCAGCCCGGTTTCCGAACGCCAGTTTGCCGAATACTTGGTGAGTGACAGGAATGATCTCGGCGCCGTGCGCGTCGGCCTTGAGTTGCAGCAGTTCGATCGCGGCCGGGAAGACTTCCTCTTGGCGAACGAACAGTTCCAGGATCTCGCAGCCGGCGTCGAGTGCCCGTTCGATTTCGCGCGCTCCGTCAATGATGATCCGCTGCTGATCCTGCCTGCCACGACGGTCTCTCAGCCGGACCGCGCTCTTGACGCGTTGGTTCTGCAGGCTGGTGATTGGTACGGCTTCAGACATGATTCATTTCCGGCTAACCAGGCCAGCGGGCCGCCGCGCCGCACGGTAGTTCACTTCCGTCTTCGTCAATCAGGAGCAGGGGGCGGGCGACAACGCCGCCCTGGCAGTGTCCGAAAATCGCTTCCGCCAACGCGGCCTCCAATTCGGCGGCGCCAAAGCCGGGTGAGTGGCAGGACAGCAGGATGAACGCCCGCCGCGACCTGGTCAACTCGCCGCAGGCGCGCAGGAGCGGCAGCAGTCCGCTGCTGACTTTCCAAACCTCGCCTTTCGGACCGTGTCCGTAGCTGGGTGGATCGAGGATTACCGCATCGTACTGGTTCCGGCGGCGAATTTCGCGCGTTACGAATCGCGGGGCATCCTCGCTAATCCAGCGAATGGGGGCGTCTTGCAGCCCCGACAGCTCCGCGTTATCTCGCGCCCAGCCAACCACATTCCTGGCCGCATCGACATGCGTCACCTCGCACCCCGCGGCGGCGGCGGCCAGGGTGCTGCCGCCCGTGTAAGCAAACAGGTTCAGCACGCGCAGCGGCCGGTCAGCGCGCGCCGCTTGCCGGGCGATCCAATCCCAACTGGCGGCCTGTTCCGCAAAGACGCCCACATGCCCAAACGGCGTCAATTTCAACTTGAGCTGGAAGTTGCCGTGACGAATGGCCCAATCCGCCGGCAGCTCGGTCCGCAGCTCCCATCGCCCCCGGTCCCGTGAACCGCGGTTGAAACGGGCATCCGCCGACTCCCAACGTTCCGGGCGGGCCGGCTGCAATCCGTCCGCGGCGGGACAGGGCCTGTCGAGCACATACGGGCCGAACCGTTCAAGCTTGCGCGCGTTGCCGAAGTCCACAAGCTGGTACTGATCGGGTTCGAACATGAAGGTCGCGGAGCGCCAAAATGGTAAATGGGGACGTGTTTGCTCACGGGGGCGGGCGGAATAGGAACGCTCAAGTGTACGAGGTTCCATCGTTTCCGGCGACCGCTGTTCGTCCGGCGGATCGCTTTGGATGAAGATGGTCGAGGGTCCTGGCGTTGACGGTTGCGACGCTGGCCGGGCGTAGGCCATCTTGAAGCCGTCGTACTCTGGTACGATAAACGAGTGTACCCCGCTATTTACGTACCGCGAGGACAGTCGTGTGGATTGGCTCAACGATTCCATTTCGCTTGACGAATTGCAGCTTATCGATCGCCTCAGCAATGAGTTTGAGGAACGGTGGGAGGCGGGCGGCAGGCGACCCAGAATTGAGGAATTTTGGAAACGGGCTCCTGGGGTTTGCCAGAACTTGCTATTGCATGAACTCGTGATGCTTGAGGCCCAGTTTCGGCATCAAGAGGCAGAGATGCCCCAGTGCGTTGAGTATGTGGAACGATTTGCCGAGCGGCGGGATGTGGTTGAGAGGGCTTTCTCTGATTGGCAGGCACAATGCCTGAACGCCGCGACACACGACCTGACATCCGATACCAGGTCGTTCGCAGTCACGGCACAGGCGCAAATAACGCCGGGTACGCATCCGCTCCCATTTCGCTTGGGTGGGTATGAACTGCTTGAGGTACTCGGTAGGGGCGGCATGGGCGTTGTGTACAAGGCGCGGCAGTCTGGCACTGAACGCACCGTTGCCCTGAAATTGATTCGTGATGACCGGTTTGGGCAGATTCCCCAGGCGGCTCGCCAGGAACTCTTGGACCGATTTCGTACAGAGGCTCAGGCGGCAGCTCGGCTTGAACATGATCACGTGGTTACGATCTTTGACGTCGGTGAAATTGACGGCCACCTTTACTATGCCATGCGTCTTGTGGATGGCGTGAGTCTGATGGAGATGCTTCGAGCCGGCCCGCTGGCGCCCGGCAGAGCGGCGCACTATGTACGCCAGGTTGCCGACGCCCTTCACGAAGCGCATTCGCGAAGCATTCTCCATCGCGATTTGAAGCCCCACAATGTGCTGGTCGAGGCGAAGTCCGACCGCGCGCTGCTCGCTGACTTCGGCCTGGCGAAGTTCCTGGACCGCGATCAGGGGTTAACGGAATCGGATGCTGTGCTCGGATCTCCGTGCTACATGTCGCCTGAAATGACATTCGACGCGACACAAGCGACGACGGCAAGTGATATTTACGGGCTGGGAGCGACGCTCTACCACTTGCTCACGGGACGGCCGCCATTCCTGGCTGCAAACCCTGCTGCCACCATGTTGCAGGTCCAGAGGGACGAGCCCGTCCGGCCGCGTGATCTGAATTCTTCACTACCACAAGATGTGGAGACGATTTGTTTGAAGTGTCTCGAAAAATCGCCCACAAGACGTTACGCCACCGCTGCCGAACTGCGGGACGAACTGGAGCGTTTTTGTCGAGGCGATCCAGTTCGGGCGCGTCCGGTGGGAGCATTCGAGCGTGCGCGCCGCTGGTCCTATCGAAATCCCACGCGAGTCCTTTTGCTGGGAGTCACCGCAATCGCGGTCTTGCTTGCCGGCGGCCTACTCTTGCTTCGCCAGGAGGCCCAGCGGGCAGACGCGGGGCGGCGACATGCCGATGCGGTCGCGGAGGTAGAACGGCGCCATGCGGAAAAGCAGAAAGAACTGGCGGATACCCAACGCTACAATGCCCTGACGATCGCGGCGCGGGAAGAGGCGGCTCGCCTTGAGCCAGGTTGGACTTGGCGTGCGCTTGAGAAACTGCGGGAAGCTGCCGGGTTAGACCTCAGCCCGGTCGATCCCCTGCAACATCGATCGCTTGTCGCCGAGTGTCGTAGCCAGATGGATCTACGCGTGAGTGTCGCCCAACTTGCAAAAGGGTTTTCGGCCGGTTCGATGGCGTTTAGTCCGGACGGCCAGATCCTCGCAATTGGAGAACTGAAGAATCATGTTGCGGCTCGCGTTCGACTGCTCAACGTCCCCGCGGGTGAGGAGATTGCGACGCTCACGATGCCGAACGTGAATATCCTCTCGAATGCCCTTAAGGGATTTCGGTCGGACGGATTTCGCTCGCTGGTCTTCAGTAGCGATGGCCGGTTACTCGCTGCAGGGACCCGGTACGGCCAGGTCATCGTTTGGAATCTCGCGAAACCGCAGGAGATCGCGGGCCGATGCCAAGTATTTGGAGAGGACGAGGTCTTTCGGCTTTTCTTTCATTCCCACGACTCAGCCATTGTCGCCCATGCACACGATGGGCTGGTAAAGACGTGGGACTTGCAGGCAACGGAGGCTGTTGCCGTCGGAACGGTTGAAAAAGTTCGGAGCATTGCCGTCGACGCCCAACGCAATTGTGTCGTTGCCTACGCGGACCGCCAACTGCGGATCGTGGACCTGGCAAGTGGCAACGACCATTCCATGACGGCAACGGTTAAAGATATCCGGAATATGGCCCTGAGCGAATCCGGAAGCGTTCTCGCTGTCACTTCTGGCGAAGGAATCGATGTGTATTCGCGCCAGGGAGTGCTCATCCGATCACTGGAAGACACGCAGCACCCGTTCGACACCCTGGCTGGCGAATGTCTGTCGTTTTCCGCAGATGAGGCTTACCTGATGGAGACCAGCCAACAAACGAGCCAACAGGCGGTCACGCGCGTCTGGGAGGTCGCCTCGGGGAAGCTGGTGTCGCGTTTTGCAGTTCCCACTTCGGACAGGCGGGTGCAGGCAATCTCTCCTGACATGAAGTTCCTGGTTACCGCCGGCCCCGACTTTACGCACCTTCATGAATTGCGACTTCCGTTGCAACGCTTTATCGCCATGCAAAACGCTCCAATAGGCGACATGACTGCCCAAGGCGGGACGTTGGCCTGCGTGTCGGAGGAACGGGCGCCATTCACGCCGTCGAATCCGACGGGGCATCTGCTGAGCATCTCCCGATTCCAGGCTGCCACCCAAGAGCATCTCGGCAAGACGCAGTTGTTCTTCCCATTCAATCTGTCGCCGTTCCGCGAGTTTCTCGCGGTCGATGCCGCTGGCAATCTGGCGGCAAGTCTCCCCATCCCCGGAGCATTGATTTGGAAAAGAGCCGCTCATCACCGTTTGATGGTCCCGCGGCGCCTGAAGTCATTGGGCGACCCGACTCCGGTACGGCTGGACGAGCTGCTCGAGGAGAGTATCGAGTGCGAGACAATCGAAGATTCGCTCGCTCCCGACGGCGTGGCGATACGAACAACGCAAACCGCGAACGCGGAGTTGCGAGTTTCCTGTGATTGGTTGGCGTTGCCGCCAGGCGAGTGGGCGGTTTGTGTCCTCCTGCAAGTCGAAGGAGACTGCCGTCAAGAAACGAGTGTCGAGGCCGGCGCATTCAACGATCAGGGACCAACGGGCGAGTTTCAACTCCTGTCTCGTTGGACGCCACGGCAAGGCTATCACCTTTATCACCTTGGCTGGACCGACACCGAGCGAGCGCCGGTGCGGGGTTTCTTTGCCAGGCCCAGTGATCCTGTCAACACTCGGCTTCGTTGCTGCGGGGCTTATGTCGTTCGCTTTCCTGACCTGCATGCCAAAGAGTGGAAATTCAGAGAGGGTACAATTGCCTTCGATAAGAATCTCTCCACAATATGGGGCGTGACGAACAACAACACGATTGTTTCGTGGGATCTTGCCAGTGGCGCGGCCTCGCGTCGATGGCTAAATCGTTCCACAGCGGGCATCGACAGCATCCCGGTCCTGGTGGGCGGAAGTGAGTTTGTCCTGGCGGGCTGTGGCGACGGGTCGATTCACAAGCAATCACTTGAGGGCCAATCGACCCGACAGCAATGGGGGCTGGGACGAGTGCTGGCACTGGCATTGCACCCAGAGGAAAAGAGTTTTGCCGCAGGGTTGGCTGGCGGTCACGTCGTCGTGGGGGATGCGGGCACGCTTGAAGTTCTTGCCTCGCCCTTGCGTCATGCTCAGGCGATTACCGCGGTTCATTTCGCAGCGAAGGGGGTTCTCGTTGCCGGCGGTCAAGACGGTACGTTGTGGCTGCTTGAGCTGAACAAACAAACCTGGCGGGTCATACTCAGGATGCAGTTCGACGGTCCGATTAAACGACTCGCAAGTTCTGGCGACTCACGACTCTTCATCCTAATCGAGGGAGAAACGGCCGTTCGAACGATCGATCTGCAGCAATTGGTCGAGGACCCCTTCGAACTCCGACCCAAGGGCGCGTGAAGCAACCAACTCATCCAGGGCAAGCTGGTCCACGGCCGCCGCAGGTAACGCGGTTCGTGAACTGGTCGAAGCGGGCATCGGCCCGGGGACCATAATTCCAAGGGTGGGTCTGATCGGCGAGTTTCCTAGATCGGGGCGTAATGAGCGCGCCTCAGGGGCAGCCAGTGGTTCGACCGCGATTGAGTGATTCACCGTTACGGTGAACCACTCCGGGGCGTTCGTAGCAAGCTCGCCTTCCGCCTCCCAGGGGGGCAGCGAGTTGACGTAATTGAATTGGGGTAAAACGTCGCCTGCCGGCGTCAACAGCCCATCCCCATTCACATCGTAGAACGGGGCTCCACTTACCGGAAACTCGGGGAGCTCGCCGGCCGGAGAAATCAGTGAGGGACGGTTGAGCTCGTTAATCAGCGGGAGAATATCGCCCACCGGGTCCCCCGTAATGCCATTGTTGTTGACGTCCCGGCGATTCACCGGGTTCTGCCAGTTCGCGGGTCCGTGCAGCAGGAGTTCGACGTCATCATGCCGCAATACACGAAAGATGCGACCTCGCTCTCTTCGAACTCCCTCCAGCGTCCATGGACTGCCAATTGCGACAGTGTCACCCAGGTCGGCCTGCACGGCAAGCGATGCCGCCGGTCCGCTGATTCTCGCGACGCTGGCAGCATCCAGGGTCAGCCGATTGTCGCCGCTGCCGCTGATGTCAATGACTTCAAGCTGTCGCAAGGCCCCGCCATCTAGGCCGCGAAGATCAAGTGACTGGTCTCCGTTGGGCAGCCTTAGCGCGTCCCTGCCGCCGGCTCCATTCACGAAGAGCAACCCGCTGGCGAGTAACGATTCGTCAACGATGTCGAATCCGTCGTCGCCGGAGGAACCAGTAACGACCAGATGCGCCAGTTGTCCTCGCCTCGCTCGCAAAAGTTGACTTGTGTCCGCCAGGACGATCACGTCGTCACCATTGGTCAGCAGATCGACGGCACCAGGCATCGGCAGCCTTACGCTGCCGGCAACTCCGCTCGAAGTTGCGCCATCGAGGAGCGTCAAGGAATGGTCTTCGACCTCGCCATCGAATGCGGCGCCTCGAGGAGACAGGCCACCGTTTAGACTGAGACGAAAACGGCCCACTGTTTCCCCGGGTGACGCTTGCGGTGGAATGCGAAACGAGAGCAGGTTGTTGCCTGGGGCAACGGGAATGCGAGTCGCGATCTGTTCACTCGCGTCGTCCCAGTCACCATCCCGGTTGAAATCGATCCACGCGTCAATGAATCCAGATTGCGAAGCGACGACCGACAGGCTGGAAGTGCTCCCGCTCGTCGTCGCGATCAGACTCGCGACGCCAATCACGCCGTCTTCGTCGTGTTCGCCGGTCTGATCATCTCCTCCGCCGGCGCCGGCACCGGCGGATGCAGCGGGCTGCCCATCCGGTTCGGCGTCGACAGCGTTTCCCAGAAAGAGTGAGCCCAGGACGTGCCGAGCGCCGTCTTGCGAACGCGTCGTCGGATAGCTGCTGGGAAGACCGGACTCGGTGGCGGAAGGGGCGTCACCGTAATCGTGGCCGACGGAGATCTTCAACGCGACGGGGGCGGAAACGGACTGGGCGCCGGAGGGGTCGGTGATCCGGGCGGAAATCGCGAAGGTGCCCGGTTCCGCATACGTCGCGCTGAATACCTTCAACGTGTCGGGCGGGGTATCGAAGATGCCGTCGCCGTCCAAGTCCCATTCGACCCGCAGTGACTCAATGGGGTGATCTGGATCGTCGGTCGAACTTGCGTCCATGATAACCGGTTCCCCCGCGATCCCCCACGATTGTGATAATTTGACAAAAGGACGCGGCGCTCGGTTGTCCGCATCACTGGGGGTAATCGACACGCTTTGGCGGGAGCGATTTCCCTCGGAATCGTACACCGTGACTTCGTACGTGTCCTCCTGTTCCGGTTCAAAGTACGGCGTGAGAAAGGAACGGGCCGCCGTTGTTCCCTCCAGCCTCATTTCACCAATCGTATGGCCATTGCGGCGAAGCAGCGCGGCGGACAATTGCGTGTCGTCGCTCGCCGTGAATGGGACTTCCAACAACCCATCGACCGTCGCGATGGCACCGGACCTGGATATGGAAACGATCGGCGGATTGACTTCACGGGCCGGCTCAGGATTGAAGTACCGGCTGACGCTGAGAGCCAGCGCCGCGGCGTAGGAAAGGCGCATCTCGTCTTGTGGGTAGGATTCGGGAAGAATCGATCCACGCGTCCCCCGGAGCCCGTTTCCCATGAGATTCCCCCGGAAATTGCCGTCATTGCGGAAATCGTGACCCAGGCCGAAGGCATGCCCCAACTCGTGCGCCGCCGCTCCCTGGGCCGAGGAGGCGATGCTGCTAAAAGTCGTGCCTTCAAACCACGGAAAGGACACGTCTTGTACCAGCGGATAGGGCCCAATTGCCGGCTGCGATGCGCCGGCATACGGCGCGTCATTGGAGAGCATATCGCCGGTGAGTCGGAAGAGCATGTCCGCGCCCAGCATCGCTACGCCTCCTCCCCGGCCCGATCCGAATCCGGCTCCCAGTGCGACCCCGCCAGTTATCGAGCCGTCAGGGTCTTGGAGCACAGTTTCCGGCACTACCAGCCAGATCTGTCCGTCCGACCAGACGGGAACGCCGGCAGCTTCCGCCGCCTGGAGCGTAGTTGGCCAAAGGTCCTGCCGCAGGGAATCATCGCTGGTACCGACATGAACCTGGTGGACTACGGGGAGCACGCTATTAGGTAGGGTTTCATAGAGAAACGTCTGGGGCCCAAATCCATTGCGGTCCATCTGTTCGGCAAACCACCGTTGTAGTCGCGGGAGGTACTCTGCGAGAGCTGCCGCTCCTCCTGGCTGCGGGGTCCGGTTGGACGGAATCACATAAGCGACACGAATCTGTGGCGCCGCCAAGGCAACAACCCGAAAAATGTTGCCACCGGAGGCCTCTTCATACTGGATTCGGACCGAATACACACCGGCATCAAGGGCTGGCGACGCGCTCCCAGTCTGCACGGTCTGACCGTTACCCCAGTTGTTGTTGAACAACTCGGTAACGGGATCGAAGAGACCATCCCGATCCAGGTCGATCCACATCCGACTACCATCGTCGCTCTGGGTCGCCAGGTGTGCGCCATCTTTGAGGATCCGCACCACACCGTCCCACTGGACCGAGTAATCCGACCAATTGCTGTCCGAGCCCGACGTGATCCCTACCTCCCCGCGCTGGCCCCAATTCGCCGTGTCAAAGTCAATCGACTCGTCGATGCGCTGTCCAGCGATGGTTTGCGTCTCTCGCCAATCGATTTCGTTTGCCGCTCTGAGAGACCCGTCAACATACGATCCCCAAAGCCCCGGAATCGAAAGCGTTTCGTCGGTAAAGAACTGAAATGAATCATCCGCCAATGACGGAATCTCATTGGAATACAGGCTGAGTGTGTTCGGCCCGCTGTCGTCTTCAAACTGGACGCGGATCGAGTAGATGCCCGGTGGTACCGTTTCCCCCAGGCTTGACGTTCCCCGCAAGCCCTCACCCCAGTTGTTGTCAAGCAACTCGTTATCTCCTGCAAACGAGCCGTCACCATCAAGGTCTATCCAGACACGACTGCCGCCTTCGCTGCGGGCCGTCAGTCGTGTGTCGTCATCAAGGATGCGGATCATGCCATCCCATTGCACAGAGAACTCATCCCAGTCGGAGTCTGTCCCGCCGGTGACTCCCACGGCATTCCGGTCGCCCAGAGACGAACCGGGAAAGAACAATTCAGGGTCGACGCGAGTTCCAACGATCGCTTGTGTAACTCTCCAGTCTGCCTCATCGACGAGGCGCAAGCTGCTGTCGACGAAACTGCCGGTCAGCCCCCGCGTCGTCAGAGACGGGTCGGTGAATAGTTCGTAAAGGACACCCGTCGTGGCAGTTAGGAGATTTCTCCGTTCCAGGATCTCAAACGAACGCAGTGGTTTCCGTCTCTTCCGAATTGCGGGCCTGCAGTCTCTGCTACGATGGGTGGCGTACATGGCGAAACCTTACCTTCTTGCTGAATCGGGACTCCAATAGCAGACTACGATTTGCGGGGTGTTACCCGCCAACATTAATCGGCGAGCCAATGTGAAATGGCCGCAATTCTGGCTATGCTGGGACGCTGCAGAATCGCGAATCAGCCGGTAAGCATTCCCTGGTCGGGCGCGGACGATTCGCCCAGCAGATTGCCTCGACAATGAAAGAGTTCTCGGACACGAATGTTACGGCGCTGATCGCTGGCGTGAAGGGCGGAGACGAAGAGGCTGCGCTGAGGATTTGGAATCACTATGTTGAGCGCCTTGTCGCGGTCGCACAGAGACGATTGGAAGGCATTCGGCAGGGGGCAGCGGATGGTGAAGATGTCGTGCAAGAGGCATTCTTCAGTCTGATCCGAGGGGCGCAGGCGGGGAGGTTTCGCCGGCTTGAGGATCGGAGCGACCTCTGGCAAATCCTGGTGATGCTGACCGGGCGGAAAGCTGCCAAGGCTCGAGACCGCGAGCAAGCATTGAAACGGGGTGGCGGGAAGGTGCTAGGGGAGTCGGCCTTTGCACGGCTGGGGGCAGATGGCTGGCCAGCCGGCATCGCTCAGGCAATCGAAGCGACTCCGACGCCCGCCGATCTCGATGAACTTGCGTCCAGTTGTGAACACCTGCTGATGCAGCTCGACGACGGCCAACGACAAGTCGCGTTGTGGCGGCTGGAGGGGTATTCCCATGCCGAGATTGCTGATCGTGTTGGTAAGAGTATTCGCTGGGTGGAGCGCAAGGCCGAAATCATCCGGCGGATGTGGCGCGACGAATTGACGTCGTGAAGGCCGGTTCCCACCGACATGGATGGCTCCGCGCGCTCAGCCCGGTTTCCCGCACGCTGCAAGCGCGCCGGCGAACTCAGCATGCATCGAGCGTTGCCCCAACGAAGAATATGACCGTCATCGCTTGCCCGCATGCCGTATTCAAGGCGCTGCGTGCGGCTCGGACGGGCTCACGGGCTCGTCGTTCGTGCCGACAAGGCCGCTGCCAAGGTTCGCGTAATACTCGAGTAGCAACTCGAGTTGGCGAACCGTTGCTGCCGCAGCGGTCGCGGCCTGCGTTGCTTCGATGATATCGTGCATTTGCCCTTCGCCCAGTTGAAAGTGACGCTTGGCGAATTCTGCCAATGTCTGCTTGGCCTCATGGTGATCGACGGCAGCTTCGAGCTGCGTTTTGAGAATTGCGATCACGGTGTCTCGTTCGACGACCGCGGCTTCCCATTCCTGTTTAAGCTCGGTGATGGATGCCTGCCAGTTGTTGACGTTTTCGCGACTTGCCTTGAGGGCTTTCATCTGCGACTGGACTGTCCGTTCCAATGTGCGGCGTTTCTCCGGCGTGATTTTGTCGTCGTCGGCAATCGCTGCCTGGTAGTCCGATAGTTCCTTCTCTGCCTTCACCAGGCCGGCTTGAGAATGTGCAAGGCTTTTCTCCTCGGATCGAAGCTGATTACGGAGCTCGCGGAAACGTCGAGCGAGTTCCGGGGCCGGGCCGAAGGCGGCGCTGAGCGGTTGGAGCGGTGTCGCGATCGAATTGGCGTTCTGCGCAACGTGTTGAGTTCCTTTCAGTGGTGCGGCGCCGGACGGATGTGGGTCGTTCTGCGCCTCAACCGCGGGATTCGGCAAGGGCCGTTGGTGCCGCCCATCGGGTGAGGTTTGCCAGATGAATTCGCGGAGGCGTGGTTCGGCTGCGTCGAGAGGGATGCCGGCATCCACGGCGAGCGCTCCGCGGATCCCGCCCGCATCGCGCACGCGGAGCGTGATTGAGCCGGCACGGCCTTCGCCGATTCGCCAGCGGCCGTTGTAGCGAAGTTGGAGACGCGACCATTCGAGTTGAAGTACGCCTTTCCGACCCGCCGCGTCGGTAAATGTCCCGGTGTACCAACCGGCCGCAGCCGGCGACGAGGAGAGTTCGACATTCGACCAGGATTCTCCCTCCCACACGCCGGAAACGTCCGCGGGAGCGGTTAGTTGCCAGGCAAGAAAGCCGATCGCCGCCAGCGACACGGCAACCGCAACGCCCCAGATGCCGATCCGCCGCAGTCGAAGTCGACGTCGGGAGACGTCCGCATGGGCCGCGCGCTGCCCCCGCGGTTGGGGGCGGGACGTGTCCCCAAAAACCGGCGGGCCGGTCAGGCATGAAGGGAGCGCCATCCGCGTCGGTTGCTGGAGGTGAGCCAGGCACCCTTCGAGCAGTTCGGCGACCTCCTCGGCACCTTGAAATCGGTCCGCCGGATGTTTGGCCATCAGGCGTTCAATGACGTGGCATAGCCACTGCGGAACGTCGGGATTGATTTCCCGAATCGGCGTGGGATCGGTATCGGTGATTCTACGGAGAATCCCGTAGGCCGCTTCAGAGCGAAACGGTGGGCGCCCCGTGCACGCGGTATACAGGATGCTGCCCATGCTGAACAAGTCGCTGCGATGATCGACCGTTTCGCCACGCGCCTGTTCGGGAGACATGTATTGCGGAGTGCCCGCGATCAGGCCCGTTTGCGTCATGGATGCGTCATCCATTGCGCGAGCGACACCAAAGTCCGTAATCCAGAGACGCTCGATTCCTTCATTGAGCAAGATGTTGGCCGGCTTGATGTCACGATGGACGAGCCCTTGCTCGTGGGCGGCAGCCAGTCCGGCAGCGATCTGACGCCCGATGCGCACTACTTCAATGGCCGAGAGAGGTCCGCTTTCGTCGATTCGCTTCTGCAATGACGGTCCTCGAGCGAAAGGCATCACCAGGTAGGGCAGCCCGTTGGCTTCGGAAACGCCGTAGGTATCAATCACGTTGTCATGGGTGATGGCGGCCGCTGCGCGGGCTTCGCGCTGGAAACGAAGCCGGGCCGAGCCGCAGTCGGCAAGATGCGGTGCCATCACCTTGATCGCGACAACTCGGCGAAGCGACTTGTCGAATCCCTTCAGGACGGCGCCCATCCCGCCCACACCGACCACACCGCTGACTTCATATTCACCGATGCGACCCAACATCAGCGGATCGTCGGTCGGCGCCAACGAATCCAATACACTGAGAACCTTGCGGCCTTGCGAGCCCTGGCTGACTGCAGATGACGCGTCTCCCGGCGAATCGGGGACTTTGCTGCCCAGCAGGGCGACAGCATCACGCCACATCTGCGGTTCCGCCGCGGACTGCTGCAATTCGCAGCGGCAGTGGTCGCACTGACCCAGATGCTGCTCGAATTCGGCGAGTTCGTCTTCGCCGAGCCGATCTTCGAGGTAGTCTTTGATGCGCTGCATATCGCACGCTTGTTCAGTCGAATGCATGGGACGACTCCTCTTCCGTTGACGGTGCGTCAAATTGAAGAACGGCATTGCGAATTCGCCGCATGACTCGGCTGCGGGCGGCGTAGATGCTACCAATCGAGACATCCAGTATTTCGGCAACGCGGTGAATCGGGGTTTGCTGTAGTGCCGTGAGCTCAAAAGCGAGCCAGGTGGCCTCCTGAACCTCACCGCGAACCCGCTCGGCAGCCCGACGAAACAGTTCGCGACGGTATTCGAGCTCGATCAGGGCGTCTGCCTCTGGATCCACGTGCGGAATCGCAGCCAGTACATCGAATGCCCCAGTCCCCCCGGCCGCCCGATCACGCGGGTGCCGGGTGAGTGCTTTCAGAATCGCGTTACGCGTAACGCGGCTCAGCCAGTTCCGGAACCGCACGCCGGCTTCTTGTTTCTTATAGCGGTCAATCGATGCTGCTACCGAGATCAAGACCTGCTGCACGAGATCCAGGGCGTCAGCGTGCTGTAGCCCCTTGGCGCGGGCGATCCGAAAGATGACCGGGCGATAGAGTTGCTCGAACTCGTTCCAAGCCCGGCAATTTGACGGGTCACGGACCTGGACGAGCAGGCTTTCGCGTGTTTCTGGAAACTCCGGCACAACAACCTCCTTCAGGGGCTATCCTACCTAACCCCGGTCGGCGGAGATTCTGACACGAATCGGACATTTTTTCAGGAAAATCCGGATCGATCGGGCTGTCGGCCAAATCGGAGAAGGTTTGGCTTTTGCTGCGGCGTCGCCCCGGCACGCGTTGCCTTTGGCAGGCTTGCTGGTTGACGTGCCCGTCAGTCTTCGATGCCGTGTTCTTCAAGAAAATTGTCAGGAATCGAAGCGGTCATGCGGCCTACCAGTGCGTAGTAGAAGAGCTGCGTACCTTCCATCGAAAGGCGGTGACGGTAGAGCTCGAGATGGTAGATGTCGAGGTACTTCGAGAAGATCAGTTCGCGAATCAGGCGCGCAAAACCAGCCTGTTCCGTGTGATCGAGAAATGATTCCTTGATATTGAATGCGAGCCAGCCGTCGGTCCGAACAAGCTTCATGGCATTGAAAAAGGCCCGTGGTGGAATGTCACCAAAGCCGAGCGCCGCCACGCAGGTCAGGCAATCGAACGACCATTCCTGCAGCTCGTCATGCGTCTCTGCATCCAAATTCGCAAGATCGGCGACATAATAGTCGTCATAGACTCCGGACCGATCGCGATAGGCCGCATTGCGCGCCTCCGGGATGATGTCCGCGCCGACCAATCGGGCGACGCCGTCTGTCTTAAGGACTTCGCCCATCATGCCGTTGCCAGCGCCCAAATCGAGCACCCGTAGCTCGTTGAGTGGTTCCCGGACGGTGTTGAGGGCCCGCTTCAGTAACTCGGCGACCTTGCCAGGCGAATTGCACTTCAGGCGCTCGTAGAAGATCTGCTCATACAAACCGGGCCGTTTGTAGATTTCGGCATAATCATGGAATCGCAGGCTGGCAGCCTCGCCATTTTCGATCACACTAAAAACGACTTCGTCTTGCCCCAGTGTTACAGAACTGGCGGGCGGAAATTTGATGCGGTGGCGTTTATTCATGCGCTCCAATCTATTGACTTTCCCGCGACGTACAACCACACCGAACGGACGGCATTGATCCACCGAGTGTCGTCACGGCCCGCAAGCGAGCCCAAAGCTGCTACCATTGGGAAGGCGCGCTAAGCGCGAACCGGTGTGCCGGTCGCGACGAATGCACCCAGCAGAAAAGGCGCGTGAAGTTCGCCGGCTATCGATTCCTGTTGCCCACGAATCCTCTCAGCGGAGTCTTATCCTGTGTGCGGTTTTGCTTGTTTATGGAAGCATGACGACGAGACGCTTGCCAAGCGAATGATCGACAAAATTGAGCATCGCGGGCCTGACGAGACGCAAGTGTATCGCTCGCCGAATGTGCCTGCGATCATGGCGCATTGCCGACTGTCGATCATCGGACCGTCCGACGGGTCACAGCCGATCTATGCTGCCGACAACATCCTGGTGGCGAATGGCGAAATCTACAACTACTGCGATCTCCGCGCGATTCTCGGCGAAAGCGCTTTCGAAACTCGCAGCGACAGTGAGACGATTCTTCACCTGTTCCGCTCGAATCAACTGCGGTGGGTCACGAAGCTGGACGGCATGTTCGCCTTTGTGCTTGCCACACCAGAGCGCATCATCGCGGCCCGCGACCCGCTTGGTATCAAGCCGCTCTACGTTGCGAGAATTGATGACGGTCTGGCGTTCAGTTCCGAACTCAAGGCGTTTGACGGTTTGGGGTTCCGCGAGATCGAAGCGATCAACCCGGGGGAGATGTTTGACAGCCTGGACGGAACCCGTCGCTGGTTTCGCATCGCGCAAGGTGCGGCGGAGGCAGAGCCGGGACTGGACGTCGAGTCTGTCTGTCGTGAACTGCGGCTGACGCTGGAAGACGCGGTGCGGAAGTGGATGGTAGCCGACATCGAGGTTGGTTCATTTCTCTCCGGCGGGTTGGACTCGTCGATCATCGCGGCGATTGCCGCACAGGCGATCGATCATCCCCTCAAGACATTTTCGGTCGGGCTCGAGGGAAGCCCGGATATCGTCGCGGCCGCCGAAGTCGCCCGACATATCGGCTCGGAACACCGCCAAATGACGTTCCGCGCCGAGGACATTGCGAAGGCACTTCCGCATGTGATTTACCACCTGGAAAGCGCCGACGTTGACCTGGTGCGGAGTGCGATACCGACGCATTTTGCAACCACGCTGGCACGCCGGCACGTGAAGGCGGTGCTTACCGGGGAAGGGGCCGACGAACTGTTTGCCGGCTATGCTTACCACCACGATTACGCCCATTCGCCTCGCGAACTGGCGGATGAATTGACGCGCTCGTTGACGACCATGCACAACATCAACCTGCAGCGTGTGGACCGGGTAACCATGGCGCAGGGACTGGAAGCTCGTACCCCGTTCCTTGATCGCGACTTGATCGACTTTGCCCAGTCGATCCCAGCCTCACTCAAGATGCGGATTACCGATCAACACGACGGCAATGCGACGGAGAAGTGGATTTTGCGGGAAGCTTGCAAGGATCTGCTGCCGGAAGCGTTGGTCTGGCGCAAGAAAGCTCAGTTCGACGAGGGGACAGGTACCGTCGACACGCTGGACGAGGCCTTGTCGATGGCGACCGGAATGTCATCGCCCGTAGATCGCGAAACGGAAGCCCGCCTCTACCGAGACATCCTGCACGACCAGTTCGAGAACCCGGAAATGATTCTCCAACATGCTGGTACCTGGGCTGAAGATCGAGTGGGAGTCGGTAACTAATCTAGCGAGCGACCCATGGAAGATTTCAACGAATTCCGAACGGCGAAGCTGCGCGTCGCCGCTGCGCAGATCGAGCCGACCGAGGCAAACATCAGCGACAACCTGGAAAAGCACTTCGCCTTCATTGACGAAGCGAAGGAGCGCGGTGTCGAATTGCTCGTCTTTCCGGAACTGTCGCTTACCGGCTACCAGTTGCGTTCCAAGACCCCTGACCTGGCCATTACGCGCGACGACAATCGGCTCCTGGCGATCGCGGAGCGGGCGGGCGAGATGACTGTCGTTGCCGGCTTTGTCGAGGAAGGTCTGGCGGCCCAATTCCACAATTCGGCAGCCGCACTCCGCAACGGCAAAGTTCAGTTCATCCACCGCAAGCTGAATCTTGCCACTTACGGCAACCTCGAGGAAGCCAAGTACTTTGCCCGCGGCCGCTACGTCGACGTGTTTGTTCACGAGCCGCCATGGACTGCTGCGATCTTTATCTGCGCCGATTCGTGGAACCCGGGACTGATCCATCTGGCCGGTCTCTACGGGGCGACACTGCTCATCATTCCCGTGGCGTCTTCACGTGAAGCGGTGGGGCTCGATTTCTCCAACCCCGAAGGATGGAGTACCGCCCTGTCGTTCTACGGGATGCTGTATGGGATGCCGATTGTGATGGCCAATCACTGCGGCAAACGGGATGGGGAAACGTACTGGGGCGGCAGTCGCGTGGTCGACCCTCACGGCAAGACCCTTGCAATCGGCGGCGAGGATGAGGAATTGGTCGTCGCCGACCTCGACTACAGCATCGTGCGGCAGGCCCGCTTCCAGTTGCCGACCGTGCGCGATTCGAACTTGGACCTGATCCATCGCGAAATCGAGCGGCTCAACAATCGCATCGGCGTGCCGCGGGGCTTCCGTTCATCGTAGGAATCGGTTCTTCGTAGTCCATTCTGGACGGCCAGCGTGTGCGTGTGAATCGCGTGAGCATGGCCTCCGGTCAACGGACGGGCAATCGAGACCCGGCCGCGGCATTGCAACTGAGGCATCGCCCGTCCAAGCATTGTCCCGGCCACGCATTGTCCCGGCCAAGCATCGTCCTGGGCGCGTGTTACCGCGCCGCTCGACCACAGAGCGTCTCAATCCATGCGTCCATTCCCACCCCCGACTTGGCTGAGACGTCCAGGACTTGCATCCCTGGCCGGACTGCCTGGACACTGTTCAGGGCGGACGCGTGGTCAAATTCGACCACGTCCGCCAGGTCCATCTTGGTGAGGACACAGATGTCGGCCGTGTTAAAGATGGTCGGATATTTCAGCGGCTTGTCCTCGCCTTCGGTAACGGAAAAGAGTACCAGGCGGAGCGCTTCACCCAGATCGTAGCTGGCCGGGCAGACAAGGTTGCCTACATTTTCGATGAAGAGAAAATCGAGCTTCGCTGTATCGACGTCGCGCAGGGCGGTCCGCACCATGTCTGCTTCCAGATGGCAAACCGTGCCGGTGCAGATCTGGCGGATCGGCACGCCGGCGCGGGCCAGCCGCTGCGCGTCGTTTTCGGTTGCCAGGTCGCCCACCAGCGCCGCGACTCGGTACCGCTCACGCAGCCGCAACAACGTCTGCTCGAGAAACATCGTCTTACCCGCGCCCGGGCTGGAAACCAGGCTGACCACGAAGACTCCCTCGTCTTCAAAACGTTGCCGCAAGGCGCGGGCGGCGACGTCGTTTTCCTTGAGAATCTTGGTGCGGACTTCTACCAGTCGTGTTGTCTTGTGGCCGCTCATGCTTCAATCTCCAAGGACCGGACCTCCAATTCCTTTCCGCTCAGTATGTCGCCGGCCGGTGACGAGCACCTGGGACAGACGAACGCTTGCAGCGAAGCCACGGTGACTTCCATCCGGCAAAGCCGGCAGTAAAACCGGATGGGCACATCTTCGACGACCAATTCAGCACCGGCCAGCGGCGAGTCCTCGCGGGCAATCTCAAACGCGGAGATCAGTGCTTCCTTGACCACACCGGAGAGCGGTCCGAGTCGGACGTGGACGGCGCTGACTGCCGATTCGCCGTGCCGCGCTGCTTCGGCGGCGGCAATCTCGACGATGTTCAGTGCAATGGACAATTCGTGCATGGCCCCGCTCAACAGATTCTCGGTAGTTGCTCTCCGGCCAGCATCGACACGATCCGTTCGCCCCCGATCAACGACCGCTGCGTCACCATTCCCGGATGTTCATCGACCACCTGGCCAATGATCGCGGAATCTCTGCCAAGGGGATGCTCGCGCATCGCTTGCAGCAGGCGCTGGGCGTCCTCCGCCGGGGCGACCGCAATCAACTTTCCTTCGTTGGCCACGTACAGAGGGTCCAAGCCGAGCAGGTCGCAGGCCGCTCGCACTTCGTCGCGAACGGGAATCGAGGCCTCGTCGATCTTCACGCCCGCACGGGAAGCGGTCGCGAGTTCGTTGAGCGTGCTGGCAAGGCCGCCGCGAGTTGGATCGCGCATACAACGAATGCGAGGGCAAACGCGCAGCATTGTTCGGGTCAATCCGTTCAACGGCGCGGTGTCGCTCTCCACGGTGGTTTCGAACTGAATGCCTTCACGCAGCGACATGATGGCGACGCCGTGGTCGCCCAGCGTTCCGGAGGCGAGAATCGTGTCACCCGCCCGGGCGTTGCGGATCGAAAGGGCCAGCCCGGCGGGCCGCAGCCCAATCCCCGTGGTCGTGATGAAGACCTGGTCTCCCTTGCCGCGATCGACCACCTTGGTGTCGCCCGTCACGATCTGAACGCCGGCTTCGTCGCAAGCAGCCCGCATGGAAGCGGCAATTCGCTCGAGATCTGAGATTGGCGTGCCCTCTTCCAGAATGAATGCCGCGGACAGGCTCAGCGGTTGCGCGCCGCAGACCGCCAGATCATTTACGGTGCCGTGAACCGCCAGACGCCCGATATCCCCGCCCGGGAAGAACAGCGGCCGCACCACGAACGAGTCCGTCGTCATGACCAACTGGTGATCGCGCGGGTCGCACGGGATCGTCGCGGAATCCTCGAGCTCGGTGACGGGACCGGTGTCGAGATGGGGCAGGAAGACATTCTGGATCAAGTCGGCGCTCAGTTTTCCGCCGCTGCCGTGGCCCAGCAGAACGTGGTCGTATTGGCTCCTCGGCACAGGGCACACGGTGTTTTCGTTTTCCCGGGCATCGAGTCGCCCGTCGCGTTCATTCGGCATGCAGCGCCTCGCTGTCCGTTTGCCTGCCGTAGTGAAAGTATGCGGCGCAGGCGCCCTCGGAGGAGACCATGGTCGCACCCAGGGGATGCTGGGGCGTACAAGCTTTCCCGAAGGACGGGCAATCGGAGGGTCTCTTGACCCCCTGCAGGATCTGGCCGCTGATGCAGTCGCTGGGTTCAGCCACATGGCGTTCCGCCAGCTTGAATCTCTGCAGCGCATCGAACTGCTGATACTGGTGGCGCAGGCGGTAGCCGCTGCAGGGAATCAGGCCCAGGCCCCGCCACCGGCGATCGGCAACTTCAAACACCTCATGAATCAATTGGCGGGCGGCCGTGTTACCTTCCCGACGCACGACGCGGGAATACTGATTTTCTACACCGTGCCGGCCCGCTTCCAACATGCACAGGCAGCGGTAAATACCTTCGAGCAGGTCCAGGGGTTCAAATCCGGTGACGACGATCGGAACCTTGCGCCGAGCGGCCAGCGGCTCGTATTCTTCGTAACCCATGACCGTGCAGACGTGACCTGCCGCCAAAAATCCTTCCACCCGATTCTCGGCCGAATCGAGAATCGCCGTCATGGCCGGAGGAACCGTCACATGCGAAACGACAACGGCAAAATTCTCGATCTGCCGACGGCTGGCTTGCCAAACGGCCATCGCGTTCGCCGGCGCGGTGGTCTCGAAGCCGACGGCGAAGAAGACGACCGTCCGATCGGGATTCTCTTCTGCAATCTTGAGGCAGTCGAGCGGCGAATAGACAATCCGCACATCACCGCCGGCCGCTTTCACGTTGAGCAGATCGTCGCGACTGCCCGGCACGCGGAGCATGTCGCCGTACGAGCAAAAGATGACGTCCGCCCGCCCGGCAATCTCGATCGAGGCGTCAATCAACTCCAGCGGTGTCACACATACCGGGCAGCCGGGACCGTGTACCAGCTCCACGTGCGGCGGCAGCAACTGATCGACGCCGTATCTGAGGATCGTGTGCGTCTGGCCTCCACACAATTCCATGATCGTCCAGGGGCGGGTGGTCAGCCGCGCAATGGCGTCGGCCAGCCGGCGGGCCGCATCGGGATCGCGGTACTCGTCCTGATACTTCATCGGCCGCCACCTGGCTCCAAACCGGGGCCGGAGCCGTGCAGTTCTTCCAACTCGTCCATCTCGTCCAGGAGGGCGAAGATTCGCTGCGCCTGTTCCTCGTCAATCACTTGCAGGGCGAATCCGACATGCACAATGACGTACTGTCCGACCTGGGCCTGAGGCGTATGCGCCAGGCAGGCATTTTTGAAAACGCCGCCGAAATCGACCTTGCCCATCGGCATGTCGGCCTCGGTGAACGTCTCGACAATCTTCCCCGGAATGCCCAAGCACATGGTGGTGTCACGCTTTGCAGGATACAGAAACCGGTTTCGGCCGTGTGGTATCGTGAGGCGGCTCCAGCGCCGCCGCGATGGCAAGTTGCCCCAGGCTCAGTCCGCCGTCATTCGCCGGCACTTGCCGGTGACCGTAGACACGAAATCCGTTCTCGGCCAGGCGCGAAGGTACGCCGGTCGCCAGCAAGACATTCTGAAATACGCCGCCGCTGAGGACAACGGTCTCGATCCCCGTCGCAGCGCGAATTCGGCGGCACACGTCAGCAATGATCTCGATCACCGTGTTGTGAAATCGCCGAGCGATGGCGGACAGCGGCAGGGATCGCTGCACGTCTGCGACGATATCGCCGATCAATGGTCGCGTGTCGATCACCAGAGGATTGTCCCCCACGAGACCGGTCGCATTGACGGCAAACGAATAAGAGCCGTTGTCGTCGGCATCCGTGGCCAGCCATTCCAGTTCCATCGCCGCCTGGCCTTCAAAGGTGACGCGCTGTTGCAGGCCAACCAGGGCCGCCGCGGCGTCGAACAGTCGGCCGCCGCTGGAGGTCCAAGGCGAGTTGAACTGGCGACGGACCATTTGCCGCACGGCGGATCGTTCGGCTGAAGAAACATCGTCCGAGGGATCCGGCGGCGGAGCCCCGGCATCGGCCAGGTGGGCCTCGGCCATCCGCCAAGGTTCGTCGATCGCCCGTTGGCCGCCCGGCATACGTACATAGCGGAGATGGGCCGTGCGGGTCAATTCGCCATATCCGCCGCAAAAAAATTCGCCCCCCCAAATCGCCCCGTCCGTACCCAAGCCGGTGCCGTCAAAGGCGACGCCGATGACCGGTTCCGCGAGCCCGTTGTCCGCCATGCAACTGGCGATGTGTGCCTGATGATGTTGCACGGCCAGTCGCGGTATCCCGCGGTTGTCGGCAAATTGGTGCGCAAACCTGGTGGAGGCGTAATCGGGATGCAGGTCATGCACGATCTGCGCCGGCCGGCCAGACATTTGCGCCATGTACAGCTCGACGTCCCGCTCGAATGCCCGGTACGCGTCCAACTGGTCCAAGTCACCCAGGTGGTGGCTGAGCCGCGCTTGTTGCCCTTGCCCCAGCGCAAAGACGCCTTTCAACTGCCCGCCGACGGCCAGCACGGTTTGTGGACAAGCGATGGGGAGGCGAATCGGGCTGGGAGCGTCGCCTCGCGAGCGGCGGATCGGCGAGGGCGTTCCCAAGACAACCCGGGTTACCGAATCATCACAGCGGACGTGAATCTGCCGATTGTTCGTGAGGAAGATGTCTGCGATTCCCCGCAGTCGCTCCAGCGCGTCGTCGTCGTGATGGGCGATCGGTTCGTCGGATCGGTTGCCGCTGGTCATCACAAGCGGCACGTCGACGGCCTCCGACAGCGAAAGATCGTGGAGCAAGAGATGGTGAATGGGCGTGTAAGGCAGCATGATGCCCAGGCTGGGGTTGCCGGGAGCGATGCCGGGTGCAAGCAGATCGTCGGCCGACCTCCTCCGGCGCAGCAACACGATCGGTCGTTGGGGAGAGAGCAGCAACCGTTGCTCATCGGCACTGATGCAGGACAAGCGGCTGGCGGCATCAAGGTTTCCAACCATCAGGGCCAGCGGCTTCTCGTCACGCTGCTTTCGTCTGCGTAATTCTCGGACAGCTTCGTCCCGGCGGGCATCACACACGAGGTGGTAGCCGCCCAGACCCTTGAGTGCGCCGATCTGGCCAGCCAGGATAGCCCGCCCGAACTCGGCCAGCGGGGCATTCGAATCGCGCTGGCTACCGTCACCGGCGTGCAAGGCCAATCGCGGCCCGCAATCCCAGCAGGCGATCGGCTGGGCGTGGAACCGGCGGTCGTTCGGGTCTTGATACTCTGTGCGGCAAGCATCGCACATCTCGAAGCGGGCCATCGTGGTTCGCAACCGATCGTAGGGAACCCCTTCCACGATCGTCAGCCGCGGGCCGCAGTTGGTGCAGTTGATGAATGGGTAGCGGTGCCTGCGATTGCGCGGATCAAACATCTCCGCGAGACATGCGGAACACGTGCCGATATCCGGGGCGATGGCCACCTCGTCCGCATCCGCCGAGCAACTCGCTTCAATCGTGAAGTCGTCGCCTCCTTGCCGCGGCAGAGTCCGCTGCGACAAGTGTTCGATCTTGCCCAGCGGCGGAACACCCATTCTTAGTTCATGCACGAATCGATCAAGGATGTCGTGCCTGGCTTCCACTTCGATCTCAACGCAACCGGCACGGTTCCTGACGAATCCGTTCACATTCAATCGCCGGGCCAGACGGTAAACGAAGGGCCGAAAGCCAACACCCTGGACAGTTCCGCGGATCTCAATGGCTCGCCGCTCGATTGCCATCTCAGTTTTTGCTCGATCCATGACTGTCGATTTTCACTCTACGAAAGACGATGATGCTCACGGTTGGTGTAGCTTGTTCCCGCACCATTTTCAGGAGCGGGGCGGGCTTACCCAGATTCACCGCAGTTACTTCGAGGAGATCTTGCCCCGGATCATTCATCAGCCGTTGGGCGTTAGCCCCGGTTCCGTTGATCGAAGAAAATACCGGACACTAACTCGTTCCGGCTGATATGCGAGCCGCCTTGTGTAAGTTCACTTCAATCGACAACGACACAGCGACTTCCGCTGAACTGTTGTTCGTTCGAGATTCATCCGGGATGATACGTCATCCAATCCCTTCCAGTCGGCGTTCGCGCCGCGAAAGCAGCGCGACAACGCCGCGATCATCGAGCGAGGGGCGCCGTGGTTTTCCTCGCTGCCTGGCTACTCGCAGGAAGCCAGTGACGCCCTGTCCGCTCGTTGACCTTCCCGCTCGATCAGCTCGAGCGTTCGCTGGATAATGTCTTTGCAGGCTGCCTCGGCTTCGGGTGAGAGTCGGTTGTCGCAAAGGTCAAACGATCTGCCCCGAAACGAAATCAAGTAGGCGGGCGGTTGTCGGCGATAGACGTGGCCGGCCAGGGCGACGAGCGTTCCGGGATCGATACGATGTGCCATGGTTTGTCGCGGGCTCGACGACGTGAGTCGGCGCGTGGCGATCGTATCTCTTGGGCCGTCGTGTGCTGCGTCGATGAAGATCACGAGCGCGGCGGAAGCGACGTCGGCGGCCAGTTCGGGCGTCGGCGCCGCTTGATCGACGACTCTCACCCGGCGCGCTTCAACCATGGTTCGCAACTGCTGGCAGGCGATCCGCCCCAGCGCGTCATCACCGCGGAGCGTGTTGCCGAAGCCAATCACCAGGGTCTGCATTTCGGCGGGCATGGTCAGTCTCTTGTTCGATCAATCACGTACGATTTCGTCCACCACGTCGCCCCCCGCGTTTACGAGTTGGATCTTGAGCGGCATCTGGCCAAAAGCGTGGGAGGCGCAACTGAGGCAAGGATCGTAACAGCGGACGACCGCTTCGACTCGATTGAGCATTCCTTCGTGGAGATTGTTGCCGTCAACGAAATGGGCGGCGGCCTGCTTCACGGCCAGGTTCATCGCCAGGTTGTTGTGCCCGGTGGCGATGATCAGATTTGCCCAGGTCATCAGGCCGTCGTCGTCGATCTTGTAGTGGTGGATCAAGGTCCCTCGCGGGGCTTCGGCGACGCCGATGCCTTCATTCGCGTTGCCGCGGGCCCGCGCCCGCACGCGCGTGGCCAGTATCTCCGGATCTTCCAGCAGCTCCTGCATCCGCTCGAGAGCGAAGATGATTTCAATCAGGCGAGCGAAGTGGAAGTGGAAACTGCTGCTGACCGGCTTGCCTGGTTGCAGAGCCCGATACTCTTTCAAGCGGGCATCCGCCGCGGGCGTTCCGCAAAAGTCGCAGTTGTTCAGTCGAGCCAACGGTCCGACGCGGTAAATGCCGGCCGGGTATCCCGCGGGCATGTAGTAGGGAAACTTCATATAAGAAAACGGTTCGACTGCCTCGCCAATCAGATGCTGGTATTCGGTCGGCGGGACCATGTCTTCGATGATCGTTCCCTCGGCGTCTTTGATCCGCAGCAGGCCGTCGTAATGTTCCAATCCGCCTGCCGGCGTAACCAGGCTGAGAAACAAAGTGGGAAAGTTGCCGAAGTGTTCAATCTCCTCGTCAAAGTTCGCCACCAGTCCCTTGAAAGCGTCAAACGTCCGCAAGGCAATTTCCAGTCCTTCGGGCAACATCGCCAGCATGGCCTGGCATTTTTCCTTGGCGAGCGGTTCATTGACTCCACCAGGAACCATCCAGCCGGGGTGAATCTTCTTACCGCCCAACATCTCGATGATTGTCTGGCCGATCTGCCGCAGCCGAATGCCGTCTTTGGCGAGTTGGGGATCGACCGATAGCAGCCCCATCAGATTGCGCTGTTGCGGATCGGAATCCATTCCCAGCAGCAAGTCCGCCGAGGAAAGATGAAAGAAGGACAGGGCGTGCGACTGGGCAAGCTGTGCCAGGTTCATCAAGCGGCGCAGCTTTACACCGGCGGGGGGAATCGTGACACTCAGCAGGTGATCGCAGGCCTTCGACGATGCGACCAGATGACTCACCGGGCAGATGCCGCACGTGCGGGCGGTCAGCGCGGGCATTTCGGGAAACGGACGTCCTTCGCAGAACTTTTCGAATCCGCGAAATTGTGTGAGATGAAATTTGGCGTCGTCGACCTGGCCCGCGTCGTCCAGATGCAGTGTGATGTGCGCGTGACCTTCAATGCGAGAAACGGGATCGATCTTGATGGTTCGGGCCATGGGCCTGCTCATGCTCCAAAGTGCGTGACCCTGGCCGGGTCCGGTGTTCGCCCGGCGAGCAGTTCCGACAGGACATACCAGATGGTGTCGGCCGCGGGGGGGCATCCAGGGACAAACAGGTCAACGCGGACGACGTGGTGAACCGGTTTCACGACCGGGAGCAGCGCCGGCACACCCTCGGTAGGATATTGCGGTTGCGCCTGCACGTTTTCGATAAAGGCTCGGTCCATCACCTCGGCCAGTGAAAAGGGATTGCGCATTGAAGGAACGTTTCCGGTGACCGCGCAGTCGCCCAGGCTGACGAGGTAATTGCACCGTTGGCGAAACAGGCGTGCCTTCTCCAGGTCGGCCTCCGTGCTGACCGCACCTTCCAGGATGCCGACATCGACGCTGGCCGGTAGGTGCTTGGTGTCGACGATCGGGCTGTAGACGAGATCCGCTCGCTCGGCCAACTCGATCAGCCGTTCGTCCAGATCCAGCAGCGACATGTGGCAGCCAGAGCAGCCGTCCAGCCAGGCGGTGGCCAGTGAAATCTTGGCGGCGGCGTTCATCGGTTCCCTCGCATCTGCGTCAGGTAGACCAGGAAGCTGCCGTGCTTCTCCATCTCGCCGGCGGCCGTACCCTTTTTCGTCAAGGCGCCGGTCGGGCAGACCTGGACGCACTTGCCACAGGCGGTGCACGAGCTACTCTCGCCCCAGGGTTGATTCAAATCGGTAATCACCAGGCAGTCAACGCCCCGGCCCATGACATCCCAGGTGTGTGCGCCCTCGATTTCGTCACAGACGCGCACGCAGCGGGTGCAGAGCACGCACCGATTGTGGTCGACGCGAAACAGATCGTGCGACGGATCGACATGGTATGGCGCGTTGCGATAGCTGAACCGCACATGGTCCATCCCGCACTCGGCGGCCAGATCCTGCAATTCGCAATGACCGTTGGAGACGCAGACGGAACAGACATGATTCCGCTCGGCGAACAGCAGTTCCAGAATCGTCCGTCGGTAACGGCGAAGTCGCTCGCTGTTGGTCGTCACCTGCATACCTTCGGCCACGCGCGTCGAACAGGCCGTATGCAGCTTCCTGCTTCCCTCGATTTCAACCACGCACAGCCGGCATGCGCCCCAGGTGCTCAGCCCGTCCAGGTAGCAGAGCGTGGGGATCCGGATGTCGTTTTCGTGAGCGACTTCCAGGATGGTCTCATCTTCCCGCGCGCCGACGTCTTTTCCGTCGATTTGCAGCGTGATGACGCGAATCTTGGGCGGGTTGATCGCCGGGGATGGCAGACGCGACATGCTAACTCTCTCTCCCTGGAGCGCTGACGGCCAGTGGATCGGGCTGCAGTTTCTCGAGATACTCGTCACGGAAATAACGCAGTGTGCTGAGCACGGGGTTGGGGGCGGTTTGCCCCAAACCACAGAGGCTGGTCGCTTTGACCACTTCGCATAGATCTTCCAGCAATGCCAGGTCCGCGGCGGTGCCCTCTCCCGCGCCAAGCTTTTCCAGGAGTTCGTGCAACTGGTAGGTGCCGGCACGACAGGGAATGCACTTGCCGCACGATTCGGTCATGCAGAACTCCATGAAGAAGCGGGCCACGTCCACCATGGATGACGTGTCGTCCATCACGATCATCCCGCCGGAGCCCATGATCGATCCCGCTCGGATCAGCGTGTCGTATTCGACCGGCATATCCAGGTGCTCTTCCGGCAGGCAACCGCCCGACGGTCCGCCGGTCTGAACGGCCTTGAAGCGATGTCCGTTCGGGATACCCCCTCCGATCTCTTCGATGATCTCGCGAAGCGCGATGCCCATCGGCACTTCGATGAGCCCGGTGTTTTTGATGCTGCCGGCGAGTGCAAAGACTTTCGTGCCGCTTGATTGTTCCGTACCGATCGCCCGAAACCACTCGCCGCCGTGACGGACGATGGCCGGAATATTGGCCAGCGTCTCCACGTTGTTGATCAGGGTGGGACAGTTCCACAAGCCTTCGTCGGCCGGATAGGGAGGCCGAGGGCGCGGCTGGCCGCGTTGGCCTTCAATGGAAGCCATCAGGGCCGTTTCCTCGCCGCAGACAAAGGCGCCGGCGGCGAGTCGAATCTCGACATCGAAACTGAATTGTGTTTCGCAGATATGCTGGCCCAGCAATCCCAGCCGAGTGGCCTGCCGCACGGCGGCCCTCAGGCGGTCGACCGCCAGCGGATATTCGGCGCGAATGTAAATGAATCCCTGGTTGGCCCCCACCGCATAGGCCGCCAGGGCCATACCTTCAATGACCCGATGTGGATCGGATTCCAAAACGGCACGATCCATGAACGCTCCCGGATCGCCCTCGTCGGCGTTGCAGACGACGTACTTTTGTCCTTCCAGCGACTTGGCCACGGTGGACCACTTCAGGCCCGCCGGGTAACCGCCGCCGCCTCGCCCCCGCAGGCCGCTGTCCCTTACTTCCTGGAGCACCATCTCGGGCGTCATCTCCGTCAACGCGCGAACCAGTGAAGCATAGCCGCTTGCCGCGATGTAGTCGTGAATGTTCTCCGGGTCGATGACGCCGGAGTTCTCCAGGACAATCTTCTGTTGGCGGGTGAAGAACGGCACATCGGTCGGGCAGACCAACCGCTCAACCGGTTCGGCGCCCAGGCTGTCGAACAGTTCCTCGCCGTCCGCGGCGCTGACCTGTTGGTAGAGGACCGATTGTGAGCCCGCTCCGTCGTCGGCCCGCACCAGCGGTCCCGCCGAGCAGAGGCCCATGCAGCCAACCCCTTTCACTTGGATATCGTCGCGCCCCAGTTCGTCCACCTTGGTGCTCAGATCATTCAGTACTTCCTCGGACCCGACCGACTGACAACTGGCGGCCATGCAGATTCGCAGGCAGTGCTTGTACGATGCACAACGTTCCTGCGTTTGAGTTGCGACCTCCTGGAGTTCGTCGAGATGCATCTAAGAAAGCCTCGCAATTTCATCGGTCAGTTCTGCGGCCGTCAGCTTTCCCATGATCTCTCCGTCCAAGACGGCGGCCGGGGCAAGTCCACAGGTTCCGAGACAGCGAGCACTGAGCAACGATAGGAACCGGTCGTCTGTCGTTTCGCCGGTCGTCACGTCGTACTTCGCCCGCATGCCCTCCAACAGGTCGAAGGCGCCCTTGATGTAACAGGCGGTACCGGTGCAAACCACACATGTGTGTTTGCCTTGCGGCTTGAGCATGAACAGGTGATAGAACGTGGCCACGCCGTAGACCTTGCTGAGGGGCAGACCGAGACTGTTCGCGACGTACTCCAATGAAGGCTCGTCCAGGTAGCCGAAGCAATTCTGAACGGTATGCAGTGTCTCGATCAGGGCATCGGCGGCGTGACCCCGCCGTCGCATGGCGACATCGACCAGCTTCCAGCGCTTGTCACTGGACGGCGGCGAAATCGCCCGTTCCCGAGCGAGCTGACGACGAGTCGTCCCTTGCGGCGCTGGTGTATACGTTGGTGACATCTGGTCCATGTACCCCCGGGGTCCGGACGTGGCGGGCATCTCCGTTCACCCGCCTCGCGTCGCAATTCCTATGCCAGCGACACAGGGGCGAATTCTTGGCGGCTCTCCGGTCCGTTTTTGTTGACCATCACGTGCGCGCTGTGCGATATCGCACACTGGCCAGTTGCCGATATGCCGGTCAGCCCGGAACAATCATCAGCCGATGGGCGTCAGCCCCGGTTCCGTTGATATCAGGGCAATCCGGGCGCGAACGCATTCCGGTTGAGATGCGCGGCGCTTTGGGCAGGCTCGCCACAAACGATTGCGACAGAGCGACTTGCCCTGAATGGTTGTGCGTTCATGACGCGCGAGGCTGCCCCCGGTACCGACTAAGCATGGAATGGGTAAACGCGTCGTGCGCAACTGGCCTCGACGGTGAAGATGTGGCCACGTTGATCATCATCCGGGTAAGGGAACGGCGGGAATGGTCGTGCAGAGTACGACCTGGGGGACGATGAAACTGGTGCTGGCGGGACGTTCCGCGGTTGTCACCTTGCCGGAGTTCGAACGGCCAGGAGCCGGCCAGGATCGGCCGGCTCCCGAGGGGCTACTGGGGCTACTGGGGGTACCGGGGGTACCGGGGGTACCGGGGGTACCGGGGGTACCGGGACAGTCGCGGTCACCATGGTTGTCACGTTCCTTACCGGTCCAGCGAGAGATCGGTCCACGAGCGGACAGGCTCGAACGCGGAATCAACATTCTCTGCGGTGATGATATTGCCGTCGATGAAGACGTCGTCCGTCGTCGATTCGTGATCGTCGCTCGTTTCGGCGAGGTACTCGAGGATGGCCGGTGACTCCACGTCGTCACGCGTTTCCTGCATGGTCCCGCCGTGCGAGGTCGGCACGTGGGCTGCCCAGTCCGCCACGCGATGGCCGGCAAGCGGACTCGCACCATCGACGCGGGCCCAGGCAAGCACCGACACGCCGTTGCAGATCGCGGCCAGATACTTGTCTTGATCCACGAAATCGTTGATCAGGTCATTGACCACCTCGTTGACGACGTCGGAATCGTCTCGCGCGGCCCCGTCGTACGTTGTCTCATTGGCGTACTGATAGCTGGCCGCACCGTAGCCGCCGACAAATACCACCGCCGAATAATCTTCCGCCTTCACATCGGACAATGCCAGGTCGGGTGTGACATTCGGTTCACGTCCTTCGACCACCGAGATGGCATGCGGCGTGGCGGTTTCCGTCGTCGCCGCGGCAACGACCACTTCCAAGCCGGCGGCTTCCAGCGATTCACGCGTCTCGAAGTACTCGCGGTGATAGAAGTCCTGGTTGGCGATCGCCATCAAGATCGGTTTGGGCTGAGACTCTTGACGTTCGTCTGCCCCTTCTTCTTCCTGGTGGTCGGCGATCAATGCAGTTGCCAGGACATCGCCAAACATTCGGGCCGAATCGTAGTTCTCGGCCGTGATGATCCGGCCGTCGATCACCACGTCGTCGCTCGACGTGGTCGGGTCGCCAACCGAGCCGGAAGCGACCAGCACGGCACCTTGCGCGTCGAACTCCGCGACCACGGCTGGCGCTGTCGAGTCGTCATCATCCTGCGCCGGTGGTTCGTCGCCTCCTCCGTCAAACGGTGCCACGGAGAAGACGCGGCGCCCTTCCAGCGATTCCAAATGCAATCGCCGCTTCTGGTTGCGGCGTGGTTGGCGCTTTTTGCCGGACGATGCTGCTGATTCGGTACGGAATGCATTCCACAATGACAATGACATGGTGACGCTCCTTTTGACTTGGCGCTGTTGGCTTTGAGTTCAGGGGGCATGCCCTGTTACAAGTCAAATGGCCGGTTGGCGGGCGATCTTTCACGAAAAGTTTTCAGATTTTCGCGATTCGTCCCTGTCTGGTCCTGCCCAGCGCGGCCAGACAGCAAAGCACGCGCACTCAAGGAGGTGAAGTTGGCGAAAGCGCCGGCCAGCGGGCCAGCCGACGCGTTAGGAGGGAAACGGCCGGAGACGCCGCGCGGCGATTCTTCCTGCGCTGTAGGGCCAGGCGGTCGTGCCAGGCGTCCACCGTCCGGCAACGGCGGTGACCTCCAGGAAGCGAAAGGTCTTCAGGAAATGGTCGGTGACGCGTTGCTCAGTCGGCGCCGTTTCCTGATGCACAAATAAAGTTCTCGATGCGGACCAAGCGGGCCCGGCGCGTCGAGCACGTATACAAGGCGATGGTCTTGGCCGAGACGCAATAATCCGCAACGGGAATTCCAAACAAGTTGCTGCAGATACTGCTGACACGAACCGTTGCTTGAGCGCGAACGCCAAAGAAATCCTGCCCTGAGCCGCTCAGCAGGACGTACGACTGCCCATTGCTGCCCACACCAGCCGTGGGTGGGCAAGGAAGGTCGGCAACTCCCGATGGATTGACCACGAACGTTCCGGTGACCGGATCGATCAGCCGTGGGTCATAGCAATCGTTCTTGCGATCCGTGTTGTCGACCAGGATACCCGAAGCGACTGCTGTCGTGCTGAAGGTGACCGTGACACCGACACGCCCACCGACCCCGTCGCCGTCGATGTTATTCGGCGGTCGAATCACGGCCGCGCCGAATCGGAAGCGATCGCCGGGCGCAAAGCCGTCGTCGCCACCATCGGCCGAAAACAAGATTGTCAAGTACCGTCCGCCTCCGGAAATGCTAAAGGTGATCTGCGTGGCAGGATTTGCGAATCCGAACACGTCGGCCTGGCTGTTGCCGCTCGTATCGCGCACCGCGTTAGTAGCCAGGCCATCCAGCAGATTGGCGGACACTTGGGGAACGCCCGTAAAGACAAACGTGCCACCCATCGCCTGGGCGTCCAGCACGACGGAAACGACGCGCAGCGTGCCGGGTGTCAGGGGCGTGTTGTGAAACGAGATGCCCCATTCCCGGTTTTGGGCGGTTTGCAGATTTCCACTGCCTGATGCGTCGACCACAATCGTTCCGGCTCCGCAGGAAGGAGCTTCGCTGGCATCAAATGTCAGCTCGCCGGTGAGCGTGTTCTCAATGATCTTCCCGAACACGAGATTGCCGTCGACCGGCGGTCCTTTCACGTCGTCGCACAGTTTGTTCTCGTTGGGATTCATCCCGAGGTCGTACGTCCCCAGGTTGGAGGCGATCGTGACACTCTGTTCCCGAACCGTGTTCGCGGCGGCAAGTTGCATTCCGCGACTTCGCCCGCCGGCCGTCCAGCCTGGACCGCTGGCGGCAGCATTCTGGCCCCATTCTTTCGCCGCAGCCAAGGCGGCGGCTTCAAGCGAGTTTTCCAATTCGACTCGAGCGACCCAGGCGTTCCCTACTTCGAGGACCGCGCACAGCAGGATGGCAAAGATCGGCAGGGAAAGAATCAGCCAGATCGTGGCGACGCCGCGCCGCCTGCACTGTGATCGCCCCGGCCCGCGTGATCGTGCGGCAGATGTGCTTGTGGCGTGTTGCATGACGGCATTCACCCTCGTCTGAGATATTCATCAACCGTTGGGCGTTCGGCTGCGATCAGTAAATTCACTGCAGTTCCGTAGGTCATCCTGTGCACGACGATTCCCGCTGAATCGTTGTTCGCCCGCTGCCTATTCCGTCGAGAAGGCTTGTATCCGATGTTGCTTTACGAATGAGTCAAGTTGGCGCGACCGACGGGAGCGGACGATTGACGGCTGCGCGGCAAACGAGCCTTCGGCAAGCAACGCGCGGCCGTATATCTGCGGACTTCCGTTGGTCGTCCTGGTCCATTCGCTGCGCAAGTATCAATAATACGCCGCGAGCGTTAGCTCGCCGTCGGTCCGAGGCCCTGCCTCGCTAGAGCTCGTAACAGAACGTCGTCGAGGAATACGTTGTGCAACCCGTGATGTCGAAGCCGAAGGCCTGCAAGCAATTCGGCATCAGTTCTTCCAGGGCCACGCACACAGAAATCCGTACGCTGTTGGGCGGAATTGCCGTAGCCGGCTCGGAGCACGCAGGGCAATCTGGTACGTAGTCGGTCCTGAGCGTCTGTTCCATAAAACCGCTCGACATATTGACGTTATGTTCCAGAATGATGGCACACGGGTCGATTCCCGAACTGGCAAGTTGTTGGAGAATTGCGTCGGTGATCGCGGACGGAACGGGGTCGCCCGCGACGTCGCCTTCATTGGGCAGGGGCGACGTCTGTGAAGCAAAGACGCCGCCTACTCGGGAGGCGATGGCCACCTGCTGGTAATTCCAGAGATACAGGGCGAACTCGACGACGGCGAACGCCAGGATGGCATAGATGGGCGTCACCAGGATGATCTCAAGCGTCACGGCTCCATGGCGCCGCGCGGCCCGCCTGCGGTGGTGACCGTTTGCGCACGTCGATTCTACGGGACGACTGTTGTGGCCGGATCGGTTCGTCATAACGCCGTGATGTGTTGAGTGTGTTGAAACGCTCTGCTGGCCGCGTCGATGACCGCCGTGGCTGGATCTTCACGCTGCCCTGCTCTCTCAGGAAGCAAAGGCTGTGCCGGGCCGCGATAACATCTTGCGACGCGGGGATCGACGGGCGTTCTGCCTGGATCGCTGTTGCGAGAAGACCTCACGATGTTGTCTTTAGACGACATACGCGTCTTGCCCTGTTTCCGCCTGCTGCCTGTTCCCAAGGCGTGAATGCGCATCGAGTTGTTTGGCACGCGATCTGCGAAGTTGTCCGCCCGGCGCCGTGATCAGGTTGGAGTCATCACGGTGGAAAGTAGATACAACAAGCGTTACCCCACTGGGATGTCGCAGGCGGCTGTTTGCCACAACCCTTAGCTATCAAAAAGGGCGTGACATGATGAGACGCGTGGTGTTTCGAGCTCGCAGACGCCGTCCCGCCAAAGGCGCCGTATTCGCCGAATACCTGGTGCTCCTGACGGTCGTCGGCATCGGCGTCGTTGCCGGTATCGCAGCGGTCCGGTTGGCCCTGATTACCGAGATCGGGGACCTCTTCACGGCGATCGCGAATGTAACGTGTCCGCCGTAGGTAGCCGCTTCCTGGCAGCGGTGGCAAGCGTGCTCGAATCCGGGATGAGAGGTATAACGGGATGACGTACAAGATGCGACGAAAGCGGCGCGGAGCGGTGACGCTGGAGTTCATTATCGGCGTTCTCGTGCTGGTCATCGCGACGTTTGCCATTATGCAGTTGGGCATTACGGCAATCGTCAGCTACGGGATTTCCCATGCCGCCACAGTGGCCGCGCGCGAGGCAGGGAAAGGGGCGGACATCGCCGATCTGGAAGACGTCGTTGAATACGTCCTTGCCCCGTACAACCTGACCGTCGGCAGCAGCCTCGTCGTGATTCTCGAAGATCCCTCGTTCGTCCTGCCGCAACGAGCCGGTACCTTGGACTGTGACCCTCCTGCAAGCCCCGCGTTGATGGTGGATACGGTGCGTGTCACCGTTTGCGTGCGGCTGGATACTGCGCCCTTTGTGAATCTGCTGTCGGTGTTCGGGATTGACATCTCAGATCGCTGTATCCGCGCCAGTTCGGTCGTCAATAAAGAAGCATGATCGGTCCGCGGCTGGTTAGCGACGCAGCCCAACGGCGAGTCCAACAAGACCAACGAGCAGACGCCGCGCGCCGCGGTAGCCAGTCGCGGCCCCATGCCGACTCGCCTTGGCTGCTGCTTCATTCCGTCAAGGTTACGGTCCATGTGGCCGAGAGAAGTGAGACGGAAGTGCACGTGATTGAGGGGGCGGCGGACGTTTACGATGCGGAGGGGCTCGACCACCGGTCGAGCAATGAGATTCACTTGGTCAACGGGGAAGCCGGAAAATTTGCCAAGGGTCGAGAACGGTCCCGGCGTTGACATTGTTTTCTTCGACCTGCAGACATTTGCCAACCCGCCCGACGGCGACGCCTTTCACGTCAGCCCGCTGAGGTTTCGCGACGACCTCAGATCCCATACCATCCAATTTATGGTCTCACCATGGAATCGGCCGGCGAGACGGTAATAGGGCTGTTTTTCCAGGACGCATTGGATGATAAACACTATGTTGATCCTGTGTTTCTGGGCGGCCTGCCGGCGATCGAGTGACGGTTTCGGTTTAACCCCACGAAAGGTGGTTATGATCTTCAGAAGTTTCGTGATGTTCGGCCTGGCCGTGATCCCGTCCCTGGCAATGGCGGACGATCCGCTCGACACCGCACAACTGAAATTCTTCGAAACGAACGTGCGGCCGTTGTTGGCGTCGAAGTGTGTGCAATGCCACGGCGCAGAGCAACAGAAGGGCGAATTGCGGCTCGATTCGCTGGCCGCGATGCTCGCCGGTGGAGAGAGTGGTCCGGCGATTGTCCCTGCCGACCCGGAAGCCAGTCTGCTGATCGAGGCGATTAACTACGAGTCGTTCGAGATGCCGCCGAAGGGGCAGTTGAGTGCCGATTCGATCGCCATCCTGACCCGTTGGGTGAAGATGGGTGCACCGTGGCCCGACTCCAAGTCGGACCTGATTCGCAGTTCCGAAAAGACATTCACCGCGGAAGACCGCAACTGGTGGGCGATCCAGCCGGTTCGTGAACCAGCAGTTCCCGAGGACGGCGGCGACTGGGCGAGAAACGAAATTGATCGATTCGTCGCGCGGAAGCTCACTGCCGCGGGCCTCCAACCGGCACCCGAAGCGGACCGCTACGAGCTCGTTCGCCGGGCTTACTTCGACCTGCACGGCCTGCCGCCGACGCCCGCTCAAATCGAGCAGTTTGTCCATGACGAGCGGCCCGATGCCTGGCAACGATTAATTCGCCAACTGCTGGAAAGTCCGCGTTACGGCGAGCGTTGGGCACAGCACTGGCTTGACGTTGTGCGGTACGCTGAAAGCGACGGATACAACGAGGATGCGTTTCGGCCGAGCGCCAGTGCCTTTCGCGATTACGTGATCCGTTCGCTGAACGACGACAAGCCCTACGACCAGTTTGTCCGCGAACACCTGGCCGGCGACGAGATTGCACCGGACGACCCTGACGTCTTTATCGGCACGGCCTACTTGCGGCACGGCATCTACGAATGGAACCAACGCAACGCGCGCATGCACTGGGGGCTGATTATCAACGAAATGACTCGCGTCACCGGCGAGGCTTTCCTGGGGATCGGCATCGGCTGCGCCGAGTGTCACGATCACAAGTTCGATCCGATTCTGCAGCAGGACTATTACGGTTTGCAGGCTTTTCTGTCGTCGGTCGCCTGGCCGATGGAGCGGCCGTTGGCAGGCCCGGACGAGGTTGCCGCTCATCGCCAACAGTTACAGGCCTGGGAAGAGGCCACGAAGGCGATCCGTGATGAGATGCACGGCCTGGCGAAAGAGCCGTTTGATAGCAACCAGGCGTATATTGTCGGACAGTTTCCCGACGACATTCAGGCGATCTATCACAAACCGGATTCGGAGAAGACCACGTACGAGCGGCAATTGTCCTATCTGGTGCACCGGCAAGCGCAGCGGGCGGCGACCCGTTACGACTATGAAAAGGCCCTCAAGGGCAAGCCGGAAAAACTCAAGCGGTATCACGAACTGCAAGCCGAGTTAAAAAAGTTCGAATCGCTCAAGCCGGCGCCGCTGCCGAACGCCTTCGTCGCCACGGATGTCGGACCGGAGCCGGCGCCGACCTACCTGCTGACCCGAACCACGAAAGAAGAGGTCGCGCCGTCGTTCCTGGCGCTGCTGGGGGCCGACCCGCCCAAAATCACACCTACCGAATCGACCACCGGACGCCGGACCGCCTTGGCCAACTGGATCGCCCGCGACGACAACCCGCTTTCGACGCGTGTGATCGTGAATCGGGTCTGGCAACGCCACTTTGGAAAAGGCATTGTCCCCACACCCAACGATTTTGGCACGTTGGGCGAGCCACCCAGCCACCCCGAGTTGCTCGATTGGTTGACGCGTCGTTTTCTCGCAGAAGGGTGGCGAATCAAGCCGCTTCACGAATTGCTGATGAACAGCGCCACCTACCGGCAGACCGCGTACCGCGAACCCTCTGCAGAAGAAGCGGAAGTCGACCCAACCAACCGCTTACTGTGGCGGTTTCGCCCACAACGGCTGGACGCGGAACAGGTTCGCGACGCGATGCTGGCGGTCTCAGGCGAACTCCAACACCGTGAGGGGGGCACTTCCGTGAACGGCACGACGCCGGTTCGCAGCGTCTATGTCATCAAGAAGCGGAACAAGCCCGACGAAATGCTGAGCGGGTTCGATGCGCCATTAGGCTTTGAATCGGCACCCGACCGGATTGCCACGACGACGCCGGTTCAATCGTTGCTGTTGGCCAACGGCGGGTGGGCCCTGGATCGTTCGCGGGCGTTTGCCAAACGGTTGTTGGCGGGCAAAGGACAACTTGAACCGGACGACGTCCGCAGGGCATACCGGCTCGTTTTCGGCCGGGAGGCCACTGCCGACGAAGTCGGCGAGGCCGTGGAGTTTGTGCGCGGGCAATCAGCCGTGGCCGCTGCCCCTGCGGGCGCCGACAAATTCCCCAACGAAACCGGATTGCGACCGCGGAGCCAGCACTTCGGCGCCGTGAAGGATGTTGAGCTCGGTCCAAAAACGCTCTGGATCCAGCCTGGCAGCCGTTTCGAGCGTCTGCACGTTCAACAGGCAGACGGCTTGGACGCGCAGTTCACCGTTGAAGCGATTACCAACCTCGATCGCCTCTATCCCGATGCCAGCGTGAATACGTTGCTTTCCCGCTGGAACGGCAGCACGAAGACGAACGGTTGGAACATCGGCGTCACGAGCACGAAGTCAGCCTATCAACCCCGCAACTTCATTGTGCAACTGGTCGGCCGCACGTTTCAGGATGAACCGGCGTATGAGGTGGTTGCTTCCGGATTGCGATTTCCGCTGAATACTCCCGTCTATATTGCGGCGGCAATCTCAGCGACGACCTCGGACGAGAACCCCACCAGCGGCTCCGTGACCTTCTACATGAAAGACCTGTCCGACCCGGATGCCAAGCTGGAGACAGCGACCGTCGAAACATCCGTCGTCAGCCGGATTCAGAACCCGGCCTTGAAGATTGTCACCGGCGGGCGGGACGGCCAGGGACACTTGTGGGACGGCCAACTGGCCAGGTTGACCGTGAGCCGTCGAATTCTGCCGCCTGAACAACTGCTGGTCGGAAGCGACGTTGACAAGGCGAGCCGAATTGTGGACTGGACCTTCGCCGGTGACGACGGCGAACAGCCCGCGCCGCACACCGCCTGGCTGCGGAAAGCAGCGGCAGACGAGCTGCCGGGCGTTTCCCGCAAGACGCTCGTTGCCGTCACCGACTTCTGCCACGCGCTCTTCAACTCAAACGAATTCCTCTACCTGCATTGAACATTGTCATGAAATGTAATCGAATCGACCTCCCCAGTTCGCGGCGCGAGTTCCTCTGTACGGCCGGTGGCGGTTTCGGCGCGTTGGCGTTTGCGGCGCTGAGCGGCCGACCGTTGTTGGCTGACCGCCCGGAGAACCCGGCGGCCAAGAGGATTCCGAATCGCGTCGGCCATGCCAAGAATATCATCTGGCTGTTCATGGAAGGGGGGCCGAGCCACCTCGATTTGTTCGATCACAAGCCATTGGTCAACGAGCTGGCCGGGAAGACGCTGCCCGACAGTTTTCCTCGCCCGGTCACCGCGATGGGTGAAGTGAACTCGCCGATCTTGGCATGCAAACGGAAGTGGTCGCGGTGCGGCGAGAGCGGGTTGTGGGTCTCCGACTGGCTGCCGCATCACCACGCCATTGCGGACGAACTGTGCGTGATTCACTCTTGCGTCTCCGATGGCATCAATCACGCGGGCGGCGTATGCCAAATGAACACCGGCGCGGTCTTCGGCGGCCGCCCGTCGCTCGGGGCCTGGGTCTCTTACGGGCTCGGCGCACCGTCAGAGAGCCTGCCGACCTATGTGGTGATGAAAGATAGTAACTCGATGGTCGTCAACGGGGCGCGTGCCTGGGGTTCAGGCTTCATGCCGTCCAGCCATCAAGGCGTGCTGTTCGAGACCGGTGCGGAACCGCTCCGCAATCTGAATAATCCGCAGGGCATCTCGGCAGAACAGCAGCAGCGCAAGCTGGAGTTCATCAATCACCTCAATCGTCGCCATTACGCGGGTCGCGAGTCCAACTCGGATTTGGAAGCCCGAATTCAGAGCTACGAGCTGGCGGCGCGAATGCAGGCGGATGCGCCGGCCGCGATCGACTTGGACCAAGAGCCGGCGCGCGTCAAGGAACGCTACGGGCTGGACCAGAAGGAGACCGAGGTTTACGGTCGCCAATGTTTGCTCGCCCGGCGACTGGTCGAACGTGGGGTGCGGTTTGTGCAGCTTTATTCGGGTGCCGGCAGCAAATGGGACAGCCACAGCAACATCGAAGGAAATCACTCGCGGCTGTGCCGAGGGGTCGACAAACCGATCGCCGGCCTGATCACGGACCTGAAAGAGCGCGGGTTGCTCGATGAGACGCTCGTTGTTTGGGGCGGCGAATTCGGTCGGACGCCGATGAGCGAGAAGGGGACGGGTCGCGACCACAACCCGACCGGGTTCACTATGTGGATGGCCGGCGGCGGTGTCCGCGCGGGGCAGACGATCGGGGCGACCGACGACCTTGGTCTGTACGCGGTCGAAGACAAACTTCATGTCCACGATATTCATGCCACGATGATGGGGCTGCTGGGCATCGACCACACGAAAGTCATTTACATGCATAAAGGCCGCCCTGAACGGGTTGACATGAATGAGGGAGACTTTTTCCAGGAGATCGTCTCGTAGACCGCCCCCACAACGGTTTGCCGCAGGTCTCAAGCGAGCTCGGCGCGGTTCTCCGACCCCGCTGAAACCCCGAACCTGCTCGGCGCGGGTCTCCGACCCCGCTGAAACCCCGAACCTGCTCGGCGCGGGTCTCCGCCCCCGTCGAAACTCCGAACCTGCTCGGCGCGGGTCTCCGACCCCGCTGAAACCCCGAACCTGCTCGGCGCGGGTCTCCGACCCCGCCGAAACTCCGAACCTGCTCGGCGCGGGTCTCCCACCCCGCCGAAACTCCGAACCTGCTCGGCGCGGGTCTCCGACCCCGCCGAAACCGCTGACCGAAGGTCTCCACCCCCGATTGTCTCCGCCTGCATTCAGACCGAACGAAGAAGCCAAGCACAACCTCCTTCGATTCAACGGTCCGGACGTGCGGGACGTCGGTGATGGGACGTTCCGGCCTCGCGCCAGACCGCATTACGTCCTTCACAGCATGACCAACAGAATGACGAAAGAACGACGGCTTCGCTTCGCCGCTCAATTACCGGGCAACACGTTGTTGAGTTGCCGGACAACACAACTGGCTGAATGATGAAATATCACACACTGCTATTTGCCGCTTTGGTTGTGACGACGGTCGGCGCGGCGACTGGATCCGAACCGATTCTCGAGTGGCGGTTTGATGGCGAGTCACAGCCGGGCGCGTGGCTGGGCAAGCACGGTACGCCTTCCCATGGTCCGCGGCCGCCGAGGTATCCCGGCTTCGGGGATGCGAACAAGGCGATGTCTTTCACCGGGCACGAGGGGGCGCTCCTGATTAGAGATCATGAGCGGGGCGGGTTCACCGATGTTCGATTCGGCCTGGGCGACACGTTCGCGTTCGAGACATGGGTCAAGTTCCGGTCGATTGGCGCGGGCAACTATGTGTACGTCGTCGGGAAGGGGCGGCATGTCAAGCATGGCGAAGACTTCGGCGACAACAACCAGAATTACTCGGTCCGCTTTCAAGGAACGGGTGGCGGCGGCCGGTTGGGATTCTTGTTCACCAGCCAACATCCGGAAACCAAGACGCGGGCCTGGCATCGTTGGTGGAGCCATACCTCGGTACCAGCCACCGGCTGGCATCATGTCGCCCTGCAGTACACGTTCGGCAAACGAGACAGTTTGCGCGCCTGGATCGATGGGCAGTCGGTCGCCGGCGAATGGAGCGAGAGCGGGCCGACCGACCTGCCGCCGGTTGAGGATGCCGACGACCTGGTGATCGGCACCGGGTACAGCCGCAGCGCGAGTTCCTCGTTTGACGGCTGGCTGGACAACCTGGCCATCTACCGGTCGGAATTCGACCCGGAGGAAATCGCGTGCCGATACGAGTTCGTTCCTCCTCCACCGGCTGTGACCCGAGAGATGGTCCCCCCGGGGAAGGTCCTTGTCCAGATCAGCGAGCAGGGAGTTCCGCCGGCGAGCGGTTGGCCGGAAGAACCGCAGGTCACCGAATCGTACCTGGAGGACGTGTTCGGTCTATTCGAGGTTCCGCACAAGTACATCGCGACCGGCGTGCGCGGTGACCGGGCGAATCCTGCGCATCTGCGGGCTGCGGCCGTGGTGAAACTGCCGGCCGGCAAGCACCGCCTGTTGTTGCGAGGTCGCGGGCTCTCGCGGCTGTTCATCGACGGCCGGGAACTCCTTGAAAACGGACCGCGCACCACGGACTCCGGCGGCCATACACCGCTGGCGGTCCAGGACAACTATCTTGATCTAGGCCCCGATTTTCGCTTTGCCCCACCCGGAAATCGTGATGCCTGGTGCGAATTTGAATCGCCCGGCGGCGAGCACTTTGTGATCCTGGAAACGATGCTGGGAAACGTCAAAGGAAAGTTTCGGCAGCGGCCCGAACTGGGTGAGACCGTGGCGGCGATCTCACTGCAAGGCAGCCAGTCATGGTCGCTCCTTGCACCCGGACAACGCCAGGTCGCATACACGGATCAAGGGTGGGCGGCTTACGAAGCGGAACGCCGCAAATGGCTCGCCCAAGTGAATGCGGAGGCTCGAGCCGCATGTCGCGACGCCCATCGTGCTTACTGGGACCGGCGGCGGATTGCCGCTGCCGAGTGGCTGGAGCAAGTCGAACCGGCGGCCGTTCCCCAGCTCGTCGAAGGTTATCCCGCGCACAACCCGGTGGACCATTTTATCGCCGCGCGGATCGCCGCGGCTGCCCGTCAGGCAGAGGATGGCGGACAGGCGAACGTGGACTATTTTCGGGACGTCCGGCCGTTGCTGGAGAAACGGTGTTACGACTGCCATCAGGGCGGCAAGGCACAGGGCGGTCTGCGCCTCGATCGTCATGCTTCGGTCTTGGAGGGTGGCGAGTCGGAAGGGCCGGCGATCGTTCCGGGGAATGCGGACGAGAGTGCCTTGATGCGTCGCATCATGTCAACGGATGATGGCGTCGGCATGCCTCCGGCCGGTGAACGGCTGTCCAAGGACGAGGTCGCCTTGCTGAGACGGTGGATCGACGACGGCGCCGTGTGGCCGCAGTTTGACGTGGGTCGATTCGAGCTATCGCCACTTGCCGGGGATCTGGAGTTTCTCCGCCGGGTGACGCTTGACACCGTGGGAGTCACGCCGACGGAAGCAGAAATCAACATGTTCCTCGACGATGCGCCGAACGCGCGGCGCATCAAGGCGATCGATCGGCTGCTGGCCGACTCGAGGTGGGCCGATCATTGGATGGGGTATTGGCTTGATGTGCTTGCCGAAAATCCCAATATGATCAATCCGACGCTGAACAACACCGGCCCGTTTCGCTGGTGGCTGTACGAGTCGTTGCTTGACAACAAGCCGGCTGACCTGTTTGTGACCGAACTGATTCGGATGGAGGGGAGTGAACGGTTCGGTGGGCCGGCCGGATTTGCGACGGCCTCGCAGAACGACTTGCCGATGGCGGCCAAGGGGATCATTGTCAGTTCCGCGTTCCTCGGCGTGGAAATGAAGTGTGCCCGCTGTCACGACGCGCCGGCGCATGTTTCGCGGCAGGAAGACTTATTGCAGCTGGCCGCGATGCTGAAGCAGCAACCGGTAACGTTGCCCAGCTCCAGCAGTGTGCCGCCGGGTCGGCTGCATCAGACCGGCCGGAAGCCGCTGATTGAAGTCAGCTTGGAACCGGGTGTCGAAGTAAAGCCGGCCTGGCCCTTTGCCCGCTATTGTGACGAAGCGATCGCGGACCAGCTTGCCGAGCACCCGGAAAGCCCGCGCGACCGGTTGGCGGCGCTCATTACCGCACCGCAAAACGAGCGGTTCGCACAGGTCATCGTCAACCGCATTTGGCACCGTCTGATGGGACGTGGTCTGGTCGCCCACATCGCGGACTGGGAAAAAGACGAGGCTTCGCATCCGGAGCTGCTGCGCTGGTTGGGGCAGCAGTTTGTCGCATCCGGCTATGACATCAAAGCCGTGAGCCGGCTGATTCTGGAGTCGCATGCCTACCAACGGGCAATCGATCCGGCGCTTGCCGAGACCAGCCCGCTGTACATCGCGCCGGCGCCGCGGCGGCTGACGGCCGAGCAGATCGTCGATTCGGCCTTTCATGCGACCGGGACGCCCTTCGATCTGGAAGAAGTCAGCCTGGACATCGACAGCGTGCGCGAAGTGAAAAACGCGCTGACGCTGGGCAAGCCGCGGCGGTCCTGGATGCTGGCCTCGACGTCGAACGAGCGGGATCGGCCCAGCCTGTCGCTGCCGCGGGTGACGGCGGTTGCAAGTGTTTTGAAGTCGTTCGGCTGGCGCGGGGCCCGGCAAGACCCGCGCAGCCAGCGGGACACCGAACCGAATATCTTACAACCGGCCATTCTTGCCAACGGCGTTATGAGCGTCTGGTTGACGCGGCTCAGCGACCGGCACGGTATCACTCAACTCGCATTGGAAGACCAGACCGTAGAACAACTGGTCGATCGGCTGTTCCTGCGTTTGTTGACGCGCCAGCCGTCACCGGAAGAAAAAGAACGCTACGTGCGATTCCTGGCCGCAGGATACGAATCGCGCATCATTCCAGAGGCGGAACGCGTGCCGCCAACTCCCGGTCAGCGTGAACCGGTGCGATACGTGAGCTGGTCGAATCATGTGGACGGGCCGGCCAATACGCTGGCGATGCAGAAAGAAGCCGCCGCCCGCCGTGGCGACCCGCCTACCAATGCCTTACGCAGCGAATGGAGATTGCGGATGGAGGATGTGTTGTGGGCCATCCTGAACGCACCTGAATGGATCTATACACCCTAGAGGCCGGTATCAACACCAACACCGGTATCAACACCAACGACGGGATCAATTTCATGGACCGCAGAACGTTTCTGCAACAAACGGGTGCTGCGGCCGGCGCCGGGCTCGTCGGCCCTTCGCTGTTCGCCTCGCCCATCGCCGCCGATGGGCTGCGCGGGAAGGCCGAACACGTGATCTTCTTGTGGCTCGGCGGAGGCATGGCACAGATCGACACCTTCGATCCGAAGCGACGAGGCAACTCGAAGGCGTCGCCAAAGCTGGCCGGCTCCGAGTACGGTTCGATTGAGACCGCGGTGCCGGGTGTCAGGTTCTGCGAGCATCTTCACCGTACGGCCAGGCTGGCAGATCGACTGACGGCCCTCCGCACGATCAACCACCATCTGATTGATGAGCACGCCTTCGGCACCAACTTTGTGCACACCGGGCGACTTATCAGCGGCAGCATCACCTATCCGTCGATCGGTTCGATCATCGGACACGTGCGCGGTGCGGTGAATCCGGATGTGCCGGCGTATATGCTGATTGGTTACCCCAACGTCAGCCGCGGCCCCGGCTTCCTGGGGGCCGAAGGCGGGTACGTTTATCTCGTGGACACCGAAAGCGGCCCTGCCGGGTTTTCTCGACCCGCCGACGTGACGCCCGATCGGGTTGCCCGTCGCCAACAACTGCTGGAACCGCTGGCGGCGCGCGTACCGGACGGTTCTGTCGTCAGCCAGTACCGCCTGACCCAGGCCGAAGCCATGCGGTTGGCAGGCCCCGAGTTCATGCGTCACTTTCGACTCCATGAGGAGCCGGACTCGCTACGCAATGCTTACGGCGGCGAATTTGGTCAGCGGTGTCTGCTCGCACGTCGGCTCGTCCAGGCCGGCGTCCGGTTCATTGAGGTGTCCCATAACTTGAATTTCATCAACGGCACCGGATGGGATACGCACAACGAAGGGCAGCAGAACCAGCACCTGCTCATCAAGGAGCTTGACATCGCGCTCGCAGCGCTCATCACCGACCTCGAGCAGCAGGGGATCCTCGACAAGACGCTCGTCGCGATCGGAACCGAATTCGGCAGGCCCGCCGCGTATGACGGGCGTGGTGGACGCGGGCATCAGGGCAGTTGTTTCAGCCTGCTGCTTGCCGGAGGTGGCTTGAAGCATCACGGTGCGTACGGCGTAACCGATGAACTGAGCAAGAAGATCATCGAGAACCCCGTGTCCGTCCCTGATTTTCACGCTACGATTCACGCTGCACTCGGCATCGATCCAGCTCGGGAACTGGTCGCCGGCTCGCGGCCCGTCCCGATCACGGACCAGGGAACACCGATCGCGGCCCTGTTCGGGTAGAACGAACGCCAATTCCGTTCATTTGGATTCCGCACTTCCGTAGGTCATGCTGTGCGTGACATTCCGCACTTTCCACATTCCCTGGCCGCAAGACCGTGCATTCGGATTTCGTGGGTCGATGTTCGCCAATCATGGTACCAGGAAGACCGTGGATGCCTGGTAGAATCGTGATCGCGTTGTTAGCCGACGCATTGCAGATGCGATCACCGGATGCGAATTGAACTGCCATGCGTCCTGCACAGCATGCCTTACGCATCACGATCGCGACACGGTGATTCCCGGCGGCCACCACGTAGCGACGGAGCACGGGGCGTCCGCGTCAAGGGTATTCCTGGTAGGTCCATGTCACGACGTCGCCCGCCTGGACCGGAAAGATGCCGAAACTGCGGTCCGCCACTTTTCCGTTAACACGATAGACCCAATTGCGTCCGTTCCGTTGATTGGCGAGATCGTCGATTTGAGTCAGGAATGCGGTCGCCTTCTTCCCGGTCTGCTTGATGCGAATCCCCCTGGGATGTTTACTGCCAGCCAGGGTGACATCTTGGACGGTCATCTTGTTTCGCCAGGGGAGCCGGGAAAAGTGTTTTTCGACGCCGTCGCCGTAGTCGATGACGAGTTGCACGGTGTTCTTCTGGGCCGGGAGACCGACGGCCTGAGGAGCTTGAGCATCAGCTTGCGGCGAAACGGCCAGGCCGGTCGCGACCGACCACATCAGGATGACAGGCAGCATGACCGGTCGAATTGACGAAGATGGCGAGTTGCGCTTCATGAAGAATTCCTTGAGGAGATCAGGCCGAGCGTTTCGCTTCATTGCAGGCCGCGAGTGTCCAGGCGGGCGATCGGTCAGATTGTTGACGATTCGGCCCTGGTCATGGACGGTTGGTGCGAGCGCCACTGGCCTCGAGGGGGTTTTCCGACGTACCTGCGCAAGTTAGCATTTTTTGATGCTCGACGGCGGCTTCGGTGAGGCGAAGTTCGCCGTTCGGGCAGCCGAACGACCGGGGGGTGCTCCGGTCGCCCCAGGGATCATGAGACCACCAAGGATAGTCAACCCATGTCCGGCGCTCAAACGCTCACCCTCTCGATGCTCGAACCTGACGTCGCACTGTTGACGTTTGACACGCCAGATAAGAGTGCCAACGTGCTCTCAGAGTCCGTCCTCACGGAGCTCGAGACGCACCTGGACGCATTGGAACAGCGGGCCGACCTGGCAGGGTTGGTCATCGGTTCAGGAAAACCGGGCATGTTTATTGCCGGGGCGGACTTGCGCGAGTTCGTTGCGTCCCTGCAGGTTGAGAAGTCGAAGATTGCTCAGATGTGCCGCCGCGGTCAAACGTTATTCGGCCGCTTGTCCAAATGCCCGTTCGTCACGGTTGCCGCCATCGACGGCATTTGTGTGGGGGGCGGTGCGGAGCTTGCCATCTGGTGCGATCGGCGATTGCTGAGCAACGGGGCGAAGACCGAGTTTGGTTTTCCGGAGGTTAAGCTGGGCTTGTATCCGGGTTGGGGAGGCACGGCGCGAGCGCCGCGGGTCATCGGGCTGGGCAACGCGGTCGAGATGATTACCGGGGGCGAGTCGGTCGATGCGGCCACCGCTCGCTCCATGAATCTGGCGACGGACGTCGTGCCTGCGGACCAGTTGCTTTCGGCCGCGGTCGCGTTGATTCGGGACGAGCAGGCGACCGGTCAATTCCAACGGGATCGCCGCCGCTGGTCCGAGCCGCTGGGCATCTCGGAAACCGAGTTGGGTTTCCTGGGAGCAACAGCGTCCGCCGTGATTCGCGGTAAGACCAAGGGCCACTACCCGGCACCGGAGGCTGCGTTGGAAGTCATGCTCGAGGCCGCCTCGACGGACGTTGAGACCGCTTGCCAGATGGAAGCCGAGGGGATGGCGCAACTGTTCGGTTCGGACGTCAACGCCGCCCTCCTGAACGTCTTCTTCCTGACGGACCGGAACAAGAAAGAGAAGGGGGTTGCACCATCGTCTGCCGCCAACCTGGAGCCGACCGCGATCCAAACGGCGGGTGTGATCGGGACCGGGATCATGGGGCGCGGGATCGCCGCCGCCAACTTGAGGCGGGGCGTGTCGGTCGTGGTGGACGACGCGTCGCAGGAGGCACTTGTTCGCGGCGCCCAGGCCATCCTGGAAGAGGCCGCCTACGATCGTGAGCTCAAAGGACCCGGTAGCCGACGACTGGCTGAGCTCGCGCCAAACCTGCGGCTTTGCGGCGCCGATCAGCAATGGGCCGCCTGTGACCTGGTGATCGAAGCCGTGGTGGAGAATCTCGATGTCAAACGCCAGGTCTTCCAGCGGATTGAGGCGGAGCTACCGGAGACGGCAATCCTGGCATCAAACACGTCGACGATCCCGATCACCAAGATGGCGGAGACGGTTAAACATCCCGAGCGGTTTTGCGGCTTTCACTTCTTCAATCCCGTCCGCCGCATGAAGCTGGTCGAGATCGTGCGTGGTGAAAAGACGAGCGACGAGACCGTCGTGTCTGCCGTGGCCCACGCCAAGCGGATCGGCAAGCTGCCCATTGTGCTGAACGACGGGCCGGGGTTTCTGGTGAACCGGCTGCTCTTTCCATACATGAGCGAAGCCCTGGCGCTGCTGGCCGAAGGGGCCAGGATCAAGGACATCGATCGCGCTGCCAAGGCGTTCGGCATGCCGATGGGACCGATCGAATTGTACGACCTGGTCGGCATCGACACTGCGACGTTCGCAGGCCAGGTGATGGCCGATGCGTTTCCGGATCGGATTGCCGCCTCACCCATCTTGCCGGCCATGGTCGAAGCCGGGCGGCTGGGCAAGAAGAGCGGGCTCGGCTTTTTTAATTACGACAACAAGCGCCAGCGGGCCGAACCCGATCCGGGGCTGGAGGCGTTCCTGGCGGAATTTGTCGCCGCCGAACGGAAGTTTGCCAGGGACGAGCTGACGGATCGCCTTTTCATGCCGATGTTGCTGGAGGCGACGCGGGCGTTGGAGGACAACATCGTCTTCGACGCTCGTGACATCGATCTCGGCTTGATTTTCGGTCTGGGCTTCCCGCCGTTCAAGGGCGGCCTGATGTTCTGGGCCGACCGGATTGGCGCCGCACCGCTACTTGAACGGCTCAAGCCGCTCGAGCGAATCGGCCCGCGGATGCAGCCGACCGAACTGCTGCGGGAAATGGCGGCGGCCAACAAGACGTTCTATCCGTCCAGTCACTAACTCGAGGGCGTCCCCACCATGCTGGGTCGCGCGGAGCGTGGATTATGAATCGTGCTGTTATCGTGGATTGCCTTCGATCGCCCATCGGCCATGCGCATCCTGAACGCGGCTGGTTTCGCCATGTAAGGAGCGACGATCTGGCAGTCACCTGCGTCCAGGCGCTGGTCGAACGAACCTCGATCGATCCGGCGGTGATCGAAGACGTCGTGTTGGGCAACACCCAGCAGACGCTCGAGCAGGGCCTCAACGTGGCACGCACGGTCGGCCTGATGGCTGGCCTGCCGACCACGGCGGGCGGCGCGACAATCAATCGACTTTGCGGCAGCAGCTTGCAGGCCCTCAATCAAGCCGCCCATTCCATCGCGGCCGGCGGCGAAGATGTGCAGGTTGTCGGCGGACTTGAGCACATGAACCATGTTCCCATGGACCACGGTCTGGACCTGAACCCAAAACTCTTCCAGCGGACCAGCAAGGGGGCGCTGATGATGGGAGTCACGGCCGAGTTCCTCGCACAGACGGCGGACATCTCCCGTGAAGCACAGGATGCCTTCGCGCTGCGCAGCCACCAACGGGCGGCCGCGGCGCAGGCCAACGGCGAGTTCGACCGTGAGATCGTTCCCATGTACGGGCATGATGAAGACGGCCGCCGATCCTTGAAGCACCACGACCAGTGTGTGCGGCCGGAGTCAACGGCCGACGCGCTGGCGGCACTCCCGCCGGCCTTCATGCCTGGAATGGGAACGGTTACCGCCGGCAACAGTTCGCCCCTGAATGACGGGGCAGCGGCCCTGCTGGTGATGTCCGAGGATCGGGCTCGAGAATTAGGGCTCAATCCGTTGGTCCGAATTCGGGCCACCGCCGTCGCCGGCGTGGATCCGGCGGTGATGGGAACCGGACCGGTACCGGCCACCAAAAAGGCATTGCAGCGAGCCGGCGTCGAGTTGGCGGACATTGACCTGGTTGAACTCAATGAAGCATTCGCTGCGCAGGCATTGGCCTGTATCCGCACGCTGCAACTGGACGAGGAAAAAGTCAACGTCCGCGGCGGCGCGATCGCCATCGGCCACCCGCTTGGCGCCAGCGGAGCCCGGATCGCCACGACCCTGATCCACGCCATGGTCGATCGAGGGGCCAGCCTGGGGCTCGCCACCATGTGCATCGGCGTGGGGCAAGGCATTGCGACGATCTTCGAACGGGTGTGAGGCACGGGCCGAATTCGCCGGCGATTTCGGTGCTTCAAAGGGGCCGTCCCATCGGTGGTCTTGCCTTGGGTTTCCCAGATTCGCCCGTTTTGCCAGCTCCACCCGATTTGCAGATCTGCAAAATCGATATTGCAGAATTCGGCTGTTCGGCTATCCTGGCTGACTGCGGACGGACTGGTCAGTCCGAACGGAGGGAGACAAGACATGAAGGTTGCTGTGACGGTCATCAAGGACCCCGAAAAGGACCGGCGAATCCTGTGCGCAGCGACTCAAGTGTTTTCTGAGCAAGGATTTAGTGCGGCTGAAACGCAGGCGGTTGCCGATCTGGCCGGGGTCGGCAAGGGGACCGTCTATCGATATTACGGGAGCAAGGAAGAGTTGTTCCTGGCGGTGGCGGACGCGGGCATGAAGCAATTGGAGCGTCATGTGCTGGCGACCTTGGAAGGGGAGGAGGAGACGATTCGAGCGATTCGCGGCTGTGGGCTCGCTTACGCCGCCTTCTTTCAGGAGAACCCGCAGTTGGTGGAGATTTTGATCCAGGAGCGAGCCACCTTTCGGGGCTCGATTCCGGACACGCACCTTGTCTACCGCCAGAAGAATCGGGGCGTCTTTGAGGCGCTTCTCCGCAGGGGCGTCGCGGAAGGGACGCTTCGCGACCTGGACGTCACTGAAGCGACGAACGCCTTTGCGAACTTATTGTACGGCACGATTGTCTGTGGATGCCTTGGAGGTTCGACGGCCGAGCTTACGCGGATGGCGAGTGCGGCGATCGAGATCCTGCTACGGGGCATTGTGAGCGACCCATCGACTTTGAAGTGAGGACTGCTCGTGCGTTGTCTGGTTTGTCTGCTGTGGTGCGTCCTGCCGCTGGCCGTGTTGGGCTGTGCGCGGGAAGCCCCGAATCCGCTCGGGGCGGCGGCGCCGCTTGAAAAGACCGAAGTTGCCCTGGTTCCGGTGATGCGGCAGGATCTGACGGCCAACCTGGAATTGGTTGGGAATTTCCTGCCGGCACGCCGTTCGGTGATTGTTGCGGAGGTTGACGGTGTGATTGAGACGATCCCCACACCGAAGGTCAATCCGACGGTGGTCGAGGTGGAGGGGATTCGCGAGACGCTGCCGCTGGACATCGGGGCGTCCGTTCAGAAGGGCGATTTGCTGGTCCAGTTGGATGCTTCGGACTACGAGCTGGCTCTCGAGGCAGAGCGAGCCAAGCTGGCTCAGGCCAAGGCCGATTTGGCGAAGTTGTTGTCCTGGAAGCGGCCGGAGGAGATTGCCTTGAGCAAGGCCCTCTACGATGAGGCCCAGGCCAATTTCACTCGAGCTGAGTCGGCGTTCGAACGATCGGACCGGCTCTTGAAGACCAATGCGACATCGACCAGCGAACATGAAGAGAAGCACGCCAACGCGCTGAAAGCGCGGGCGTTGCTGGCGCATGCCGAAGCGAACGTGGCGATGGCGGAAGCCGGTCCCACGGCGGAAGAGATCGCGGTTGCCAAGGCGGCGGTCGCATCGGCCGAGGCGCAGGTCAAGCAGAAGCAGTGGCGCGTTGACAAGACAACGATCACCGCACCTTACGGCGCGGTCATTACTGACCGGTACGTGGATGTGGGTGAGCGGGTGACCGCGCTGCCTCGTGTCGAGATCATGGAACTGATGGAGGTCCGTTTTCTGGTGGCCGAAGTCGGCGTTCCGGAGCGATTCTTCGGCAGGTTGCAGTTGCTGGACCAGGCCCAGGTGCGGGTTCAGGGGCGCAGCGAGCCGGTCCCGGGGCTGGTCGTCCGGATCAATGAGAAGGTCGACCCAGGGAGTCGCACGTTCCGGGTCCGCATCGGCATCGACAATGGGGATCGCCAGTTTCACGTCGGGCAATTCGTCCGCGTTCTCCTCAACGTGGCGTCGTCTCCTGAGACACTGACCATTCCCCTGCGGGCGGTCACGTATTCCGGGGGCCAACCAAGCGTCTTTGTGTTTGCGGACGATAAGGTCTCTCTGCGTCCGATTGAATTGGGCATCGAGACGGATGATCTCGTCGAAGTGGCCGCCGGGCTTAAGGAAGGCGATCAGGTTGTCGTCGATGACCCGGCCGTCTTGACGGACAACATGCCTGTACGTGTCCGCGGTGGCACATCGGTCGCACAACTGCCAGCGAGTCAACGGTGAAGATCTCCGAGTTTTGTATTCGGCGGCCGGTCTTTGCGACCATGCTGATCACGGCCTTGGTCGTGTTCGGTTTGACGTCGTACAACAGTATCGGCGTGAGCCTGTTTCCGGATGTCGACTTTCCGATCGTGACGGTGACCGTCCTCTACGAGGGGGCCGATCCGGAAACGGTCGAGACCGAAGTCACGGATCTGCTCGAAGAGTCGATCAACACGATTAGCGGCATCAAGTCGCTCCGCTCGGAGAGCGCCGAGGGAATCTCGCAAGTTTTCGTCGAATTCGAGATGGAGCGGAACATCGACGTCGCCGCACAGGACGTCCGCGAGAAGGTCGCGGCGATCCGTGCTGAATTGCCGCAGCAGGTCGAGCCGCCGATTGTGGAGAAATTCGATCCCGATTCAGCTCCGATTCTGTCCGTCGTGCTGGCGGGACCACACTCGATTCGGCAGTTGACCCGCTACGCGGACGACGACCTGAAGCCCCAGATCGAAGGCATCGCGGGGGTCGGTTCGGTGCGCCTGGTCGGCGGGCAGGACCGCGAGATTCGCGTCTGGTTGCGCGTCGACCACCTCCGCGCCTACGGGGTCGCCACCCAAGACGTGATCGACACGCTCCGCAACGAGAATGTCGAGTTTCCGGGGGGGCGCGTCGAGAGCGAGAATCGGGAGTTGGTCGTCAAGACGCGCGGCGAGGTGCAGCGCGTCGAAGATTTTCTCGACCTCGTGATCGCCTACCGCGGGCGGTCGCCGGTGCGGATCCGCGACGTCGCCTACATTGAAGACGGCACCGAGGACTACCGCAGCTTGTCGCGATTGAACGGGCAGCGGGCTGTCTCGCTGCTGGTGCGGCGCCAATCGGGCGAGAATTTGTTGGCGGTCGCGGATGCCGTCAAGGAACGGCTGCAGGAGATCGCCGCCGACTTGCCGCCCGGTCACCAGTTGATCCTCGCTCAGGACCTCTCCCTGTTCGTTTCCCAGAGTATCGACGAGGCGCAAACCGAACTGCTTCGGGGCGGCTTTCTGGCCGTGTTGATCATCCTGGTGTTCCTGAGAACGGTGCGCGGTGCGTTCGTGGCGGCGGTCACGATCCCCACGACGATCATCGCGACCTACTCGTTCATGCTCTACATGGACTTCACGATGAACATGATGTCGATGTTGGCCTTGACCATTTCGGTGGGCATGATCATCGACGATTCGATTGTCGTGCTGGAAAATTCGTACCGGCATCTCGAGGCGGGTCGAGGCCGCGTGGAGGCGGCGATTGCCGGAATCTCGGAAATCGGTTTCGCGGTGGTGGCAACCTCGCTGGCGATCGGTGCGGTCTTCATCCCGGTGGCGTTCATGAAGGGGCTGGTCGGCCGCTTTTTCTACGAATTCGGTCTCACGGTCGCCTTTGCCGTCGCCGTCTCGACCTTTATCGCACTCACCCTGTCGCCCATGCTGTGTGCCTTGACGTTGAAGCTGCCCAACCGTGAAGGCCGCTTGTATGGGTTGATCGAGCGTCGCCTCCGTGGACTCGAAGCGGCGTACCTGGCGACGCTGCGGTTCTCCCTGCACCATCGCCTGTTGGTCATGCTGGCGGCCGTTGGCGTGCTCGTCGCGAGCCTCTTCATCACACCCTTCATCGGCAGTGAATTCGTTCCGGATCAGGATGAGTCACAATTCAATATCCAGGTCGAGACACCATTGGGATCGTCCATTGAACGAACCAGCAAGATTCTGGTCGAGATCGAACGTCGAGTTCGCCAGTTGCCGGGGGCCGTGGACGTCTTCACCACGGTCGGTGCCGGTGCCGAGGGGCGGGTGAATGTGGCGTCGATCCTGGTCCGGCTGGCGGAGAAGTCCGAACGTGAGTACGGACAGTTGGCCATCATGGCGATGGCTAGGCAGCGGCTGGCGGACCTGGAACACCTGAAGATCAGCGTCGAAGTGATTCCCCGTGTCAGCGGCGGCGGATTCCGTTCGGCGCCGCTCCAATACAATCTCCGCGGCAGCAACCTGCAGGAGCTGGAAGCGTTCTCGCAGCAGATGATGGAGCGGCTCGAGCAAGTCGACGGGATCGTCGATATCAACTCGACCTACGATCCGCGCAAGCCGGAGGTCGCCATTGATATTGACCGTGAGCGGGCCGCGAACCTGGGCGTTTCCCTGGACGAACTGGGCAAGACGGTTCAGGCCCTGATCGGCGGTCGCGAGGTCACGACGTTTGAAGAGGATGGAGAGCGATACGACGTACGGATCCGCCTGGTCGATGCCGATCGGTCTCGTTCCCAGGCCATCTACGACTTGCCGGTCCAGGGCCGCGACGGGTTGGTCGAGTTGCGAAATCTGGTTCGCGTAGAGGAAGGGACGGGGCCGGTTCAGATCGATCGCCAGGATCGACAACGGCAGATTACGATCATGGCAAACCTGGACGCCTCCAAACCGCTGGGCGCCGCCATCACCGATGTGACGTCCATTGAAGGGGAGCTCGATTTTCCCGATCGAGTCGTGACCGCGTTTACCGGGGCCGGCGACATGATGGCCGAGTCATTTGCCAGCATCAATTTCAGTTTGATGCTGGCCGTGATCTTGATCTACATGATTTTGGCGGCCCAGTTCGAGAGCTTCGTGCACCCGTTTACAATCATGCTGTCGCTGCCGCTTTCCATTTGTGGTGCCCTGGGTGGACTGGCGGTAACCGGCCGCACGTTGAACATCTTCAGCATGATCGGCATGATCATGCTGATGGGCCTGGTTACCAAGAACGGCATTCTTCTGGTGGACTACACGAACCACCTGCGACAACTGGGTGCGGAAAAGACCGAGGCATTGTTGCGCGCCGGTCCGGTCCGGTTGCGACCGATCTTGATGACGGCGTTCTCGACGATTGCCGGCATGTCGCCATTGGTGCTGGGGCTGGGGGCCGGTGCCGAGACACGCGCGCCGATGGGGACCTGCGTGGTCGGGGGCATGCTGACCTCGACGCTGCTGACGCTGGTCGTGATCCCGGTGATGTACAGCTTGATCGACGACCTTGGCCGGCTGCTCCAGCGGATGCTGGCGTGGATACGAGGCGCCGGCCAAGCCGACCGCGCGCCGGCAACGCCCACCGAGAATCTGGCCGCACGCCAACCACTGCAGCCCGAGGTGGTCGAGTCATCGTAAGATCTCCAGCGCGGCCTTCTCCAGCGCGGCACGTAGCCTTGCGCGGCGCAGGTCTCACCGTGCTCGGCGCGGGTTTCACCGTGCTCGGCGCAGGTCTCACCGTGCTAGGCGCAGGTCTCAACGTGCTCGGCGCAGGTCTCACCTTGCTAGGCGCAGGTCTCAACGTGCTAGGCGCGGGTTTCACCGTGCTCGGCGCGGGTCTCACCGTGCTCGGCGCAGGTCTCACCTTGCTCGGCGCAGGTCTCACCTTGCTCGGCGCGGGTCTCCGACCCCGCCGAAACCGCCGACCGCAGGTCTCCATCTCCTCCCTTCCCACACCCTCGCCTTCCCACACCCTCGCCTTCCCACACCCTCGCCTTCCCACACAAGACGCACTCGCCCGGCTGCATCATCAGTGCATGAATGTCATGCACGGCGAGACCTACAGAAAGGCGGAGTCCAATGGAACGGTATTGCGTTCGTCCGGTTCCGTCGATCGCCCAGCAAACCGGCCGCTAACGCGTTCCGGCGGATATCCGCGGCGTGTTCGGTCGGTACACCACAGACGATTGCGACACGGGGACCTGGCCTGACTGGTTGATCGGTCATGAATCATCCGGGCTTACGCATCCACGACCGCTTCCCAGGCGCCGATCAGTAGTTCTGCGGCGCGATCAATTTGTTCTTCCGAGGTGTACCAGCCGACGCTGAGGCGGACGGTACCGCGGGCGGCTTCGGGTGATACTCCCATGGCAGCCAACGTGGGAGAAACACGCGTTGTCCCGCTATGGCAGGCCGATCCGGTGGACGCACAGAGTTCAGGGATCCGGGCCAACAACTGGGCCCCCACGGCTCCCGGGAAATTGACGCTCAGTGTGTTCGGCAACCGTTCCGACGCGTGACCGTTGAGTCCCAGTTGAGGTCCGATCTCCGCGCGCAATTTGCCCCACAGCCGATCTCGCAGCATGGCCATGCGATCGGCCGATTCGTCGAGCGCCTTGCGAACCAGTGAGCAGGCTTGACCCAGGGCGACAATGTAGGGTGTGTTCTCCGTGCCTGGGCGAAGTCCGTTCTCGTGGCCGGCGCCGCAGAGGACTGGTTCCAGGGGGACCGACCGATTCACATAGAGTGCCCCGACCCCTTTGGGCGCATAGATTTTGTGGCCGGCCAGGGAGAGCATATCGACGCCCATTTCTCCGACCATGGTACGGATCTTGCCGACCGTTTGGGCGGCATCCGTGTGGACGAGCACCTGGTTGGCGTGACAGAGTTCAACAATCTGGCGGATCGGTTGAATCACCCCCGTTTCATTGTTGGCATGCATCACGCTGACCAGTCGGGTATGTGGTCGCAGGGCCGCCTCGATCGCTTCGGGTTCGACGACACCCTGCCGATTCGCGTTCACGAATGTCACCTCGATGCCAAGTCGTTCGAGGTGTTTGGCAGGTTCGATGACGGCGGGATGCTCGATTTCCGTCGTCACCAAATGGCCGCTCCTGCCGGGAACGTCGCGTAGCAGCATCCCTTGCAGCGCCAGGTTGTTCGCTTCGGTCCCGCCGGACGTGAAGATGATTTCATCGCGATCGGCCCCCAGCAGCGCTGCCACGCGGCCCCGTGCGTCGTCGATCGCGGCCATTGCCGAACGACCCAGGGCATGCGTGCTGGAAGGATTGCCGTAGTGTTCACTGAGGTACGGCAGCATTGCTTCCTGAACGCTCGGTGCGATCGGGGTGGTGGCGTTGTAATCGAGGTAAATCTGTTGCATGAAGCTTGTTTTCCGCTGAATTGCCTGACGGCAGGGTTGGCCTAGTTTGCGTAATCGGAACCGCACAACCAGCATCATCGATTCTACCGAATCCACCGATACCTACAGAATAGCCCCTGCGCGGATCTTGTCATGCAGCGGGGGACAATCGGAATGTTTGCCGGATTTCAGGGAAGTGGAGTGCGAATCTCCCGCCGTCCCGCGACTGTAAGAGTGACGAAGCCGAATTTGCCACTGGTTGCCCCGGCAACCGGGAAGGCCGGCAGAGGATGAACTCGAGCCAGGATATCTGGTCCGGCAATGAAGTCTGACCCCACTTGTTTTCCTCGCGGAAGGAAAGAAAGGGTTCCCATGCGTCAGCGCAATCGGCGGTTGACCGCCCCCCGGATCTGGCTGTTTCCATGTTGCTTGTTGGCCTTGCAGGCAATTCCTTATCCGATCCGGGCCCAAGACGAGGTGCCGATCTCTCCCGATGATGAGGAAGTGGTTGCGCCGGAGGTACCGCTGGTCGAGTTGCCGGAGACGGTGGTGACAGGGCGACCGGAACCGTTTCCGGCCAACGCTTTGGGGGACGACAGTCTGGTGACTCCATCCCGGGCAGCCACCTCGGCCAGCGAGAACGCGACGTCGGTGACCGTGATCACCGGCGAGCAAATTCAGCAGCGGCGTCAAGCGACGGTCCTGGAGGTTCTTCGCGGCGTCCCGGGACTGGACGTCGTGCAATCGGGAGGAGCGGGCCGGCAGGCGTCTGTCTTTATCCGCGGCGGGAATTCGGAACACACCAAGGTGCTGCTGGACGGCATCTCGATGAACGACCCGAGCTCGCCGAATCGGGCCTTTGATTTCTCGACGCTCACGACGGACAACATCGAGCGGATTGAGGTGGTCCGGGGTCCGCAGAGTATGGTGTATGGTTCGGACGCGATCGGCGGTGTCATCAACATTATCACGAAGCGGGGCGAGGGTCCGATGTCGTTTCGCGGCAGCCTGATGGGCGGTACCTTCGGGACCCACCAGGAACGCATCGGAGTCAGCGGCGGCAACGAGCGGACGTATTACTCGGTGACCGGATCGTATTTTGACGCCGACGGTATCTCCGCCCTGGACCCTCGCTTCGGCGGCGTCGAGCGGGACGGGTTTCAGAACGCGGCCTTTTCCGGCCGGATGGGTTGGAACGTTGCTGAGTCGGTCAACGTGGACTACGTCTTTCGCTACTCGGATTCCGATTCCGAGGTGGACGACTTCCTGGCCGACAACCTGATTCGCGAGAATCGTCAGCAGCGATTCTTTCAACGCATCCAGGTTCAGTCCGAGCATGCTGACGGAATGCTGATCAGCAAGGTGGGTTTCAGCCAGACCGACTACCATCGTCTCGATACCGATCCGGGGCCGTTTGACGTGCCCGAATTCGACGGCGACTTCCGACAGGTTGACTGGCAGGGGATCGTGCAGGTCAGCGACACCAACGTGTTCACGGTGGGGGCCGATTACTGGCATGAAGAAGGGCAGACATCGAACACCCCCAAGGTTCCCCGCAACCTGGCCGGGATGTATGTGCAGGATCAATTCAGCCTCTGGGACCGGTCGTTCACCACGGTAGGCGTACGGTGGGACGATCACAGCACGGCGGGGACGGCGCAGACCTATCGTGTAACTCAACTGTTTCGCTGCGACCAGACCGGCACCAACGTGCACGGCAGCATCGGCCGCGGTTTCAAGGCGCCTTCGGTCGCGCAGAGTTCGACGTTCTTTTTTCTCGGCGACCCCGCGCTGTTGCCCGAATTCAGCAAGGGTTGGGATGTGGGAATCGAGCAAGCGTGGTACTGTGGCAATCTCACCTTGGACGTGACGTATTTTCGCAACGACTACCGTAACTTGATTGTCTTCGATTTCCCTACGTTCAGTTTGCGGAACGTAGGCTTGGCGGAATCGTCGGGGGTCGAGGTGGTTGCGTTCGCGCAGTTGACGGACGCGTCGTCGCTGTCGGCCTCATACACGTACACCGACACTGAGAACCTGGTCACCAACACCCAGTTGTTGCGTCGCCCGCGGAACAAGGCCAGCCTCAGCGCCCATCATCGTTGCTGTGCCGACCGCGCCACCGTCAACGCATATCTCAACTATGTGGGCACGCGCGACGATTTTGGCCTGACGGACGTCACGACGCTCGGCCAATACATCACGCTCGACTTGAGCGGATCGTATCGTATTGATGAACGCTGGACGCTGTTTGCCAGAATCGACAACGCCACGGACACCGACTACGAACAAGTATTCAGTTTCGGCACGCCGGGGATCGCTGCCTACGCCGGAGTGACCTTCACGCAGTAAGCCGCAACACGCGTCCGCGTCCGCTTCGGTCGGCGATCAAGGGAACCGTGGAATACGCCCAACGGCTGATGAATCGTTCAGGATCAGCGATTCGTCACAACCAACGTTCGCTGCTCGGCGCGGGTTTTCCTTTCTGCTCGGCGCAGGTCTCGCTAGCTGTTCGGCGCGGGTCTCGCTAGCCGCTCGGCGCGGGTCTCCGACCCCGCCGAAACCGCCGACCGCAGGTCTCCCCCAACCAGGATTCCAAGTCATTTTGACAGCTCGTGATTGTGGCTTTACTGAATTGGATCGTCAGGCGATCCAACAGACAAGCCGTGATGCTCATTCGAGGTGGCACACCCTCTGTGAACAGTGGAGGGTGCGTCATGCCTGATCCTGGCCGTTTGTTACTCCATCCCTTATGGGGTTTCTTCCTTCTACGACTTCGGTGTCGCGCTGCCGCGCACACCCACCATTCCGTCTGCATTCGAGCAGATGAGCGGGAAAGCGTCCCGCATCACACACCCGCGGGGCGAGCCGAATTATTTATGAGCTTATGAGCCTCAGCTAAGTGTGGTCAGCTTCGACGATCCGAGACTCGTTGCCTCTTGTTCGCGCCGTGAGGCAGCGGTCTCTCGTTTCGCACCGGAGATATTGTCAAGAGTTGTGTATGGCCTGATTTGATGGCGACGTCCTTGGTTGATTCAAATACCGGTTCCTCTTCTCTGTTCCCTTTTGTTCATGATGGTCGGCTTCTCGGCACATCTCTGCC
>JAUIGN010000002.1 GCA_030430075.1 bacterium
AAAATCGAAAAAACGATCACCCACCGGGTTGGCAAGTCATCTGGGAAGGATGGAAGGAACTACTCCCCATGGTCATCGGATACGACGTTGCAAAAACAAAGTACAAGAAATGTGGCCAAACCTAAGCTCTAGAGAGGGCCGTTGAGGGCCCATCGTTTCATGCAGCATCACGTAGGCGGCGCCCAGCGTCGCGTGATCCGGCCGTACGGTGGGCCAGGCGCTGACAAGCTGGACGTTCGAGGCATTCGACAAGAGCGTGGTGGCGCTGCGATCGATCACTTCCTGAGCGGGGCGCTCCCGCAAAATGGCGTGATCGGTAAAGACCAGATGGATCCCTTCCAACGACGAACGCTGCGGCATGTGACAGGCAACGCAATTCGAATCGCCGTCAGGCGTTTCCTCACGCCTACGATCGCAGGACTCAGGCAGGTGGCAAGTGGCGCACTTGCTGTTGTAATGCGCGGCGGAAAAATCCGCGGTCGGACGGTGGGGATCGTGGCACAAGGTGCAGGTCAACGCTCCGTCACTCGCCGTATAGCAGCGGCTCCGCAGCATCCGCGCACCGTGGCTGGCAACCCCCAATCTCGTAGCGTCCCCCGAGTCAACGAGGAAGTCGTGGCGATCGTCAAGCAGCCGCTCGCCAGGCGGAAGTTGGAGCGGCACCTCGGTCGACGCATACACCGTGGCATCTCCCTGCAGGTGACACTGCAGGCAAACGTCATTGGCCGCACCGGGCGACATCTCGACGGTCGCCGCCAACGATGGGCTCGGCACCGCAGCCGGGTCGTCCGTCGCCGTCGATACGCCACCCCCCGTTGCCGCATCGGCCGCCGACCAGTAGACAACATGCGACTCGGTCTGGCCATGGCACCGCTGGCAGGTGATTCCCGCTCCAACGGGCGCGTCATATCGATTCGCGGTTGGGCTTTGGTGGACCGCCGTCGCGCCATGGCAGGAGAGACATCCGGGCGTGATCGGACGGTCGAACCGATGATTGTGCAGTTCGAACCCGGGATTCATGCGCCATGCCTGGTCGTGGCGAAACCAGGCGGCCGGCATCTGCGTGAGGTAGCCGTTCTCGGTCGTCACCGCCGCGGTGGCGTGTTTCCCCGAGCCAATCAGATAGGTCGCGTGACGGCGAAGTTGGTGGGACGGGCGGTCCGCCCGCGACTCGATCTGTTCAATGCCGGCATCGGTTGCCCGAATGTGGTACCGATAGCCGGCAGCGTGATCAACAACATCCGCCGTGCCGCGAACCCCCGGGGCCACGCCCGCGGCAACGGCACGCCACGTTTGCGACATGCCGCTCCGCGCGTAGCTGGCGACGATCTCAGCGTGACACGCGATGCACTCACGACTGTCGTTCGGCGACCACGTCGACGGCTGCCCCAAGCTCGGCTGCGGCACGTCGTCAACGTCCGGAGATGCCGCCGGCACAGGATTGACCGTCGGCACCGGTGTGCGTGCCAACTTCACCACGGCCACGATGCCGGCAACGCCCAGCACCGCGGCCAACGCGCCGGCCGCCTTAGTCCTGGAGTTTAAGATCAAGCTCGGTCTCGCCGTCGTTGATGAGCGCCGTCAACTTGGTCGTCGCCGGGTCTCCGTAACCGAGCGGAATCGGGGGCTTTTGACCCATGCCAAATTCGGCGCCGGGGAGCCCCAACTCGTCCCCACCCGCCGACTCGTCCGGAAAAACCTGAACCGTGACCTTGTAGTTGCCCGGCGCGGCGCCGTCGTTCGGCTTAAACGAAGTCAGTTGAAACGTGCCATCAGGCTGAATCTGGCCAGTGGCACCGTAACCTTCGCCCTCGGGAATGAGCGCGATCGTTCCCGATTTCAGTGGCTCGCCGTTGTAAGAGATCTTGCCGGTCACCTTGACCGTTTTGGGATTGCTGTCGCCGCATCCGATCGCCACGACGGTAGCGAGCAACAGACAGAGTGTCGCGCCGGCAACAACAGGGCGACGAATGATGGTTGGCGAATTTTTCCAATTCACGAGGAGATCCTCCAGTTGTAGTGACGCGCGTCCATCGGTTGAGACCGCGCGGATCGTGTTGAGTGAGCTTCTTGCGATGCCGTCCATGCGGTCTGACCGGATGGTTGCGCTGCCTGCCGCGCGGGAGGCGGACGAGCCGCTTCCCAGCGGAGTCAGGAAACTGCAGATGCCCGCTTCTGTTCGCGGCACACGGTTGGCGAGGTTGGATTCAGAACGTCACTGGGCAATCCCGCCAAACCTGTCGCGCCGACAATCGACATTCCGCCGGTGCGTTGAAGCCGGCCAGCACGACAGTTTGGCGAATTCGCCTTCCCGGACCACCTCAATCGATCGCCAGCGCGGCCCACGGTCGACCGCTCCGCCGCGTGGGAGGCCCGGCGTCAGCGAACCAACGTCCAGAGCGTTCAGGTTTCGGCGTTGGCCACGCCGCGTTAGGGATTGTTAAACCCACCAGTCGGGAGTGCATCGGCCATGTGGCCGAGTTGAACGTAGGTGTTGAAATCCATGGTCTCGGCGAGGAAGTGAACGCTTCCATCACCCATGGCAGCCTCCACGCCGCCCGGGTGCAGGCTGATGGCACCGTACTTGATTCCACCCTGTTCGGCCGGATTCGGTGTCGGCCACGTCTTGCGGGCCTGGTTGATGGGGTAACGTGTCACAATCCAGGCACCGTTGCCCGCCGCCCAGGAACACCAGGGCGACCAACTCGGGGATCGCTCGCCCAACATCATGACGTTGGAAGTGCCATCGAGCATATCGCGAAATTTAACACCCTGACACGGGCTCCGTTCGAACACCCCGTCGGGCGGGCAGGTGTCGAACCACCAGCCCTGGTAGCCCATATAAGTTGTGATTCCGGCCGGTCCGCCTTGGCTCACAGGCTGAGTCGGACTTGGCTCGGCCGGCCACGCCCACCAGCGGGCCAGATTGTTGCGAACCGCTTGTGTCGGATCGGATGGGCAGAGGAGGGTGGGGATGACGGCTTGGATGCGGCCCCAGTTGGTATTGATGTCGGTGGGCGTCCCGTCCTTGAGCGAGCGGTTGAAATCCAGCGTGTCGTGTAGCGGCTGCTGCTCCAGGAAGGGTAGCACCTTGGCAATCCAGCTAAACCCGTTGGTCGGCAGCTGCGGGCGCGGGTCGCGATGATTGGCGCTGGTGGGAAACACCTTGTACGTATCATGATAGTTATGAACGGAGAGTGCCAACTGCTTGAGATTGTTGTTGCAGGACATTCTGCGCGCGGCCTCGCGTGCAGACTGAACCGCCGGCAACAGCAATGCAACCAGGATTCCGATGATCGCTATCACGACGAGCAATTCGACGAGGGTGAACCCTGAGTCTCGTTTTCGCCTGAACATGTCTGTCTCCTAACTTAGTAAAGAAAAAGAATAACGACGATTCTAGAAACAGAGAGGGACTTCAGCTCACGGCAGGCCTGCCCCCTGCGAGCGATGCCAGGCAGTTGCAGTGTTACTCGGTTACTCGTCGGGCTCCCAGATCATGCATTTGGGAAGCACCTTGTGCAGTTCTTCCAGAGCCGGACGAGTGACGGCCGTGTTGTAGACTTTCAGCACCTCCAGGTTCTTTAAACCCTTCAAGTGTTCGATCCCTTCGTCCGTAATCTTGGTATCGACGCAAGAAAGCTCTTTCAACGTGATCACACCACTTAAATGAGCCAGACCGGCGTCGGTAATATTCGCCCCGTCAAGGAACAGATGTTCCAACATGGGAATTTGGGCGACATGCTTAAGGCCTTCGTCCGAAATCGGCGTATTACTTAGCGACAAGACCCCCAGGCTCGAGAAGTCCCCCAACTGCTCCAGGCCTTCGTCCGTCACCTTCGTATCCGCCAAGTGCAACGTATAGAGGTTCGGCAGCCCCTTGAGATGCTGCAGTCCCGCCGAGGTCACGCCCGATCCTGCCAGTTCCAGTTTCTGCAGGGAACGCAGGCCAGCCAGGATTGGCAAGTCGTTATCCGTGACGGTCGGACTGCGCATGTAAACGTCGGTCACCTCTTGGGCATACTCGTCGCCAAAGATCTGCGCGACACCTGGGATCAATATCGGCTGCGTCCGCGCTGGAGCATTCATCTTCTTGAGGGCCACGATGGCATTCCGCTGGGCGACTTGGCGAGGAACGTAGACCACCGCCAACGCCAGCAACACCAGGGGAATCAGTAAGAGGACACGCCCGCGAAAGTGAAACCACTTGGTTCCGGAACCAGACGGCGACTCAACCGGGGTCTCAGATTCGACCGTGGGCGTGTTGGTTGTCGCGGATTGTTCGACCACATTCGGCTCCTTGTAAGTTCCACAGGGCCATTTGCGGGAAGTATAAGCCCTACCGATGGCCGGGTGCAAGAAAAATCTCAGCCACGTCTTGAGCGTTCGCTTACCACCGACGGCCGGAGATCGCCAAGAGCACGAAGCTGACCGCCTGCTAACGCCTGATCGTCGCGGGAGTAAACGCGGGCCGGCCGCATCAACCGGCATGGCCCGCGCCTTGCCGCCGCGGGAAACGAGATGCAAAAGACTGCGTGGAACACCACGCAGTTGGCGTCTGCGAATTTTGCTGAAGCGTATCCGGTTCGGCAAGGCGAGCAAAACGCTGAGTAGACTGACCGGTTGTCGTCATGCGGTTTCACCACCGCCCTGGCGGTTTACGCACCCGGACAAGAAGTCCGACGAATCACGTCAGGCGACAAAGCAAGCAGCGACAAAGCAAGCAGCGGTACGGCGGCAAACGACACGGCGGCCGACCCGGGGCGAGAGACACAACGGCGCGACCCGCGGACGCGAGACCGAGTCCGCGGGTGCGCGTCGTGCGGTTGCGGCTTACGATTCGCTCGCCTTACCCTCTTTCAGCAAGGTATCCACGGCTTGATCCATGGCATCGCCGCGCACATTCTTGTAGCGAATGACGCCCTTCTGGTCGAGCACATAGATGGTTGGCCATCCACGGACATTCCAGCGGGAGGCAATCGGTCCCGAGGTCGTGCCGCCGTCCCAGAAGGAACGCCACGTAATATTGTCGCGTTTCATCGCGGCCAGGACTCTTTCTTTGGGATCGCTGTTCACTCCGATCAGTGCGAAGGGTTCATTGGCGAGCCTCTTCACGAGCGACCGCTCGTGCGGGTACATCGCCCGGCAGGGACCTCACCAATCACCCCAAAAGTCGATCACCACGACTTTGCCCCGGTAGTCGCTCAACTTGAACTCGACACCGTCCACGTCCTCGCCGACGATCTCGGGCGCCAGCTTGCCGATCCGCAAATGCTCGAAGGCGAACAGTTCATTGTCGACCAGGTCGGCCAGCGTTCCCCGTTCCTGACCTCCCGGATAGACCAACTTCACATCGCCGTAGTCGCGCGTGATGCGCTCCATCAACGGTTTGACCTTGGCGACGTTCGCTTCCGTCAGTTGTCGGCCTTTGGCCTTGGACATCTGAAAATACAATGCGACGCCTTGTACCGAGCGACTCTCGGATTCATCGACCAGCTTGGCCAGCGTCGCTTCGTCGTTTGCCCACATGCTGACCGCCTGGGCGAACGCATCCTGATCGCGGTAGTCGGCCAGCAGGGTCTGCTTGGCCTGGTCGGCAAGTTCCTTACCGGCCGGAGTGCGTCCCGCCAGTGAGCAGGCCATCACCAGGGGCTCGATCGCAGCCGGGGTACCGGCGTGTGCCTTGGCGAGATCCTGAAATTTCTCGGCGAACGTTTTCGACAACTCGGGCAACCGCTTGGAAACGATCTCCTGCTTCTTCTGGGGATCTTTCTCCGCACGGTAGTCGGCAACGACCTCCTGAAAGGCCTCGTTGTACTCCTCGTTGATCGCTTTGATTTTCGCGGCGACATCATCGTCGGCCCGCAACGGCGGTACCAAGAGAGTCGCCATCAAGGCGATCGGGAACATGATTCGTCGGTTCATCGGACACACCTCACATGAAAAAGATTCTGGATCGTGACTGCCGCGACACGCAGGTCCTGCTCCCGCTTTTATAACCGATCCACCGCGGCTCGTCGCAGGAAAAGGCGAAACGGCCGTCAAGCGGACCGCCACGATCAGGCGCAGCAGGGGGTACCGATGCCGGTGCTCCAGGTCTCGCCGTGCGCCGGCCCCATGCTTCCTGCACGATGGTTAGTTTCCCGGCAACCAACCGCACGCTTGTCACGGTTTGAATGGCATGGACCATTTGCGGGGTTGGCTTGTAAACTGTGTGGCTTGACCAATCCCCCGAATCCGTGAAGGAATGCGACGAAAATGCAAATGGAAAAACTTGTTTCGCTCTGCAAACGGCGAGGTTTCTTGTTTCAGTCGAGCGAAATCTACGGCGGCCTCCAGGGGTTTTGGGATTATGGACCGCTGGGCGTCGAACTGAAGCGGAACGTCAAGGAGGCCTGGTGGCGCGACATGGTCAATGCTCACGACGACCTCACGGCTCCGGCAGGCGCCCCGTCACCCTATGAGATGACCGGCCTGGATTGCACAATCATCATGCACCCCCAGGTATGGAAATGCTCGGGCCACTACGACCTGTTTCACGACCACATGGTCGATTGTCGAGAGACCAAGAAGCGGTATCGCCACGATCAGGTGCGTGGCCGCTGGGTGGAAGCGAAGGATCAAAAGGTCTTCGTGACCACGATGGCGGCAATCGAGGACGAGCAAGCCGATGTCCAGGCCCGGGCCCTCAAGTTCTTTCATTTGCGTGCCAAGCATGCCGACCAGTTGAAGTGGGTCGGCGACTTTCTCGCCTTGCCGGAAGTCGACGACATGAGCCAGGTGCTCGGCCCGGACGCCAAGTCGCTGGATACGCTCACCGCCCCGCGCGAATTCAACTTGATGTTCAAAACGACAATCGGCGCCCTGGGCGGGGAGGACGACGTCTCGTTTCTGCGGCCGGAAACCGCCCAAGGCATCTTCGTCAACTTCAAGAATGTGCTTGACAGCAGCCGCGTCAAGATACCGTTCGGCATCGCCCAGGCGGGCAAGAGTTTTCGAAACGAGATTACGCCTCGCAATTTCACCTTCCGCTCGCGCGAATTCGAACAGATGGAAATCGAATTCTTCTGCCACCCGGACACGTCCCATGCCTGGTACCAGTACTGGCGCGACCGCCGCATGCAGTGGTACACGGACATGGGATTGGCGGGCGAACGGCTGCGGCTGCGGGAACACGACCCCGACGAATTGAGCCATTACTCGACCGGTACCGCCGACATCGAGTACGCCTTTCCGTTCCTGCCCGCAGGCGAATTTGGTGAATTGGAAGGGATCGCCCACCGAGGCGATTTCGACTTACGGAGCCACATGGAAGGCAAGCTGGACGAAAAGAGTTCGCCGCTGGAAGTTCAATTGGGGCCGGACGGCAAACCAAAATGGCGGGGCAGCGGCAAGGACTTGTCGTACTTTGACGACGACGCCTGGGAACGCGACAAGGAACAACTGGGAATGAAGTCGTTCAAGGAATACCTCAAACAGAACAAAGACGCACCGCGTCCAGGCGCCCCCTATCAGTTTATTCCGCACGTCATCGAACCTTCGGCCGGCGCCGACCGGGCGACGCTGGCGTTCCTCTGCGAATCGTACGACGAAGATCAAGCGCCTGACGAAAAGGGAAAACTGCAGACGCGGACCGTGATGCGGTTTCATCCACGGTTGGCCCCCGTCAAAGCGGCCGTTTTTCCGTTGGTCAAGAAAGACGGCATGCCCGAGTTGGCCAAGCAGGTGTACCGCAACCTCAAGGCCAACTTCAATGTCTTCTATGACGAAAAAGGGGCCGTCGGCCGACGTTACCGCCGGCAAGATGAAATCGGAACGCCGTTCTGCATCACCGTCGACGGACAAACACTGGACGATCAGACCGTCACCGTCCGGGACCGGGACTCGCTGGAACAATGGCGCGTCCGCATCGATGAGATCGTCGACGATCTGCGCCCGCGGCTGGTGTGATTGTCCGGCGACGTTGGCCGGAAGTGACCGTGGCCGGAAATGACGCTGGCGAGATGCGTCGTGCAACGGAACGGTACGAGGCCTTGATCCGGTCGCCCGCTCAGTTCTCACCCAATCCCGGCCGGTCGCAGGCCAGGAAGTCGATCGGCAACGACGTCTGGCCGTGCAACGTCAAGTCGGCCAGAACCTCGCCCAGGACACTGGCAAACTTGAACCCGTGGCCTGACAGCCCGGCCGCGAATGAGACGTCATGATGGCGAGGGTGCCGGTCGACAATGAAGTGGTCGTCCGCCGAGTTGGTGTAGTAGCAGACGGCGTGGTCGAGCGGCCGGAGGTCGACTCCGGGCAGGTGCCGCCGCAGGAATCGCTCGACGCGGGCACGCTCGGCCGGGTCAACCGACTTGTCGTCCCTGAGCGGATCCTGAATCAGCGTCCCGCCCCCATGCGCGGCGACCTTGAGGCCCCGTTCGTCGATCTGGGGAAACCCATAAAAGAACCCCTCGCCGGTTTCGTAAAAGAACGCCGGGCAGCCGTGTTGCTGGTGGTAACGGGTCGCGTCGCAAGCGAACCAGTGGAGATGCTGCCGGCGAACGTCGAGCGGAATCCGCAAGGATCGCAGCAGGTCACGGGCCCAGGCACCGGCCGTGATCACCAGCTTGCGAGCATGCCAGCGGGTCGTCGTCGTCTGAACCGTGACGCCGCCGGCGGTCGCGTTCCAGGCGATCACTTCCTGTCCGCTATGAAACTCGGCCCCAGCGTCCGCCGCAGCGGACAGGTGGGCCAATACACAGTCTTCAACCAGCAAGAACCCCGCTTCACGCTCGAAGACCGCATCCGCGCCGGGCGGCAGGCGAAAACCGCGGTAGGTTTGCTCGAAGTCCTTCGGCGCCAGTTCGACAACATCCAACTGGTGTTCGGCCGTGCTTTGCCGAACGCCGGGGATCACCACTCCGTCAGGCGGCCCGATTTCAATCAGCCCTGACTCCCATAAGAGTTGCTTCCCGTGGATGGCCTCAAGCTCCCGCCAGAGCGTGTAGGCACGCTGCAACAGGGGCACATAGCTGGGATGCTCGAAGTAAGCTTTACGAATGATCCGCGATTGACCGTGGGAACTGCCCTGGTCGTGGCCGCCCGGGAATCGATCGAGGCCAAGGACGCGGAGGCCGCGCCGAGCCAGATGGAAGGCGGCGGCGCTTCCCACACCGCCCGTCCCGAGAACAATCACATCGTACGCGGTCATCGAATCCAGAACTCGATATCAGCCTGGTTGGACTTATTCCCTTTCACATCCTGCATCGTCAATTGCAAGGTGTAATGGCCCGCTTCAATCTTCTCAGGCAGGAAAACGCGATAGGCGATAAAGTAGTCGTGGCGGCGGTTGGTGCTGACCTGTTTGTCCAGCGGCAACACGCTGCTCGCGACCCGCTTGCCGTCCGTGTCGAGAATCGCGTACTCGCCCTGAAGTTCGGTCTCATGACGCCCCGGCGTTGATTCCGCCGCAAAGTTTTCGACTTCGACATACAGCAGCACCTCCTGGCCCGGCTTGAAGCCATTCGAGTCAAATTCATCGAAGTAGCCGTAACTGATGACGCGGCGGCAAAAAGCCAGGTTGCGCAGATCCAGCGTGCTAAGATTGGCCAGGTGGTCGGCCGCTTTACGCAGGCTGCCGAGCGCCAGGGCCGATCGGCGGCCGGCGGTATTCTTTTCGTCGGCATCGAGGGCGTGCAGCAAACCCATTGTCACGTGCTTCCAATACCCCCGCTCGTCCTCGCCGACTTCCTCGATCGGCTCAAGAGCCTTTTCGGAATCGTTCAGGATCGCGTGCAGGAGTCGGGTGTTTGCATTCAAGCGGCTCCGCTGCTGGGCAGTCAGTGCATCGCTTGCCAACTCTTGTTCCAGGGCCGCCAGGGCCGCTTGCGTCGCAGCGCGCCACGCCCCAGGTTGCGCTGGAGCCTCCGAGGCGGGAGTGGTGTGGGACGCAGGTACGACGGCGCCGCTCGTCGACGCCATCTCGCCGACACGCGCGGCCTCTCCCTTTGCCGCGGGTGCGGCAGCGGGTGACTCGCCTTCCGCGTTGTCCGCAGCCGGAGCGGCCGTCGGCTCGTTGGGGGAGTCGAGCTGTTCGTCGTTGACGTTGAAAGCGGCCGCGCGACGTTCAGCCGGGCTGAGCGTGCTCGCCCCGCTTGTGCCGGCCACGCTGGCGTTCGTTCCGCCTGGTGCCGCAGCAACGGTTTGAGGTTCACCTGCGGTGGTTGAGCTGAGGCTCTCACGGATCACTTCGGCAATGGCCTGCTTGAGTTCGCCCGCCGCCGTGTTGCCCGCCGCAGTTGTCGGAGGCGGCTCTTCATATACCGACCGGTACTCGGAAGTGCGCGCCTCCAAACTGCCGCCTGCCGGCGGTGTGGAGAATTGCTGCGCATAGTCAGCCGGCGTAGGGCTCCGTTGGCCGGCCGGCGAGGCGGCCCCGGGCAAGCCTCCGTCAACCAGCGGGTGAGGCGGCAAGGGTTGCTGGGACTGATCGGAAAACGACAGTGCCGTGGACGTCAATTCGCCGTGCGTAGCCGGGTCGGCAGCGAGCGCCGCATCCCGATGACTCATGCGCTGCGAGGGGAGGGCGGAAGCGGTCCGTCCCGCTTCATTGCCGCGACGGGAAAACCACGACTTCCCCGCACAACCGGTGCAGGCGACTAGAATCAGGACAACTCCAAGGTATTTTTGCACCACGATCGTCATTCCACCCGTAGTAGTTTTCGTCGAAAAGGCGGCGGATCATAGAAGAAGCCACCGATCGGCTCAAGGGTGATGGCATCGCAGGCGACTGCTAGCAACGCCCGGGATGCGGAACGATCGACTGGATCATCAGTTCCGGAGTTCGTGCAGTGCATGACGTCGCGCGGTCTGGCTTCAGGCTAGAACTGCCATCACCTATGCCCGTCTCGCTAAACGTACAGGGCCGCTCAACGTACAGGCCCGCTCAACGTACAGGCCCGCTCAATTTACGGCCCTGCAGAAACGGCGGCGGTCATTTGCTGACGCGTCTCCAAGCTTTATGACCGCGGGCGTTTCGGCTTGCCCGCCATCTTCTTGAAGGTCCGTCGGCTGGAATGCGTCTGCGTCCGCTTGGCGGCAACGCCCGGTTTGCCGGCGGATCTGGCCTTGTCAGCATACGCACGGTTGTCGGCGTTGCTGAGTCGGGAAAGATGCAGACGCCTTCCGGCGACCGAGACGCCTTGCAAGGTCCGCACGGTCGAGTCGGGCAGGCTCTCGGGTAGGTCAACCGTGCTGTAGGTGTCATAAATCTGGATGCGGCCGATCGCGGCACTGTCGAGGTCTGCTTCATTCGCGATGGCCCCGACAATGTTGCCCGGCTTGACCTGGTGCGTCCGGCCAACCTCGATGCGATACGTCTGCATGCCCGCTTCGGCGCCCTGCCGCTTGCGCTGGTTACGAGCGGCACCGAAGGACGTCGACTTGTCACGATCGGACCGCTTTCCCTTTCGCCCCCCCTGTCGGTCTGCACCAAACTTGGCCGGCTTCAGCGCTTCGGTAATAAGGAGCGACTGGCCGTCGTTGGCGAGTACGGCGAGCGACGCGGCGATGTGTTCGAGCGGGACGTCGTTCTCGCGCTGGTAGTGCTCGATAATCGCCTGATATGTCTCCAACTCGCCGTGCGTCAGGCCCTCCGTGATCCGCTCGTGAAAACGGGCCACGCGTTGCTTATTGATGGAACGATTGGTGGGCAGGTCCATCGGTTGAATTGGTTGCCCGGTGTCGCGTTCCAGCCGCTTCAGCATGCGCTGCTCGCGGGGATGCAAAAACAGAATCGCCTCGCCGCTACGGCCAGCTCGCCCGGTCCGTCCGATGCGATGCACGTACGATTCACTGTCGTAGGGCAAATCATAGTTCACCACGTGGCTGATCCGCTGCACATCCAGTCCACGGGCCGCAACATCCGTCGCGACAATCACGTCGATCTTTCCGGCCCGCATCTGCTCGATTGTCCTTTCACGCCGCTTCTGCGGAATATCGCCGTTCAACGCAGCCGTCTTGTGGCCGTGATTCGCCAGGTATTCTGCCAGCGGTTCCGTGGTGCTCTTCATCTTCACGAAGACCAGGACCCCGTCGGTCGCCTCGCCCTCCAGAATGCGTCCCAACGCCATTTGCTTCTGATGCGGCGCCGCGACGACGTAACGTTGGCGGACGGTGTCCGCGGTCGCCACCCGCTGTTGAATCGTGACCGTGGCCGGCGATTTCAGATAGGTCTTGGCAATCTTGCGGATCGGAGCCGGCATGGTGGCGGAAAACAGGGCAATCTGCCGGCTCTTCGGTGTCTGCGACAGGACCCACTCGACGTCCTCGGCAAACCCCATCCGCAGCATCTCGTCGGCTTCGTCAAGGACCAGACCGCGCAGGTCATTCAGGTCGAGCGTTCCGCGGCGCATGTGGTCCATGACCCGTCCCGGCGTGGCAACGATCACGTGGACGCCACGGTCAAGCTGGCGGAACTGCACCTGGTAATCCTGCCCGCCATAAATGGGCATCACACGCAGGCCCTTCATGTGCGAACCATATTTTTCGAATGCGTCGCAAACCTGGATCGCCAGTTCACGCGTCGGCGCGAGGACAAGAATTTGCGGCCGCTTTTGCTTCAAGTCGACCAGTTCCAACATTGGCAGCGCAAAGGCGGCCGTCTTGCCGGTCCCCGTCTGGGCCTGCCCAATCACATCCCGTCCTTCAAGGAGCAATGGAATGGTCTGGGCCTGAATCGGTGTCGGTTTCGTGTATCCCGACTTCAAGACGGATTGCAAGAGAGGATCGCTGAGCTGCAATTGGGAAAAGTCGGCAACCGCCAGCGGTGTGCCGTCTGTGGTCGTCGGCTCGTCGTAGCCGGCCCGCGGCTCCAAGTAGACCATGTCCGGTTCGACGTGGCTGGCCTTGATCGGCTCACTCGCCGCGGCAGCCGGCTCGTCTTCAGCCGACGGTTCTCCCGAGGCTGTCACATCCGGCCGTTCCTGTGCCGATGGTTCCGGAACCGGCGATGCTGTGACCGACGGTTCGATCCTCGGTTGTGACGATGTCGGTTGGTTGCCGGCCGGTTCATGACGGTCACCCGCTTCAACAGGCTCGGCAGCGGGGGCGTCGACTTCGTCGTCCGGGACGGCGACTTCCGCCAAGAAGACGTCATCCGCGGCGGTCGGCAATCGGCCCGATGCCTCGTCGGGATGAGCTGCGGCCGCGGCGGGATCGGGCGCATCGGAACAGGGGTTCGAATCGTCGGTAGGGACAGACATACAATCGCTTTCCTGAGCGTTCAACGGGGGAGACACAGACGAACATCGGCAAGTCTCGCGAGTCCTTGCCGGCGGCAGGTCTTGGTTTGCACCCTGCCTGATATGATCGAACGCGTCACGAACGGCTCGAGGCCGTGGGAATCTGGAGGTAGGCCCACGGAGTAAAGCTGGCCGGCATTGGCTCAATCACCAGCTTCAGACTATCGCACGCCTGGCGAATCCGCGAGGCCAAATCGGGCGAATCTCCAGGATTCTTCGTCGTCGGGACCCGTTCGCCCGGCGGCGGACGGCGGGCTTATGCATCTGTGGCGAGCCAACCTCGGAAAGCTTCCTCGTCCACGTTCCGGCCGCTGATCACCACGACCAGATCGCCCGTCCCATCCAACTCGCCCGTCCCATCCAATTCGACCGTGCCGCCCAGCAACGCAGCCGTGGCAATGGCCCCAGAGGGTTCCGTCCGCAGGCCGTGCTGTTCATACAGCCAACGCATGGCCCGACAGGTGTCCGGGTCGGAGACGGAAACGGCGCGCGTCACGCGGTCTCGCAGGATGGGCCAATTATGCTCGCCGACATCGTAAGAGAGGAGGCCATCGCAGATACTCGCCGGCCGCTCGATCCGGACGCGTTTCCCGGCCTCCAGCGATCGGCAAAAATCGTCGGCTCCAGCCGGCTCGACGCCGACAATGACGGCCTGGGGAAACCCATCGGCGATCGCCAACGCGTGGCCGGCCATCAACCCGCCGCCGCTGACCTGGCAGAAGAAGTGCGAGACGTCCCGGTCCTGACGTTGGAGTTCCTGCACGATTTCCAATCCACCAACGCCGTTGCCGGCGATCACGTCCGGGTCGTCATACGGCGAGGCCTGGATCCCCCGCAGTTCCTCGGCGATCTCCCGCGTCAGCCGATCCCGCACTCCCGTTTCGTGATCGTTGGAGGCATCGTAGGTCTTGACTTCCGCGCCGAAGGACCGGGTCAATTCGAACTTGGCCCGCGGCGCCTGCTCAGGCATCACCACGATCACCCGTTTGTCGAATTGCCGACCCGCAAATGAAATCCCGGACGCGAAATTTCCGGACGAATGTGCCGCCACCGGGCGGTCCCCGATCTGGTCGGCATGGTTCGCCATCCAATTCAATGCGCCCATCAGCTTGAATGACCCTGACGGTGTCCATCCGTAGTCCTTCAGCCAGACACGGCGACCGCCCTTGAGCCCCAGTTGCCGCTCGAGGCGATACGATCGCACAAGCGGTGCCGGCGAGATGAAACGGCGAATGACGGACTCGGCCCGGTGAACGTCATCGATGGTGGGGATGCGTAACGTCATGTGCACGTTCCTCAAGCGGCGTAAAGGTCAGGCGGCTGTTGTGCCATCCGCTGTGGGCCACGTCAATCCTGCCTCCCGAACTTGTTCGTCCCAGGTCTCCGAACTTGTTCGTCCCAGCTATCCGAACTTCTTCGCCGCGAGTCTCCGTGCTCGTTCGGCGCGGGTCTCCATGCTTGTTCGGCGCGGGTCTCCGACCCCGCCGAAACCGCTGACCGCAGGTCTCCACCTCGCATCATATTCACCGTTACCAGCCTCAACGACGAGCCACCAACACTTGCCCGTCCCCACTGTCCGGCAACGGCACCAACAGGTGACCTACAGCCGCCATGATTCCACCGTTCCGCAGGTCATGCTGTGCATGACGGGATACGGCCTCCATCGCCATGCGGCCCGGCACTGTGCAGGAACGCACCACCAACACGACCCCAAACTTCCAAACTTCCAAACTTCCAAACTTCCAAACTTCCAAACTTCCAAACTTCCAAACCACAAACCACAAACCACAAACCACAAACCACAAACCACAAACCACAAACCAAAAACCACAAACCAAAAACCACAAACCAAAAACCACAAACCTCTCAAAAACTACTCCCGACTCGTTCCTTCGCCAGCCGGCTTCCGCCGAGGAAAAACCTCGTTCAGCAACCGTTGAGCGCGCCGCAGTTCGTCGGCATCCGGCGGCGTGTTGACGATGTTCCGATTTTCTGCGGGGTCGGCCTGGTGGTCGTAGAGCTCGCGGGCGACCACGTGGCCGGTTTGAAAACTGCGCCACTCGGTGTACCGCGAACGGTCGGTGCGCACCGAGCATCCCATCACATCCGGTTGCCCTTTGTAATAGGCCGGCCTCGGATGCTGGGTGTAGGCGGCCGATTTGACGCGTGTTGCGGGCCGGTCCAGGACTCGTTTGAGGCTCACGCCTTCCAGCCCGGCCGGTTTGGGCAGGCCGCAGAGGTCGACCAATGTCGGATAGAGATCAAGCAATTCGACCAACGCATCCGTCGTTTCACCCGCATTTTTTCCACCGGGTGGCACAATGATCAGGGGGACGCGCGCATCAAGCTCGAAGTTGGATGTCTTGCACCACAGACCGTGCTCGCCCAGGTGAAAGCCATGGTCCGACCAGAAGACGATCACGGTTCGATCTTCCAGCCCCTGCCGTTTCAGCTCGGCCAACACTTTGCCAACCTGCGCATCCAGGTAACTGATGCCGGCGAGATAGCCATGGCGTAGTTCGACGATCTCCTCGCGGCTCAACGTCCGCGCATTCTTCCCCGCCCCCAGCAGTTCGCGGCCGTTATGCAGCGCAATCTGCGGAACGTCCCGCGGCGGCTGCGAATTCTCAGCTGGAGCAAAATCAGAGCGCCGATAGAGGTCCCAATACTTCTTGGGTGGGTTGAAGGGCAGGTGCGGCTTCCAGAATCCAACCGCCAGGAAAAAAGGCTCGCCCCGGTCCTTCAGATCTGCCAACGCCTCGACAGCCAGGTTGGCAATTCGGCCGTCAAAGTACGCTTCGTCCGGTACATCTCGACATTCGTTGCGTGGGCCGATGGTCAGATCCGGCGGGACATCATGGCCCTCGATGCTGGGAAGATCGCTACCGTGCGTGGCGTAGTGCATGACGGCCGGCACGGACCAGGAGGCCGGGTCGCCGTGAATGGCCTGTCGCCAGTTGTGGAAGATCTTGCCGATGTTCTGCGTGAAGTAACCGTTCCGCTGGAAGTGTTGAGGAAGGGTGATCACGTCGGGGGCCACTTCCCGGAAATGGGTCGGCAGGTCCCAGATCCCCAACGTGTCGGGCCGGCGTCCGGTCAGCAGTGACGCGCGTGACGGGTTGCAGACCGCCTGCTGGCAGTAGGCCCGATTGAAGGTGACCCCGCGGCCCGCCAGTTCGTCCAAGTGGGGTGTCTTAACCAGTGGGTGGCCGTAACAGCCGAGGTCGTTGCGTAGATCGTCGGCGGCGATGAACAACACATTCAGCCTGGCGGGTTCGGCAGCAGCCTGCCGCACACCGTGCACTCCGATGGCCAGGACACCGAACAAGAACAGCGAAACGGGGCGAATTTGCAACGTTCTCATGACAGTCTCTGGGACCGGGGTAAAACAAGATCAACCGGGGCGACCGTGCCCCAATGTGGCTTGCCCGCGAAGCCAATTCAAGCCGCTCCGTGCCCTCGATCGGCCATGCGTACGACCGGTCGTGCGATCTGCGGGAGGACGAAAGCCGACGATGTTGAAGGTCGCAACGGTGGTGTGGCAGGTAATGCTAACCGGCGAACGCCGTCGAGGGCACGCCGGGGACTGAGACACGGGCATGGAACAACCCACCGGCGTGCGGTTGGTCGTCCAACAAATCTCCCGTCAGATCGCGCCGAGCGGTGGTGATATACATGTCGGTCAGCTCGGGCCCACCCAGCGCGCACGCGGTGACTTGGGAGGCGCCAACATCGATCTTCTCCAGCAGCTCGCCGGTCGCCGGATCGAACCGGGCGACTCCCCACCCGGCCCAGAGCGCGACCCACAGCTTGTCTTCGGCGTCGATGGCCATCCCATCCGGATAACCGATCCCTTCCGGCAGTGCCACCGCCGTGCGCCGGTTGGCGATCTCCCCCGTGGCGTCGTCATAGTCGAACGCGTCGACACGCCGCGTGGGGCTGTCGATGAAATACATGGTCGTTTTGTCCGAACTCCAGACGATTCCGTTGGAAATACCCACCTTGGTGACACGAGGCTCGACGCGTCCATCCGGATACATGCAGTAGAGCGTCCCAGCCTGCATGTCCTCTTCCACAGATTGCAACGTGCCGGCCCAGAAACGGCCGGCCGGATCGCACTTTCCGTCGTTGAACCGGTTTCCGGGCAAGTGGGCTTCCGGATCCGCGAGCACGTCGAGCTGCCGCGTCAGGGGATCGTAAGCGGCAAAGCCGTGTTCGACGGCCAGCATCAGCCCGCCCGACGTTCGTGGGACGACCGTTCCAACGCGCTGCCCAAGATCATACGTCCGGCATCGGGACTCACTGTCCGCAGCCGCCTGCGGATCATAGCGGTGCAGGCGGTGCTCGTTGATATCGATCCACCACAGCACCTGCTCGCGCGTGTCCCAGATTGGACCTTCGCCCAGGGTCGCTTGTGCATCAAGGAGAAGTTGGGCGGTCGTCATCGTTGCTTCGCTCGCAAGAGAACAGGAGAGGTCAATCGTTCCGGCGCAGCGACATTATGCGACATCCGGCCCGAAGAGGGTAGGGTCTCGTCTCTTCCTTCGAAACGAATCAGGCATGACCTCCGTAGACGCCGCGGTATTGACGGATGGGCGTTGGTTGATGCCACGTTCCCGCCGGATGTCCAACCGCACGACGTGCGGAATGGCAAGAGAACGATTGCAGCACCCTGCCGGTAGCGACGAAACCGGACGTGTCGCCTCGCGCGTGCGCCAGGTGCGTCACGGTGTACGCTGTTGGTAGCACGTCGTGCGACGATCCTGAGCCGCCGCTTACCCGAGCAGCAATTGGGGCGATTCGCCGTCCCGACGCTCCCATTCGCGGCGCACTTCGCGCAACCCGTAGGCGCACAGATCAAAGTCGCAGCTCAGCCGTTCCAGAATGTCGGCCGGTGCCGCCCGCTCGTCGTCGGTCTCGATGCTGCTGGCGATCAAGTAGGCTCGCTTGCCCTGCGAGCAGTAATCGATGAAATGGTCCTTGCTTTCCGGCGCTTGTTTGGCACGCAGCATCTCCGGATAGACGCCGGCCCAGAACAAGGTAAAGTCGCCGATATGCCGGTGCACATCACGCCGTGCATTGCCGATCCGAGCATTCGCCTCGGCCAGCATCTCGGCAACTTCGGTCAACGGCTGCCCTGTCGGGTTGCGCACCCGATGCATCGTGTCGCAACGCACGAAGCGCATCAAGAGGCCACTGACGTAGTCGACCAGAGGCGGGTCGACGACCCCGAGCTCCGCATGAAAAACGTACTCGGCGAGACCAGCGAAGTACCGCCACAAGGCAGAAGTTGGGCGAGACGATGTCACGATGCACCTCCGTCGTTAGGCAACGGTCGGTCAACCGAACATCACACTGGCAATCTGCCGCAGGCAACCTGCCAGCTCGAATTGCTCGGTGGAACTCTCATCAACGGTCGATCGAACGACCGCATTTTCAACTCTAATTGCGACTTCTGACCTACGTCAAGATTGGTTTTCAGGGAACCCGGCCGTCACGTGCTAACCTGTTGCCAGACCGCTCGTTAGACAGCCTGCGAAGCCCCAGAAGATCCTTCTGCCGCGGACACATTTGCCGGCCGACAGCTAGGTCGTGGTCTCTTCCAGCGCTTCGATCAAGCGGGCCGCAAAGTCACCGATCTCCGCCAGCACGGCCTCGCGCGGCCGCTCGGAGGCGGCCGCCATCCGCCGGACAAATGCCGAACCGACGATCAATCCGTCGGCCACCGGCGCCAAGGTCCGCACATGTTCGGGCTGACTGATGCCGAAGCCGATACAGATGGGCAGGTCGGTTTGGGATCGCAACCAGCCGACATTCTCAGAGACTTCCGCCGGCAGCGCCTGACGCTCGCCGGTGATCCCCGTGACGGAAACATAGTACAGGAATCCGGTCGAGCTCTCTGCAATCCGCAGGGCCCGTTCGCGCGGCGTGGTGGGGGTCACCAACTGGATCAAGCTAAAGTCTTCTCGCCCGCAAATTTCGGCCAGCGGACCGGCCTCTTCCACCAGCAGATCGGGGACGATGGCGCCAGCCACCCCGGCCGCTTTGGCGTCCGCCACGTACTTTTCTAAACCGTGACGGTGGATAATGGCATAGCTGACCATCGTCACGATCGGCATTGCGATTTTGCCCGTTGTGTCTTCCAACATAGCCAGGATTTGGGCCAGCTTGACGCGGTTGTCCAAGGCACGCGTGTAGGAAGCTTGGATCACCGGTCCGTCGGCGATCGGGTCACTGTAGGGAATCCCTACTTCGCACATCGTCGCACCGCGCGACGCCAGTTCCTGGATCACGTTCGCGGTGAACTCGATGTCCGGATCGCCGGCGGTCACGAAGGGCATCAACGCCTTCCGCCCATGCTGCTTCAGTTCCGTGAACAACTGGTCAATCACCGACATGGTCTTCCTCAATCGCTTGCAGTATTCCGGACGGCAGAGTTGTTATGGGGACGAGGGTGACGGCGGTCAACGGCTCCAGACAAGGTGACCGGCGTCGCCATGGACGGCAAGCCGCAGATTGCTGCGACCCTCGGGAATCAATCGCCAGCGCCAGCCCCGTTTGCAGCGGGCGTCGCTTCGTCTCCGTCGGCCTGCTTGAGCCGAGCAATCTCGTTCGCGTCTTTGTCACCTCGCCCGGAGAGACAGACCAGGACCACTTCGTCCGGGCCCCGCTTGGCGGCGATCTCCATCGCCTGGGCGATGGCATGCGAACTTTCCAGGGCGGGCAGGATGCCCTCGTTTCGAGCCAATGCATCAAAGCCGCGCATCGCCGCACCATCCTGGCAACTCGTGTATTCAACGCGTCCGGTCGCTTTCCAGAAACTGTGTTCGGGGCCGACCCCGGGGTAGTCCAGGCCGGCCGACATCGAGTGCACGTCGCAGGTCTGACCGTCTTCGTCCTGCATCACGTAGCTGTAGCTGCCGTGGAGGACGCCCGGACTGCCGAATGTCAGGGGAGAAGCATGTTGCCCTGGCTCGGCCCCCAACCCACCGGCTTCGACACCGACCAATTCAACGCCCTGGTCCTCGACGAAAGGATAGAACATGCCGGCCGCGTTGCTGCCGCCGCCAACACAGGCGACCACGCAATCGGGCAAGCGGCCCACGCGGGCCAGCATCTGGGCTCGTGCTTCCGTGCCGATCACCGCTTGAAAATCGCGGACGATCATGGGGAAGGGATGAGGTCCGACCACCGAACCGATAATGTAGTGGGTCGTCTCAACGCTCGACATCCAATCCCGCATCGCCTCGTTGATCGCGTCGCGGAGCGTCCGTGAACCGGTCTCGACGGCACGTACCTCGGCACCCAGCAGCTTCATGCTGAAGACGTTCGGCGCCTGGCGGCGGATATCTTCCGCCCCCATGTAGACGACACACGGCAGTCCGAAGCGAGCACAGGCGGTGGCACTGGCGACTCCATGTTGACCGGCGCCCGTCTCCGCGATCACCCGTTGCTTACCCATCCGCTGCGTCAGCAAGGCCTGGCCGAGCGTGTTGTTGATCTTGTGAGCCCCCGTGTGGTTCAGATCCTCACGCTTCAACCAGATCTGGGCTCCACCCGCCTCCTCGCTCAAACGCCGAGCGTGATACAGGGGAGACGGCCGCCCGACGTAGTTGTGCAGGAGATCGTCGAGCTCTTCCTGGAACGTTGGGTCCCGTTTCGCTTTTTCATATTCCTGCGCCAGCTCGTCCAACGCGCGGGTCAGCGTCTCAGGAACGTAGCGCCCGCCGAAATCACCAAAGCGGCCAGCCGCGTCGGGGACGTGTTTTGTCGCAGTGGGCGAAGAGTCGGTCATTTCAACGATTCCGCTGGGTGCGTATGATGAGGTGCAAGCAGGGCAGGGGAGTGACGAATTTTCGTCGGCCACAGCACGTTCCGATTCTGGACCGTGCGAGAAATCCGGTCAAGGCGTGGCACGTGCCGGACAAAGGACGGTTCGCCCGGTGACAGCGAGTCGTCGCGATGGCAACCGGCCTCGCTTGCGTCCCGACCAACCATTGCCTCCAGCGATTCGAAACGCATGCCGGAACTGCCCGAAGTTGAGACGATGCGACGTGGGATCCTGGCAATTGCGGGTACCCGGATCGAAGACGCGGTCCGGCTCCCATGCCGCCTCAGACCGATCCAGATCCGACCTCGGATTGACCGTTTCCGACGCCGAGCGGCCGGCCAGTTGATCGTGGACGTGGGGCGTGTCGGCAAGCGTGTCATCCTGCGATTGGACAGCGGAGATCGGATCGTCTTCGAGCCCCGTATGACGGGACTCGTGCTGTTGGCCGATCCGCCGAGTCCCGCACATCTGCGGTTTCGGCTGGATCTGGTCGGCGATATCACCAACGTCTGGTATTGGGATCGCCGCGGGCTCGGCAACGTGCGTCTGCTTTCGCCGGAAGAGTTCGACGAACAGCTCGGCCCGGCCAGGCTGGGGACCGATGCCTTGGCACTGGCCCCCGGAGAGATGCGTGAGCGGCTACGCGGCAGCCGCAGGGCCATCAAGGTCGCCCTCTTGGATCAAGGTGCAATTGCCGGGATCGGCAACCTTTACGCCTCAGAGATCCTGCACCTGGCAAACGTTCACCCGGCAAAGGCATGCAACCGCCTGGTCCACCAGGAATGGGAGCGGATTCAAGCCGCCACGACCGAGGTGCTCGAATTGGCGATTCGCTTTGAAGGCTCAACCCTTTCCGATGGAACCTACCGCAATGCCTTGAATCAGGCCGGCGGCTACCAGAACCATCATCGCGTCTATGACCGTGCCGGAGAACCGTGTCCGAGGTGCCGCGGCAGCACGGTCACGCGCATCGTGCAGGCTCAGCGGGCCACCTTCTTTTGTCCAACCTGCCAACCCAAACGCCGTCCACCGCGATCAGGTAAGACCGCGAAGGTCGAATAAACGCCATGGCGCATCGCACGCCCCGGAATGTCCGGCCGCTTCGTAGAATGAAGAACTCGTAGAAAGAAGTACCCATGAAGCCCGCTTTGAGCCAGGTCAGCTCACTCCATTCGCCTTTCGACAAGGACCTTGAAGACTATGCGGCCGGTCAATGCGACGCCGTTGAAGTGTGGCTGACGAAACTGGAGACATATCTGCAAACCAGGTCGCTCGACGACGTCCGCAGCCTGCTGGCGGACCACCGCGTCAGCCTGCCGGTGGCCAGCTACCAGGGGGGGCTACTGACCAGCCAAGGGGACGCTCGGCGCGAGGCGTGGGCGCTCTTCGAACGGCGATTGACCCTTTGCCGTGACCTGGAGATTGGTACGATCGTGGTGGCCTGTGACGTGTTCGGTTCGCTGACCGAGCAGGATCTCGAGCGGATTCATGTTTCGCTTGACCAGGCCGCCCGGATGGCCGCCCGGTACGAGGTCCGCATCGCCCTCGAGTTTCAATCGGGCGCCGCCCTGGGAAACAACCTGCTGACAGCGGCCGCCCTGGTGGCCCGCGTCAACCATCCCCACCTGGGAATCTGCCTCGACGCTTTCCATTATTACGTCGGGCCGAGCCAGTCCGAGGATCTGGGCGCGCTCTCGAAAGAGAACCTGTTCCACGTTCAGCTCTGCGACCTCGCCGACACGCCGCGCGAACTGGCAGCCGACGCTCAGCGAATTCTGCCCGGTGACGGCGACATCCCGCTGGCTCCGCTGGTGGCCCGCCTGCGCGAGATCGGGTACGACGGATTCGTCTCTGTCGAGCTGCTCAACCCGCAACTATGGCAGGTGCCACCGCGGCAATTCGGAGAAATCGGCCTGACGGCCCTGCGATCCGTATTGGGCATCGCCAGCATGGATGCGGGCTGACTCGGGCGCGGGCAGCAGCTGCAGCAAACAGTTCGTGCTGTGCACAACGCAGTAACGGCCTGCTATCGCAATGCGGCCCGGCGGCTTACAACCAGGCACCATCGATGGCCTGCCCGGACGAGGTCTCGGGTCAAATCGGCGGCCAGCGCAGCAACCGGGCGGCCAGCACAGCAACCGGCGAAATGGCAGGGAACGAGGCGACCTATTCTGCCGACGCCTGCTTGGCCTTCTTGATCGCCTTCTGCAGCCGGGACTTGGTCCGACTCGCTGTGTTCGGATGCAGAATCTTATGGCTGCCGGCGCGATCCAACTTCTTGGCGACCACGATGTACTCGGCCTCGGCCAGCGCTACATCGCCGGACGCCACCGCCTCGCGCACCTTACGCAACTGTGTTCGCAAGGCCGACTTGGTGGCACGATTACGATCGCGGCGGGTCGCATTTTGGCGGAGTCGTTTGGTCGCACTTTTTGAATTTGGCATAGTTTCGTTTCGCAGTCCGTCGTGTGTTGATTCTTTTGCTGGGAGCTGGTGTTTCGGTCGCAGCCATGTCTCGACCGGAAGCCACTAGTTATGACCCATTTGGCGAATTTTGTCCAGTCGGGCGACCCCATCTTTGTAATCGGGATCGAGTTTCACCAGCCGATCCAGCAGATCGATGGCCGATCCATGGTCTTTGAGGCCGGCGGACAACACGCCCGCTCGGTAGAGTGCCAGCTTCACCAGCTCGGCCTGCTCCGCCCGCTCGGCCCGGTCCAGTCCTCGCAAATAACACTCCAGGGCCTTGCTGTATTGCTTCTGCCGCTGGAGGCACTCGCCCAGCTCGAGGACCGCGTGGGCCCGCCGCTCGGGCAGTTCCGCCGCAGCCATGAAGCATTTGACCGCTTCCGGGAGGTTGTCCATCGCTTTTTGCCGCAGTCCCAATTGAAACAGCAGCTCCAGATCCTTCGGGTAGCGGGCCGACCGGGCAGCATAGATATCGAGCTCGAAGCGATTCAGGTCCCCCTGCAGGTCGTGCACCAGTTGCTGGGTTTCTTCGCCGGGCGATTTGGCCGCCTGCTGCTGAGCGATCGCCAAGTGGCGTTTCTTGCGGAGGACTTCGACGTCTTCCAGGCGATGCTGGATGCGAATGTCGCCACCGGTCGCGGAGAGGCCCTTCTGCAGCAGGTGCTGAGCGTCGCCCAGGTGGTCCTGCTCCAGATGCAGCTGGGTCAATTCGAGATAGGCGTCTACGTCGGTCGGGTTGTTGACGATCGCCTGTTCCATTTCCTGCCGAGGCGTCAGGCGAATCTCCCGCCTTGGCGGCTCGGCCTCGCTCGCCCCTGCCGGCTCAGCGCGGTCACGCTCATCCTGAACCCGCTCGCGGCCCTTCCCCAAGCCGACCTGTGTCTTTTCAATCTGCAGTTCAGACATCATCTTCTGCGCCTCGGCGTCCCCCCGTCGCGCTTCGTCAACACGGTGCCAACAAGCGATCGCCTGATCGTAGTATCCCTGACGCGTCAGCGATTTCGCGCAATGTCGATTCACATCGACGTCGTTAGGATTCCGTTCCAGGGCAAACCGCAGGTACCGGAGCTCCGTCTCCAGGTGGCCCAGCGCCGCACATCCCTCGGCCAAGGCGCGCAGCGTGGCCGTGTCCCAGGGATTCGATTTCAGAATGGCGGGGCCCGTTTTCAACACGTCATCCCATTGCTGCCTGGCATGGGCCTTCTTGAACGCGCCTTTGCCGCCAAAGTTGAGCAGCGCACCCCGCTTGTTGTTCTTGTACTTGCGACGCAAATTCTCGAACATCGCTTCCAGGTAGACTACGTTGCCCGGATCGCGACTGACGCATTCGCCAAGCATGGTGTGGGCATAATCGTAGTCGTACGCTTCCTGCTTCATCAGCTTGCCGGCGTGCTCGAAACACTCATGCAAGCGGCGCCGCAAATGGGGCGTCATCGCCGACGGTTCGGTATTGTGAGCGTTCGGCGGTTTCGATTCGGAGACCATCGGCGGCGGTCCAGAGTGACAAAATGTGATTCGCGATCAATCGGCCGCACCAGCAGCCGACAAGGTTGGTCCAGATCCCGACGTCGGAGGGCCACTTCCGCTCGCGATCCACTGTCACGGGGACTTGCGGCCTCTCCTCCCCGCCGACAACTCGAGTCCCGGCACGTCGAGCCGGGTGGCGGATCAAGGAAACCGATGCGAGACGCTACAATGCGCCAATACCACCATCCGCCCGACACGGACACACTGCATGCTGATGAATTGACCGTCCCCTATTCTAGCCGTTTGCCGCCGCCAGCCAAGGACGAGCGAGCGGCTTCGGAACCCCCAAGTGGCGAACGGTCGAGGGACGTCCTGTGATCGCTAGCTGAATCGAGTATCCGCTCGGATGGTAGAAGTCACGATCGAGGCGGATGGATCTGGTAGGCGACCAACGCGCGCATGTCACAACGCAAAACTCGAAGGACCGTTCATGGCTGACGAAAACCAGCGACCGGCGGCGCCGAATCGGCCCGGAAAGGTGACCCTCGTGGGTGCCGGCCCGGGCGATCCCGGGCTGATCACTTTGCGAGGCATCGAGTCGTTGCAGCATGCCGAGGTTGTGGTTTTCGATTACCTGGTCAACTCAGCGATCGTTGAACACGCGCCGGCATCGGCCGAACGCATCTGCCTGGGCAAACACGGTCGATCCCGCATTTGGCCTCAGGAAGAAATTAACCGCTTGCTGGTCGAGTTGGCGACGGCGGGTAAACAAGTCGTCCGCCTGAAAGGTGGTGATCCGGCCATTTTCGCGCGAGGCGCCGAAGAGCTCGACGCCCTACAGCGGCACGGGATCCCGTTTGAAGTTGTCCCCGGCATTACGGCGGCGCTGGCGGCCGGCAGCTACGCGGGCATTCCCGTTACGCACCGTCAGCTGGCGTCGGCGGTGGCCCTGGTCACCGGTCACGAACAGGACAATAAGGAGGGCATGGCGCTCGACTACGGTGCTCTGGCCGATTTCCCCGGCACGCTGGTTGTCTACATGGGCGTCACCACCGCCCCCAGTTGGACGGCGGCCCTGATTTCCGCCGGACGGGCAGCCAGTACTCCCGCCGCCATCGTGCGCCGGTGCAGCCTGCCGGACCAAACCGTCATCTCGTGCTCGCTGGGAGAAGTGGCGGAGAAGATGACGGGTGAAAACCGAATTCGTCCACCCGCCATCGTAATCGTCGGCGAAGTCGCGACACTCAGCGATTCCCTCTCCTGGTTCACTCGCCGCCCACTCTTCGGCCAGACCATCATGGTCACTCGCCCCGCCGCGCAGGCAGCCACCCTGGTGCGCCCGCTCGGCGAGTTCGGCGCCGAAGTTGTCGTCCAGCCGGCGATCGAGATCGTCGAGCCGGAGGACTGGCGGCCGGTCGACGACGCGCTGGCCCAGCTCGATCAGTACGATTGGGTGGTGTTCGCTAGTGCGAACGGCGTCCGCTTTTTCCTGAACCGCCTGCTGGCCCAGGGTTGGGACGTCCGCCGGCTGGGCAGGGCCAGGCTGGCCGCGGTCGGGCCGGGCACCGCCCGGGAACTGGCCACCTTTCACCTTCACGCAGACCTGCAACCCGAGCAATTCCACGCGGAAGGACTGGCGGCGCGGCTGGCCGCCGAGGCGGCAGGCAAACGAATTCTGCTCCCGCGTGCCAGTCGGGGCCGCTCGACACTGCCCGACGAACTGCGGGCGGCAGGCGGAAGCGTGCATCAGATTGTTACCTATCGCAGCCGGGATGTTGCCGTCGCCGACGAACAGTCACGGTCTCGCCTGGCCGCCGGCGAGATTGACTGGATCACCGTCACCAGTTCGGCAATCGCCCGCTCGCTGGCCAACCTGTTCGGTCCTGATTTGCGCAAAGCGCGACTGGCCAGCCTGAGTCCGATCACGTCGGCAACCCTCCGTGAGTTCGGCTTCGACCCCGCGGTGGAGGCAGGCGTCCATACAATGACGGGCCTTATTGAAGCGATCCGCGAGTCGGTCTAACGTGGCAGGGGCACCATCACCATTGCGAGCGTACGAACGCACGGCACCACGCGCCTGCTCGAATGACACAACCCCAGCGGGCGCAGCACCTTGCGCCCGGTACATGACAGCCCTCCGCGGCGGCGAGGAATATCCCATACCATCCGACCGCGTTTGCACTTCGACCTTCGCAGGCAGTGCAAGGCGGTGTCCGGCAAATTGCGGCTGCCAATTATTCGCCCATCGAGTGCGAAGATATACTCAAAGGAACCGTGCAAATCTTTCTTTCTGCGTTTGGCATCTTCCAATGAAAAAACGATATATCTTCCTGGCTGTCCTGGGGCTGCTGGTCGCCGCGGCTGTGTTCGGCTACGAGCCGCTCAAGGAGCTTCAAAAGAAGCGGGCGACGCCCAATTGGCGGACCGTTGAGGTCAAGCAGGGTCGGCTGGTCTCCGTGGTTAATTCGACGGGCACCGTCCAACCCGTGTTGTCGGTCCAGGTCGGCGCATTCGTCTCCGGGCCCCTCCAGGAAGTGCTCGGCCAGTTCAACCAGGAAGTAAAGAAGGGCGATGTTTTGGCTCGCATCGACCCGCGGCTCCCCGAAGCGGAACGCAAACGGGCCACCGCCACCCATGAGACGACATTGGGCGAGGTCAAGCGGATCGAGGCGCTCCTGCAGCAGGCCCGCAACGACGAAGCCCGCGCCCTGGCGCTGCGGGAGGAGAACGAAGACTTCATCTCTCAGGCGGAACTCGACCAGTTCACATTCGCCACCATGTCGCTTGAAGCACAACTCGAAATCTCCCTGGCCTCCGTCAAGCAGGCGGAAGCGGCTTTGGAGAATGCCAACACGAACGTCGGCTACACAACCATTGCTTCGCCCGTCGACGGGATCATCATCGACCGAAAGATCGAAGAGGGACAAACGCTGCAGTCGGGTTTCCAGACGCCTGAGTTGTTCGTTGTTGCCCCGGGCATGCGTGAAAAGATGCACATCGTGGCGGCGGTCGACGAGGCGGATATCGGCCTGATTCGGGAAGCCAAGGCCAACGGGCAGCCGGCCCATTTCACGGTGGACGCCTATCCGGCCGACCTGTTCGAAGGAGTCATCGAGGAAGTCCGCTTCAGCTCGACCGAACTGCAAAATGTGGTCACTTACCCCGTCATCGTGGCGGCCGCCAACCCGGAACTGAAATTGCTACCCGGCATGACCGCCAGCATCTCGTTTCGGGTTGACGAGCGGAAAGACGCCGTCAAAATCCCTAACGCGGCGCTGCGATTCTACCCGGACAAGAAGCACGTGCGGGAAGAGGACAAGAAGCTGCTGGAAGGTACCAATTGGGAACAGGACCAAGGCGAGGAGCAACCGGACGTCATGCTCTCTGCGGAAGAGAAGGCCCTCGCCCGAGTAAATCGCAACAAGCGCCACATTTGGGTCGCGGCGGGCAGCAAGCTCAAGGCGGTGGCGGTTGAGACGGGGCTGAGCGACAGCAAGTTCACCGAACTCGTCTCCGGCGACGTTACGCCGGGCATGGAACTGGTCACCGGCATCAACCCCAAACCGGGTTGGGGCGGCTAGGATCAATGCCGTTCCATGGGAATCGGGTGATACCATCCTCAACGCGTGGCATGACAATGGGCTTGCGGGGCTACCAGGTAGACGCGGTGTTCCCGCTACCATTAAAGGAAAACAACGGCCGGCGAAATCCGATGGGGCGGAATTGCGGCGAGGGAGTTTGAGGAAGTCCGGAACGTCATGCACAGCATGACCTACGGAAGTGCGGCTGAGTTGAATGAGTCATCAGCCGTTGGGCGTTCGCCCCGGCTCCGTTAATAGCCGAACAAAGCCGACTGCGGAGAACGTTCGATGAATACACTCCTCACCATTCGCGTCGCATTGCGAGCATTGCGCAAGAACAAGCTGCGGGCCAGCCTGACGGTCCTGGGTGTTGTCATCGGCATTGCCGCCGTCACGGCGATGGTGTCGATCGGACAGAGTGCAAGCGGCCTCGTGCAGGGGCAGTTCGAAATGCTGGGCACAAACGTGATCCTGATCTTTCCCGGCGCCCAACAGCGGGGCGGCGTGCGGCAAGGGCGAATCACCACGCTCACTGCCGACGACGCAGTGGCCATCGGCGCAGAATGCCCGGCGGTCCTGGCGGCCTCGCCCCTGGTCGGCTCGGGTGGCCAGGTGATCTATGGGAATTCGAACTGGAGTCCCAAGGAGATGCACGGTGTCGATCCCAACTACCTCCTGGTGCGAAACTGGCAACTCCGGCACGGCGGATTCTTTACCGATCGGGATATCACCTCGTCGGCCAAGGTGTGCGTGATCGGCCACACGGTCCTTACCAAACTGTTTCAGACCCAAAATCCACTCGGCGAAACCATTCGGGTCCGCAACATTCCGTTTCGCGTGGTCGGGGTCCTGGAGCAGAAAGGGGCGAACATGGTGGGTGAGGATCAGGATGACATCATCTTGATGCCGTACACCACGGTTCGCAAACGGCTTTCGGGCTCGGAGTTCAACGATGTGCACGCCATCTTTGCGTCGGCCCGATCGGTGAAACAGATGGCGGAGGCGGAACACCAGATCAATCAACTGCTGTTCGAGCGGCATCGCATCCCGCCGGGGGAGGCACCCGATTTCATGGTGCAAAACACCACGGAAATCGCCAACATCCTGGGCGTGATTACCGGAACGATGACTCTCATGCTGGCCTCGATCGCCGGGATCTCCCTGCTGGTCGGCGGCGTGGGGATCATGAACATCATGCTGGTGTCGGTCACCGAGCGGACGCGTGAGATCGGTATTCGGATGGCCGTCGGGGCGCGTGGCCGGGATATCCTGCGTCAATTCCTGGTCGAAGCGGTGTTGCTCTCCTGCATCGGCGGCGTGATCGGCTTCGTGCTGGGGATCGGCGCGTCGACCGGTGCAACCATGCTGATCAATTCATTCACGACCGGGACGAAATGGCCGATCGTGATCTCTTTCCCGGCGGCTGGGGCAGCCATTCTGTTTTCGGCGGCGGTCGGCATCTTCTTTGGCTACTATCCGGCACGTCGCGCCAGCCGGCTCGACCCGATCGAAGCCCTCCGCTACGAGTAGGGCTGGGTGGTCTCACGGACGATCTGTAGCGGCGATACCGCCGTGCTGTGCTTGAGCCCCGCTCGGCATCTCCCGCTGTCTGGCTACTCGACGTACACCTCCGGCACCAACACCTCGGGCACGGTTGTCGGCAGCGGCGACACAGGCGCTGGGGCCGGTCTGGGTACCGCCGGCACGGGGGCAGACAGGGGTGGGGCAGACGAGGGCTCGGCAGGCGAGGGCAGGGCGGGCGGCGTGGGGCGGGGTGCTGGAGGCCTCTCCGGCGGCACGGGTTGGCGTGTCGGGCCAGGGGCCGGCGGCACCGCTTCACGCAGACGATCCCTCAGTTTCCGGCGCAAGTTTTCCGGGGGCGTCAGGTCAAACGAATTCTCTGCCGGACCGTCACCTTGCGGATAGCGATCGTCGTTCAGCGTCGGTGGGAGGCGTTCCGGATAGCATTGGTCACGATGCCAGCGGCCCAACGGGCCGATCGATCCATACCGCTCTTCGATCATTCTGACTCCATGCGTTTCCAGGATCGTGCCGCTCTCGCGTTCCAGGTTGGCCAGCTCAATGTTGTACTGGACCAGCGAGGACGCTTCGTTGCTGACCGAGTTGCCCCAGGAAGTGATGGCCTGAAAAACGATCAGGAAATCGTCGAGTTGACTCTGGTAGCGCGCCATCTGGACTTTCAGGTTGGTCGTCGCGGCGGCCCGGGTCTCGCGGAAGGCGAGGTACTGTTCATGAAACTGGGCCAGGTTTCTCAGGTTGGCCGCAATGGTGTGGGACGCCGCATGGAGCCCTTGTTGGAGGTTGGCCCGGTCGCGTGAGATCAGCAACTCCTGCCGCCGCATCAAGGCCCGTTCGCGACGCAACCCCAGCGGCACGGAGAAATTCACCGCCAGCGTCCAGTCGGCAAACTGACCGGGCCGCGACGAAACGGTCGGCATTTCGCCTTCCAATCCGTTCCAGCGGTAGAGTGCGACGGCGTCCAGGCTGGGGCGCACCTGATTGCGGGACTGCAGCAACCGTTGCTCGTCCGCCTCCAGCACGAGCTTTAGTTCGATCAGGTCGGGTCGATACTGTTCGGCCATCACCAGCAAGGACTCCCAGTCCATGTCAACTCGCTCGCGGGCCGGCGGCGAGGTCGGCACCAACTGGTGCGTGTCGTAGGGTGGAAATCCCAGCAGGTTGCGAAAGCCGGCCTCCCGTTGCAGCAAGGTCGCCCGCGCGCCAATCACCGCGCTGCGGAAGTCAGCCAGAGCGACTTTCGTGAGCGCGAGATCTCCGGCATTGGCCCGCCCGATCCGTTGGTTCGCTTCGGCCTGGTTATAGGCAAACTGCGCCTGGTCCAGTTGCTGCTGTCGTGCCCACAGGTCGGTACGGGCAAAGACCAGCCCCCAATACGCCTCGACCGTGCTGCGGACGAGTTCCTGCAGTGCGTCCTTGAGTTGAAAGTAGGAGCGTTCCGTGTCCAGGCGGGCGAGAACGATGGGCGCCATGTTGACGCGCCACCCGCCGCCTTGCAGGAGGGGCTGCGTGAGACTGATCTCTGCGGAAGACCGCGTCTGTGGATTGAGCAAGAATGCGCCCGGGCGGAGCCTGGTATTCAACGCGTCGACGCGTGCATTGAGCGTGCCGCCGGTGATCGTGGTCTTGGAAATCCCGGCGTCCAGGCGATAATCGTCGGAACGGACGCCGCCGATGACGTCCGGCCCCGGCTCGAAAACGGGTGTCTCGATCCGGTTGAAACCGTTCTGGGCCTGGAAGATGGGATCGAACCGAGCGTGTGCCTCGTCGATGCCGTTGTTGACGATCGCCGTGTCGTAGATCGTCTGCCCGCTGGATACGGCGGTCACGCCGGCCAGCACCCGGACGACCTCCGCATTGGCCAACGCCGTGCGAATCGCTTCGTCCAGCGAGATCGGTCGTTCCGGCAGCGTTTCGATCGACGAAACGGTCGGCGGCGGCGGTGTCTTGGGAATTGGGGCGTGGGCCAATTCACTCGGATCCCGCACGTTCACCGTCCGCTCTTCGGGGAAGATGAAGGGGATCACTTTCTGGGCCCGCGCAAGGTCAGCGCCTACCGCGATCGAGACGACCGCGACCACTACGACAACCGATGTTCGGATTTTGCCGCTTCCCATGAAAATGACAAATCGGCCGGTTGTTCCGGGCAATTCAAAGGAAACCGCCGCGGTGGTTGGAATCAAGATTCCGGGCGTTCGTCATCTGCGGGCTCGGCATCCGGTTCCGACTGGGCAAGCTGTTCCGGAGATTCATGTTGTGCCGGATGTAACGCCTGGAGGGCCACCTGGAAGTCCGACGTGTCGGCAACGATCCGTCCATCTCGCAGGACAACCGTGCGACGGGCGTTACGGGCGACCTCCTGGTCGTGGGTGACCAGGATCACCGTGAGCCCATCCTCGTCGTTCAGCTTTTCGAAGAGTTCGATCACTTCCTTGCTCGTCCGCGTATCCAGGTTCCCGGTCGGCTCGTCCCCCATCAGCATCGATGGATTGTTGACCAGCGACCGGGCGATCGCGACGCGCTGCTGCTGCCCACCGGAGAGCTGTCCCGGATGATGGTCGAGGCGATCGCCAAGCCCCACCAGGTGGAGTTTCTCGATCGCCAGTTGCCGGCGCTGGCGAGCCGAAATACCGCTGCCGTAGAGCAAGGGAAGCTCGACGTTCTCAATGGCCGACGTTCGCGTGAGCAGATTAAAATTCTGAAAGACAAACCCAATGTGGTCATTTCGAATCGCGGCCCGTTGATCGCGGCTCATCGAAACCACTTCTTCACCCGCCAGGCGATAGCTGCCACGTGTCGGCCGGTCAAGGCATCCCAAAGTATTCATCAACGTCGACTTGCCGGATCCCGACTGCCCGATCAGGGCCACGTACTCACCCTCGGTCACGTCAAGATTCGCCCCGCGCAAGGCTTCAACTTTGACCTCCCCCAGGTCATAGATCTTCCAGAGATCGCGTACTTCGATCAGTGACACAAGCGGCTTCCGTTCAGCGTACAGGGTGGAGTCGATCAGCGGGGCGCGCGGGGCGTCTTCCGGCCGGATGGATGCGCCTGTCCGGCGCACCGTCTGGGCGCGCCCGATCCGGCCGCTCGAGCTGCGTGAATGGGCCGGCGTTACAACTGCGAGATCGCCGGCAGTTCAAACGGTTTGCGGTAGACGGGACGGGTCGCGAACCGATTCGCCTCGTCGTCTCCCAGCGAGTACGTGGCGGGATCGAAACTGATGGTTCGCCCCAGCCGCCAGGCGGCGTTGCCCAGATGGCAGAGCAAACTGGAAGGGTGCCCGACCGTCTCCAGGTCGGCCACCGGCTTCTTGCGACTCCGCATGCATTCCACGAAGTTCCGGGCGTGCCCAATGTCGTTGTAGCGACCGCTTTCCTCGCGCACCAGTTTGCCTTTGGCATCGAATGCCCTCCACCGGCTGTTGCCGATGACCAGGTAGCCGTTGTCCCCCAAGACTGCCGCCCCTTCTCCCTCGTCGTGCAAACGGTAGGCATTCCAGACGCGCATTTCGTACGTCAGCAGGTAACCCGGGTAGTCGTACGTGACCATCAAGGTATCGGGCCATTCCTGAGCGTCGTCGAAATACAGTTTGCCGCCATGGGCGGAAATGGCCGTCGGGTAGGTCGGCAACGACTCGCCCTGTGCCTTCGCCGCGGTCTCAAGCGCCCAGCGGGCAACGTCGAGGCGGTGCACGCCGTCGTTGCCGAGGTCGCCTGACCCGTAGTCGAAGAACCACCGCCAACTGCCGTGAAACCGCCGCCGGTTGAAGGGCCGTTTGGGCGCCGGGCCCAGCCAGGTGTCGTAGTCGACGTTGGCCGGCGCCTGCTCGTCGGCCGGATAGCCAATCGCGGACTGGCGCGAACTCTCCCATGCCTTGGCGAACCGCACCTTGCCAAGATGGCCCTCTGCCAGATAGGCCATCGCGCTGGCCTGCAGTGGGCCGCTGCGGGCCTGCGTCCCCAACTGGACGACACGGCCATGCTTCTTCATGGCGGCAACCATCGTCCTTCCTTCGAGAATGTTGTGCCCATCCGGTTTCTCCACATAGACGTCCTTGCCCGCAAGGCAGGCGTGGATTGTGGGCAACGCGTGCCAGTGATCGGGAGTGCCCGCCACCAGGGCGTCGACTGACGGGTCGTCCAACGCCCGACGATAATCCTTGATCGCCTTCGGTCGACGTCCCGTTTTGCCGGCAACTTGCTGCACGCGGGCGGCGAGCACATCTTCGTCCAGATCGCAGACGTATTTGACATCCACATCGGGCAACGAAGCGAACGTGCTGAGAAGGCTGCCACCGCGGCCGCGGACCCCCATGACACAAACGGTAACGCGGTCGTTCGCCAACCCGGCAGCTCGGCCGACCGACGCCCATGCGGCACTGCCGACACCGGCAGCCGCCCCCTGCAAGAACAAACGACGATCCATGAGATGGGCCTCCTAATGAGAGTCGATGGAAATTTCTCCAGCGGTCGAACTGCGAGGAATCTGTCGCTGCCGGCCGGCGGGGCGTCACGCAGCCCAGGTCTGTCGGCGACCAGCGGCGTGCCGCCGCCGGCGAGGTCGATCCCCTGGTCCTGGCGATCCGCCCGACGCTAATACGTGTACAAAATCTGCAGCTTGGCAATGTCCGGTCCCAGCGCGCCTGCGACCTGGCTGAGCGCGTTGCGGTGAGCCGGCGCAAATTCGGAGAACGTCGCAGTGACCCGCTGCCAGGACTTCGCCACTTCCAGCGAATCCACTCGCAGGTGCTCGTCGTCTCCGTGGTGGATCAGCGTTTCATGCAGGTGACCGGCAGCCGCCTGAAACTCTCTGGCCGCTTTCTGAGCGGCGGAACGAAAGCCGGAGGGATACTGGTTGGAACTGTTCACCAACTGCACCGCTCGGGATGCCAACAAGTCCGCGTTGTGGTGGATCGACGCAATTAACTCGACCACTTCGTCACGGTCAACGGAAAGATCCTGTCCCAGGGCGTGAACCAGGCTGTCCATGGCTCGCTGCGCGGCTGCCAGTTGCTGCGCGAAATCGGGACCTCGCACGGATGCGAGATGGTTGCGCGCGGTCTGCCACTCGACCTCCAGCACCCGGAAGTCCCAGACCAACTCATCGAGCCCGGTTTGCGCGGCCAGCGCTTTGGTGAGCTCGACGCTGGCGCTGTTGAGCGCCAGAATGCTGGCCAATGCTTCCTGCGGCTGCGGATGATCGATCAATTCATTCAGTGTTATCTGGCTGCAGATCTGGTGCACGTCCCGCTGAAACGTCTGCATGATCGCCTGTAACTGGTCGCGATCGAGGGGCATGGGAAGCCACAGGAGTTCGTGGATCGCTTCATGACTGGCCTCGATCCGTTGCATCCTGCGGGTGAGGTACCGTTCGTCCAGCGACCGCACCTGTTTGGCCAACTGCCGCCAACGTTCGTAGAGCCGCTGGTATTCGGCGACAACCGCCTGGTGGGCCGAATTCCGGTCGGTCAGGCGGCTGAAGCGATCCACCTGAGCCAACAAGGTTTGTCCTTCCACCAGCAACGCGCGGCGCCCAGACTGGTAGGTCAACTGGTACGACAGGTCCTCCAACAGGGTCTCCAGCCCGGCCCGCATCAGGGCCACCTCCTGAGCCAGGGCGTTGCGGTCGAACTGCGGTGTCAGGTTTAACAGCTCGCAGATCTGCTGGTCGTAGAGATCGAGTTTCTCGACATGCCCCAGACACTCGCGGCCCACCCCGGGAATCTGCCGCACCCGATGACCGGTCACTCGCCATTGCCGGTCGATCGGCTGGTACTCCTGAGAGAGCTGCTCCAGGCTGAGCCCCGGAACGCGGCGGAGCAAAATGTCGGCGTTGGCCTTGATTCTAACGACGTCCCCCAGCAGCGAGCGGTAGCCGGGATTGGATTGTTCTTCGCGTCGCAGGGCAGTCATCAGCCGGCCGGCTTCCCCGGCGAATCGCTCGAGCGCCTGCCGGGACGCGGCAACGCGTGGATCACGAATCGGGAGGCGATTCGGACGCCCCGGGTTCGGTGGCTGCTGCCGGTCAAGCTGCGAATCGATCAGCGACCGGAGAATTCCCTCGAAGAATTGCCGTCGCCGATCGTTGGCGTCCTGCGCAGCGCTCAGGTCGACAACCACCAGGAGGAAACCGATCGCCAGGGGCAGGCAACGATGTGCGCGCATGATTCGCCTCACGTGTTCATGGTTTATTGATACTTGCGCAGCGAATGGACCAGGACGACCAACGGGAGTCCGCAGATATACGGCCGCGCGTTGCTTGCCGAAGGCTCATTTGCCGCGCAGCCGTCAATAGGATCGGGACGCACGCCAAGCGGCACAACGGCCCCGGGGACTGCTGCGGGCGCTTGGGGTCGGCCCTTTTTCGCATTGCGTACAACCTCATCGCATAACGCGGCAACGCCTGGCCGGACTCAATCACGGGCAAACGACAACCCAGTGCAAATCGCCGCATCGCCAACAACTGAAGGGAACGTAGCCCAGACGCCGCCCCACTCAGCCGGACTGCGTTCGCGCCCGATTTGCCCGGCCAACAACCGATTGCCCGGCCAACAACCGACTCACCGGCTCGAGATAAACAACGTTGACGCAGACGCAAGTTAGCTCGGCTTATGCTGCGAATGACAGTTCTTGCAGTTCGCTGCCTTGGTCAACGCGGCCCCGGCATCGGCATCCCCGGAAACCGCTGCCTGCGCTGCTTTGATCAGGGCCGCATTCTTCTCCTTCCAGCTATCGGCATCACCTTTGGGTGGTTTGTTCTTGGCCATCGCTTGGAACAGCTTCAACAACTCGGCCTTCTCGGCATCACTCGCCTTGCCCGTGGCCACCTTCTTGGTCAGCGGTCCCTTGAAGGCCCGCTTCATGACCTGCTTGGTCGTCGTCTTCGCATCACCTTCGTTGGCGGCATTGGTCATGGTCGTGGACATCGCAACGGCCAGGGCCAGCAGCATCAGGGCAGCAATCAGCTTCTTCATTCGTTACTCTCCTCAGTGGTAAAACCTCAGTGGCAAAACATGGGCAACCAAATGCCGGCTACGGGACGAACGGCGGGCGTCGCCGAGCGTGACCGACATCTTACATTGTTTCGGCAGCGCGTGTCGCGTCGATCGGGGCCCTCCCATGTCGGCCGGCCAACCGTCGCCGACGCCCCGTCTTGCTGGCAATCCCGGGTAACGATCCTGCGTCCGGGTTCAAACCACGGCGCCTACTTACCGAGCTGCTCTGCCAGCCAGTCGTACGCTTTCCCGCGAATCGCGTCGGGAAAATCGTGCCCGCAATCGGGATAGACGGCGGTCAACCGAGCAGTCGCCTCTCGGAGTTCGTAAACCGGCTCGACGGCGGCGACCGCCTTCCGCACGCCGCCGACCTCAAAGTTGCCGTCATGCAGGGGCGCATTGACAAAGACGGCACGCGGCGCGATCGCGGTCAGAACTTCGTAAAAATCAAACGGCACGCGATCGGGGTCGTTCTGGTAGACCGTCCGGAGGCGGGGCATATAACGGTCGCTGGTCCAGCCGGCGATGTTTCCGCCGTAGTAGTCGTGAAAGGGCGTGAACCCGCAACTCGTCACCACGGCTCGAATTCGCTGGTCGAAGGCGGCAGTAAAGAGTCCGTGATGCCCGCCCAGAGAGTGCCCGATGCAGCCGATCCGATCGTGGTCGACCTGTGGCATGGTCTCCAGCACATCGATCGCCCTGAGGTTGTTCCAGATGGCCTTCATCGAGCCGCTGGCGTAGTGGCTGCCCTGCTTGGAATAATCATAGGTCGACTCGCCAAACGACGGATAATCGGGCACGATGCAAACCAAGCCGCGTCGGGCCAGTTCATCCGCATAGTGGAGCGTCGGACGTCCACGAATCCCGGCCGGTTCGTCCTTCCCGGCGGCTGTCGTCTGGTGCAGGCAGAGCACGGCAGGGCAGGGGGCCGACAGCGCATCGGGAATCAGCACGTAAGCGGCAACGCGGTCGCCCGGTTCCGCGGCAAACGTGATCTTGCGCCGCAGGTAGGCCCCGGTTTCAACTTCGTCTACCACCTCCACAGCCAACGGCACACGTTGATGGCTGGTGGGAAGCGCGCCCATCGCCAACTGCATCCCGCTCAAAATATGGCTCCGCCGAATTGCCAGTTCCGCGGGCGAGGCAATCGGTTGGAGGGTTCCGGCCTGGTCAAGGTAAACGGAGACGTCGGCATGGTCCGGATAGCGGGCCGCCACCTCAAACTCGGCGAACGCGTCCGGCCGCTCGGGCGGTACCGCTGCGACCGCCGGGGCCTGCTCCTGATCCACCAGGCGATTCTCGAACCAGTACAGGCCGCTCCGCCCGGGCCCGACCAGGTCGAGATCGCCGTCACCATCCAGGTCCGCGACTTTGGGATCGAGCCCGAAGCCGGCCCGCCCGCCGGGAGCGATCGTGCCCCGGCGCCAGGTCCGAGCGGTCTCGTCAAACTTGTACCAATAGGCAACCAGCGGATCGTATTCGCCCGGATCCTTGCCGCCGTGTCCCATATAGCGTTTGCCGGCAATTAACTCGGCCCGCCCATCCTGATCCAAGTCGGCTTGCAACAGGCTGTGCGGCTGCGACCAGCTGGTGTCGATGGCATGTCGTATCCAGCGTGTCGGGCCCGCGTCCTCCGCTTGTTGCTCCAACCAATACAGACCAATGCGGTGGCCACGCCCCCAGATCAGGTCGGCATCCCCGTCCCCATCGACATCGGTGACGAGGATCGGGAGGCCGCAGTCGCGGTCCAGCACGAAATCCGGGTGCCAGATCCAACGTTGGCGGCGGGGATCCGCCGGCGCCTCCGCCCAGCCCTGCGGTCCAACCACGTCAATCCGACCGTCCCCATTGATGTCTCCCGCCCCAATCCCGTGGCCGGCCACCTCGGGCGGCAGTTCATGGCGAACCCAAGCGGGTGGGGACCCCGGCTTGGTCAGCTCCCACCAGGCGGCAAACTTCACCCCGTTGGGAAGCAGGTCCAGTTGCCCGTCGCCGTCGAGATCGATCAGCCGCCCCGTCTCCATCGCACCCGGCTCGGCGATCACGTGCTTTTTCCACAAGCCCAGCGACTCGCCCGGGTGCTCGACCCAATAGAGCGACTGGCTGCGGTAGTTCGCACTGACGATGTCCGGCCAACCGTCACCATTCACATCCAGGGGAAGGTTGGCGTAGTCATCGTAGCGTCCCCGAATCACCTGGACGTCCCGCACGCGGTGGCGCTGCCAAGTGGGCGCTTCGTACCACCAGCCACCCGAAAACACGTCCAGCTTCCCGTCCCGGTTGACATCGACGACTGCACAGGCGGAGTAGGTCGAATTCTCGTTCAAGACGTGTATTCGGAAGGTCGGGTCGGCCGCTGGAGTCAGCCGAACGGATCCAATCAGCAACCATGCCACGCAGCAGATCGTCACACCCAGGAGAGAATGGCGGCCATTCCGGATCGATCCAAACATATTTTCTCCTTACCTGATTGAGCGAGAAAACGGGGCAAACCCCATTTTTCGCGGGCCTTCTTCGGCGTGCGATGCGGCCGGTGTTGTACCACAAATGGGACGTGCAGACTGCTACAGGCGGGACGCCGGGGTGTCTGAGCAAACTTGAGAATTTGTTGGGGCCGACGTTTAAGCCTCCCCGGCTGCTCATTTAAGACAATCAGAAAAGTCGACCCAAGCTTCTTGAATTGCCAAGATTTGGTGGTATGTTAGTGGAAGTTGGAAAAACAGTCAAAGTCGACGTTGGTCAATTCACTTTATTCTCCGTTCAGACAGGGGGGAGCAACACTGATGACACATTCTTTTGGTCGGATTATCGGTGCCGCCGCTATCGCATTGTTTGCGATGGGGGCTCAAGCACACGCGGGTCACGGCAGCTACGGTAGCTGGGGATCCAGCGGTGGTAGCAGTGGCGGCTATGCCAGCTCCGGCGGAAGCAGCGGTGGCTACGCTAGCTCCGGCGGCAGCCATGGGTGGCACGGCGGACTGTTCGCTCGCTGGCACGCCCATCATCGCGTTCACCATCATCGGGTCCACTACTCGTCGCATTCGAGTGGTGGTTCGTGGGGATCGAGCGGTGGATCGTGGGGCTACCACGGATCGAGCGGTGGATCCAGTGGTGGTTCGTGGGGCGGTTCCCACGGTTGGCACCGGGCCCACTATAGCTGGGGCTCCAGTGGCGGATCGAGCGGTGGATCGAGTGGCGGATCGAGCGGCGGCGTGGTTTACTCGTCGCCCGTCTATGCCGCCCCGGTTCAGAAGGGCGCTGTGATTGACGGCGGTACCGTGATCGAGCAAGAGGGTGCGGCTGAAGGTGAAGGTGCCGTCGCACCTCCTCCCGTTGATTCGACCCAGAACCGGGCTGCCTCCGAAGCGACCCTGACCGTCAATGTGCCGGCCGAGACGAAGATCTTCGTCAACGGCGCGCCGACCCGAAGCCGCGGTGAAGTCCGCCGCTATGTGTCGCGTGGTTTGACGCCGGGACAAGAGTACAGCTACGAAATCAAGGCTGAACTCGATCGCGACGGCGCCGCGGTCCAGGAGACCAAACTGGTCAAGGTCCGTGCCGGCGAAACGATTCAGGTTGCGTTCGAGCTGAACTCGGATGCAGCCCCCGAAACGGTCGTGACGGTGAACGTCCCGGAAGACGCCAAGGTCTACCTGGCGGGTAACGAGACGAAGGGCGAAGGATCGGTCCGGATCTTCCGCACCAACAAATTGGCAAAGGGTGCCAAGTGGGCCGGTTATACCGTGCAGGCTTCCGTCGAGCGAAATGGCAAGACCATCACTCGCGAGCGGACGCTGGACCTTCAAGCGGGCGACAGCCGAACCCTGACGTTCGACTTCGATGCCCCGCAGGTTGCCACTCGCTAACAATCAACGCCGTTGATTGAACGCTTATAACCCTCGCGTCGAGCATATTCGGCGCGAGGGTTTTTCTTTTGCGCCGATGCGTCTGGCGCCGCGGGTGAGGTTGACGACGGGAAACCGGAATGCCGATGAATGGCTTGGAACGTCTCCACCACCAACGCCGATCATCCATGGATCATCAATGGTTCACGGCAGGTCGCGGTGTTGAATTCGTTTTCCGTGGACGTACCCGCAGCGTTGCCCAAATCACCCGGAACGCGTTGGCGTTCGGTTTGCCCGGCAATCAACGGAACCGGTACTGACGGCCGAGGGCTGGTGAATTATCCAGGCGAACGTTCTCGATCAGCACCGGTAACGGGAACGCTTGGGCTGCATCGAGCAATCGCCGACCCGGACAGTGCAAGCTCATGTCGAAAGAAAAGCCGCAGAATACGAAGACAGCGAACCCAACGGCGTCTGGCGACGATTCGCGTGACGGCAGTCCGCCATTCGCCTGGTCGCCCCTGACACGGGCGTTGCTCAGCGGGTGGCTCGTCATCCACATGGCGGCCGTTTTTCTCCCACCGTTCGCTTTCCAGACATCATCCGTACCCGGCAGCGGTTCACCGTTGGCCGTTCCGCTGATGCAATGGATCAGTCCCTATGCCGACGGGCTCTACTTGAACCACGGTTATGCATTTTTTGCGCCCGACCCCGGTTCGAGTTTCCTGCTGCGGGCATCGATGGAATTCGACGACGGCCGCGAAACGATCCACCGCACGATGCCCGACCTCGACATCGATTGGCCCCGGCTGCGGTATCACCGCCATTTCATGCTCAGCGAGCATCTGAATGCGTCGTTTATACCGGCGCAGCCGCCGCCGGAAGTGGCTGCGAATCCGGCCGACCTGGAGGTCTGGCAACAGCGTCACGCAGTCTACGCTTCCAGGCGCGAGGCGATCATCAACCACCTCAAGAAGAAATACGGCGCGGACCGCGTCAGGCTACGACGCGTTGAACACCGACTGCTGGACCCTTACGAGTTCACGCAACCCAACCGCCGTATCGATTCTCCGGAGACGTACATCGAATTGTCGGAAACTCCCCAGCCGAGGGCCACACCGTGAATCACCTGATGACCTGGGCAACGCATTGGCTGAAGGAGATCGTCGCGGGGTGGAATCAGTTCTGGTTTGCGGAACAGCAGCCGCACACGCTGGCCCTGATTCGCATCCTGGCCGGCCTGATGTTGTTTTATACGCATGCCGTGTGGACACCGGACCTGATGAAGTTCCTCGGGCCGGACGGCGTCCTCCCCAACCAGGTGGCCCGCGACATCCACGGCAACAGCGTGGCCTGGAGCTACCTTTGGTACTTCGAGTCACCGACGGTTTTGGGCGCGTTGCATCTCTTTGCACTCGTCGTGTTCGCCATGTTCACGGTCGGCTTCTACACGCGCGTCACGTCGATCTTGGCGACGATCATCACGTTGGCCTACTGCCATCGGCTCTCGGGCGTTTTCTTCGGCCTGGACCAGGTGAACGCCATGCTGGCCATGTACGTGATGCTCGGCCCCAGCGGCGCGGTCTACTCGGTCGACCGCTGGCTGGCGGAGCGGCAGGCGGGGCAGGGGGGACGTCAACCCGAGCCGGTCCGGCCGACAGCCAGCGCCAATCTGGCGATTCGCCTGATCCAACTGCAGATGTGCGTTATCTACCTCTTCGGTGGCGTCAGCAAGATGCGGGGCGAAATGTGGTGGGATGGCAGCGCGGTCTGGTTTGCGGTGGCGAATCTCGAATACCAGTCGATGGACATGACGTGGCTGGTGCGGAGCCCCTGGCTGATCGCCCTCCTGTCGCACATCACCGTCTTCTGGGAGGCCTTCTATTGTGCCCTGGTATGGCCCCGGCGGACGCGCCCCGTCGTATTGTTCCTCGCCGTCTGCGTCCATGGCGGCATTGGCCTCTGCTTGGGAATGTGGACGTTCGGCCTGGCGATGATCATCGCCAACTACGCGTTTGTGCCGGCCGAATTGACACGGGCCCTCGTCTCCGCCGGCTCGACGTCGCTCCGCCGGCTCGCCGGCGGGGCAGGGGGGCGCCAATTGCAGCCGGCGGCCGATGCCGAACCAACCCGGAAGCAGCTGCGCGGAAAACTGCGCGGAAATGCGAATTAGCAACGGCAACCGCAGCGACAGACAACAAGCGGCAAGTGCGTTCGCCCTCTGCCGTCGTTCCGTAGGTTATGCTGTGCATGACGCGATGCGTTCCGGCTAATATGTGCGGTGCCGCGGGGCCGTTGACCACAAACGACGGTGAAACCACGACTGGCACCGAACGCAGTACGTTCACGCATGATCCGGCGCGAATCGACGGCCCCAGCGCCCCCCAGCCGTCCCGCAACCCAGCCGCCAGCCGTCGCGCAACCCCAGCCGTCGCGCAACCCAGCCGTCGCGCAACCCAGCCGCCAGCCGCTTCCCACCAGCGCCGAACTCGCCACCAGGGACTGCGGCCACGCTCTGTCCGCGCCGCCACTGGGAAGCCGTCCCCAAACGGCATATACTGAGTAGCTTGCCCATGCGGACCTTCTCCAGCCGGGAGTTGGCAGCCAGAAACACAGGAGACAGATGCGGTGATTGAGACTTTGGCCCTGGTCGGTGCAACGGGTGCCGTCGGACAGATCGTGCGGGACTTGCTGGAACGACGCAATTTTCCGCTGCAACGAATCAAGTTCCTTGCCTCTGCCAGATCGGCCGGCAAGCAGATCACCTTTCGGGGAGAATCGCATCCGGTGGAAACCCTGTGCCCGGAGGCATTCGAAGGCGTCGATCTGGCGATCGGGAGCACTCCGGACGACGTGGCAGAGCAATTTGCCCCGTGGGCCGTCGAGCGGGGGGCGGTTGTCGTGGACGAAAGCGGCTTCTGGAGAATGCACGACCACGTGCCGCTGGTGGTTCCCGAGATCAACCCGGAAGCGGCCCGCAACCACCAGGGGATCATCTCGAGCCCCAACTGCTCGACGACCCAGATGGTTGTCGCCATGAAGCCGCTGCACGACGCGGCAAGGATCCGGCGTGTCGTGGTCAGCACCTACCAGGCGACCAGCGGCGCGGGCGTGGCCGGGGAACAGGACTTGGAACTGGGGAGCCGCGCCGCGCTGGCCGGCGAGCCGTACGACTACCAGGCCTTCGCGCACCCGATCGCGTTCAATCTCATCCCGCAAATCGGCAGCCACAAGCAGGCGGGCTACACCTCGGAAGAAATGAAAATGGTCTGGGAGACGCAGAAGATCTTCGGCGATCCGTCGATTCGCGTTTGCCCCACCTGCGTGCGCGTCCCTGTCACCAATTGCCACAGCGAAAGTATCATGGTTGAGACCGATCGCAAAGTCTCCGTCGCCGAGGCGACCCAGTTGTTCCGCGACTTTCCCGGCATCACCGTCATCGATGACCTCGCCAACGGCGAATACCCCATGCCGTTGAGCAGCAACGAAAACGACGATGTCTTCATCGGACGGATTCGCGAAGACCTCTCCAGCGACCATGGGCTGACGTTCTGGTGCGTCAGCGACAACCTCCGCAAAGGGGCGGCGACCAATGCCGTGCAGATCGCCGAGCTGCTCTGCCGCCAGACGACCTGATCCGAGAGACGGCGTCTCGCACCGGCCTGACCGAAAGGGGACCGTGCCCGGTCACGATGTCATTCATTAGCAACGATTGCGATGCGCTGCTTTCATCTTACCGTGGCTTACGATGGCACGGCGTTTTTCGGCTGGCAGTGGCAGCCTGACCGCCGCACGGTCCAAGGTGCGATCGAAGAGGCGATTTATCGCGTTACCGGAGAGCGGCTGCGGATCGTCGGCAGCGGCCGTACCGACACCGGCGTGCACGCCCACGGACAGGCGGCCAGTTTCCGTTCAGCAACCGATCTCGAGGCGCACGTGCTGCTGCGGGCGCTCAACGCCAACCTGCCCGCTGATGTGCGAATCGTGGCCTCCCGCGAGGCTGCGGCCGACTTCTGTGCGCTCCGCCAGTCGACCGGGAAACGGTACCGCTACCTGATCCACAACGCAGAGATCCCGGACGTGTTTCTGCAAAATCGCGCCTGGTTTGTCTACGATCCGCTGGACGTCGAAGCCATGAACGCGGCCGCCCAGGGTCTGCACGGCAGACATGACTTCAAGAGCTACGAAACTTCGGGATCGCCGCGCGTGGACACCTGCCGTACACTTCGCGATCTCACCGTTCGCCGCTCCGTTGACGAAGACGCCCGAAGTCTTGTGTCGATCGAAGTGGAAGCGGACGGATTTCTCTATAACATGGTGCGAAACCTGGTCGGCACATTGGTCGAAGTGGGGCGGGGTAAGCGGCCGATTGAGTGGCCGGCGGAGATCCTCCCGGCCCGCGATCGACGGCTTGCCGGTCCGACCGCTCCGGCGCACGGGCTCTACATGCTCCGCGCCTTCTTTCCACCAACCCCGTAGCCCGCTTCGACCGCAACAGGCAACACCTCATGCGCATCGCCCATCTGATTACCCGCATGATCGTCGGCGGTGCCCAGGAGAACACGCTTTACACCTGCCAGGATCTGGTCCGCGAACACGGCGACGACGTGCTGCTGGTCACCGGCCCTGCGCTCGGCCCCGAAGGCGACTTGCTCACCGGCGGGCGAGGCGACGACGTACCGACGGCCCTGGTCCCCAGTTTGCGCCGCGCGATTCATCCTGGCCTGGACCTGCTGGCGTACCGAGCATTGCAACGTCAATTGCGGTCCTGGGCACCGGACGTCGTGCATACACACAGCGCCAAAGCGGGGCTCCTGGGGCGATTGGCTGCCCGCAGCCTGCGAGTCCCGGTCGTCGTACATACCGTCCACGGCGCGCCGTTTCACAATTATCAGGGCAGGGGGGCGCGGTCGTTCTTCCGCCAGTGCGAATCGTTTGCCGCCCGCCGGTGCGACGCGCTCATCAGCGTGGCCGACGCCATGACCGACCAGTTGGTCGCGGCGGGTGTCGCGCCGCGTGAAAAGTTCACCACCATCTATAGCGGCATGGATGTCGAGCCGTTCCTGCATGCGGACGACACGCGTCGGCAGACACGCGCCGCGTTGGGGTTCGGTGACGACGACGTGGTGGTCGGCAAGATCGCGAGGCTGTTTCATCTCAAGGGGCACGAGTACCTGATTGAAGCCGCCGCCACGGCGGTCCAGCAGTGTCCGAATCTCAAGTTTCTGCTGATCGGGGACGGCATTCTGCGTCCCGCGCTGGAGTCCCAGATTGCCGCCGCCGGGCTCGGTGAACACGTTCACTTCGCGGGACTCGTCGATCCGCAGGAAATACCGGCCCTGGTCGGAGCAATGGATGCCCTGGTGCATTGCAGCCTGCGGGAAGGACTGGCCCGCGCGCTGCCGCAAGCGTTGATCGCCGGCAAGCCGGCCATTAGCTACGATATCGACGGGGCACGCGAAGTCGTGATCAACAACGAGACGGGATACCTGCTCCCGCCAAAGAGCATCGAACCGCTAGCTGCAGCGCTGGTCGAAATCGCCACCGATCCCCACCGGCGCCGGCGGCTGGGCCGAACCGGCCAGCAGCGTTTCACGGAGCAGTTTCGTCACCAGTTCATGACGGCCCGAATTCGTGAACTCTACCTGCGGCTGCTCGGGGAAGCAGCCTGTCCCCGGTGAACGCGGTTCCGGCGCGCCGCGATTCGGATGCACGACCGCCGGATACCGGAAGGCAGGGGCCAGGGCAGGCAGGGGCCAGGGCAGGCAGAGGACCAGGGCAGGCAGAGGACCGGGCAGGCAGCCGCAATCCGACCAGTCTTCCCCTTCCCAGAGGGTTGATCTACACTGGCGCAAATACCTTGCTTTTCCGCACCGTGATGGAAAGGTAAGCAGTGCGTCGGGAGGGTACCAGACCGTTCGGCCTGCCCCAGCGACGTACGCGTCCCGGCGAAGCACCAGGCGAACCTGATCGTGAGCAAACTACCCGACTTCCTTGGCCCCTACCGGCTGGCAAAATTCATCCGCTCCGGTAATGCAACCCAGATCTGGGAGGCCATTAAGGACGACGGGAGTGGTCGCTATGTGCTGAAGGTGCTCAATCGGGCCCTCTGGGGCAATCGCGAAGAGATCGGCTACCTGAAGCACGAGTATGACGTTGCTCATGGGATCGACCATCCCAACGTGATCGACGTGATTGACTTTAAAATCGACAACAAGATCGGCTATCTGGTCCTGGAAGTGTTCACCGACCTGAACATCAAACAATACATGCGCGAGCACGGTCATGAGAGCCTGCACGACAATTACACCAAGGTGGTCGAGCAGGCGTTGCTCGGCCTCCAACAGCTCAACGAGGCCGGCTGGGTTCACTGCGACGTCAAGCCGGACAACTTTCTGCTGAGCTCGGAGATGGAAGTGAAACTGATCGACTTCACAATCTCCAAGCGGATCACCAAGGGGTTCGCCGCCATGTTCCGCAAGCGGGGCACGATCCGCGGAACGCGGAGCTACATGTCGCCCGAACAGATCCGCAACGAACCGCTCGACGCTCGGGCCGACATCTATAGCATGGGATGCGTGATGTACGAATTGCTGAATGGTCGTCCGCCATTCTCCGGTGAGAGCCCGAATGACTTGTTGAACAAACACTTGAAAGCGCCCATTCCAAGCATCCTTGTCGCCAACCCCAAGGTTTCCAACGACATGGCCGCGCTCCTCCAGCGGGCGATGGCGAAGGACCGCGACAAGCGGCCGGAGTCAATGAAACAGTTGCTCGGCGAGTTGCAGTCGATCAACGTCTTCAAGCCTGTTCTCAGAAACAAGGCTGGCGACGACAAATGACCGGACGCCCCGCCGCGACGAGCGGAGCCAGGCGCCAGGAAACTGCCGGGGCCGCGTTCCGGATTGAGCACACCAAACGTCGCTTCGCCCCCCTGACCTGCGGCCCGCCGCCACGCAAATCAAGCACCACCTAAACCAACCTCCCCACGAGTTCGTTGCTATGGAAGCTCCCGCCCCAGGATTTGAGTTTGAACAACCGATCTTCGAGCTGCAATTGCGGATCGCGGACCTGCAAAAACAGGAACAGACACCCGAGCTGCAGGATGAGGTGCGGAAACTGCGGCGCGAAGAAGCTGATCTGACCAAGCAGATCTACGGAAGCCTCTCGCCGTGGGAAACCGTCAAGGTCTCTCGACACAAAGATCGTCCGCACACGGTCGACTACTTGTCGCTCGTGTTCGACGATTTTGTCGAACTGCACGGCGATAAGTTTTTCGGTGACGACCGTGCGATGCGGGCCGGATTTGCCAAGCTGGATCAGTTCAAGGTCCTCGTCGTGGGCCATGAAAAGGGCCGGACGTACAAAGAGAAGAGCGCCTGCTATTTCGGATGCGCCCATCCGGAAGGCTATCGAAAAGCCATGGCCAAGATGCGGATGGCGACCAAGTTCAAGCTGCCGGTCATCTGCCTGATCGACACGCCGGGCGCCTATCCGGGAATCGGCGCCGAAGAACGCGGACAGGCGCAGGTCATCGCGGAGAATATGTTCGAGATGTCACGGCTGGATACGCCGATCCTCTGCGTGGTCATCGGCGAAGGCGGTAGCGGAGGAGCCTTGGGTATCGGCGTCGGCGATCGGGTTGCCATGCTCGAGCATTCGTATTACTCGGTAATCAGCCCCGAAGGTTGCGCGGGCATTCTCTGGAAGAGCCATGAGTATGCCGAACGGGCCGCCACCGCATTGAAGTTCACCTCGTCCGATCTGAAACGCCTCGGCGTGGTCGACGACGTGATCCCGGAACCGCTGGGCGGCGCCCACCGGGATCACCATCAGACGGCCCGTCGGGTCAAGGCACACCTGATCAAGTCGCTGCGAGAATTGCTCGCGATCCCCAACGACGAGCGGCTCGCCCAACGGTACGAGAAGTTCCGCCGGATGGGCCAGTTTCTCGACGGCAACCTCGCAGCGCAAGCCGGTTCGACCGCAGACGAATCGGCTTGATCCAAGACAGCCGACGGACGTGCCGGGGCCGGCTTGAAGACCCGGAGACGCGGCGATTTCCAGCCCGTTTGTGCCTCGATTTCAACGGCACACCAACGTCCGATAATGTTTCTTATGTTCGGTTGTGGATGGGGTTTTCCCCGTGTTTTGGGCGGTTTTCGAATTCCGCCCTGTTTCAAACGGACGTTGGCGATCGAGCGTCGATGTGAAAGCGATCGGTATGCTGTGCTCAACACTCAAAGCTGCCTCCAGCCGGGCCGCGCACCGCTCGTGCGAAGACTCGCAACCCAGTGATCACACGCGGTTCATTTCGGGCCAGCGACGGCAGAATTCCAGCCGCGTGCCGACTGCCTGAGTTGGCGCCGCGTGGATCGAAAGGGGTCCGCGACTGGGTCCTGGAGGCCGACGGAACGGAGACCGAAATCAGACACTCCGGACCGTCCCAACCGCGTCCCGATATCGGCCAGGCTCCCTCCCCCTCCCCATGGCAACCAACTCGCCGCGAGCCCGCTCATCCGTCCCCGGCGGCCGTGGCGAGCGATCGAATGTTTGGTTGCCTGTTGCAAGCCCCCAGACGTCGCGCTTAAATGCCAGTCCCCTTGTGTCATTTCGCCCAGACACTGGCACGCTATGTGACGTTCTTCTGACACCGGCGTCGCCGGACAACTGCCGTTCGTGGTGCGTGCGTGCGCAGGACCGACCGTAAGCGCGGAACCAATCAACGATCGATCGACCGGTTGGGGGCGGGTGGCACGCGCTAGCCCGGATGATGCATCAGCCGTTGGGCGTTAGCCCCGGTTCCGTCGAAGGCTGCACCAACCGGACGCTAACGCGTTCCGACTGCTGTGCGCGGCGATTGGGATAGGCTCACTGAGAACGAATGCGGCACAGCGACATGCAGTGAATCTGTGTCCATGCATGGATCATCCGGGCTCGTGATTGGGCTCGTGATTGGGCTCGTGATTGGGATTGGGATTGGGATTGGGATTGGGATTGGGATTGGAGACCTTCGGTCAGCGGTTTCGGCGGGGTCAGAGACCCGCGCCGAGCAGAAGGGGGCAGAGACCCGCGCCGAGCAGAAGGGATCAGAGACCCGCGCCGAACAGAAGGGATCAGAGACCCGCGCCGAGTAGAAGGGGTCAGAGACCCGCGCCGAACAGAAGGGGCGAAGACCCGCGCAAGGAAAGGGTGGAGATCCACGGCCAGGATAGGGATGAAGATCCGCGCCGGGCAGATAGGGATCGGCAGGGTACGAACAGGTACGGGTCGCTACCGTCGCACGCCTTCGTCCCCGAACTTTTCTTCCAGTGCGTCGGTCGCGCGGCGTTCGAGGACCTGCAATAGATCATCCGCCGGAATCAGTTCGACGCCCCCCAGGCCGATTCGCGGACTTTCGTCTTGGTCACGCTCGACGTGGTGATCCTCGGCTGAATCATGATCGTGCCCGGCATGGTCGACGCGCTCGTCCAGCGTATGGATGTAGGGGTGCAGCACGTCGTGAAGTTCGCTGGGCATGACCTGGTGTGACTTGTCGAGAACCACGGCGATGTAGTAACCGCTGCGGGAGCTCACGATCGCGCGCCGTTGATCGTCGCCGAGCAGCGTCATGGCGAACAACGTGATGATGACACAGAAGAGGACTCCCTTGGCAAATCCGAGCAACCCGCCGAGTTGCCGGTCGAACTCCTTCAGCTTCAACCGATCAAGCACGTTGGAGACGTAGCGAAAGCCAACCCAAATCAAGAACGAGGTGCCCACGTAGAGAATGAGCATCGCCAGAAACATGTCCCATGGCGGCGTGGCATCGATCAATTCGGCAACCTGGCCGCGAAAACTGACCGCGACAAAATAGCTGGCGACGATAGCACCCACGGAAGCAACCTGCCAGGCGAGCCCTTTGTAGGCACCGAAGAGGGTCGCTCCAACCAGGACCACAATCATGATGATATCGTAGACTTGCATCGCAGTTGCCGCCGGGTTTCACGTCAGGAACATCGGGAAAGATGGCTGCGGGTGCCGCATCTTCCTCACGCCGCCCGCACTTCGGTCGGACGGCGAATTCAGACGGCAACTGTAGCCGATCGCGGCCCACCAGGCCAAGGGCACTTGCCGCATGAGATGCTATTCGCTGCCGGGTCGGATTTCTCTATACTCGGCGACCGTTTTTTCTGAGGGGAGGGGACTGTCAGGGCGGTCTCCAACGAAGTGACTTCGGCAGCGATTCCGGCGCGACCGTCGACCACCCGTGGAAGGCGAGGCCCGCCGTCCGGCACCGGACGGTTGGTTGTGGCAACGGTCTGAAGTCGTTTCGCAGCATGCCGCGGCGAGGGCGCCTATGGCCGATTTCAAAACACACATAACGACCAGTTCAGCGGTCGGCGTCGGCTACGGCCTGGCAGGCCACTTTCTCCTCGACGCACCGATCCCGTCCTGCATCTTGTCGGCCGGGCTGTGCGGGCTGGCGGGCATTCTGCCGGATCTGGATAGCGATACCGGCGTGCCGATCCGCGAAACGATGGCCTTTGCTTCCGCCGTCGTTCCGATGCTGATGATTGACCGCTTCCAAACCATGGGGTGGCCGCACGAAACGATCGTGATGGTCGGCGGCGTCATGTACCTGGTGATTCGCTTTGGTGTCGCGAATCTTGTCAAGCGCTACACCGTTCACCGCGGCATGTGGCACAGCCTGCCCGCGGCCGCCATCTTCGGCCTGCTGGCATTCCTGATTTGTTCCTGCCAGGACATGACGCTTCGCCTCTTCAAGACGGGTGCCGTGGTGCTTGGCTTCCTGATCCATCTGGGGCTGGACGAACTGTGGGCCGTCGACCTCAAACGGCTGCGTTTCAAGAAATCATTCGGAACCGCCTTCAAACTCTGGGGCAACAAGCGTTGGGCCAACTTCTCCGTCTATGCCAAACTGGGTCTGCTGACGCTGCTGGCCTTTGGTGATCCCATCATGATGGACCGATTCGGTGGCCACGCTCATGACGTTCCCCACCTCGCCAGCGACATGTTCGGCGGCGGTTCCCCCGACACGGCAGCACCCACGGCCGAACCGCCCGCACCAGAAGCCGGCCTCGAGACAACCGGCAAGCCGTTTGATCCCTGGGATGCGATCCCCACAATTCAACGGTAATTGGCCAGGGGCATGGCGTGCGCCGGATTCCGTCGGTCATGCAATGCAAGACGAAATGTGGGCTGGCATGCGGCAGGAACGTGCCATCAACGCGTTCGCGCAGGTCCGTAGCGTTGGTGTTACGGACGTTGTTGCTGCATCATCTCCCAGGCCTTCGTCGAGTTACCGCTCGGCCTTCACAGAGCGACCGTGATCCCAATTGCTCCCCCCCCGCTACCACGATCGCAGGTTACCTCTTGCTTTCCAGCCACAGGGTAAACGGGCCATCGTTGACCAGTGCGACTTCCATCTGAGCGCCGAACCGGCCGGTCGCCACCGGCACACCTTGTCGACCAACCGCCTCGACAAAGTGTTCATACAATCGCTCGCCGAGCTCCGGCGGTGCCGCCCCCACGAAACTCGGCCGCTTCCCTTTGCGACAGTCGGCCATCAACGTGAACTGGCTCACCGCCAACAGCGCGCCGCCCATGTCGTGAAGTGACAGGTTCGTCTTGTCGTCCGCGTCGGCGAACATCCGCAGATCGCAGATTTTCTTCGCCAGCCATTCGGCATCCACTTCACTGTCCTCGGCGCCCACGCCCAAGAGGACGAGCAGACCGGCGTCGATCTTGCCGACGATCTCGCGGTCGACCGTCACGCTGGCCTGCCGCACGCGTTGGATGCAAGCTCGCATGCCTACTCCACACCCTCCTCGGCCGTTCCGGTTTCGCCGGTCTTCGCGTCGCGATTGCCCCCGTCGCGATTGTCCCCGTCGCCATGGTCTCCGCCGCCAGCCTCCCCGTCATTCGACTCGCCCCGCCCTGCATGGAGGGCGGCCCGCCGTTCTTCAACGTGCGACAAGATGGTACCAATGACCTGATAATTGGCGCCGACTGCCACCACCTGAGAAAAGAACGCCGCGCCAATGACGACCGTCCCTGCCATGGCCAGCCCCCAATGCGCGGTCACCCATGTCGATGGATGCGAGGTCGTGGAGTTGTAGGGATCGGCCGCAGCGCCCAGGCTGGCAATCGCCAACGTCGTAAGAATCCCCACCAGGGCCCACGGAAACGAACGGCGTTTCAGTCGTAAGCTTTGGGCCGCCAGGTCCGGATCCAACTCGTATGCATCGACGACCTCGCTGCACCAGCGGCTGGTGCCGATGAAGTAGGTGATTGAGATACTGTGGACCAGCAGATTCACCATCGCGGCAACGATGCCCAACCAGATGTGGATCCAGAAAGACTCGCGCTGCGCCACCATCCGCTTCCCCGCATCTCTCAGCCCAACCCGGGCTGCCGCAATCCGCTCAAGGGTCACGTCGGCAGCCCCTTCCAACGTCTCGTAGTTCGCCTTGGCGTCATCGAATTCGGCGGACGACTTGCCAAAGTCTCCTTTTGTCAGGCCGATCGTGAGGTTCACGAGCAACAGGCTGACGGCAACAATCGCCAAAACAAGGAAGATACGGGCCACAACGATTCCGTTTGTCGGCAAGAGGGCGGAGGATAAAGGGGGCCAATGGATCGGGCAATTCTAGATCGATTTGGACTCGCTGCCCAGGGTGCGGCCGACGCCCCCCACGGCCCGCTGGAAGAAGCGTGCCTCAGTCCCTAGAATCCAGAACCGTTCCGCGGAGCAGCCCCCCTGCCCTGCATTCCCCTGCCTCCGACCTGCAGCAATCCGACCTCATGCCACCAACCAATTCCTCCGACGCCTGCATCCTGTTCATGATTCGCCACGGAGCAACCGACAACAACCTGGCGGATCCACCCCTGTTGCAGGGTCGGTTAGACGTGCCGTTGTCGGTCGACGGCCGGCAGCAGGCAGAATGCACCGGCCGGCTGCTCGCAACTCAGTCGATTTGCCGGGTCTATTCCAGCCCCCTGCTCCGAGCTCGACAAACGGCGGAAGCGATCGCCAAACCGCATCGCCTGGAAGTTGACATCATCGAGGACCTGCAGGAAATCGACGTCGGTGATTGGGAGGGTCGAAGCTGGCGGGAGATTTCCGCGACCGAACCCGAACGCTATCAGCAGTTCATGGCGAATCCCGCCGAGCACGGTTATGCGGGCGGCGAAAACGTGACTGAACTGTTTCAACGCGTGAATCCGGCCATGGAGCAACTGCTGTCCGCCAACCTGGGCGGCCAGGTGGTGATGGTCGGCCACAACCTGGTCAATCGGACCTGGCTCGCGAGCCTGCTCGACATCCCGCTGCCCCAGGTTCGAGTTGTCCACCAAGACAACTGTGGCGTGTCGGTCGTCCGCTATCGTGATGGCCAGGCGAAGCTGCTGTCTTTGAACTCGGCGTTTCATCTCTATGAGTAGTTCGCAGCTTCTCGCCCGGGAGCGCTCATGAACGAGCAACGATTCAGTACAGGTCGCTGTGCCGTCGTTATTCGTGGTGCGTTACTCGAAGCGCCGCGACTCTCGGCTGGAACGCGTAAGCGTCGGCCTTGCTCTGCGGCCGACAGAACCGTGGCTAACGCCAAACGGCTGATGCATGACTCGCGTTACGGCGGCTGCATGATTCGCGTTAGCGTCGGTTGACTCGGCGACCAACGAAGGCGTGAGCGAACGTCCCAGCGGCCGATCAATCATCCAGGCGAGCACTCGCCCGCGGCAACGATACCTGTTGCGGCGACATCAGGTAAGCGATCAAGTCGCGTGCCTGCTCGGCAGTCAGCGCATCCAGCATTCGCTCGGGCATCAGCGACAGGTTCGATTGACGAATCTCCTCGATTTCGTCCTGCGCCAAGACGAGCCGTTCGGTCGGCGTTTGCAACGTCAGCGTGCGATCATTCGCCGCGGAAACGATTCCGTTGAGCACCCGCCCGTCGGAGGTGATCACCACCGACATGTGAAAGTCCTTGGAAACCGTTGCGCTGGGGTCGACAATATTCTCGAGCAGGTAATTCAAGTTATGGCGCTGGGCCCCCGTCAGATCCGGACCGATCTGCCCCCCTGCCCCGAACAGTTTGTGACACTGCACGCACGTACGCTCGAAGACCGCGCGTCCCGCCGAGGGATCCGCGGCGGCCAGCGCCTCCGGACTCAGCTGCTTGCGGAAGGCGACAATCGACTCGACCTTCTCCGCCGAGACGCGCTGCAGTTCGGGCCACAGCTTGGCAATCTTGCGGTCAATTGCTGGCAGCCCCAGGGTCTGCATCTGCCGTAGTTGGAATGGTGAAACGTGGTTCCGATCGATCCTCCCTGCCGCGACGGCGTCGAGCAATTGGTCGGCATAGATGGGGCGCGAAACGAGGACTGCCATGGCCGCTTCGCGAGGCACTTGCCGAAAGCCGGGAAACGCCTGAATCAGCAGTTCGGCCGTTTGCGGGTGATCGAAGGCGGCCAATCCCTGGGCAGCGTCGGTTGCCAATTCACGATGCTTCAAGAGCTTTTGCAAGAGGGGCACAATCTGTTCGTCCCGCGCCCCGACCAGCGCCCGAATCGCCGCTCGACGTGGCTCAAGCTCTGTTGCGTTGGCGGCGATGGTCCGTAATTCGTCCATGGCGCGCCCATCGCCGAACACCAGGGAGAGTTCGCGAGCGAGGGCGCGAACCTGCTCGTCCGGATTCCGGCTCAATTGCTGGGCCACCTCCGGCCAACCGGCGGGAGGTTTGGCACGCCGCCACCCTTTCAGGGCCATGGTCATCCCCCTGAGAATATCATGCCGTGCCTCGGCCGGGTCGCTGCGCGAGAGCAACTCGACGAGCGCCGCGACCGCTTGGGGTTGGCGATCGATTTCGGCCGTCACGCGGCGCGCGACAAACTCCCGGACTTTGCCGACGTTCGCTCGACCAACCAGTGCCACGGCCTCCTCCGGCTGCTCGACCACCGCCGGTTCAATTCCGTACCACACCATCAAGGGAAAAACCGGGTCGGCAGCCAGTTCGGCGTGCTCCGCCAATTGCGACGCCAGCGTCCAACGATCGGCGTGCGGCAACCGGCGGAGGGCGGACGCTAGAAAGGTCAGCACCAACCCGGAATGCTCGTCAGACGCCAGTTGTTCGAATGCATGCTGCGCCGACGGCGAAACGCGGCCGTCGTCGACCAGCAACTGGATTGCCCAGGTCCGCAGATGTTCATTGGGGTGTTGCAACAGCTTCAAGAGCCGGCCCTCACTCAGCCCATCCGTTCCGTGGAGACACCAAAGGGCCCGCAGCACGCGGGTTTCATCGTCGGCGTGCTGCTCCATCAGCGTTTCCAATTGCCGATGAATCGCGGTAACGTCCCCGCCGGCCGCGGCCCGCTCCTGGAGCAAACGCCGGGCCTGCCGGACGTACCAGTCGTTGTGATGCAGTTGCAGTTGCACGAGCTCAGAGGCGTCGAGTTGGTGGAGGTCGAGCCCTGCGGTGGGCCCCCCTCCCCTCCCCTGCTCGCCATACGTCACCTTGTAGATGCGTCCCGAGCCGCGGTGGACGCCATCGTTCTCGTGGCATTCGCCGATGTCCGACCAGTCGGCCAGGTAGACGCCGCCATCCGGCCCGCCGCAGAGCTCGACACATCGAAACCAGGGGTCGGCTGTGGTGAGCAGATCGGGCTCGTGGCGGCCGCGGTACGTGGCGCCGGCCCGCTCCAGGCGGTCGACATTGATGCGCCGACCGTGCAGGTTTGCGGTGAACAACTGGCCCCGATATCGGGCCGGCCATTGATCGCCCAGGTAGATCATCATGCCGCAATGGGCGTGGCCACCGCCGGCCTCGTCCGTCGTCTTGGTGACCCCCAGCTTGCGAATGTCGCTCCATGCCTCGGACGTGTCCCAGTGATAGTGATCGGCAGTCTGCCCGATCAGCTCGAACCGATCCGCATCGAGATGCTCGCCATACATCCGCTGCATGTAGGCGCCCGGGACAACGTGCCACAAGTGGCCAATGACGGTGTTGATGAAAAACATCTGTCCGTGATCGTCCCAGTCCATTCCCCAGGGATTGGTGGTGCCGCGGCAGACAACTTCGAACGTTTTCCTGGTGGGGTGAAACCGCCAGATGCCGCAATCCATTCGCAATCGATGTTCTTGCGCGGTTCCCGGCAACCCGACCAGCGACGTGGCGGTGATGCCGTGGCGTCCATACAGCCAACCGTCCGGGCCCCAGCGGAGGCCGTTCACAATATTGTGACGGATCGCGTCGCCGTTCCATCCATCCAACATGACCACGGGCGGGCCATCGGGAATGTCGTCATGATTCGCGTCCGGGATGAATAACAGGTGGGGTGCACAAAGGGCCCAAACGCCACCGAATCCGACCTCGATGCTGGTCAACCGCACACCCTGGTCCCAGAACACGGTTCGCTTATCAAATGTTCCGTCGCTATCCGAGTCTTCAAGGATCACGATCCGGTCACGGAGCCTGGTGTCGTAGTCAAGTTGGCGCTCGGCATACGTGTAGTTTTCCGCCACCCACAACCGACCGCGGGCATCCGTGGCCAGGGCAATCGGCTGCTGCACGTCCGGCTCGGCCGCAAACAGGGTGGCGTGAAAGCCGTCCGGAAGTTCGAGGCTGGCGAGTGCCTGCTGGGGAGTCAGCAAGGGAATCGCTTCGGCCTGGCTGTCATACGGCTGAGGGAATTCGGGCCGTGCGTCGTCCGCCCCGGCAATGGACCAGGCAAGACTGCTCCAACAGAGGCAGCCGGTCAGATACGCCCACGCCAGCCTCCGCGGCCGACTCCGTCTCCGCAAGGGGTTGCCGGCCGCTGCGGGCTCCGCAGGGAGAACTGCCGGGCCGCTCTGTGAATCCGATTGCAACATGGAATGTCTCCCGATCGCGGCGTCTGCCCCAAACGTGGCGAGACCACCGCCCACAAGGAAGCGCGCCGACGTTTGGCCGCTTCCGCTGGTACAAAAAGCTTGAATCCCGTTGGACCACGTTGGCCCCATGAGCGAGCTACCGCACGATGTTCAAGTCCGGCAGGGCCGCCTGCAACTTGTTGACATCCTCGTCCGTAACGTCGGCACAGAACGGAATGTTGAGTTGTTTCAATCTCTTCAGCTTCGCCAGCGCCTCCATGCCGGCCGAACCAATCTTGGCATGGCCCAGGTGCAACGATTCCAGGTTCTCCAGGCGGCTGAGTTGTTGGACGCCCTGATCCGTCAATTCGATATTGTCCGCCGGGACACCGACACTGTCCAAGTTCAGGGACGTTAGCGTGGTCATCGTACTGAGGTATTGCATCCCGTCGTCCCCCACTCGCGTTCCCCAGAGATTGAGCTTTTCCAGCTTCGGCAGCGTGGCCAATGATTCCAGCCCCGGGTTGCCGACAATCGACTCGCTCAAGTCCAGCTCGCGCAACTCGGTCAGCCTGGCCAGGTCGGGCATGGCGTCTTCGTTGACCAGCGTGCCTCGCATATCGAGCCGCCTCATCTTGGAGAGCTTCGCCAGTTCGGGCGTGCCTTCGCTGGTAATGAAGCAACGCATGAGGACAAGCGTTTCCAGATTGGGCAGGCTGCCGACCTTGCTCATGCCGCTATCGGTGACGCCCGTATCCTGGAGCGACAGCACCTTTAACTTCTGCATGCCCTGGAGGTGATCCAGCCCGGCATCGGTAATCTGCGAGCCCCACACCTTGAGATCCTTGAGGTTGTCGAGACCTGCCAGATGGGCCAACCCGGCATCGGTGAGCAGATTGCAGTCGCGAAAATCGAGCAGTTCCAGGCTTCGTTTGTCTTTGAGGTGCTCCAGTCCGGCGTCGTCTGTAAAGGTCCGGGCAGCGCGGATGCGCTTGAGCCGCGGAAACTCGCTCAAGTGCTGGTAAGCGGCTTCGGTGATGCTGGTTCGTTGCAGGTTGATCTCTTCGACGTTGGGCAGCGTCTTGAGCATGCCGACCCCCTCATCGGAAATCGCACTCTCCGACAGATCGATCACCCGCAGTCGTGCGAGCCCCAAAAGGCTCTGCAGGGATTCGTCGTCCACGTCCGGCAGCGGCAGGCGCACCACCTCCAGGTAGGGCAGACCGGCAAGTTGAGCAACATGCTCGCGCTTGCCGCGCGAGGTGAGATTGACACCAACGACGTGTCCATGCTCGTCACGGCGCAGGATCTCGTTTCTGCCGGCGTCATCGGCGGCCAAAGCAGCCAACGTCTCTGCGGCAGCCTGTTCGATACCGCCAACCACCTCCCGCAACTCAGCCAGCTCGGCCTGCCCCGCCTCGCGCGCCGCATTCGCTTCCGCGGCAGCGGCTTCTGCCCGTTCAAGCTGTGCTTTGAGCTTTTCCAATTCAGCCGTCTGCGTGTTGCTGGCGGTCGGCGGGCACCCGGCCAGGGCGGCAAGCAGCGCCAGCGAACAGACAGGCATGGCCAGCGAACGGGGGGACACGATTCTCATGGGGAGGGTCTTCCTTGTGACGGCTTGCGAGGGCTGGGGTTCAGAGGCTGCTTGGCAAGCGGCGAGCGCTGGAGAGGGGAAACGGCGTGGACAAGCTCAACCGCACCGCCCCGAACCTCATTCCACCGCCTGCCGGTTCGGGAGCGACGTGATACCGGATTGGCAAGTAGTGCGGGGGCGATTAGGGAGGGGAATCCGGACCGGGCTGCGTCTCTTCTTGCGAGGATGCCGCACCACCTCGGGTCGCATCGGTGACACCTTTTTGCAGCGCTCGTCCGATCGAGCGAAACAGCGAACGGGGCGGTGAGACAGCCGGTTCGTCCGCCGCGGTACCGGATCGATCATCTGCTGGCTCCTCGGTTGCGAATGCCTGGGCCGCCAGGTCGGCATCGGACAGCGGGGCACCTGCGTCCGCGGCCTGCTCTGCCGGCGCGGCGTTACCGGCTCCCATCGCGGCGGGCTGACCGGCCGGCGCGAGGTCATCCGCCGGCGCCGGGTCCGGCGCGGCAACGGGAGTCGGAGCTGGCGTCTGGGACGAGCTGTCGACCGGTGGCGCACCACCACACCCCAGGACCAGCGGAGTCAGGAACGTCACGGCGACAATCGATCGAAAGACGATCAATGGGTTAACCTGTTTCATGTTGTGCTCCTGCCGAGTGCTTGGGAGAGGGCAACCGTTCCGCGATCCAGTCACGGGACACAAATCGCCGCAAGAGGTTCTGCAAACCTTGTCGGCGAACCCGGATCGCGTCCGCTGACAGGCTGGTTTTAATTTTACCGCCAGCGGCCGTCTGAAAACCAGACCAGCGAAGCACCAGGTCGGAATTGGTCAACGCAGACGCCGCATTCACACGCTCGGCCAGCCTCAGTGCCCAGAATACCCCGAAGAGATCGCGGAACTCGAGCCACAATCGATCCAGCGGCTCGGCCGACGGACGCCCCCGCCGGACAACCCACCACATGGGTACCGTGGAAACGCTCAGCAGTCCAAAGCCGGCGCTGATTCGGTACGCCTGATCAAGCCGCGGCACGAACGACGATAGTGGAAACCCCGCAGGCATCAGCAGGAACTGCCCGGCGGCGAACAGGAGGCCGCACAGCCAGACCCGGGTCATCAGTCGATTCAGCAAGCCCATCACAATCATTCCGAGCATGAAGTAGGCCAGCGCCGGCGGCATCGACATCGGCTGCCCTGGTCGGAGCAGCCCGACATGCAGGGCCGGCAGGGCCAGCACCACCCACAGCGAAAAGACAATGAAGTGCCAGGCACGATCCTGCGGCCGCTTGGCGCCCATCAACGCGATCAGCGGGCAGAATGTCAGCGTGACCGCAACGTACCGTAACGGTTCGGCGGCTCGCGGCAGCGTCGTCTCGGCCATTGCCGCCAGCCAGATTTCAATTCCCCCGATCGCAACCAGGCAACTGGCCAGCCAGGCCTGGGCGCCGATCAGGGTCGTGCCCCAAATCCGGCGAGCCGTGGCAGCGACCGCCGTGACGGCCAACAACATCAGCGGGATGTAGACCGCGATGGCCTGGCCGAAAGCGAACTGGTCCGCGCCGTTCATACGTTCTCTACCCGCAATGCCTCATCATTGACCCGCCACGGGCCGCCGCTCCGCTGCGACAGGTCAGCCCGCGAAATTCGCGCTTCCCCAGATCGCTTCCGAGGTCGCCGGAGGTGAACGGATCCAGGCCGTTAAATCCGGCCCGACCGGCCCACGCCGGCAGCTCCCAAGCGTCACTCGGCCGATTCTCGGACAGCGCCTGATCTTAGCGCCGTCCGGCATGACCGCAAAGGGGGAGCAGGGAAGGGATAGCGATCAGGTGATTCAGAAAAAATGCAACGGTTGCATTTGCTAAACATCAAATTCCGTCCCATGTTTCTACAGCAGCAGATTTTGCCGCCCGTACGAATCACGTCACCCGTACGCCATGCGGATCATGTTTCCGCGATCACGGCTTCGCAAACCAGGGCTGCGTTTGACCGTCCATTCCATCGTACCAAGCCAGGGAGTCAGATCGATGAAAACGTTTCCCCTCGCGATCGTCGTGGCGTTTGCCACGTTCAGTTCCCCGCTCTACGCGGGCATCTTCGACCACCTTCAAGAAGATGCGGCCGCCGCTCCGGTTCCGCTGAACGACGAGGCCGCCGCCGTCGTGCCGCCAGCACCCGAGATGGACGCGGAGACGCCGTCCATGGATTCGGCCTATTCAGACTACGATCTTGGTTACTCGACTTACGGACCGAGCCAGACCGGCTACGGGTACCCGTTTAAGACGGGTTGCTGCCAGCCGCACAACCCTCACGCGGCCAAACTCTGGAGAGGTTACTGCCGCGGCTGGCACCAGGGCCACGGCTTCGGCCACGGCTGGAACCTAGGCTACGGGCCCGGTTACGGGCATGGCTGCAAAGGCCACTGTGAGACCGGTTATCCAAAGTACGGTGGCTTCGGCAAGGGCCTGGGGCACGTCCAGCACAAAGGACACGTGCAACACAAGGGTCACGTGCAACACGGTAAAGGACACTTCGGCTGCGGAACCTGCGGACAATCCCCCTGCGGATGCCACGCGAAGGGCCACCATCAGAAGCTGTGGGGCTTTGGGTTCCACGGCAAGCACATCGGCCACGGCAAGGGGCACTGCGGACCGGGCATGGGTTGCTACTCGCCGGCCTACGGCAAAGGCTACAAGCATCACGGGCGGCTTGGCCTCTTCGGCCACGGTCATCACTGCGACATCTGCGGTAAATCGGCCGGTTTCGGCTTCGGCAAGGGAGGATGCGACTGCGGCGGCTCGTTCGTCACGAAGGGGCATTCCCAGAAAGGTGGAGTGATCTGGAGCGACAGCCAGACGCTGGAAGCACCCTCCATGGACGAACCGACACCCGCCGACGCCCGCCCGATGGAGTTGGAAGCCCCCGAAGCGCTGCCGGTACCGGCGGCACCCACGGCACATTCGGCCGGCCTGCGTCCCCTGACGCGCAGCCTGGGGTACGACTTCCAGGAGTAAAGAAAGAGACCAACCGTTCGGAATCGAGATCGGCTGGGGAGACCCGATCACGATTTCGGATGGAAGGAACTGAAAGCCGGACGAGCGGTCGCTTGTCCGGCTTTTTTCGTGCGCGTCAAGCATCGTCCGCATCCGACGTCATGAGTCAGGTATTCCACAAGCACCGCCCGACCTGCGAAAGGCGCATGGGTGGGGACGATGCACGTCCGGTATGCTTGTCGAAAGTGGCCCGCCTGCACCGACCGCAGATGACGGAATGCCAAGATTCTGCCGCCCCATCCTCAGCACCCGCCGACGCTCGGCGGCCACCGGTCTACACTACGGTTAAGTTGTTTACACTGTTGGCTGTGATCATCGCCGCGTTGCGGCTGATCGTAAAATCGCCCCCCTTCCCTCTCGCCGGACCTGGTTGATCTATTCCGTTTTCTCGAGGAGTGTTCCATGCGGTACCCAATGTTTGTCCTCGTCGCATCAATTCTGACCCTCCACGCCGGCTCCGGCACGCGCCCGATCGGCGCGGCGGAAAAAGCCCTCCTCCCCTCCTGGACTGCCGGCCCCACGCGCTCCGCGATCATTGAATTCGTCGAGGCGGTGACCCGTGAAGGTGGGCCCGACTACGTCCCCCCCGCGGAACGCATCGCCACCTTTGACAACGACGGCACGCTATGGGTCGAGTACCCGATTTACACCCAGTTGCTGTTTGCCGTCGACCGGGTCAAGGAACTCGCCTCGCAACATCCTGAATGGAAATCGCAACAGCCGTTCAAGGCCGTGCTGGAGGGAGACCGAAAGGCGGTCGCCGCCACCGGCATGAAGGGGTTGATGGAGATCGTGGTGGCGACCCATTCGGGCATGAGCGAAGAAGCGTTTGCCGCCCAGGCCGGCGAGTGGTTGCGGACGAAACGCCATCCCAGATTCCAACGTCCGTTCGCCGAATGCGTCTACCAGCCGATGATCGAACTGCTAAGCTACTTGCGCGAAAACGAATTCTCGACGTACATCGTGTCAGGAGGCGGCGTTTCGTTCATGCGTCCCATCACGCAAACCGCCTACGGAATCCCTCCAGAACAAGTGGTCGGCTCGCGGGTCGCCACCGAGTATCAGGTGAAGGACGGCAAAGGGATGGTGGTCCGCCTGCCCAAGATTGATTTCATTGATGACAAGGCGGGCAAGCCGGTCGGCATCCAAACGCTGATCGGCCGACGACCGATCCTCGCTTGCGGCAACTCGGACGGCGATTTCGAGATGCTCGAATACACCACGACGGGCAACGGCCGCTGCCTGGGAATCCTGATCCATCACACCGACGGCGACCGGGAATTCGCTTACGACCGCGAGAGCCACGTCGGCAAGTTAAGCAGGGGGCTCGATCAGGCGGCGACACGTGGTTGGGTCATTGCGGACATGAAGCGCGATTGGAAGCGAATCTTCGCGGAGAAGTCGCGGAAGGTGCTTCAATGAAGAGCGCCACATGCGAAGAGCGCCACATGCAACGCTCCGCGCCACGACAGACGTCCTAGTCCGGCGAAGCAAGCACGCTCCGTTGGTGTTGCCGTCAATGGGTAAGACACCGTCCGCGGTCAGCGCACACGGTGGACACGATCGGTCGTTCAGCGCCGTTCCATCAGGGAAGCATCGGCGGCCCCGCAGGCAGCGGTCGGACGATCCCAACAGGCAATCAGGGCTTCACCCCCCAAAACGGGTCAACACGATTTATCGGCCCGACACGAAAAATCGACTTTAGGCGGCAGACCCTCGGTGCCGATGAAAATACTACGACACTACCGGGAGGGCGAGTTGGTCCTTGATCAACTCGTTTCAGGATAGAGGTCATGGTATGGCGACGGAGCGACGTACCATGGCCTTTTTTTATGCGCTCGGCGCAGCGCACCCCTTACCTGCTCCCTGCTCGGCGCGGGTCTCCGACCCCGCCGAAACCGCCGACCGAAGGTCTCCCTCTCCCCCTCCCCCTCAACGTCCGCGAACAACATGCGGAGGACGGCCCGACGGTTCCAACACGCCATGGCGGCTGCCCCGCTCGCCGCGCTGTCGATGGAAGTCGCTATAATCGATCAAGCTGAATCGATTTACGCGACCCGTCGGCCCGCCAGGAACCCATCATGTCCGCGTCCTCACCTCCGTTGCTCATTGGCAAACACACGCGTCGCGAGTTTCGCAACCGCATGGAAGCGGGCGAGCTCAAGGCCTGTATCATCCCGGTTGCCGCTGTGGAACAACACCTCGAGCATCTGGCGATGGAACATGATTGGCGGAGCGTCACCCATGTCGCCAGCCTGGTTGCCGAGAAACTGGCCCCGCAGGTCGTGGTGGCTGAGGGGTTGATGGCCGGAATCAGCGAACATCACATGAAACACCCCGGCACGCTGACGTTAACCCCGGCGACCTTCCTGGCGGTGGTGCATGACCTGGTGGATAGCATGGTGCGGGCCGGCTTCACCAATATCCTGGTGCTGAATGGCCACGGCGGCAATGTCGTCCCTTGCCAGAGCAACTGGGATCAGTTTCTGCGGAGGTTCCAGGTCAACTTGCAGTTCATGCCATACTGGGACGTGTATCGCGTCGAGGACGCGCAGGAGTTGCTGGAAAGCGGTTGCCGCCTGCCGCAGGACCTGCCGGGCCACGCGCAGGAATTCGAGACGTCATTTGCGCTGGCCGCGTTCCCGGAGAACGTGCGGACCGAGATGTGGACCGACCAGGCCGATCAAAAGCCGGCCCTTGCCACGGCGGGCAAGGGGCAGGCCTTTATCGAACGGGCCGTCGACCGCGTGGCGGTCTACCTGCAAGAGATGATCGACGGCAAACGGGTTGCGGAGATTCCGCCGTTTCACCCGTAACGGGCGACCGCCTGGCCTGCCGGAGAGCGCCGCGCCGCAGGCGGACTCATCCGGCCATCCGCCGATATCACGCTCAACCAGTGCCGCCGAATTCTGGCCGGCGGCGGCCCAGCTGCGACTGCAGCCGCTGCACGATGCTGCTATGCATCTGGCTGACGCGGCTTTCGCTCAGGTCGAGCGTCGCGCCGATCTCTTTCATCGTCAACTCTTCATAATAGTAGAGAATGATGATCAGGCGTTCGTTGCGATTGAGGCCCTTGGTCACCAGCCGCATCAAGTCGTTCTTGTAGACGCGACGTGTCGGATCCTCGCCTTTCTTGTCCTCGAGAATATCGATCTCGCGAACGTCTTTGTAGCTGTCGGTCTCGTACCACTTTTTGTTCAAGCTGATGAGGCCCACGGCGTTGGCGTCGGACATCATCTTTTCCAACTCCGCCACGCTCATCCCCATGTGCTCGGCCAGCTCTTGCTCTGTGGGAGTTCGCCCCAGCTTGGCTTCCAGCGTTTTGGTGCCTTCGGCAATCTTGCTGGCCTTCGAGCGAACGAGGCGGGGTACCCAGTCCATCGTTCTCAGCTCGTCAAGCATGGCACCGCGGATCCGCGGCACACAATAGGTCTCGAATTTGACGCCACGCGTCATATCAAACGCGTCGATCGCGTCCATCAACCCGAACACGCCGGCAGAGATAAGGTCATCCAGTTCGACCCCTTCCGGCAACCGTGCCCAAATCCGTTCTCCGTTGTATTTGACCAACGGCAGATACCGCTCGACCAATCGGTTGCGCAGATGCTTGCGATCCGGGTGCTGCTTGTATTCTTGCCAGACCTTGAGGATTTCAGGGTCGGTCTTGCTGGCAGTCCGTCTCATGCCCTGGGCTGGAGTCAGGGGGGGAGCCTCGGGCGGGTTCTTGGTTGCCATTGTTGACATGCAATCCTCCATGATTGATCTGATTCGCGACGACTCGACGGCTGTCGATGCGTCACTGGCGGCTCGAATCCTTCTCAAGCCGCCCCGCAACTACGAAGTTCACCAGGCTCCAACAGCCTTGTCGGAGTAGTGAACCGGTGATTTGACAATAGTACGTTGATTCCTTCGTCCCGTGACTCGAGGTCGTCGTCTGGCCGTCTCCGTTCGCCGGTTTCTTGCCTACCGAGACCTGCGGCCGGCCTGCACTGATTCGACCATCGCCGCCTCGCCGATCCGCCCCACGATCCATCCTAGCGCGGCAAACCCCACGAGGCAGGAAATCGCCTGCGTTAATGTCGGTGACACGTCGTCGCCCAGCAGAAGACCGCGAAGCACCGACGTAGCAAACGCCAGCAGCCCCAGGAATCCTGCATAGCTGCGACCCAACATGGATGTGTGCCTCACCGTCAAACTCAAGCCAGTCGTTCCAGCTTATCGCGTCTCAGCAAAGAGGCGCGCTGTCTGATAATCGGCAGGTCACCCGGGGGAACTTGACCTCAAGTTGCCGGGCGTGGCTGCAATTTCCTTGGTGGCACTCCTTACCCGTGTGGCGGTTCTCGAACTGGGCCGCGAACGGCCCCCTGGTTCCAATATCGTTGTACGAATTCTTTCTGCCGAACTCGGTCTCTGGCGAACGCCAGGGTTCTTACGCGGCGGTCGGCAGCCGGTGTTCGGTGGTTCCTTGCTGGCGCGACAAGTTGAGGGCAATCTCCTGGACCGCCCGCGCCGCCGGTCCCTCGGCAGCCTCCAGCAACAGGGGACTCGCCTGCTCCGCGGCGATCCGCGCCCGCGGATCGTGGGGGACATGCCCCAGCAGGTGAAGGGGCTGATCCAGGAAGCGGCGGCAAGACTGGTCGATGCGGGTAAACACATCCGCAGCCAGGCCGGCATCATCACACTGGTTCACGATCAGCCGGCAACAGATTGGCTCGAAGTCCATCACCACCATTTTAATACAGGCGTAGGCATCCATGACGGAGCCGGGGTCGGTCCCGGTGACCAGGACCACGTCGTCCGCCAAGCGACAGGAACGGCGGAGGAACTTTGTGTCGCCCTTACCGATGTCGAGCACGACGACGTCGGCGTGGGGCCCGAGTGCCTTGAACTGCCGGAAGACCCGCTCCTGGCCGAAGTCGCTGGGATCCTGGCCGCCCGCCGCGCCCCACAGGTTAGGCACGACCTGGATTCCGTTGGGCCCCCGCAACATCACTTCGTGGATGTCGCGCCGCGCTCCAAAAAGGTTCTCCGCCGACGTCGGCTCTGGAAGCCCACACAGTCGCGCGATGTCGGCGTGATGCGGATTGGCGTCAACGACGACCACGCGGGCCCCCAACTCGGCGAGGGCAATCGAGACATTCACCGCCACCGTCGACGCGCCTCCCCCTTCCGCGCCGGTGGCGACCGCGATCAAACGGGGTGGCGGCCCGGACATGGCCGTGTTCTGCCGCATCGCCTGGAGGACCAGTTTTCGCAATTCGCTGGCTTGATCGTACATGGTTAATTGATCGACTCCATTCCCAGCACCAAGCGTGCGAGTCGCCCCCGTTCGGCCCCCGCGATATCATCCGGTACGTTTTGCCCGTTCGTCAGGTAGCTTAACGGCAGCTTGCTTTGACGCAGCAGCGGCAAGAGATTCCCCAAACCGGTCGCCTCGTCAAGCTTGGTCAGCAAGAGCGATGTGACCCCGACATCCGCAAACCGTTCGGCGGCCTTTCGCATGCCGGCAGCGCTGGTCACACTGCTGAGCACCAGGTGGACTTCGTCGGCGTGGGCTTCGTTAAGCATGGACTTGAGCTCACGCAAGCGGACTTCGTCACTGGGGCTGCGACCCGCCGTGTCCATCAAAATCAGATCCAGGTCGGCCATCCTGGCAACAGCAGCGCGCATTTCTCGCGGTGTGGAGACGACCTCCATGGGCAGATCGATGATGTCGGCATACGTCCGCAACTGATCAACGGCGGCGATCCGGTAGGTATCGACGGTGATCAACCCCACCCGGTGCCGCTCGCGCAGATGGAAACTGGCGGCCAACTTGGCGATCGTGGTCGTTTTCCCGACACCGGTGGGTCCCACCAGGGCAACCAACCTCGATTGCCCGGGGACGACACGAATCGGCCCGCCGCAGGTGATGTCCGCTTCCACCAGGCGCGCCAGCCGCGAACGCATCAGCTCCGGGTCATCCCGTTCTTCGTTCCCGGCTTCCAGTTGCACGCGATCGATCAGGTCGCGCGCCAGCTCTTCGCTGACCTCCGCGTCGATTAATTCAGTGAAGAGTTGAAACAACGATTCTCCCAGTTGACCGTGGCTGGGAGCGGCAGGAGGTCGAGACAACTGCTCGACCATCGAATGCAAGTCCGAGAGCTCGTCCCGCAGATCGTCGCGAAACTTCGCACGATAATCCGTGTCACAATGCGCTGGTACGCTCGTCGGGCCGTCTTCTGTGTTGCCATCTTCGCAGGCCGCGCCCGTCCAGTCGGCGGACGACGGCGCCGCAGCAAACTCCCCGGTATCGTCGAGCGGCGGGGGAAAGCGGCTGGGCACGTTGACACTGCAGGACGCCGTCACTTCGATCCGCCGCGTTCCCGAGAGCCAGTGAAACAGGCCTTCACGAACCTCTCGCGTCTGCAGGACGGCGGCGTCCGGTCCCATGTCGGTGCGCACCAATTGCAGCGCTTCCTGCAACGAACCCGCTCGATAGGTTTTGACTTCCATTTCGACTTCCATTCTTCTCAAGTTGCGTCGGGTGGCCCGCGAGCGGCAGTTCTTAGTGGGCATCGGTAACCAGACCGACGGACTCAATCGTCGTATCGCGTGTGATCTCGTTGTAGCTCAGGACCACCAGTTGAGGCAGATCGACGCGGGTCAGCTTCTTCACCGCCGAGCGAATCTGCGGGCTCACCAGAACGACCTGCGGGAGATTCTGCTCGGCCAGTTTGGCGACTTCGACGCCGACCTGGCGGCAAGCCATCTCCTGGACGGCCGGAGAGAGGCGAATCGTCCACCCCTGTTCGGTCTGCTCCACGCCGGCTGCAATCCGGTCTTCCAGTGCCGGGTCAAGCGTCACGACCCGTAGACGCCCCGACGTGTCCCGGAATCGACTGGAAATGGTTCGCGCCAACCGGTGACGAACCTGCTCCGTCAGCCAGACGACGTCCGTCGTACGTGCCGCGTAATCGCCTAATGCTTCGAGGATCGTTCCCAATTGCCGGATCGGCACTTGCTCCCGCAGCAACATCTGCAGCACTTGCTGCACCTCACCCAGCTTCAACTGCCCGGGAATCAGCTCGTCGACAACCGCCGGCGACGACGCCTTCAGCTCGTCCACCAGGCGCTTGCAAGCGTCTCGCGTCAGCAGTTCGTCCGCATATTGATGCACGACGTCCCGCAAATGGGCAACCAGTACGGCAACCGGCTCCATCGGGGTGTACCCAAACGCCGTGGCACGTTCCAGGTCTCCAGGTTCAATCCAGACGGCAGCCCGGCCAAACGTTGGATCCCGGCTCTCCTCCCCTTCCAAGGTACCCGTCACGGGCCCTCCCGCGATGGCCAATAGCCGGTCCGGGTGGACCGTCCCCTGGGCGACGATGTTGTTCGCGATCTTGATCCGATACTGGCGGTCGCCGAGACGCATGTTGTCGCGAATCCGGACCTTGGGGAGGACAATTCCGATTTCGCCGGCCACGGCTTGCCGGACGTTCGTGATCCGTGTCAGCAGATCTCCGCCTCGGCTCGGATCAGCCAAGCGAATCAGGGCCACGCCGATCTCTAACTCCATCGGATCAATGGCCAGGAAGTCCTCGATTCGCGCTTCCGGCTTCTTCTCCGCCTGTGCCTGGGCCTCGGCTGCCGCAGCCTCATCACGCGTCCCCTGCTGTCGATCGATGACAAACGCGAGCCCCAGGCATGAACTGGCAATCACCAGGAGCGGGAAGAACGGCAACGTGGTGAAGATCAGCATTCCCGCGAACCCGGCAGCCACCACCAAGGCCTGTGGTCGAGAAAACAACTGCTGCAGGAACTGTGTCGGCAGGTTGATCCGCTGCGTGCTGCGGGTCACCAGCAAGGCAGCTGCCAGTGAAATCAAGAGAGCGGGCACCTGGCTGACCAGGCCGTCTCCGATGGTCAGTTTGGTGAACAGGCTGGCGGCTTCGCCGAGCGTCATACCGAACTCGGTCATCCCGATGAGCAATCCGCCCACGACGTTGACCAGCGTAATCATCACCCCGGCGACCGCATCGCCGCGGACGAATTTGCTGGCACCATCCATGGCGCCGTAAAAGTCAGCCTGCAGGGTGACTTCGGCGCGGCGAGCCTGCGCTTCCTGTTCGTCAATGACGCCCGCATTGAGATCGGCATCAATGGCCATTTGGCGGCCAGGCATGCCGTCCAAGGCGAACCGCGCCGCCACTTCGCTGATCCGGGTCGCACCCTTCGTAATCACGACAAACTGAATGACGATGATGATGACAAAGATTGTGAAGCCGACCACCAACTTGTCGCCAGCCACAAACTCGCCGAAACTCTTGATGACCCCGCCGGCCGCATACAGACGCTGACTTTCCGCCTGGGTCAAAATCAAACGCGTCGTCGCGATGTTCAACACCAGCCGTCCAAGTGTTGTCGCCAACAGGAGCGAGGGAAAGATGCTGAATTCCAGCGGCGTCTTCACGTAGATCGTCGTGAGCAGAATGATCACGCCGATCGTGATGTTGGCTGCCAGTAAGAGGTCCATCACTCCCGCGGGGAGCGGCACCAGGATCACCAGGATGCTGGAGATGATGCCGATGGGGAGAATGAGATCCTGCCATCGCGAGAATCGAAGCATTCTGAACGACCGAAGTCTTGACGTGGTCTGTAGTAATGAAAAATGCAGGCCCGGGTGGGGCCCCACAGATGAGGGCGGGAGAGTACTGCAAGCTACCGCGGTTGTCCAGGCCGATTTGCACCCGTGGAACGCGGGCCATTGACCGCCGAGCCGGACCGATGCGGACAACCGCCGACCGCGTGACCAACGAACGGCCGAATGACGACTGCCGTCATGCGCCGGTAGCGACCGCCGCCAGACGATGGAATCTTGGAGCCACCGGCCGGCGATGTTCGCAGGTTCCGGAAAATCGCGTCGCCCCGCTAGTATTGATACTTGCGCAGCGAATGGACCAGGACGACCAACGGGAGTCCGCAGATATACGGCCGCGCGTTGCTTGCCGAAGGCTCATTTGCCGCGCAGCCATCAATCAGAATCGACATGCAGCCGCAGCATGTATTCGCGCCAACGCTGCTCGAAATGCTCCAAGTCGTCGTCGACCAGCAACTCGAATCGGCCCACTGCCGGCGACGCAGCGGCGTGATCCGCCGTCGAGTCCTGTCTGGACCGCACGTAGCGGGACAGGGCCTCTCCGCCCAACAAATCCCGCTCGAAGGCCAGGTAGTAGGCAACGCCCCAGGCGTAGAGATAATGCTTGTCGGTATCGTCCGCCGCGTGCCGGGCCGTAAACGCGGCATCCTCGGCGGCCAACATCCGAGCCAGCGGCCAGGGTTGTGCCGAAGCGAGCTCGCGCTGGAGCCTGGCCAAGAGGACCGGGTCGGGGGCGTCCAGTCGCAACACATCCACGTCGAACTGGGCGTTCTCAAAGATCTGTGCGAGCCCTTCGTTCAACCACCGATCCACAACATACGCATGCTGGGGAAACACAAAGTTCTCCAGGTAGGCATGAAAGGCCTCGTGATAGAGCTGCCGCAGCATCCGTTCGGCGGCGGCCGCGAAGAGGCCGTCATTGCGTCGATTCGCCGCCCGGATTTCACGGCGCAACCGCGCCTGTCCGGCTCGCCATCGAATGCGCCGCAATTCCAGCTCCGCTCGGATTTCTTCCGGCGCAAACCCGGCGGCGGACAGTTCCCGGCGGATCGCTGCGAGCTGCCCGGGAAAACCGCCGGCCAGCGTTTCCAACTCGCCCAGCAGCCGCACATGTTCCCTGCGGATGCGGGCAAGCTGGTTGCCAACGTGCGACAGGTCGCCTCCGGCGACAATCAGGTTCTTTGTTGGCGAGTAAAACGCGGGACTCGTCAGCTCCAAGGCCCATCGTCGCAGTTGCCCCTGAAACTCGTCCCGTGTACCCAGCAAAACGATTTGGAGCGGCCGGACTGGCTTCGTCCGCGGCGGCACCAGTTGGCGGAAACCTTGGAACATCTGCTCGATCTTGACGACGCACCTCCGTGTCGACTCGCCGTCGGCAGTGCTGACAAGCTGAAACCAACGCCCGTCGTACCGCCATCGTGTCCCTGCCTCTGCTTCGACCGCCACCAACTCGATCGACTCCATCCGGCGAGCCTCAATCGAAGCTCGCTGCCGCAGCGCCCGGAAACGGGCTGCCAGCACATCGAGTTCCCCCGCCGCGAGCGATTCGAACGACAGCACGTCCCGCCGCGGGATAACGCGCACCATGGCCGCCATGCGACGACCGGGTGGACGCCGGATCTCTGCAAATTCCGCTTCGGCCAGGCCGGCCGCCAGAAGAAGCCCCTGGTAGGCCGTACCGTCTCGCAACACCAGTCGCTCGAACTGCCAGGGGGCGTGCGGATCAATGGCAACGTCCGGATTCGGGACCCGTTCACGCGGCAAGTCGACGAGAGGCGGAAGCGGGCCTTGCACCACCACGGTGCGCCGGCCTCCGCCGGGGGTCACAATGGTGGGAAGCTGGCCCCCGTTGCTGCGACCGCCGCGGCGGTCGCTCGGCGGCGTGGATTCGGACGCCGAAGCCCGCCGAGTGGTTGAACCCGTGTCTGCCGCGTCGGTGGCGGACGCCGACGGCGGTATCCGAGTTTCCTTCGAACGGACACCCGGCGCGCGGGTCTTGGGCAACGCATCGGTCGCCCGCGGCTCGTCAGCCCCAAGCGACACGCATTGGACGGCGGCAATGAGCAACAGGATCAGGCATCGGCACCTTGCCGCGACAGTTGCCGGCGGTCGAGCCTTGCTCACTCCAGCTATCGATGGCCACCCGCAGAATGGTCGAAACATACCAGGTCGCTGATTATGGAAAATGATCCCACGGCGGTCGCGAATGCGCCCCGCGTTGCATTCTACGCGGCGATTCACGCAGTGGCCAACCGAACCATCTCGGGCAGCTCTCGGCAATCGCTTGGCGGCGAACCGGGACCGGCCCGTCGATCCTACCCGTCGCCCCCTGCCACGGCTCCGCGCAACGAAATACGGTCGGGCATCTTACGGGAAGGTGGTATCAACGACGTTCCGCACGTCGCTTCTGCGATCGTTTCCCAAGTCGTCGTCGACTCGTCATTGAAGATCACAACACATGACTATTCGCCGCCGCCAATACGGTAGACCGCCTCGTCGGTTCGCAGGATCAAGGCGCCATCGACGGCGGCAGCTCCCGCCAGCATTTCGCCCGGCAGCTTGTTGACGGCCAGGCGTCGAAAATCTTTGCCGGGTGCGATCACGGTCGTCGTCGCATCACGGTCAAAGAAGTAGATCCGCCCATCGGCATAGATGGGAGAGGCCCAGTAGCGGGAACCGATCCGTTCCGCCCAATGCACGTCGCCGGTCTTGGCGTCCAGGCAGGTCGCGATTCCCTTGTCTGAGGCAAAGTAGAGCTCGTCGCCCACCAGCAGCGGCGAGGAAACGCTGGGAACCTGCCGCGCGAAACGCCAGGCGATCGCCGGCTCGAATGCACTCCCCTGCCCTTTCACACGGACGGCCAGCAATTCGGACTTCATGTACCCCGTGCAAATGTAGAGCAGCCCGTGGCCGGCGACGGGGCGCGCGGAATTGGAAAATCCCAACTGGCCGTACTTCACGCGCCACAACTGACGACCGTTGTCGGGGTGATATCCGTACAGCCAATCGGCCGCCGGTGAAATGACTTGTGGGGAACCATTGATGTCCGTCACCAACGGCGTCGCGTAGGACTTTCTTAACTGGGGATTCTCATGTAGTTCGCCCGTCCGGTCGGTCTTCCAGACAATCTCGCCCGTCTCCTTATCCAAGGCGACAATGTACTGCTGGTCGATCCCGTCACAGTGCACGATCAGCAGGCCGCCCCACAGCACGGGGGAACTTCCCGGGCCATTCTCGTGCAGCACCTTGAGTCGCCGATTGCTCCAGACCACTTTCCGAGTTGCCAGATCGAGGCACGCAATTCCCGACGGACCGTAGTGGCAATAAAGCCGGCCGCCGTCCAGGATGGGAGTCGGTGTGGCGTAGGAATTGTCGCGGTGGATCATCTGGGGATCGACCTGGTTGAGTACTTCAATGTCGTGCAGCAGCTTGCCCGATTGCAAGTCGATACCAACGGCCCGCAGACTGACGAATTCGGAAATCGTCAATGGTTGCGAATTCGTCGTCTGTTGGCGCCGCCGCTTGGCATCCTCGGGGGACGCGGGGCGATCGATGGCGGACGTCACCCAGACCACGCGCTCGGCAACCACGGGAGTCGACCAACCGCGCCCGGCAACCTTTGCCTTCCAGGCCACGTTCTCGGAGCTGCTCCATTTCACCGGGAGCCCACGCGCGTTCGTATGGCCCTGGCCCGAAACGCCACGCCACTCGGGCCAGGCATCGTCTGCCGCCCCACGCGGTAATCGGCTCGCGCCGACGAGCAGGCAGGCAACACAGACGCGAACGTACCAAGGAAACAGACGCAGCATGATGGATCTCCGGAAAGCAGTTGAGTTCGTTGGACAGGGTCTCATCGAATTGCCGTCAACGACAGATCGCGTGGTTCGATCCGTCAACGTTCTTCAATCGGGGAGCCCGAGTGCGGGCGCGTGACTTCTCAATTGGCAACGGTCTCACCTGCCCACGCGGGCATTCAAGGGCCGGCCGCATGCCCAGGAATTCGCGGATCGTGAACGCCGTGGAACTGCCCGGTCGGATCCCGGTCGACCGCCTGGGAAACGCCAATGCCGTCGACCACGTTCAAGTCATGCCCCCGTTGCTTCAGCGCATCGAGCACCTGGGGTGCGAACTGGTCCTCGACCTTTAGTGTATTGGGCCGCCATTGATGGTGAAACCGTGGCGACCCAAGGGCCGTCTGCAGATCCTGTTCGAGGTCGATGCGGCGAATGATGCCCAGCAGGACCTGGTTGATGATCGTGGGACCGCCGGCCGCTCCCAACGTCAGCACCGGCTGGCCGCCACGCAACACGATGGTCGGGCTCATGCTGGAAAGCGGTCGCTTGCCCGGCGCGACGGCATTCGCTTCGGCGCCGACCAGGCCGAACGCGTTGGGGACACCGGGCTGGATCGAGAAGTCATCCATTTCGTTGTTCAAGATGACTCCGGTCCCCGGCACAATCACCTTCGAACCGAATGTGGTGTTGATCGTGGCGGTGATGGCGACCCAGTTGCCGGCCGCATCTGCCGCCGCGATGTGCGTCGTGTGCCGGCTGCCAAACACGTTCGTCGTCGCCTCCGGCGGTTCGCCGTACACCGGTACGGGTGTCACCTTCCGCATGTCGATCCGCCGCGACAACCGGTCGGTGTATTGGCGGTCGATCAATCCGCGAGGGACGGGCGCGAAGTCGGCGTCGCCAAGCCAGTGGGCGCGGTCGGCGAAGGCCAACTTCATCGCTTCGGCAACGACATGCACGAAGTCGGCCTGGTCGGCCTCGTACAGGTTGCGAAGGTCGAACCGTTCCAGCATCTGCAGCATCTGGGCGACGTGAATTCCGCCCGAGCTGGGTGGGGGAAATCCGACGATCGTCACGTCGCGGTACGTCGTCTGGATCGGCGTCCGCTCGACCGCCCGGTAGGCCGCGAAGTCCTCCCGCCTGAGCAGCCCGCGGTTGGCCTTCATCCAACGGTCCACCGCAGCGGCCACGGGGCCCTGGTAGAACCAGTCCGTGCCGTGGGCGGCAATCCGACGATAGGTCTTCCCCAGGTCGGTCAGCTTGAGCACCTCACCCGCGGCGTAGGTGGAACCATCCGGCTTCAATAACACCGCGGCCGTGCCGGGAAAGCGGTTCAATAATCCGGCGGTCGCATTCAACTTGGCGGCATAGGGCGCATCAATGGGAAACCCCTGCTCGGCAATCTCCGCTGCCGGAACCAGCAGTTGGGCGAGCGGCAGCTTGCCGTTTCGCTGCAAGGCGAGCTCGTAGGCGGCCAGCGCACCGGGAGTACCGGATGCCAGGGCCCCAAATTTACTCAGCTCGGGTTGCGGCTTGCCGTCTCGCAAGAACATATCCCGATGGGCCTTGGCTGGCGCCTTCTCGCGACCGTCGATTGCCGAGAATGCACCATCGGCGCGACGGACGAGAATAAAGCAGCCGCCACCGATCCCCGAGTTGTGGCCATCGACGACGCCTAGGGTCAGCGCGGCGGCAACGGCGGCATCGACGGCGTTGCCACCCGCCCGCAAGGCGTCGACACCGGCGGCCGTTGCCAACGGATGGACCGTCGCAACCATGCCTTGGTCATTCACACTCATCTCGGCCAGCACCGCGCCCGGCGCGAGCAGGCCAGCCAGGATCAACGACCAACCGATGGTCCCCAATCCGACGGAATGAAGAGAGAGACAGAGCTGCCCGCGGCAGCGGTGCAATAGGTGCATGCGAGACTCGCGTGTGGAACGAGCGGCTTGGGGGGAATGCAGCGACGGTAGCCCGTTATTATCCTCGGCCTCGCGCCATCCTGCAAGCAAACCGCCGCCGGCCGGTTCCGCGTCGTGCAGTGCGTCATGCAGGGAGCGCACGGCAGCCCAACGCACGCATGGCAATCGTTGACGATGCACCAGCGGGAGAATAGCATGCAAGGCCTGCTCGCGTCGCCTCGCCCCACAACCGACTTGTGTTTACCGCAGACCGCCTCCTTCCAGATCACGACGTACTCGAGGGCTCCATGGACACTTTGCGAACAACGCTGACACAACGTCCGTCGGACCACAGGACGGCCATCTCCCGGCTCACTTGGATGAAGGGGAAGGCACCGGTCACCGCCCGCGGGATGCTCTGGTTGGGCGTCGCCCTGCTGATCTGGGCCCCTGCCGCCCGAGGTGCCGAACGACTGAATGTCGTCCTGATCATGGCAGACGATCTGGGCTTCGAATGCATTGGTGCCAATGGCGGCACGTCGTACCAGACGCCGGTCCTGGACCGGCTGGCGGCCGACGGCATCCGCTTCAATCATTGCTATTCACAGCCGCTCTGCACACCCTCGCGCGTGAAGCTGATGACCGGCTTGTATAACGTCCGCAACTATGCCCAGTTCGGCCTCTTGGAAAAGCAGCAACGGACATTCGCTCATCTGCTCCGCGAGGCCGGCTACCGAACCTGCATCGTCGGCAAATGGCAGTTGGGGACGGATGCCGACTTACCCGACCATTTCGGCTTCGACGAACATTGCCTCTGGCAGCTCTTTCGTCGCCCCAGCCGCTACCCGAGTCCGGGCCTGGAAGTGAACGGGATCGCCAAGGACTACCGCCCCGGCTACGGGCCCGATGTCGTCACGGAGTATGCGCTGCAGTTCATCGAGCAAAACAAAGAGCAGCCTTTCCTGTTGTACTACCCGATGATCCTGACACACTGCCCGTTCGAGCCGACGCCGGATTCGGATGACTGGGACCCCGCCAGTCCCGGCTCGAAGACCTATAAAGGCAATCCGAAGTATTTTGGAGACATGGTTACGTACATGGACAAGATCGTCGGCAGGATTCTGCAGCAGCTCGAGCGGTCCGGCGTCCGCGACCGAACGCTCGTCCTGTTCACCGGCGACAACGGGACGGACCAGCCGGTGGTCTCCATGATGGGCGATCAACGCATTGCCGGCCAAAAGGGCAAGACGACGGACGGCGGCACGCACGTCCCCCTGATCGCTCAACTTCCCGGCAAGACACCGCCCGGTTCGGTCTGCAATGACCTGGTCGACTTCAGCGATTTCCTGCCGACACTCTGCGAGGCAACCGGCGTCGAAGTGCCAGCCGAGCCCGCGCTGGATGGACGAAGCTTTCTGCCGCAACTGGCGGGCGAGCCGGGCCACCCACGTGAGTGGATCTATGTCTGGTACGCCCGCAACGGCGGCCCCACCGGCCAAGAGTTTACTCGCACACAACGCTACAAGCTCTACCGGAACGGGACGTTCTTCGACATTGGCAACGATCGCCTGGAACAGCGGCCGCTCGAGCTTGCTTCCCTCGCGCCGGCCCAACAAGAGGTGCATGACCGGTTGGAGGCGGCGCTGGCCCGGTACACCGACGCGCGGCCCAAGAGATTCGCTCAATGGAAGAAGCGAGACCGCAAGGCGAAATCGTCGGCCAAGGCGAAGCAAGCGGCGCAGCCGTAGTAAGCTGCCGGCCTACCGCAAGCCGGCCATCGGTAGGCCGCCGGGTCGTCGGCCGGCAATTGGCTGGCGGTCGACCATTCGCCCCGTCGGCTCGCCCGGAGCAATCATCAACCGTTGGGCATTGCACGGCGGTCTGGATTGACCGCCGTGCCAACCGGACGCGGCGGTGAGGCGCGGCGGAGAGGCGCGGCGCCACGAGGAGGATCACTGCAAACGATTGCGACCCGGCGACTCGTCCTGAATCGTTGTTTGCTCATGGATGGGCCACTTCACTGGTCCAGTTCACGGGGTCGCCAGAAATTCCGCAACCTGCCGGGCGTATCGAGCGAAAGCTCGCTCCACTCGTCGATCTCCAGACCAATTTCCGCCAGGGCGGCGGTCGGGAACGCCTCCTGCGCACCGGTCAGCCGGTTGGCAAACCTCTCAATCCCCGGGTTGTGGCCCACCATGAGAATCCTGGCACCGTCCGCCCCCTGCTGGTGCAGGACTTCGACATACGTCTCCGGCGGCGCCAGGTACAAGTCAGAAACCACTTCGATCGTGGCCTGCAAGTCACCCCCCTCCACCACCAACTTGGCCGTCTTCCGCGCGCGTTTGGCACTCGAGCACAGGATCATATCCGGCTGGAGCGTCTGCGCCTGGAGCAGCCTTCCCATCCGCGGCGCGTCGCGACGGCCGCGAGGATTCAACGTTCGGTCATGGTCTCGCTGGCCCTGGTGGGACCAGTCGGACTTTGCGTGGCGAAGCAGAAGAAGTGTTTTCATGGTGGAGTGGAATTGATGCCGCGGAGGCGCCTTGGTGATGTACACGCGAGGTCGCTTTGACCTTGCCGATTGGTATTCTCGCGGACAATCGCGGGACGGACAACGACTCAGGGCAAGTCGCTGGCCATCGTCTGGTTGTGGTGCCACACCCCGAGCGCCGCGCATCTCTGCCGGAACAGCGGCGCGTCCAAATTGCTATCCAATCAACGGGACCTATCAACGGAGCCTATCAACGGAACCTATCGATGGATTCAGGGCTCAAGCCCAAAGGCTGACGAATGATCCGCGTCGGCGCCCGGTTGACTCGGCGATCAATCGTACCGTGATCGAACGACCAACGACGGATGAACGATCCTGGTTACCGAGCGGCATCCGGTGCCCGATGCGGCTCGAACATCGTCGGGCGGGCGGACGCGGCCTCCCGCACCGCCTCACATGCCTCGTCGTACAAGACTTGCTGGGAGCGAACGCGATCACCCCGACCGACGACCGGCAGCGTGTAGCTGCCGTCAGCGTCGAGCCGGCGTGCCTTAACGTTGTCCCGAAAGTACGTGTCGAGGATCGAGATCAGGCGGCGACGCGTCGCCGGCCCATCGACCGGAACCAGCAACTCGATGCGGCGGTCCAGGTTCCGAGGCATCCAATCGGCACTGGAAATGAAGACCCGTTCGTCACCGCCGTGGTAAAAGTAGAGAATCCGAGCATGCTCGAGAAACCGATCGACGATACTGACCACTTCGATGTTCTCGCTGAGCCCCGGCACGCCGGGGCGAAGGCAGCAGATCCCACGGATGTTTAGCTTGATCGTGACGCCCGCCTGGGAGGCCGCATAGAGCGCCTCGATAACCTGCGGGTCGACCAGCGAATTGACCTTCGCCGCAATGTGAGCTTTTTGCCCCTGCTGGCGACGCTTCGTTTCGGTTTCGATCATCTCCAGCACGCGTTCGCGCAACCCGATCGGCGCCGCCTCGATTTTGCGGAACACCTGCGGCTGCGAGTACCCGGTGACGGCATGCATGAAGCTGGTCGCGTCCGCGCCGAAATCGTCGTTGCACGTCAAGAGGCTGACGTCGCTGTAGAGCCGCGCGGTCGTCTCGTTGTAATTGCCGGTGCCGAAGTGCATGTAACGTCGAATGCCTGTCGGCTCGCGGCGAACGATCAAACAGATCTTGGCGTGCGTCTTCAACCCCTTCACGCCATAGATAACCTGCACGCCGCACTGCTCCATCCACTTCGCCCAACTGATGTTGCGGGCTTCGTCGAAGCGAGCCTTCAGCTCGACGATCACCGTCACGTACTTACCCTGCTTGGCCGCCTCGCCCAGCGCATTGACAATCGGGCTGTTCCGGCTGGTCCGGTAGAGCGTCTGCTTGATGGCCACGACGTCCGGATCGCTGGCCGCCTCTTCGATCAAGCGGACTACCGGGTCAAAGCTCTCAAAGGGATGGCAGAGCAGGATATCCTTCTGAGCGATCACGTCAAACATGCTCTCCGTCGAGCCGACGTCGGGCGAGGGTTGCGGGGGCCAGGCGGGGAGCTTGAGTTCTTCAAATCCCGGCACTTGGGCAACCTGCATGAAGTCCGTCAGGGCGATCGGACCGGGCAGCGAAACGGTAACGGAATCGGCTTGCAGGGCCCGTTGCAGAAATTCACGGATCGCCAGCCCGGCCTGATCGGTGGTCTCCAGCCGCACGCAATCGCTGGTCTCGCGGCTTTCCAGAAACTCTTCCATGTCAGCCAACAGGTCGGACGCCGTGTCGTCTTGAAAAGCGATGTCGGCATTCCGGGTGATTCGGAACGGCACGCACTCTTCCACCCGCTCGCCGGGAAAGAAGTGGCCGATGAATTCGGCAACCGCGTCCTCGACCAGTGTGTACGTGTAGCTGTCCTTGGACGGCAGCGCGAGGAAGCGGCGGCCGAGCGGCCCGAACGGGATGACGGCGAACCGGCCGGACGCGTTACTGTCTTCGACCGCCGCCAGCCGCACGCAGATGTTGAGCGTATGATTGACCAATTGCGGAAAGTCGTCCGGCCCGGTGACCGCGATCGGCGTCAGAATGGGAAAGATCTCGTTCAAGAACGTCTGCTCGGCAAAGTCCCGCTGGCGGTCGGTCATCATTGCCGGCAGGACACGTTTGATACCGTGCTCCGCCAGTTCCCGTTCCAATTCCTCGAAGCAGGCGTACTGATCCGCCATAATGCGGTCGACGCGCGCCTTGATCGCTTTCAACTGCTGCTTTGGAGTCATGCCGACCGGATCCCGGGCCGTCGAACCTGCGTCGCAGAGGATCTGCAATCCACCCACGCGAACCATGAAGAATTCGTCCAGGTTCGACCCCGTAATGGCGAGGAACTTCATGCGTTCCAACAGCGGCGTCTCTGCGCTGCAGGCCTCGTCGAGCACCCGTTGATTGAATTCCAACCAACTCAGCTCGCGGTTGAAAAAGCGTGCCTCTTTCTTCGCCATGCGTCTCTAACCCGTCTCGATTCCGATGCGCAGCAGCACCTGTAGCCCAAAAATTTCCTCGAACAACGATCCGCTCTGGCGCAGGGCCAACGTTTCGATGGAAACGTCGTCAGTTCCCGCGACCTCAATGATCAGCCTGCTCCCGTCACGCTGGCAGTGCAGATCCTCGATCCGCTGGCTCCGCGATTCGTCCAACGCGACCGCGACCCGGAGAATCGCGGCCAGCTTGGCAACCGTCACCCGGTCGTCCCGGTCGAGGCTGGAGTAGCCTTCATGGCTCGGTTGAGGTGAAGCGCGGCGATAGTAGCGAGCCACCAGGGCGGTTAACAACACACTCTTCTTGCCCAAACCGAATAGCTCGCTGTTGCGAATCAAGTACATCGCATGTTTGTGATGACTTTGATAGCTGATGTAGAGGCCGATCTCGTGCAGCAACGCCGCCAGATAGAGGATCACTTCGTGCCGCCGGTCCAACTGGTGTTCTTCACGCAGTTCGTCAAACAGCTTGCGGGACAACTCGGCAACGTGCCGAGCGTGTTTTTCGTCAAAATCATAACGGTTGCCCAGGTCGACCGCCGAGCGGATGATCTGGTTCGCAAATTCGTCGCTCCAGGAATTGTCGGTTGTCATCTCCGTCAGCAAGCCGTCACGGAGGTTGGCATTGGTCACCAGCACCGAATCCAATTCAAAGGCCCGCGCCATGCGGACGTAGGAAAGGAGGGCCGGTCCGAGCGTATCTGCCGCCGGAAAACTGATGTGGAATTTCCGTACCATCTCGTCTTCCGTCATCTGCAGAATCTCATCCGTCAATTCCTCGAGTGCGACCAGCGGCACGTGAGCCAGCGTCGCTCGGTTCCAGTCGGGCAGCAGTTGCGAGGCCGCGAAACGCACGTCGCCGCCGAGGGCAACCATCCGGATCTCTCCTTCCGCGGGCAGGTCCTCGCGGACCTGATTCACAACGCGGTCGATCCGGCTGGCCATGATCTCGCGAACCTGGTTTGACGGCGTGTGGTACGCGCCCAGCGTTTCGCGCAGCCGCAACGACCCCAGCCGGTACGAATGTGAAAACAACACGTTGTTGTTGCGCACCACCAACAATTCCGTGCTACCGCCGCCAACCTCCATCACAATCGTCTTGGCAGCCGACAGGGAAGGTACAGCCTGCAAAAAAGGCTGGACCCCCAGGTAGGTAATACGATTCACCTCAGCCTCGTCCAGCGGCTCGACCTCCAGCCCCGTGGCGACGTAAACGCGGTCGTTGAACGCCAGCCGGTTGCGGGCTTCGCGAACCGCACTGGTGGCCACCACGCGGATCTGGTCGGCGGAAACCACCTGGTACTCTTCCAGCACGCGACGGTAACTGCGCAGCACCCGGACACAATCCTCGATCGTACTCTTGTGAATCGCGCCGGCCGTAAACGTGTCTTTCCCCAGGCTGACCGCCTGCGAAAGCGTGTCCAACAGACGCACGTCCCCCGTATCGTCGATCTCCGCGATCGCCATCCGAATCGACGACGTGCCGATGTCGATGACCGCTACCGGACGGACCGAACGGACCTGCTGTGTAAGAAGAGGTTCTGAGTCGGCGGAAGACATCCTATCCCGTGGAATTCTCTGGCTGAGTTAACCGTCGTTGATCGTATCGCGGACGTTGCTTACTAGAACAGTCTCGTTGCCGCCGACCGGCTACTTGTGGTCCCGGTCGCGAACGACCTGGCGGGCCCAGGCAGCGGCGCCGATCACCGCCGCGTCATCCCCCAAGGCGGCGGCAGCGACCTGAAAACTGTCAACGTAACAGGGCATGACATTCTTACGAGCACTTTTGAGGACTGTGTTAACGTACAGTTGTGGCATCGCTTCGACCAACCCGCCGCCCAAGACGACGGTATCCGGTGCCAGGAGATGCACGAAGTTGCTCAATGCCACGCCCAGGTGATGCGCGGCCCGCTTGACGATATCTTCAATCACCTTGTCGCCCGCCTCAATGGCATCCGCCAGGACACCACTGCGAATATTGGCCAGGTCGGTCCCGGCGGCTTCCAACAAGTGGGGCGCCTCACCGCGATACGCTGCCTGCGCGGCGGCCGCCGAGACCGCCAGTCGGCTGGCGACCGTCTCCAGGCATCCTCGCGCCCCGCAACCGCACAGCCTGCCCTCGCGATCTACTTTTACGTGACCGATCTCCAGGCAAGTGACGCCGCGGCCCGTCACCATCTGCCCGTCGTAGACGCATCCGCCGCCGATCCCGGTCCCCGGAAAAATGCCGATCGTCGTTCGCGACCCACGGGCCGCACCGAAACGGTATTCGCCGTAAACCCCCGCATCGACGTCATTCGAGACGACGACCGGACAGGAGAACTCTTTCTCCAGAATGTCGCCCAGCGGGACCTTGTTCCAGTTCAGGTTGGCCGCCTCCCAGACCAGGCCGGTGCGCTGATCGACCGGGCCCGGCACGCCAATTCCGATCCCATCCAGTTGGCCGACTTCCAGGTTGGCGTCCTCCAGGGCCCCATAGATCGTGCGAATCACTCGGTGAGTCACCGCTTCGTGGCCGTCGGCACCTCGCGTCTTTTTGCGTTCTCGACTGACCGATTTGAAGTCTGCGTCGAACAGCTTGGCCAGCATCTTCGTGCCACCCAAATCGAAGCCAATCCAGTGCTCTGGTCTCGCCGCGTCGGCCATACCGTGGGTTCCATCTGAGATGACGTCAAAAAAACGGGAAAGCACGCTGATCGTCGCTGCCGACAATCAACCTAGGTCATACTGAGTGGCCCATTCGGGCGCCACGCGTCGACCGGATGAATTGATCCTCGCGCCAGTCTATTGGGGCGCCAGTCTATTGGGGCCCCAGTCTATTGGGGCCCGAGCTACTTGGGGCCCCTGGCGCTTGGGGCCCCTGGCGGTTGAATCTTTGCTTGTTTCGTCGGGTTAGAATCGATACAACGGGAAGAGTTCAGTTTAACGCGGATTCCGATTGTCTGTTAGCGGTCGTCACGATTTGCGGGTCAACCATGCACGTTTCCCACCGATCTTCTCACGCATTCACGAACTTTCACGGTCGCACCCCGGAAGGGCTGGTCTGCCTGGACCGCCGCGGGATGCTGAAGGCGAGCTTCGCCGGCCTGGCCGGTCTGACCGTGCCCGAGTTGCTGCGGGCCCGTGCGGAGGCGGCCCCAACCGGCGGGGAGACGCGGGGCAGGAAGAGCGTCATTCTGTTGTGGATGGCGGGCGGACCCAGTCATATCGATACGTGGGACCCCAAACCGGATCGCCCATACGAGAACCGCGGCCCCTTCGGCGTGATCCAAACCAGCCTGCCGGGCGTGCAAATCTGCGAACACCTGCCCAAGCAGGCCGCAATGCTGGACAAGTTCACGATCATTCGCAGCGTCGATCCGCGCAACAGCAACCACGAACCGAACAAGGTATTTCAAACCGGGAACCTGGCCGCTTCTCCGCGGACGAATCCCAAGGGCGACCTGTTCCCGTCGATCGGGTCGGTGGTGGCGAAACACCACGGTGCAAACCGCCCTGGCATGCCGCCGTACGTGGCGTTTCAAAAGAGCCGCTCCCATGTTGCTTGGGCCGGGTACCTGGGAAAGCAGTACGACCCGTTTCTGGCACAGCAAGCAGCTCGGCTGCCGGTCTACGATCTGGTCGGCAACAACACGGGCAAGGTGAGCGGTGGCAATCTCTTCAACATGCCGTTGGGGTTGGACCAGCAACGGATCTACCAGCGCCGCTCGCTGTTGAACGAATTCGACCGACTGCGGACCGGCCTCGACCTCGACGGCTCGATGGATGCCCTGGACACATATTCCCAGCAGGCGGTCGACATGGTCCTCGGTGACGCCGCCCGCGAAGCGTTTGACATCTCGCGCGAGCCGGCAGAATCTCGCGCCCGATATGGTGACCACCTCTGGTGCCAACAGGCGCTTCTGGCACGCCGTCTCGTGGAAGCGGGCGTAAGCTATGTCACGCTCGACCTCAGCTACCACACCGCTTCCGGCACCTGGGACAACCATGGCATTCCGGGCGGCGTCTACGGAGGCATTTCGACGGGACTCCGCCCCCTCCTGCCGACCTTCGATCACCTGCTGACCACGCTGGTGACCGACTTGGAAGCCCGCGGACGGTTGGACGACGTCCTGATCATCGCGATGGGCGAATTCGGTCGCACGCCGCAGATCGGCACGCAGAAGAGCATCGACGGCCGGAACCACTGGCCCGTTGTGATGTCCATGTGCCTGGCTGGCGGCGGGTATCGCCACGGGCAAGTGATCGGCGCCAGCGAACGTGACGGCGGCACCATCCGCGAGCGGCCCGTCACCCCCGGCGACCTGGCCGCTACCATCTATCGTCACATGGGTGTTCCGCTGGACACGACCTACGAAGACGAACGCCAACGGCCCCGGTACATTGTCGAGCACGGCAGCCCGCTGCCCGAATTGGGCTGAATCACGCGAACCCGCGGAGAGCCGCGAGCACAATCGTTTGCCAGGCGCCTCCGACCTCGGTTCGCCGCAGGCGTTCCACGATTGCTCGGCGCAGGCGTTCCACCATTGCTCGGCGCGGGCGTTCCACGATTGCTCGGCGCGGGTCTCTGACCCCGCCGAAACCGCTGACCGAAGGTCTCCCCTTCCTCGGTACCAGGCGCGGCACTGGCCAATCCGGCCCGGCGTCGTTCAGCAACCGGGGAACGTCGATTCGCCTTGTCGCTCGGCGACAATCGCACCGATGCGGTCGGCCAGCGGCGACCGCCGTTGGAAACGTTGCCCGCCCGTCGACCGGCGTTATTCCGGCAGCGGCTCGTCAATCATCACCTGGACCGCCCGTACCACCCCGCCGACGGCGGCGTCGAACAGCCGCCGGCCTTTCTCGGCAGAGGCCAGATCGGCACGCCCGGTTGCCCCCGCCCGCGTCCGCTGGTGCATATCCCGGCAAACAAACAACCCCTCCACTTGGTCGGCCAGCCAGGGTCCCGCGTCGCCAACCTGGTCCACGTTGACAAGTTCGGGACGCAAATGCATCACCAGGGATGTTTCGAATTCGCAAGCATGCCCCACGAACTTGTCGTCGCCCTCCAGAAGATCCGCAATCGCCGCGTCCGCCGGCGACCAGTAGCAGCCGGCAGCAAGAATCGTATCGGGGTACTCGGGCTGTAACTCGCGGAGGGCGACCCGCATCGGATCGATGTTGCCGCCATGTCCGTTGACAAACATCAGGCGGCGAAAGCCGTCTCCCAGAATGGACGCGCCGATCTCGACCAGCGTCGTGACGTACGTCGATAGCTCGGCCGTCAAGGTGGCGCCGAATCGTACATGGTGGCTGCTGGCCCCCAACCAGAGGGTGGGCAGAAGCAGCACGTCTGCAGGCCGCTCGCGTTCGACCGCCTCGGCAACAGCCTGGCAGATGAACGTATCCGTACCGGTTGGCAGATGCGGGCCATGTTGTTCGACAGCGGCAATCGGCAACATCACCAGCGTCGTTTCACGATCCACCTGGGCAAGGCGGCCGGATGTCATTTCGGCAAATTTCATGGAAGGCTCCTGTGGGTTGTCTGCGGCGCCGCGGCGGCTGGTGACATGCCGTCGGCCGCCACGCCTTGTGGCCGGGTCGACGTTGAACCAATCAAGTGGTGTCCTGCCGGCCATCCGGCGCAAATGAATATATCGCGGACGGTAGCTCGCGATGGTTTCGAGGTCCTGCCTCGTTAGCTCGCGACGAGCTCGAGCCGGCGTCGCTAATCGTCTCCTGCGGACGCGCTCGCGGGGATCGTCGCCGGCCCGTCCTGGCCTGCACCCGACGTTCCGCGCATCACGGTCCAATAGGTCAGCGCTTCCTGGGGATTCACGTTGCGGGCCGGTTGCACCAGACTGACCAGGCCGCTGATGACCATCGCCAGCCCGAATCCAATCGGCCAGAACCACACCGAGAACCAACCTGGACAACGCTCCATCAGGACCATGGTGATGGCTGCCCCGGCGAGGGCCCCGGCGAAGACACCCACGGTACGGGCGCGGGGAAAAAACAGAGCCAGCACGAAGACGGCCAATAGCGGACCGCCGAATGCGGCCGTCGTTTTCTTCGCCACTTCAAACACGTCCCCCAGCGGGCCCACGAAACAGGCAAGTGTAATGGCGAGCGTCCCGATGACGACCACCAGCGCGCGAACGAGCGCCACGTCATGCTGCGCCTCCTGCGGTCGCCAGGCAGGGAGCAACCGGTCACGAAAGTCGAATACGATCGCCGTTGTAACGGAGTGAATCCCCGAATCAATACTCGACATCACGGCCGCCATCAGGGCCGCGAGAAACAGTCCGATCATGCCCGGTGGGAAATGGACCCGCACAAACTGCGGCAACGCCTGATCCTGCAGGTTCTCTGCGCGCACCACGTCCCCCCACCGCGGACTTGGCGAAGCCGGCTGCGACGCCGCATCGCCGACTGGCCCGGCGCCGGGCTCCAGATCGAGCAAGTCGACGCGTTCAAGAATTGGCAGCAATTGCTCGGAATGATGCTCGTAGAACGAATAGAGTCCGACACCGATGGCGAGGAGGCCGGGGATCACGATCCACATCCCCAGGAGGTTGATGCCAAAACCAATCTGCGACGTGCGTTCGGAACGGGCCGCCAGATAGCGTTGGACCGCCACCTGGTCGGCGCCGAAGGCGGACAAGCCCTCCAGAAAGATCCCGATCAGAATCGCCCAACTTCCGTACTTCAAGGTCATCGACGGCGAAAAGTCGACGACCAACTGGGAACGGCCCGCAAAGTACGTGCTCCAGATCCCATCCACGCCCAGCCCGCTTCGCCAGACGAGTAGGCCCAGGGCGACGAGGATTGTCGTAGCGAAGATAAAGAACTGAATGACGTCGGTCCACATGACGGCCCGCAATCCGCCCAGCATGGTGTAGACGATCGCGACGGCTCCCAAAGACAAGATCACCATGACTTGGGGCACTTCGGCAACGCTGGCGATGACCAGGGACGCGGCGTGCGTCGCGGATGCCATCCAACCAATTCGCAGGAGAATGAACAGGCCGCTCGCCAGGCAACGGACCGAGACGTGAAACCGCTGCTCCAGGTACTCGTATGCCGTCCGGCAGCGAAGGCGCGAATAGACGGGGATGAACACCCAGACAACCAGCGGAGCCATCAGCGTAAACGCAACCAGCGACAAGCCGACCCGGAGGCTGCTGCCAAACGCGGCGGCCGGGTACATGACGAAGCTGTTGGAAGAAAACAACGTCGCCATGACGCTCAGCCCGACGACCATCCAACCCATTGTGCCGCCGGCAGCAAAGAACTCGCGGCGCGATTGCCGACGCGAAAAGCAAATACCTAACCCCAGCGTGAATACCAGGTAGGTCACCACGACCATGTGGTCAACGACATGCATGCGGCCACCACGGGCAGGACAACGGACAGTTCTTTCGCGTGACGGCGAAGGTACCATATCCGAGCGGCGGCTGTTAGCGTGGATGATTCATCAGCCGCCAAGCGTATGCCCACGGTTGCGTTGATGGCCGAGCAATTCGGACGCGAACGCGTTGCGGCTGAGGTCCGCCGTGCGATAAGAGGTCTACCGCACATGACGACACAGCGAATTGCACCGGCCACTGGACCGTTGTTCGTTCATGACGAGCGAGGCTGCGCCTCAGTCCAATGTCGCATGACGCGTACCAACCGGGTCTACGAAACGTGACGTATCTGCCACGATGTGGACGCGCACATCGGAATCATGCGGGAGAGGGAATCGCGGGAATTGTCATGCACAGCATGACCTACGGAACGACGGAACGACGGAATGACGGAATGGCGTTCCAGGCCAGCGCGGCATGTTGTTACCAGGCTTTTTCACGAAACGTGACTCAACGGTCAAATCGTTCACTCGCTCATGACCATCATTCGGGTTCGCCGGCGCCGAGCCGGAGAAAGGGGTCATGGATGGGACCGACCTCGATCTGATAAAGTCTGAGGTTGTGCGCACTCGGCGGAGCCATGCGCAGGCCTCCGCTCCGGCGATCTTGAAGACACTCCACCCAGGACAAGCAACCATGAAGTGCCCCAGTTGTGGTGCCGACCTGGCTCCCGCTGATTCCAAGTGCCCCCATTGCGGGTCCCATCGACCGTCGGCCCAGCAGACATCCAAACAGGCCGTCTTCGCGAAGATCATGCAATCGCCGGAGTACGCCAATCGCGACGCACCTGAACGGCTCGAACAACTTCCAAAGGTTAGTGCGTTCCAAAAGATCTTCCTTCAGGCCTTCTTTCTGGTCTTTGTCGGCATGAGCGGATTCATGGCGATTTTCCTGCTGGGGATGGCAGGCGTGGTCGGCCTGCTGGGCTTTGGGCGCCAAGGCGCTTTCGCAGGAGCCTTTTCGCTGGGGCCGCTGTTGATGTCGGCGGTTCCGATCGCATTCGTGTTTGTGGGGATCAAGCTGTTTCGCCACTTCGATTCGAAGCTCTCCGCGATGGAAAAGGAGCCGGTGGAGACGCTGCCGGCGATCGTGACCGGGAAGCGAACCCACGTCTCCCAAAGCGGCAACAGCCAAGCCGGCCGTACCAGTTACTACATTACCTGCGAAACCGAAGATGGATCGCGACAAGAGTACCCGGTATGGGACGGCAAGCTCTACGGCAAGGTCAGCGACCGAGATGCCGGGATCCTCTTCCTCCGCGCCGGCTACGGACTCGACTTTGACCGTGTACCGACCTGAGGAAGCGGTCGACAAGCTCGCGGCGGTAGCCACGCGTGCCGAACGACTCGCGGGACCGGCGCAACCATGGTGCGTTGCTCTTTTTCGAGGCGGCGCCGCCGAATCAAGGACGACGGCGCGTCATTTCGGCTTTGAAATCCCCGATTCCAGACCAGTGGGTCGGCTGATCCAGGTCCACTTCGGCGACCACCACGTCACCCCATGCTTTCGCAACCGCCAGCGGATCCCCCGTATGTCCATAGACGGCGGAGATGATCCACTGGTTGCTGATGTCGGTGTAGGTGCTGCTAATCAGGTAAACGTGGTTTTCCGTCGCCCTCGCCCTGGCGAGCAGCGGATTGCATCCCCACACCGGCCAGGCGATGATCTCGGCGCCGCGTTTCGTCAGCTCGCGCGCCGGCTCTGGAAAGAAGCCGTCGTAACAGACCATCATGCCGACCTTGCCAAAGCGTGTATCGAAGACGGGAAAGTCGTTGCCGGGCGCGATTCCGCCCTCGGACTCACCGCGGGGCAGGCAGACTTTTCGATATTTCCCCGCCACCTGGCCGTCCGGCCCAATCAGTACGGCCACGTTGTAAACCAGGTGCTGATCCCGCTCCAGCAAGCCGGCCACGAGGTACAGGTCGTGCTGCCTGGCGAGTTTCCCGAAGTAGTCCGTCGACGGTCCGGGAATCGGCTCCGACATCGCCGCGTAGTCTTTGCCCATGCCGTAGTAGGTCAGCGTTTCGGGAAGAACGACCAGATCGGCTTGTTGCGCAGCCGCCTTGGCGATCAGCGGGGCAAATTGGCGGCAATTGTCGGCCGCCGACTTACCTCCCTGCGGCCGATAGTGAATGGTTGCCAGCCGGACCTTCCTTCCGGATGGCGGCGAAGTCTCCGCAACACGAACATCGCTCCACGCGATCCGTCCCCCGGGAGCCCACTTGAGAAACAACGTCACCTTGGCCTGGGTCGCCAACTTGGGCACCCGATACGTGCCTGACACTTCAATCCACCCGTCCCCCATCTCACGCTCGGCAATGGGGTATTCGGGCCGAGCCAAACTGGGAGCACCGTTTCGGTAGAAGTCGACAACTTTGTGGTCGTACGGGACCAGCGCTCCCTCGTCATTCTGCCAGGTAATTTGCACGAGCGCGCTTTGGCGCGGCGAAGCCACCGCTGTCGTCTTACGGAATGCCTGAAAGCGAACAAATTCGCCGCCCGTGACAGCAAATATCTTCTCCCAGCGACCGTCCAACCCGGGCCGCTGATCATGCTCAATCACCAGCGCACCCTTGCCGCTTCGCCCGCCCGCCCGGTGGTAGGCAAACTCCGGCCGCAGCTCGTCGCGGGGTGCTGCCGTCTGCCAGCCAGGCGGGGGCGGGTCGCCGGCCAGCCCGTCCTCTGCCGGCACCGCCAGCGTCACGGCCAACGCGCAACTCCAAACGATCGGAACGCCCCCCCGCAAGGTTCGTGATGGCTGTTGTCTCATGCGTTGATCCCCTCTTGATGTGATCTGGCCTGGGCGGGACTATCCGGTCATCCGGAGCCGTTCGCAGGCGACGGCAACAGCTCCAGGTTCAGGCGATGAGTATAGACGATTTGCTGGTCGCGGGCTTGCGGTTTGGGGATCAGGAGCGCGCTGGCCCCAGGGATTCCCGGCGACCGTCGAATCGATCCCGCCGCCATTTCGTGGTCCCGTAGGTCATGCTGTGTATGACGTAATGTGTTCTGGCATGATGCGGGAACACGTCATCAGTGAATCTGCGCACGCCCGCTCGGCGGAAGTTGCGGAACCTGTTCTTAATTGGTTGTTAACGGCACCGCACGTCCGCATCCTCGCCGCCCGGCCTTGACCGCACACGAGCCAACTTCCCGGCCGTAGACAGTCTGTTAAGCGCGGCGTACACTCGACGGTTCTACCCTGGAAGGAGAATAAAGACCCATGATTCGCGGTAGCAAACCGACCCTGGATAGCATTCGAGACAAAGTCGAGTCCAACGAGCGTCTTTCGTTCGATGACGGACTCTTTCTCTACGAGCCGACCACGCCACTTCACGAAATTGGTGAACTGGCGAACCTGGTGCGCGAGCGGAAAAACGGCAATCGCACCTACTACAATATCAACACGCACCTCAACACGACCAACGTGTGCGTCTACCGGTGCACGTTCTGTGCATTCCGTGCCGACCTGCGGGACGCGCGTGGTTACGTGATGAGTGACGAGGAAATACTGGCGCGTGGCGCGGAAGCGGTCGACAACGGTTGCACCGAGATGCATCTTGTCGGCGGCCTGCACCATCAGAAGCCCTACGAATGGTATCTGAATACCGTGCGGATTCTCCACGAAGCGTATCCGCAACTTCATCTCAAGGCGTGGACGGGTGTCGAGATTAACTGGTTTGAGTTTCTCACCAAGCGGCCGGTCCGGCAGATTCTGCAGGAATTGATCGACGTTGGGCTGGGGAGTATGCCGGGCGGTGGTGCGGAAATCTTCCACCCTGAAGTCCGAGACAAGATCTGCGAACATAAGTCGGACGCTTCCAAGTGGCTCGAGATCCACCGAACCGCCCACGAGTTAGGACTGCGGACCAACTGCACGATGCTCTACGGGCACATCGAAAATGCGTATCATCGCATCGACCACTTGAACCGTCTCCGTGAACTTCAGGACGAAACGGGCGGGTTCCAGACGTTTATCCCGCTGGCATTTCACCCGGAGAATACCGGCCTGGCACATCTGGCCAAACCGTCTTCCCTGATGGATCTGCGGACGCTCGCCATCAGTCGCCTGATGCTGGACAACATCCCGCACATCAAGGCATACTGGATCATGTTAGGCATCGGCACGGCACAGGCCGCCCAGGCATACGGCGCCGATGACCTGGATGGGACGGTTCGTCACGAACTGATCTACCATGACGCAGGAGCGACGACGCCGGAATTGCTAACCGTACAGGATCTTCGCCGGTTGATCGAAGAGGCGGGCCGCGAACCGGTCGAACGCGATACGGTCTACAACCGGATCGAACGTGATCCGACCGACTTGCGCCGGTGGCAGGTCTCCGAACCTCTGGCATCCTGAAGATGCTCGAGTTGCCATGCCTACGGTCGGGAGCGAACCGGTGGTACACGACGCCGCGGCAAGTCAGGTGGAGGGTGACGACCCCGCTGAACGCTGGGGACGCGTCAAGAGTGTTTTCCTGGCTGCGCTTGAACGGCCCGACAGCGACCGCTGCGCGTTTCTGGACGAAGCGTGCGGCACCGATCGCGGATTGCGTTGCGAAGTCGAATCTTTGCTGAGTTGCCATTTCCAAGCGGTCGACGGCGGTTTCCTCGACGAACTACCCGCAAGCTCATCTCCGCGGGCCGTGCTGGAAGCGATGGCGGCGGCACTCGACGTCTCCACCGGCAATACGCTCAAGGATCGCGCCAGCGGAGAACGCCCCACGCATGCGGCCCCCGGGATCACGGATGTCCCGGTTGACGAGAAGTTCGGCGACTACCTGCTGCTGGAGTCGATCGGCCAGGGCGGGATGGGTGTTGTCTATCGAGCGCGCCAGATCAGCTTGAACCGCGTGGTCGCACTCAAGATGATTCGTGCCGGCCGTTTTTCGACGCCGGGCGAAATTGAACGCTTTTCTCTGGAGGCCGAGGCGGCAGCCGGTTTAACCCATCCCGGCATCGTCCCCGTCTACGAAATCGGCCAGCAGGACGGCCATCACTACTACACGATGGCCCTGGTCGACGGGTTGAGCCTGGCCGAACACTTGAAAGACACGGGTGGCCCCTTCGAACCCGGCTCGGCGGCGCAACTGATTCGCCTGGTGGCCGAAGCGGTGCAGTATGCGCATGAACGGGGTGTGATTCATCGCGACTTGAAACCGGCCAATATCCTCCTCGACGAATCACTTCAGCCCCGGGTCGTCGATTTCGGCTTGGCGAAACAGGTGGACGTCGAGAGTGGCCTGACGTTCACCGGGCAAGTGCTGGGAACGCCCAGCTTCATGTCACCCGAACAGGCGGGCGGCGCGGCGACTCCCGTCGGTCCGGCCAGTGACATCTATTCCCTGGGCGCGGTCCTCTACGCCTTACTGACCGGCCGGCCGCCCTTCAATGCCGCCAGCCTGACCGAGACGTTGCGGCAGGTGCAGCATGACGAGCCGGTCCGCCCGCGGCAACTCAATTCGGCACTCCCGAAAGATCTCGAAACGATCTGTTTGAAGTGCCTCGCCAAGGAACCCGCACGGCGCTACGAGTCGGCCCGCGCGGTCGCCGACGAGCTGCGACGGTTCCTGCAGGGACACCCCATCCAGGCCAGGCCGATTGGTCGCATCTCGACGTTCGCTCGCTGGTGCCGACGCAATCCGCTCGCCGCTTCCTTCATTGCGTTCCTGGCCACATTCGTCCCCGCGGTGATCGTCGTCTTGAGTCTGATGGTCTGGCAAGTGGTCAGGTATTGGAATGAAGCCGACGCTCGGCGCGTGATGGCCGAACAGAGCTTTCGAGCGGCCCGAAACGCGGTCGACGAGCAATTCACGCTCGTCAGTCAAGAGACGTTGCTCGACCGTCCCGGACTGCAACCGTTGCGGCGTGAACTGCTGCTGGGTTCAAAGAAGTACTACGAAGATTTTCTCGCAGCCCGGGGCGACGACCCGTCGATCCGAGCGGAGGCCGCCCTGATTAATTTTCGGCTCGGCGTCATCACCGCGATGTTGGCCCCGGACAGCGACCGCGATGCCACCGTCGAGGCGACCGCGTACCTGACCACGGCGCGGCAGATCTACGAACTTCTTCCGGACCAGGAGTCGCCCGGCGTGCTGGCCGGGCTGGGAAACGTTTGGACACGGCTCGGCCAAATTCACAACCGGAGACAGGAGGCCCAGGAAGAGCTGGCCGCGTTTCGTACCGCCCTCGAGTTTCGCACGCGATTGGTCGCGGTGGCCCCCGATATCGAGAATCAGCGCCAACTCGCGAACGCGCACATGAACCTGGGTCAGGTGTTGCTCAGGACGACTTCCTCCGCAGATGACGGGGACCGCGAGGTCGCGGCCAACGAACACCTTGAAACGGCGCGAACCATTCAGCAGGCGTTGCTGGCCAGCGAACCAGGAAACGCCCAAATCGTCCGCGACCACGTCAAGTGTTCGATCATGCTCGCCGACAGCAAGCAGGACGAACCGTCGGCCGAGGCGGAACGGGATCTGCAGGCCGCATTCGCAACACTTGACGCCCAAGTAGCGCGGGGGTCCGCCAGCCTGGAAGACAGGTACTTGCTGGCCATTATCGCCAAGCGTTTGGGAACGGCCGCCGCGGATTCGGCAGGAACCATGGACGAACTGGAGTCCGCCGCCAGACATTACGAAGAGGCGATCACGATTCTGGAGCCGCTGGCAGCTGAGAATCCTCAGGTGATCGATTACCTGTCGGCACTGGGGGCGACGTACTACGAGTCCGGATTGGTCAAGCAGGACCTGGGAGCCGACGACGAAGCCCGCCAACAATTCCACTCGGCCCTGAGGCTGATCGAACCTCTCACCCGCGGCCGCAATCCGGACGACATTCTCCGCTGGGCCGGCGCCCACGTGCTGCTCGCCGAACTGGAACCGATCGGCTCGGCCGCCGCCATCCGGCATTTGCAACAGGCCCGAGCACTGCTGGTCGAGAAACTCTCCCCTGCCCCGCACGGTTCGCAGTCGACGGTCGTCGCCGACCAGTATCGTAGCGCCCTGGCAGAAATCGAACAGCATCTCGCGGCCCTAACCGACGCCCGTCAATAACGCGGATCCGTCATGACACGTACGAACAATCATGCACGCGAGTCGCCGGGCCTCCGTCCCGTATTTCCGTAGGCTATAGAACCCCTGCCACGCACCCACCATCCCTACCGTCCTTCCGTCGCTAGAAGTCGGTAACCGGAAGTGAAGTCAACGGCGTACCCTTCGATTCGTGGACCCTAATAGTCCCATGCCATCCGCACGCCGAAGTGGTCGGCTTTGGAGGCGCCGATGAACGTATAGGAGGCATGGCTGTGCACGTAGTTGAACATCACGCGGGTGTGCGAGGTCAAGTACCAATTGACACCGAACGTGAACGCGTTCTGGTCGCCGATCACGGTGGGCGGAACGGCGTTGCCCGGTGAGAGCGCTTCGAGATCGTTGAGGTCGGCGTAGCCGTACCTGGCAGCAAGTTCCCAGGCCCCACACCCGCGATCGCAACCGCCAAAGACGGGATTCGCCGGATAGACACGCCCAAATGTTTTCATCGTGCGGTCATACTCACGGTGGTCGCCGGTCAGAAATAGCGAGGCCTGGGCATAAGCCCCCGCCATATGGATGGGAGATTCGTTGTTCGTTTCCGCATAGTAGGCTTCCGCCTGCATCGACAGCGGTCCTCGCGCCCAGGCGAGCTCCAGGTTGTATACGTTGAATTCCGTATTGGGCAGCAACGTGGTGCCGATCAACGATCGTAGATCTCCCAGCGGAACATAGCCCTGCCAGCGACCGTTGCCGTCGACCGCCGGCGTGTCGCCCGTTCGCCGCGCACTCGCCCCGAAGCCAACGTGAAGGAGCCGGTGGCAGCAGGCATCGTAGTACGGCAGCCAGGCGACCCGGCCCGTGGCGGACCAGTCCGCATTGGACGGATTTCGAAAGTCGTCACGCTTGTTCCCCATGAACGTACCGACGTACCAGGAGAGATTCTCATTGTTTGGCAGGTGGTCGTAGAACATCAGGCCGAAGTTTCGAGCCGGAGCGAAGTCGCGTGTTGGTACGGACCGCTCCATCAACGGCAGCAGTTCCTTGCGCATCTGACGCTCCATCGAAAGCGGTTCGATGAAGTGACCGAAGCGGACATTTCCCACGGGGAGGCCGGTGGCAACGTCGAAGAACACGTCCCCCAATTCGACATCGTCACGGAACCTGCCGAAGCCCAGCTCGCTGCGGATGAATCCCATCTCGGCGCGATAGAAGACGTTGTCGCGGAGCCAACCCTCAAAGCCCAGGCGGGTATCGTCGACGCTGAATCGCGACGGCTCGAGCGTTTGGGGTACGGCGCCGCTGTAGTCGGAACTCCATACGTTCTCGAGAAATACCCGCGACTTCAGCCGAAACATGGGCTTGCACTCGTCGGCTTGATTGCCGCTGGCGAGCAGTGTTTCGAAACGACCGAAGGATGCGAACGACGCGGTTGTCTCGGCGGGCGTCTCATCGACGGCGAGCCCATGATCTGTCGCCCCGACAATGCGTGATCCACCGAGAACGGCAATGCAGAATCCAACAATCAGTGTCATGCGCATGGGGGTGACCTCCTTGATTCGTACTGCTCCGTGTGGCTGACATCGGTGCGGCTGCCGACGCGCTTGCAGCAATAGCACGGCGTTTGACCGAATCGCCCTGACCGGCGTGCGGTTAGGAACGGTTCTGCGGATAGGTGGACCAGAACCCCTCGCATGGCGCCTCCGCTAGCATGCAGGTATTCCTAGTTACGCGGTCGGAGACTTTTGGTAGAGTCCCGCCGTCCGGCGTTGGTTGTACCGGCCGTGCAGCGCGGCCGGTTGTGTGGAGTCGTATTGCGGGTGCCGGCGTGTGTTGCTGGTCGTTTTGCGGGAGGGATTCACCGATGCGTGTGCTGTGGGTTTTTGACTATCTCGCCCCTGCCTGGCAGCAGGTGGCAAGCCGCCTCGCTGCGACCGAGGACATCTCGCTGGAAATCATGGCGCGTTACGATTCGCCACCCCGGTTCTCGACGTCGATACCCCTCACACCCTTGACCTGCCGTCACAAAATCGACGCGGCGGCGAGAAAGGCGATTCGCGATCAGGTGCGCAACGGCGACTACGACGTCGTCCACGCCTACACAAGCAAGAATCTGGCGAACCTGATTGCCGCGGTTCGCGGCCTCAAGAACAAGCCCAAGATCATCGGCTATCGAGGTGCGATCAGCAGATTGCGGAGACTCGACCCTTCTCACTGGATTACATTCTGGCATCCGGCAGTCGACAAGATCACGTGCGTTTCGCGAGCGACCGAGGAGGCATTGCTGGACTCGAACATTGCGCCCACCAAGCTGGCGGCCGTCAACGAAGGCTGTGACCCGGGCGGGATGCAGCCGGTTTCCAAGGCGGATCGTGACGATTTTCGGATTCCCCCTGGTGCGTTTGTGGTGGGAACCGTCGCCAATATGCGGCCCGTGAAGGGGATCGACCTGCTTCTCGAGGCGGCATTCGAACTGACCGACCTTCCCAACCTCTACTACCTGCTCATCGGTAAGGTGATCGACAGTCGCATCAAGCGGTTGGCGGCCGACCCGCGCCTGGCCGGACGGGTGCGGCTGGCCGGCCCACGCAAGTACGGTTGCCGGTATGCCGAGTTGTTCGATGTGTTTGCGTCACCGTCACGGATGGAGGGGTTCGGGATCGCCGTTCTGGAGGCGATGGTGCAACGAACCTGTCCGCTGGTCAGCAACGTAGGCGGTTTGACAGAACTGGTGCGGCACGAGCGGGACGGAATTGTCGTGCCCCCCGAAAGTCCGGCAGAAATCGCGGCCGCCATTCGTCGCCTTCACGCCGACAACGAGCTCACCCAACAACTGGCAGACTCAGCGTACCGCCGCAGCTTGAGCGAATTCTCAATCGCTGCCTGGACGCGGCGCCTGGAAGACCTGTATCGCGAAGTCGCCGGTGACGCGTTGGCCCGAGCGGCCTGAGAACGAGTCTCGCGCTGAGCGAGTCGCGTCCTGACCACCCCCCCATGCGCCCCCTCTTTCGGTAGCCCGCAAAACAGCCAATTGGCTGATTTCTGCGGCGGTCCCGGCTTGCTCGGGCTATGCTTGGGAAGCATCCGGCCGATCGGGCGACCGGGGAGACGCAGATTTGCGCCCCCGCTGCCCGCTCCTACCGCACGTGGCCGCCGCCCCAAATCGGCCTCGGACCGGGCTCTCTCGCCCCCGTTCAACCCTTAGGAACCTTCGCATCATGCCTCGCTTTCTCTTCCTGGTCGCCGCGATTGGAGCCTCTTGCGTCACAACCGATGCCCGGACCGCGGAGGCGATTCGTCTGGCGAATTCGCCTGCGCTTTCATCCGACGGCGAGACGCTCGCCTTCAGTTGGGCCGGCGATATCTGGACCGTACCGACGGCAGGCGGCACGGCGACCCAACTCACGCACTCGGCCGGACGTGAGGACCACCCCTATTTTTCACCGGACGATTCCCAGCTTGCATTCACCAGCGACCGCACCGGTAGCTCGCAAGTCTTCATCATGGCGGCCGGTGGCGGCGTACCAAGGCAACTGACGTTTCACAGCCAGGGCTGTGAACTGGCCGATTGGTTTCCCGACGGCCAATCGCTCTTGATTCGCGCTACCCGAGACCATTTCTGGCGACGGGCCGAACGATTCTTCCGTATCCGGTCGGATGAGCGGTCTGCGGAAGTGCTGCTCTTCGACGCCTACGGTTCGGACGGACAGGTCTCGCCGGACGGCAAGCATCTCCTCTTCTCCAGAGAAGGCGAACGCTGGTGGCGTCAAGGTTACCGCGGTAGTCGCGCCAGTCAGATCTGGCAGGCGGATCTGGAATCGGGCGAATTCACCGAGGTGGTCAAACGGGCCACCGAATCACGGGAACCGCTCTGGCAAGCCGATGGAATGGGCTGTTTCTACGTCAGCGCACAAAGGGGCGCCCGCAACATCTGGCAGCGAGATCTGGAAAGCGGCGACGAGCGGCAACTGACGTTCTTTGAAGAAGACCTGGTTGTCTGGCCTTGCGTCTCGCGCGACGGGTCGACGATCGTCTTCCGCCACCAGGCCGACCTTTACCGACTGGACGTTGCCAAGCCCGCGAAGCCCCGGAAAATCTCGATTCAGGTTGATGCCGACCGCGTCCGAGAACCGGTTCTCCGCCGCACGTTGAACTCGGCGACCGACGTGGCCTTCACGGCCGACGGTCTGGAGATCGCGTTCATCGCCGGCGGCGATCTCTGGGTCATGGATACCGAACTGCGTGAACCGCGGCAAATCACCGACACGCCGGAAGCGGAACGTGAACCGGTCTTCTCGCCCGACGGTCAGGCGATCATCTACCAAAGCGACGCTGGAGGTCAGAGCGACCTTTGGCGGGCGACCCGGAAAGACGACGCTCAATTCTGGTGGCGCAATGAAGCATTTCACCTGGAGGCGCTGACCGACACGGCAGAGGTCGAGTCGAACGTCCAATGGAGCCCCGCCGGCGACCTGATCGGCTTCGTGCGCAACCGCGGCGACATGTGGGTGATGAAGCCGGATGGCAAGGACGCCCGGCGCCTGTTTCGTTCCTGGAACGAACCCGACTACGACTGGTCCCCCGACGGCAAGTGGCTGGTCTACGCACTCAGCGACAGCGATTTCAATCGCGACATCTACGTGTCTCCCGTCGATGGCTCACAGCCGCCCGTCAACGTCTCGCGGCATCCGGACAATGACCGGGGCCCCACCTGGTCGCCCGACGGAACCATGATCGCCTTCACCGGCCGTCGCGTGGGAAGTGAAGTCGACATCTATTATCTCTACCTCCGCGCGGACGAGAATCAGAAGACGTCGCGGGACCGCCAGCTGGCAAAGGCGCTGGACAAGTTGCGGAAAGCCAGGCAAGCCGACGGGTCGACCAGGTCCTCCACCAACGGAGCGGCCGGCAAATCGTCGCCGCAGGCGAAGCCGTCTGACGACGACGACAAGACGACCGCCACCGCAAAGGCCGGTTCCAGGCCCCAACTCCCAAAGGTCACCATCGACTTTGAAGAGATTGACCAGCGGCTGCGGCGCGTTTCCATTCCGGACACCACCGAGGGTGACCTGTTCTGGTCCCCTGACTCGAAGAAACTGGCCTTCTCAGCAACCGTCGACGGCAAACGGGGCACTTATACGATCTCGATTCCCGACGACACCAGGCCCAAACTGCTGACGACGCGAACCGGCCGGCAAGCGGTCTGGCTGTCCAAAGGCAACCAGATCGTCTGGTTGGCCGATGGCGTCCCCGCCAGCCAGTCTGCGAGCGGCAAAGCGACTTCGTATCCATTCACGGCTCCCCAGTCCGTAAACATCGCGGCCAGAAACAAGGCAGCGTTTGACGAATGCTGGCGGGCGATGCGCGACAACTACTATGACGGCACACTGAACCATCGCAATTGGGATGCCGTGCGCCGCAAGTACCAGCGTCTGGTCGAAGCTTGCGTCGACCCGCAGATGTTTGCCGAAGTCGTCAACTTGATGCTGGGTGAACTGAACGGCTCCCACTTGGGATTTAGCCACACCGGCACCGGAAGTTCGTCGAACGGCGACTGGCGGGAAACGACGCCGCACCTTGGGGTTCGCTTTGATCGCGACCATCGGGGCCCCGGTTGGCGCATCAAGGACGTGATCCCGGACGGCCCCGCGGACCGCGTTGCTTCCTCCCTCAATGCCGGCGAGACGATTCTGGCGGTCGACAGTCAGTCGGTCGATCCCGCCTTAGACCTCAGCCAGGTGCTGAACGGTCGTCTGGACCGCGACATTCGCCTGCGTGTCCGCAACAAGAAAGGGGAAGATCGCAACGTCACGATCCGCCCGATCAGCTACTCGGCGGCCCGTTCTCTGCTGTACGAAAAATGGATCGACGACAATCGAAAGCAAGTCGCTGCGGCGTCACAGGGAAAGCTGGGATACATGCATATCCGCGGGATGAACATGACCAGCTTTTATCGCTTCGAGCGAGAACTGTATGCCGTTGGAACGGGCAAGGACGGCATCGTGATCGACGTGCGGGAGAACGGCGGTGGATCGACAACCGATCACCTGTTGACGGTACTGACGCAGCCGGCGCACGCCGTCACGGTCCCGCGGGGCGGCAAGCCGGGGTACCCCCAAGACCGCTCCGTCTATGCAACCTGGCGCAAGCCCATCGTGGTCCTCTGCAACCAAAACAGTTACAGCAATGCCGAGATATTCAGTCATGCAGTCAAGTCGCTCAAACGGGGCAAGGTCGTCGGCGTGACGACGGCCGGCGGAGTCATCAGCACCGGGGGGATGCGGGTGATGGATATCGGATTCCTCCGCATGCCGTTTCGCGGCTGGTACGTGTTAGGGACCGGCGAAGACATGGAGCTCAACGGTGCCGTGCCGCACTTTGAAATCTGGCCGCTGCCGGGCGATCTGCCGTCCGGCAAGGACAAGCAGTTAGAAAAGGCCATCCAGGTACTCACCAAGGACGTCAAGAAGTGGCGCAAGCGGCCCCAACCCAAGCTCACGCCGGCGAGTGCCCGTTAGTCGGGATAATTTGCGAACGAACCAGGATTCAGTGCAAGTCGCTGTGTCGTCATTGGGCCAGCCGCAAACCGGTAAACTGCCAGCGGGCTTCCGGGGGAAAGAAATTGCGATAGGTCGCGCGGATATGCGACGTCGACGTGGCGCACGACCCGCCGCGCAGGACATATTGGTTGCACATGAACTTGCCGTTGTACTCGCCCAACGCGCCGTCCGGCGCCACGTATCCGGGGTACGGCGTGTAGGGACTGGCAGTCCACTGCCAGACGTCCCCGTAGAGGCTCGATGCGACGGATCGACTTCCAGGATGAAGGGCCGCCTCAGCAGCCAACAATCGATCCGCAAAGCCCTCACCCAATGAACTGCTGCGGGCCGCCACCTCCCACTCCGCTTCGGTGGGCAGCCGCGCGCCGGCCCATCTGGCATACGCATCCGCCTCGAAATAGCTGACATGACAGACCGGCAGTTCCGGTTCGATCGGCCGCGCCCCGGCCAGCGTAAACTGGTGCCAGCCGTCGTCGTCGTGGTACCAATACAGGGGAGCAGCCCATTGCTGCTCGCTGGCGGTCTGCCAGCCGAGCGACAACCAGAGCTCGGGCCGCCGGTACCCGCCATCTGCCATGAATTGCAGGTAATCTCCGCACGTCACCAGCTGCTCGCAAACCCGAAAAGAGTCGAGAAATACTCGGTGTTGCGGAAGTTCATTATCAAAGCAAAACGTCGGATCCGCATGCCCGATGCGGTAGATTCCCTCGTCCACATCCAGCCAGGCCGGATCGGCCGGTTCGTCTTCCCGGGACACAAACGAACCGGGCCGGTAACACGGGCGAAGCGGATGACACGAAAGTACATGCTTGATGTCGGTCAGCATCAATTCTTGATGCTGCTGCTCGTGTTGCAAACCCAGTTCGATGACGGTCTCGGTTCCGGCATCCCAAGTGTCCGCCGCGCGATCGTGCAATCGTCGCAGAAGCGCCCGGTCCACGTGCCGTCGATAGGATCGAATCGCTTCCAGACCGGGTCGGGAAATCAGCCCTCGCTGCGATCTCGGAAACTGCTTGCCGATGCTGTTGTAGTACGAATTAAACAGAAACGCGAAGCTGGCGTCGTAAACGGCGTAGTCGGGATCGGCTCCCAACACAAACGTCTCGAAGAACCAGGTCGTATGCGCCAAGTGCCAGCCGGTCGGGCTGACGTCGGGCATTGACTGGATGACGCAATCTTCTGCCGACAGGGGAGCGGCCAGTGCCTCTGAAAAGGCGCGCACCTGCTGATAGCGGTCCGCCAGGTTGGTCATTTTGCGTCCTGCTTCAGGTATCACACTCATCACGTTTACCGACTTCCCGGGCACCAGCGGTCATTCGACCACGACACCCTTCCAGAAGGCGACCATCCCCTTGATGTTGCTGGCGGCTTCCTTCGGATCAGGATAGTACCAGGCCGCTTGCGGGTTAACCTCGCCGTCAACAACCAGGTCGTAATAACTGGCCGTTCCTTTCCAACCACAGACCGTCTGTGCGTCGCTTTCACGGAAGAACTCGGGGTGGAGTGACGAGGGGGGAAAATAGTAATTCCCGTCCACGACTTCGGTCGTTTCGCTTTCGGCCAGTACCTGGCCGTGCCACATCGCTTTCGGCATGGGTCGATCATCCTTTCTGATTCACCGGTTGTTGAATGAAACGTCGTCGCTGCCAGGATCCCGCCGAGATTCCAGATCACGCGGCGCCTCTGGTGGGTCGGACCATCCGCCCAAGAAACGACCATTTCTGGCCGGCCACTTCCGACGTCTTCCTACGTTGTACGCGGTTCGCCGGCCGGCGTGAACCGGCGCGACACGGCGGCAGATGCATCACGTCAATCACCCCGCCGAATCCTCAGACCCCGGGGAACGAAAACGCGTTCGCTGAGCTCGAAGCCGCCCTGCACGGCCAACGCCAGCAGGGCCGCCGGGATCGCACCTTCCAAGATCGTGCCGGTATCGTTCAAGCGAATTCCGGTAATGATCGGCTGTCCATAGCCGCCGGCGCCGATTAAGGCGCCGAGCGTCGCGAAGCCCACGTTGATCACGGCGGCCGTCTTGATTCCGGAGAGGATGCTACGCGAAGCCAGCGGCAGCTCAATATTTGCCAGGCGGTAGCCGGCTGGCAGGCCGAGCGCCGCGGCGGTTTCGTAATACTCACCCGCAACACTGCGCAAGCCGGAAAACGTGTTGCGAACGATCGGCAGCAGACTGTACAGCATCAGGGCGGTCACGGCAGTCGACGACCCCAATCCCACGCTGGCCAGCCCCAGCGCGGCCATCACCGGCATCAGGATGACCAACAGGGCCAGCGACGGGATGGTCTGCACGACCCCGACGACGGCGAGGATAAACTGCCCGCTGCGCGCCGACTTGGCGGCGACGATGCCCAGCGGAATCGCCAGCAGGATGGCGGGGATCAGCGATTTGCGGACCAGGTCCAGATGCTCGATCGTCCGTTCCGTGACGCGTCTCAGCAGCGAGTCCTTCTCGATGGTGGCCGTTACTCCCAGCTTCGCCCGGAGAAACTCGGCGGCGACCTGCGTTTCCGAGATCTGATCCAGTTCGACGCGGCTGTTGGCCGCCATCATCTCTGCTTCGCTGACGGCCCCCTCGAGCCGCAGCAGGGAAGACATCACTTGCGGAAACCGGGAAGCCAGGTCCTGCCGAATCAGCAAGAGGGCGTCGTAGCGAGGAAAGTAATTCAGGTCGTCCTCCAACAAACGGAGCTCATACGCCGAGATCTTTGCGTCCGTCGTGTAGGCGTCGGTGACATCGATCGATCCGAGGTTCAACTGCCGGTAAGCAAGGTCATGATCGAGTCCTCGGACTTCGCGCTGCGGCAACTGGTAACGTTGTTGCAGATTGGGCCAACCATCCTGGCGATCCATAAATTCGTTGCCGAAGCCGAAGACCAGGTCCGGGTGGCGAGCCAGATCGGAGATGCGTTCGATCCCCAGTTCGTCGGCGCGTGTCGCCAACATGGCGAGGGCGTACGTGTTGTTGAATCCCAACGGGCGGCTCAGCAAAACGCCCCGTTCCCCCAGGGCCGCCTCCATGGCGCCCGGAGAGGCCGCGGCATCCGAGCCCAAGATCTCTTCGGCAATCGTCCCCGTGTATTCCGGGTACACGTCCACATCACCGTTCAGCAACGCTTGAAAGACAAGCTTCGTGCCACCCAACTCGCGGTAATGGGTCGTCGGCGTGCCGGCATCCTCCGCCAGCGACTTGAGCATCTCCCCCAGAATGACCGACTCCGTGAATTTCTTCGAGCCGACCTTGAGCCCCTGGGGTCGACATGACAACGGCACGAACGCCAGTAGCAGCAGCACAACGATCGTTGCGATCCAACGGGTCATGCGGCGCCTCCCGCCGGTGCATCATCCGGTCCATCACCCAGTGTGTGACGCTGCGCGTTGATGAACTCCGTGACGAACGGATCCGCCGGGTTCTTCAAGAGTTCGCTGAGGCTACCGCGTTGGACGAGTTGGCCGGCACGGAGCAAGAGGATTTCGTCCGCAAAAAAGGCGGCCTCGTGGACATCGTGGGTCACAATCACGACCGTCTTGTTGAGCCGCCGAAAGATGGACCGCAGGTCGGCCTGCAGATCGGCGCGGATGATCGGGTCGAGCGCGCCGAGCGGCTCGTCCATCAAGAGCACATCGGGATCGAGCATGAGGGCCCGCATCAGCCCGACCCGCTGCTGCTGGCCACCAGATAGCTGGGACGAGAATCGTTCGAGTTCGGCGCGGGGCAACTGGACCAGCTCCGCCAGCTCGCACAGCCGTTCCTCAATCCGGGGTCCCGCCCACTTGAGCTGCCGGGCAACCAGGCTCACATTCTGGCTGGCCGTCAAGTGCGGAAAGAGGCCCGCGTGCTGGATCACGTAGCCGATCCGCCGGCGAAGCTCGAGCATGTTGGCCGGGCAGAGCACCTCGCCTGCAATGCGTACCGTGCCACTGTCCGCGCTCACCAGACCGAGCATCAGCTTCAGCAACGTCGATTTGCCGCAGCCACTGGTGCCGAGCAATACGTAAATTCGTCCCGCATCGAAGGTCAGGTCGAGCGGCGCCAAAGCCGTAACTTGACCGTACTTCTTAGAGACGTTCTCGAGTGCGATAATGGCCATGAAGATCCATGATTCGGCAGGCAGCCGGTGGTCGTCGTCGCTTGCCCATGCCGGCATGCGCGGCCCGCTCGTCCGCCAGATACCTTTGCAATCGCACTCGACATCGCCTGCCGACCGCGCTTGGTGTCTCTGCTTCTCAGTCGACGATCACCAGGTGCAGCACGGCGAACATGCCCGCCGTGTCGGTCCAATGGCGGCGGAGCGTCAGCCCCACGCCGGATGCCATCTCAGCGAAACCGTCGATGGTGTACTTGTGCGAAAACTCGGTTCGAATCGCTTCGCCGGACTCTAACTTGAATGATCGATCTCCCACGGTCATCACCTGCTCGCACTGACTCACCACAGAGATCTCAACGCGCCCCCGCTCGGCATCGTACACGGCCCGGTGCGAAAACTGTTCGATGTCGACATCACCCTGCAGTTCAAGTTTGATCCGCTCCAGCAGATTCAAGTTGAATGCGGCCGTCACCCCTGCGGCGTCATTGTAGGCCGCTTCCAGCGTACGATGGTCTTTCTGCAGATCGATGCCGACCAACAAGCCGCCGCCCCGGCCACACAGCGTCGCAATGTTGGCGAGGATCCGGCGAGCTGCCTCCGGCTGGAAATTGCCGATGGTCGAACCTGGAAAGTAGACCGCATGATGGGTCGGCCGGATTCGCGGCTGCGGCAAATGAAAGGGCGTTGTGAAATCGGCACAAACGGGCAGGACCTCGACGTCCGGGTAGAGTCGCGACAACGCATCCGCACTGCGATGCAGGTGCGATCGCGAAATATCCACCGGCACATAGGCTGCCGGGGCTTCGAGGTGATCCAGGATCAGCCGCGTCTTGGTACTGCTCCCGCTGCCGTATTCGACCAACATCACGCCGCTTCCAATGCCGGCGCACATCTCGGCTGCGTAGGTGCGCATGATTTCCAACTCGGTGCGCGTCAAGTAATACTCGTCCAGTTGGCAAATCTGATCGAAGAGCCGCGAGCCGCGTTGGTCGTAGAAATACTTGCAGGGCAACGTCTTGGGCGCGCCCCCCAAGCCGGCAATCACATCATCGTGAAACGTCTGAGTGGCCGGCTCGAGATCCAACAGCTTGGTTTCAGGCCTTGATTCCAACATGGGTCTCCGGGGATGAGAGGTTTCTGCTCGCGATACTCGATCTGACACGTACAGTGCAAGGAGCTCCGAATCCGTCCATGACGTCGCGTCTTGTCTACCGACGACATTCGGGCGCTCAATCTTTGCCGCAGCCAAGAGGGTCAATGCCCGGCATGGACGGCCATCCGCCACAGGTCGCCGCCTGCGGGGGCAATTGCCCACTCGCCCCAGCCGGTACCGCTCGAATCAGATCCAGTGCAGCTCCGGCCGGGATGACGAGTGGCGGACCAAAACCGACAGGTGGCCAGAGCGAATACTGCACGACGTTCCCCCCTACTGTTGCGGCATGAGCGGTCGCTGACAACCCCCTCGCCGTGTTCGCAGGCATGCGACCGAGCCGCCACGGTCGACACTCGCCCCCTCAGCAAGCATCGCCTGGCGGTGCAGCGGGACCACATGTCCGTTGGTCGATCCCGATGGTCGATCAAAGCGTAGTGCCGGCAATCCGCTCGATCGCCGCTGGCGTGTTAATGCGAAGGGATCTTCAATTCGCGAGTTCCGGGAACGCGGCCACGACCGGCGCGGGAAACGGGTTCGGCCCACCGTCATTCTGCAGGCTTGGCCCGGAAGTGGTCCGGCCGTTACGGATCGCGGTATCCAGCTGTCCCACGAGCTTCTTGACCAAGTCAGGATGCGCGGCGGCAACGTTCTCTTGCTCGGCGGGATCCTCCTCCAGATTGAACAACTGGACGGGAGGCAGCTTGCGATTTTTCAGAGCAACGTTCGGCCGGGGCGCAGACCAGCCGCCGGAACCTGGGCAGAGACAAAGCTTCCAGTTGGCATCGCGGATGGCGAACGAACCGTTGATGGAATGATGGACGGTGATGCCGCGAGATTCCTGCTCCTTGCCCAGGAGTGTCGGCAGAAAAGAGAAGGAATCTTCGCCCGTGTTTGGACAGCCGACGATTTCGGCAGCGGTGGCAAAGAGATCCGTGGTGCAGAGCGTACGATCCGAACTGCTACCTGCGGCCACGCGCCCGGGCCAACGGACGATGAAGGGGACGCGGTGCCCCCCCTCGTAGATGTCGGCCTTGTGCCCGCGCCAGTCTCCGTTCGGCTGATGACCTTGCTTGACGAGATCGGGAATCTTGGCGGCCGGCGAGCAACCGTTGTCCGCAGTGAAGATGACGACGGTATCCTCCGCCAACCCGTGACGATCCAGGGCGGCGAGCACTTCGCCGACCACCCAGTCGGTCTCCATCAAAAAGTCCCCGTAGCTCCCCAGCCCCGACTTGCCTTGCCATGTTGGCGAGGGCACGATCGGCGTGTGCGGGCTGGTCAGCGGGAGGTAGAGAAAGAACGGCTGCTCCTTCCCGTCTGCGGCGCGCTGGTCGATGTAGTCCACCGAGTGTTTGGCCCATTGCCGCAAACAGTCGACCGCCTCGAACTCGGCGGAAGCCGCCCCGGGCCGATGAAAGGCCTTTGTCACGGTTGCCGGCGCAACCGCCTTGTCGTTCTCAATGTATACGTACGGTGCCATGTCCAGGGATGCCTGGATGCCGAAAAAGTAGTCAAACCCATTGGCATTTGGAGTGATTGCCGATTTGCCGTAGTCGATGTCCCACCCCTGCCCTTTTTGCTCCGCCGTGCGTTTGGGTGGCGAGTCCAAGAACTGCCAGCCGATCCCCAAGTGCCACTTGCCGATACAGGCCGTGTGATAACCTTGCCCTTTGAGCATCGACGCGACCGTGGGGCGGGATGCGGGGATCAAGGGGCGATCGTGAGGATCAAAAAACACCGACTTCTTCAAACGAGATCGCCAGTTATAACGGCCCGTCAAAATCCCATAACGGGTGGGCGTGCAAACCGACGACGACGTATGGGCATCGCGGAATCGCATCCCTTCCCTGGCCAGACGATCACAGTTCGGGGTCGGCGCCTTGCCACCGGCATGGGCGACGTCGCCATAACCCATATCATCGGCCAGAATGTAGACGATATTGGGATGCCCATCTCCGGCCGCCGCGTCACGCGCCGCCAGCAAGCTTGCCAGGAGGGCCGACAGGCCGAGCAGCCCCGCGATCAGCATCCGGTGCTGACGTGATGACAATGGCGACAAACAACCGGAATGCGCGAAAACAAGGATGGACATAGAATGACCCTTGGACCAGGAGAGGGTTGGATGGCTGGTGGTGATAACCGAATGCGAGCTGGGATGGTTTGCCGACCAGTATCCATGCGCACCAAGAACGGGTCAAATCGGCATGCGCCGGATCGAACCAAGGCAGATCGGTCCGCTCAGAGACGACCGGGTCGCTGGCACGGCGCGGCGTGGTTCGGTCCGATTGCGAATATTGTCGCGCCCCCACAAACCGATTAACATCAGTGCTGAGTTGACATTCCGACCCTGTCGCTCGACGCAGCTCGACGCGGCTCGAAAGCTTATTTGCTCGGCGCGGGTCTCCGACCCCGCCGAAACCGCCGACCGAAGGTCTCCCCCCAACCCCAACCCCAACCCCATAAGCCCCCACCAATCACCAGAAAAGTGCGGCCCAAAATGAACTTCCGCGAGGCGGCAATCGACACGGAGATGCCAGCTCAAACGCAGGAAAGCGTCATGCACAGCATGACCTACGGAAAAGTGTGGCGAGGTCGGAGCCCCGCGGCAAACTCGAACCCGCGCCGCACCATCGAATTCGCGGCCAACACGTCGCCACCATCGAGTAATCCGAGGCGGTAAACTCTCTCATGACATTACGTTGGCAATCGATGGCCTGGGCCTGTCTGATCTGGGTTGTGGCATGGCTTCCGCTGCAGACGGCCCGTGCAGCGAACTCGGATGACGGCATCGAGTTTTTCGAGAAGAAGATCCGTCCTCTCTTGATCGAACGGTGTTATGCATGTCATTCGGACCGTGAAGGAACTCGGGAAGGCGGCTTGGCACTCGACAGTCACTCGGCGCGCCTCGCAGGCGGTGAACGTGGTACTGCTGTGAAGCCTGGCAATTTGGACGCCAGCTTGCTGATCCAAGCGGTCCGATATGCCGACCCGCAATTGCAGATGCCGCCTGACAAGCGGCTACCGGCTTCGGCGATCGCGGATTTCGAGCGTTGGGTACGGTTGGGGGCCCCTGCCCCACAGGACGACGACGCGCCCCGTTCGACGCCGCGTTCTTCCCCTGCCGATCCGCTCGCGGGCAGGGAACACTGGGCATTTCGCCCGCTGCAGCCGTCCGGCCTGCCTGCCGTTAAGGCAGCCGAATGGCCGCGGACGCGGACGGACTATCATGTGTTGGCCGGCCTGGAGGCCAACGGCCTGCAACCGGCGGACGATGCCGATCGGCGAACGTTGATCCGCCGCACTTACTTTCAACTGATTGGCCTGCCGCCGACACCCGCGCAAGTCGCTCGGTTCTTAAGCGACGAGCGTGACGACGCATTCGCGCATGTCGTTGACGAGCTGCTGGAGTCACCCCAGTTTGGCGAACGCTGGGGACGCCACTGGCTGGACCTGGCCCGCTACGCAGACTCAAACGGTCTGGACGAGAACTTCCTTTTTCGCGAAGCCTGGCGATACCGCAATTGGGTCATTGATGCCGTCAACGCGGACCTGCCTTACGATGACTTCCTCGTGCACCAGTTGGCCGGCGACCTGCTACCCCACGACTCGGTGGACCAACGCGATCGGCAACGGATTGCCGCGGGATTTCTGGTCATCGGCCCCAAGGTCTTGCTGGGCAACAACCCGCAGGAGCGAATCATGGACGTCGCCGACGAACAGCTCGACACCATCGGCAAGGCCGTACTCGGCCAGACGCTGGGGTGTGCCCGTTGCCACGATCATAAATTCGATCCGATCCCGACGGCGGATTACTACGCGTTGGCGGGCATCATGACGTCCACCGAAGTGATGCAGCAGCGGTATATGCTGGGCCAGCAGCGCGTCATGGAACGGCTGGTCGGCCTGGGAGCCGAAGAGAATGCGGTCAACGCTGCCTACGAGAAGTACTGGCGAGAAAGCAAAACGTTGCAGGAACGGGCCAAGCAGGGCAAGGCCGCCTTGGAGTTGCTGAAGAAAAACGATCAGGACGGCTTGAAAGATCTCGCTGAAAAGCACGCCGGGGTCGTCGCTGCCGAAGCGCTCGACGCCGACCAGCAGCCGCCCCAACGCATGGCAGCCCAAGAGAAGCTTGTTGCCACGCTGGTCGCCGCGGCGAATCCACCCGCCATTCCACCTCGGGCGATGATCCCGGGCGACGTAGCAAAACCGAAGAACGAGGCGATCCGTCTGGCCGGCCAATTCGATCGGCCGGGCGACGAAGTGGAGCGGGGTTTCTTGCGGGTCGTCAGCGACCGGAAATTCGAATTGCCTGAGAATCAGAGCGGCCGGCTCGAACTGGCAGCCTGGCTGACGGATGTCGAGCATGGTGCCGGCAACCTGTCGGCCCGCGTGCTGGCCAACCGGATCTGGCACCACCTGATGGGCCGCGGCATCGTTCGCACAGTCGACAACCTGGGGCGGACGGGTGAAGCGCCGAGCCATCCGGAGCTGCTTGATGCGTTGGCTGCGCAGTTGATCGCGTCCGATTGGTCGTTAAAGGCGTTGGTCCGCGAGATTGTGACCAGCCGCACCTTCCAACTGAGCAGTCGCCACGACGCGCGGGCACACGAGGTTGACCCCGACAACCGGCTCCTTTGGCGGGGCCATCGCCGACGCCTCGGCCCCGAGGCACTGCGCGACGCGATGCTGGCGGTCGCGGGGACGTTGGACCTGAAGCCCATGGATTCGACGGTCTCTTATTTGGGAGACCAGGCGACGGCGGTCGGCGCCAACAAGAATCGGCGCCGCACGGATTTTCCTTGCCGCAGCGTTTACCTGCCGGTGATCCGCAACGACTTACCCGAAGTCTTCGACGTCTTTGACTTTGCCGATCCGCACGCCACGACCGGCCTTCGCCCCCAGACGATCGTCGCCACACAAGGCCTGTTCATCCTCAACGACGAAACGGTCATGGACGCCGCCCGTGCCGCGGCAAGCCGACTCCTGGTCGAAGTGCAGCCGCCGTCCGATCGAGGGCGAGTGACGTGGATGTTCGAACATCTCGTCGGTCACCTCCCGACCGCGGACGAGGAGCAGCAGATTCTGGCTTTCGTTCGCGCCACCGCCGAACGTCTGCGGAGCGAGGGCGTTGCTGATCCGGACCGCACGTCCTGGGCAACCGCCTGCCATGCGTTGTTTGCGTCGAGCCGTTTTCAAATACTCGATTGAGAAGTGGATTCGCCTTATGGGATGTCATCGTTTCCTGAACACCGTGTCACGGCGGGACCTGCTGCGAACGAGCGCCACCGGTTTCGCCGGCCTGGCACTCGCCGCCATGACAGGCCAGTCGGGTCAGGTCCATGGTGCGGCAACCTCCGGGGAAGCCGGACTTGCGCAAGTACCCCATCATCCGCCGCGGGCCAAGCGGATTATCTTCCTGTTCATGTGGGGCGGCCCGAGTCACGTCGACCTGTTCGACCCCAAGCCGACGCTGGCTCGCGAAGACGGCAAACAGCTGGCCGGAGCCTCCGTGGGAAGTGACCGGAAGCAGTTGGGCACGTTGCTCGCTTCGCCGTTCAAATTCGCACAACACGGTGACAGCGGGGTCTGGATGAGCGAACTGTTCCCGCACTTGTCACGCCAGGCCGATCGGCTCTGCGTCATTCGCTCGCTGCACACCGAAGGCAATGCGCACGGCGAGGCCTTACTGCGGCTCCACACAGGGCAGGCGAACCTGGTGCGGCCCAGCGTCGGGGCCTGGGTCAGCTACGGGCTGGGGCGGGAAAACGAGAACCTGCCGGCCTTTATTACGATCTCCCCGCCCCGCGGCCATGGGGGCGTGCAAAACTATGGCAACGCGTTCCTGCCCGCCAGACACCAGGGAACCGCCATTGGCTCGGCGGAAATACCGATTGCTCAAGCCGCGGTCGCCAACCTGGGCAACAAGCGGCTGAGCTCCGACGTGCAGCGGCGGCAGTTGGATCTGATTCAAGCGTTGAATCGGAAGCACCTCGATCAAGCGACCGCCGATCCCCAGATCGAAGGCCTCATCGCCAACTACGAGCTCGCATTCCGCATGCAGTCCACCATGCCGAACGTGATGCGTCTCGAGTCGGAGACACAGGAGACGCTCGATCTGTACGGGGTCGACCAGGATCCGACGGACAACTTCGCGCGGCAGTGTCTGCTGGCGCGCCGCTTCGCAGAAAGCGGTGTGCGCTATATCCAGGTTTCCACCGACTACACCTGGGACCATCACCAGAAAGTCAAGGAAGGCAGCATCACCGAGTCGGCCAAGGTGGATCGTCCCATTGCCGGACTGTTGGAAGATCTCGGCCGCCGCGGCCTGCTGGAAGATACGCTGGTGTTGTGGGGCGCCGAGTTCGGCCGGACACCGATGGTTGAAAATGGTGATGGCCGTAATCACCATCCCAGGGCGTTTACCATGTGGATGGCCGGCGGCGGTGCCCGCGGCGGGATGACATTCGGTTCGACGGACGACTTCGGGTACGCACCCGCGGACCGCCCGGTGCACATGCATGACATGCACGCCACGTTGCTCCACGCGCTGGGACTCGATCACAAGCGACTCACCTATCGGCACGCGGGGCGCGACTTTCGGCTTACCGACGTCTACGGGAATGTCGTGCACGACGTTCTCGCGTAACTCGTTCTGTCTGGTCCCGGATTCCCGCGCGTCGTGGGTGCTGCCATGGGCGAATTGTCTGGAAGGAACCGGAGGCAGCGGCGTCGATGGCCGCCGCGAACACGGCGGCCATATTCCCAGCGGATGCCGCGACTGGAGTCGCTCGAACAGCGACTGCCATTGTCGGGCAGCGCCGGCCTCTCGAACGGCTCGCAGCCGGCGACGGCGGTCGCCGCGCCGTCACTGCCGATTGCCGAATTCTCTTACCAGGCGGATGGCCGCGACATCCCGCTCGACAGGGACCCGTCCGCTTACATCATCAGACGACCGGCGGCGTCTCCGGAAGCGAGGCCAATCGCGGTGAACGACCGCCTGGACGGCTGGACGGTAACCGACGTGCTGCGCGACGACCTGGTGGTTGTCGAACCCGAACGCGATCCGCTCGGTCCTCCCCAAGTCGGACCGCGCAACTTGCCGGAACACCGCTGGGCGTCGCCCGTATTACGCAATCAGGAACAGGGAACCCGCTTGCTGGTTGGCGACGAGTTGATTGCCGAATTGGCTTCCGGTGTCAAGCCTGAACAATTCGCCGATCAGTTTGTGGATTATCGGCGTGTCGGAGGCACCACGAACCAGTTCGTCTTTTCGCTCGACCAAGGTGGTGACGAAACGGTACGACGCGCCGCGGCGCTCGCTCGGCTGGGCGAAGTCGTCTGGGCATCGCCCAACGTCTACCACGACGTGCGGCGGCAAGCGCTGCCCAACGATCCGCTCTTCTCACAGCAGTGGCACCTGCACAACACCGGACAGACAGGAGCGACCAACGACGCCGATCCGGACCTCCCGCTGGCCTGGGATCTGGAAACCGGCAGAACCAGCCCGACGGTGATTGCCGTCCTGGACGACGGAGTGCAGACGAACCACCCGGATCTGAACATCTTCGTCAACCAGGGCGAGATCCCCAACAACGGCATCGATGACGACGGCAACGGATGGGTCGATGACCGGCACGGCTACGACTTCATTGACGGAGATCCGAACCCCAATCCGGGATTTACGGAACCTTCCCATGGGACCGCCGTGGCAGGGGTCGCTGCCGGAATTGGAAACAACGGCATTGGAGTCAGCGGTGCGGCGCAAGATGCCATCATCCTGCCCGTCAGGATGCTCGGCGGCAGTTGCAGTTCCGTGTGCATGGCCGAGTCGATTCGCTATGCGGCCGGCATCACCCGGGACGGGCTGCGAACCTGGGATGCGGCCGACGTCCTCAACAACAGTTGGGGCTTCGTGGGCTACGACGCGATTGTGGCCAGTGCCTTCGCAGACGCGGCGGCACGGGGCCGGCACGGCCAAGGTGCTGTCTCGGTGGCCTCGTCGGGCAACTACGCGGCGGCCTACCAGCCGTTCCTGCTCCCGGACGTCCCGCCCGGAAACTGGATCTTCGAATGGCGTTACCAGAAAGACTTTTTCGGCTTCAATCATGACGATGCGGTCTGGTTGGCCAACGTGGGGCTGCCGAACGGCACGGTCGAACGATTTGACGCGGCCGCCTGGCCGGCCGGCTGGCAAACGTACGGCCACGCCAACTGGTTCCTGGCGGACCAGCCATCGCGCAGCTACGGAACGGGCCGTTACGTTATGCAGTCGGGGCCGATCTTCGACGGCCAGACCACGGTCCTGCGATCTCCACTCATCTCCGTCACCACGACGCGGGACTTGACCTATTGGGCCTGGATATCAACTCAGGTCAATTCGGATTCGCTCACTCTTCATGCGTCGGCAGATTTCGGCGCGTCCTTCGGCCCACCGTTGCTCGTCACCAAGGCCAACGATGGCGTCATCCAGAACGGCTTCAGCGGTTTCGCGCCCAGCGACCCGTTGGGGCGTTTCGCCCAGGACGTGTTGTTTCCAGCCAACCTGGAAACGACCATCGCCGTCGGCTCGAGTACCGATTGGGACTACCGCGCCTCCTACAGCCTGTTCGGTCCGTCGTTGGATCTGGTCGCCCCCAGCGCCGGCGACCTGCTGGCGCCAACCCGGTTTCCCGGCAGCGCCCGCATCGTCACCACCGATCAGACTGGCAGCGCGGGCTACGCCACGGGAAGTTACACGTCCGTCGGCGATGACGGTTTCGGGGGCACCTCGTCCGCCTCTCCCTTGGCGGCCGGAATCGCTGCCCTGGTGCTGGCCAAGAACCCCGATCTGACCTTCGCACAGGTGCGGCAGATTCTGCGCAGTTCGACGGACAAGATCGGGGGACTGCCCTTTCCCTTCGGTCGGAATGACTTCTACGGCTATGGTCGGATCAATGCCCGAGCGGCACTCGACGCGACCCCCACGCCGGCGACCCAATTGACGATCGCCCCCTTTGACGCGGACAAGGCCGAAGGGACGGGGGCCGAGCGTCTGTTCAGCTTTACCGTCGTCAGGACGGGCAGCCTCTCCCGCCGCACCTGGGTCGACTACGAAGTCCAGGGCACCGGTACGAGCCCGGCCGACGGCGGTGACTTCTTGGGGATCCTCGCGGACACGCTGCTGTTCGAGCCGGGCGAAGAACTGCAGGCGGTGTTTGTCCGTGTCGCCGGGGACGCCGAAATTGAAGACGACGAATCGTTTCAGGTTGCGCTGTCCAATCCCACCGGTGCGGCCACGCTGAGCACCGCCGTCGCCACCGGCGTCATCCGCAATGACGATCTTCCCCCACCTCTCGATTTCGGCGACGCGCCGCCGCCGTATCCGGTCACGCGGTCGCAAGACGGTGCGCGCCATCGACCCACGGGACCCAGACTGGGACCGCTGCGCGATGACGAAGCGGACGGGACGCGGTCTGCGAACGCCACGGCGGACGGTAGCGACGAAGACGGTGTCGCGGTCGGACCGCTGTCCCCCGGCCAATTGCAGGCCACGGTCAACATCAACGTGCAAAACGCCCCCAGTGGCGCATTGCTCGACGGCTGGATCGACTTCAACCAGGACGGGTCATGGGGAGGGCCGGGCGAACATATTTTCGACGCTGTCCACGTTGCGCCCAGCCTGTCGACGCTCACCTTCGACGTGCCGGCCTGGGCGGTGGCCGGTGAAACGTTTGCCCGCTTCCGACTTCGCAGCAACGGCCGGTTGGGACCCCGCGGCGAGGCGGCGGACGGGGAGGTGGAAGACCATCAAGTCACCATCTCGGCTCCCCGAACGACAAACGGTGAATTCACCGTTCGCCAGACCCTCAACAACTCGGCAGTTGCGCCGGAAACCGTCTTTGCAGCAGACGTCGACGGCGACGGAGACATGGATGTTCTCAGTTCGTCGTTCTCCGATGATCGCATCGCCTGGTACGAGAACGACAACGGAAACTTCACCAGCCACACGATCACCAACACCGCAGCTAAGGCGCGCAGTGTCTTTGCCACCGACCTGGATGGCGACGGCGATACCGATGTGCTCAGCGCCTCACGGGACGACGACACGATCGCCTGGTACGAGAATGACGGCAGTCAGCGCTTTGCCGCACACATCATCTCCTTCACCTCCACGTTCGCGATCGCGGTCTCTGCCGCCGACCTGGATGCCGATGGTGACATGGATGTGCTGGCGGCATCCGAGTTCGGCAACCACGTCTCCTGGTTCGAAAATGACGGCAGTCAGAGCTTCAGCGAACGACCAATCCCCAACAGTGCGAACGGAGCCGCCGGAATATTCGCCGTCGACCTGGACCGGGACGGCGACATGGACGTCCTCAGCACCGGCTTTGGAGCCAACCAGGTGGCCTGGCATGAAAATGACGGCCAACAGGGATTTACCGAGCGGATTGTCAGCAGCACCACGCTTGGCCCGTTGCGGGTGGTTGCCGTGGACCTTGACCGCGACGGCCAGATGGACATCCTCAGTTCGTCCTTCAACGACAACTCGATTTCCTGGCACCGGAACAACGGTTCTCAGAATTTCTCCCGCCAGGTGATCTCCGCAGAAGTGGCGGGAGCGTCGGGGCTGTTCGCCGGCGACGTGGACGGGGATGGCGACGTCGATGTGCTGGGAACGTCGATCACCGACCACCGCGTGATCCTGTTCGAAAATGACGGCAGCCAGCAGTTTGAGGCCCGCGATCTGGCCACGGATGCGATCGGCGCGTGGAGTGTGTTTGCCACGGACCTGGACGGCGACCGGGATCTCGACATCCTCAGTGCCTCGTCAGGCGACCATGTCATCGGCTGGTACGAGAACGGCGACTCGGTCCCGCCGCAACCGGTCATCAGCACAACGGCAACCGACCCCACGTCGCTGGCGCGGATCCCGATCTCGATCGATTTCGGTGAAGCCGTCAACAACTTTGTGCCGGACGACGTGGAAGTCGTGGGCGGGCTGATTGACCAGTTCCAAACCGCCGACCAACAGTTGTTTGAAATCGTGGTGACTCCCTGGGGCGACGGCGTGCTGACGATCAATGTACCGGCCGGAGTTGCCGAGGACGGAGGCGGAAATGCCAATCTGCCGGCGTCCACGTTTTCGATTCGCAGCGATCGTCTCCGACCGACGCCAACCATCCGCACGACGGCGACGAACCCAACCAATCTGGACTCGATTCCGATCGAAGTGAGCTTTGACGAAGCGGTCAGCGGCTTCGCAGCATCCGACCTGGTGATTACCGGCGCGACGGCAACGGATTTGACTTCGACCGACAGCCGGACCTTTCGCTTCGACCTCGAGCCGAACGCCGATGGTCCCGTGACCGTCGACATCGCCGCCGACGTCGCGGCCGACGCGGCCGGCAACACGAACATCCCCGCGGCTCGGCTGTCGCTCGCCAGCGATCGCACTGGGCCAACGATTCTGGCCATCCAACGGCATGCGCCGCTGGAACAACGGACGAACGTCAACCGACTGGTGTTTCGAGTCACGTATGACGAGCCGGTTGTCGACGTCGGCCCGGGTGACTTTGTGGCCCTGGGCAGCGAATTCGCAAGCGTCGTCGACGGTCAACCATGCGGAGACACCTGCTATGAAGTAACGATCAGTGGTTCCTCACGCTTCACGGGCACTTTGACGATATCCCAGGCGTTGACGCAGCAGGGCCGTGATGCGGCCGGCAATGCCGTCCGGCAACGCGTGCCGGATGTGAGCGAATCGTACACGGTCGTCGACTGGGATTTCGGCGATGCCCCAAACGCAGCGCAGACAGGTTTCCCGTCCGACTACCCGACGACGCTCGCTGCGGACGGCGCCCGTCACGTGATCAGCAACTTGACGTTGGGCGGGGCCGTCGATCACGAGTTGGACGGCCTGCCTTCGCCTGATGCCGGAAGCGGCAATGGCGGTGACGACCAGTCCGGACAGCCGGACGAGGATGGCGTCCACGCGGTCGCCACGGCAATCGTCACGGCGACAACGGAAACCCATTCCAGCCTGTCCGTGGTGGCATCGCAAGCCGGGCTTCTGGACGCCTGGATCGACTTCAATCAGGATGGCGATTGGGATGAAGCGAATGAGCAAGTCTTTTCAAGCCAGCATGTCACCGGCGGCCTTAACGTCTTGAACTTCGCGGTCCCCGCCAATTCCGCGCCGGGCACAACGTTCGGCCGTTTTCGACTCAGCTCAATCGGCAACCTGGCACCGACCGGCGAGGCGCTCGACGGCGAGGTGGAAGATCATCGGCTTTCGCTCCTGGATGGCAACGCCACCGGTGGCGCCGGACTTGATGTGGCAGTTCCGGCCGCCGCAGAAACGGTGGTTGCGCAGACGGGTGGCGGGGTTGCCGTCAGGCACGACGGAGTGCGACTGTTTGCCGCGCCCCGGTCGGCAGTGGCGGCGATCACCGTCCAGGGTACGGACGGCGACGACCTTCTGACGGTCGAAGGGCTCGACCCCGCCCTCCTCGCCAGTCTCTCCGTCGATGGCGGGGACGGCACCGACACCCTCCGGTTGGCCGGCGCCGAGCAACAACTCGACCTGCGTCAGCCCGCGCCCATAACATTGCGCGTCGAACGGCTGGATGTCACCGGAAGCGGCCCGAATTCGCTCGCACTTGACTCGCAGGCGGTCCGTGGAATCAGCGCGACAACGCCGCCGGTCATTCATCATGATTCCGACGATACCATCGAGTATTCCGGGGACTGGCGAGTCGCTTTCCCTGTCTTTCAGGAGGGCGGCATGCGCCATGTGCTCCGCGAGGAGGGAACCGACACGACGCTCCACGTCGTCAATACGCAACCCTGGCAGAATCCGCGCTTGAGCTGGGATGTCAACCGCGACGGCGTGATCGCGCCGAACGACGTCCTCCGAATCATCAACACCATCAACGCCGATGGCCCGCGGGCGCTCGCGGTGCCGCAGTCAATCGACGAGTTGCCGTCCAACTACTATGACATGAACGGCGACAGCTTTGTGACCGCCAACGATGCCTTGGTCGGCATCAACTTCCTCAACAACCAGTCCGCCGATGGCGAGGGCGCCCGGTTCGAAACGGCCGCCGCGGGAAATGGGCTCGTCGGTTCGGACCGATCAACCGTGGTACCACCGGTCGAGATTCCGTTGTCCGGCGCGTGGCCCTTCGCGCTCGACTCGCCAGACTTGGATGATGGTCCGCAGACCCCGCCCGCGCGACGAGACCGGCACGCGGGGCCTGCTTCTCCACCCACCCGCGGCGGCTCCCCCCAGTCTCGGCAACCGCGTGTCGCTGACTCACCACGCCGGGAACCGCCGCACACCCTACCGGAGGCGGTCGACCAACTGCTGGCCGGCTCGCTGGAAGAACTGCTGCTCCGGGGCCCCGCCTGATTCATCAGCCGTCGGGCGTTAGCCCCGGTTGCGGTCATCACATCGGAAAACGGAAGACCCACACGCTCCGGCTGACCTGCGCGGCGTTTTGGGCAGGTTCATCATGGCGACCTCCGAACGACGGTCCCTGCGGGCCGCATTGTTGCTCCGCCCCGACCGCCCTGTTAACATGTCTGACATCATGACACGTTGAAATCGAGGAGGCTGCATGCAAATCGAAGCCATTGAACGGCAGACGACGGCTGATTTGGTGGTTGAGCGGATTGCTCGGGTCATCAAAGAGCAGAACCTGTCCGCCGGCGAGCGGCTCCCGGGCGAGCACGAACTGGTCGAACAGCTCAAAGTGAGCCGGCCGGTTTTGCGCGAGGCGCTGGCGCGGCTGCAGAGCATGGGGCTGGTGGATATTCAGCGGGGGCGCGGCACATTCGTAGGCAACCGCACAAGTCTGGCGAACTGCGTGCGGTTGCTGCGGTCCGCGGTGACGATCTCGCCGCGGGAGCTGCGCGCTTATGCCGAATTGCGGACAGCGATCGAAGTTCAGGCGGCACGTCAGGCCGCGGAGCGCGCCACCGAGAGCGACGTTGCCGAGCTTGCCGCGTTGTTGAAGCAGCTGGATGACGAGGCGTTGCCGTATGCGGAAGCGTTGGAGTGGGATTTTCGCTTTCATCGCAAGTTGATCGACATCGCCGGCAATCCGCTGATGCAGAACATGATCGAGGTGATCTACGAGTTTGTCCTGACTCAAATGGTCCGCACGACGCCGTCGCAGCGGGAGAACGCCTTGGGTCGCAAGCTGCACAAGTCGGTTCTCCGCGCGGTTCGGGAGCGTGATCCTGATGCGGCTGCAAAGGCGATGCAGCAGCACATGCAAGCTGTCCTCGATCGCCTGGGAACGAATCAAGAACAACTTTCATAAGCTGAGCAGCCTGGACGTGCGGGATGTCGTTGATGAAACGCGGCCTTCCCATGCGTTACGTCTCGAAGGAATGGCGGCATGAGAAGCAAAATAGAGATTCGCCTCTCGAGTCACGCGAGGATGACCCAATTCATCGGGTTGAACTGCATTTGGCTGATAAGCCTCTGCGGCGCTGCGACGGCGTTCGGTGCGCCGATTGATTTCCGCCAGCAGATCGCTCCGATCTTTGAACGTCACTGCGTCCGCTGTCACTCCCCGGGGAACCGCAAAGGGGACGTGTCACTGGCAACGTCTGGTGACCTGGAATCAAACGAGTATGTGGTCGCGGGAGATCCCGAGGCCAGTTACCTGCTCGAGTTGGTCACGTCGCAGGATGGCGCGCCGCCGGCCATGCCGAAGAAAGCGAAACCGCTTTCAGGCGGCGAAGTCGAGTTGCTGCGGCAGTGGGTCGGACACGGGGCGGAATGGCCCGCAGGTGTTGTCGTCAAGCAAAAGGCGAAGGCGGACGCCTCGTGGTGGGCGTATCAACCGCTGAAGTCCAATAGCGCGACGATCGACGAATTGATCCGCGCGAAACTCGCCGAAAAAGACCTCACGCTCAATCCGACCGCTGATCGCGGGACGCTCATCCGCCGCGCGACCTATGACCTGATCGGTCTGCCGCCGACGCCGGAAGAAGTCAGCAGCTTCATGAACGATCCCGACCCGCAGGCCTACGAGAAGCTGATCGACCGCCTGCTGGCGTCACCGCATTACGGAGAGCGTTGGGGGCGGCACTGGCTGGATGTCGTTCGGTTTGGGGAAAGCATCGGGTACGAGCGGAATGTCATCGTCAACGACATCTGGCCCTTTCGTGATTACGTCATTCGCTCGATCAATGAAGACAAACCGTTCGACCAGTTCATCCGCGAACATGTCGCGGGCGATGTGATCGGAAAGGAGGACCCCGCTGTGGCCGTGGGGTCCGCATTTCTCGTCGCCGGTCCTTACGACGATGTTGGCAATCAGGATCCGCTCCAGGCCGCTCAGATTCGCGCCAACACGTTGGATGAGATCATTCGGGCAACCGGCGAAGCATTTCTGGGAATGACGCTGGGATGTGCGAGGTGTCACGACCACAAGTTCGATCCGATCACTCAGGATGACTACTACGGGCTGTATGCGACGTTTGCGGGAATTCGTCACGGTTCGGTTCCACTGGCGACTCCGCGGCAACACCAGGCGCGAGCCGCGCGACTCAAGCCGCTTAACGCGCGGAAGGTCGAACTTGAGAAATCGGTTGCGGAACATGAGGCCGCCGTATTGCAGCGGGCTCGTGAGAAACTGGCTGAATATGAATCGGAATGGACTCGCGAGCCGGTTGATCGGACGGGAACCGAAGACCGCTTTGAACCGGTCATGGCGAAGTTTGTCCGCTTGGTCTGTGAAGCGCAAGACGGCAATCCAAGTTCGTCCACCGGGTTCGGGATTGACGAGTTTGAGGTCTGGTCCACAGGTGAGCCACCGACGAATGTCGCTCTGGCTCGCAACGGCGGCCGTGCGACGGGAGATGCGCGGAAGATCGAAGACTTTCCCGGAGCCTACGGACCTCAGCATGCAATCGACGGCAAGACGGGAGCTCGCTTCCTGGCACGAGGCGATAACCTGACGATCGAACTGGCCGAGCCGACGAGGATCGACCGGGTTGTCTTTTCCAGCGCGCGCCATGAGGCAACACCCGATCATCGCAAGTTCACGTTTGTGGCCGAGTATCGGATTGAAGTTTCCGTTGACGGCGAGCGATGGCAAGTGGTTGCCGGCGGCCGCGATCGCAAGCCGATTCCGCGACCGGCGCTGGTGGATCATCGGCTGTTGCAACTGGAGACGACCGCCGACGACCGCACCAAAAAACAGCGTTTGCGTCGGGAACTGGCCGCGGTGAATCGGAAAATCGCCCAGATTCCGGCGTTACCGTCGGTTTGGATCGGCCGCCGTGTGGATGCCGATGCGGAGGGGCCGTTTCACGTCTTCCTTGGCGGCAGTCCGCAGAAGAAGGGGCACGAAGTCGTCCCGGCAAGTCTGGGTGTGCTGAATCGCATGCCGAATCACAAGTCCGAGGCCGGACTCGCCTATCGGCTGGAATCCGCAGTTCCCGAATCGGAACGGAGGCTCGCGTTTGCGAACTGGCTGGTCCATGCAGACAACCCGCTCACGCCGCGCGTGTTGGCCAATCGCTTGTGGCACTACCACTTCGGCACCGGCATCGTGGACACGCCGAGCGACTTTGGCTACATGGGCGGACGGCCAACCCATCCCGAGTTACTCGACTTCTTGGCGCTGAAGCTCAAGGAAAACGGCTGGCGCATCAAGGCGGTGCACCGGCTGATCATGCTGTCGGCCGCGTATCGGCAATCGTCGGCGTATCGGCAAGATGCCGCGAGTGTCGATGGCGACTCGCGATTGCTGTGGAGGTTCCCGCCGCGTCGGCTCTCGGCAGAAGAAGTTCGGGACACGATGCTGAGCGTAGCCGATCAACTCGATATGAAACGCGGCGGCCCCGGCTTCCGGCTGTATCACTTCATGCAGGACAACGTCTGCACCTACGTGCCGCTCGACAAGCACGGCCCGGAGGCTTACCGCCGAGCCGTTTATCACCAGAACGCCCGTGCTTCGGTTGTCGATCTGATGACTGAATTCGACCAGCCGGACTGTACTTTCTCGGCACCCAAGCGAGCCGAAACGACCACGCCGCTACAGGCGCTGACGTTGCTCAACCACAGCTTCACGCTGGACATGGCCACCGCCCTGGCCGAGCGATTGAAGCGTGAAATGGGCAATGACATTGCGGCTCAAGTCGATCGAGTATACCGGCTGTGCTATTCGCGGCCCGCGACGGAGGAAGAGGTCAGTGCCTGTCGGCAGTTGGTCGAACGTCACGGCCTCGCCACGCTCTGCCGCGTCATTCTGAATACGAGCGAGATGATCTATGTCCAATAGCCTATTTCTATCTTTCCAATCTCGACAAAGCGGAATTCGCCAGGATCCTCCAACGATGGATTTCGACGCAGTGCTTTGTCGATCGCAGCCAGATCAAGCTCGACGCCGACCGGCCCGCTGCATCAGGTTTTTCATCGTGTTGGCGATTTTTTCAGCGGTGTCACCTGCTTCTGCAGCGGAACCGCTGGAAGCCTTTCTGAAAAAGCACTGCGTCCGCTGTCATGGCCCTCAGAAAGAAGAGGGGGATATTCGCATCGACCGGCTATCGCGCGACTTCAAGACAGGGGTGGACACGCATCATTGGGCCGAGGCGCTGGACAAGGTCAACAGTGGCGAGATGCCCCCGGAAGATCAGCCGCAGCCGAGTCAGGACGAGATTGCGGCGTTCGTCATCGATCTCAACTCGCGACTCAAAGAAGGCCGAGCGGCTCGGATGGCGGCGCGGCCGGCGGTAGCCCATTATCGGCTCAGCCGAAAGGAATATCAGAACACCGTCTATGATCTGCTCGGCGTGCGCTACGATCCGGCGAAACCGGGCGAGTTGAACGAGGACACGCTGTGGCACGGGTACGAGCGCATCGGGTCGCAGCTTTCGCTCTCGCCGTCGCACGTGGATCGCTATTATCGGGCGGCCGACATTGTGCTCGACCGCGCTTTTCCCGCCACATCCAGTGCAGCCCGCAAGGTGCGAAAGACCGCCGCGGAACTGCGTTACGGCGGAGGTAAGCAACAGCAGGAGGTACTGAACCGGTTCGGCATCAAACGACCGCTGCGTTATCTCCTCTTCCCCGGGCGCGTTGAGTCCGCGCTGTCCGCCAACTGGTTTGGTAAGACAGGCCCGGAACACAGCGGCCTCTACAAACTTCGCCTGCAGGCCAGCGGCATCCGCCCGCTCGGCGGCCAGCCGGCGCACCTCAGCATCGGCAACAGGACCAGCGAGGAGACGGTGGACGGCCTCATTGAGTTCGACATCACGGCACCGGAAGACAACCCGCAAGTGTATGAGTTCGAGGTTTTCCTCGAGATGCCCACGGGACTGCATTTCTGCGTCGTGGCCACGGACGTGATCGACCGGAGAGGCGGCGCGGCTTTCCGCAATGCGCTTGCCAGCAGAGGCGGTTACATTTTCACGCACAGCAGCGAAACCCTGCTCCTGAACCCCAACGCCCCGCAGATGTTCGACGGCCAAGGGAACGGCATCTTCTCAACCGTGCTTCTCGATTGGGTCGAATGGGAGGGTCCGCTGGTCACACAGGCAGAACAATCCCGCCGAGATGACGTCCTGCCGCCAGACGACGCAACGCTCGCCGTGGTCACGGAGCATCTGCAACGCTTCGCCGAGCGCGCCTGGCGGCGACCGGTGAAAACGGAAGAACTGGAGAACTACCTGCAGTCCTACCGCGCCGAACGCGAGGCGGGTGAATCGACGGCCGACGCCTTTCGGATCGCGTTGCAGGGCGTACTGACATCGAGACATTTCATCTATCTCGTCGAAGGCGAGCCCGCCGCCCGCGAACGGTTAACCGATTGGGAACTCGCCGCGCGGCTCTCATATTTCCTCTGGAGTTCGATGCCCGACGACCGCCTCTTCGCGGCGGCCGACAGCGGCGTTCTAAGCGGGGGGAACCTGAAGAAGGAAGTGGACCGGATGTTGACCGACAGCCGGATCAACCGCTTCATCGACGACTTCTCACGGCAATGGCTGCAGCTCCACCGCGTGGGAATGTTCCCGCCGGACAGGAAGCTCTACCCCGGCTACGACGACTGGCTCGAGACAAGCCTGCGGGCCGAGCCGGTGGAATTTTTCCGCGAAATGCTCGTAAACAACCTGCCCATTGAGAACCTGCTCGATTCCAACTGGACGATGGCCAACGCCCGGCTCTGCGATTTCTATGGACTGCCCGAGCCGGAGACCGGCGGCTTCCAGCGTGTCTCGCTCAAGCCCGGGGACCATCGAGGCGGTCTGCTCACCATGGGCGCGGTGCTCGGGTTGACCTCCGACGGGACCCGCCACCGGCCGGTGCATCGCGGCGTGTGGGTCAGTGAAGCCATCTTCAACAAGACTCCGCCGGCGCCTCCGGCCAATGTGGATCCCATCGAGCCCATTCCGCCACAGGGCACCAAGATCACGATCCGCCAGAGAATTGAAGCGCACGCCAGGAACGCGAGTTGTGCCGCCTGCCATCGCAACATCGATCCCTTCGGGCTGGCATTCGACCAGTACGACGCCATCGGCCAGTGGCGAACTCGCGAGCGGGTTCCCACGGGCGTGGGTGAAGATCCGCTGGTCGATGCCTCGGGCGTCATGCCCGACGGTCGTCCCTTCACCGACTCCGTCCAGTTCAAACGACTGCTGCTGGAGGACCGCGACACGGTCGCACGGGCCTTCATTGAGCACCTTTGCACCTACGCCCTCCGCCGCGTGCTCACCGTGGATGATCGGGAAGACCTGAGGTTGATTGCAGAAGACGTCAAGGAGAATCAATATGGCGTCAGAGATATCGTGCGTGCCGTGGCCTTGTCGGAACTGATCAGAAAGAGATAAGGAAAGAAGCGCTCATGGCAATGGGGCCGCAATCATTTCGCCAACGTAACCAACTCAGCCAGACGGTAGCTGCAGGCGAATCGAAAGAGTCATCCCTTCGTCGTTCCGTAGGTCATGCTGTGCATGACGTATTGCGGTCCGGCATTAGGCAGGAACAAACCATCAGCGGCGTCGCGCCAGCCTGTTGATGTAACAACGATACGAAGTTCACAAGAACGTTTGATAACAGCATGGCGTCGGCATCCGAGCTTGCACACCAACGCGCGCTTGCTCACGACCTGGACGACCTCCAATAAAACTCAATTCACGAAACGACCCGAGAACGGACTGACGTCCTACGCGTCCTCAACGCCTTCATTCAATGGCCAAGAGCGAACCATTAACCACAAACCGCTAAAAGGCTATCTCATGAGCAACTTTCTTTCCCAATCCTGGCTGATCGACCGGCGCCATGCCCTGCGGGCGATGGGCACCTGCATCTCGCTGCCCATGTTGGAATGCATGATCCCGCTTAATGCTGCCGAGCCGGCTTCCATGCCCCGGCGCAGCGCGTTCATCTATCTCGCGAACGGCGTCCACTCGCTGAACTATCAGATCACGACGCCGGGCAAAGAATACCAGTTTTCCCGGTCGCTTCAGCCCTTGGAGAACTACCGCCAGGTCATCACGCCGGTCAGCGGACTGCATCATCCGGGCAGCCTCGGCCATCACCACAACTGCATCAATATCTGGCTGACCGGTGGAAAGATCGGTCCTTCGGAACGTAACACCATCTCCGTGGATCAGAAGATGGCCGAAGTCACCGCGCAGCACACCCGCTACCCTTCGATGGAGATTGCCCTCACGCAGGGTTCGCTCGCCTGGACCGCGGACGGTGTCCAACTACCTGCGATGCGGCGGTGCAGTGAGATTTTCGCGGCCTTGTTCGAGGAACCGAAAGGCGGGATTGCGGCTCAGCGGCGGGCCTTGCGTCGCAAAGCCAGCGTCCTCGATGACAACCTGGCGGAAGTGCGCCGGCTCGAGCAAAAGATGGGCGCTGCCGACAAAGGTCGCCTCGACCAGTACCTGACGTCGGTTCGCGAGGCCGAGATCCGCACGCGGCGGGCCGATGCCTGGCTTGACACACCGCTGCCCGAGATCTCCGATGCCGACCGCAAACGGACCAACCGCAACATTCCCAAAACCCAGGCCGGCGACTATTTCCGCACGGTCTACGACCTCATCGTGCTCGCCTTCCAGACGGATGTCACTCGCGTGGCCACCTTCAGCCTGGGGGGCGAGGGGGACGCCTTTGCCATCCCCGAGATCGGCATCACCGAGTCCCGCCATCAGCTCAGCCACCATGGCGGTGACGAAGGCTACATGGAGAAACTCACGAACTACGACACCTTCGCCATCGAGCAGTTCGGTTATTTCCTCTCACGACTCGAGGAGACGAAAGACCTCAACGGCAAGCCGCTGCTTGGCTCGACGATGTCGCTCTTCGGTAGCGGGATGTGCTACGGTCACAGCCACGGCAATGCCAACCTTCCGCTGGTGCTGGCCGGCGGCACGGATCTCGGCCTCAAGCACGGCAGTCATCTCGACTTTAATCAGGGACACTTCCCAGGCTACCGCCTCGACAAACCGGGGGAACACTACGGGCTCTGCAGTCGTCCCGCAAATCCTGACGCCCACATGAGCAACCTGCTGCTCCTGATGGCCCAGCGGATGGGAGTGGAGACCGACCGATTCGGCGACAGCAACAAGGCGATCGAACTATGAGACAACTCAACTCGGCCCGCTGGCTTGCCGTGCTGTTCCTTGGCGCGAACCTCCTCGCGCACACCGCCATGGCAGACGACGAACCGTTCCGTCCCGAGGCGGGAAAATTCCCTCCGCTGGAAAAGTCGCACTCCTACCGGGGCGAATTGGTGTTCGTGGATCATGCCAACCGCCGCGGCAGCGTCCGTGTGGAAGGGACCGGCATGTATTTCCGCAATGCTCCCCACCCGTTCGCGATGCTGCCCTACGGCATCGTTCGCTATCACGGCGCATCGGCGGATCTGCGGGACATTCCGCTCGGCACGGTACTCCACGTCCGGGCCTTTCTCCCGCCGGATCCGACGATTTCCGCCGTGCCCGTATTGCCGGTCGACAACAAGGCCAAGGACGCGAACCATAATCGCGGCGCGGGAATCTTCCCCGCAGAAAACCACGTCTTACTCCTCGAAGACGAACCGAGCCACTGTCTTCGCGAAGGGCAGGTCTGGAAGCTGAAGCAAGTCGACGTACGCAACAACGGGGGGACGATCGTCGCCCGTCGTGAACCGAAGTCGGGTGGAGACGTCGAGACCGGCGAAGAAACGATGACCTTCGATGCCGCCACCCGGATCTGGCGCGGCCGCGAATGCCTCGGCGTCGAAGACCTGGTCGCCGACGGCATCTGGCCTGCCAGCGGAATGACAACTCTCGACGACCAGGCCGCCTTGCTGGGGATCACCTGGAAGCCCACACCAAACGGCGTATTCACCCGGTTCCACATTTCGGACATCTGGCTGGACGATACCGCCATGCAACGAGCCGCTCGCCAGCAAGCCGAGTCGCACAAGGCCTTCATCCGCAGCCGCTGGATGCCCGCCTGGGTCGACGCCGTCGAGTACGGCAAGTTCGGCCATGCGACGGTAACCGCGACGCTGTTCGGCGGCATGGACGATGCGCTTTACGCAGATTTCAAGCAAGGCGTCCCTGCCTTGATGAATGCCGTCGAAAACACCTTGAAACACACGCACGGCGCATACGGCCCCGCACACATGGCCTGCCGAGGTCCCATCGTCGATGTCATCAAGACGGACGAAGAACCGCCACTCGGCAGCAGTGGCATCCAGATCCGCTTTGAAACAGACCTCATTATTGAAGGTCTCCGCCCCGGTAGAGTCGTTCGTGTCCGCCCCGCAAGCTGGCCTCAGGTCAACGTGCCTCGAGAGGAATACCTCAACAATGGGTCCGCCAGCATCGAAGAACGCTTTCCGACTCCGGCCATCTTTCCCAAGTACTGAGCCAGGAAGATTACGGACGACGACGAGCTGAGACTTTCTCGACAATCGGCGACCATGGCCGTAGCGAACTGTCAACGTAGTGAGACGATCCATGTCCATTAGCCGAATTGAACTGACGGAACTCACTCGCCGCCGCTTTCTCGGAAACGTCTACACCGGCCTGGGCGGCATCGGCTTGCTGCACCTCTTTCGCGGCGCAGCGTCGGCAGAAGAGCCGTCCTGGCAAGCCGGACGTGGGCAGACACATCACCCGGCCAAAGCGAAACGCGTTCTGCAAGTCTTCTGTCCCGGCGCCGCATCTGCGATGGATTTGTGGGAGCACAAGCCTGCGTTGGACAAATACCACGGCCAGCCGTTACCGGGAGAAGAGAACTTCGTTTCGTTTCAGGGCAAGAACGGCAACCTGATGAAAAGCCCCTGGCCGTTTGCACCGGCAGGCGAACGTGGCAAACCTATCAGCACGTTATTGCCGCACATGGCCCGGCATGTGGATGACATCGCGTTCCTTCACGCGATGCACAGCAAGACGAACACCCATGGTCCCGGTTGCGTGTTCATGAACACCGGGCACCCCACGGAGGGTTTTCCCAGCGCCGGAGCTTGGTTGAGCTATGCGCTCGGCAGCGAAAACGAAAACCTGCCGGCTTATGTGGCAATTACCGATATCCGCGGCGAGCCGCCGAATGGCAAAGCGAACTGGTCGAACGGATTCCTGCCGGCCCGCCACCAGGCGATCATGATGAGCGACCAGAGACCGATTCGGAATCTGGCACGCCCCAATTCGATTTCCAAATCGGCGGAAGCGGACTCACGGAGATTATTGACACAGCTCAATGAACGCTTTGCCGCGGCGAACCCTGCGGAAAGCGAACTGCAGGCCCGCGTCTCCGCGTATGAACTGGCGGCCCGCATGCAGCTGTCCGCGCCGGAAGTCTCCGACCTGTCGCGCGAGTCGGCGGAAGTTCATCAAATGTATGGGACGCAGGGCGAGAATCCACTCCAGGCGGCGTATGCACGCAACTGTCTGCTTGCCCGGCGGCTACTCGAACGCGGCGTCCGTTACGTGAATTTGTATTGCGCTTCGCGAGCTTCCGGTGTGGACGGATTGCTCAACTGGGATGCACACAAGACGCTCAAGCCGGACTACGAGCGGCACTGCCCGATCTTCGACCAGCCCACGTCGGCACTGTTGACCGACCTGAAGCAAAGCGGCCTGCTGGATGACACGCTTGTGTTGTGGACCACCGAGTTCGGCCGCATGCCGACGCACCAGTCGGGAACGGCCGGTCGCGATCACAACCCGGACGGCTTTACCTGCTGGATGATGGGAGCCGGCGTGCGTGGTGGAGTGAGCTACGGAGCGACCGACGACTTCGGGCGTCGTGCCGAAGTGAACCCCACCACAGTCTGGGACTTCTATGCGACGGTCCTGCACTTGCTCGGCTTCGACCACGAACAACTCACGTGGTACTACAATGGCCTCAACCGCCGCCTGACGGACGTGCACGGACGGTTGATCGAGGAGATCGTCACGTGAGCAGGATGCCACTCCAAACCGAACCTCCAGGATTCATGTCACGCCGATTTCTGACCACAACCGCGACCTACTGGGGATTGGGATGCGGGGCCTGTTGGTTGCTCCTGCTCTGCGCGCCGAATTCGGCAGCGGCGGAACTGCCGGAGCCGCTCGGTGAACTGATCCGCCAGACCTGCCTCGACTGCCATGACGGCGACTCGGCGGAGGGTGGGCTCGATCTTCACGCGCTGCCATTTACGCTCGCCGACCGGAAGCTGCGCGACCGCTGGATATTGATTCACGATCGAATTCAGGCTGGCGAAATGCCGCCCGATCCGACAGGGTTGTCCACGGCCGATCGTGACCTGCTGCTGGGGGGATTGAGCGACGCGATCGCGAGCGCCGATCGCACCGACGTCGACGCACACGGGCGGGGGCCGTTGCGTCGCCTGACCCGAGAAGAGTACGAGCAGAATCTGCGGGATGTGCTGCAGTTGCCGCTGCTCGATATTCGCGACATGCTCCCTGAGGATCGCGAGTCGCATCGGTTCAACAAGGCCGCCAGGGCGCTCGACATGTCGCGCGTGCAGTTGACCGCCTACCTTGATGCCGCCGGCGCCGCCTTGCAACAGGCCATGGCGTCGGGGCCGCAGCCGCCTCAGGTCACAACCTTTCGTGCCGTGGGAACAGGCCTGTTTTCGACCACCGCCACGTTCGGCGAACGGGAGGCCATGTTCTTCGCCAAAGACAACAAAGCGGTCGGCGCGAAGGAGCTGCCAACACTCCAAGACGACACCACGCTGGAGTTGGCCCTGTTCCGGTCTGCCCACTGGCCCTATTACGGATATCCGCGCGGGTTCGTGGCGAAACTTCCGGGGGAATACCGAGTCCGGTTCTCTGCGCGCGCCGTTTTGCAAAGCGAAGGATACCAACTCCAGCCGGCAACGGAGCCGGTGCCGATGACGTTCCGCGCCCGCAAACCTTCCGGAGCGGACGTCTCCGGTGACGTCCGGGCCACTGGTGGAATCATGGATATTCAGCCGGAACCTGCCGTTTATGAGACGACCGTTCGCTTGCTCCCGACGGAAACCTTCGAGTACAGCCTGCTCGGGCTGCCTGTACCGCTGGCTCGCAATGTCAATGGCGGCCCGCCGACATATCGCTACCCGCCCTTCCCTCCCGGCGGCCAGCCGGGAGTTGCCTTTCAGTGGTTGGAGATTGAAGGTCCCGTACTGCCGGATTCGTGGCCGCCACGTTCGCACCGAGCGCTGTTCGACGAGTTCGGTCCCGGCGTCGCCAGCGAAAACCCGACCGAAGATGCGCGGCGTCTGTTGCGGCGTTTCGTGGATCGCGCCGCGCGGGAGCCGGTCCCGGCGGAAGCACTTGTCCGGTTCGAGCAACTCATTCAGCAACGACTCAAGTTGGGAAGCTCGTTCTCTGAAGCAATGCTCGCCGGTTACAAGGGTTTCCTTTGTTCCAGCCACTTCCTCTACTTGCGCGACCCGTCGGATCCGGCGACCGGCGATCTCAATCAATTCGCGATTGCCTCACGGCTGTCGCATTTTCTTACGAATACGAGGCCAGACGCCGGATTGATGGAGCTGGCCGCGGCGGGGAAGCTCCGCGATGCCGAAACGCTCCGCCATGAAACCGATCGGCTTATCAACGATCCTGGTTTCGGCCGGTTCGTCGATAACTTTACCGACTACTGGCTCGACCTGCGTAACGTCCGGCGCGACGAACCGGACGTTCGCCTGCATCCCGAGTACCGCTTTGATGACTACCTGGTCGAGTCGATGGAGCGGGAGACTCGCACCTTTTTCGCGGCCATGATTCGCGACAATCTACCGGCGCGTGTCTTGGTCAATGCCGACTTCGTTTACGCCAACGATCGTCTCGCACGGCATTACGGCTTACAGCCGCTCAGCGGGTCCAGCATGCGAAAGGTCGCGTTACCAGACGACAGCCCCTACGGCGGACTGCTGACCCAGGCCGCGGTCATGAAAGTGACGGCGAATGGCACATCGACGTCGCCCGTCGTGCGCGGTGCGTGGATCATGGAACGTTTGATCGGGCAACCGCCACCGCCGCCTCCCAGCAGCGTTCCTGCGGTGGAACCGGACATTCGCGGCGCGAAGACGATTCGCGAGCTGTTGGCTCGGCATACGGAATTGGAATCCTGTGCCGGTTGCCACGCGAGGTTCGATCCGGTCGGCTTGGCTCTCGAGAACTTCGATGTCCTGGGCGGGTGGCGCACCCGTTATCGAGGGGTTGAACAGGGAGAGCCGGTTATTGGAATCGACCGTGCGGGTCACGACTTCGCCTACACGCTTGCCGAGCCGATTGATGCGAGCGGCCAGTTGCGGGACGGACGCCCCTTTGACGACATTCATGAGTTGAAAGTCCTGCTCACGAGCAATCCGCGTCAACTGGCCCGCAATCTACTGCATCAGTTCACGCTCTATGCGACCGGTACACCGGTCAGGTTTTCAGACCGTGGAGAGATCGAGTCGCTCCTCGATGCCTGCGAAGCGAACGGATATCGGGTGCGCGACCTGATTCACTCGCTCGTGCAGAGCCGGATCTTTCTCGGAATGGAGGGTTCCCGATGACACCTCGGATGCTCAACCGCCGTCGTTTTCTTCGCAGTGCAGGAGTCGCCCTTGCCCTGCCCTGGCTGGAGAGTCTGCGGCCCGCGTTCGCCCGACGAACCGAGGCGCCGCCGCCCCGGCGGATGCTGTTGATCTCGAACAACCTGGGTGTATTGCCAAAGCAGTTCTTTCCAGAGACATCCGGACGGGACTACAAACTCTCACCTTACCTGCGGGAGCTTGCCGAGTTCCGCAACGACTTCACCGTCTTGAGCGGCCTGTCGCATCCGGATGTGGACGGCGGGCACAGCACGGAGAACTGTTTTCTTACGGCGGCTCGAGGACCAACCAAGAGCGGATTTCGCAACACAATCTCGCTCGATCAATTCGCCGCCGAACGACTGGGGCCGGTGACTCGCTTTCCCACGCTCAATCTGGGCGTGAATCTCGACAAGGCCAACCGCAGTCTCTCCTGGACCCGTGACGGCGTGCTGTTGCCTGCCGAAGACCGTGCATCGGCCCTGTATCGCAAGATGTTCATTCAGGGCGATTCGTCAGCGGTGGAACGGCAGTTGCATAAGCTCGATGAGCGGGCCAGCATCCTCGATACGCTCCTGGATGACACGCGGCAGGTGCAGCGAAAACTCAGTCGCGATGATCAATGGCGCCTCGACCAGTACCTGACTTCGGTGCGCGAGATCGAGCAGCGCCTGCATGTTGCTCGCCAGTGGGAATTGCGTCCGAAGCCGGACACCGATGAACAACCGCCGGACGACATTCGCGACCAGAAGCAGTTCTTCGAGAAGTTCGACCTGATGTTGTCGATGGCGCGACTCGCCTTCGAATCCGATTCAACCCGTCTCGTTACGCTGATGGTCGATGCCTTCGCAACTCCGGTCTTCAAACTGCATCCCGACCAGAACACAACCGACGGCTACCACAACCTCAGCCACCACGGTCAATCGGAATCCAAAGTCAACCAGCTGATCGATGCCGACCAACAACAGATGGCGCTGCTTTCCAGGTTATTCTCGCAGTTAGCCGAGACCCGCGAAGGCGGCGACCGGTTGTTGGACCGCACGATGATCCTGTTCGGCAGCAACATGGGGGATTCGAACACGCACGATAATACGAATCTTCCCATCCTGCTGGCGGGCGGCAACTTGCGGCACGGTCAGCATCTCGCCTTCCGCCGCGATCACAACCTGCCGCTCTGCAACCTGTATGTGACGATGCTCCAACACCTGCGTGTTGAAACAGAGTCCTTTGGCAGCAGCACGGGGACGTTGAATCAGATGATCCCATGAACTCGAAGCGATTCGCGATCACACCGCGCGTATCATCAAGTTTCGCTCTCCGCTGTCTGGCGACAAGTACCGTTGCCGGCGGAACCGCGTTATGTGCACATCGAACCCGGGCCGCGACCGGCCGCCACGCCGTACCGCCACTGCCTTGCGACTTCCAACGCCTCGTGCTTACGCCAACGTAGACGGCGAAGACACGGGATATTGTCCTCGCTCCGCAGCAGCGGCAGCAAACGCCATGAATTTGACCGACGCTGATCCGCCGACCTGCAAGGACTACAATGCCATGACAAACTTCGCGATCAGAACGCGACTTGCCGAATGCCCTGCAGGTCAAATGCGACACACGTTCACATTCTTGCTTGCCCTGCTGATCCAGCCGCTCGCCGTACTGCAGGCCGAGAATGCGTTATCAGAGCACGAGGCAGACAGCGCGATCATGCTCGCCGGCGACTGGTTGCCCGAGGATCCGCACCAGATCGACTATGCGAAGCTCCCGCGAGTCAGATCGGAACACGTCATCATCAGTGACGTCCGCGACCATGCGGGCACTCGCGTTCACCAACACGCCTACCTGGCCCACTATGACGGCCGCTTCTGGGCGATGTGGAGCGATGGTCCCGGAGGACCGAAGGCCGGCGTGACGCCGGAACAACACCGCAACATCGTACCCGCCCACGATATGCCGGGAACGCGCAATTCGTTTGCCACGAGCCCGGATGGCTTGCGCTGGAGTCGTCCGGCGGATCTGACGGGTCCGCCGCGGAAGCCGGGCTTTGGTTGGATCGCCCGCGGCCTGTGGAAACGCGAGGGTGAACTCCTCGCGCTCGCCAGCCATTTTAACGCGCCCGGGTACGCCGGGCTCGGACTCAGCCTGGAAGCCTTTCATTGGGACGGAGCGAAATGGGTGGCCCATGGAACCGTGCTTGACGATTCCATGAACAATTTTCCCCCCAAACGCCTGCCGTCAGGGGAGTGGATGATGACGCGCCGCGATCATCAGAGGCAGGTTTCCGTGATGATCGGTGGAACGAAAGCTGTCAGCGAATGGCGTATCAATCCGCTCGCCGCATATGACGCTGCCGGACGTCCCGAGGAACCGTACTGGTACGTCTTGCCGGACGGTGAGACCATCGTCGGCCTGATTCGCGACAACGGCGGGTCGAAATTCCTGCTGCGGACCTTTTCCCGGGACAACGGCAAGACCTGGAGCAAGATTCATCGCACGAATTTCCCGGATGCCACCAGCAAGTTTTTCGTGCATCGGACCAGCCGTGGCTACTACGTGTTGGTGTCCAACGCGAATCCTCGGAAGCGCGATCCGCTGACGCTTGCCGTCAGCCGGGATGGGCTCGTTTTTACCAAACTGTTCAAGTTGATCGGCGGACGTCACGTCGACTATCCGCACATCATCGAACATGAAGATCACCTGCTGATCGCATTCTCCGGTGCCAAGCAGACGATGGAGGTTATGAAGGTGTCGCTTGACGAACTGGAGCGACTGGAGATGCCGGAGTCCGTTGAACTCGATCGGCACCTTCCCGCTGTCAAACAGACTCCTCAGCAACCGCCCTCGCAGTGGATCGATCTTGGGGACGAAGGGAAAACGCTGTACGCCGCCGCGGATCTCGTCGTTCCTGAACGCGGCAACCGGGCCTCGTTATCTTTGGCCACGGCCAGCGGAGCGAAACGTGTTGCGATTGCCATTGATGCAGAAGGACGCCTGGCGGCGCAACTTTACAAGGCGACGGTGACCGGCCAGCAGCTCGAGCCCGGCAGTCGTCATTCGTTGCTGATTCGTATTCACAGCCATCACGAGAAACCGGATGCGCTGTGTGTGCAAATCGGTCGGCCCGGTGTGCTCCCGGTCGAGCCGGAGCGCTGGCCGCTCTCAAACACGAGGGGTAGGAGCGCCGCAAACCTGTCTCGCGTCATTTTGCAGAGTGAAGGCGACGGTTCCGCCGGCTTCAACAATGCACGTGTCGCAGTGACTCGCGAAGCCCTGGCAAGCGCCGAAGTCGTCGCGGAACAATCGATCGATGCCGATATCGTTGTTTACGGCGGCACGCCGGGCGGACTGGCGGCGGCGGTTGCCGCCGCGCGGCTCGGCAGCCGAGTGATCCTGGTGGAGCCGAACCTGCACGTTGGCGGCATGACGACCAGCGGCCTGGGAAAAAGCGACATCGAGAACCGCGCGATGATCGGCGGACTCTTCCGCGAGTTCGTACAAGCACAGCTTCAGCACTACCTCGATACCTACGGTCCTGATCACGAGAACATCCAACTCTGCCGCGATGGTTATTATGCCGAACCGTCCGTTTCCGAAGCTGTCTTCGAGGCCATGTTGGCTGCCGAGGGTGAGCGGATTTCGGTGCTCAAGGGTTGGAGCCTTGCCGCCGCCCACACATCTGATGACACGCTCGAATCGATCACGATCCGGCAAAAAGCCGACGGCTCATCGCGTCGGCTCACGGGCAGTGTCTTTATCGATGCCAGCTACGAAGGCGACCTCTACGCTGCGGCCGGAGCCAACTACCGGCTCGGCCGCGAGGCGCGTGATGAGTTCGATGAACCTCATGGCGGAGTGGTCTATTTCGACTACCAGGAGAAGACTTTTCTGCCCGGCACGACAGGCGAAGCCAGCCAAGACCTGCCCGCATTCACCTATCGGCTCTGCCTGACCAAAGATCCCAAGAACAGCTACCAGCTCAGCCAGCCGCCGCCGGGCTATGACCGCAGCGTTTATCTCGGCTACTTCGACGATCTCAAGGCCGGCCGTCTCTCTGGTCCCAAGGTACTCAAACCGGGCCGCGGCTATAACCCAAAGCACTTCGACACGCTGGTCCGCGCCCTTTCGGTGACCAACATCCCGAACCACAAAACCGACGTCAACATGAATCCCCGGCCACTCGGTTTCCCGTTTACCGAGGAGAATCGCGGTTACATTCAAGGCGACGAAGCAACCCGGGAGATGATCCGCGAACGGATCCGCAACCTGACGCTCGGCCTCATTTGGTTTCTTCAGAACGACGCGGAAGTCCCCGCGGAGCATCGAAAGCTGGCCAACGAGTTGCACTTTCCACTGGATGAGTTCAAGGACGACAAGACGCACTTTCCTTTTCAGCTCTATGTCCGCGAAGGGCGGCGCCTCGTTGGCGAAATCACGCTGACGGAACATCACATCACCGGGAAAGGGAAAGCCGTCACACATCATCCCGATACGGTTGCCATCGGCGAATTTCCCATTGATAGTTTTCCGTGCCGCAAGCGCCAATCCGGCGACACCACCGTGCTGGAGGGTTACCTCGGAATGCTGGATCACATCACGCGGCCCTACGAAATTCCCTACCGCGTCATGATCCCCGAAACGATTGATGGGCTCATCGTTCCCGTCGCGGCAAGTACGACTCACGTGGCCTTTTCCAGCATTCGCATGGAGCCGACCTGGATGGCCCTCGGGCAGGCCGCTGGAACGGCTGCCCATCTGGCCGTCAGGAACCAGGTCCAGCCACGGGACGTCCCTATCAACCCCCTGCAGGCGACCCTCCGTAGGAACGGTCAGGTCCTCAGCCACGACACCGTGCCGTGACATGGGAAATCGGCGATGGAGATCGTCTTGCCGCTGCATCACCCTTAGCCACGTGAAGTCACCACCCGGCGTGAGAACCCCTGGGAAGGCAATACGAAGGAGTATCCGCAGCCCGGCGAGAAGGTGATTTCTACTCATCCCAACTCACCTGATAGCAAGCGGAGTCGTGACCTTGCGATAGCAAACCGAATGGTTCACAGCCACTGTTGTCGTGTTGAGTATCAGCACAACCGTCGATGCTTGCGAGCCTCGAATTGTCTTCAATGATGACGCTCAGATGCTGATGGAGACTCCAGCCGGGGGTGCGACCGAGTTCGTCAACGCGTGGCTCGACAAAGAAGCGGCGGCGGTGCCGTTTTCGACTTATGTTTTTCTTGCCGCGATGCCCGACTTCTGCACTTACGATTCCTACGTGGGAGAGACGTATGGCGATCGGTTTGGCGAAGGCTTTTCCAAGAGTTGGACGCGAGGCATTCGCGGATTGCGGGCGGAGGGGACCGACGCGCTGCATGTCGTTGCCGCGCACATGCACGCCACAGGCAAGGAAGTACTGGCGGCGATTCGAGTGAGCGACACGCATCATCCACAGATCGGTCACACCCGTCCGCTCTGCCCGCAGTTTGCAATCGATCACAGGCAGTTTGTCATCCGGCAGCCGGACGGCCGCACGAACGAAACGGCACTCGATGATTCCCACCCTGAATTTCGGCGGCACCGCCTGAACATCTAGACTTGCCCGTTGGGAATTGACTGGGTAAATCCTGGGGAAGACAATGAAGCCGGAAGTGGATTCGATTCCTTTCCGCCAGGCGGGATACCTTCGGGGGCCCTCCGGGAACGAATCAACAACAATGTTCATTGATTCAGTGGCACGGAGGTTTGGAAAGTCGTTGACGGCCCGTTCCTGCCGCCTGTCAGACCGCATTACGTCATGCACAGCACGACCTACGGTATGACGAAAGCATGACTGCTTCGATTCGCCTGTCGCTACCGTCGCCTTAGATTTTGGCACACACGCTCTTTGGCTGCGGCCCTGCCAATTTAGGATTCATCATGTTTCAATTCCCTGACAAGGCGCAGGCCGGCTACGTCCGGTCGTTCACGCGTCGTTTGCGACACCGAATGACGCCCCTGACCATTTCAGCCTTGCTGGCACTCGTTGCACAAGCGATTGGCGTGCAACACGTTGACGCCGACCAACCCGCTCGGCCGAACATCATTTTCATTCTGGCGGACGACACGGGTTGGCCGGACCTCGCCTGCTACGGGCACGCATTTCACGAGACGCCCGTACTGGACGAACTGGCTCGTCAGGGCATGAAGTTTTCGAATTTCTATGCGACACCCGTCTGCTCATCGACGCGATCCACGATCCAAACCGGTCAGTACTCGGCGCGAACCGGGATCACAGATTTCATTCCTGGGCACTGGCGGCCATTCGAACAGCTCGTTGTTCCGCCCATCGACCATCACCTTCAGGATGGTGTGCGAACACCTGGTGACGTGTTGCAGTCAGCAGGATACGTGACGGCGCACTTCGGCAAATGGCACTTGGGAAACGATGCCGCACACCAACCGGACCAACACGGCTATCAAATCACCGAAAGACAGCTTGGCCGGCCGTTTCGCGAATGGCGGACCAGCAACCGGCCCGGTCCGAAGAAGATCGACTTTCTCACCGATGCGGCACTTTGGTTTATCGAGCAACATGCGAAGCAACCGTTCTTCCTGACCGTGTCGCATCACGCCGTTCATATCCCGGTCGAGGGTAACGAGTCGACCATTGCCAAGTATGAGCAGAAGGATAAACCGGCAATCGGCGTAAATCACCCGATCTATGCCGCGATGACGGAAGATCTCGACACAAGTATCGGGCGAATCCTGGAAAAGCTGGAGGCCGATGGCCTGGCCGACAAGACAGTGGTTGTCTTCGCATCGGACAACGGCGGGCTGCAGACCATCTACACGGGAGTCGGGGAAGTTGTTTCCACCAACATTCCGTTGCGCGATGAAAAGGGGACTCTCTACGAAGGGGGAATCCGTGTCCCCTTGATTGTGCGTTGGCCGGGAGTTGTCAAACCGGGGTCCGTTCATCACGAACTGGCGACCACTGCCGATCTGCTTCCGACCTTCTGCGAAATCGCCAAGACCTCCCTGCCGGACCAGCCAATCGACGGCGCCAGCCTGGTGGGCCTGTTGCGGGATGAACGTGCGTCGCTGCAACGCGAAGCGATCTATTTCCACTATCCGCACTATCACCATTCGACACCGGCCGGTGCCGTTCGGATGGGCGATTGGAAGTTGATCGAGTTTTTCGCCGATGGCCGGCTGGAACTTTACAATCTGGCGAATGATCTCAGCGAGAAGCACAACCAAGCGGAGGCCCGTCCCAAGCTGGCGGCGGCCTTGCGGCAGCGACTGGCCGACTGGCGCATTGCGGTGAATGCGAGAATGCCGACCGTCAACCCGCAGGCCGATCCCAGCCGCGCGTCGGAATGGTGGAGCCGCCGCACCAATCAACCGCTCGATATCGAAGCGATGCGCAAGCGGTACGATTCCAAACGGGCCAAGGCCGCTCGGAAGCAGTAACGTTGCCGCCGTCCTGGACCAGCGCCTGGGAGCCTGCTGAACCGTTGAAGAACCTGCTCCTTATTCCAACGCCATTCGAGCTCAGCATCCTGCGTCCGCTGCTTGGGAATTGCTTCCCCGCGGAGGAGTGGTCGATCGAGTTATGCGGCTTCGGCCCGATTGCCGCGGCGGCGCGAACTTCCGGCCTGATCGCCCGCCGGCAGCCCGGGCGCGTGCTGCTGGTCGGTATCGCCGGCGCGTACGGGTCGCAGCTCCAAGTTGGCACAGCAGCCACGTTTTCCCATGTCGCGTGTCACGGAATCGGAGCCGGGACGGGCGACCAGCACCGCTCTGCCGCTGACCTTGGCTGGCCCCACTGGCGGGCAGGCAATGCCGGGCCGTCGATCGGCGACGTCATCCCCCTGGCCGCGCCCGGGCGGTCCACGGACCATTCCGCCGATCACCTGGTGACCTGCTGCGCGGCGGCGGCAAGTCGCCACGATGTCGACGCGCGGACGGCCGCGTATCCACGGGCAACAGCCGAGGACATGGAGGGGTTCGGCGTGGCCCTGGCGTGCACCCTGAATGACGTTCCCCTGCAGATTGTCCGGGGAATCTCCAACACCGCCGGAGATCGCAACCGAGACCGTTGGCGCGTCTCCGACGCGCTACACGCAGCCGCGGAACTTGCCGCGACGGTTGCCACACAGGAGTAATGCCCCGATGACGGACCGTCCCATTAAGCTTGGTATCTCGACCTGCCCCAATGACACCTTCGCGTTCCACGGCCTGATGACGCGGTCGGTCGACTGGCGAGGCCTGAAATTTGAAATCGAGCTGATCGATATCCAACAGCTCAACGACCGGCTGTTCCAAGGTGACTTCGATGTCGCCAAGGCCAGCTTTCACGCCGCCCTGTTGTTGGCCGACCAGACGGTGGTGCTGCCGAGCGGTTCGGCATTGGGATTTGGCGTGGGACCGCTGCTCCTGGCGGCTTCGGCGGGAACCGAACCGGCCCGCGATGGTCGGGTGACGCTCTGCCCGGGACGCCACACGACGGCGACCCTGCTCTTTAAGCTGTTCCACGCCGGCACGACACGAATCGAGCATGTCGTTTTCTCGGAGATCATGCCCAAACTTCAGCGGCAGGAAGCCGATTTCGGCGTCTGCATCCACGAAGGAAGGTTCACCTGGCAAGACCAGGGCCTGGGGTTGGTGGAAGACCTGGGGACCCGTTGGGAAGCAGAGACAGGCTGTCCATTACCGCTGGGCGGGATCGTCGCCCACCGCCGCCTTCCGGTGGAGACGATCGCCACGGTTCAGGCGGTCATTCGCGACTCGCTCGACCAGGCCGTTGCCGACCCCGCGATCGCCCTCCCCTCGATGCGCAAGTACGCCCAGGAATTCGATGACGATGTGCTGCGGCAACACGTCGACCTGTACGTCAACGCCTGGACCCGGGACCTGGGTGAAACGGGACGGGCGGCACTCCGGCAATTGTCGGATCGCGCACGAGACATCGGCCTGACCGATGCCGAAGCGCGTGACATCGAAGTGTTTTCGGCCCCTTGCTCCTGACGCCCGGCGGCGAGCCCGCAACCTACATGAACGGACATCGATTGGGTGCAAGCCGCTGTTTGGTCGTCATTTGCGGTGAAGTTACCGAAACCGCCGCGCATCTCAGCCGGCGAATGGGACCGGCGCTGAACGCGGCGTCCTGCCACAGGCGCACTTCCACTGTTCCTTGATCCGGGTCTAGAATGTGGCGACTCGACAACGAGTTCGCCCCGAGGTCGCGCCGGACCCGAAGTTTTTGCCATGACCACGTGCCTGGATGTGGCGCCGGCAGGACGGTTGGACCGCCCCTGATCGCGATCGCCCACGTAAGGAAGCTGCCCCCGATGCCTAGCTTTGAATGCCAAACGTGTGGTGCGACATTTGAATTGCCGCAAGCGACGCTGGACAAGTATCCCGGCTGGGTTCCGAAGTTCTGCCGCGAGCACTCGCGCAAGAAGACGGGGGCGAAGACGGTCACCCGCAAGAAACGACCTTCGCTACCGAAGTCCGCACCACGGGAAGAAAACCTGACGTTGTCGGAAGTCCTGGAGAAGTATACCGAGGGGCCCGATTCGGGGATCTTCACCGACGGCAGCGCCAGCCCGAACCCGGGCCCTGGCGGCTGGGGTATGGTCTGGGTCGAAGATGGCGAAATCAAGGACGAACAGTACGGCCATGAATCCGGAAAGACCACCAACAACCGGATGGAGCTCTCCGCACTGCTCAACGCTTACCAGACGCTACCCGAAGATGCGGCCGTACCCGTCTTCACGGATAGCCGCCTGTGCGTCGACACGATCACTAAGTGGGCCTCCGGTTGGGAAAGCCGCGGCTGGTCGCGACAAGGAAAACCGCTCAAGAACCTGGACCTGGTCAAACCCCTCTTTGCGCTCTACAAGGCCCATCCCCATTGCCCTTTGAAGTGGATCGAAGCCCACTCGGGCTACCGCTGGAACGAGTACGCAGATTCGCTGGCCACGATCTGGATGCGGCCCGTCAAGTAGCCTCGCCGCCGGTCGCAAGCCCGCCGCCCGCCAAGGGGCCCGCCCTAACCGCTCGTCGCGGGTCTCCAACAAATGCTCGGCGCGGGTCGCACGCAAATGCTCGGCGCGGGTCTCCCACAAATGCTCGGCGCGGGTCTCCAACCAACCGCTCGGCGCGGGCATCCCACAAGTGCTCGGCGCGGGTCCCCCACAAGTGCTCGGCGCGGGTCTCCCACAAGCGCTCGGCGCGGGTCCCCCATAAGTGCTCGGCGCGGGTCCCCCATAAGTGCTCGGCGCGGGTCTCTGACCCCGCCGAAACCGCCGACCGGAGGTCTCCAATCCCCCTTCCCCATTCTTACCAACGGCCTGGCCATTCCACGTACCGGCTACGCGTGTTCGTCGCGATCCTGGGCAACCATCTCCCGCAACGACTCGGGGCAGTCCGGCGAGGCAGCCAGGACCCGGCTCCAGTTGGGGATCGCGACTCCACCCGCCGGGTTCTCCAGAAACGACTCGCCCGCCATGCCGATCTGCCGCGAGAATCCATCGACCGCCTGTTCTTCGTCGTGGCGATTGAATTGCAGGCCGTTGACGACAGCGTCGGCATGGTATTGCCGGATCGCGTCCTGGGCCGACCGCAAGTAGGCCGCTCGCAAGGTCGCGAAATGCTCCGCTTGAAAAACGGTTCCGCGACTAGCCAGCGTGCGGAAGATCGACGCGCAAATGTCCTTGGCCATCTTCATGAGGCCCTTGTTCGGATCATCCAGCGAGAGACTCTGGTGCTTGTGTTCGTAAAAGCGGCACAGGTCCACCTGGCAGACACGCTTCTGCGACGTATTCCGGAAAACTTCCGCCAGGGTCCCCACTTCCAGGCCCCAGTCACTGGGAATCCGATTCGAACGTGCCAAGGAAGCGGTCACCGCAAACTCTCCGGACAGCGGATAGCGGAACGCGTTCAGATACTGGAGGAACTCATCCGCCCCCAGGACGATCATTAACGACTTGAGCAGCGGTGCCACCAGCAGACGAACGGCACGACCGTGCATCCGGTCGGTGACTCGCGCATAGAACGCCTTGCAGAAATCGAAATCCAAGCTCGAATGTGCCATGGGCAGACAGAGTCGAGTCAGCAGGAGGCGATCATAGTCCACGATATCGCAGTCATGCAGGGCGAAGGCCTTGAGATTGCGGTCCGCCAAGAGGTAGCCGAACGCCGTCCACACGGAACGTCCCTTGCCGGGCGTCTCGAGACAGAAGCCGTCATCAATCAGTCGCTTGTACATGCCGGAGACACGGGGTCCGTCCGTCCAGAGGACTTGGGCGCGGGGCCCGAGCGGTTCCAGCTTGCTGACTGTCTCCCGATAGTCAGCGACATCGGGCGCGAGGCCCAGCGTCACAATGATCGTGTGAATATAGTCGGCATCGACGAGCTGGCCCACGATCTCGTCGAATGGCTGGGCCCGCATGTCGGACGCCGTCACCGGCAGTACCAGCGCGAGCGGACACTTTTGGGTTGCCTTGCGGAGCGTTTCTTCCAGCGTCGGTAGTTCGACCTGTGACAGGTCATGCAGGGTCGTGATCGTGCCGTTCTGGGAAAAATCGGGCATCTCTTTCACTCCTTCGCTTGCTGATTCCGCGTCACCTTCGAATCATCGGTCGCTCACCTTGCCGCCGACGGCCATCCAACACTACCTCGTATCGCTCGACCGATGACGCTCGCCGTTCGCACCGCGAACGGCCATTTTCGAAACACGACTTGCTGCCAGTATCCCTAGCCGGCCTCCCACCAGGCGACCTGGCAGGGCTGCAGCAAGAGGGGCCCCTGGCCGACCGGTCGATCTTCGATCAGTTCCCGCCGCAGACGAAACTCGCCCAGCAGGCCGTCCGGCAGCGACCGTTGATTGTCCGAAAAATTGGCCGCCACGACGATCCTTTGTGTGCCGTCGACGCTGGTCCGCAGAAAAGCCACCAACCCGGGATCGTCCAGCGGAATCACGGCCTGGGCCCCATCAGGGTGGAAGGCCGGCTGGTTCCTGCGAATGGCCAGCATCGTTCGATAGCCGGCAAAGATCGCGGCCTGCTCCGGATCGTTGGCGAGCGCATCGCGAAGTTCGTCGAACGCGTATTTCTTGCGGTTGATGCGGCGGGCATGACCTGATTCCTGCATCCCTTGCGTGTCATTCGGGGTGCCGACCAGCGAATGGAAGTACGGCGCGGGAACCCCCTGCAGGGCGAGCATCAACGCCTGCGAACCAAGCATCCGGGCGACGTCGAGCGACCCATCGTGACCGGGCCGTCGCATCGCGTCCCGCCAACTGATGTTCAACTCGTATGGGCTTAACTCGCCTGACGGCAGTTGCCGCATGCTGACTTCGCCCCCGCGTTGACGCGTCGCCGCAATCAACCGCTGGAAACGGTCGTCATCAACCAGGCCTTCAAGAGGGCGAACGCCGATTCCATCGTGCGACGCGGTAAAATTGAACCAGGTCGTGCCGGCCCGCGGCGCCGCCAAGCCACTCAACCATGACGCCAGCGGCCCGGCATCTTCGTTGACGTACGCGTCAAAGAGCAACGGCGGCAGGCTGAAATTGTAGACCATGTGGGCTTCGTCGCCGTTGCCGAAGTAGCTGATGTTCTCCGCGTGGGGGACGTTGGTCTCCGTCAACAAAATGACGTGCGGCGCCACTGCGTTCAGCACTGCCCGGAAGAGCTTGACCACTTCGTGCGTCCGCTCCAGATGAAGGCAGGTTGTTCCGATCTCCTTCCACAAGAATGCGACCGCATCCAACCGAATCACCCGCGCGCCGCGGGCGATGTACATCAGCAGCACGTCAACCATCTCCAACAACAGATCCGGATCGGCGTAGTTGAGGTCGATCTGGTCGGCGCTGAATGTTGTCCAAAGGTGGCGTTCTCCAGCGGCCGTCGCGAACGGTGTGAGCAGCGGGTGGCTGCGGGGGCGAGTCACCGCCGTCAAGTCCGTTGCCGGATCGACTTCGTGAAACCAGCCGGCGTATCTGGTATCACCGTGCAGGTATCCCTGAAACCAATCGCTGTGCTGTGAGATATGGTTGAGCACAAGGTCATACATCAGATCGACAGACTCACCCAGCTTCTGCAGGTGGTCCCAATTTCCCAGTTGGGGATCCACCTGGCGGAAGTCGATCACCGAGAAACCATCGTCCGAGGAATACGGGCAGAAAGGCAAGACATGGACGATGGAAAAGCACGCTTGCAGGCCGTACTCCGTGATGAAGCGATTCAAGGTTTCTAAGGTCGGGGTCTCGTCTTCCGCCACCTGGTCGCCATAGGTGATCAGGGTAACATCCGCCTGCGTCCAAAGAGGACCGACCGGTGGCGCGAACTGCGCTTCAAAACTGTCCGCCAACTGCAACAGCCGAGGAAGAATGGCGTCCGCTTGCTCGCCATAGATCAGACGAAGATGGCGCTGGATTTGTGAAGCCGACTCCGCGTTCATAGAGTTAACACAACTTTCCCGCATGACGCGAACGGTCAAGGAGGCGGCAGAATCACCCCATCGGCTTGCCGGATTCCCTTGGTGGCCAGACTCCCCTCTTTGTAGCAATTCAGGTAGAATCTTCAAGCGCCCAGCGAATTCACAGCGGCGCACCCACGGCTGGGAGACCAAGTACTCAGTGCGCCCCGGCCTCGACTGGCGCCCCGGCCTCGACTGGCGTGTCACCGCCGGTTCGAGTCCCGGAGCCCGGCGGTTGCCGAGAGGCCGTCAGGCAATCATTCGAACTCCTGACGATTTCTCGATGAAACTCGCTATTCTGCACCACCATCTGAATCGTGGCGGCGTCACGCAGGTCGTGGTAAACCACGTGCGTGCCCTCCAGGCGGTCGGCCGGGCGTCGGATGTGGCTGAGATACTGGCATTGCACGGGGGACGCGCCGAGGGTTGGCCGGAATCGGACGAACCGTGGGGTCCGATTCCGGTCAGGGTCGCCGCCGTCGACGGCCTCGACTATGACCGCGCCCCGCAGCTCGACATCGACACCCTTACCGACCGTATCCTGCGAACATTGTCAGCGGCCGGCTGCGGTCCGCAGGAAACGATCCTGCACGTGCACAATCATTCGCTGGGCAAAAATGTGTCGCTACCGGGTGCCGTTCGCCGGTTGGCCGAGCACGGCTATCGCATTCTGCTTCAAATCCACGACTTTGCGGAAGACTGGCGACCGAATAACTTCAACCGGTTTCAGCAAGCGATGCCCGCTGCGAGCGTGCAGGAGATTGGGCGATACCTGTACCCGGAGGCCTCCCAGATTCACTACGCCCTCCTGAATCGACGGGATCGCCGGATTGTCCTCGATGGGGAAGCGGATCCCGGTCGAGTTCACTTTCTCCCCAACCCGGCAAGCGTCGCCGGCTCGCTGCCATCACGGGAAGACGCGTTCCGGCGGTTCTGCCGGATTCACGGCTTGACGAACACGGGGCAGTTGGTCCTCTATCCCGTCCGCGGCATTCGCCGCAAGAACCTGGGCGAACTCCTCTTATGGGCCGCAATCGCCGCCCCGGGGACGACCTTCGCCGTGACGCTGCCGGCGACCAGCGAGGTCGAAGTCCCGTCTTTCCATCGCTGGACCCAATTGGCCGGAGAGCTCGATCTTCCCGTGCTCTTTAATGTCGGTTTACAGGAAGGAATGTCGTTCGAGGAAAACCTGGCGGCGGCCGATCGGATGATCACGACGAGCGTCGCCGAAGGGTTCGGCCTGGTGTTCCTCGAGTGTTGGCTCCACCACAGGCCCTTGATTGGACGCAACCTCGCGGAAATCACTCAGGACTTTTGCGAGCAGGGGCTTCAGCTTGATCACCTCGGCAACTCGCTCGACGTCCCGGTTGCATGGATCGGGGCCGAGGCATTCGTCGCGGGGGCCCTGGAGTTCCACCATGGCCTTTGTCGTGCCTACGGCCAACCGTTGGATCCGGACAGCGAGACAAAGTTGCGGGCGAGAATCGCTGGCGGAATGATCGACTTTGCAGCCCTCACGACGTCCCAGCAGGCGGCCGTCATTCGGCGGGCCGTCGGCGACTCATCCGCGGCCGCGGAGATCCTGAATGCAAACCCCTGGATGCGGACGGCGTTGCAACGAAGCCCCGCGGATTGGCAGGAGCGCGTCGCTGCAAATGCGGCCGTCGTGCGCACGGAATTCTCCCTGGCGACCTGCGGACGCAGGCTGCAGACCATTTATGGAACGCTGTTTGCATCGCGGCAGGACGACGTGGCCTCAATCCGGCAACCATTGAATATTTTGCGTTCGTTTTTGGACATCGACCGCTTGTGCCCCCTGCGAATTGAGCCCTGATCCATGGATTCGAGCACCGTTGAGCTGATCCGCGGCCTCAGCCGGCCTCTGCAGCCGCGTCCGACGCAGACCATCCCGCAATTGAATCGGCTGCCCGGAATTCGGGCAGTGATTTTCGATATTTACGGCACCTTGCTGATTAGCGCCGCCGGTGACATCACGCTGCAAACCGGCACATCAAATGACGAAGTGTTTCGCGAGGCGCTGATTTCCGTCGGCCTGACGTCAACTCAGGTGGCCGACTTCACCGCCCAGTTGCTGCAGGAGACGATTGGGGAACACCATCGACGGGCGCGGGATGCCGGCCTCCGCCACCCGGAGGTCGATATCGTGGCGGTCTGGCGAGACACCCTCGCGGGGATCGGCCGGCGCGTCCCCAGCCTGGCCCCGGCGACCGAACGGGTCGACCCGGACATCATCGCCGTCCGCTATGAATGCGGCGTCAATCCGGTTTGGCCGATGCCAGACGCGGTAGCTTGCCTGGCAGCACTGGGACGTCGGAACATCCGGCTGGGCATTGTCAGCAACGCGCAGGCAATGACGGCTCAACTCTTTCCCGCCCTGCTGGGCCAGACGCTGGGCGAGCTCGGGTTTGCCGAGGATCTGCAGTTTTTCTCGTATCTGTTTGGCGAGTCCAAGCCGGGGCTCGCGATGTTTCGCCAGGCGGCCAAGGTGCTCGCCGGCATGGACATTCCCCCCTCGGGCGTGGTCTATGTTGGCAACGATATGTTGAATGACGTTTGGGCAGCGTCACAGGTCGGGTTTCGCACGATACTTTTCGCAGGAGACGAGAGAAGCCTTCGTCTGCGTGCCGACAAAGAGCAGGTGCGCGATTGCGCACCGGACGCGATCGTCACTGATTTACCGTCGATAACGGAATGTTTGGGCAATCCGTAAAACTCGACGTAGCATTCAAAGTTGCATTGCCAATCGACTCGGGGACGGGACGTGGAAGCCCGCAACTGGCGGCCTTCGACGGGTCGCTACGGGGTCATTCGTGGCACAAAGACTCATCAAACTCCAGTCAATCACTTGTCGCATTCGGGCGATGTGCGAGGGAACAAGCCATGGGACGCAACATCGGTTTTGTATCGACGCGTTTTGCCGGCACGGATGGCGTCTCGTTGGAAAGCGCGAAATGGGCGCAAGTCCTGTGGGATCATGAACACCGCAGTTTCTGGTTCGCCGGCCAAATGGATCGCGACCCGGCCGTCAGCATGATCGCGCCGCAGGCGTGGTTCGGTGCCGACGACATCGCCTACATCAACCGGCACGTTTATGGCAAGTTCACGCGAACGCCCGACATCACGCGGCTGATCGAATCGTTGGCAGAACACCTCAAGCACCAACTGTACCAGTTCGTACAGAACTTCTCGCTTGAGATTCTCATCATCGAGAACGCCTCGACGATCCCCATGAACATTCCGTTGGGCGTCGCGATCACCCATTTCGTGGCCGAGACCGGGTTTCCCACCCTGGCCCATCACCACGATTTCTACTGGGAGCGTGACCGTTTCTCCGTCAATGCCGTGGGCGACTTTTTGTCCATGGCCTTCCCACCCGACTTACCCTCGATCCAGCACGTCACGATCAACTCGTTCGCTCAAGAGGATCTGAGCCACCGCCGCGGCGTCTCCTCGGCGCTGGTGCCGAACGTCTTGGACTTCGAACAAAGCCCTCCCGAACCCGACGACTATGCCATCTCGCTGCGCCGCGAGATCGGGCTGGCAGACGACGACGTGATGTTCCTCCAGCCGACACGCGTCGTACCGCGAAAAGGAATCGAGCACTCCATTTCGCTTGTCGCCGAACTGCGCAATCCAAAATGCAAGCTCGTTATTTCCCACGCTTCGGGTGACGAAGGCAATGAGTATCGCGAAGCCCTCATCGAAATGGCGGACCGGCAGAACGTGGACATGCGGTTCATTGATGATCGCATTGATGAGAAGCGACGCGTCGACGACAAGGGGCGCCAAGTGTATACGCTGGGCGATGCCTACGCCGTCGCCGACTTCATCACCTATCCCAGCCTCTACGAGGGCTTCGGGAATGCCCTCCTGGAAGCGTTCTACTACCGCAAACCGATCCTCGTCAATCGCTACTCAATCTTCATCGCCGACATCGAGCCACGCGGATTCCAGGTCGTGACCATGGACGGTTACCTCACCCGTGATACCGTAAGGCACGTGCAGCGCGTCATCGATGACCATGCCTATCGCACCGCAATGGTCACGCAAAACTACGAGCTGAGTAAGGCCTTCTTCAGCTACACCGTACTACGCCGTAAGCTGCGAGCCGTGCTGACGAATTTCACCGGGGTCGACGAACTGTAGCCAGGGTCGTTCATCAGCCGTGCGGCGTTCGCCACGATTCCGTTGATGGCGGTGAACACCAGGCAGTGATGCGCGCCGGCTGATGAGTGGGGCGTATCGGGCAAGTGCACCGCAAGCGATGACACACCGATTTGGACTGGATGATTGTTCGTTCAGGAATGATGCTGGGTTGTGCAGGCGGAAGTGGAGACCTGCGGTCAACGGTTTCGGCGGGGTCAGAGACCCGCGCCGAGCAGGTCGACAGTTTCGGTGGGGTCAGAGACCCGCGCCGAGCAGGTCGACGGTTTCGGCGGGGTCAGAGACCCGCGCCGAGCAGGTCGACGGTTTCGGCGGGGTCAGAGACCCGCGCCGAGCAGCTTATCCGCGCCGAGCGGGTCGACGGTTTCGGTGGGGTCAGAGACCCGCGCCGAGCAGCTTCAGTATGACCTCGGCCCGCAATGATCGTCGGTGCGCTGGATGCGGGCGATCGATGGGATCCAAAAACCGATCGGGATGCCCTTTCCGGCGGATCGGCCGAGTAAGATGGAGGGGTTGTCGGTGGCCTGGCGATCTCCCGCCACCGCGTCACTCGCCAATCGGTTGTGGCCCCCTCTCCGCTCGCACTTGAAGGGCATGCAAAATGTTGATTCGTCGTTGGTGCAACCTGATTTCGGGAATGGCCGCTTGCCTGGCCCTGACCGCCTCCCTGAGCCGTGCGGATGATGCTCCGCCCGCCGAGCCGCCGCTGCCGGAAATCCGCGACGAGCCCAAGCTGATCGACCCCGCTTCGGTGATGCCGGAGAAGTTGGCCGCGCCGGCCAGCGTCGACCTCTCCGACTCCTCGTTGCGCGAAGTCATCCAGTGGCTGCGGACCGAGCAGAACCTGGTCGTGCTCACCGAGAACAATCAGCTTGCCGAGGCCGGCATTCAACCGGGCGAACCGGTGTCCGATCGCCTGGACAATGCGCCCATCTACCTTTTGCTGAATCGACTGCACGCCAGCGGACTGGCCTGGTATTACGAAGATGAGATTCTCCACATGACATCGAAACTGGCCGCCGCAGAACACCTGACGACGGTCCCCTACAACCTGAGCGACTTGTTGGACGCCGGGTACGAAACCGAAGACTTGCGGGTTGTCATCGAGAATGCCGTGGCCCCCGACAGTTGGGAAGTTGTCGGCGGAATGGGCGTGTTGAATTTCCTCGGCGACGTCATGTTTCTGCGGCATTCGGGACAAATCCATCGGCAGGTGGAGGGGCTGTTGTCTGCCCTGCGGAAGCACGGCCGGCAGACGTTCGTCCTGGATCCACCACAGCATGTCGTCCTCAGGGAAAAGTTGCTCGAGAACGTCAGCGTCGATTTCGACGACACGCCGCTCGATTCGGCCATCAGTGAACTGGGCCGCAAGCTGGAAATCGATATTCGCCTCGACCTCCCGGCACTGCGCGACATCCGCGTCCGCGAGCGCCAGCCGGTGACACTCGAGTTGGCCGACCGGACGCTGAAGACCGTGCTTCAAGCCATGGTCATCGACTTCGATCTGACCTGGATTCTCCGCGACGGCGTCCTCTGGATCACCAGCGAAGAAACGGCCCAGGCCTATCTGCGGACAGTTGTTTATGATGTCCGCGATCTGTGTCGCGACGAAGGCGAATCGGACTCCCTCCGCGACGCCGTGATATCCCAGACGGACACGGAAGCCTGGGGCGATGTCGGCGGACCCGGCTCCATTCAATTTGCACAACCTGGCACCCTGGTGATTCGCAACCAGGAAACGATCCAGATGGAAGTCCTCAAGTTGCTGGAGACCTATCGCGCGGCCCTGCGGGTCTCCAAGCCGCGCGACCGTCACGCCGTCGACCCGAACGAAGTGATCACGACCTACTATCGGTTGCATGCGAATGTTGCCGACAGCCTGGCCATGCTCCTGCCGACGCTCGTCCAACCCGACTCGTGGCGCAACCAAGAGCACCCCGACCGTGAAGGGACGCTACTGGTGGCTGCCTCCAAACCGGATCTGTTCGGCGAGGACGGACAACTGGCCCGGCTGGCGGCGCAGGACGGAGACGAGGAGGCGACCGTGGTCGTTGCCCGTGCCGTCTTAATAATCCGTCAGAAGCGAGCCGTGCACGACGAAATCGCCGCAGTGATTCGGCGGCTGGAGACAGGTGACGGTACCGTCCATGGCGGATTCCCGGGCGATGGGAAAGGAGGCCTGGGTGGCGGCGGTCTTGGAGGCGGCGGCTTCGGAGGCGGCTTCTTCTCAATCCCCCTGCCAACCTCCCGCCGACCCTAACCGGAAGGCGGCCAGCCGGCCCGGCTGCGGGCGTCACCCCGCACCTTGCCCCAGGCACAACGGCCTACGCTAAAATCTCATCGATCTTTCGTCCCGCGACGAGCCGATGGGGCCGCCGCTGGCGATCCAGGAGCACCGTCTCGGCGGGAATGCCGAGCAGATGGTAGATCGTGGCCGCCATGTCCGCCGGATCGTACGGCTTGCTCTGCGGGTACGCGCCCAACCGGTCGGACGCACCAACCACAACTCCCCGTTTCAGCCCGGCGCCTGCCAGGGCCAGCGAGTAGACAAACGGCCAATGGTCGCGGCCCGCATTCTTGTTGATCTTGGGCGTCCGGCCGAATTCGGCCATCGGCACCACCAGCACCTGGTCGAGCAACCCGCGCTGTTCGAGATCCTCGATCAAGGCGGAGAAGACCTGGTCGAGCGTCGGCCCCAGCGATTCACGCATCTTCTTGAAGTTCTGGCCGTGGGTATCCCACGAACCGCTGGGGGTCTTGCAGTAATGAACATTGACAAACGGCACGCCGGCCTCCACCAGGCGGCGAGCCAGCAAGCACGATTGGCCCACATGGTGCATCCCATAACGGTCGCGGACCTCCTGAGGCTCGGCTGCCAGGTCGAATGCGGCGCGCGTGCTGCCGGCCGCCAACAGGTCATAGGCGCGGCGGTAATAATCGTCCTTCGTCTCGGCGGCGACGCGTGCCAACCCTTTCCGTTGAGCGTCAATCTCCGCGAGAAGACTGCGCCGCCCCTGCATCCGCTCGACCGTGATCCGCGGTGTCACCGCCGTGATTTGCACATCGTCCGCCGTGAGGTCCTGATCGACAATCAGCGGCGCATGGGCGGGGCCCAGCAGTCCCGGCGACTGGCCGTGCAACACCGTGCGATTGCTGCGCGTCATGACCGGCCCCAACTGCACCCAGTTCGGCAACTCGCTTGCCCCGGGCCGCAGGTGATCGAGGACGGCGCCAAAGTGCGGAAAGTCCGTGTCGGCGGGCGGAAAATCCCCGCGGCCGCGCACGCTGCGCGGATGCGTATGTCCCGTCATCGCCGGCAAGCAGGCCTGAACGTGATTCGGATTGTCGTGGGCCATCGAACGAACGATGGCCATCCGATCGGCCAACGCCGCACAACGGGGCAATACGTCGCTGACTTGATACCCGGGAATCGCGGTATCAATCGTGGGGAATTCGCCACGAACTTCCGCCGGAGCACCCGGCTTCGGATCCCACGTCTCGTGCTGCGGATGGCCGCCGTGCAGGAACAGGAAGATCACGGACTTGGCGGCCCCAAAGCTGCCCCCGCCAGAGGCCGCGGCCGCATCCCGCAACTGCAACAGGTGGGGCAGGCTCAATCCCCACGCGCCGGCGGTCCCCACGGACAACAGTTCGCGGCGAGACATGCGAAGAAACTCACGGCAGTTCGTGTCGCGCATCGGTCACCTCCCTCGATTCGTCTTTGGCATCCTGGCTTCAGTGTAAAGGCTGACGCGCCGGACGGCCAGGGAATCTGGGCGACGCGGCCGCACCATGCACCGACTCAAGGCGACGCCAGGACATGCTGAGGAAACTCCGTCACGTTGCCGATCCGAGGAACGAACTCCATCTGCCCCACGACATCTCGTTCAATGTCGATGCCGGGTGCGACTTCGGTCAATTCGAGGCCCTCCGGGGCGAGCCGAAACACGGCTCGCTCGGTAATGTACAGCACTTCCTGACCGAGCGTTCGAGCCCGTTCCGCGCAGAAGGAGACTTGCTCGACCGTGTGAACGAACTTCCGTACGGCCCCTTCGCGCACAACGCGAAGCCGCCCCTGGTCAACTGCGACTTCCAAGCCTTCCGCCGTAAACGTGCCGCAGAAGATCAGCCGCTTGGCCGCCTGCGTGATGTTCACGAACCCCCCAACTCCCGCCAGGCGACTCCCAAACCTGGAAACATTGACGTTGCCGAACCGGTCAATCTGCGCCGCGCCCAGGGCGGCAAAGTCCAACCCGCCGCCATCGTAGAAATCGAACATCGCCGGTTGGTCGATGATCGCGTGCGGGTAGACGCTGGCCCCAAAGGCGAGCCCGCCGGCCGGCATCCCGCCGTAGGGACCGCTTTCCACCGTCAGGGTGACGTCGTCCAGCCGTCCACGCTCGGCGGCAATCCGAGCGATCCCCTCGGGCATCCCGATGCCCAGGTTGCAGATCGCCCCTTCAGGAAGCTCGTCACAGGCACGTGCGGCCACCACTCGCCGAACGCCCATCGGCAACGGCGCGGCTCCGGCCGGCAACGCGGCCGGCTGCGGGGCGCAAAACGCCGGGTTTGTCTCGCCAAACGTCTGCTCGTGATCGTCCTCTCCGCCCAGCACGATCCGGTCGACGAGCACACCCGGCACATGAACGGAATGGGGCGGAAGCGGCGTTTCCACCAACCGCTTGACCTGGGCCAGCACGAGACCACCGTGATTGTGGGCCGCCTGGGCGATCGGCAGGACTTCGCCGATGATCACCTCTCCCTCCATCGTAAGGTTTCCCAGCGGATCCGCCGCCTCGGCCCGGATCAGCCCCACGTGGACAGGAATCGCCTTGTACAAGAGCCACGTCTGGCCGTGCAATTCCAACCGCTCGACCAACCCCTCGTCCGGTGTTGCGGGATGGATCCGCCCCCCCTGATGAATCGGATCAATGAACGTGCCCAAACCGACATGCGTGAGGCAACCTGGACGGCGAGCCGCAATGTCCCGAAACAACTGGCATATCACACCCTGGGGAAAATTGTATCCTTCGATCTCGCCCGCCATCGCCAGCCGGCCCATCCGCGGTGCCAGCCCCCAATGACCCCCAATGACCCGTCTAACCAGCTTTGCGTGCGCCAGGTGGTTCAGGCCCCGGCGATCACCGTCGCCCTGGCCGGCCCCGTAGATGAGCGTCAGGTCACGCGGGTGTCCGGATTCCAGAAAGCGCTTCTCCAGCGCAACCAACAGGGCTTCCGGCACCGCCGCCCCGATGAACCCACCGGTTGCCACCGTCTGGCCGCCCTCGATTCGGGCAACCGCCTCCGCGGGAGAACAGAGCTTTCGTGCCAACGGATTCAAGATGCCCACCACTCCAGGTCGCCCCGTTCCATCAACGCCCTCACGGGGCCCGCTCCACCATCGTAAGGTAACCGGCTGGCCGGACCCATCCCTCCCGCCTCTGCTTGACGGACGCGCGCCATCTTCATCTCCACCGGTCCCGCCAACCGGTCCCGCCAACCCGGGCGCAGCCATCCGCCGGCGGCAATCTCCCACGCCGGCGCGGCTGGAAAGGGCCCCGGATGGATAGCCGCCCGGCATCGGCAGCTGACGGCACCTGAATGCGAAAACCGGGGGCCGTTGCCTGGGGGCGGCGCTCAGGATGCTGCCGACGCTCCGTCACGTCGGGCAACTATCGGCAATTATTCCTAAGACCGCAACACTTATGTGACCGATAGACTTGATATGTCCGGATTATCTTACCTAAGGTGGCAGGGCCATAGCCAACAAGGGAGCGGGCAACAATCTGGTTCGCCCCCGCGGGTCGCCCCCACACCGTGCGCACCAAGTCCGCGCATGCCACAACGTAAGACGCTGAATTCGCTCGGGACGCAGCGCGGTTCCGCCAGGTGGAACTGGTTCCTCAGTCTCGCAGCGGTCGGCATGCTGCTGGCGTCGGTAGGGGCAACGTTTGTTTCTGCTGCCGACGAGCTGGATCACGGGACTGAAACCGGGCCGCCCAGCCTGCTCGATGCCGCCACCCGCGCGGAGAACGCCGCCTGGTTCGAACGCCTGCTGGTCGCCCAGGCGGAGTCTCCCAGCGACCGTCCCGCGTTGCCCATTCGGCCGCTGCCGAATCCGCCGGAACCCGGTCTGGTTCCGCCCGAGGGCCGCCCGAATCGCGATCCGCCCCCCGCCCTGACCCGCCCGGCCCCGGACGGCGAGGATCCGGAAGCGGACGTTCCCGCGGTCCCGGAACCGTTATTGCGACAACCGGCATCGTCCCGCCCCGAATCCTTCGACCCGCCCGCAGGATCGACATTCACCCTGTTTCGGCGCAACCGGACGCGATCGAGTTTTGCTCGAGTGCGACGCCCGATCGCCGTCTTGGGCGACTCCCTGGTCGATATGGGGCAATTCGAGCTCGAGTTTACGATCCGGGACGAGGCCGGCAACCCCGGCCCGCCGCGGAGGGCCACCGCATCGACGGATATCCCGGTCACCGCCCTCGCGATACGGAGACGGATCTCGAAGAACAACACGGTCCTGCCCTCGAACCGCGTCATTCTCTCCTACCAACATTTTCAGAACGCATTTTCCGCAGAGGTCTCGCACCCCACCGCCGGCGTCGCGCGGCAATCGATCGACCTCGACCGATCGACCATCGGCATCGAAAAGACCTTCTTCGCGGATCGCTGGTCGGTCGACATCCGCTTGCCCGTGCTGAGCCGGTTTGATGTGGCTGCCCCTGACTTCACGCTTACCAACGGCAGGATCGGCAATGTCTCTCTGCTGCTGAAGCACGCCTGCTATACGACGGAGACGACCGTCTGGGGCGCCGGTTGCGGGATCGACTTTCCCACCGGCAGCAACGGCTTCGTCGAACTCCCCCATAGCGATGTGACGATCTTCAACGACGCGTATCACGCTCTCCCTTATGTCGGATTCCTCCATACGCCAAATGACGACACCAGCATCCAGGGATTTGTCCAATTGGACATTCCCTTGAACGGGAACGAAGTCCAGGTCGAAACGCCGTCTGAGGGCGTGGTGCTGGACACGTTCACCGAACAGGAGCTTCTGTTCATCAGCATGGCGATGGCCCGCCGCATCTACGACAATCCACAGGCGACTTGCCTCCAAGGGATCGCCGCACTTTGCGAACTGCACTACACAACCCTGATGGCCGGCACCGATATCGTCGACATCGACACCGACAACGACAGCTATGATCTGGAGAGCAGTGAGCTGGGCGTCAACTATCTCAACTTGGCGCTAGGGATGCAGGCCGATCTCGGTGATCGCGAGGTGCGGATGGGCGTGGTCCTCCCCTTGCTTCGTGGCAGAAATCGGCCCTTCGATGCCGAAGCCATTATCCAGATCAACCATCGCTTCTAATCTAACCCGCCTGAGTGATCAGCCGTTGGTCGCTCTTGAAACGTGCGCGGACCACATGTGCATGTCACGAGGAAGGATGCGCACACGCGCGGTAAATGATGCGCACACGCGCGGTGTTGGAGACCTTCGGTCAGCGGTTTCGGCGGGGTCGGAGACCCGCGCCGAGCAACCTTGGAGACCCGCGCCGAGCAACCTTGGAGACCCGCGCCGAGCAACGCGGGAGACCCGCGCCGAGCAAGGTTAGCGAACCGCGCCGAACAAGTATTGAGACCTGCGCCGAGCAAGTTTGGAGACCCGCGCAGGGCCGTTAGTGGCGGCCTCGACGCCGTTCTTTGGCCGGCAGAATCTCCAGGCACGTCGTCCACCAGCCGGTAAGGATCGAGTCGATGAATTCCCTGGGAAGCTGCTCCGCGGCCATTTCCGCCGCCAGACGGTGGTGGTCATACTCGACCGGCACGAATTCGACGCCGAACTGCCCGCCACACACTTGCAACAGTGTGTAGTAGACCACCGTCGTGCCGTCATTTTCGGGTCGCCCGAGCGCACCCACATTGACGAAATGGCGGCCGGCGCCAAGCGGACGGTGCCATTTGATTCCGGTATGCGTGGCGACCGTGACATCCGCTTGATGCTGCTCCGCCATCCAGTTCAAGAAGTGGGTCGACGTCGTCGACTCCCAGAGAAACTCGTTCGTCCGCCGCGGGCTCCCGTGACAGAGCAGCAATTGCAGGCCACCCAGTTCATAGCGGATCTCCGCGGGTAATCCGCGCAGGAAATCTCGGTTTGCCTCGCTGGTTTTCGCCAAAGTGTAGTCATAGCTGAGCTGCGCAAAGTGGTTGTCGCGGGGATCCGTGTATCCGCACTGACAGTCGTCGAGCGCGTTGCCGATCGAGTCATCGTAGTTTCCCTGCACGCAGGCCACCCCGTTAGCATCCAGGAGGGGAAACACGCGGTCCGGGTGCGGGCCGAATGCGCCCATGTCTCCCAGGCAGAACATGGCATCGACTCCCCTCCGCCGAGCATCGGCCAGGGCAACCTCCAACGCCAGGTAGTTATTGTAGATTCCGCCGAAGCAGGCGATGCGATGGGTCATTGACAATGGAGTCTCTTACGGCGTCCGACCTCCGTGAGCCGCGCGGAACTGCCGCGAGATCGCCGCGTCCCGCCGCACGGAATGGCCCGGCCAACAGGCGACCTGATTCAACTCACCAGGCCCTTCGTCACCATCATGAAGACGTCTTCGAGCGTCGGCTCCTTCTCGCCAAAACTACGAATTCCGACCCCCTGCCCGATCAGTTGGTTCAGCAACTCGGCAACGCCACGGTCATCCGTCTCCAACTCGACAACCGCCGAATGGTCCTCGACTTGAATGTCTCGGGTAATCTCGGCACTGCGGAGGATGGTCAGACCCAGGTCCATCTTGTCAGTGAACTTGATGTCGACGACCCGGTTGCCGCGGATTCGGCGATGCACTTCCGCGATCGGCCCGTGCATCAGCAGTTGGCCGCGCTCGATGATCCCGATCGACGTGCAGCAGTCGGCCAGTTCCGTCAGGATGTGGCTGGAAATCAGGATGGTCTTGCCCATCCGTCGGAGTTCCTTCAACAACGCTTTGACTTCGACCCGGGCGCGTGGATCCAGACCGCTGGCCGGCTCGTCCAGAATCAAGACCGGCGGGTCATGAACGAGCGTCTTGGCCAGGCAGAGCCGCTGCTTCATTCCCCGCGACAATCCGTTGACGAAGTCGTCCCGCTTGTGTGCCAGATCGAGCAATTCCAGGACGTCGGTAATCACTCGCTTCCGCTGTGACCGCCCAATCCGATACGCCACGGCGAAGAAATCCAAGAACTCCCAAACCTTCATCCCGTCGTAGACGCCAAAGTTGTCCGGCATGTAGCCAACGCTCTGGCGCACGCTCATCGGATCCCGCGTCACACTGAATCCGTTAACGATGCCCTCGCCGCGACTGGCTTTGAGCAGCGTCGCCAGGAATCGAATCGATGTGCTCTTGCCGGCCCCATTCGGTCCGATAAAGCCGAACATCTCGCCAGCTTCGATCTTCAAGTTGAGCCGCTCGACGGCGCAAAACTCGCCGTAGTCTTTTCCAAAGTCGATCAGTTCGATCATCGCGATCTCGCCATCCGGCTGGTTATCGTGGGGTCATTCGCTTGCCTGGTCGCGTTGGCCGCCGCTTTGGCCAGCGTCTTCATCCGTAGCGGAATCGGAATCGGAATCGGAATCGGAAGCACGTTGGCGGCCGGCGGGCGAGTCTGCTTCGTCGGTTGATGCTCCAGAATCCGCCGGTGCGTCAACCGCCGCTTCCTGACTGGCCGCTTCCTCACTGGCTTTTTCGTCACTGGCTTTTTCGTCACCGGCTGCTTCGTCACCGGCTGCTTCGTCGTTGTTCGGCTCTTCCTTCGCCGGTTCGATCGGCAAGCTGCCATCATCCACCGGTTCCACGGCATCCAGCGGACGTTCGACCTCCGACGTGACATCCGCCTTTCCGTTCCGGTCGGGCACGGCCGGTGTCATGGGCGCTCTCTTGAGATGCACGACAAATAGCGTCCGACGCATCACCTGGGCAGCATCGGGACGAATCGTCATGCCGGGGATCTCGTCATCCGACCAGGCGATGAGGCGCACTTCCCCCTCGGGCAGAGCCAACATCTGGCTCGCCAGTTCAACCAGTTGCCCCACGGAGACTTCGCCGGCCCGCGTCTGGCGACACCAGTGTGTCACCTCGTCCGCACTCCAGCGCCCGTCACGAGGCACTCTGGAGGCACCGTCGATCCGGTCGAAGACGCCCAGCACCTGGGCGTCCGCAGCCGCCTCGTTGCGGTCAATGGTGTTGTCGCTGTTGGTATCCAGCCGTTGCAGCAGCGCATCCGCCTGCCTGCGGTAGCTCAGTGTAGCCAGGACCTGATCCCATTGGGCCAGTTGCCGGCGGCCGGCGGGGAGGGTCTCGAATGCCAGCGGCATCCGTGCTCCGGCCGGCAGCTCGCCGACCCAGGCACCGCTGACCAGGCCCTCCGCTTCACCGCGCAGGATGCCGGCCCCGCTCAGATTGAATCGCGACCCGTTGGAAATCTGCCACCCCTGCTCGGCATCGCCGGAAAGTGCGAACACGCCACCCAGGTCCGCATGCTGTTCGCTGTGCATATAGCCGATGCTGTTGGAGGCCACCTGAATGCCGCCGAATCGCAAGTCACCCTCCCGATGCATGGTGACCGTATGGGTCGTGGCGCCCTGGTCCGGTTTGAAATCGACGTCGCCTAACGGCTGGGCCAGGGCCGCATCATCTTCGAAGACAAAGTCGTAGCCGGTTGACAGCGAGGTGTACATGGCAGAATAGCGGGTAACCAACGCCCGCGGATAGTCGCCGTGGACTTCAGCCACCACGACCTCCGTGACGCTGCGGGCAAAGCCGATGTCCAACTGGGCGGTTCGCACCACCACAAACGCGCCCACAATGGCAATCAGGGGAGCCGCGGCCCAGGCCCATTCGACGCGACCAATCATCCGAAACAGGCCCCAATTAAGGGGCGCCAGGACGAGCAGGTACAGCGCCAGGACGCGGAGGACGAAATCGCCTTGCGGAATCGAGATGCCCGCCGCATCCTCGAGGGCCTGGCGCGCTGCATCGGAAGCGCCGCTGCGGTCGTTCCATGCCCCCATCCCGTAGTTCAGCCGCGGCGGATAGGCATCGTTGTGCCAGTCCTCGACATTCGTGGCCTCGGCCGTCGCGGCCAGGCGCGGCCGGCCCCGATCACGGTCCGCGCGGCGGGCCGCCGCATTGCCGCCAGCCGTGCCCGCAGTCCCTTCCAGCATCTGCTCGACAAGGCTCGTCTCTTCACCCGGCTCCCGAGCCGGCTCGCGGTTTTCCGTGTAGTGGCCAACGTCGCGTGTAAAATAACGCTGCGTCGTGATCAACCGCGAATCCTTGGCGCTCAAGTTGAGATCGACCCATCGCGTGCTGGCCACCTCGAACGCCGTGGAAGGGATGACCGCTTTGACAAACTCACGCCGCGGCCGACGCAGCACACAGCCATTGAAGAAGCTGTCGTAGCTGGCCCCCCAATTCATCAGGTATCGATCGGTCAGCGAAAACGATGTGGCGACAATGCGTCCCTGGCCGATCCGGCGTTCCCAGACAAGTTGGGCAGTCCCGGCGACCGGCGCGGCATCCGGGTGGGCTGTGAGGGCCACGCCGAACAGGGGCACTTGCGGCTGAAGTTCCAACTTCCGCGACGCCTTGCGGGTTGGTTCCGAACGGCCGGCCGCCGGCTGTTTGGAGGGCCCGGCGTCTGATTTCGGCGGCAGCGACCAGTAGTCGTTCAGTTCGGCAATCGCCGCCGCGTCAATTTCGACCGTCTCACCGGATTGGGCCGGCAGGTAGTCTTCCAGGAAGCTCCCTTTGAGCTTATCGAGCGAATTGGGGCCGCTGATGATCACTTGCCCGCCCCAATGCAACCAGTCCAACAGCGCTTGCTGTTGCGCCGGTGTAAAGCGTGATGGATCGAGATCATCCAGGAGCACATAACTGACACAGGTCCAGGTCAGCGGGTTGCTGGGCAGGGGCACGAAACGATCGATCACCGGCTGCAAGACGCGATAGTAGAGCAGCGTATCGTCTTCAAATTCGCCGTCGGTCGGGGTATTGATGGCGGAAAGGCGCTGCAGAAAGCCATACCGCCCCGGGCTGCTCGAGAGAACCATGAAGTAGTACTGATAACCGGGCATCGCGGTCATCGGATCGCGGCTCGGTTGCACCACCAGTCGCCCGCCGCGCGAGGCACGCAATTCGCCGTTGAACCAGACCGTCTCGGTCGTCAATGCGCCCGCCCGCGGAACGAAGTGAGTCGTCTCGAATCGTCGTGCTTGCCCCTTGGCTAGTTTTGCAGGTCGTGTTCCTTGGAGGACGTAGGACGTCGAATCGACCGGAAACGGATTACCCCGTTCGTCCGTCGTGCTGGTTACAAGTTGCGCGGAGAAGTTGAAATTGTTCGCCTTAATCTCGTGAAACGTCGTCAGCCAATGCCCCGGTTTCGCCAGCGGTCGAACAATCAAGTCGTCCGCCGGCACGGTCTTGATCGGCTCGATCTCGAAGTCCTTCTTGGGCTCTTTTTTCTTCTTCTCCTTGTCAATATCATCCAGTTCCTGCTTCCGCTTGACGAGCGGATCCTGGTTGCATCCCGTACACCCGGGCAGTGAGGTTGCCAGCATGATCGCGGCGCCCATCCACAACGTCCAGCGAAATCGAGAATACGTGGTAATCATGGGTCTCACTCGAGCGAACGACATCGTCACGGATGCCGGAAAATCTGTTCCAGTGTAAGACGTCACCAGTTGCGAGGGAAGTCGACGCGCCCCCCCCCCCGACAACTCAGTCGCCATGTTCGCCGGACGATAGCCGCCGATAATCGTCCATCGTATCCAAATCATCCGGAACCGCGGCATGACCGACTTCAATCTCGCGCACGTTTGCCCCTTGAACCAGCGCGTTCACTCCTTCGTCTTCGCCCAGCCTGGCGACATCTTGCGCAGAGGCCCAGGGAAAGAGAACCGGGTGCCCGCGCCGGGCCTGCTGTTCCCGTGCCGCCCCGGCGTCGACCGCCGGCCGATGCGTCGGCACCAGAATCGCCCCCTCGTCCACGCCATGTGCATCCAACAAGGCTTGGATGACCTCCGCGGACAGGCGGGGCATATCCGCCGGCGCCAGCAACCAGGCCGCGTCCCCGGAAGGCGCATCCCGTTCCTGAATGAACTCGAGTGCTCGCAAGACCGAGTCTTTCATTTCCGCCGGCGGCAGGGCCGGCGTGACCACCCGGGCACCGGCTTGCACACATAGCTCGCGGAGTTGCTCGTCATCCCGCCTGACGACCGCCACGACGTGCGCGACACCACCCTGTTGCCAGGCATTCACCACCTGTTCGATGACCGTCGCCTCGCCCCACGGCAAGGTCAGTTTCGGCCGCCCCATCCGCCGGCTTCTGCCCGCTGCCGGAATGATGCCGTACGATGAAAAAGAACGGGCCGGTTGCATACTTATCGCAGGCTTTCGAGACGTTGTGCCAAGAAGGGCGAGCGCCCCGTAGCCGGCACGACCGTTCGGGTACTCCGCACGCTGCGGTTGTCATCCCTGTTCGCACTCGACTCCCGGCACATTGACCGCCGCCGGACGTCCTGGAACGCGGCCGTTGCAATTGCGGTGCGCCACCAGCTCTGCACAGATGCTGACGGCAATTTCGGGCACGGTTTGCGAACCGATATCAATTCCCAGCGGCGCGTAGACTCCTGCCAGGACATCGGCCGGCACCCCCTCTTGGATCAGATCATCAAAGATCAACTTGATCTTCCGCCGGCTCCCGATCAAGCCGACATAGCGGGCCCCCCGCTGTGCCAGATGATAGAGGGCGCGCTGATCGTGATGATGGCCGCGGGTCACGATCAGACAATAGGTGTCCGCTGTGATCTCCAGCGCCGGCAATACCTGCTCCATGTCCCCCGCAACACGCGTCTCTGCAAAGGGAAATCGCTCCGCCGAGGTAAACTCCGCGCGGTCATCGACCACGCAAATGTCGAACTCCAGCTCGGCCGCCAGTTTGCCGACGGCATGCCCCACGTGACCGCCTCCCACAATCACTAACCGGCACCGAGGTTGCACCGTCAGGTACCCAACGCCATGTGCCGTATACGGGCGAGGTCGCGTGGCGAGCGGTCGCAAGCCGGACAGGACTTGCTCCGGGATCTCGGCCAAATCGGCATGCAGGGAAACGATCGGCGTGTCATGCTCGTCGAACAAGTACGCAGCCGTCTCCACGCCACCGCTTGCCTCGCGATCGAACACAATCGCCTCGGTAAACCCCTTCCCACGCTCGACCAGCGAAAACAATTGCTGGTAGTAGTCGGGGGCGGCACCAGAACGCAACGGTTCGATGAGAATCCCCATCCGCCCGCCGCAGATCAGGCCGTCGTCCCAGCCATAATCGCTGTCCAGTTGGAACGTCGCTACCTCGGCCGCGCCTCGTTCGAGCACCGCCAGGGCGCGTCGCTTGACTTCCGCTTCGACGCACCCCCCACCTAACGTTCCGGCTTGCGATCCGTCGGCGTACACCAGCATCAGGGCGCCCGCCTTTTGAGGCGTCGAACCACGCGTCTCGACCAGCCGGCAATAGGCGACGGGACGTCCCGCCTGGAGCGTGTCTACAAGCTGGCTGACCACTTCTCGCATCTGTGCAACTCTTCTCTTTCCTGGTTGATCCTACCGCCACCATGGTCAGGCCGGATCCAGCACCCGCAATTCGGTCTTCGCCACCAAACCCTTCACGTTCTCTCGGAACGTGACCATGTGGGGGGCAGCCAGGTGCACCTTCAAAGCTTCCAGACTTTCCCATTTTTCAACAACCGTCACCGTGTCGGCCCGCAGTGCCGGCTGGGCGGCCAGGTCCGCCTGAACATCGACCGTCGCGACATACTCGATGCACCCCTCTTCCGCCCGCACGTTGGGAATGTTGGCCTGCAAATGAGCCATGAACTGGTCACGGCTACCAGCATTCAGTTCGATTTCCGCAATCACGTAGATCATCGCTTTGCTCGCTCCTGGTTACGAGTGGCTCCTGGTTTCGGAACGTCCAAGGCCCCATTCTTAACCGTGCTGCCTGCCAAGACAACGGGTTGCTCGACGACTTGCCTAAATTCGCCCTCCACCGTCCAGCGGCACCCGACCTGCTGGACCAACCGCAGCCATTCAAACCACAGCCGCCGGGGAACGAAGTAAAAACTTGCGGCAGGTCCTCGCGAAGGACGCGCGAGGTGGGTCGATGGCACGTTCCGGCACGACCCAGGCCCGCAATTCGTCATGCACAGCATGACCTACGGAATCTTTCACATCCCGAACGAGCGCCTACCGCGCCCCGCAGCCGACCGCGGTAAGCGACATGAGACCGCCGCCTGCGCGGCTGAAGCTCCACGACGGGGCGACTCCGGGAGTGACCGAGAAGTTCCGAGGCGTGCGTATGCTGCGCCACATTCGGTTCCGGCGAATTGCGGTATCATGACACGGCGATAGGATAAGAATCTCAGGCAGCGGCGCGGGTGGAACGTCGGTGGTTTGACCGATTTCCGCCCCGGCGCCTAGGCCTGAATCCAGTACCTCAGATCAGCAAGGAGCAGTCGGCGATGAGCGGGACGGCGGAACCAAAGGCAGTGGCGGGATTGAACATTGAACACGCAGTCGGGCAGCGTTACTCGGCCGCTTCCCAGGCTGCCGAACCGGCCCTGTGCTGCCCCGTGCAGTACGACACCAGCCTGCTGGAGGTCTTGCCACAGGAGTTGATCGATCGAGACTACGGATGCGGCGACCCGTCACGCTACGTTCAGGAAGGGGAAATCGTCTTGGACTTGGGGTCCGGCGGCGGCAAGATCTGCTACATCGCCTCGCAGGTCGTCGGCCAGAATGGACGGGTGATCGGCGTCGATATGAACGACGAGATGCTGGCGCTGGCTCGACGACACCAACAGGAGATCGGCGACCGGATCGGCTGGCACAATGTCGAATTCCACAAGGGACGCATTCAGGACCTGGCCCTGGACCTCGACACCTTCGCATTGCACCTGGCCGCCGAGCCGATTGCCACGCCTGCCGACTGGTTGCGCGCCCAGAATCATGCCGATCAACTGCGGGCGGACGCCCCCATGATCGCCTCCGACTCGGTCGACGTGGTGCTCTCCAATTGCGTTCTGAACCTGGTCAACCCGGGTGATCGCCGGCAATTGTTTGACGAAGTCTTTCGCGTGCTGCGGCGCGGCGGTCGAGCGATCATCAGCGACATCGTCTGTGACGAACCGGTCCCTTTGGAGATGCAGCACGACCCGACGCTCTGGAGCGGTTGCATCAGCGGAGCGCATCAGGAGAGCGAACTGCTGGAACGCTTCGAGCAAGCCGGTTTCTACGGAGTCGAAATTGTCGAGCGGCAAGAAGAACCTTGGGCCGCCATCGAAGGGATTGAGTTTCGCAGCATGACGGTCCGTGCTTTCAAGGGCAAACAAGGGCCTTGCGATGATTACCATCAGGCGGTCATCTACCGGGGTCCCTGGAAGAGCGTTACGGACGATGACGGGCACGTCCTCCGCCGCGGCGTCCGAACCGCCGTCTGTGCCAAGACATTCGCCATCTACTCGAAGCCGCCGTATGCGGATAACTTTTATCCGTTGCCGCCGAACACGCCAGTTGCGGACGGTGACGCCGCGCCGTTCGACTGTCGCCGCAACGCAATCCGCGATCCTCGCGAAACCAAAGGCCCCCTACCCGGCAAGACGCAACTGCCAACCATGGACTGCTGCGGTCCCGACCCGTGCTGTTAGTCGGCTGTGGGATCGTGCACCAGCTCACCTGAGTCGTCGCATCACATCTTCCAGGACCAGTTCAGCTTCGCCGGTCATCGGCGCCCGATTGAAGCTAAGATGGCTGAAGTGCCGGATAACGGTGTCCTCGACGCCTGCCAAACGCCCCCGCTTGAGTGCCACCACGCCGTCACCTCGGCCGTCGACAACCTCGTCAAGATCCGCCAACCAGCGGTCCACGCGGCTGCCGAAGAACCTCACCCAGCGGTTCGTTGCACCTGCACGGGCGAGCATCCTGCGGGCCGCCACCAGCTCTTCCGCCGTCAGCGTGGCCACATCACCCAGGATCACGGTGTAGCGAATTTTGGGATTGCGATGCCGCGCATTGAGCGTGGTGAGGAACGGCGAGCCCGGCTGCAGATCGACTTGTGCATCCGCCAGCCCGTCTTCTATGGCTGCCGCGGCCCAGCGAACGTGGTCGCGGCGATCGGCCCCCAGGACCGCCTCGCAAAGGTCCAATCCAAATCCGAACTCGGCCAGAACCGACCCCTGCGTGGGCGGAGAAATCATGATCAGCCGATCGACATTTCCCGGGTCGAGCGCCGGGTCCTCGACCACCGCCCGCGCCACCAGGCCGCCCATCGAATGAGTCAACAACGCAACTCGACGCCGCGGGTGGCTGTCTCGAAACCGCTGCAGCTCATCCGCCAGCAAGCGGGCCGATTCCGGGATGGGCTGGTCGTTCGGATAATCAAACACGCCGCACGGCATTCTGGCGGAACGCTGGCGCACCAGGAGGTTGGCCATATGGTCGCCGCTGGATTGCAGGCCGTGCACCAGCAGCACGAGCGGTTGATCGGGGGGTGCGAGCTGCCATCCTTTGTCAAGCCGAATCCCATACCGCTTCGCGGGCCGTAAACTGGCCGTCACGGAGCGGCGCAAGCGGCGTGAGATCTCGCGATGCGACGCCAGCAGGGCTTTGCGGTTCAAACGGATCTGCAGGGCGGCCGGCTCGTTCTGCCCCCGCGCCGCAGCCAGGCTAAACTCGATGTCCGGCGAAAACGTCGCATTCAACGTCGCGATAATCGGCCGTACAAATGGGCTGTCGACGGGAATCGAACCGCGTCGACCGAGCTCGTCCAAGGCCGCATCGTCAAAGCCCCTCGCTCGGGAGACACCTCGCAAAATATCGAGCCACGCGACCTCCCCGTCCCGGGCCGGCACATGGATCGTCGTCACGAAGGCTTCCCGATCGTGGACCACGCGAATGGCCCCGGGGTCGGGCTCGGCGGCCGACGCGAGCACGGTCCATGCCGCCGCGGCGCAAAAGCAAGCCACCAGACAGAAGTTCACTTGAATTGAACGGCACTCCATAACCCGACTCTCCCATCACATTCCATGTCACGTGCTGGGAGAAATTCTATGGGCTCGTCCGCCGCAGGCAAATGCGGATTTTCGCAGGCGGAGGACGCCGAGTTGCCAAATTGACGGGCGGAACGCCGCCACCCGCGCGACCGCTGACCGTCGGTTGCGTGCCGGTACACTGTGCCGCCGAGCCGGACATCCGCCGGCCCTCTCCCTCCATTGGAGCCGGCTAGACGACAGCAGTGCGTCAAGAACTACGGGGTTGGGTCGATCACGATGTTCGCCTTGTTGGTTACGTCCAGGCCGGCTCCAGTTCCGCCGACTCGTCTTCCTCGTCGACCGCTCTCCGATTGCGGGCCGCCGCTTCCTGATATTCGCGATGGGACTCGCTTTCCGCTTCCGGCGAGAAACGAATCAATAGGGCACAGAAGGAACAGCCAACGATGATCGCGCCCAGAATCATCAGCGCGGTCGGCCAGGCGATGGCCCCCTTGAACAGGAAGCCGGCGGCCACTGCGCCGGCGTTGCCACCGGCCCCCACGATCCCGGCCACGGCGCCTAAGGCACGCTTGTTGATAAACGGAACGACCGAGAATGTCGCGCCTTCGGACATCTGGACGAACAGGCTGAACAGGATCAGGGCCGGTATCGCCAGAGCCAAGACCGTCATCTGCGAGAAGAGCATGAGTGCCAACCCCTCACAGAACAACGCCAGGAAGAGGAAGAAGACACGCCCTTTCAAGCCCCACTTGCCGCCAAACGTATCACCGAAGATTCCTCCCAATGTGCGGGCAAAGAGGTTCATCAGTCCGAACGATGCGGCGGTCATCCCGGCAGCCGCCAGTCCCAGGCCGAAGTAGTCGGCAAAGTAGAGCGCAGCCACGTTGTTGATCGTCAACTCGATTCCAAAACATGCCCCGTAGATCACAAACAACGCCCAGACCCGAGGATCGGCGCACGCTTCGAGGAAGGCGCCTTTCGTCTTGTTGCCGGCCGGCATCCGCCCCTGCTCGCGAAGCTCCTTGAAGTTGCCTTCCGGCACATCCTGGGTCAGGAAGTAATAGGCCACGCCCGTCAGAAAACAGACCAACCCCGCCACGAACATGGCGGCTCGCCAACCGATGGCCTCGCTGAATCCCAACATGACTACGAAGAAGCCGAACAGGGCCGGCATGACCAACTGTGTCACACCGCCGCCGAGATTGCCCCAACCGGCGGACGTGGCATTGGCGGTGCCAACCACGTTCGGAGCGAACATCACCGACGTGTGATACTGGGTGATGACAAACGACGCACCAATCGCACCAATCATCAAGCGAAAGATCAGGAACGAGGTGAAGTCATAGGCAAAACCGATTCCCATCACGGGAATCGCCCCCAGCACCAGGAGCCAGGTGTATGTGATCCGCGGGCCGATGCGATCGCAAAGCCAGCCGATCACGAGCCGAGCGATCACCGTGATGGCCACGGAGGCGATGATGCAGGAACCAACCTGTGACTTGGTCAAGTCCAGTTCTTCGCGAACGACCGCCATCAGCGGCGCGATCCCGAACCACGCAAAGAAGCAAAGAAAGAACGCAAACCACGACATGTGGAATGTACGGATTTGCGGCATGCTCAACTTGAAAAAGTTGCCCCACAAGGAAGTCGCGCGATGCTTGCCGTCCATACTACGGTTTCCTCTCCATGTGATCCATGTGACGGGATCGTCGATTGCAACCCGGCCTGCGTCGCCAGTCAGTAAATCGTTTGGTTTTCCGCTCGACTTGTTCATTTTCCGCTCGACTTCGGCACGGGAGAGGAGAACCGAAGTGACAACTGCATTGCACGCAACGTCGACAACGCGCTGCAATGTCGCTGCGGTTTGGCTTAGCAAAGTCCGTGCCAGCGGCTTGGCCGGCAAACATTCGATCTGACCGCGTGCCACCGCCGGCGTTTGCCCGCTTCCGTTTTCGAGGGAAACCTGGCTGTGGGCAAGAAAACGCCAGACCATTTGCCAAGCCGATCGCGAGCGACCGTCTCACCACACGGCTGCACGATCTGCGGGCCTTTGCTGCTTAAGCATGCAGCAGCATCCGGCTTCGGCGTGCCCAGCTTGGCTGCAATTCGCTTAACGAATTGCAAACGATACCAGTCCAATGGTAAGCGTCCCGATCGCACTACGTGGCTCGGCACGTGGTTTGCGAACGGGGCGTCGAGCATCGATTCCGTTGTTACGGTCGTCCGGGAACTTCGGACACGCCTGGCACACCAGTCGCTTGTTCGCGCTTCACGTTAGCGTGCGCCGAAGTGGTGCGGGCGGTCGTTGTTCATTTCAATCGGTTTGTGTGTCGCAAACTGTAACGTGTTGCCTGGAGCCGCCGACGCAGCAGGCATGGGAGACCTTCGGTCGGCGGTTTCGGCGGGGTCGGAGACCCGCGCCGAGCAACGGGTCGGAGACCCGCGCCGAGCAACGGGTCGGAGACCTGCGCCGAGCGATCGGTCGGAGACCCGCGCCGAGCGATCGGTCGAAGACTCGCGCCCCGATGTTCCGGTCGTCGATCGGTCATTCCGTCCCAACACGCCGATATGGTCCAGCATGCTTCACGTCCCATCCAATCAAACCTCCCGCTCGCTTGTCGAGATGTTGCTGGCCGAGCAGCAGACGACAGCCGTCGAGAAGTTTTCGCAACTTCACGAGCGGCCTGGTGCCCCGCTGCAGGCAGAACATTATCGCGACTTGATCCCCGCCACACCGCCCAGCCCTGGCGAGCAATATGCCTTCGAGGTGGATCTGAGCGCCTGCTCGGGCTGTAAGTCATGCGTTACCGCGTGCCATAACTTGAACGGCCTGGAAGATGAAGAGGTGTGGCGCAGTGTCGGTATGCTTCATGGCGGGAGCGAAGCGTCGCCGGTGCTGCAGCATGTCACGTCGGCCTGCCATCATTGCGTCGAACCCGCCTGCCTGCACGGTTGTCCCGTCAAGGCCTACGAGAAAGACCCACTCACCGGCATCGTCCGCCACCTTGATGATCAGTGCATCGGCTGCCAGTACTGCATCCTGAAATGCCCCTACGACGTTCCCAAGTACAGCCCCTCAAAAGGAATCGTGCGAAAGTGCGATATGTGCAGCGACCGGTTGGCATCGGCCGAAGCGCCGGCCTGCGTGCAGGCGTGTCCGCATCAGGCAATCCGGATCACCGTCGTCTCGCAGCAGGTTGTCGTGGAAGAAAGTGAGGCCAACGTCTTCCTGCCCGGCGCCCCGGAGCCCAGCTACACACTGCCCACAACCGTTTACAAGAGCGGGCGGGTGTTGCCGCGCAACCTGCTCCCGGCGGACTACTATTCAGCTCGGCCGGCACACAGCCACGTTCCGCTCATCGTGATGCTGGTGTTGACCCAGATGTCGGTTGGTGCGTTTGTCGTCGAGCAGCTCATGCAGACCAAACCGTTCCGAGCCCCCCTCGAGAATTCGGAAGTCGGCGCGTCGACCGCCAACGTACCGGCAATGCATGCCGTCCTGGCGGAGTTGCCTGCCGATCCGGTGACGCAGATCGCGCTGGGCGGCCTGAGCCCGGCGACACCGGTCAGGCAGGTGCACCTGCTCGCGGCCCTCTTACTGGGTTTCCTGGGATTGTTCGCGGCCATCTTTCACCTGGGCAGACCGCACCTCGCCTACCGGTCGTTGATCGGCCTGGCCAGTTCCTGGTTGAGCCGCGAAATTCTGGCTTTCAATCTTTTCGCAGGCTTTGCTTCGGCCTACGTTGCGGCCGCGTGCGCGTCCAGCGCGGGTTGGAACATCTCGCTGGAATTGGAACAGCGTCTCGGCCTCGCCGCCGCCGCAACCGGCCTGCTCGCCCTGGGCTGCTCGATGATGATCTACATCGACACGCAGCGGGTCTTCTGGAATCCGTTCTCCACCTTCACCAAATTCCTCGGCACGGCGGCCGTAACGGGGCTTCCCACGGTTCTCGTGATTTCGCTCGTTGCGGCAACCATTTCGCCGCAGCTGTCGATCGACGAAGTCCTGCATCGCTACGGCCGCCGACTCTGCCTGGCTCTGGCGGTGGCGGCCTCGATCAAGATGGCATGCGAGGCAACCCTCTTCGCGGCTCTGCGGCAGAAGCGGCACACGCCGTTGAAACGGACCGCATTACTGCTCACCGGCGAACTCAGTATGCCGACCCTGGCCCGCTTCTTCTTCGGCGTCGTCGGCGGCATCGTTCTCCCGTTGATCCTGTTGGGAGAACGGGTGCTGGCGCCGGAGGCCGGTTACCAGCCGCTCTTCGTTGGAACCATTGCCCTGCTCGTCCTGGGACTCTGCCTGCTAGGCGAACTACTGGAACGCTACCTGTACTTTACCGCAGTCGTGGCACCCAAAATGCCCGGCAACTAACGCCGGCCGACCTGCCGCCACGACGTACGTCACGGATACCACCATGATCCAATCCAACCCACCCGAGCCGCGGACGCTGCCACGCCTCGTCCAGCGCACCGGTCCGTTGACGAGCGAGCTGCTGCTGAAGCCGGGTCCGTTCGGGTTGGGGAAAGTCCCCGCGAACCTCGAGCCGGACGCCACCACCGCGATGACGTGCGGCTATTGCTCCACGGGCTGCAGTTTGACGCTCCACCTTCAGCGTGGCGAGGCGGTGAACCTCACTCCCAACAGCGATTATCCGGTCAACGCCGGTATGGCCTGCCCGAAAGGCTGGGAAGCACTCCGTGTTCTGGACGCTCCCGACCGCGCGACCACGCCCCTTCTCCGCAACGCCCGCGGTAAGCTGGTGCCCGTCGACTGGGAAACGGCCATGGAAACGTTCTGCCGACGATTCAAGGTGATCCAAGCGGCGCACGGGAACGATGCGGTGGCTTTTCTCAGCACCGGACAGATTCCGACCGAAGAAATGGCGCTCCTCGGTTCCCTGGCAAAGTTCGGCATGGGCATCCGGCACGGCGACGGCAACACGCGTCAATGCATGGCGACGGCGGCCGTCGCCTACAAACAGGCCTTCGGCTTCGACGCGCCCCCTTACACGCTGGACGACTTCGAATCGTCCGACGTGATCGTGTTGATCGGTTCCAATCTGTGCCTGGCCCATCCGATCATGTGGCAGCGGGTGTGCCGAAACCCGCATCGGCCGGAAGTCGTGGTCATTGATCCGCGCACCACCGAGACCGCCATGTGTGCGACCCAGCATCTGGCAATCACCCCCAAGTCCGATCTGACCCTGCTCTACGGGCTGGCGCACCTGCTGATCAAGCACGAGTGGATCGACGGCGACTACATTGCCGACCATACGCGGGACTTCGCATCGTTTGCGTCCTTTGTCACCGAGTTCACCCCCGAGCGCGTGCACACGGAAAGTGGCATCTCCCCGGAACGACTCGAACACCTGGCAGCGACGATTCACCGGGGCGAACGCGTCTCCTTCTGGTGGACCATGGGCGTCAACCAGAGTTACGAAGGGGTTCGGACCGCGCAGGCCATCATCAATCTCGCCCTGATGACCGGAAACATCGGCCGGCCCGGGACCGGCGCCAACTCGATCACCGGCCAATGCAACGCGATGGGTTCGCGCCTGTTCAGCAACACGACCGGGCTGCTCGGGGGCCGCGATTTCCAGCGGGCCGAGGACCGGCAGCACGTGGCCCAACTGCTGGGGATCCCGGAAGACCGCATCCCCAGCCAGGACAGCTGGCCCTACCACAAGATCATCGAGGGCATCCTCCAGGACAAGATTAGAGGGTTGTGGGTGATCGCCACCAACCCGGCCCACTCGTGGATCAACCAGGAAGCCTGCCATGACATCCTTCGCCGGCTCGACTTCCTCGTCGTACAAGACATGTACCGCAGCTCGGAAACCGCGTCCCGCGCCGACCTGGTGTTGCCGGCGGCCGGCTGGGGCGAAAAGGAAGGCACATTCGTCAATTCCGAACGCCGTATCGGCTTGATCAAGAAGGTCGCCAAGGCACCCGGGCAGGCGTTGTCCGACTTCTCGATCTTCAAGCTGGTTGCCCACTACTGGGGCTGCGCTGAGATGTTCCAGGACTGGTCCGACCCGGAAGCCGTGTTCCAGATCCTCAAGCGGCTATCACGCGGCCAACCATGCGACATCACGGGAATCCGCGATTACCGGATGCTGCACGAGCATGGCGGCATCCAGTGGCCATGCAGCGAAGGGATGACGGCCGAACTGGGACGGCAAGCACCGGCGGCCGAACGGCGCCTTTTCGAGGATGGCACGTTCTACCACGGCGATGGGAAAGCAAGATTCCTGTTCGAATCGCCTCGGGCGATGCCCGAACCACCCAACAACCGGTTCCCCTACCATCTTCTCACCGGTCGCGGCACCGCCTCGCAATGGCATACGCAGACCCGCACACGTAATTCGGCCACGCTCCGGACCCTCTATCCTGCGGACGTCTATGTCGAGCTGAATCCTGCCGACGCAGCGTGCGAAGGCGTCGCGCCGAACCAATGGGTGATCGTCGAGTCCCAACGGGGACGGATTCGAGCCAAGGCATTCGTCACACGCGGCGTACGCCCTGGACAGGTCTTCATTCCCATGCACTACGACACAACCAACAAACTGACCCATGCCCAATTCGATCCCTACTCGCATCAGCCCTCCTACAAGGACTGCGCCGTGCGGATCCGCCTGGAACCGTAGCGCGGTGAGAGATCACGCGGTTCGCCTTCCGCTCCACGCAAGTCTTCACCCGTTACCGAAAACATGGCAACAGCAATCGCAATGACAGATCCACTGCCGCTCGTTGGGCCGTACGGGGCGGACGCCGGCGCCGTGCCGTCAGGTCATCACTAGACAGGAATATTCATGATTACCAAGAAGACGGAGACCATTGTTGTCATCGGCAATGGAATGGTCGGCCATCGCTTCTGTGAGAAGCTGGTGGAATTTGACGAGTCACGTCACTATCGAATCGTGACGTTTTGCGAGGAACCGCGAGCGGCGTATGACCGGGTCGGCTTGACGTCCTTCTTCGCCCATCGGGACGCGGAAAAACTGATGCTGGCGAATCTGGACTGGTATCGCCGCAACGGCATCGAGATTCACATCGGGGATCGTGCGAACCGTATCGATCGCGAGCAAGCCGTTGTGCATTCCGAGCAAGGACAGTCCATCAAGTACGACCACGTCGTGCTGGCCACCGGGTCGTATCCCTTCGTCCCGCCGATCAACGGCGTCAAGCTGCGGGGCGTCTTTGTCTACCGGACGATTGCGGACCTGCAGCGAATCATCGAATACGGCAAAGACGTGAAACGGGCGGCCGTCATCGGAGGCGGACTGCTCGGCTTGGAAGCGGCCAAAGCAGCCTACGACCTGGGCTTGGAAACCCACGTAATCGAGTTTGCTCCGCGGCTGATGCCGCGCCAAGTCGACGAGGTGGGGTCGCGGCTGCTCGTCCGCGAGATCGAGAGCCTGGGCGTGCAAGTGCACCTCAACAAGGCGACCAAGGAAATCGCCGGCAATGGGCGGGTCGAGCGGATGGTGTTTGGCGACGGCGACACCCTGGACATTGACATGATTATCATTTCGGCCGGCATCCGGCCACGCGACGAGTTGGCCCGCGACTGCGGGCTCGACGTGGGCGAGCGTGGCGGGGTTACCGTGGACGATGCCCTGCAGACCTCGGATCCCAGGATCTTCGCGATCGGGGACGTCGCCCTGCACGGCAGCATGATCTACGGGCTCGTCGCACCCGGGTATGAAATGGCCGAAATCGTCGCCGGGAATTTCTGCGACCGGCCGATGTCATTCTCGGCCAGCGACATGTCCACCAAGCTGAAACTGATGGGCGTCGACGTGGCGAGCTTCGGTGATTACGAGGCGGGCCCCGAACGGGCTCGGCCGCTGGTCTTCGAAGATCCATTCGGAGGCGTCTACAAGAAGCTGCTCTTCAACCGCGAGGGAACGCGGTTGTTGGGCGGCATTCTGGTCGGCGATGCGAATGACTACGGCGTTCTCTCAGCACTCGCCAAGAACGACACCCCCCTGCCCTGCCAGCCCGGCGAACTGATCGTGGGCCAGGGCGGCAGCCCGTCGCTGGGCGCCGATGCCATGACCGACGATGCACAAGTCTGCTCCTGCAACAATGTCACCAAGGGCAGCATCCGCGCCGCGATTCGTGGTGGTGACCTCACGACGATCGGCGACCTGAAAGCCTGCACCCAAGCGGGGACCGGGTGCGGAGGATGCCTGCCCTTGGTGACTGATTTACTGAACGCGGAATTGGCCGCCAGCGGAAAGGAAGTCAACACCGATCTGTGCGAACATTTCGCCCACACCCGGCAAGAACTGTTCGAGATTGTGCAGGTCAAACAGCTCCGCACCTTCGACGAACTGCTGGAGCACCACGGCCAAGGTGACGGGTGCGAGATCTGCAAACCGGCAGTCGCCTCGATTCTGGCAAGCCTCTGGAACGAACAGATCACCGATCCGGCGCATCAGACGCTGCAGGACACCAATGACCGTTTCCTGGCCAACATGCAGCGCGGCGGACTGTACTCGGTCGTGCCCCGCGTGCCCGGCGGAGAGATCACGCCGGAGAAATTGATGACCCTGGGCCGGGTCGCCAAACGATTCGGCCTGTACACCAAGATCACCGGCGGGCAACGCGTCGATCTGTTCGGGGCCCAAGTTCAACAACTGCCCGAGATCTGGGAGGAATTGGTCAACGCCGGCTTCGAAAGCGGTCACGCCTACGGCAAGTCGCTACGCACCGTCAAGAGCTGCGTGGGGACCACATGGTGCCGATACGGCGTGCAGGATTCTGTGGGCTTCGCAATCCGGCTCGAACAGCGCTACCGGGGCGTTCGCTCGCCGCACAAACTGAAAATGGGAGTCTCCGGCTGCGTCCGCGAGTGCGCCGAAGCGCAATGCAAGGACGTCGGCCTGGTCGCCACCGAGAACGGCTACAACCTCTATGTCGGTGGCAACGGCGGCGCCAACCCGCGGCATGCCGAACTGCTGGCGACCGACATCGATGAAGCCACCGCCATCAAGTACATCGACCGCTTCCTGATCTACTACATTCGCACCGCCGACAAGCTGACCCGGACTGCGGTCTGGATCGAAAAGCTGGAGGGGGGAGTCGAGCGATTGAAAGAAGTCGTCATCGACGATCGGCTGGGCCTCTGCCAGGAACTGGAAAGCCAAATGCAGTTCCTGGTCGACACCTACCGGTGCGAATGGAAACAAGTCGTCGATGACCCCGAGAAGCGCAGGCTGTTCCGACAATTCGTCAATACCGAAGAGACCGAGCCGGGAATCGAATTCGTTACGGAACGCGAGCAGCAGCGGCCGGCGGATTGGCCGCCGGACGTCGTGCCGATCACAGAGCTGCGAGCAACCCGACCGGGACCGGACCGGGGTCGGCGAACACCGCGGCAAAGCACGCCGGAAGCGGCCAACCGCTACGCAAAACGCTGGGTCGATGTGGGCAGAACGAGCGACTTTCCTGAGAACGGCGGCGCCGCCATCAAGTACGGCAAAGTACAAATCGCCGTCTTCAACTTTACCAGTCGAGGAGAATGGTATGCCTGTCAGAACATGTGTCCTCACAAGAAAGCCTTTGTGCTCTCTCGCGGCATTGTCGGAAATACCGGGGAGGCCCCCAAGGTCTCCTGTCCATTGCACAAGAAACCCTTCTCACTGCAAACCGGCGAAAGCCTGTCGGGCGAAGAATTCGCCGTGAAGGTGTTCCCGGTCAAAGTCGAGGCAGACCACGTGCTCCTCGAATTGCCGCCGGAGCCGCAACTGAACGCGCTGCTCGCCACGGATCTTCACTGTGTTTCCGCCTGCGATGTGTCCGCCCGCGATGCAGACGCGGCAGGCGCGGCCGGAGACGCGCGAGCCGGCAGCGACCTGACATCAGAGGAATCGTCATGTCGCGTATGACCTGCGGGGAGGCGGGCATCACAGGTCTGCACGACGTCGGGCTTGCTGCGCATTCCGTTGTCGGCTGGGATGATCGGGCATCTCGCCGGCAAGGGTCAACTCTCGGAATCCTCGTCGTCTAGCTTGGCAAAGAATTCGTCCCGGACATCCTCATCCTCCCGTTCGAAACGCACCGCGGCCCGGGCCAACAAGCGATCGTCGCCGGCTGGCTTCAAGACCGCACCTCGACCGGCGCGGCGGGGCTCGTTGCCGAGCCACGCCTCTGCGTCGTCCGCGTCTCGATCGCCAGCCAGCCTGACGCTGGTGGCCGCCGGCCTGGTCAACGTACGCGGGAATTCAGCGAACAGCCGGTCCGCCGCGGTTTGATCAACGGGCAGACCAAGACCGACTGCCGCGCCACGCGGGGCGGTCGCTCCCAGGTCCTCGAAGTGACGGTCCGCCAGTGCTCGCCGGTCGGCGGCCAACGTGCCGGCCATTACATGGTCGCCGTGGACGGACGGGTCCAGATCTTGATATCCAAGCACATGCCCCAGCTCGTGTGCGATCACCGTCACCAGGTCCATTCCGCTGCTTGCCGAGCCGGACGACAGCCGCCAGCCGTAGCCGGCTCCGTCATCGTCCACCCAGATTCGCGGCGTGACCATCGCTCCCAGGCCGAGGAGCGGATGCGGCAAGTCCAACACAACGGCCTCCACCCCCGCCAGCCGCGCGGCGGCCGTGGCGTCGATCTCCGCCCAATAATCGACCGCCGCGGCCAGATACGGTTCGATGCGGTCAACCGACAGCCGGGTCGGCGCATCCGCGGCGGCACCGGCCGGTTCCGCGTGCAGCGGACCGAGTCGTTCGATGCGAATCGCGTCCGCAATCAGATTGCCGTCGGCAGCCGTGTCCGACAACGTCACGGTCAACGTCCCGCCGGCGAACGCGGTCAACATCGTCAAGTCCCGGAACACCGTACCCTGGACAGTTGTCGTCGTGCCCAGGCCCCCGGCAGCGGCATCGGCCGGCGATCGCTGCTGGTTGATGACCACGCTGGGCCCGGCCGAGGTCACGTAGGTGGCGTTGGTGGCTCGATTGAAGTACGGCGTCCAGGTCGTCGACACCAGGTAGTTGCCGGCCGGCAGACCGTCGAACGTCCAGACCGCGGTTTGCGTCGGGCCGCCAACCGCGCTTTCACTGACGTCGGCGACTCCGTCATCACCACGAAACCCCTGGTTGGACCACCGCTGCAAAGCCGCATCCGGCTCGCTGTACCCCGGGTCGGCATTGTCGACGATCAGTGCATGGGTCACGTCCGCCGCGAGGTTGAAGCTGAACGGCGACTCGTCCGCGTCATTGGTACCGAACGACAGCGTGCCGGCCTTCGCGCCCGCCGTTGCCGCGTCAACGGTCACCGTAAAGGTTGCCGTGACGCCCCGAGGCAACGCCTGATTGACGCCGAAATCACCGGCGGTCACGGAAAACTCTCCGCTTGTTTGAATCGGCTGCAGAATCAAGTCGGCCGCGCCGATGTTGGTCACCGTAAACGTCCTGGAGAGGCTGCCACCGGTTATCACGCTGCCCAGGTCGGCCGTCGTCGTCCCACTAACCACGTCGTACCCGGTCACGTCTTCGGTCACCTGAATCTCCGCGCCCACAAACCGCTCGATGCGAATCGCGTCAATGATGACGTTCCCGGTGCTGCTGCCTTCCAGGTCGACGCTCAGCGTGTTGCCGCTCAGTTCGAAGATGCCCAGGTGTTCCCAGGCCCGCCCCTGGTCGTGAAGATCGTTGGGTGCCAGCCGTTGGTTCCTGAGGGCCGTGACGGGGCCGCCGACAATGCCGCCGACCTCGTACGGGGCGGCCGAAGCACGGTTCGAAAATGCGGACCAGGTCGCCGACACCTGGTACACATCGCCGGGCGCCAACCCGCCGAAGGAAAAGGTTGCCGTGCCGATCTGACCGGCGCCAATTTCCTTGACGTCGTTGAGGAATCCCTGCCCGTTCCAGAGCTGGACGCTGCCGCTGTCCGTGTACGACGTTCCACCCGGCAGCGGCCCGGCGTTGGGCAGGTTGTCGATGATGGTCACGTCCGACACGACCTCACCCGCGATTGCAAAGCTGAACGGGCTCTCATCGGCATCGTTGTTATCAAACTCGACCGTCCCCCCAAACGCCCCGATCGCGGCGGCGTCCAACTGGATCTCAAACGTCGACGTCGCGCCGGGCGCCAGTCCCGCCGCCGGATTGGGCGTGAAACTCTGCGTCAGCGAGAAACCGTCGATAGCCGCCAACGAGGCCGCCAGCGAGCCGGCGTCCAGCGTCAGGTTGCTGGTCCCCGTGTTGGTCACCGTGAATCGATGCGTCAGTGGAACGGCCGTCACTCCGAAATCAAAGTTGCCCCCGTCATGGATGTTGGGCGAGCCCGTCACCTGAATCTCCGGGCCGTGGGTCGGCAATTGCTCAATCCGGATCGCATCGGCGATGATGTTCCCGTCAGCGTCATCGTCAAGTGAAACGCGGAGCGATCCACCGACGACCCGCACGATCCCCAGGTCCTCCCAGGCGACCCCCTGGTCGCTGAAATCGTTGGGTGCAACCCGCTGATTGATCTCGAGGCGGACCGGACCGCCGACAATGCCGTCAATTGTGTAGGGCGCGTCGGTCGCCCGATTCGAGAATGCGGTCCAGGTCGCCGACACGCGATAGGTACCGCTGGCCAGTCCCGTAAAATCCCACTGCCCGGTCTGCGGTGCGCCTCCCGGGATTCCTTCATCAACATCCCGGATGCCGTCGCCGCCGGCAAACCCCTGGCCTGTCCATCGCTGCAACGCACCGGCCGGTTCGCTGTACCCGGGATCGTCGTTATCAATCACCGTCACAAGCGGCTCGGCAGTCGCTTCCAGATTGATGTGGAACGGACTCTCGTTCGGATCGGCGTTACCGACCTGCATTTCACCTCGGAAGCGATCGACGCGGGTCGGCGTGAACGTAACCGTGAACTCGGCGACGCCACCGCCAGGTATCGGGCTGGCTGGCGTCACCGGGCCGGTCAGTGAGAAACGCAACGGCAGCCGGATGCCGGAGACATCCAGATCGACATCACCCAGGTTGCGGATTTGAAAAACACGATTCAGGGGAGCCCCTAAATTCGTGGTGCCAAAGTCGACCGTACTGGCGCCGTCGACCAGGACGACGTCGTCGCCTCCGCCAACGGCCTGGTCAGTCCCCAGGTCAATCAATTCGATCTCCGGTTTGCTATCGATACGCTCGATCCGCACCGCGTCGGCAACCACGTCGCCCGTCGAACTGCTCGCCATCCGGACCGTCAACGTCCCGCCGTCGACCCGCACCAGATCAAGGTCTTCCCACCAGGTTCCGTCAAAATCGAAGTCGTCCGGTGCCCGGCGTTGATCGACGGTCACGGTCCGGTCTCCTCCGCCAATCCCAACCAGCGTATAGGGTGCATCGACGGCCCGCTGCGGCTGTGCGGTCCAGGTTGCCGAAACCCGATACAGGCCGGGCGCCAGGCCGGTGTAGGTAAAGTCCGCCCCATCGCCGGCGACGGGGGGGTGCGTGGCATCCACACGGTTCAAGCGTCCCTGGCCAACGTGCGTCAGCAGTCCGGTTTGAACATAGTGGGGCGCCGGGTCTTCGTTGTTGAGGATCGTTACCTCCTCCAGGTGGATCGCGTCCGCCGTGACGACGCCGGCGGCCCCGGTATCGGTCAGGGTCACGGTCAGGCTGCTCGCCGTCGCCGTGAAGATCCCCAACCTTTGAAAATCAGTCCCCGAGACAACGACATCCCCGGCGGGTGCAACCCGCTGATCGACAGCGACCGTCGGCGCACCGGACACACCGGCAAGGCCGTACGGCGCGGCGGCTTCACGATCGGGCCCCGCCACCCACGTGGCGGCAAGCCGGTACTGGCGACCAGGCACCACGGCGAAGGTCCAGGTCGCCGAATTACCTGTCGCCGTCGAACTGCGATGAGCGCCTAAGAAGCCCCCGCCGTTCACGGTAAATGTTCCGCTCAGTACGGCCACGTCATCGTCGCTCACGCTCGTCGAGAGAGGCCTGAGCACATCGCCGACCAGGTCGATTTCAAACGGGTTCTCCGAGAAATCGGCCAGGGGGATCCTCAGCGTCCCATGAAACACGTCGACCATACTGTCGCTCAGCGTTACGGTGAAGTCATCGAAACCACCTGCCGGCACCACGTTGGCCAAACCGCTCAGGCTGAACCCGATCGGCACGTGCGGCGTTCCCACCGCCATGTCCTGGGCCCCATCGTTGTAGATCCGCAACGTGCGTGTCACGGTTCCGCCATTGAGCCACGTCTGACCGAGATCGACGGAACTGCGGCCGTCGAACAGTTCAACCTCGGGGCCGGCGGTGACGTCCGCCACCCGCGCTTCCGGATCGACCAACTGCTCGATTCGGACCGCGTCGGCAATCACCTGACCATCCGCTCCGGTATTACTCAGACGGACCACCAGCAGGTCGTCGCCGCCAGTGGGATCGACCGTAAAGACCCCCAAGTCGTCCCACACCGTGCCGTTCGCGGCGAGGTGGCTGGGCGCGTTCTGTTGATTGACATGTACGGTAATCGGCGAACTTGCGGCACCATCGATCACGAACCGTGCGTTGGTCGCTCGATTGGGTGACGGCGACCAGGTCGTCGACACGCGGTAGCGGGCTCCCGGAGTCAGGTTGCGAAACTCCCAGGTGGCGACTTCGGTCGGAACCGTGGGCAGGTCCTCGGCCGCCGCAAAGTGGACGCCCCGCTGAAAGCCCTGTTGATTGGACAGTCCCGAACCGGTCACCTGGAAACCGGACGTGGCCGCAAACCCGCTTGGATCCTGGTCGTCAACAATCTGCCAACGCGACACCGTTGCAGCGAGCCGAAAATTGAAGGGCGTCTCGTCCGGATCCAGGCCGGTGACCGCCGGACCCGGCAGCGACGGCACCGAACCGGTCAGGAAGCTCATTTCGCCATCAAAGGTGCCAGGGTAACCGGCGTCGAGGCGAATCCGCACGGCCATTTCGTCACCGGGGGCCAGCGTGAATGCAGACGTCCCCGTCGGCAGCTCGGGCACTCCGCCGACCGCCGGGCTGGTAAAGTCCACCAGGGTAAAACCGGCCGGAATGGTCACCGGCTCGCGCAGCACCAGATCGCTCCCCCCACGATTGCCGATCGTCAGCGTCTTGACGACAGGACTGCCGGGCCAGGTTGCGGAAAAGACGAGCGTACCCGTATCGTCCGGGATGTCGATCCCCCCGTCGCTGACGGCGATATCGGGCAACGTCGTCTGGTACGGTATCTCCGCCCTGTCTGCCAATAGCCGTTCAATCCGCACGGCATCGGCGATCACAATTTCCTGCGGTCCGCCGGCCGTGTCGAGCAGCTCGACGGTCAAGCGACAGCCGGCGGTCGGATCACAATTGGACAACGTGTAGGGGCCGCCCAAATCGACCCACTCGGCCGCCTGAGCAACAAATCCGCCCAACGCCAGCGGCGTCATCGTCTGATCGATCGTGACGGCGCCAAGCTGGCCGGCCTGGCTGGAAACCAGGAACGGGGCGGCTGTGGATCCGGCATTCCCAGGCTCGGCTTTATAGCTGGTGGAAACCCGGTAGGTGCCGCTGGGTAGGTGGTCGAACGTCCAGATCGCACGTTCTCCGTCTCCATCGCCGGGCGTCCACCGGTCATCACCTTGAAAACCGTCACTGTTGGGCCCCAGCCAGTCGGCGCCGACCAGCATGAACTGCGGATCGCCGTTGTCCACAATCGAGTGGTTAGCAACCACGCCGCGGATCTGCACGGTGAATGGGTCATAGGACGCGCCCGGATCGTCGTCCGGAAGCGGATTCACGCCGGCACCCATCTTGGTGGCAAAGCCTTCGTCAACATCATTGCTGAAGATCCGCAACTCGACCGGGAAATCCCCGTGACCGTCGCGGCTTGCATCACCCGGGAAGGGGTCGGTGAGGGCATCGAGCGTCACGCTGAACGTGTACGTCCGCCCGGGAAGCACGATGACCGGCATGGCGAAGGAAGGCAATGCGCCGGGAAGGCTCAGTGAGACGTTCGGAGGCACCGCAACTGGATTCGGTTCGCCGGGCACGGTGAGGTCCACATCGTAGATCTCCAACGGCAGGTCACCGTCGTTGGTAATAACGAAACTCCGCGACAGCGGATCCCCGACCGAAGTCACCATGTCGACGGTACTGCCCCCGTCTGTCATCGCCTCGTTTCCCTGGCGGAGAGTCAACTCCGGTCCGTCTGAAATGCGTTCGATGCGGATCGCATCAGCCAGTACCTGACCATTGGCTACATCGCTCAAACGAACCGCCAGGGTGTGGCTGGTGATACGAAAGAAGCCCAACTGTTCCCAACGCGCACCGGCGTCCTCGAAGTCATTCGGAGCCAACTGCTGGTTGACATCGGCTGTGGCCAGCTTGAAGGCGTCGTCGAAGACCGTGAACGGCGCGTCCGTGGCGATCGTCTGGTCGATCGGGTGCGAAGGGGGTGACGGCCAGGTGGCGGCCACCCGATAGGTGCCGGGCTGAATTCCCTCGAAGGTCCAAGTGGTCGTGTTGGGCCCCGGCGGTATCGCCTGGTAGTGCCACAGGTAGTCGCCGGCGAATCCGGCTGCACCCAGCTCCTGATTCCAATGGGAGAAATGGCTGATATTGTCCACCGCCGTCGTTGGCGACGCGTGAAACGTGTCGTCGCCGTCGTCGAGGATTCTGGGCGGCTGATTCGCGGCAATCAGCGTTTCGATGCTCTGGTACGTCGCCCCCCCAAGACCTTCTGCCGAAATCGAAAACCCTGTATCGCGCACCGGCCGTCCAAACGATTCGAAGAACAGGCGATCACCGGGCGGAATCGGTTGTCCTGGATCTGGAGCGTGGCCATCATCGGGACCGCCGACGAAAGGGTCATTGCCGTGCACGTTGCGAGCAACCGGCGACCCGTTCGCCGGGACGTTGCCGCCGACGACCAGCGGATCGATGTAGAGATTGTCATTGAACTGACTACCGACCACGTTTTCAAACATGCTGGGGCTGGTCGCCGCGTGTTCCCCGCGACGGGCCAAGGTGACGTGCTGGCCGCCGGCAATCCCGCCGAAAATGTCCATCGGCTTGTCGAGCAGGTCCATGTCGATCATCGACGGCGCATCCGCAAACCGCAGATCGACCGTATCGTTGCCGTTCAGATCGGTCAGCGTATCGTTGCTGGCCCCCGTGCCGTCCGCGGCCGCCCCTGGTTCCAGGCGAAAGACGTCGTCTCCGGAAACAAGTGCTCCGGCAACGTCGGCGACACCACCGTCCAATACGTCATTGCCCGGACCGTCGCCCAGGAGGTTGGCATCCTGGTCACCGACGATCGAGTCGTCGCCGCTGCCACCAAAGACGTTCTCGATACTGCTGCCATCTAAGGGACCGCCGGTACCCGCCATCAGGCCGGGCCCCGAGCCTCCGGTATTGATGAAGGCCGCCAGACCGGCCGACAAGTCGACCTGCACGGCGACCAGTGAGTCGCGGTAGTCAAGGCTGTCGCCGTTGACGTCATGCCCCCGGCCGTCAATCGTTCCGCTCAACGTCGCTCCATTCCGCACGTCGAAGCGGTCGTCACGCGTTTCCGCTCCAACCAGGTGCTCAAAGCCGGTGAATGCCAGATCCTGCTCGCCCGCCGCGTTCGGCATGATTGGATCCGGCTGTGGAGGAACCGGGGCGAATAGTGGATCGTCCTGGCTGCGGCCGATTCGAGTCGCATTGCCCGTCAAGCCGAGATCCGCTTCGTCAGCAATCAGCACACCGGTATTGGCCGCCAGGTTCGGCAACACCAGGCCGGTGACACCAAACGGGCCGAAGGCGGGATCAGGCAGCGCCGGTAGACCGGCACCGCTGCGGTCGCCGACCCGCCCGCCCAAGTCCCAGTGCGTCCGCAGGTCGGCATCCATCTGCAGCGTATCCGCCGCGTCCGTCCCGCGGATCGCATCGATGTTGTCAAAGTCATCGCCGGTGGCCGCAATCGTGGCCTGGGAAATGGTGTCCGCCTGATCGCCCCGGTAACCATCACCGGGCAGGGTCGACAGGCCGGTCACATGCACCGCCAGCGGTCCTGTCATCGCCGACCAGTCGATCAGGTCATCTCCCGATCCACCGTCGATGAAGCCAGTCAGCACGGCGCCGTCAGTGAACACGAACAAGTCGTTTTCCTCGTTGCCGTTGAGCCGCGTCTGGACGGTGGCCGGCGTACTCTGCATGACGTTCACCGTGTCATCGCCGACCATCTCGTGATTCTCCAAGGAGATATGCAGCGTGTATGCGTCCCCCGGTGCGATTGGCGTCCCGGCAACCTGCCCTTGGTTGTCGAACGAATCGAACTTACCGACGCCGATCACATACACGCCCGGTCCCGCGAACGCGGTCGTGTCGATCAGACTGCTGCCGCTGGCGACGAGGTTGCCGGCCGCATCGTAGAGAAAGAGCTCACTGGAGAAATTCGCACCGTCAATGTCGAAAATGGCCCGATCGCCGGCATTCGCCACGGTGAAGGAAAAGTAGTCAAAGCTTCCATCGCCGTCCCCCACGATGCTGATATGAGGCACCGTCGTCGAATCGACGATCGCGCCGTCCGCATTCAGATTCCAGCCGGCCGCGTCAACATCCTGAGTTCCCCGCACGATGTTCGGGTTCGGACCGGGCAGCGAGGGTGGCGGTGTCGAGTCATTCGGCTCGATTTCCAGCAGCCACTGAATCGGGTGATTGGGTTCCGCTTCGGCGATCGGATCGGCCCCGCCAATGGACGACTTCCCCGACACAGAGACATGCAGTTCGTAGGCGTCACCGAGTGCCGGCGCGACACCGGTGATGACGCCACAGTCATCAAACGCCCCGTGCTTTCCGACGCCGATCACGTAGGTGCCTGCGGCCGGGAACGTAAAGTCAATCAAGGAGTCGACCGTGGTCGGTCCGCCGTCGCCCGTGTCGGCAGGCAGGTGATCGTCACGTTGCGCCAACAGGTTGCCGGCCGAATCATACAAGAATAGTTCGGCGTCGAAATTCTGGCCGTCGATGTCAAAGATGCCCCGCTCGCCGGCACCTGCAGTGAACGAGTAATAGTCGAACGAACCGTCACCGGTCCCACTCACCGTGACATGCGGAATCGTCGTCGCCTCAATAATGTCAGGATTGGGCCCCGTATTCCATCCACCTCCGTCAATGTTCTGCGCGGTGTCCGTAAGGACGGGAGGTGCGGTCTGGACACCGTGACTCGTGACCGAAACATGCAACGCGTAGCTGTCCGTCGCTGAGGGCGGCGTTCCAACCAGGAAGCCGCCGTTATTCGACGAAGCCGCCGTCCCCACGGCCAGGACAAATGTCCCCGAACCGGGAAACGTGAAATCGATCAGCGACGGGTCGGGCGTCGTCAGCAGGTTGCCGTCCGCGTCGAACACATAGAGCAGCGGCGAGAAGGTTTCGTTGGCGATCGCCACGATCCCGCGGTCGCCGAAATTCGCGGTGAACGCATAGTAATCGAAGGTGCCGTCGCCGACGCCGCTGCCCGGATCGACGACCGTCACGTGAGGCACCGTGGTTGAATCCAGGATCGCCGGATGGTGCTCGAGGCTCCATGGCCCCAGGTCGATATTCTGCGCTCCCGCGGAAATGTTCGGGTTCGGCGGCGGGGGAGCGGTCCCGTTGTTGAGCTCAACTTCGGAAACGGGATTGCGGCCGTCGCCATTGACGGTCATTTCGGTCAGCCCAGCCGCCGCCGTGCCATAGTTGACGTTGATCGTGTCAGCGCCGGCCGTTCCGTTAACCGTGACCGCGGTCTTGTTTGCAAAGCGAATCAGTTCGTAGGGTGCCGCCGGAACGCCGAAGTTCACCTCGACCGTCGGGGCACCCTGAAACATGGGCCCATCGATCACGTTGATGGTATCGTTCCCAGGTGAGGCGTTCACTTCCAAACTGCCAACCGTCACGTTGTCGGCGATCGGCTCCAACCCGGTAAATGTGATCGTCTGCGTGTTCACCCCGTTTGTCGTGCTGACCGTGCCGTTTTGGCTCCCGGGCCCCACGCTATACGTCTCCGAGTATGATGTGCCACCGCCGCCAATCAGTTCCAGCGCATCGTCATCCGGGCCGCCGTGGTAGACAATCGGCACGTGCAGCGACGTCACGGGGCTGACGGGTGAGAACACCATGCCGGTCGGGTTGGCAATCCGCAGAAGGTCGTTGCCGGCCAGGCTATCGAAGGCCAGACCGGCGATGTTGAGGAAATTCACCGTCGGCCCGACGACACCGTCGGTCGTCAGCACATAGTTGCCGCTGCTGGCCGTCACCGCCGTTACGGCGAGCACATCGTCCAATCCGGTGCCGGTGACGGTAACATCGGCGCCGCTGAGCGTAATCGTCTCGATGCCCGTGTAGTTAACGTCCAACACGCCGCTCCCGGCGATCCGGAACCCGTCATCTGCGGCCGTCCCCCCCAGGGCGTTGTAGATCATGTGATCACCGGGAGATGCCGGTGCGGTCGGCGAACCGCCGTTGATCGTCATCGTGGTCCCGACCGCGGGCGTGACGTGGAACGTGTCGCTGCCGGCGAAACCGTTGACGACCAATTGTTCCAGATTACCGTCAACGTGAATCGTTTCCGTCGCCTGACGCGTCACGGTCGTCGCGGTGATCGCGAACAGATCGCCCAGGGTCGCCCCGCCGTCAATTGTCGCGACGTCGCTGCCGCCGTGCCCCGAGTCGCGAATCACGATCGCGGATTGAATCGCGGCACCCGGGGTATCTCCCAACGTGATCGCCACCTGGTCATCACCCTGCTGGCCGTCCAGAAAGACGTCCCCGGCGGCAGTCGTTTCCACATCAATCGCATCGTTGCTCTTGCCGCTGCGAATGGCAATCGAGCTTGTCGACGACAGGTCTGGATGCACCACGATCAGGTCGGAATCGCGGCCGGTAAAGACCGACGCGGGTCCGAAGAGGGCCGCCTCGAGCTGCACGTGCGCACCCGCGGCGTCGGCATCTCCCGGGACGGGATCGGCGTTCAATTCGACGGCCACCGGAGCACTGACCGTGGCCCCGGCCTGCAGCGTCAAGTCGTCACCTGCCGTGATCTGTACCTTGCCGGCGACCGAAATCACGCTCGCCCCGGTGGCCACCAGGACATCGTCGCCCGCCGCGGCCGTCTCCGTCGCCGTGAGCTGGATCGTGTTGCCGGCCGTCACATCGGCGTTGACCGTCAAGGCACCAACGCTGGTGACCGCGACCCAGCCCGTTCCTCCCGCGACGGCTGCCGTGCCATCACTGTCCCCGTCGGCAAGTGTCACCACACCGCCCGCATACAGGTCGATCGGCCCCTGGTCGGTCGTCTCCAGGTCCGCCAGGGAGGAGGCCGCGACGGGCGATGTGGTCGAGTCAAACGTGACGCGGCTCCCGGCGATTGCGCCGCTGGCGGCGACCGTCACCTCGTCCGCTTCGCGCACATGGATCGCGTCGGCGGCAGCAACAGCCAGCGTCGACACGGCGGTGTCAATCGCCAATTCGTTGTTCCCTGGCTTTGTGTTGCTGTCGTCCGAGTCGCCAACCTGTCCATTGCCATCGTCGTCCGAATCGGCAACCAGCCGCAATCGATCGGCCTGCACGTTGACCGCGAGACTTGCATCGCTGTCCAGGATGCTGCCTTCCGCTTCCAGGCTCACACTGCCGGTGCCGGCAGCGACGGTGCTTAACCAAAGATCGCTTTCACCCGTCGCCGCCACCAGCACATTGCCGCCACTGCTGCTGATCGTCGCGGCAACCGCCATTCGGACGCCGTCGTTCGGCGAGCCGTCGACGGTGCCGTTGGCAGCCTCCACGTAGACCGTCCCGCCAGTGGTCGCAATGTCGGCGTTCTGCTGGACGTCGTCCCCGGCAACGACGGACACGTGCCCCGTGCCGCTCGAGACGCCGGCGTTCAAGACGACGTCACCGGCCGCGCCCGCTGCTTCGACCAAGACGAGCCCCGCAGCGCCCGCCGATACCGGATCCAGGACGGTCAGGGGCCCCGCAACGGTGGTCAGACCGATGGGCCCATCCGCCGTCGTCACACCGGTCGTTGCCGGAAAACAGGACGCCCCCGCACCGACGGTGCCGACTTCAAAGCCGCCCGCATCATCCAGTTCGATCAACCCAGCGCCCGTCGAGGCCGCTGCGAACTGGCCGCTGATCTGATTCTGCAAGGTGTTCAGATCGATGTTGCCCGACGCACGTACGCCCAGGTTTGCGACGGTGATCACGCCCGTTCCAGATTGGACGATGTCACCACTTCCCGTCTGCAATCGTACCGTGGCACCTGCAGCGTTGATCGGTGTCCCGACATTCAACGTCCCCGCAGTAAGACACAACTCGATGTCGCCGCCTGCCGTAATCCCGGTCGCCCCGGCGAAACAATCGGTCGCTGCCACGGTCCCGATGGTGAAGCCGTCGAGCTCCGCGAAGTAAAGCGACAAGCCGGCCTGGGCGGCAAACGTATCGACGTTGTTCGTGGCGGTCCCCAGTTCGATCGCACCTGTCGCAATCACTCCCAGCGCATCAGCCACAATCTCTGCCCCGCCCGACTCGAAAACATCACCGGCAACCGCCTGCAACCGCACGACCCCGGTCCCGGCCGCGATGTTCTGTGCGACGTCAATCGAGGTTGCGCACAGGGTGACATCGTCATTGGTCGTGACAATTCCAGTGGTGGCCACCGTACCCACCGTCAGCTCCGTCGCATCCCGGTACGAGACGCTGCCGTCGGTGCTGGCGGCAATTGTAGCGACGTCGTTGTTCGGGCTCTGAAAGAGATCAAACGATCCGCCCGCCGACACACTCAATAGCTGCAACTGAACCGCGGTAACCATTCCCCCGGCAGACTGCAGGGCCTGGCCGGCCGCGGTATGAAGATTGACGGTGATCGTCCCATTGACGGCCGAAATGGTTCCATCCAGCGTCTGCTGCCCGAGCGTATCGGCATCCGCGACGCCCGAGTTGAAGGTCACGTCACCGCTGTCTGCCTGGACGACAGCGACCGCTCCCCCCCCGCTGATCACAATATTGTCGCCGGCGTTGAAGATTACGTCGCCGGCGGTCGAGCGAACGGTGACTGCCGCGTTCACGGTGATATCGTCGCCCGCTCCTACGGACTCGACCGCGTTCGCCGTGACCGTTCCCCCACTGGTCGTGTCATGCGCGAACACGATGGGGCTGGCGGCAGTCAGGATCGTCGCGCCCGGTCCGCGGTTGTCGGACCGAGTAAGCGTGGCAACGTTGCCAATCGTGAGGCTGCCCGTATTCTGAATCTCGACATTTCCCGTCGTGCGGTTGTCAAAGGCAAGCGTGGCAATGGCCGTCTCCAGCGCATCACCGTCACCGATCCCGGCCGCCGCAATCAACTCTGCCGTGGCCGATCGAATGTCCAAATGGTCCGCACCACCGTCAATGATCCCGCCCGCGACCGCCAGGATTTGGATTTCGCCCGTCGTAAGCAAGCCTCCCAACGTCACATTCACATCGGCGTCGACATCGATCAGACCGCCGCCGGCGTCGATCAACGCCCCGTCTGCCATCAGGACACTTGCCGTGCCGCCGTCATTTTCCGCATCGATGGTGACCATCCCGCTGGCGGACGTGACGTCGCCGCCGGCTCCAAACTGAATGTCGTCCAGCGTCGACCCGCCGTCCTCGGATCGGATGATCACATCGCCGCCGGCACTACTGAGAGGTGAATCGATCTGCACTCCGGCGTCGCCGCCGTCCCCTGTCCCCGTGATCGTGATCCGGCCGCTGCCGGTGGCCTGGATGGCCAGCGGGATGCCGGCCGCAATGTCGACCCCGTCGCCGGCCACGCCACCGCCGTCCGTTGTCCCGGTGATGGTGATGTCGCCGTCCGCGGCCATGATGCGAGCATCGGCGCCACCGATGGCGACGCCCTCGGCCGAACTGCCATGGGCGCCGGTCGTAATGCCGAGAATTGAAATCGACCCGCTCCCGGTCGTCGTCACATCCGCCTGGCTGATCTCCACGCCGTCGTCTCCCGCGGTCGTTCCCACGATCTGAATCGGACCCGCGGAAGTGATGGTGGCGGTCGGTGCGGAGAGAATGACGCCGTCCGACGATGGGGTGGTTCCCGTGCTGCTGCCGGTGATGGTGATCGAGCCGCTGCCGGTGGCCGTTACATCCGCGGCGGCAATCGAGACGCCATACCGGTCCGCCGTCTCACCCGTGATCGTGATCGGGGCTTCGGCCTGAATCAGCGTCGTGGCACCAAAGATACTGATGCCCTCCGAACCGCCGCCGGTCGCAGTACTGGTTCCATCGATCTCGATCGTCCCAGCGCCCGTGGCTGCCACCGTCGTCGCACTGATCTTGACGCCCTCGGCAAATGCGCTGGATCCGATAATGGAGATCGGCGCACCGTCGGTTGTCACCCCGCTGCTTGCCAACTGAGTGCCGTCCGAATTCACCCCGGTACCCGCCCTGCCCTGCAGGCTGATCGTCGCGGCGGCCGCGGTGGACGAGATCGAACTGGAGTTGATCAATTGAACGCCGTGGTTGGCCGTCCCCGTGCTGCCCCCGGTCCCGTCGAGCGAAATCGTGCCGGATGTTGACATGATGTCGGCGCCATTCAAGCGAATGCCGATGAACATCCCGGTCGCCGAGGCGGTCGGGTTGGCGTCGAGCGTTGTCGGGCCGTCGACCGCCGTGATGCTCGAACCAGGGTTCATCGCAATCGACCTCGCCGCATCTGCGTCGATTGCCCCGCCCCCGTCGGTGGCGACCGCGGCGCTGATGATCATGTCGGTCCCCGCATTCAGGTCGATGTTGCCGTCGCCGTCGGCGGGTGCCGCGTCGCCACCCGTCACCGTGACGTCCGCATTGATGCGCAGATGGTCATCCACACCGCCGTCTGCCGTCGCCGTTAGCGTAATGTTGCCGCCGTCGTCGTTGCGGACAGCTTGATTCACAGTCAGCGGACTGTCGGCAACGATGGTAATGTGGTCCGCTCGCGAATTGTCCGCCGGGTTCAGGTCCGTGACGCGGACACCCGCCAGCCCGTCCACGACGCCGATGACAAGCGGTCCGTCGTTGCCCACATGGATGTCGCCAGAGTCGGTGACTGCGGCCAGCGTGCCGGTAACCGTTTCCAGACCATCCGCCTCGTCGCCAATGCCAGTCGCGGCGCGAAGCGCGGTGGACGTCGCCACAATGTTCGTCACGCCGCCATTGTCGTCGGAAATCAATCCGGCCGCCGCAATCACGGCGGTCGTGCCGGCAGTTACCAAACCGGCCAGCATCACGTCGCCGCTCGTCGTCGTCGTCACCGTCACCGCCGCCGAGATCGCGGTTACCGGTTCAACCACCGTGAGGCTGCCCCCATCGGTGATCAAGTCGATGGCCCCGTTAGCGGCCGACACCCCGGAAATCGCCGGCGCAAAGCAGCTTGCGGATCCGATCGAACCGACCGTGAACCCGCCCACATCGGATAGCTCGACAACCCCAGCCGACGTCGACGCAGCCGCAAAGTTGCCGGTAATCTGGTTCGGTGCCGCATTCAAGTCGATGTTGCCGCCGGCACGCACCCCCAGGTTGGCCGCCGTGATGACACCGGCCGCCGCTTGGGTAATCTGACCGCCGCCGGTCTGCAACCGGACGGTGTTGCCGACCGCCTGCAGGGGCGAGTTCACCGCCAGGTCGCCGGCCGCCAGGCAAAGGGCGACATCGCCTCCCGCTGAGATGCCAACCGCTCCGTTAAAACAACCTTCCGCCGCCACGGCGCCGGTCGCGAAGCCGTCGGCGTCAGCGAACTGCAAGGTCAGACCGGCACTTGCCGCCAACGTGTCGACGTCATTCGTCGGCGAAGGCAAGTCAATACTGCCGCCTGCGATCAGGCCGAGTGCCATCGCGGTCACGGCGCCGCCGGACTGGCTGATGCTGCCGGTGGCCTGCAATCGAACCACGCCGCCGCCAACCGAGAGAGGCTCGGTCAACAACATCTCCGTCGCACACAGGGTCACGTTGTCATCGGTCGTGGCGATCCCGGCCGTCGCAACGGTTCCGACGGTCAACGCGGAAGCATCCCGGTAGGCAATGCTGCCGGACGTGTTACCGGCGATCGTCACCACATCGTTCGCAGCGCTTTGATCGAGGACAAACGCGCCGCCGCCCGGGCCGCCGGCAAGCTGCAAGCCGACGGCCATGATGGTCCCGCTTGCCGCTTGCATGGCGGGACCAACCTCGGCATTCAGGTTCAAGGTCACGGTGCCGGCCGGCGCACGGACCATCCCATTCAGCGCCTGTTGCCCCAGGTCGTCTGCATCGGCGACTCCCGAATTCAGCGTCACGTCTCCCACGTCCGCCAGGACCGTGCCGACGGGGCCCGCCCCCGCCACGACAAGATCATCGCCAGCGTTGAGCACCACGTTGCCGCCCGTCGAGCGAACCGTAACGCCCGCTTGGACCGTGACGTCGTCGCCCGGCCCCACGGACTCCGAGGCGTTCGCCGTCAGCGTCCCCCCACTGGTCACATTGTGCCCGAAGGTGACGGGACTGCTGGCCGTCAGAATGGTGACTCCCGTTCCGACGTTGGCCGAACCGGCAAGGGTGTGCACATCATCGATCGTCAGGGGCCCTGCATTGACGACCTGAACATTCCCGCTGGTCGTATTGTGGAACGCCAACGTCCCCACGGTTGTCTCCACCGGGTTGGCGCCGCCGATGCCCGTGGCGGCAATCAGTTGGGCCCTGGTCGCCACGACCTCGATGTGTGCATTGCCACCGTCGACGATCTGGCCGGCGGCCGAAACGACGCGCACCTCGTCACTGGTCGAGAGGCCGCCCAGCGTCACATTCGAATCGGCATTCACATCAATCCGCCCCGTGCCGGCGTCGATCAACGTCCCATTGACCATGACCAGGCGACCGGTGTTGCCTGCATTCTCTGCATCAATCGTCACGATGCCGCTGTCCGACGTGATGTCGCCCGCAGCTCCTAGCTGAATGTCATCAAAGGCTGCGTCGCCGTCCTCGGCCCGGATGGTGACCGCGCCGGCCCCGCTCCGGATCGGCGAATCGATCTGCACCCCCGCATCGGTCCCGTCACCAACACCGGTAATCGTGATCGTCGCCGCGCCCGTCGCACGGATCGGTAGTGTGATGCCGGCGGCAATTCGCACACCATCACCGGCCGTGCCGCCACCCGCCGTTGTCCCCGTAATCGCTATGGCGCCGTCGGCCGCAGCAACTTGCGCGGTGGGCTGCGAGATCCATACGCCATTGCTGTTGGTTCCGTTGCCGCTTGTTGTCGCGCCTGTAATCGTGACCGTGCCGTTCCCGCTGGCCGTCACCTCCGCGCCGACAATCTCGACACCGTCGTCGGCGGCAGTCGTTCCGTCGATCTGGATGGCGCCGGCGGCACGCACCGACGTCCCGGCCCCGGAGAGAACCACGCCGTCCGCGGTGGCGTCGCTCCCGGTGCTGGTGCCGCTGATCGTGATGGTGCCGATCCCCGTGGCCGTTACTTCTCCGTCGCTGATCGAGACGCCGAAACGGTCCGTCGTGTCACCCGTGATTTGAATCGCGGCAGCCGCCTGCAACGCGCTCGGCGCGCCGAATATGGCCACACCTTCGCCACCCCCGCCAGGCGCCGTGCTGGTGCCATCCACCGAGATCGTCCCGCTGCCGGTCGCCGTCATCGTTGCCGAACCGATCTTCACGCCGTCCGCCGTCTGGCTGCTTCCCACCACGGAGATCGCGGCATCGACGGCGTTCAGCTGACTGGCGGTCAGTTGCATGCCATCGGAGTTGGCGCCCGCGCCTGCCCGACCAAGAATGCTCAACACCGTCGCCCCCGCGCCCGAACTGACCGTGCTGGCGTTGATGATTTGCACGCCATGATTGGTGACCCCGGTATCACCTCCGGTGCCGTCGAGCCTGATCGCGCCTGACGTGGATGTGATCTCTGCGTCATCCAATCGAATACCGAGAAAGTTGCCGGCAGTCGTTCCCAGCGGATTGGCGGTCAGGTTGATGTCACCCCCAACCGTCGTGATGCTGCCCGCGGACGTCATGGAGATGTTCCTTGACGTCGACAGCTCAACAGCGCCCGCTCCGCTGGTCTGAATCGGTCCGTTGATCACCAGCGAGCCGGACGTGTTGATGGCGAAGTTGCCGCCCGGCAACGAAACGGGGCCGTCGATAAGCACCGCTTCGGCAGCACCCCCTCCTGTATCGATGGCGAGATGCGTGTTGAGATGAGCGGCACTGGCCGACGTCACCGTGACCTGGTCGTTGCCGGCGACCCCTGGGGCACCGTCCGTATCGATCACGACCGTCGTATTTCCATAGAAGGCAGCCGTTTCAAACGGGACGCCGCCGCTGGTCCCGCTCACGACCAGCGCCGGAATCGAGCCGATCGGGCCGTCGGCGATCGTCAAGTTCGCACCGTCCGCCAGATCCAAATGATCATCCGCCCCGGTCAAGGTAACCGTCGCAGTGAGCATGCCCGTGACATCGACGGGTGCCAGGCCCGTTGCTTCAAATGCCAAGTCGTCCAGCAAGCCCACGGCCGTCCCGTTGCCCAGTGTTACGTCGAGCTGCTGGGTGCCGTCACCGAGCAAGGCGAAGTCGTTACTTCCGCCGCCGCCGTTGAATACCACGCGGCCTCCCGGCAGAGGGTTGCCGTTCCGCGCATTGATCGTAAATGTGTCGTCGTCCGGACCGCCGGTGACAAGGACATCGCTGCCGGGCGACACATTGGCGACGATGGCGCCGCTGCCGTCGCGGATCACTGGCCCAGCGATTGGGTCCAGGACCAATTCGAAGCTGTCTCCCGCCAGCAGGCGACGCTCTTCCAACCGCTCAACGAGTGGTCGAAAGAAACACTGCCGCCGTCCCCACGGACTCGACGGCTTCCACGCCCGCGCGTCGCGGGTGGATCGGTTGCATTGCTGGCGAGCTCTCATCGGTGATTCCCTTCTGGATGCGCTGATGATGGTTCAATAGATGATGGTTCGAAGGATGATGGTTCGAAGGATGATAGTTCGAAGGATGATGGTTCGAAGGATGGTGGCTGGGAGGATGGTGGGCACGTGATGAATCTGGTTAGCGCCACATGACGGCGACCGTGCAAACGCGACGTGGAGGCGGCTTGGCGATGGTGTGCTCGGGGGTGTGATCGGGGGTGTGATCGGGGGTGTGATCGGCGCGGGTCTCTGTGCATGCTCGGCGCGGGTCGCTGTGCATGCTCGGCGCGGGCCGCTGTGCATGCTCGGCGCGGGTCGCTGTACTTGCTCGGCGCGGGTCGCTGTACTTGCTCGGCGCAGGTCGCTGTACTTGCTCGGCGCAGGTCGCTGTACTTGCTCGGCGCAGGTCGCTGTACTTGCTCGGCGCGGGTCGCTGTACTTGCTCGGCGCAGGTCTCTGACCTCGCCGAAACCGCCGACCGAAGGTCTCCCCCGTCCAAACTCGATCGCGGGGAGACCTTCGGTCGCGCCAAGTGCGGGGTCGGAGACCCGCGCACAACAGATCGACCGCCGCACCACAGATCGACCGCCGCACAACAGTTCGACCCGCGCACCACAGATCGACCGCCGCACAACAGTTCGACCCGCGCACAACAGTTTGACCCGCGCACAACAGTTCGACCCGCGCACGGCAGTTCGACCTGCGCTTACGTGTAAATGTAACGACGACCGCTTGCCTGGGCTTCTCACCCCATCTACGTTCAGCCGCATGGAACGCTATCGTATTTTTTCTGATGGGGCGGTGTACTTTGTGACCTACTCGGTTGTGCACTGGTTGCCCGTTTTTGTGTCCGCCGAGGCGTGCCGGGCAGTGACGAACAGCCTCAACTTTTGCCACGCGCACAAGGGGCTGCGAGTCCATGCCTACGTCATCATGCCGACTCATTTGCATGCGATCGTATATGACGTTGAATTCTGTCCCCGCCGGCTCGAGCAGACCTTGTGGGACATGCGCAAATTCACGGGAAGAACCCTCGTTCGCCTCGTCGCAGCCCGGCTTCCCAAGTGTTTCTCGCAGGCGATGCACCTCGTCGCCGGCACGGATCGAACATCCCGATTCTGGCAATCGTCCCAGCACCCGGTGCAGATCGAAACGGATACCTTTTGTCAACAAAAAGCTGATTACTTGCATGAAAATCCGGTGAGAAAGGGACTGGTCCGTCGGGCCAAGGAATGGCGCTTCTCGTCGTCCGCTTATTGGGAATCAGATGGGGAAGATAGCAATGACGTCATCTTGTCAGCGGTGAAGTGGTGAATACAGCAGGGATCGTGGGCGCAGGTCGCGACTGGGTTCGGCGCGGGTCGTAGTTGAGCTCCGCGGTAGATGGGCTCGGCGCAGGTCTCTGACCTCGCCGAAACCGCCGACCGAAGGTCTCCCCCGACCAAACTCGATCGCGGGGAGACCTGCGGTCGGCGCCTGTGCGGGGTCGGAGACCCGCGCACAACATCTTGACCCGCGCCTCGCCTGGATGACCCGCAACCGCGCCCCTGCAATAGATCCTGGTCCGAGCAAGCTAATCGAACAATTCGGCGCAGAGAGTGCGCAGAGTAGCCACACTGACGCCTGGGCGCGTCCGTCATCGTCCCGACTCCGTTATAGGACAAGGCATGTTGCAGCGATTCTGAGGCGGGAACTTCGATGCCACGAGTTCTTGCGCCACGCTAAGCTTGCAGCAGCTTCCGCGACACCGGATTCCGTCAGTTACGCGGGGTGAGCCGATTACTCCGTTACTGCGATCGGCATTCTAGTATTTCAAAATTGGGGAACGCAATCACAATCCAGCGTTCCGCGCGGAAATTGTCGCCGTCAAGGCGGATTCATCCGCCAACGCAGGCCGTCTCCCCCCCGGGCGGCGAACTTCTCGGCACGTAACTGCCAGCCATGCATCAAACGGCGAACGGCTGAACGGTCCGCGCCATCGAGCGTCCGACCAGTCCACGGCCGGTTCGCACGGCATCCCCGCGGACTCAGTCCAACGCATCCGGATCGTCGAGGCTGACGTCCCAGATGCGGGCGAGCGTCGCGAGCTGCACTGGGGGGGCGGCCGACCAGACCAGAAAAAACGCGGCCTCGCGGACCAGCCGCTGGGTCGGCCTGGTCAGTAAAAACCCCGTCCCCTTGGCCAAGGTCATCAGGGTGGCGGCCAGCCGCGTGATGATCCCGTTCACTTCGGCGCGGATGGCAACCGCGGGCGACTCGACATCCGCCTCGTGGACCACGCGTGCCGCGTCGAACAGCCTACGTCGGATCGCGTCAAAGCGGGGCTCAATCGTGTCGCTCAACAACCGATCGGCTCCTGGCAACTTATCTGCCAGTTGACGGACCTCGCGAAGCAAGGCGCCGGCCATCCCGATTCCGACGGATGAAACGGTGAGCCCTTTGACCGGGGCACGCCGTTCCAAGACAGCCTGCATCGGCCCGCGCAGCACCGCCGAACGCGGCACCGCCAGCGCCTGGCAGCGGACTTCGCTGGTCCAACTTGACTGCAGGGCGAGCAGCGGCATGGGATCGCCGATCGCCAACCCGGGCGCATCGGTGGGGACGCTGGCCAGCAGTTGCCGATCGTCTTCGAGCACCGCGGCGGTCACAATATGGTCGGCCCGCTGAGCCCCCGTAACCCACGGCATGACCCCGTCCAGCACGAATCCCTGGTCGTCCCGGACGGCTTGCATGGCCGCTCGCCCGTGACGACGTGACGTCGTCACCTGGCTGATCCCGACGGTCAGCAGTTCTTCCCCCCGGACGCACTTTTCCAACAATTCGCCGGCGACCGACTCCTGGTCGGATGCGGCCAGGATCTCGACCGCGGCGTCGTGCTGCGTCAGGATCAGTGCCAAGGCGACGCACTCTGCCGCGATCGCCTCGTAGGTTCCAAGCTGTACCGGGGGGTCGGCGCCGATACCACCATACTCGGCGGGCACCACCTGCTTGAGACACCCGGCGTCACGGAGGACCTGCAGGCCGGCGTCCGGCCATCCCTGTTCGTCCTCCGCCGCCGCTGACAACCTTAACCGGGACGCAAGCAACTCGATGTTCATGACGGCTGTTTTCCGATTCCGACGAAGCCCCGCCCGGTCACGGAAAACGATCGCGGAAACGGTGACCGGGCAACCGCATCCTGACACTCCTGTTCGATCATCACTGGATCACACGGCGCGTCAAGGGCGGAGACGAATCGTCCAGGCCGAAGAAATGTCGGATCCGGGCCCGCCGATCGGATAAGCAGGCCCGATTCAGGCGAGAATCGCTTTGGCGACGTGTCCGGCGACGTTCGTGAGTCGGAAGTCGCGCCCGGCATAGCGATAGGTCAGCTTCAAGTGATCCAGCCCCAGCAGGTGCAACGTGGTCGCATGCAGGTCGTGAATGTGAAATTTGTCGACAGCGGCTGAGATTCCGAAATCGTCGGTCGCGCCGTAGTTCATTCCACCCTTGACGCCGCCACCGGCCATCCACATCGTGAAGCCGGTCGCATTATGATCGCGACCGTCCTGGTTGCGCACCGCCGGCGTCCGCCCGAATTCGCCTCCCCAGATGACGAGGGTGTCTTTCAGCATGTCGCGTCGCTTGAGGTCCGACAGCAAGGCGGCGATCGGCTGGTCGGTCGCCAGGCAGTTGCTGCCCAGCCGCTCGTGCAACTTGCTGTGCTGATCCCAGCCTTCATGCGTCAGCTCGATGTACCTCACACCAGCTTCGGCAAACCGTCTCGCCATCAGGCACTGGCGCCCGAAATCGTCGGTCGCCTTGCCGCCGACGCCATACAGGTCGAGCGTCTCCTGGGTTTCCCCGGAAAGATCCATCAACTTCGGCACCGACGTCTGCATGCGAAATCCCAACTCGTAGGATTCAATGACGCCGTCCAGCTGCGAGTTCGCCGGATTGCGCTCGGCCGCCCGGCGATTCATGGCTTGCAGGAGGTCGACTTGTTTCCGCTGCAATTCCGCAGTTGCTGCCGGGTTGTTGATGTTGCCGATTCGGGCGTCCTTCAAAGACTGTCCCGGATCGCCGATGCGGGTTCCCTGGTAGACGGCGGGCAGAAACGAGCTGCCGTAGTTTTGCGCACCACCGAGCCGCGCGGGTGGCTTGATCGTGATAAAACCGGGCAGGTCCTGACTCTCGGTCCCCAACCCGTAAAGAACCCACGCTCCGACCGACGGGCGGACAAACTGAAAGCTGCCGGTATGCAGCTGCACCAGCGCTTGAGGATGATTCGGAACGTCCGTATACATCGAATTCAGGACGCACAAATCGTCGGCATGCTCGGCGAGATGCGGATAGAGGTCGGAGATCATGACGCCGTTCGCGCCACGCGGCTGGAACGCCCACGGCGATGGCTTTAACTTGCGACCTTTCTGGCCGTTTTGGCCGGCCGCACTGCCAGGCGACTTGCCGGCATGCGCTTCCAGCAACGGCTTATGGTCGAAGGTATCGACGTGCGACGGACCACCCCGCATACAGAGAAAGATCACCCGTTTGGCACGCGGCTCGAAGTGCGGCTCCTTCGGTGCCAGAGGACTCGTGTAGGACTTGGTACTTGCCTCGGCGGCCAGTGCCGAAAATGCCAGGAAGCCGAAACCACACGAGGTCGATTGCAGCATCTCTCGTCGTGACAGCTTGAACATGAAAGACATCCTCTAGAAGGTGAAATTGCCGTCCGGGTGGGTTAAAGGAGGGGTATCTTGTGGCCGGGCGGGTGCCGTTCGCCGCGGGCGGCAACAGGGATCAACCCTCGCTCTGAGACGCCTCTTCCATAAGTGAACAGAAAACCGGTGAGGCTGGACCTCAAACCAATGCAAACCAATAACAGGCTGACGCTCACGACAAATTAATTCGCTCCGGTTGGTCGCGATGCTTGGACTCACGGTCAACAACGTTGAACCCACCGGCACGCTAATCGACGTAGCGAAATTCGGAGCAGGCAAACAACGTCTGACAAAAACTGGCCCAGGCCTTCGCATTGGCGTCTGCAGGTTGAGCCGAGGGGCCGGCGAATGACTTGCGGGCACCGCGGAGAAACTCGGTCGCTGCGGCCACCTCGTCGCCAGTCGGCACACGGGCCAATGCCAGACGATAGGCCAGTTCGACTCGCTGATCCGGCTGAAGCTGACCTGCCGCCAATACTCGGTCGGCAAACCTGGCTGCCTGCTCGATTACGAACGGGCTGTTCATCATGAACAGGGCCTGCGTGGGCACCGTGGTCACTTCACGCTGCCCGTAAATCATGCTCGGGTCGGGAAAGTCGAACACCTGGAGAATTTCCGGCACCGCGCCGCGAACAATCGGTAGATAGACGCTCCGTTGGCGACTCTGGACAGCAAACTGGTCTGGCCGCAGGTTCCGGCCGACATTGCCGTCGCCAATCGTTTCGACGATCGACCCTTTCCCCGGGGTGAGGTCGAGTTGCCCGCTGGTCATCAGGATCGCGTCACGAATCGCCTCGACTTCCAATCGCCGCTGGTTCGCTCGCCACAGCAGGCGGTTGTCCGGGTCGATCTGCGCACCCTGCGGGTTCGAGGCAGACGTCATTTGGTAAACGCGGGTATTCGTAATCGAGCGGACCAGTTGCTTGACGGACCAGCCCGTCTCAATGAACTCGGCCGCCAAATGGTCCAGCAACTGCGGATGGGATGGCCGATCACCGCTCGCGCCGAAGTTGTTGACGCTGGTAACCAGGCCGCTTCCAAACAGGTGCATCCAGACACGGTTCACGGTCACGCGGGCCGTGAGCGGGTTGTCGGCACTGGCAATCCAACGCGCGTACTCCAACCGGCCGCTCGTCTTGTTCGTGAACACCGGAGGTTTGTTGGCATTCAGAACACTGAGAAATCCGCGGGGGATCGTCTTGCCTCGATCGTTCGCCTCGCCCCGCACCCGCAGTTCCGTGTCGGCCGGGCGGGCCGCATCTTGGGTGGCCATGACCAGCAGGGTGTCCGCGTTGCCGGTCGTTGGCGCCGGCTCTGCGTCGGCTTGCCGGGCTTTGCGGACTTGCTTCTGCAGCCGCGCGATCTGGGTTTCGGTCGCCGCCAATCGCTTGGCGGCCGCCGGATTCTTGTCGGCATTCTTGCGAAGTTGGGCGAGCCGGCGTTTGGCCGCGGCGAGTTGCCCGGCCTGTTGTTTCAGCGCCTTCGCATTCTGGGCCTTGCCTTTGCCGGGACCCCCGGGCGTGATCCGTTTCAGGCCGCTCGGTGCGAGTGCCAACAACTGCCCCTGCTGGCGGTTCCCGTTGATCTTGCCCGTGCCATACAACGTGTCCGTGCTGCGAAAAATCCCTGCCAGGGCGTAATAGTCTTCGTGCGGAATCGGGTCGAACTTGTGATCGTGGCAACGGGCGCAACTGGCCGTAAAAGCGAGAAAGGCCTGCGTGGTGACGTCGATTTGTTCGTCGACCACATCCATGAGAAACTTCTCCCGATTCGGCTCGTTGAGCGACTTGGTTCCGATCGCCAGGAGCCCGGTGGCGATCAGTTGCTCGTTGCGCTGCTCCGTGTTCTCCGCCGGCAGCAGATCGCCAGCGATTTGCTCGACGATGAATCGATCGAACGGCTTATCATCGTTGAACGCCGCGATCACGTAGTCCCTGTATCGCCAGGCGTAGGGAAACGTGAAATTCCGCTCCATCCCGGTGGACTCACCGTACCGGACCACGTCCAGCCAGTGCCGGCCCCAGCGTTCACCGAACCGGGACGAATCGAGGAGCCGATCAACCAGGCGGGCAAACGCCTCGGGAGAAGGGTCCGCCACAAACTCGTCCACCTGAGCGGGCGTGGGCGGCAGCCCGGTCAAGTCGAAATAGACTCGCCGCACCAAGACCCGCGGATCGGCTCGCCGAGCCGGCTGCAGACCGTGTGATTCCAGCCGCGCCAGCACGTAACGGTCAATGGCATTGCGGCCCCATTCCGGATCCTTGACGGTGGGAGGTGACGCCTGGCTCAACGGCTGCAACGACCAGAACTGGCGTGCCTTGTCCAGGTCAAGCTGCGGCTTGACCACCGGCATTTTATCGTCGCGCGGGTCAGGTGCTCCCATCTTGATCCACTTCTCAAAGTCGGCAATCACCGTGTCCGGCAACTGCTCGTCAGGAGGCATCTCAAAATCTTCGAACCGCAGCGCGCCGATCAGGAGGCTCTCCTTCAGGTCACCGGGCACCACTGCGTGGCCTGAATCGCCGCCGGTGCGGATCCCCTCGCGAGAATCGAGGACCAGACCGCCTTCAATCTGTTCCGCCTCCGTCGAGTGGCAGGCGTAGCAATGCTTCACCAGTACCGGACGGATCTTCTTCTCAAAAAACTCGACACCCTCCCGATCCGGCTCGGCGGAACGGAGCGCGGATTGACCGTTCAGGATCGCGACCGCGACCAACACCAACGTGAGGGCAGGTCTTCGCATGGGTGTCTCCAGAGAAGGAAAGGTGGGTCGAGCCCGTGGGTCGCAGGTCCATCAGTTATGGGCCCATCAGTAGATGGGCCCATCAGTTATGCGGCCATCAACGGGGGGGCATGTTCGCTGCGCAGGGGATCGCCGTGGCATTCGTTCGTATGATGCGCGGGCCGCTCGTTTTATTGGACACGGCTCGGTGAAATCCGGGCGAAATTTTGCCACAGCCGGGTTACGGCGGCAAGCTTGGCGGCTGGGTGGCGAAATACGGTCAACGCGTACGGGGCCACCTCCCCTTCCCCGCCGGTCCCCGGAAACTGGCCGGGAGTTGCCAGTTGGTGTGCACCTGCTACACTCGCTTCCCCCCGCCGAAGTGGCGGACCGTGATACCACCTTTCGATCTGGAGCTCGCTGGAACCTGATGTCCAAACCGCAAGAAGCGCCGTCGCATGCCGAGAACTACGAAGCCACTTCTGAAGCCACTGGGTCGAAGCGGAGCTGCTGCCTGACCGGCTGCCTGTTGATGCTGCTGGCCATCGTGCTCGTCGTCGGAGTGGGTGGCTTCCTGGGATACCGCTGGCTCCAGAACCAGTTGGACCGCTACACCTCGGACACGCCGGCGGATCTGCCGACCGTCGAACTGCCCGCCGAAGAGCTCGCCGAAATCGAGAAACGGGTCGAGACTTTCCAAGAGACGCTGGAGAAAAATGAACCAACCGAGGACCTGGTGTTGACCGCGGAAGAGATCAATGCCCTGATCACCAAGGACGACGACATGCGCGGCCGGGTCTTTGTTCGGATCGACGAGGGCCAGGTTTCCGGCGACGTGAGTATCCCGACCGACTTCCTGCCCGGTGGCAAAGGCCGCTTCTTCAATGCTTCGGCTTCGTTCGACGTCTCCCTGGAAAACGGCGTGCTGATCGTGACGCTGACCGGCGCCGAAGTGAAAGGGGAACAGGTTCCGCCGCAATTCATCGAAGGGATGAGCAAAGAGAATCTGGCCAAGGAACTTTATAAGGACCCGGAAGTCGCGGCCACCCTGCGCCGCATCAAGAGCGTCACGATCGAAGACGATCGGATTGTCTTGAAGCCCGAAACGGTGGCTTCGTCGGACGGTGAGACGGAAGGGGACGACCAGAGCGACGCGGCCCCAGCGGCAACGACAGCAGAGGGCGCCAACCCGGCGAAGAGCGGGCCGGCCGAATCGGCCAACGACGGCACAGGTGCAACGGAGGCAACGCAGCCGGAGCCAACAAAGGCAACCACAGAAGTCGACGATGCCGGTGAAGCGGATGCGGCAAGCGGTGCGGCCGGGTCGAGCGAGCGGGCCGAGCCGACAGGGACGGCGCGAGCGGCGACGACGGGAGCACCTGAGTAGGGCCCGCCACATGGACGTCTTGACGGCAATTCAGAACGGCCGATGAGTCACCGCCAGAACGTCACGAATGTTTCGTTCCCGCGGCGGTGTGGGGCGAGCTTGCCGGCGGGCGGTGAGCGATCCGTACTAGTCGCACCCCCCCCCGTTGCCGTTCCAATGTATCGATCCAATCGGTCCCCTGCCAACGGTAGCGGACCTGAACACGCGGATGGGTACCGGCCAGCAGCAACTCGAGCGTGTGTTGCAGCTGTTCCGCCGTCTTCGCCCGCCGGACTGCGGCCCGTCGTTCGCTGGTCGTCCGCTGCATCAGGAGGACATCGGATCCGACGGCCCCGATATCCGCGAACAAATGGCGGACCTGCTCGTCGGTAAGCTGAGCCTCGCGCATCGGCGGCAGTTCCGCCAAGTCCATACCATGGTGGTTCGGGGGGTGATCGAGTGCCTGGAGTCCGGGTGCGGCAGGACCGACCAGCGTTTCCGCGTGGCTGGATTCGCGACCGGGCGATTGGTTGTGGGGGCGAAGGCGAAACCAGTCGCGCCGCGACATCCTGTTGTGGTCAGTCATTCGTGCCTCACTCGATAATCTTCGGGCCGGGGAGAAATTTCGGTGCGGAGATCAAAAGGGTTTGATCGAGGGCGGCGGAGGGTGCGTGGCATTGCTGACAATTCGTCCTCCAGGGATGCGTGGTGCGTATTCCGAACTCCCCCACATAGCCGTGGCAGCTCATGCAGTCCGACCGCATCCAGGTTGAATGGGGGATGATGGGAGGTGCGCCAGAAAACGCGCGTGGCCCTTGTTCGGGGGCTGCCAAACCGGCAAAAGAATTCTCACCAAACGGGGTCACCGGCAGATGCCGGGCGTTGCTTTCGACGTGACACTGGGCGCAGTTGGTCAGCAGACGATGCGACATGCGTGGTATTCGAAACGATGCCGCCCTGGCACCCTCGACGTGACAAGCGACGCAGGACGCATCGGAACGCTGGTCGATGGGATGGGGTGTCGTCGGCGGCGCCCCATTAAATGCCCGATTCCGTTGGCGACGGTCGAGGGACTGTTGCTTGTCGGCCGGAGTGATTGCAATCTCAGCCAGCGGATCCGATTTCACCGCGAGACTTGCCCGAAAACTCGCCAGGCTCACTTCCGGGCGGCGGCGAGATCTCCGGGTTACCTCGGCCATCTTCGCATAGGCGGTGGCCGGAATGACGCCCTCTCCGCCGGCCGGCATCGATTCGGATTCGGCTTTGCCGTCCTCCAGCGACCAGGGCACGGACGAATGGCGGGCCGGCATCGGCGCCTGGATGCCGGTGAAGTAGCCGACGAGGGCGATGGCAATCAGGGCGAAAGCGACCAGCCGGGTGCTTCGAGACTTCCTGTCCGCATGCATCATGAGACCTTCTTGATCCGAACCGCCGACTTCTTGTAGTCCGGCTGCTTAGAGAACGGGTCGATGGCATCGAGCGTCAAGTCGTTCACCAACACCGTTTCGTCAAAGAACGGAATGAAGACCGTCCCCTCCGGTGGCTGGCCACGCCCATGAATCCAGATCGGCATGACGAGCGACCCCCGCCGTGACTCGATCTTCACTTGATCGCCGTTTTCCAGATCATGGGCTGCGGCGTCCGCTTCATTCATCTCGAGGTACCCGCCCGGCATCGCCCGGTTCAGTTGAGGAATGCGGCGAGTCATCGTCCCGGTATGCCAATGTTCAAGCACGCGCCCGGTACACAGCATGAACGGATATTCCTCATCGGGGACTTCAGCCGGAGGCACCCAGGGCTGAAACCAGATCTGGGCTCGGTCATCGTCGGTTGGCGAGTGGTAAAACTGGACGCCCCTCCCTTCTTCGACGTACGGATCATACCCCTCGGAAAACCGCAATCGGGTCTCTTTCCAGGTCCCATCCTTTTCGACGACCGGCCAACGCATCCCGCGCGTGTTGACGTACTCGACATACGGCGCGAGGTCCTTGTGCTTCATGCGTGTGAACTGCCGGTACTCTTCGAACAGCCCTTCATCGACGTTGATATCGTAGTAGTGCTCCCATTCCCAGATCGGCACCGGTTGGTCGTCCTGTTTCTGTTCGAACAAAAACCTCCCGTCACGGTCGGCCATGCCTTTCAGGCCCCGCTCGAACAACTCGTGGGCCACAGCAATCGTTTGCCAGCAGTCGTCCCGCGCGTCACCTGGCGGATCGACCATCTTGAACCACTGCTGCGTCCGCCGCTCGGAATTACCGAAGATGCCGTTTTTTTCGACCCACATGGCGGAGGGCAAGATCAAGTCGGCCAGCCGTGTGGTCGCGGTGGGGTAGACGTCGCTGACGATGAGGAATTTGTCCGCCAGCCCGGCATCGCGTTTGCCCTTGGGATTGAACAGCTTATTCAGGTTGGGCAGCGTCTGGCCAGGATTGGTCACTTGGACCCAGATCGTTCCGATCTCGCCGCCTTGATCCGTGGGCGTGCAAAAACTTTCCCACATCTTCACCGTGTGAAAGCCGGGAGTCGCATTGATACGACCCGCAGGAAGGTTCCAGAATTCTTCCGTCTGCTGGCGGTGCGCCTCATTCGCGACCACGCGTCCTCCGGGCAGGGTGTGGGCCAGCGTCCCGACCTCGCGCACCGTGCCACAGGCGGATGGCTGGCCGGTGAGACTGGTCGGTGCGTCCCCGGGCGTGCCAAAGTGGCCGCTCAAAAGATGAATCCCATGGACCAACGTGTTGATCGCCGTTCCCCGTGTGTGCTGGTTCATGCCCATACACCACAGCGAGGTGATCTTGAGGTCCGGATTGCCAAACAAATCGCCCAGCATACGAATCTGGTCCGCCGGCACACCCGAAAGCTCCTCGACGTGTTCCGGCGTGTACGGCTCGAGCTGTTTCTTGTATTCGTCAAACGAGATCGGCTTGCCGTGCAAGTTCGGATTCGCGTCGTCGGGCACCTTGAAGTTACAGTAGGATTCGACGAATTCTCGGTCGTAGGTGCCGTTCTTGATGAGCAAGTGGGCGACGCCGTTCGCGATCGCCAGATCCCCGTGGCCTCGCATTTCGAGGTAGTGTTGGCAGGCCTCGGTCGTGCGGGTCCGCCGCGTGCTGATATCGATGAGCGTAATCTGCTCGCCACGGCTCCGCCGATCGACCACCCGTGAGAAAAGCACCGGGTGCATTTCCGCCGGGTTGTTTCCCCACATGATCAGCACGTCGCACGCATCCAGATCGTCGTAACAGCCTGCCGGTTCATCGACCCCATAGGTTGCCAGGAAGCCGGTGACTGCGGAGGCCATGCAGAGTCGCGCGTTCGGGTCGATATGGTTGTTGGCCAGCCCCCCCTTCATGAACTTCTGGGCCGCGTACCCCTCGGGGATCGTCCACTGTCCCGAACCGTAGAAAGCGAATCGTTCGGGCGCCGCTTCCACGCGGTCGGCGATTGTCTTGATTGCTTCCTGCCAGCTAATCTCACGGTAGCCGTCGCCGTCGCGGAGCAGCGGTTTGGTGAGGCGATCGCTGCCGTAGAGCGCCGAGCCGACATGGTAGCCCTTGACGCACAACAGGCCCTTGTTGACTTCCGCATTGCGGTCACCGGCAACGGCCACGACCTTGCCACCCTGTACGCCGACCTGGACATGGCAGCCGGTCCCGCAAAACCGGCAGGGCGCCTTGTTCCACTCCACACCCTCCGCACCGTCCGCCGGTTCGTCCGCCAATACCGGCAGCGCATAGGGCGGCCCGCCCGCCACGGCCGTCGCTGCCGCCATCGCGGTCGCCTTCATGAATTGCCGACGCTGAATCACGTCGATTGCCGGCGTTTCGCCGTTCCCCATGGCTTCGCTCCTCACCGGAAATCCGCTTCCGGATGCTCTGGCTCCGTCTCAAAATGAACGAATACCACGTCCACGAACGCAACGCCCCGACACTCCCGCAGGTGCCGAGTTGTTTCTTCGAGGGCCATGGGCGTGGGTGACTCGATCGTGATCGGCAGGCGGCGCGTTGTCTCGTCGAACGGACCAGTTTCCACACCAGGCAACGCCCGCAGCGAACTCAAGAGCCGAGCGGTTGCGTTGGGAGGACCCTCCAGGGTGGCGACAACACTGGCGATCATCACTGACCTTCGTACATCCGAGAACCCCCGTCACCTTCCGCGTAACGACCACACGGCCCAGTTGCTCATACGGGCCCAGTTGCTCATGCGGGCCCAGTTTGCGTCAAGGGACGCTCCGCGCATCGCTGCGGCGTTTGTCCTTTTGTTCGCTTCGCCCGACGGCAGCCACTTTCGGAAGCTTGCGTACGCTCCAGGAAGCTACGCCTGCCGCATTCCCAAGGCTTGGGGCAATCAAACATCAGGCCGCTCAAATTCGCATTGCGATTGTAGACCCGAGAGTCTACATTCACTACCATGATTTCGTCAACAGCGACGTATGCGTTGCGAGCCGTGGTTTACCTGGCGGGGCATCCGGGCCGCTACGTGAATCGAGCCGAGATTTCCGCTGCAACTCAGGTGCCGCACGAGTACCTGTTGAAGGTCCTGCAACAACTTGACGTGGCGGATTTGGTCGAGTCGCGGAGGGGCCCGGGCGGCGGCTACCGGTTACGTCGGACGGCCGACGAAATAACGGCGCTCGATGTTGTCCAAGCCGTTGACATGATCCCCCGCATCGCTACCTGCCCGTTGGGAATCACGTCGCATGAACAACTTTGCCCGCTCCACCAACTCCTCGACAACGCCAGCCGTCTCGTTGAACAGGCATTCGGTCAGACGGCCATCGCAGACTTGATGCCAGGAAAGCGTTCGCGAACGTGCGATTTCCCTCGTCGCAATTTGACACCCTAGCGAGGCTGTACCTCAGATCAGCGGGGCATGTCATGCATAGGCAGGGTGGACGAGACGCGACTCCATGGTAACGATGCTACGGCCCTAATCACCATCATCCATGTTAAACCGGACGATCCAAGAACGAACCAACGTTCCGTACAAGCCGTTGCTTTGCCGCTGTTTGTACTGCACTAACGCAACGCGCAGCTCAGCCGAAACGCGGCCTCGACCGGTTTGCACGGCGACCAACGGAACCGGGCCGACCGCCCAGCGGACCATGAATCATCCCGGCCAAGGCGCGCGGCATGGCAACCCGCTCACGTTGGTCGCTAGAACGTGACTCACAATGATTGACTCTGGCCCGAAATCCAAGCTAGTTCCGTGCCCTGAGCCCGGTAAGACGGGCGTCCGGCGACAGTTCCCGCGCGCGCCGCGTGGCTACCTGGCGACCGGGATTTTGTTCATCGCCTTGGGCGGATTGGGGGCGGCCTTCTCCCGCTCGGCACCCGATCGCAGTGCGGTCCCGCTGACACCGTTATCTCGGCCGGCCGGTCGCCTGGCCAGCCAGCCGGGTCAGCCTCTGGGTGTGCAGGCAGCCGCGCAGCCCCGCGCGGATAACGCGGCGGCACCCGACGTCCCAGCCCGTTTTCCGCTCGTCATTCGCAAGCCGTCGGGCCCTCCGCGGATCACAACCGGTCTGCACGGCCTGAATGGCGATCCCGTGACCGCAGCTTGCTCGACGTGCCACGCCACGCGGCCACCGAACCTTGAGAACCGGACCGGCGGGGATCTCGACGAGTTTCATACCGGCCTGACCATCGCTCACGGCAACGTCAGTTGCCTGGCCTGCCACAACAGTGGCGACTACGACACGTTGAAACTGGCGGACGGGCGTCGCGTGGAATTTGCCGAGGTCATGACGTTGTGCGGGCAGTGCCATGGCCCGCAAATGGAGGCATACGAGCACGGTGCACATGGGGGCATGACGGGCTATTGGGATCGCCGTCGGGGGCCCCTGTCCAAGAACAACTGCATCGACTGTCATCCCCCGCACGCACCCCAGTTCCCCAAGATGCGGCCCACCTTCAAACCCCGTGATCGATTCCTCGCTCCACCAAGGACGGAACATTGACTGTCGACGACACGCCATCGCCGGACGCCTCGCAAGGTGACTCGAATGGACACCAACTGCCCATTGTGAATCAACCTGCGACGCGCCGCACTGCGCTCAAGGCGGTCGGTGCGGCGCTGGGGCTGGCCGCTTTCGGCAAGGCCGTATCGCCCCTTTGGAGCATCCCGGAGCATGTTTCGGTCGACGAGTTTCTGCAACAGCACTACCAGGAACTCACACCCTCCGACAAAGACCGCATATTCGCTCGACTGGAATCAGAGACCAAAGAGGAATTCGGGGTCGACGTCACGATCTCCGATCCCCGGCCGCTGCCTGGCGTGCGGTTTGGCTACGCCATCAACCTGAGCAAGTGCAACGGGAACGGTGCATGCATGGAAGCCTGCAGCAAAGAGAACAACCACCACCGCGGCATTGATCAGTCATACATCCGCGTGCTCGAGATGTCGAAGGGATCAATGGACATGGAGCACGGCACGACGACGTTTGACCACACGGTGCCGCAAGACGGCAAGTTCTACATGCCGGTCCAGTGCCAACAGTGCGAAAAACCACCGTGCGTTTCCGCCTGCCCGGTTGAAGCAACCTGGCAGGAAGACGATGGGATCGTCGTCGTCGATTACAACTGGTGCATCGGCTGCCGCTATTGCGAGGCCGCTTGTCCCTACCATGCCCGGCGATTCAACTGGGAACCGCCGGAAATCCCCGCCGACGAGATTAATCCGGATCAGGGTTATCTCTCCAATCGTATTCGCCCGCAGGGCACGATGGAAAAATGCCATTTCTGTCTCCATCGGACAAGAGAGGGCCGGGCCCCTGCCTGCCTGGAGGCCTGCCCCACCGGGGCCCGCGTGTTCGGGGATCTGAATGATCCAGAGTCGGACATCAACTGGGTCCTCGAGAATAAACGAGTCTTTGTGCTGAAAGAGGAACTCGGCACGCAACCCAACTTCTTCTACTTTTTCGATTCATGACCATGCCGTCGAGTGCAGACGCACACCACCCGCAGACCACGACCAACGATCCGCTCCGCAGCTACCCGAAGTTTCTGTGGTGGGGGCTGGGGGAATCGACCAATGGCGGGTTGGGATTCTACGTCTGGATGATTGTCCTGACTGCCATCTCGCTGGTGGGAGCCAACGCCTGGGCCAACCAGGTGGCCCAAGGCATGATCGTGACGAACATGACCGACCACGTCAGTTGGGGACTCTACATCGCCAACTTCACGTTTTGCGTCGGGCTTGCCGCCGGTGGTGTCATGATGGTGATCCCGGCCTACTTGTATGACGACGAAGAGATGCATCGGGTCGTCATCGTCGGCGAAGCGGTCGCCATCGCCGCCATCGTGATGGCCACCTTGAGCGTCGTGGTGGACCTCGGACGGCCCGACCGGTTCTGGCATCTGGTGCCGATCATCGGCCGCGTGAATTGGCCGGTGTCCATGCTGACCTGGGATGTGATCGTCCTCAACGGCTACCTGATTATCAACTTGCACATCGTTGGCTACTTGCTCTATATGCGCTACCTCGGTCGCAAGCCGAATCCGAGTTGGTATGTGCCCTTCGTGTTTCTTTCCATCGTCTGGGCCATCAGCATTCATACGGTGACGGCATTTCTGTATTGCGGCCTGGGGGGACGTCCTTTTTGGAACACCGCCCTGCTGGCTCCGCGCTTCCTCGCATCCGCTTTCGTCAGCGGCCCGGCATTTATCATCCTCGTAATGCGCATCCTGCGGATCACGACCGGCAGAGAGACGGCGCCGGGTCCGGCCCGAACATTGATTCAGATCATCCGCGTCGCCATGACGATCAACCTGGTGATGCTGGCCAGTGAGCTGTTTACTCTGTTCTATACCGGCAGCTCCCACGGCGCATCCGCTGAATACCTGTATTTCGGCAGCCACGGGCATACGGGTCTCGTTCCCTGGATTTGGACCGCGGTGGTCTGCAACCTGGTTGGCACCGGACTGTTCTTCATGCCGGAAGCGCTCGAACGGGGCACGATTCGCATCGCCGCCTGCGTGTTATGCATCGTGGGGATTTGGATTGAGAAAGGGATGGGCCTGATCATTCCGGGCTTCATTCCCTCGACGCTCCACGAGATCGTTGAGTACTCGCCAAGCCTCGTCGAATGGAAGGTCACCGCGGGGATCTGGGCCTTCGGCTTCCTGCTGCTGACCGTCCTCCTGAAACTCATCGTGGCGGTATTCACAGGAGAAGAGTCGCGGGCAAAACCGCAACCGCCCTAAAGGCTCGCCTCAATGCCCTGCCCTCCCTCGGCTTCCATCACGACCAGTGGTTATTTGATTCCCAGGATGCGAGGAAGATACTCATGCCACCGATGCACCGGGCCGCGGTTCGTAGCGTACGTGGGGCCGGCCCGACCTTTGCGATAGTCGCCGCCAGCTTGTGGGCCGCCGGTCTCGCCGCCCAGGAGGCGACGCCTCCGACCGCCGTCCGCTGGTGGGAAGCTTATCAGGGTGACGACGTCAACGGCCCGGATGTGCTTGGCTATTGGAAATTGGATGGCGAAGGCGCGTCCGCCCTGGCGGATGCCTCGCCCCATGGTCACACGTCCACACTGCGGGGCGGCAAACTGAGTCCGGCCGGTCGTTTCGGCGGATGCCTGGAAAGTTCGGCCGGCTACCCCGTGGTCGACGAAAGCCATGGCCTGCACATCACCCGCAGCCCGGTGCTTTCTCCTCCCGGCCCGTTTACCGCCGAATTGTGGGTCCGAGCGAAAGGGGCCGACGACTTCCCGGCCAACACGCGGCCGGTGCTGTTGGACATGAAGTATGTCACGTACAACCACACGGGCTTCAAGCTGTCGCTTTCCCCAGCCGGCGCCGACGGCGCCCGGCGGCTCACACTGGAACTGGGTACGGGCACCGAGACGCACCACTGGTACTCGCGGCCCTTCCTCCTCCCGCCCGCCAACTGGCGGCACCTGGCGTTCACCTACGACGCCCGTGGCACCGCGGCGTTCTTCGTGGATGGAAAGGAAAGCGGCCGGTCCACCATTCAAGCGGCCGGGCCGATGGCCGCCGCGGTTCAGCACTTGGCGATCGGTGACCGGATCGGGTCCCTCTACAACGGCTTCCCCGGCTACCTGGATGAGGTCCGCATCACCCGCGGCGTCCGCGCCTTCCGCCCGATTCGCATCGTGCCCCTGGCGGCGAAGTTTGCCACCGTCCGAATGACGGATCGAGCGACGCTCGAGGCCGACCTGATCAACCAGACCGGCCAGCGGTTGGAGTCGACTTCCGTCAGGGCGACCATCCCCGACGGCACGCACCAGACGATTCCCGTACCGCCGCTCGCTCCCGGTGCCAGCCATCGCTTCAAGGTCCTCCTGCCGACCTCGCTGCGACCCGGCGAGTACGCGCTGATGCTTACCTGCGAGTTGCCCGGCTGGGGCGGCACGTCCGACGTCTATCAGGCCACCACCAGGATTCCCTTCGTGATAACGGCTCGCCCACTCCCGGCGCGGATGCCGGTCGTCATGTGGGGCATCGGCGGGGTCGACGAGGTTGTTCGCGAAATTCCGCGGCTTAAGCAGCTGGGGTTCACCCATTGCCTGGGGCTGCGCTGCGATTACGGGCAGGTCTGGGAGGAGGGCGGCGACGCGTTGCCGGGAACTGCCGAGACCATTCGCAACAGCCGTGACATGCTTGATGCAGCCCTGGCGCATGACATCGGGATCGTGGCCTCACTATCGCCCGGTAGCTGGCTGCGACGCGCGTCCGTCGGCAAGCCGTTCCTCCGTGTCGACCGCCAGGGCGGTCACTACCGGCGCGAAGATGTCAGCGGGCTCTTCCCGCGCGTTGGTGAATTCAGCTTCGATACCGGTGCGGCGATGGCACGCGCGTATGGAGATCATCCAGCATTCCGTGCGGCCCTCTTGCATACCGAGGTGCGGGGCGAGTCGGAAGTGTCGTTCCACCCCCTGGAAGTCGCGGCCTACCAGCGGGCGACCGGCCGAGAAATTCCGCAGGAGGTGAAGGGCAAGAACGGTGTGTCGTGGCAACAGTTGGCAGACTTCCCCGCGGATCGCGTCATCGCGGACGACCATCCGATCCTGCAGTATCTGACTTGGTTCTGGACTTCCGGCGATGGCTGGAATCAACTCAACACACAGTTGCACCAGGGACTGACGCGGGAAGGCACTCCGGACCGTTTCTGGACGTTTCACGACCCGGCTGTCCGCCAGCCCAGCATCCGTGGCAGTGGCGGCCGGACGAACGTCCTCTCTCATTGGACCTACAGTTACCCGGACCCGGTCCGAATCGGGCTCTGCACGGACGAACTGTTCGAAATGGCGCGTGTCAACGGCCACGGCCAGGACGTGATGAAGATGACACAGATCATCTGGTACCGCTCGCAGACCGCGCCACGCACCAAGGTCGACGTGCCCGGTCATTCTCCCTGGGTGGATCAGGATCCTGACGCGGACTACATCACCATCGCACCGCTCCATTTGCGGGAGGCATTCTGGGCGAAAATCGCCCGCCCGATCCAGGGCATCATGTATCACGGCTGGCAATCGCTGGTGCCGACGGAGACGCCTGGCGCGTATCGATACACGAATCCGAATACTCAGTTCGAACTCCAACGCCTGATACGCGAGGTGGTCGAACCGTTGGGACCGATGCTGCGACAAGTGCCCGACGCACCGGCCGAGGTAGCTTTCCTGGAGAGCTTCACCTCCCAGATGTTCGCTCGCCGGGGAACCTACGGGTGGAACGGCAGTTGGGCGGGCGACATGTACCACATCTTGATGTATTCCCAGTTGCAACCGCGGGTGCTCTATGAGGAGTCTTTACTGGCCGGCGGTTTGGAGTCGAGCAAGATCCTGGTGCTCGCCGACTGCGACGTATTGACGGAGTCCGTCGTGGCGCGAATCCAGGCGTTTCAGGCCCAAGGGGGACTGATCATTGGCGACGCCCAGGTTTGCCCGGCGATTAAACCGGACCTGGTGATCCCCCGCTTCGCTCGCAGCAAACAGGCCGCCGCGGATCGGGCAGCGTTGCTGGCGGCTGCCGCGAGACTGCGCGGGTGGCTCGATTCGCGCCACGCGCGCCCCCTGGACTCGACGAACCCGAATGTTGTCACTCGGCGGCGACGCGCCGGCACGACGGACTATGTCTTTGCCGTAAACGACCACCGGGAAGCGGGCACGTACGTGGGAGACTACGGGCTGGTGATGGAAAACGGACTCCCCTCAGAGACCGTCTTCCATCTCCGCCGCGACAGTGGCTTCGTTTACGATCTGCGGCGTGGCCGCCCGGTGCCTGTTGTGGAACAAACCGGCGACCGGCTCCAATGGCCGTACCAACTCGGCCCCTGCGACGGGGGTCTGTTCATGGTCACCCAACGCCCGATCAAGGAAGTGCAGGTCAGGGTCGACGACGAGGTCGAGCTGGGAGACTCGCTGACGATCGAGATCGAAGTCACCGACGGCCGGCAGGCCATCGACGCTGTCGTTCCGATCGACGTCCGCCTCATCGACCCGGAGGCTGTGGAAGCGGAGTTCAGCGGGTACTACGGGGCGAAGTCCGGGCGGCAGACGGTGACCTATGACGTCGCCGGCAACGATCGCACGGGCGTCTGGACGGTCATGGTCCGCGACTTGGCCGCTGGGAACACGACCACCCGCTACGTCCGCGTGCTCGAGAAGAAAGCACAATGACGGCTCGCTTGACGGGAACCGGCCTTGACTTTGCGAACGCAGCACGGCGGGTTCTCCGGCGCGTCGCATCGTGAGCCACGATAGCTTGGATGATCTGTCAGCCGCTCAGTTGATCCCCTGCTTCTTCAATTCGCCGACCACCGTGCGGACAATGCGTGCCACCTGATCGGGGTCAACGGAATCTCCGACAGGGCAGCCGCCAACCGGCTCCTCCGTAAACCCTTCGCCGGCCAGGAGACACTGGAGTTGATCGCTGAGCGTACCGAGGGCCGCCTGCTGGACGTCGGACTGGGGTTGGCGACCACAGCCCGTGTTAATGCCGCGCAGCCGGAGGGCGGCGCGAAACCCTTCGGGGAATTCCGACGACAGAATCATTGCGTCGAACAGCGTGAGCAGGCGATATTGCAGCTCGCGGGCTTCATCCAGTTGCATCGACGTCGTCAAATCGTAGAGCTTCCGAGTAATCTCCGGGACGACGCCGCTGGTGGCATTCGTCCCGCCGTCGCAGCCGAGCAGAATCATGGGTAGCAGGGCGGCATCCCAGCCCGTCAGGAAGGCGAAATCGGGTCGCACGGGACGCACGGCCGAGATCATCCGCATCATGTGCGGCAGGTCGCCGGACGAGTCCTTGATGGCCGCCACACGCGGGCATTCTTCGGCCAGGCGTTGGACGGTCGGAACATCGATCGGCGAGGCAAACATCGGGATGTTATAGAGCGTGACGTCGATCGGTGAATTATCCGCGATCTCCTTGAAATACGCGTAGACACCGGCCGGGCTCAGCTTGTAGTAGAACGGGGCCACGATGGCGACCGCCCGCACGCCCAAGTCGTGGTAGTGCTCGCACGCCCGAATCGTCTCCCGTGTATTGGCCTCGGCCGCACCCGCCAGGATCGGCACGCGGTCTCCCGCGTGGTCGGCGATGATCTCAATAATTCGGCGACGCTCTTCGGCAGTGAACCGAGTGAACTCGCCGGTCGACCCGTTGGGATACAAGCCGTGGACGCCCCGTTCGATGAGCCAGTCAACGTAGCGCCGCAATTCGGCCTCGTTGATTTCCCCTTGAGCGTCCAGCGGTACGATATTCGGGGTAAAAATTCCTTTGAGGGGAGCGTTTTCGGACATCGGCTCGGCAACTTCCGCAAGGGTCGTTAGAATCGTCACAATCGCAGGCAGCCCGACATCGGCCACCCCGCAGTTCAGTCAATCATAGCCTACGCCATGGCAACTCCAAGCCATTATTGGGGACGCCGGTGAACCACGGCGGGATGAAGCACCGGGCCGGACGGAACGGTGACGCCGGTCGCCGGGCGCGCCGGCTCGGTTGCCGCGGCCGGCCTGTCGAGCTGCCTCGGCCCGTTGCGTTGCCTGTCGCATGATGGGGCGGCGGCGTGACCCCGGCCGGGCCAGTAATGCCACACCACCCTGAACGGCAGCACTCGCCAGATCGCTGCCTCCAGAAAGTGCGACCACGTGTCCGAACAGCAACCGTCTCCCGCATCGATGTCCCCCGCTGCTGGAAAAGCGCCCGGTTTCGATTGGCGAATTCCGGCATTCGTCGTGGGGACCCTGGTGTACCTGGTTGTTTTTTACGCAGCCGACATTCGCAAGCTGCTGGCTTTGCGGTGGTTGCTAATTCCCGATGTGATGGTCTCCGATTGGATGGGTGGCGAAGGCGGCCAGGCCGGGATGGCGGACCGTTTGGGAATCCTCCTGGCGGCGGGCCTGATCTTGTTCGTCTGTTACGCAACCGGTCAGCTACTGGTCAAACGACTGCTCGCGGCAGCTCACGCAAGCAGGCTCGAGCGAACTCTGTTTTCGTTCGGCGTGGGTCTGAACCTGTGGTCGCTCTACACGCTGGCGGTCGGATTGGCCGGGTTCCTGCAAACCCGTTGGGTGCTCTTCGGCCCGGCACTGCTGGTGGCGGCCTGGTGGGCCCTCGACCACTTGAGGAATTCGCCTCGGACCGCCGGGAACCGCAGCGAAATCGCCGCACCGCCGGCCTCGGACGATACGTTGCCCGGGGACGGCACCCGCCGCCGTGCACCGGACGCAGGCGCGACGACTCCTCTCCCCGAGCCAGCGGCAACGAACGGCCGGGCTGACGCGCCGTCCGGTTGGATGCACGTTGTCGTCGCTGCGACCGTCGTCTTCGGGCTCGTCATTCTTCTGGGATCGATGCTACCCCCCTGGCATTTCGACGTCCGTGAATATCACCTGCAAGTTCCCAAGGAATGGTTTCTGCAGGGGTCTGCCGGCTTCATGCCGCACAACATCTACGGCAACATGCCGCTGGGTGCCGAAATGCACACCATTTTGGGAATGGCCCTGATGCCGGGTCAGGCGAGTTGGTGGTGGGGCGCGCTGGTCGGTAAGACCATCATCGGCAGCTACGCGATCCTGACCGGGCTGATGGTTTATGCGAGCGGCCAGCGGTTTCTTTCCGCTCGGGCGGGAAAAATCGCCGCCTGTGTTTTCCTCTCGACCCCTTGGATCGTGCATGTATCCACAGCCGGTTTGATCGAAGGCGCGGTCGCCTTTTACTTCATGTCAACAATCCACGCGATCATGATCTGGTATCAGGTGGGGCGCGACGACGAGGCAAACGGCGAGCGGCCGGCGGCAAGTTCTCGGGCGGAGACCGGGATCATTCTTCTCGCCGGGTTCTTTGCCGGATCCGCCGTGGCCTGTAAGTATCCTTCGCTGCTATTCCTGGTCGCACCGGCCTGGTTATTTCTGGTCTTCTTTGCCCCGCGAACTCGCCCGACCTCCAAGGACCGCCGGCCGCTCCCGTTCCATCGGCTCCCGATCGGGGTGGCCTTCCGCTGGCGGACCGGCATGCTGTTCCTGTTGGCCGCGGGCAGCGCTGCCGGCCTGTGGTTTGGCAAGAACCTGGTGTTAACCGGGAACCCGACCTACCCACTGCTCTACGAAGTCTTCGGCGGCGCGACACGGACTCCGGAAAAGGACGCCCAGTGGAGACGTGCCCACCGGACTCCCGAGGACGCGGACGGCCGAAGTTATACCGTGCCGCAATTGAGCAACAGCCTGTCTCAAGTGGCCTGGCGGAGCCAGTTCGCCAGCCCCCTGCTGTTGCCCCTGGCAGTGGCCGCCTGGATGTCACGCCGGCGCAGCTACGTCATCGGGTGGACAGCTTTCCTGCTGTTTGGATTCTGTGGTTGGTGGATCCTCACGCACCGGTTGGACCGCTTTCTGTTGCCGTTGCTGCCCGTCGGTTGCCTGCTGGCCGGGGCCGGCGCAACCTGGTCCGCCGCAAACAGCTGGCGCTGGTTCCTGCGTCTGTTTCTTGTCTGGGCCGTATTGACGAACTTCCTGCTGGTGACTTCGAATGAAGCGGGCGACAACCGCTATTTCGTGTCACTCGCCTCGACCCGTGTCGTTTCGCACCCCGGTCACGCCTACTTGAACGCTCATGTGGAACCAGGCTACCGCGGCCTCCTGGTTGGCGACGCTCAGGCCTTCAACGTGGCGGTTCCCGTGCTCTACAACACGTGTTTTGACGACTGCTGGTTCGACCTGCTGATGCGGGGGCGAACAACGGAAGAACGACGCGAGATCCTCCATCGCGAGCGCATTTCACACATCCTGGTGGACTGGTACGAATTGAATCGGTACCGCAGTCCGGGCAACTATGGATATTCGGACTTCGTGACACCCGAGTTGCTGCAGTCCGAGTTCGTCGCGACGGGCCTGCTCCGTCCCGTGGCCACGGACCTGGTGCCGGAAAAAGCGCAGATGTACGAGGTCAGCGGGTGGCGCGAGGGGCCTGCACCGTAGCAGCAGCGAAACCTGCACTTTGGTCTTTGCCAGCGTTTGTCCGAGACGGTGCACGACATTCGCAAAGCACCAACCGACTCGCTTGTCTCCTGTTCCTTGCGGCCATCAAGACCACCGTTCCGTGCGGATCGCCGCACTGCTCGGCGCAAGTCTCCCCCTTTAGCTCGGCGCGGGTACCCTCATTAGCTCGGCGCGGGTCTCCGACCCCGCCGAAACCGCCGACCGAAGGTCTCCCCTGGTACGCCCTCGGATGCTGCGCGGAGGCGGGGTAAGGGGGAGACCTTACGGTCGTGGGCGGTGCGGGAAGGAGACCCACGCACAACAGGTGTGACCCGCGCACAACAGCACTCGGCGCGGGTCTCCCCCCTTCGCTCGGCGCGGGTCTCCCCCTTCGTTCGGCGCGGGTCTCCGACCCCGCCGAAACCGCCGACCGAAGGTCTCCCCTTCCTCCTTTCCAGCCGTCACAAGAACACACGTCGTCGACAACGCCAGATACCAGGAAGATGGCAGGCCGCAGGATGTGATGCACAGCATGGCCCGCCACGTCTTGGATCCGCCTCGCTACGGTGCCGTGCCATGTCATGCCGCGCCGTCGCTACCGGCGTCGCCTGTAATCGAACGGGGCAGATCGATATGATCAGGAACGAATCGACCTGGCCATCTCCGTCTTCTGACCGCCAGCGGCGAGCGCCGGCGGAGGTCGATGGCCTCGTTAATCACCGGTCACGCACGTCGCGAGTATTCCCCTAATCAACCACTTGGAGTCACCCCGATGAAGCTCGGCCTGATCAACTCTGCCTGGGTCCAAGCGGACCGGCCCACCGTCTACGGACTCGAAAAGACCAAGGAGCTTGGCTTTGATGTGGTCGATATCTTCATCGATCCGCTCGATGCGGACGTCCGCGAACGGAGGCTGATCAAGGATGCCTGCGATCGGCTTGAATTGCCCATCGTTTCGATTTGCTGTGTCGCGGTGGGCCTGGTCGACTTCAATCCCAGCGTCCAGAGGTTTCACGTCGAGCGTGCCAAGCGGTACCTGGACCTTGTCTACGAGTACGAAGCGGACAACCTGCTGCTGGTGCTGGGCGAGTACATTTGGAATCAGGAGGTCATTCCTCCGGAGGAACAATGGCGGATCGGGGTCGCCAATTGCCGGGAACTGGGCGACTACGCCGCCCAGTTGGGAATCAAGATTGCCCTCGAACTGGAACCGTTCAAACTGTCGTTGCTCAACTCGGTCGACACCATGGTTCGTTTCATCGACGATTGCGATCATGAAGCCGTGCGTGCGAACATCGATGTGTCACATCTGTTGTTGGCGGATGTCGCACCGGAAGCGTTGCGCCGGCTCAAAGGCAAGGCGATCCATTGTCACATCTCGGACTGTGACGGGAAGCGACACGGCGATTTGCCGCCGGGGCGGGGGGTCGTGCCGTTCGAACCGTATCTCCGTGAAATCAAAGCCTTGGACATCGACGGCACGATGTCCATTGAACTGGAATACTCGCCGGAACCGGAGAAGATCGTGGAATGGGTCGCGGAAGCCTATCGGGAGACGGACAAGCTCATGCAGGCCGTGGGACTACGCGGTTGATCCCTGGCCACGACCGGACGTCGCGAACCGCACGGCCGGGCAACTCTCTGCCGGTTGGCCGCCTGGCCGCGCCCTGCAGCGGCTTGGGGATCGCTTGTTCCGCCGACTGTCGTCCAAGTTCGGTTTGTTGCCGATCGCCGATGCCAGTCGAGAGGGTCGCGAGGCAGCCGGATCAGGGCGCAAACTTGGAATTCCAATCTGCAACGTGAAAGGGCCCTTTGATGCAACCACCGCTCGCCGACATCGACTATCTCCCGCAACTCCCGCGTGACCGCACACCGGCCATCGGCTGCATCGGGGCAGGGTTCATTGTCGCCGACTGCCATCTGGTGGCCTACCAGCGGGCCGGCTTCAACGCCCTGGCGATTGCTTCCCGCGACCCCGCCAAGGCGCGGCGGGTGGCAGACCAGCGACAGGTGCCGCGGGTCTACGAGACCTACCAGCAACTCCTGTGTGACCCGGACATTCAGATTGTCGACATCGGAGTGCCCCCCGACATTCAACTGGAGGTGATCCGCGAAGTCGTCCGACACGGTGACCACATCCGCGGGGTGCTGGCACAAAAACCGTTGGGGGTCAATCTGGCGGAAGCGGTCGAGGCCGTGCAGCTCTGCGCCGACGCCGGCATCACGCTCGCCGTCAATCAAAACATGCGATACGACCAATCGGTGCGGGGCTGCAAGAGCGTTCTTGACCGCGGCTATCTGGGAGAACCCGTCCTGGCCAGTATCGACATGCGCGCCATCCCGCATTGGATGCCCTGGCAGCAACGCCAGGGATGGGTCACCTTGCGGATCATGTCGATCCACCACCTGGACACCTTTCGGTTTTGGTTTGGCGAACCGCTGCGGGTCTTCGCCAGCGTCCGGCCTGATCCCCGCACATCGGCCAGGTTCGCCCATGAAGACGGCATTTGTGTTTATATCCTGGAGTACGCCGATGGGCTGCGCGCGACGTCCTGCGACGATGTTTGGGCCGGACCGGAGATCGCCGGGACCGAACCCGACATCGGCATACGCTGGCGCGTCGAAGGGACCGATGGCCTGGCCCGCGGCACCATCGGCTGGCCCGACTATCCGCAGCCGACGCCCAGTACGCTCGACTTCGCCACCAATCGCGCACCCGGTCAATGGTTTCAGCCGCGGTGGAACGAGGTTTGGTTTCCCGATGCGTTCGTCGGCACGATGGCCCAGCTCCTCTGTGCCCTGGAGGACAACCGGGAACCCGAAATCAGTGGCCGCGACAATCTGCACACGATGGCCCTCGTCGACGCCTGCTATCGCTCGGCCAAAGAACATCGGGCAGTCGAACTTGCCGAACTGCTCGAGGAACACGAGATCCGGTGCTGAGGAACCGGACGCGTGGGGACGTCGCCTGGAACGCGAGCGAAGGGGAGCGAACGGGCTGGCGAACGGGCTGGCGGGCGGATGGGCGAGCGTTCGTCGCAGGGAAGCCACGTCGGTCGTCCAGTGCGTGGCACCATGGGCCTGCCATCGGTTGGGGACCTGGCGTTGTGGACGGCGCGCATTGTTTTGACGGGGGCTGGGAATGGAGGAAGGGGAGACCTTCGGTCGGCGGTTTCGGCGGGGTCGGAGACCCGCGCCGAGCGGGGGAGAGACTCGCGCCGAGCATGGGAGAGGCACGCGCCGAGCGTGGGAGAGACTCGCGCCGAGCTTAAGGGAGAGGCACGCGCTGAGCATGGGCAAGCCCCGCGCCGAGTTGGGGGCGGGGCGAGGTCTGCTGCGTTGCGTGTGCACTCCAGCTCGTGGCATAATAAGCGCCGACGCTCACCCTCACAGAAGGAATTGAACCGATGACCGATTCGCATTTCCGCCAACGACTGTGTCGCCCCACCTACAATCGCCGCCGGTTCCTCGCGACCAGTCTCGCGACCGCAGGTGCAGTCACCTGGGGCGCTCCCGCGGCACTGCGTGCCCGCAACCTGAACGAGAAACTCAACCTGGCCATCATCGGCACCGGCGGACGTGGCGGCGCGAACATGCGTTCGGTCGAATCCGAGAATATCGTGGCGGTCTGCGATGTGAATGCGAACAACCTCAACTTCGGCACCGCCCGGCATCCGGCCGCCCGGCATACGAACGACTTCCGCAAGCTTTACGATCATGCCAACGAGTTTGACGCGGTCGTCGTGAGCACTTGCGAACACACCCATGCCTTCGCCACCATGCCCGCTCTACAGTTGGGCAAGCACGTCTACTGCGAGAAGCCGCTGACCCACAGCATCTGGGAAGCACGCCAGATTCGCGAGGCCGCAGCCAGGGCGAAGGTCGCCACACAACAGGGGACGCAGATTCATGCCGGCGACAACTATCGGCGGGTTGTCGAGCTGATTCAGGCCGGCGCGATCGGGGCAGTTTCAGAAACACACGTCTGGGTGAATCGCGCCTGGGGGCGGCAGTCGGAAGCGGACGCGAAGGCCAACCGCGATATCATCTCCGTCCGTGAGAAGCCAACAACCCGGATGGATGTCCCGGCCGGCTTGGACTGGGACCTGTGGTTGGGTCCGGCGCCCCAACGCGCGTTCAACAACGTCTACTTCCCGGGCCCCAAGTGGTACCGCTGGTGGGACTTCGGGAACGGGACCATGTCCGACCTGGGAAGCCACTGGGTCGATCTCCCCTTCTGGGCGTTAAACCTCGATGCCCCTCGAACGATTGAAGCCAAGGGCCCTGCCCCGCATCCCGAGATCGCCCCGGCCTCCATGGAGGTCAAGTACGAATACGCCGCTCGCGGCGAGCGAGGTCCGGTGACCCTGACCTGGTACCAGGGTTCCCACAAGCCACCCATCTGGGAAGCCGGTGGCATTCCCAAGTGGGGTAGCGGCGTGCTGTTCGTGGGAGACAAAGGAATGCTCTTGTCCGACTACGGCAAGCATGTGCTCCTGCCGGAAGACCAGTACCAGGACTATGCTCGGCCCGAGCCTTCCATCCCGAGATCAATCGGGCATCATGCCGAATGGATCCAGGCCTGCAAGACGGGCGCGCCGACCACTTGCAACTTCGACTACGCCGGTTGGTTGACCGAAGCCAATCACCTGGGAAACGTCGCTTATCGAGTGGGCAAAAAGCTGCAATGGGATCCCGAACAACTGCGGGCCACCAATGCACCGGAAGCCGACGAGCTGATTCATCGCGAGTATCGCCAGGGCTGGAAACTGGCGTAGGCACCTGCCACCGCCAGCAACGTTCTGGAGGTAACCGCCGATGTCAGACCGTGGCAACCTGGAGCCGATTCCGGCAACGGCAGCGAGCGACGAATCGTGGCAGCCGTTCATTCCGGTTTCCATACGTCAAGCAACGCAACACGCAAGGCGGCCTGCCCGGCGAACGCCGGAACGGCTTCCACGGTAGATGCATTGCTATCGGTCGCTGCCGGGCGAGGTGTCCACCTGACCACACCGATCGGTTCGCGCGAATCATTCATTCATCCAAACCTGCCTGACCGTTGCAACTGGACCCCGATTCGTTCAAACGTCCCGCCAAAGCGGCGCGTGAATCCTTGTCTTGTCGCCAGCGCGTTGCGATACTGGAAGACGACATCGCCAATCGGTTCATCAGTAGTGGTCCGGTTTGCGGTCACCCGTCTGCCGGCCCGTTCCTTGCAACGTGGTTTATCGCAGGCTGACGCGTCCGAACTCGGCAGCTTACGACGGCAACCGGTATCGCTCCCGGGTTCTCTGTTATTGCAATCGCGGTCTTCCTGTGTTGAGGAGTTGGTTCGATGCGAATCTCCGGCCTGTTCGTTCTTGCTGTCGCGCCCCTGCTTTGCGTCACGGCGAGCGTTTTCGCGCAGACGACCGTCACTTACGGGACCCCCAGGGTTGTGCAGCCGGGTGAGGTCACCGCGAATTACGCCACGACCGACGTGCCCAGCCCGCCACCGGGTGAAGCGTCGGTCCTCACCCAATCTCCGGTGACGACGGTCACGCCGGCGACAACCGCCGCTCCAGCCGCCGTCAGCCAGCCTGTCGTGACCCAATACGCACCGGCCCCTGTCACCACCTACCGCCCCGCAACGCCGCGCGGTGCCGCGATCAATTATCGGCCCTTTGTTCAAGCAACCCAGATCGACCTTTCGTCCCAACCGGTCACCACGTATCGCCCCCTCGTAACCGGTGTTGCTCCAGTAACGACCTACCGGCCCGTCGTGGCAGCGCCCGTGGTCACCGCCCCGGTGATGGCCGCACCGGTTACGACGTATCGCCCTTCCGTCGCAGCTCCCGTGGTTGCCGCGCCGGTGGTTGCCTACCAGCCGGTGGTCGCCTACCAACCGGTCGTGCAGGCGTATGCGACGCCCCGCGTCTATGCCGCTCGAGCGACCTACCCAACCACAGCCGTCACGCCCGTCACCACCGGCCGAGCTGTCATTGTGCGACCCAAGGTATATGTTGAAGGTCAACCGATCCGCAATTTCTTCCGCGGCATCACGCCGTAGCCAGGTTGAGCCTCGGGCGGATCGCGAACGAACGCCCGCAACATGCTCGTCCGCTCCCGTTGCTCGCAAACAGCAGCTCCGGGCGAATCGCACGAGCCTTGCGTCATTCCGTACGTCCTGCTGGGCATGAGGTAACCATGGCGTCACGCAGTCTGGCACAAGGCAGGAACCATTCCACCCCGAAACCGACAGCTCACGTCCAACGGCCGATGATTGAACCGCATCGGGTCGTTCGACACCGGATCGTCCTCCGGGCGGCGGGCTCAGAACCAGAGCGTCTTACTGGCCTGGTTGATCAGTTCCTGACCACTGACGAACCGGCGAATATTCTCCAAGAGGACGGCCAGGTGTGCCGGTGCGATCTGGACGGAGCAGGCGGCGACATGCGGTGTCATGATGACGTTCTCCATCGCCCACAGCGGATGAGCGGCCGGTAACGGTTCGACCTCGAAGACATCGAGTGCCGCACCGGCGATCTCTCCCGCTTCGAGCGATGCGACGAGATCATCAAGCTTGACGATCGCTCCGCGGCCAATGTTGACCAGGTAGGCCGATGGCTTCATCCGTTGAAACTGGGGACGGGCAAACATGCCTTCCGTGTGGGGCGTATGCGGAGCGGCGATGACGACAAAGTCGCTGGTTGTCAACAACTCGTCCAGCCGGTCGAGCCCCCACACCGCATTGATGCCGGGCAGCGGCGGCGGCGGGTACGGGTCGACGGCAACCACATCCATCCGAAACGCCGTCGCACGCTCGGCGATCTCTCGGCCGATGGCTCCCAAGCCGACAATCCCCAGTCGGCAGTCGCTCAGTTGCGTATGCGCGCGATCCATGGCACTGACTTGACCAGGGCCCGCGGCAAACGTGGACCGTGCCGACTCACCCCCAATCGGTGCCCAGGTCGCCGACATCTGTTGCCTCAGGTAGAGATGCAGGTTTCTCGCGAAACAGAGCAAATAGGCGAAGACGTGATCTGTGATCACCGGCCCGAACAGGCCCCGCATATTGGTCAACGTGCACGGATGATCGACCAGTTCGGGAAAGATGTAGTGTTCGAGGCTCGCTGTCGGAGACTGCACCCAGCGCAATCGGGTGGCGGCGGCCAACATCGGTGGCGTCAATTTGCCGAAAAAGGCATCCGCATCACGGATCGCCGCAACCGCCGCGGATTCCTCGTCCAGATTGACAACCGACATGGGCCCAGCGGCCGACTCGATCTTTGCCAACCGGATGTCGTCGACTGCCGGGTAAATGACCAGCTTCATCGCGTTACCAACAAAACAGCAAGGCCTCGTAACAAGCCCAGGAGCACCAGGCCTGGATCCCCGCCCACCGCTTCCACGATTGGTCGCACCAGGACTCCCGCGACTCTCTGGGGCTAATGGATACATGCGCCGGCGAATCGTGTAAAGGCGCGGCGTTTCGCACGATCGTGACCGGGTGCAGGCCGTGCGGGTTGGTGGCCCGAAACCGTCCCGATTTGCAAAGCGCCGTCGCCACGTACTCTGCGCAGTGGATCCCGTCGCTCGGCTTCTTGCGGACCGCGCCCTTGATCGAGTACCGGCGGCCGATCTGACGATTCAGATACTGCCGCATACTCGCCACCTGCCCGCTCGAATAGGGGCGCTTCGGTTGCAGAATCGACATGCGGGTCAGTTGCCGACGGCGGGCATTTAACTCGCGCAGCTCTTCGCGGTACGATGCCAGCGGCACACGGCGGACTTTCCCGGGGGTGGCTTCGTAGACCCATGTCTGGTCGCCGATGTTCAGCAGCAGCGCGACATGGGTCACGTCCGAGTCCGTCCAGCCGGCGACCATCTTGTTGCTGTTGTGCAAGACGACCAGGGAGCCGTCTTCCCAATCCGCAGCCCCACAAAGGAGAGCGGCGGCCAAAGCGAGCGATTGCATGTAGACCTCCTGACCGGAGCGAGATGTGACTTCCCGTTCGGCATTGTAGCGATTCGGCATCCTGGCATGCGGCATCCCGGCGCCGAGCGACGAAGGGGATGAGCTATGAGAGCATTCGCTCCGGACACCAGGCTGCTTGGCGGGAAACGAAAATTACGACCGCCTGGCGAGAATTCGCCGCTGCCGCCGCTACCGGCCCCCGCGTCGCGCCTGACGGCGGCGAGCGGCCCATGGTCGTCCGTCCGTATCTCGGGCCAATAGAACGATTCGTCCGACCGCCGGCGAGAGCAACCTGCAAACCGGCGAGTACGGCCGTAACCAACTACCAAACAACAACTTACAGACCACCCACACAACCAACCTGAGGGTGACACGATTTCCCATCGGGCGCCCTCCGGCGCGATTTGGGAAATCGCCTGCCAAAGGTTGGACTGACGCAAACGGATCGCTGGACGCGGGCGGCGGCGGCAAAATTCTTGCCGCCACAAGCGCGGATTTGATATCTTCTCGTGGTCCGAACGCCGAGCGCGTGCGGTGACTGGCTGCTGCCGCCTCGGCTGTTCGTCGTCAGTCCGCTCAATAACCAACGGCCGACCCCGCAGAGCATGTGATGGTATACCGAATCGCCACCTTGGTCGCTGCAACCTGCTGCGCGACCACGTTTGCCCAGGCCGGAGATTGGCCCGGATTTCGTGGCCCGCACGGCAACGGCCTGACCGACGAGACGGACGTCCCCGAGCGCTGGGATGCCGACCATAACGTGCGCTGGAAAGTCGCACTGCGGCAACCGAGCAACGGAAGTCCGATCGTCTCCAACGGGCGTGTCTTCATCGCCGGCTGCGAAGACGCGGATGGAAAACGGCGCTCGTTGTATTGCTTCGATCGCAAGTCGGGCGAACAGCTTTGGACGCGAACGGTCGACTTCGACAAGAACATGCCGACCCACAAGACGAATCCTCACGGCAGCACGACACCTGCCGCCAACGGTCAGCATGTGGTCGTCTGGCACGCCTCGGCAGGCCTGCACTGCTACGACGTCGAGGGCCATCCGGTCTGGTCGCGGGATCTGGGCGAGTACCGGCACATGTGGGGTTCGGGAACATCGCCGATCATTCAGGGCGACCGCGTCTTTCTGCACACCGGTCCGGGACGGGAGGTCCGGGTTTTGGCATTCAACCTGGCGACCGGCGAGACCGTCTGGGAAAACTCGGAACCGGTCGAAGGCGACGGCAACCGGCGTGACGACGGCCAATACATGGGATCCTGGTCGACGCCCGTCCTGACGCGCAGCGGCGGTCGGCAGCAATTGATATGCGCGATGGCAAACCGGTTGGTCGCGTATGATGCCACGGACGGTTCGATCCTCTGGTATTGCTCGGGCCTGCGTCACGAACGAGGTGACCTGGCCTATTCTTCGCCGATTCTGGCAGGCGATATCTGTGTCACCACCGGCGGTTTTCGCGGCCCCGGTATCGGTGTCCGACTCGGCGGCCAAGGCGACTTGACGATGACGTCTCGTTTGTGGCGCAACGAAAAGAACCCCCAGAGTATCGGCACCGGGGTCTTCGTCGACGGCCACGTCTACCGTCCCAACACCGACCCCAACACGATTGAGTGCATCGTCCCGGCCACCGGCGAGTCCTTATGGAAGTCACGGGTTGGCAGCGGCGCCATCTGGTCATCGATCGTGTATGCCGATGGACGCGGCTACGTTACGGACCAACAGGGAACGACGGTCGTCTTTTCAATTTCGCCGGACGGCCTGAAGATGATTGCAGCGAACAAGCTTGGCGAAACGTGCAACGCCACGCTGGCCGTCTCCGACGGCCAGATCTTCATTCGAACGCACGGCCACTTGTATTGTATTGGCAAATAGGATCGCATCTTTCATGACTTGCCGGGCGTGAATTTTCTGAACGGATCCACGGTCGGCAGACGGTCGTTGCAAGGGAATTGAAGCAGTCGTTCTTTCGGCATTTCGCAGGTGATCCGGTGTATGGCGCCATGGGGTCTGGCACGATTCCGTAACGTGTCGCCAACGACTTTCCGCGCGTCAACACCTCGCAGTCGCGTGAGCCGCCCCTAATTGCGACCGCCGGCAAGCACGTTGGAGAGGCGCATCAGAACCGCCAAGATGCCGATTCCAGCCAGGATCGACTTGCCCTGCTCCAATGGTGTCGTGCCGACAAGTTCTTCCCAAGGTGCCGTGGTCGAGTTCCGTGAGGGCGACCGGAGCGGATCGGCAACATCGGCCGCCTCCCAAGCTTCTTCGCCGATCCGGCTGCCGCTTCGAACGACCGGCGCAGAGAAGGTGCTGACATCGGTGGGCGGCGACAGGTCGACCGGTGGTGAGAAGCGCGGCGTCACGCGGGGCGACGCGCCCAAGTAAGGTTGGACGCGGGCAAAGCCGCGCTCGGCCGTCGCATCGGGCGAAACGGGAGGCAAAGGATCCAGGTCGCGCTGGCGAGGCGGATCGCCGCCCTCCGCCACCGCCGAGGATTCCGGTTGGCCTTCGACGGCGGCAGCCGGCGGTTGAGGAGGATTGCTCCCCGCAACCGGTTGGTCGGCCCCAGCCGCCGCTCGACTCAAAATCGAAGCCAAGAAAACCCCGACCCGACCGCTGTAGCTGCCGGACGTCGTCCCTTGGCTGGCGCCGAACAACACGCCGGCGAGCTCGCCCCGCTGATTGAATATTGGACCGCCCGAATCACCCTGTCGTGCCTCCGCCGATAGCTCGACCATCTCATACGGGAGGTCTGCGCCAGGGGCCACGTACTGCGTACAACGGCCCGTCATCAAGCGATAGGTTCCGCTTCCGTAGCCGGCAATCGACAACGGATCACCGGGTCGCGGAGGCGTGGCGGCCAGGGGAATCGGCATCGCGTTCGGACGCCAGATCTGCAACGCCGCCAGGTCCCAGTCTTGATCGATCTTGACGACCCGCGCCGCAGAACGAAAACCATCCGGAAAATCGACCATGATCTCTCCGGCCGCTTCGCGGATCACGTGCCAATTGGTGACGACCAGACCGTGCTGTCCGGCAACATTGACCAGCGTTCCCGACCCATGCGACGTTGCCCCCTGCTCCGGAACGGTAATCCGCACGACTGCCGGATGAGGCGTCTGCGAGCTGGTGGAAAACGGCAACGAAAACGATTGTGCGTGCCCCACCGACACAACACCCCCCAGTACGAGCAGGCACGGCAACGCCAACCTGCCGTGGAGCGATTGCTGCCGAATTGGGGTGGGGTTCATCAAATGCCTCTGGCATCGCCATCCAAACTGGACGCCTGTCCCGCAAGGTCGCGGGCGCGCAAAACGTCACCTATCCCATGCATCGGAATTCACCCAGAGATTCAGTGAGCGGCGAGGCGACGGGGCGCACAGTCTACCCAGCAGAAAGAAGCCGTAATCGCACCCCAAGTCGGATCCGCGGTCGTCGCCGGCACAGCAGCCGGCCTGCACTCCACCTGCCCAGTGGACGGATGACCTTGCTTCGAAAAAGAGAACGGCCGAGGTTGCGCCCCTGCCTCCAGGCGCAACCCCGGCCTCTTGTTTCGCACGAGGTGCCGCGGTCTCCGAGAGACCACTCTGCCCCTCGGCACCTCGACGAAACAAGTCTCTTCAACCGACTAGTCGAGAATCGCTCGATCAACCGGGCGGCAATTCTTTAATTTTTTGGTGAAATTCTTGGCTGCCCCTCCAAATGGCCCTTCCGAGGGAGGCAACGCGGCCTCGGACGTCCCTGCAACGATTCCTTTGCAAACGGTGCCCACCGGTAACACCCCAGCCCGCACCCTTCAGCGCCCGTGGCGCGATCGCACACGGTCCCTTGGTCACCGAACGAACCGGACGCGATCCCGCATGATTTGTCAGCCCTCAAGCGCTCGCCCACGGTTCCGCGGTTGGCACGATCCGGCCTCGCACGATCCGGCCTCATGCCAGACCGGGTTACGTCTTCCACATCACGACCTGCAAAATGGCCCAACAACGCCCGTGCATGCCACCTGTCGCCGCCGTCGAGCTGCCAGCGGTAGCAACCTCTACGACCGGCACGACCGTCATTCGGGGGGCAGGAAAAACAGATTGCCGGTCCATTCGTCCGTCTGGGGCCCGCCAGCTTGCGATCCGGCAGTTAGGTTGGAGTGGACACCGACACCGTTCTCTTTCGCTTCAAGTTCGATCAGCCATTTCGCGCTGGCCGGCTGCTAACCCTGAGCTGCGCCCCCTGTATGTCGATCGCAAGCGAGATTCAAAAGCCGAGCGCCGGGGAGGTCGGTGGCGGTGAGACGCCGTCAATCCTGACACAGGTGCAAACGCGTGCTGCCGACTACTTCCCGGAATTCAACCGGCAGGCGCTACAGGTCCGCGTGTTGCGTGAATCCCGGCGGATCTACTCGTCGTTTCACGAATTCGAGGTAACCGACGGCAACCAAGCGAAGAAGGTCGTCGTCAAAATCCCATGTTTGCCGGTCCCAGGCGGTGCGGCGTCCGATCGCCTGCCGGCACCACAGCGACCGCGTCTTTTCGGCTTCGTCGACCCGCAGGAGATGGCCGAACTGGAGTTCAATTCGCTGGTCGCCATCCAAGAGCACTTCCGTGGGTTGGATGACCCCAGGTTCGGCACAATTCGCCCGCTGGAACTACTCCGTGATCCAGACGCCGTGGTGATGGAGAAGCATCCGGGCGCGAGCTTGCGGCTGATTCACCGCACCGTCCGCCGCCTCCCGATCAGCCGTCGACCGACACCGTTCTCACCGGACAAGACAACGCAGCATGCGGGTGCCTGGCTGCGAGAATACCACCGAATCGGCTCGTTGCCCCACACGTCGGATCGGATGAAAACCCGCCGCGAATTCCTCGAAGCCCTGGCGGCCCAAACAGGATACTTGATCGATCGGGGCGAAAACCGGACCTGGCTGGAGTCGCTCCGATCGGAAATGGAGGGTCACGCACGGCGGAGCCTGGACGCCGAATTCAAGTTGGCGACCAGCCATGGAGACTATGCGCCGCGCAACCTGTTGATTGATCCGGACAACCGGGTCTCGGTCATCGACACCTTGGCACGTTGGCGAACGCCCATCTTCGAGGACGTCGCGATGTTCCTGTTGGGTCTGCGAGCCTCTGCCGCGCAAGTCGTGAGCATGGGTGCCGCGTATGATCTGCAGTCGCTGCGGGACTTGGAGTCCCAATTCTTGACCTATTATTTCTCTGGGGAAACCGTGCCCCTGGCATCGGTTCGAATGTTCGAAGTGCTGCTGTTGCTGGACCGATGGAGCGCTTTCACGTTGCGTGCGCAGTCGGCCAAACGAAGCGGGCGCAAGCTCTACACTTCCTGGCGTCTGATCACGTTGCGCCGGTTCCTGACTCAGTATGTTCGTCACACGTTCCGTGAACTCGATCAACTTCGTTAGGCGATTCCCATGCTCTACACGTATGACCTTCCAGTGGAACCCGCCGTCAGCCTGGACGACCTGCGTACCGGGCTCGAGTCACTCCAGGCCGCCACAGACCGCGATTTGGCTGCGACGGTTGTGATCCCGGTCAACGCCAAGGGGGACCTGGAGAATGTTCTCCGGATTCTCAGCGACCTGGCGAGCTACGACGGCGAGCACGCGTTCGAGGTCATGTTGATCGTCAACAACTACGCGCCGGACACGCTGCCGAAGATGATCGAAACCTATTCGATGCTGGGCGTCCGGGTGCTCTCCTATCCCAGCGTCCGGCGGCACGGAGAGGCCGTGGCCCTCTCCGCCCGTCTGATTGGCACGCGAAACGCGCGGACAGAAAACGTCATTCATTTCGATGCGGACTGCCGCATCCGTAACGCGACCGCACTCTTGGACTGGTACGTCGAGCAATTTGCGGCCGGCGCCAAGGTCGCTTACACGCAGGTCGGATTCTACGATGTCCACGATAGTTGGCCGAACCGAGTGCGCACGCTCTGCCATTTCACGGCGCGGTGGTTCAAGCGGGCAATCATGAAAATCCCGACGACGCGTGGCAGCAACTATGCCGTTAACGGCAAGATGCTGATCGCGGCTTACGACGCCGGCATGGTCGCCGACGAACTCAACGTCGGTCCGACGATCAAAGCCTCCGGCGGACGGGCCGTCTTTTCCAACGCCCGCCAGCACCTCGTGTTAACCTCCGGCCGGATGTTCACCGGACGAAGTTGGGTTCGCCTCTTCCAATACCTCAAGTATCGCCTTCGCTACAACCTCCGCGTGATACCGATTCGCTCCGACGCAGCAGCTCACAGCGGCAGAGAACGCGATCCGGAACGTTGCTTCGTGGACAACCAACAAGTGCTGGACGCCCACGCCGCAACAATCCCCAAGTAGCCCGCCGCCGACCCCACGTGGGCAATGCCGTTCCAGGACGGCTCAAGATGGCGCCCACTTCGGGCCGCTCGCGACCGTCACCCGGCGGTCGCTCCGGCAAGCCGGCCCTTCTGGTCAGCGCGCCGCCGAGCGAAAGCGACGCGTTTCTCCATCTGGCGCAACAGTTTGCCAGGTCTTCACCGGTCGGCCAGGCGATCCACATGCGCCAGGGCCGCGCCCTGTCCGCGCCATCCGCACGGTGAGAAAATCTGGAATAATCAGTCTCTTGCTGGCGACGCACGGGGCGGGTCAGTGATAAACTGTAGGCCCCCCGCAATTGTGGTTTATCGCAGCGCACGGTGTCGATGCCGAGGATCAGGTGATGAGAACGCGACCGCGTCGAAGACGAAGGATGCAGCTAGAGAGCCTGCAGGGACGTGAACTGTTGGACGCGGCCGGGATTCAGGTCAGCGACGACCACTTCGAGCTACGGCAAGGAAGCCCGGCAGCGGTCCTCGACCTCCTGGCCAATGACAGGATCGGGGCCGAGTATTCCGGGGCGGGACAAATCACCTCCACGTCGTTTGGCAGCCGCGGAGGCTTGATTCGAATTGCTCAGGATGGCCAATCGGTCGAATACGAATTGCCGGCAGACTTCGCCGGCACGGAGACGTTCGAGTACTACATTGACTATGAACACCGGGGTACGGTCTCGATCGAGATCGACTCGCCGCTCCAGGAGGACCTTGTCCGAGTCACCCCGGACCAACAAGACGTCACCATCGACGTGCTCGCCAATGACCGGCTGTGGAATGACTACACCGGCGCAGGCCGTATCACCGCGGTCAGCCAGACGCGACTGGGTGGGGACATTCGGGTGGCCGACGATGGATCGGGCATCATTTACACGCCTCCCGAGTACCAGACGGGCAAGGATGTGTTTGTGTACTTTGTCGACGACATCTTTTCAGCGGTTGCCGAAGTCACCATCGTCGACCCGCTGGCCGAAGATCGGGTCTTCGGTTTGATCAACGAAACGGGAATCAAACAGATCGATGTGTTGGCCAATGACCCGTTTTTTGCCGGCTACAACGGCGCCGGGCGGATCACGCAGATCTTGGACTACGGTGGCCTGGGGCTGGACGACGACACCCCGTTTTCGATCGCGCCTGACGGGTTGTCGATCGAAGTAAATACCGACGGTCGGCGGACCGAGTCAACGGCCACGCATTGGCTGCGCTACGTCGTCGACAACCGGTACTCGGCCGAACTCACGGTGCGGCTCAATTCGCCCGTTCAGGATGACCACTTGGGCAGCATCCGGAACACGTCCGCGGCGCGGCCGCTGGATGTGCTGGCCAACGACCTCGTCGAATATCCTGACGAACGCTACGGCGCAAATGATCCACGAAGAGCCGTTAAGCTCGATCTTGCGGATCGTATTACCGGGGTGAGCGCCCCGGTTCTGGGTGGTGTCGTCGAGATCTCTGCGGACGGCCAACGGCTCTTGTACACACCGCCTGCCGGACTCACGGGCCGGGAGAGCTTCGAGTACACCGTCGACGACGTCTACGTCGCCAGGGTCACCTTTTACGTCATCGATCCGCCTCAAGGGGGCGGCTCGGGTGGCGGCGGCGGAGGAGGAGGCACTGGCTGGCAAGAGCCACGAACCACCTTCTGTCGCCCGGACAGTGACGCGCTGAATCTGAATCAGAATGACGGGCCAACCACAATCGATGTGCTGGCCAACGATTTTGTGCAAGGCACATTCAGTTGCGATCCGTATCTCGGCCCACGACTGATCACAGAGATTGTGCCAGCCCGGAACGGAACGGTTTCGATCTCCCCGGATGGGGGCACCGTCACGTACACGCCGGACGAAGACTTTTTCGGCAGCGACCGGTTTCGCTATGTCGTTGACGATTTCCTGTCCGCTGTGGTACGTGTCAACGTGGTACGGCGGGTCCGCGACGACCAGTTTCGAGTCGCCCCCGACTCGGCGGAAAATGAGCTGAACGTCACCGGCAATGACCTGTTCGGAGCTGACTACAAGGGCCCGGGGCTCGTCACCGCAGTGCTCGCCAGCCAACAGCAGGCGACGATCACGATCGCCGAGGACCGTCAGACGATCTTGTACACTCCGCCGGCGGACTTTGTTGGCGAGGATCACTTTCAGTACGTCGTCGACGGCCAACTCAAGGCCGGCGTCGCGGTATTTGTCAGCCCCTCCAAGGATGATTTGCTCGGCCGCCGGGACGCGGCCGCCTTCTGGGACGCGCTCCTGGCGGAAGCGATCGAAACGCATGCCGATCGCTTCGGGCAGGCGTTGGAAGACTTCGCCACGTATCCTGACGTTTTCTGGACCGCCCACAACAACGCGGTTTGGCTCGAAACGAGTGCCGTTGCGGATTCCACCGCCTTCGCGACACGCGCCAATGTCTTCTCGGAGACCAACGTCCAGGTCGCAGGGGTCGATGAAGCGGACTTGATCGAGACGGACGGCGAACATCTCTACGTGCTGCGTGAAAACGAGCTGATTGTCACCCGCGCCTGGCCGGCCAGCGAACTGGAGGTCGTTTCCCGGCTGACGATCGAGGGCCGGCCGTTGGGCATGTACTGGGACGACGATCGCCTGGCAATCATTTCCCGGCCTCCCCAACCGCCGCCCCCCGCCTGGTACTACGGCGTTGACGATCTGATCCTTCCCTCCCGCTTAGAATTACCGGGCGTCGTAGCGAGCGACCACCTGATCTGGGCGCCTCCCTATCCCCAGCCGTGGCCGGCGCGCGAAACGATCGTGACCATGGTCGACATCGAGCAACCAGCCGAACCGCGCGTCGTTCACACCACCCACCTCGACGGCGACTATGTCGAATCGCGGCGGATCGATGACTCGGTCTTCCTGGTGCTTCGCAACGCGCCGGTCAGACTCCCCGGACCGGCGCGGGTCCACGAGGTCATCACGGCGGACGGTTCGTTGCTGGTGTACCGTGACGGCGAGAGCCCGGCGGATATCGCCTCGATTCGGGAGGCGGCCCGCAGCACGCGGTCACGGTATGAGACCAGCGAAGAATACATCAGCCGCGTTACGCCCCTGATGTCCGATATGCTGCCGAGTTTTGAGAGCTTCCTGGGCGATGGCAGCCTCGCCCGGGCAGGCCTGATTGTCGCGCCCGGCGATTTCTACGAACCGCTCGGAATCCAAAATCGGGGCGTGCTCACCGTCGCCTCGCTGAACATGCAACTTGACGAACCCGGCATCACCGGGTCGACTGCCGTCTTCACATCGGGCAGCGACGACATCTACGCATCCGCGGACAGCCTGTACGTGATGGATCGCGCGTACAACCAGGAAGACGGGCGGATCACGAAGATCCTCAAATTTGACTGGAATGGGGCGTCGGGCGAAATCGACTTCGTGGCACGGGGCCAGGTCGCCGGCTACACGCTTGATCAGTTCGCGATGGACGAGTTCGACGGCCATTTTCGGATCGCCACAACGTTAGGCAATTCCGGAGCCGGCAATCACTCGGGCAACTCGGAGAACGCCATCTGGGTGCTTGACGACCGGGGTGGGTTGCTGGAGATCGTCGGCGACCTGCAGAACGTCGGTTTGACCGAGCACATCAAGTCGGTGCGTTTCATGGGCGAGCGGGCGTTCGTCACGACATTTCGCGAGATCGATCCGCTCTTCGTGCTCGACTTGAGCGACCACCGGGCTCCGACGCGTGTCGGCTACGTCACGCTACCGGGTTACAACAGCTATATGCAACCAGTCGACGCCGACCACCTGTTGACCGTCGGGCACAACGGAATCACCCCCGGCATCGGCTCGACCCAGGTCCTCCTGTTCGACGTCAGCGACATCACGCGTCCTCGGATTGTCGGCCGCCACAGTTTCTATCTCGATTCAACGTCGATTGCCGAACAGGAACATCATGCCTTTGGTTGGTTCGCCCACCACGGTGTCCTGGCAATTCCCCTGGTGCATTCAGTCAAGGAACGCATTGACAGCGACCGTGACGGTTACCGGGAAAGCTGGCGCCGCCACCGGGAAGACCAGTTGGCCGTTCTGGAGGTGGACGTCACGGCCACGGTTGAGTCGCGAGACGGGATTCGGCTCCGCGGCACGGTTGAACATCACTCCGCCGTCACTCGCAGCGCTTTCATCAACGACGTCCTGTATTCGATCGCCCATGACGAAATCATCGCCGCGGAAATCGACGACCCTGCCAACCTGATCTCGCGGGTCAACATATCCCCGCCCGAACCGACCGGGCCGGTCGACGAAGCTCGCGAACCGACGGCGGTCGAACGCCGCAACGACGCACTGCGAGGCCGCATCGCCCGTGCCCGGGAAGCCGCCATCGATCATCTGGGCGAAACGCTGACGCCGCCTATCCTGTTCACGATGGAGAGCTCGGCCGAACACTCGGCTTCGCAATTCGTCTTCAGCGCCGGGGGCCAGCAACTGCTGGTGGCGGTCGACGCGAATGAAGATGCCGCCGTGGTGACCAGCCGGTTCCAGTTCGACCAGCCGGTACGGAACCGGCATCAGAATCCCGAGCAACCCAGGGACGTCAACGGCGACGGCTATGTTACTTCCTTTGACGTGCTCCGCATCGCCAACGAGATCAATGCCCACGGACCGCATGCCTTGAGCGACGGGCACATCGTTCGTCAGATCGGGTCGCTGGCGGATGCGGCGACCGGCGATTTTCTCGACGTCAACGGCGACGGGATCGTGAGCGCGATGGACGCCCTGATGACCGTCAACTGGATCAACGAGCACGGCAGCACGAGCGTCTTCACCGGTCCGGCAGAGGATCCGTCCGACGTGGCCGAAGGGGAAGCTGGACCTGCCAGACCAGTTGCCCGTCAGGACGTCGATCGGGTGTGGGAAGACGGGCTCGATGACCTCTTGCCTGTCCCAACAGGTGCCGAGGAAGAACGGTCAAGGCGGCCGAGCGGCCCGGTGCGGGCGCAAGCCGCCGAGGATGATTTCTTCGCGGACTACTTGCCTTGAAACGACCGTCGTCCGTGCCGCAGGTCAAGCACAGCATGACCTGCGGAAGGCCGCAATCCAATCGACCGGTACTGGCGCTAATCTCGATTGCCGAGCAGGCCGGATCGCATCAGGAAGTAAAGCAGCGTCAAGAGCGTTGAAATGGCAGCCGCCACATAGGTCAACGCGGCGGCATTCAGCACGCGGTCCATCCCCACCCGTTCTTCGGGATCGACGATCCCGGCTTCGACAACGAGCCGTTTCGCACGTGCCGTGGCGTCAAACTCGACGGGGAGCGTGACGATCTGAAACAGCAGCACCATCGAGAACAGAATTGCCCCGATGCCGACCACGGCCTGCGATTGCATGAACAGGCCTCCGATCATCACCAGGTAGCCGATTCCCGACCCGATGCCGGCCGCCGGGACCAGAGCCGAGCGGGCCCAGAGCGGTGCATAGTGCTTGGCATGTTGAATCGCGTGACCGGCTTCATGGCACGCTACGCCCACCGCGGCAATCGAGTTGCTCGCGTAGACCGCCTCGGATAGTGCCAACTTCTTGGAGGTCGGATTGTAATGATCGCTCAGGTAGCCGTGCGTCGGCACCACCTGGACATCGCTGATGCCAGCCCGATCCAGCAAATACTGGGCGGCCTGCGCCCCCGTCATTCCTCGCCGAGTTCCCACCCTCGAATAGCGGTTGAACGCCGACTTAACTCGCCAACTTGCCAAACCGGAAATCAACATCCCGGGTATCAACACCATCAGGATGTAATCCATGTCGAAGATCATGCGTCAACTCCTTCATCCATCACTCGCGAGCCACCCCAGAGATCACTGCTCTGCAACACTGCTGGTCTGTCAAAATAGTTACCAGACTTGCGTGGTTGACAAGGGTGCAATCAGTGTGCCAAACGCGCTGACCGCTTCACCCGTGTTCCTCGACCGGGCCCGGACGGCATGGATTGTAACGAATTCACACGGCATTGAGACCTGACCGAGGGAGAGAAGGCGCAAAAAGCTCGGCCGCCCAATTCCCAACGAGAATTGGAACGGCCGAGCGACCAGACAAGACGACAGGTTGAATTCCCGTGTCGTGCGAACCCTACGGCCGCACGATGACGAACCGGGAACCGGCGTTCGTGCGAACCAACAGCAGGACACCCTGCTCCGGATCGGCGTCTTCCACCGCGTCCGTCAGTTCATCCACCGACGACACCTGGCGGCGGTTGGCTTGGGTGACGACCATTCCCGTGGCCAGTCCGGCGCGGTCCGCGGGACTACCCGGTTTGACCGCGGTGATGACAACCCCTTCGGCGTCCGCCATCCCCAACTGCTCGGCCACCGCCTCATCCAACCGGCTCACTTCGAGCCCCAGGTTCTCCAGCCGACGACTCTCGCGGGAGGGCTCGTTTGTACCGAGCCGAGCGGTCCGGCCAAACTCTACCGGCAACGCTTCGGGAACAAACTGCAGCCGCTTCGCCTTGCCGTCCCGGACGACTTGCAGCGGATGGGGCCGGCCGATCTCGGACCGCTCGACTACCAGCTGCAGTTCTTGCGGACTGGTGACCGGAATCCCGGCGTATCCAACAATCACGTCCCCAGACTGCAGCCCCGCCTTGGCAGCCGGCGTCTCCGGATAAACTTCCGTGACCGCCACGCCTTGCCGCGGCTTGACATTGAGCTGGGCAGCCAGCTTCGCGTCGATCGGCTGAATCCCCACACCCAGGTAGGCACGCTGCACCTTGCCTTCTTCGGCCAGTTGATTGCCAACCCAGTGTGCCAGGTTGATCGGAACGGCAAACCCGACACCGTCATTGCCGCCTCCGCGTGAGGAGATCGCCGTGTTGATGCCGACCAGTTCGCCGTCCAGGTTCACCAACGGTCCACCACTATTGCCCGGGTTGATGGCGGCATCGGTTTGCAGGAAATTCTCCCGCGCGGTGATACCGATCCCCCGGTGTTTAGCGCTGATAATACCGGCAGTTACCGTGCTTTCCAAACCGAACGGCTGCCCCAGGGCGAGCACCCAGTCGCCGATCGCTACCGTATCGCTGTCACCAATCTTGGCCGCGACCAGGTCGGGCGCATCGATCTTCACGACGGCAATATCGGTCTTTGGATCGGTGGCGACCGACGTCGCCTTGAACTCCCGCCCGTCGTGCAGTCGAACGGTCACTTCCCCATCACCGGCAACGACGTGGTTGTTCGTCAGAATGATTCCCGACGAGTCGATGATGACACCGGACCCCATCCCCTTTGGTCGCGAGCGAGGCCGGGCGAGCGGTTGTCGGGGTGCGAAGTTCCGCTCGTTGAAGTAGTCTTCGAACGGCGTCCCTTTGAATGGATTCTGTCCGCCGAACGGGCTCCCGGGCGCCATGCCAAGGTCTTCCCCGGGACTGACGGCGGCCACGTTTTCGATGGCCACAACCGACGGCAGGACAGCTTCCGAGGCGACGCGGAACGCGGTGGACAGATCCTTGGCTGAAGAAACCGCGCGTCGCGCCTCGGCGGGCGAGATCTCCGGCGCGGTCTTGGCGGTCAACACGACCGGTTGCGACCATCGGTCGCCCGCGGCGTCACCAAATGCGTACGCGCCGATCAAGCCGGCCGCCACCAGCGACAATGTCATTGCACCCCAAAAACCAGTACGATGTTTTTCCCATGTACGTTTCATCAATCACTCCTTTTTCTAAGCAGACGCTTGTTCTTATTTCACGATCTCAAATTCAAATCGGCTGGACGTCCTGCCGGTTTGATGGACGGTCTCACACCGTAGCCGTCACCGGTTGCAGCTCACGTGCCAAAACTGTGAAAACGCGCCTCGGTCGCCGTTGCTGCTTTCCCCCCAAGACCGCTCGGCCTGCCGTTTCCCAGGCAGAAAAACGGTCATGATCGGGCTCGGAGGCACGTCATTCGCTGCAGTCGAAGGGAGGCAGCGGCCGGGTCGCTAAGGGTGAGATTTTGTCGGCGATCCCCTTGGCCCGCACGCTGCCGGGTCGTGGCAAAATGCCCCAGCGCAGCAGTTCTCCCCAGCCGATCCCAAGTAAGAATTTCAAATGAAACTGGCTGCAAAACTGATGTTGATGTTCCTTGCCGTGGTGATGCTCCAGACCGCCGTGGCAAGCTATTTCAGTGTCCAGCGGGCCTTTGAGCGGTTTGAAGCGCAGCATCGACAGTACACGTCCCAGTTGGCGAAGCCCCTGGAGGAACGACTCGTGGCCGGTTGGCGCGCGTTCGGCATTCACGGCCTGATCGCGGTACTGGAGGAAGCCCAGTCGGCGCAGGACAAGGTCGACGTGCGGTGGGTCTGGTTCGAACAACATCGCCTGCAGGATGGTAGTCGCACGTTTCGGGTCATCGAAAAGCAATACATCGACTCCGGTCGGATCATTAACGCGCCAGCGCCGGACCACGTCGGCGCCCGCCTGTTGCAGACCTACTACCCGATTCATCTGCAGGACGCGCCGCGGGGGGGCCTGGAATTCACGGCGTCAATGGAAACCGTCGAAGACGAGACCCGTACAATGATCCTGGTATCGTTGGTTTCGATCGGGGCGATGAGCTTTGTGGCGCTGGGCCTGGTTTGGATCGCCGGCATCCGTTGGGTGGCCCGCCCGCTCGACGAACTGATCGCCAAAACGCAACGGATCGGCGAGGGTGATTTCACCCAGCCGCTCAAGATTCGCGGCAACGACGAACTCAGCCAGTTGGCGGCCGCGCTCAACGCATTGTCGACCCGCCTCGCCAACCAGCAGCGGCGGATCACGGCGGAGACATCCGCGCGGCTGGAGACGTTGGAACAACTGCGTCACGCGGACCGTCTCAAGACGGTCGGGCGGCTGGCAGCAGGAATCGCCCATGAGCTCGGCACACCGTTGAACGTCGTCGCGGGACGGGCGGACCTGATCGCGTCGGGCCGACTCAGTTCCGAGGAAGTCGCGTCGAGTGCCCAAGCGATCATTTCGGAAGCCAATCGGATCACGACGATCATCCGCCAATTGCTCGACTTTGCCCGCCAGAATCGGCCGCAGCGGGAATCGACCGACGTCGGCCAGTTGCTCCAGCAAACGGTGGCGTTATTGCAGCCGATCGCCGACAAACAGGGGGTCACCATCGAGGTCACGGGGGAGGACCAATACGCCGTCGCGGCGGACCAGGGGCAGTTACAACAGGTGTTTACCAACATCCTGGTCAATGGTATCCAGGCGACCGACGGCGGTGGCCGCATCGATGTTCAACTGAGCCGGCAAACGGCTGCGGCACGACTTCGTGAAGAGACGGCCGCTGCCGAATCGACGGCCGCTCGGGATGACTGCGGTGAACCCCGGGCGGCACGCGAGGATCAGCCGGTGGATTACCTGGCGATTGCGATCCGCGACCAGGGACACGGCATTGCCGCCGCAGACCTGGAAAACATTTTTGAACCGTTCTATACCACCAAGGAGATTGGTGCGGGCACGGGGCTCGGGCTGTCGATTGCTTACGGCATCGTACAAGATCACGGCGGCTGGATCGATGTGGACAGCACGCCCGGCCAGGGCAGTTGCTTTACGATTCATTTACCGCTGGAGAATGCATGAACGGCAAGGTACTCGTCGTTGACGATCAACAGAGCATGTGCGAGTTGCTCGAGACCGCACTCCGCCTCCGAGAATTCGAGATCAGCACACATACGTCGGCCGACGATGCGCTCGCCGCCATTCACAGCATGCCGCCGGACGGCGAATACGATGTCGTGCTGACGGACTACAAGATGCCGGGCACGACCGGCCTGGAACTCTGTGAACGGGTCACGGCCAATCGGCCCGATATTCCGGTGATCCTGATGACCGCCTTCGGCAGCATGGAAGCGGCCATCGGTGCAATGCGCGCCGGAGCGTACGACTTCGTCACCAAGCCGATCGAGATGGACTTGCTGGAGATCATTCTCCGCCGCGCCGTTGGCCATCGACGGCTGCAACAGCAGGTCGAATTGCTCACCGAGGAAATCGATCGCCGCCGTCCCAACGCCTCAATTCTCGGGGACAGTGCCGCCATGTGCGAGTTGTACGATCAACTCGTCCGCGTGGCCGATTCCGAAGCGTCGATCCTGATCACGGGAGAGAGTGGGACGGGCAAGGAGTTGGTCGCCAAGTCGATTCATCTGCAGAGCCGCCGGGCGAAAGGGCCGTTCGTGGCCGTCAATTGTGCCGCCCTGCCAGAGACCCTTTTGGAAAGCGAGCTCTTCGGCCACGCCAAAGGCGCTTTCACCGATGCCCGTGCGGATCGTCAAGGACTCTTCGCACAGGCCACCGGCGGTACGCTCTTTCTGGATGAGGTGGGCGAGATTCCATTGACCATGCAGGTCAAGCTGTTGCGGGCGTTGGAAGAACGAAAGGCGCGCCCGGTCGGCGGGAGCCGGGAGGTGGAATTCGATGTGCGTCTGCTCTCCGCGACGAACCGCGACCTGGAGGCGGCAATCGAAGAAGACCGCTTTCGCGAAGACTTCTATTACCGGATCAACGTCATTCAGCTCGAACTACCCGCCCTCCACGATCGCGGTTCGGACGTCTTGCTGCTGGCCAAACACTTTCAGCAGCAGTTCGCCGAACAGATGGGGAAGGCGGTCACCGGCATCTCGCAGAATGCCGCCGAGAAACTGCTCGCCTACACCTGGCCCGGCAACGTCCGGGAACTGCGCAACGTAATCGAGCGGGCGGTTGCGTTGACCCGATACGCCGAATTGGCGGTCGAAGACCTTCCCGAGAAGATCCGCGACTACCAGAGCAGCCAGGTCGTCCTGGGTGGCCAGGATGTTGACGAGCTCGTACCACTCGAGGAGATCGAGCGGAGGTACATTCTTCACGTCCTGCAGCAGTGCAACGGCAATAAATCGACGTCCGCCCGGATCCTTGGACTGGATCGGAAAACCCTCTATCGCAAGCTCAAACAGTACGGCGTGGGAGAAGAGTAACGCACACGTTCGCGGGTGGCCAGGCCTGCCATGCCCTCGCTTTGCCATTTACACCGGAGGTCTGCAAACCGCCAGTGCCCCGCAGGGCATGCTGTACATGATGCACGCGACCGCGTATTCCGGCCGCACAACACGGGCCGCACAACACGGGCCGCGCAACACGGACCGCACAACACGGGCCGCACAACACAGGCCGCGCATTCGACCGGCAACCGTGCCCTGACGAGCCGCGCGGAAGGGCGTAGCCGGCGCCGTGCCGGGGCGGTATCATGTCGCGATTCCAATCCGCCGCTCCTGCTCGACCCCCCAATGCTGCAGCCCATTGAACTCCCTGACCTGTTCAACGCGCCCCCGCCATCGGAAGAGGCACAACAGTTGCTGAGGATCGCCGACGAGCGGATTGACGAGTTTCTCCATCGCCGGCGGGGGGAAGTCATTCATGACTTCGTCTGCAGTGACTTCCCCGCCGTGGATGCCCACCTGCGATGGATCGTCGAGCAACGGTTGAACCCTGGCCGGGCATTCTGCGAATGGGGGTGCGGTTTTGGCGTGATTGCCCTGCTGGCGACCTTGCTGGAATTCGACGCTTGTGGAATCGATGTTCAGGCCGAACTGATTCGGCAAGCCGAACAGCTTTCGGCCGATTGCGGAATCCCCGCGCAATTTACGCATGGCAGCTTGATTCCACCCGACAGCGAGCACTTGATTCTGGATGTCGAAGAGCTGGCACACATCGACCTGGACACGCCGAGCGCCTACGAAGACCTGGGGATGGACCTTGGTGACTTTGACCTGATCTTTGGCTATCCGTGGCCCGGTCACGAACGATTCATGGAAGATGTGTTTGACTACCATGCCGCGGACGGGGCGCTCTTGTTGACGTATCATGGGATTGAAGACTTGCGGTTACAGCGTCGCGTACGCGGCTGAGCCACCCGGGAGCATCGAATTGAGACGCCGTTCCCCCCTCCGTCCGATCCCCATCCGGCAGGCGATCATCAACATTCTCCTGTTTCTGGGGGCCCTCTTGGCGGCAGGTGTGAGCACGGTGTCCGGCCAAGCCGTTGCCCCGGCTGGCCACTCGACCGCCCCTCCAACCGAGCTCGGTTTGCAGCCGCGAGGTAATACTTTCAACCGCGCCCAGGCCGCAACGTGGCTCGACCATCGGCGATTCGCTGTGGGGCGATGGGACGGAACGATCACGGTTTTTCGCACGGCGGAGGGCGAAGCGGAAATCGGCCCCGTGCTGGTCGAGGCCTTGGCGGCGCCGGCGCGGCGCGGAATCGAGATGCTGACTCGCCTTACGGCGGACCGTTTTGTCAGTTCGAACGACAGACAATCGTTGGCACTCTGGCAGCCGGGACGAAATGGCTCCGCTGCCACCCCCCTTCCCTACTCGGGCGAATACGGGATCGCTGTGAGTGGACTGGTCACGGCACACCAGGGCCTGCGTTACTTGCTGGTCGGCCATCAATATGGTGATCTCAGCATCTGGTCGTTAGCCGGCGAGGCGGGATCGGATGCCGGAGCGGCCGGGGACGCCGCACCGCGGCTACTACGGGTCGTCTCGCTACGCTCGGCAGCCCCGGTCCGCTGGCAATGGCAAACCTGGCATATTCGCGGCCTGGCGAATTGTGGCGGCGGACGGGTCGTCTCCGCCGCGGAAGACGGAGACCTCTGCGTAATCCAAGTCCCCAGCGGTGAGGTTCTCTCCCGCCGCCGGTACCACGCCACCGCCCAACGTGGCCTGAACGACGTGGCCGTTTGCGGCGACCTGGTCGCCGCCGTCAATTGCGCGGTCGGTGCGGACGACAGGAACTTGTGGGTTTTTCGCCTCATCGGCGACTCGCTTCAACCGGTCGACAGCACCAAGCTCGTGGCTGATCCGGCCCTTGATCCGGTCTTCGCCTTCTCGGTCGAATTGTTCCCGGCGACAGGCGTGCCGCACTTTGTCGCCAGCACGGAGGAGGGCCTCGTCTGGCTAGGATTGGTGAAAGACCATAAGATAACGGTGCTCGGCAAACGTCGGGTGGCGGTGGAGGGAGGTGATCTCCTTGCCGTCCATCCAAACCCCCTGACGGTGCTGGCCGCGGGTCATAAGATTCAAACGTTTTCCGTTGACCGGCGACCCATTCGAAGATCTGAAACCGGACATTGAACTTACATTCACCGCGAACCGTTGGGAGTCCGCATTCGCGTCATCACATGACAAGATCCGCGCGCGGTGCGCGTGGCATGTGGACAAGCCGCAAACGCAACCATTCGGCGTGGGTCTCCGATCCCGCCAAATCGGCAGACAGATGGTCGCCGGTGCCAGTGGTGTTGGGCGGTTTTGGTGACCAGCGGGTGCGGCCCGAGAACCGGCGCGCCACCTCGATGGCCGCGGCCCTGCCGCGATAGGAGTACAATCCAGATGAAGAACCGCTCGCTTGCTAAGGATGCCGCCGTCATTTCAATTCTGGTGATCCTGGCCATCGCTTCGCGATTGCTTCCGCATGCCCCCGGCTTTGTGGCGGTGACGGGTGCCACGATGTTCGCAGGTTGGTACCTTCGTCGCGGTTCGGTCGCTTACCTGGTTCCGCTGGTCGTGCTGTCGTTGAGCGACATCATTTTAGGCTTCTACCAACCGCTGCTGATGTCGGTCGTCTACATGGCGGCAGTGGCTCCGGTGTTCGCCGGCCGCTTGCTCCGCGGAAACGCCACGCCGTTGCGGCTTGTCACCTCCGCCTTGTGCTGTTCGGTGCTGAGCCTGCTCGTTATCAACTTTGGCGTCTGGCTGACCAGCGCCTGGTATCCGAAGACGGCGACCGGTTTACTGGACTGCTATGTCGCCGCCCTGCCCTTCTTCAAGTATCGGTTGGCGGGTGACTTGAGTTCCGTCACCGCCTTTTTCGGCGTCTACGCGTTGTTGACGTACCGTTGGCCGAACCTCGCTGCCGATCGACCCTTCGGACGCCGCAAGCTCGCCGCGATTCGCTAGACAACCAGATGCAACTCGGCGACCAGCGGCAACTGGCTTGTTTTCAGAGCCAGCGTGCGGCGAGTCGGCAGAAACCGTCGACCGGCGGACCCGATGCCAGTCACGGTTACGGCGTGAGCGCCGCAGAATCAGGCTCGGCTTTGTCGCCCGTCGGCCACGCGCCCGAGCGGGACGGCTGACGGAACCGGCAGCGCAGGTCGGTAACCGCATCGTCCCGCGGGACAGTCACGGTCGACGTGAGGAAGGTGAACGTCCGGATGCCCCGTGCCGCTCAACGACCGATGATGATCTTGGGCACCGGGTCGCACTGCGGCAAGACGACCGTCGTGGCCGGGCTGTGCAGGTATTTCGCGGACCGCGGGCTCCGCGTCGCGCCATTCAAGTCGCAGAACATGGCGCTCAACTCGTACGTGACCGAAGCGGGCCATGAGATTGCCCGCTCGATCGCCGTTCAAGCCCAAGGTGCGAGGCAGACCCCGACGGTCGCCATGAACCCGATTCTGCTGAAGCCGAAATCGGACACGGTTTGCCAACTGATCATCAACGGCCGAGCAGTTTGCGACGTGACGGCGGAGACAAACTTCCTCGACCCCACGCTGCGGGCCGAGAAACTGGCCGCGATTGACGAAGCGATTGGCCGGTTGCAAACCGACTTCGACCTGATCGTCGCCGAAGGCGCGGGCTCCTGCGCCGAACCCAATCTGGCGAGTGTCGACCTCGTCAACCTGACCATCGCCAAACGGCTCGGGGCTCGCGTTTTTGTCCTCGGCGATATCGATGCCGGTGGCGTGTTCGCTCAGTTTGCCGGAACCCACGCGATCCTGGAACGCACCGACCCGGCGGGCCTGAAGCTACTGGAAGGCTTCGTCATCAACAAGTTTCGCGGCGACCCGAAACTCCTCGCCGAGGGGCTCAACGACCATCAGGCGAACTGCCCGGTACCGATCGACGGCGTCTTGCCGATGTTGCACGATCTGCAATTGGACGAGGAAGACCGACCTACGTTTCCCGCTCGACCGGCCGCCCCATTGAAGATCGTCATCCCCTACCTGCCACGTATCGCCAACACGACGGACTTCGATCGTCTGGCCCGTGCGGACGATGTGGAAGTACGGTTGGTGAGCAACGCCCGCGACATCGGCCAGCCGGCCGCCATTATCCTTCCCGGCACCAAGAACACCGTCGAGGATCTGGACGCGCTGCGGACCTCCGGCATGGCGGATCGCATCTGCGAGTTAGCAGCGACCACACCTGTCTGCGGAGTTTGCGGTGGCTTTCAAATGCTTGGACGCGCACTGCACGATCCGGACCATGTCGAATCGACGCGGGACACCGTCGAGGGGCTGGGGTTGTTGGACATCGAGATTCGCTTTGCGCCCCGGAAGACAGTTGCCCGCCATACTTATCGGGCCACTTCCCACAATCCCTTTGATTTGACCGAGCCGATTCATGGCTATGAGATTCACTGCGGAGACGTCATCGGATCGACGGCGCGGCCTATGTTTGTTGCCGAGTCGCCGGAGGCTGCTGACGAAGGCGGATGGGCTCACATGGACGGCGACGTCCATCCCAGCCAACCGATCTTTGGCTCCTTTATCCACGATCTCTTTCGGGACGGAGCGTTCTGCCTCGCCTTTCTCAACCTGTTGCGAGATCGCCACGGACTGCCCAGGCGGTCCGCGCCCCCAACGGATTCGCGCGAGGTCGCCGATGCCAGCCTGAACCGGGTCGCAGCGATGCTCCGCGACCACTGGGTTCCCGAGTTGGAGGTGTCGTCGAGCTGATGGCTTGTGAAGCCGGTGGATTCGCGTCACGTATCCGCGTGGGGCGATTGCGGTCACGGTCGAGGGACCCGGCAAGCGGGCGTTACGTGGGATCAGCACGCTTTTTCAACACTACGTCCCGGCAGACCCGGTTGGCCAGTGCCACAGTCGATCCTCGCTCGCCCACGGCGCCGGTCTCCCAGGCTGCTCGGCGCAGGGCCAACGCGCTGCTGGCGCAATCTTCGGCGCGGGTCCATTGCGCTGCTCGCTGCTCGCTGCTCGGCGCGGGTCGATTGCGCTGCTCGCTGCTCGGCGCGGGTCTATCGCGCTGCTCGCTGCTCGGCGCGGGTCTGGCGCAATGCTCGGCGCGGGTCGATTGCGCTGCTCGCTGCTCGGCCCAGGTCTATTGCGCTGCTCGCTGCTCGGCGCGGGTCTGGCGCAATGCTCGGCGCGGGTCTCCGACCCCGCCGAAACCGCCGACCGCAGGTCTCCCCTTCCTCCCTTCCATCCCACACACCCATCACCTGCAACCAAAATCCCGCAAGTCGTAAACACCTCCCGCCAGCGGGCCTCGGACATCACCGCCCGGCAGCGGCAGCTCCATTGACGGCACGAAGAACGATTGCCAATCGTCTCTCAGGGCAATTCAAGCTGCAACATTTCCTCGACAACACAAATCGCGAACGTGCGAAGATTGCAGGCGGGTCGGTCTTCGTTGAGATAGGTACCGTCTCTGATACAGAATCGCCAATGGTGCATTCGGCAACTGACGGTATCTCCTTCAACGTAGCCATGGGCCAACGATGCGCCTTCATGGGGACATCGATTGTCGACGGCAAAGAACTTGCCGGCCAGATTGAAGACGCCAATCATCGTGTCGTCCACGACGAACATCCGCGCTTCCCCTGGCGCAATCTCGTCCGCTCGGCAGAGTGTGTGAACGGCGGCCATCAGGCGGTCTCCACTGGCGACTATTCGGTAATCGTCCGCAGTTGATTGACGGGGATGTAGAATTTCGCATACCGCTTGCCGTCCGAGTAACGTTCGCCTTGAGCGTCCTCCACGAGCACGGTGGCCCGCTTGGTGATCCGATTCACGCGCCCCTCGTAGTGCCGTCCTTCAAAGCGAAACGTGACCCGGTCGCCGGCCCGGACGCCGAACTTTTCAAATGCCTGCTGCTTCGGTGTAACAAGTTGGTGGCGGTGCTCGGTATGCCCGAAGAAGCGGTTGGCGATCGAGTGAAAGCGGGGCGCCGAGCAACTTGAATCACCCCAAATCAGCATCTCGAGCAGATGCGTCATCTCATGTTCGACCACCCGTTGCAACGCTTCCAGCCGATCCTTACAGGTAATGCCCGACATGACGATTTCCTGGCCCGGCTCCTGGAACGACTGGAACAACAGCGTCGTCGCGATCGAGATCTCGTAGTCCTCCTCGATCCTCCCCGTCCGCGGATCGCGACGTTTGCGGCATCGCGTTGTTCCGCCCGCCCGGGTCATGCGCTTCGAGAGGCGAAAGGTAAGAGGCGCTTCGCCGAGCAGACGGCGGCATCCAGCGTGAAAGAACCCGCCGTCATATAAATCAAACAGCAACTCGATATCGCTGGGGTGGAAGACCGTAAAGTTACCCGCATCCAGGTAAGGTGATGCGGCGAGCGTTCGCCGGTAAATCTCGCCTTGCTTCGCCGTCACCACCTGGGGCGCAGGACCGCCAGTCTCAATCAGCTCGCGCAACTCCATTGCTTGCACCTCATGTTGGAAGCGGTCCGTGCCAGGTTCGCTGCCTGATTCTAGCGAAAGGTCGGCGAGCCGGGTAGAATCCCGGCTTGCGGGACGCCATCCGAAACCGCGCCGGCCACGCGACGTCTCCATCTCGAGTTTGATGACGGGCCCCGCCGATCGCAGCCTGGTCGGCCCGATGAACGTCCGGCCGCACATTCGACCGATCACCCTGTGCACCGAAGAGTTCAAGCCATGCATTTTCACCGTTCGCTCTCGTTCTTTGCTGCTTCCCTGATCTTCACCGGCCTTGCCGGCAGCATCGGGTCGGCCGCCGAACCGCTCACCCTGGACGTCTGGCCCGGCCAGGCGCCGGGCGAAAGAAAGGGCGAAGTTGGCGAAGAACAATTGCAACCCCCGCGAAAGGAACAGAAGCCGGTTCAACGGCTCACCAATGTCACGCAACCGACGATCACGGTCTATCGGCCGCAGCCGGAAAAGGACACGGGCGCGGCCGTGTTGATCTGCCCCGGCGGCGGCTACAGCATTCTGGCCTGGGATCTCGAAGGAACTGAAGTGGCAGCGTGGTTGAATTCGATCGGGGTTACGGGAATTGTGCTCAAGTACCGGGTCCCACGGCGGAAAGACCGCGCCAAGCATGATGCCCCCCTGCAAGACGCACAGCGGGCCCTGAGCCTGGTTCGACAGCATTCCGAGGAATGGAACCTGGATGCCCGACGAATCGGTATTCTCGGCTTTTCTGCCGGCGGACATCTGGCCGCCGCCGCGTCAACGAACTTCGTGCGGCGCAACTACGATCCGATCGATGACGTGGAGACACTCAGTTGCCGGCCCGACTTCACGGTCCTGATCTACCCGGCCTATCTAACTTCGGAGACCGGCCTGGCCCCCGAGTTTCGGGTCACCAAGGAGACGCCGGAGACATTCTTCGTGCACGCGGGAAATGACCCGATCAGCCCGGAGAACAGCATTGCATTCTACCTGGCTCTGAAGAAGGCCAACGTTCCGGCCGAGCTTCACATCTACGCCAGCGGCGGCCACGGATTCGGCCTGCGGCCGTCATCCCATCCGGCCTCCAGTTGGCCCGCCCGCTGCGAACAATGGCTCCGCAGCCGCGGCTTCCTGGCCACCGACAGGAAAGGCGAATAAGCCCTCGGCGGCGACGCGCCAATGGAAGAATCCTTCCAGCGATCATGCGTCGATTACCCGGTCAGGGATTTGAATCACGCGCACGCATCCGTGACGCTTTCGGCCAACTTAATCGATGGGCATGAAGGAAGCCGGCATGTTTCGCTTCACGGCGTTGAGACGATTGCGTAGTGGTCCCAAGGGGATCGACGCCTGGAATGTGCGCAGGCTCATGGAGAACCGACCGCCTCCCAGCCTCGCGAAAGCCAACCTGGCCGGCGCGGACCTGAGAGGCGTCAACCTCCGCGAGGTTGATCTCTCCAAGGCAAACCTCGCCGCCGCGGACCTCAGTAAGGCCGATCTATCAAGATCCAATCTCTCCCATGCGGACCTGTCGCAAGCCAACCTGCAGGAAGCCAATCTCGAAGGCGCGGACCTCTCAAGTGCAAGTCTCTACGGGGCCAATCTCTACCTGGCCAACGTGAGTTTCACGAAGCTGAATGAAGCATTCATGCTTGTTGCCAACTTGCGGTTCAGCCAGCTTGTTGGTGCTGACTTGACCGGGGCGAACCTCGAATACGCCAACTTGATTGGATCAGGCGTCCACCACGCAGATTTTACCGGCACGCGGTAATGAACGTAGCATGTGGCGCTCTTACTGCATATCGTCGCCCACGTATCACCTGGGAAGGTGGCAAAACTGACTTTGGTAAGACCGGGTGCGAATGAGCGTAGCAGAGATTCGAACGAGCTGGCAAATTCCATCGTGGGCGGCTTTCATGTCAAGAGATTTGAACGTTCTCAGGTTCAAATCATCTTGCAACGCACCGCCATTTTTTCGCGCAAATATCAGTTCTGAAAAGTGCAACACCGACACTAAGGAGTTCGGCCTTGATCGTCGTCACCGGCACCGGCACCGGCAGCTTGCGCTGAATTCTCAGTGGTCGCAGGCGGCAGCGTCATCGCCAGGCGAAAACCGTATTGCTTGCTCCGCGCCGATAGGCGGTCGGAGTGTACGGAATGGCTGCCGCAGAGACTGGTCCGCGTATCCCAACCGCCGCCACGAACCGAATTCCATCCGCGTTGCGGCCCTACCCCGTCGATGGGCTCCAGCGTATACAGTTTTTCGTAGGCGCCCATGTCATGTGAGCACTCGTCGGCGTTTCCGTGCATGTCGAAGAGACCTCGGTGATTGGGCTTCAATGTGCCAACAGGCATCGAGTGGGAGACGCGCAGGTCCCAGCCGTAGAATGGGAAGAGCGACGGATCCGAACCAAAACTGAAGTACGTGGAGGTACCGTATGAGGCAGCGTACGTAAACTCCAGGTCAGTCGGCAGCCGCACCGTGGGTCGCGATATATCCGAATCCCACTTGACTTCCTCTCCCCCGATCTTGGCAGGCGGATCCATCCGAGAATAGCACGGCTCAACCTCGCCGTTGATCTGGTGCGACGCCCAACGCAGGAATTCGATCGCGTGATTCCAGCTCATCCCCATGATGGGGCAGCGTGCTTCCGGACTCCATAAGTCCAAATCGACACTGGCTTTCCACGCCTGTGCGTCAAAGTTTTCTCGTTCGGCAAGAAAACACTCGAAACACTCTCGCGTCACTTCGTGCGTGGAAACGGCGAATGGTCGGGAGACCTGCATCTTGCCGCGCCAGTCTTGGCAGTAAGGGAATACTCTGCCCGGTCGAAAGACGACAAAGGTCATGCACGGCGACGTGTCGTCGTTTCCAAGGCGCAGTACAAACCATTCGCGATTGGCAGTGAAAGGGCGGGGAATGCGATCAATTCGTTCCTTTTGCACGAGCAGGTCCGGCGCGTGTCTGGCCCATTGCTGCATGACCCAGCCAATTGCCGAGTGGACCGCCGAATTGACGTTGTTCTCATACTCGCGCGAGAGCAGGGACGCCAGTCGGTGCTGTGTATCTTCGACGAACTCTCGCAGCGGAACTTCACCAATCGCCAGCAGCAGTCCGTAGGCCAACGTGGCATCTGACTCGTGCCGGGCGCGACCGGGAAACTGGCGATCTGGGTCGAGGGCGATTTCCAGGCACTCAGCCAGGGACTCCGAATCGACCTTTCTGGCAGCATGCATGTGTGCAAACTGCGAGACGGGCCCGTAGTTGCCTGAGACGTCCAACGCTTTCGGCACGCCGATCGTTGTTCCCAGCCGTAAGAGGGTGATTGCGGCCCCTGCACGGCGAATGGCAACAAGGTCTTCGCCGAGAATGGCACCGTGGCAATCGTCAAGCGGTTCGACAGCCGGCGTGTCGAGGATTTGCACCAGCGTTTGCTCAACCTGGTCTCTGGGCAATCTCTCGAGGCTCGAAAAAATGGTCTCGAATTGTCGCGCGCTGCCTTCGCTGGCGAGTTGGCAAAGCAGTCTCACATCATCGGCTGCATATCGCGCGAGTACGCTCGCCGCTTGAAGACCTTCTGGTGTTTGGCGGGATTTTCGGTAGATCTTCGTGAGCGACGGAGAAAGCCTATTCTTCAGGGGTTCAAGCGCATTCATCCAGCCGCCGAGCGACGTTGGCTCAACACCGACCAGCGCGGTCGATAGTCGCTCGTCGAGAGAGTCCCAGCGAGCATCCTCCGGATCGTGGCTGCTGAGGAAGAGGCATATGCGAAGCAGCCTTTGGTCATCCACGTCCGCAGTGAGATTCCACAGCAAGTCGGCGTAGACATCTTGATACGAAATGACAGCGCGGCGAATAAGGAGCAGTTCATCCACCGATAAAGGCGGATCAGCTAGGGCAAAAGCAAGAGTCTCGGAAAGCTGATCCGAGCGGCCGTTCATCAAGCCAACGAGGCGGAGTCGATTGATCTGCACGGTTTTGTCATGCTGCGATGCCAGGCGTGATTCAACCACGCTACGTACCATGGGGTCATCATACTGTTCCTCCAGGCTATCGAGGACGGCTTCGGCATAGGATGCCGGCGCATCCGTCAACTGCGTGGCAGCGTTCAGGATACTCTCAAGTTTCGCTTGTCGTTCCGCGTCGCGCAGTCGGCCCAAGTGCCAGGAATAGAGCGTGAAAGCCACGAGCAGGACGACAACGGCAGCACTCGCCACGGTCCCCTGGACGGGATTGTGTCGCAACCATCGCACGGTCCGTTCAGGGACGCTGACGGGCCGACCTTCGATCGGCTCGCCATCCAGGAATCGGTTCAAGTCGTCAGCCAGTTTTCCGGCCGAGGCGTATCGGCGCTGCGGTGACTTTTCCAGGCACTTTAGCGCGATCGTCTCGAGGTCACGTGGGCAGGTGGGACTGAGCTTTCTCAGCGGGACCGGGTCGTTTTCGGCAACCTGCCGGAGAGTTTCCGCCGTGGTAGCCGCTTGGAACGGTGGTCGTCCTGTGACCATGTAATAGACCGTCGCTCCCAGGGCATAGATGTCGGCCGCGGGACCGACGCGCGCGCTTTTCGCCTGCTCCGGCGCCATGTAGCTGGGGGTCCCAACGAGCTGCCCTGTCAGCGTCACCTCATCGGCCTCGATGGGGCGAGCCAACCCAAAGTCGGTAATCGTTGGTTGGCCATCGATTCCAATCATAATATTCATCGGCTTCAAGTCGCGGTGGATGACGTCGCGAGCATGTGCGTATTCGACCGCCTCGGCGAGGGCTGCGGCAATGGACGCCGCTTCACGTGGCGCGAATGGTCCGTCATGAAAAACGTGCTCGTTAATGTTCTCGCCATCCAGTAACTTCATCGTAAAGAAGGGCTGTCCTTCGAATTCCCCCACGTGGTAGATCGGGACCACTCGGGGATGATCGAGCTGCGCTGCCATCTCGGCCTCGCGTCGAAACCGAAGGCGGTGTGTCGGGTCGAGAATCGAGAGTGCGAGAACCTTTAGTGCGACCACTCGCGACGGCGTCAATTGCCGGGCACGGTACACGATTCCCATTCCGCCTCCGCCGAGGTACTCCAGGTCGGTATAGCCCGGTATCGTAGGCGGCGCCGCTGTGCGCCTACGTGTGGTTCGGTCCTTCTGGCTGGTCTGGCCGTTGCTGGGATTCTCATCCCGTCCATTGCTTGGCCCCGACGGCTGGTTGGCGGCGATGCCCTTGAGATTGTCGAGCAAGCCGGCATACGGGGACTCATCATTTGTGGGAGACGTCGTTACCGCAGGGGCAACGTCCTCAGGTTGCTGAAACGTCTCCCGCTCGCTCTCTGTAACGGTTTCCTCACAGTCGGCGCATTCGTCGAGATGGTCCCTAATCTGAGCGCGGAGCAGAGGATCCAGCTCACCCCTCACAAATTGGTCCAGTCGGAGATCGTCGGGGCAGTGGTCCCTGTGTGGCATCGCGGTGGCCTTGGTCGGTATTGAACTTGCCTTAAGTCTTTTCCTGATCGGGACCGGCTGTTTGTGGCTCAGGTGGCAGTCGAATTCGTTGGACGGGATGGTAATGACCACGCACGATTGGGCAGCGCCGGCCTGTGCAAGGGGACAGGCTGGTCTGTCGGCGCTGGAAGAGCGAGCAAAGGTGCGAGGCGAAATCCGGCGACACACCAGCCAGTTCCCGATGGTGGCATGCTTACGCTCCTGCGTGTCGTGCTTGAAATGGTCCAACAGTAAATCGTTGCAGCGTAACGCGAAAAGTGCACAACCATTCGGTCCCAAGCATCGTCGTCTGCCGCACGCAAGCGCTTCCCACCGTCGTTATCGGGACTTCCCAGGATACGTTATCAAGTACCTTCGGACTCGGTGCCCTCGAGTGTTGATGGTTCATTCGACAGCTCAAGCAGGTCGCCGAGCTCGTCGATAAGGCGATTTCGCACCCGCGAGCGGGCGGTGCGAACGGCCTGCTCCGTCATCTTCAACTCGGCGGCCACGTCTGCGGTCGACATATTTTGGACGACAGACATCCAAAAAGCCCGCCATGTGGACTCGCGGAAGTCGCCTTTCAGCAATCGCACCGCCTGCTGAAATGCTTCGCGCCTCAGTTGATCAGGTTGCCATGGAATATCCTCTGGATCCGCCAACTCAAGGACGCGCGTCTGTGCCGTCGTTCCGCCGACGCCTTGCGGATTCACGGCATCGCGTCGTCGGCGATCGACGATTTTCCGACTCGCAATGGACCGCATCCAGCGCAGGAAGCTGTCGCCCGGCCGGTCACGGCGAAAGTTGGACAAACCTTGCCAGACGGCGAGAAAGACTTCCTGCGTCACGTCGGCTGCATCCGACTTCTGAAAACCACACCGCCGGCACTGCTCAAAGACCAACGGACCATAGATGTCCACGATTTTGGCCCAAGCTGCCTGGTCCCCTGATCGTGCTCGCATCAGGAGGCTGACGGAAGTAGGCGGATCCTGCTTCATGGGGAAGAGCGGAAAGATGGAGTGCTGCCTAAAGGTGTGTTCAACGCATGCCGGTGTCAGTGAGCCAAAACGGTGAATGGAGACGCCAATGGGCTTCGCTCAATCGGAGCATACGTTTGTGAGCCAGGAGTTTCAGAGCAAGTGTCGTGAAAGGGAAGCACGCACAACCCACCCGATGGACGGCAAGCCACAGCGAGTCTACTCGCCGCGGATTCCTCCGTCCAGTTGTCGTGGAGGTTACGTACATCGGCGGCGAAAGTGCCCGAACGAAGGGATCGAGGGCACTGGCAACGGCCCGCGCTCCGACGCGCGCGACTGTTGTTACCGCACCCGGTCGGGGCCCGCCGAGGACCCAACGAAGCCCAAATCGCCATCCTCGCCGCTCTTGTCACGGGGCGCTTCAAAACCAGCCGTAAGTCCGCCGCCGGAGTGCAAACAATGTGCTTTTTCCAGGACCATCGTTCGCGCGTTACAGCATTTCCCGGCTTACGACATTCGCCACGGATTTGTGGCGGCTTGCGCGATTTGGCAGGTTTTCTGTCACACAGTCTCGATTAACCTTTTGGGCGATTGGCCTTAGCTGCCGATTGCGTCAGATACCTCAACACCGATGAACCCCACGACGGCATCAATCCTGTTCCCTTTCCGTTGGGCGAAGGCCGTGGCGAGCGAAGGTGACTCGCCTCTAGCATTCTCACGCCCGCCCCACCCGCTCGCGGCAAAGGGAACAGGTTTGCCGTCAATGGCGCGTCAGCGGAGGCAATCGCCCTTCACCCCGCCGGCTGGGCGCAAACGCGCTTCCCCAAGCGATTCGCTGCGGAACTCACCGTGGCAACGATGTCCGGCTCGGCATCAGGCCGTAAAGGTTGCGACAAACAAATGCTCTTTGACGGAGCGCGTCTCTCGAAGCGATCTACACAGAACGCTTACTTCCAGCCTTCGATTGATACCGAGATGAAATATGGCGGAACGGGCATTTGCCAGGACGCGAGAACGCCGCCGCAAGCTGCGGTATAACGACCGCCGCTCTCAGCGTTTGGAAGAACGCGAAGATCGGCTGATGCTGGCAGTATCGCCCTCAGAGCAAGATTTCATTTACCTGCTGAAGCGCGCCCGGCACGCCCTTGAGGCATTTGAGGGCGATAACGGCATCAACGGTGATCTCCCCAAGGTCCCCATGCGTGCCCCACTTCCGATTGATTGCAAGTTTTCAGCACTCTGCCGACATCGCGCGGGAGTAGTGGCGACGAGATCTTCGTTTGGGCACCAAGGCCCACTGGTGGGCGACTGGTCGAGCCAATTTGTACACGAGCCAGGCTTCTCGTTGCTGGTAACGTGGCTGGATGAAGAGAACTACGTCGAGACCATTGTCGCCCGTACGGCTTACACCGATGCAACCCGCTCGATTGTCGAATTGCTGGAGGATCGCAGTAGCGTCGGGACTTGGCATCGTAGACAGCTACTTGAAATTCACGACGCGTTCAATTGGAGCAATCATGCCGGCGTAGGACATGCTAATGGCGGAAACGGATTGGCGATATTCGACCACTATTGGGCAGCGACGATTGCGCTGTCACTCGCCGCGCGGACAATGCTGACAGGCGCCATCTTCGGCGATGTGAATGGTAGCGAGCGATATGAAGCGGGTGATCGACAGACCGGCGACCTCAGCGGCAGTGGCGAACGGCAGTCGATGGCGCATAGTGCCAGTGCCTGGCCGTAGTCGGTCAATTCGGACGAGAATCAAGTAACGGCATGGATTGTGCCCCTCGGCATCTCAGTACGTTTCCACGCCGTTGCGACCAACTCGAACGTGGAGGACGACATCATAAAGGGCCTTCGATACGTCCTTGCAGACTCTGCCCCAGGCGAGTCGATATCCGTCTTGGCCATGGTCGTCGTCTGCGTCAACCGGGGCAGGCTGATTACGCCGCTTGACTCGCTTGTCGTGTTGAATGACTCGAATTATGTGGAGCCGTCGTGACCCAAGCATTGTGTCGGAGGTGCGCGTTACGTTGGCAGGTCAGTTTTGGCCCTCTCGAAGTGAAAAAGGTCGAAGATAGGTGCTGCTATGAAAACAACGTCACAACAACTGCGAAAAGACACTCCTCACGCCCACAAGTCGCTGCGCCCCACGCGCAGAAGACAAAGGCGCCCTGCTCGGCGGTCGACCGTCGAACCGCTCGAACCACGCTTGCCCTTTTCGGTCGCCCCGTTTGATTGGACGTCAACCTACTTGGGTACCGACATTCAGCGCGGGGGAGCGACCAAAGCCGATTTGCAGCCCTCCATCATGTATGATCTGAGCGACCGTAGAGACGACAACAACAACGGAATTCCGGATCGCCTCTTCAAAATGTGGTGGCTAGGCCACTTCGATGGCGAGCCCGGAGAAAAGGCCCCTAGTAACTTGGACGCTGGCGACCGCATCCTCTTCAGCCACAGCGAAAATGGCAGCAACTGGAGTTCGCCTGAGGTCGTCTTGAAAGGGCAGGGTGGAATTGGCGGAAACATAACAGCTGACGACCACCTACTTGGTTCGCCTTCGGTCATCAAGCTCGACGAGACTTACTACATGTTCTACGAAGCGTACGGCACTTGGTCGACCGTCATCAACCGATTCTACAGTTTTGATAAGGGAGATACTTGGACGACGAGCGGAGTTCGAACCGGCATGGATTGGGATGACAGTTACGACAGCAACTACCCGCTTGGCTTCGCCCCGTACCTCGTAAAAGCAGGCACGCACCCGGTCTACACAGGCGAAGTTACCTATAATCTGAATGGCCAGGAGAAGGTGAACCGTTACCTGAGTCTCTCGAAGATCAGCACGCTCCACGATTCTGTAGGCAATCCACAACGCCCACTTGGCAACCCACCCCCGCCATTGTTTGACGACACGCCTGAATTCTGGCTATACGACGCGGACGGTCCAGGCCGTGAACCAATCTACCTTTGGTTTGATACGCAATTCTCGAACACGTTCGTGACAAGGGGACCGAACAGCGACGATCCCATAGCATGGCGTGTCAATGGGGGCGACAGCACAGTTGTACCTGCCGACGCCGATCCCACGACACCAGGAGTCCAAAACCTCCTCGGCTACGTTGCGTCGTCGCTCGATGGCCCCGATATGATTGGTAGCCTCCAAAACCGCATCATGATGGCGACGTCCACGGACGGAGTTAATTGGACTAGGTTTCAAGGCCCTGCTCGGGGTGGCGCGGTCATTGCCCCACAAAATGAACTTACCGCCGCCCAAGGCTATGACCTCGCGAAAGCTCGAGCAGGATTGCCAGCTCACGCGAGTACACTAGCTAACGAACGGTTTGATATTCTTCGCCACTATGGCGCCGGATTTCCTTCTGCAACGGTACGTGATGGGCAGTTGGAACTCTATTTCACGGACGCAGTTCGGCAGTTCACTCCATACGAAGTTGATCCAGATCCAAACAAACCTCGCGGAGAGCAGCCCCGCCGGATCCTCATGCCGATCGGCAGTATCGACGACCCCGCTGCGTGGACCGCTGCACGTGCCCCAAACACACTCTCGTTGTCACAATTTGCGGGTTCCGGGTCGGATATTAAATGGAGTCCCTTGCATCAACGGTATTTCGTCGCATATCAGCTGGCGGGTACTACTGCCCCGACGATTCTCTGGTCCGATTTCGACCCAGCCCCGGATGTTCCGGCGTTTGGTCCAGACGACAAGAATCTTGGCCCACTGGCAACTAATTACCCCGATGGCTCACCCGGTCGGTATGGCGGGCACGGAGGTCTGCTCGGCGACGAGCTTGGCCAGACGGTCGATTTCACAGAACCCTACCCTTACTCTGCTTTACACCTGTACTATGCATCATGGCCGCAGGGGCCATATAGCAATGGGGCTACCGACCTGGACCATATCTATGTGGCGGCCTCGATCCCCACACTTTCCATTTCCGATGCAAGCGCAAATGAAGCGGACAGTTACATCGACTTCACAGTTACGCTGTCGGCCGCGAGCGCCTTTGATGTCGAAGTTGATTACTCGACACAGGACTTGACCGCTACTGCTGACTCAGACTACTACGTCGCGTCCGGCAGGGTACGGTTCTCACCTGGGCAAACCTCGAAAACCATTCGCGTCAACCTCAATGACGATGCTGTTTTCGAAGGCGACGAGCGTTTTGAATTGGCATTATCGAGACCTGATTCATCGCACCTCCTACGTTCCACGGCCGTCGGGCTTATTCGCGAAGATGACGCGCATCCCGCCCTCTCCGTCAACGACGTCGTCGTTGACGAAGGAGGTACAGCACAGCTGACGGTCGAGTTGGCTGCGAGCACCGTGTCGGATGTTACGGCGTCATATGCGACGCTGCCTGGCTCTGCCACCAGTGCTGATTTCACGCCTCGCACCGGTACGATCCGGATCCCCGCCGGCAGTGTTCGCGCGTCCGTGACCATACCAACGATTAATGACGACATCGACGAGTTCGACGAACTGTTCACGCTCCGCTTGTCAAACCTACGCAATGCGACGGTTGGCGACAATGAAGGGAGCATCACGATCCGCGACAACGACGCTGCATCCGCCGTGTCAGTACATCAGACCACCTGTTTCGAAGGAGATGACCAGCAGAGCACGTGCCAGGTTCGCGTCAGCCTCTCCAAGCCGAGTGGAAAAGAGATTGAGGTTGACTACGCCGCGCATCACGGTGCCATTGACGATTACCATCTCGAAGCCGGCACCTTGACATTCGCACCAGGTGACACCGAGCGGCGCATTGCCGTCGGTATTGTTGGGGACACCGTGGATGGCCTGGACAATGCTGTCCAACTGTCGATTGGCATACCGGTCAATGCGACACGCGATCGTCACAGCGCCCAAGTAATCATCCTTGATGATGATGCCCCCGATGTCTCAGTGGAGACAAACTTTACATCAATCGATGGGATTTCAACGACAATTGACCCCTCGCGCGAGACGTATGGTGACGTCGATGTAGAGCGAATCCACATCGCCGATTTCAACGGCGATGGCAAGGATGATGTCTACTATCTAGACGGCTTTGCCGACAATGACCTCTACTTCCTGGACGACGAAGATGAATTTCATCGTGTTAGCGGTGGCATTGGCTGGAGCGGCAGCAAGTTCGATATCAACCGCTTCCGCTATGGAGACTTCGACGGTGACGGTAAGACGGACGTCTACGTGGTCTACGGTTGGAACGAGGATGACGCCGTAGACCGGATCTACTTGAGCAACGGCGACGGCACGTATCGGGGATTTGTCGATGGCATTCAACACGCCGTCGGCGTGCATCCCGATGCCGAAGTTGATCTCAGACGACTTAAATTTGGGGATTTCGATGGCGATGGAAAAACTGACATCTACTACGTGATTGGTGACGTGAGCCCCGTACGAGATCGCATCTTCTTGTCAAATGGAGATGGATCTTATCGCGAAATCGATGGCTTGATGACTTCGCTTGAGTATCTTCCTGAAGCCGATGTCGGTAGATTCAAACTTGCGGACTTCGATGGTGATGGAAAGACGGATATCTACTACTTCGAGGGTTGGGACGCCCGCACGGTGGACAATATCTATCTGTCAAACGGCGACGGCACCTTCCGGACGACCAACGGATTCAAGACCAAGACGAATTCGGTATTGTATCGCCTCACGGAAGCAACACATCGCTTTGCCGATCTTAACGGCGACGGAAGGTCGGATGTCGTCGAGGTTCGCGGCTGGGGAGATTCGGCCGACTACGTGTACTTCACAAGCGAGGAAGGCCTTCGCGAGAGCCCGATACGTGGCTTGCACACACCGATTCGCACGACGCATGGTCAGAATGCGTTCAAAGACATGGAACGCGTTCGCTTCGGAGACTTTAATGGCGACGGCATCGACGATATTTATTACATCCAAGGCTGGGATGCGGAAGCACCGGACAAAGTCTTCATCTCCAACGGCAACGGCACATTTGAGCAATATGAAACGCCGTACTCGACGTGGGGAGGCCAAGTGGCGGACTACGATTCGCTGAAGTTCGGTGACTTCAACGGCGATGGCAAGACGGATGTGTACCAAATCCGCCACGGTACCGACGTCATTGATCGCGTACATTTCTCGACAATTCCCGGCCCTACGCTATCGGTCAGCAATGCAATACTAACCATGCCCGCGATTGACACCGTTACCTTCGCTTTCGACGTTGAACTTTCATCAGAAAGTGGATACCAGGTCGACGTCGCGTACGAGATTTATGCCGCGGGAGCGGTGTTAAGTGATGAACTCGTTGCCGATGGGACGACCACGCTGGCGCGAGGGACAACCCGACAAGCTGCAACAAGCCAGGTCGCGTTTTCGCATTTGCCAGATGTGACCGACAAGATGTGGGTGCGTCTGGTTAGTCCCAGAAACGCCACCTTCCCCAACGGAGCAAACGCATTTGATTCCGGGGCGATTGGCTTTGATCTCGACGAACTGTGGATGGATGTGAACCTGGATGGCGTGATTGGACCCGGCGATGCGCTTCAAGTTATCAACGAGCTTAATCGCACTGGAGGCGGGGAAACGGCGGGAACGCCATCACTTATAAGAAAAGACATTAGTAGGGATGGGTATTTGGCGCCGTTGGATGCACTGATACTGATCAACCGCATTAACTTCGGCGCATCGAGCGGAAGTGGAGACGGTACGCAAGATCCAAGCCTTGGCGGGGAAGGTGAAGATTACGGCAAGGCTATGGGTAGGCAGGTATCGGCTATGCAACTGATGCGATCGACGACTAGACTTCAGCGACCATCAAACTCGGGAGAATTTGCAGAGAGCGACTTGCTCAAGCCGAGTGTTGGCAAAAGGGACGTGACTATCCGAGGTTGGCTTGCAGCAGGAATCGGGCAGGTTGCTCAACCCCCGTACTCATCGCGACCCATTGGTGACGTAAGCCGCATTGACGATGTAGATCGTTCCTACGAGGAGCTGCTGGAGCTGCTCGCAGAAGACATCGCAGAGCACCAACTCGCAGGTAGCCTGTGATGTAAGAACCCGAAAGAGGGACGAGCCCACCGGGCCTCAAGCGCGGCCGAAGCGCCCACCACTAGTTCGGAACCATCAAGAATGTCCTCAAGTAGGCCCACGGCGCCCACCGCGCTTGGTGCCCAAGAAACACGAAAGAGTGGCGAGCGTCGTCCAGATAGATTCGTCCGGACCACCGGCGTCCGCGTTCGCCGCGCGTCCCGTGCGTAATTCTGTGATCGATCACCACAAACCGAAAACGTTTTGCTCCATCGCGTTATCGGTCGGCTCGACATCATCGGCTCACGAGAATCGGCAGCTGTGGTCGCCGTGCTTACGAAATCGGTCAATGAGGTTTTAGGCTTCGCTGCGACGCGGTGGACGCTTCGAATCATGCGATTGACGTTGGATCCGCTTGGCAGCTCGCTCTCATCGGTCCGCCGCCATTTGATGGCGGTCATGCCAGACGCGGAAAAGACGGACGTTCGATGGATTCCGATAGCTTGTCGCGGAGCGAACGCGTCGGGCTATGTCACCGTACGCTAGCACTGCTAACGTGTTCCGGAGGGCGCGGCGATAACGGTGCTACCACACACTCTCGCGTTTTCGGCCAAAGGGTAGCACCGAAGGCCAAAAAGCAGTTGCCCCTCTAGGATTTGAACCTAGACTAACTGATTCAGAGTCAGTCGTGCTGCCGTTACACTAAGGGGCAAGGTCGCTGGCAGATGTTGCTAACCCTACGCCGTTTGCGATGGATGGTCAAGACCGCGTTGGGGTGGTCATGACAGCCATGACAGCGTGGCGGGAACGCGGCGTTGCCAAGAGCTGATTGCCGCGGTTGTGCCTGGGGTCGCTCCCATTCGCTCCGCAAATTCCGCTCCGCAAATTCGCCAAGCCGTCTGCTTTTCGCTCCCATGTCGGTCATGCGGAACGGAGGCGCGACGGGATCGAGGGGTCGCGGGAGCTTTCACTCGGTCGCTTGTTGACGTTGGTGAGCGTTCGGGCGGCAACGGTTGCAACGCGAGTACCGACTAGGCTGCTCGCAGGTTTTCAATGTCGGACGAATGGGCGCCGTTTCGGCACATGGTGCCAATTGCCGAGCCGACTACCCAGCGACATTGATTTTGCCTACGCTTTTGGTTGACGGTCGCGGCTGTGACGAACTAGAATCGGCTTCAGCACCACCCTCCCCTGCCAAGTTGGCTTGGCTCCCCTACTCTGTCCCCGCCCGGGGACCTGGGACTGCCCAGCCGGCGGTAATCCACGCATCGACCCAACGGTCGGGAAGTTGACTCGTCATGCCGTCATTGGTGGCAAATAACGGCCCCGAAGCCGGACGTTCCTACGAGCTTCGCGATGGCGAGTACATCATGGGCCGGCACCCTGACTGTGATATCGTCATCGACGTCGGTGCCGTAAGTCGCTACCACTGCAAGGTCTATGTGACGGAGACCGACTCGAATCTGGAAGATCTGAAGAGTCGCAACGGCACATTTGTCAACGAAACGGCCTCCACAGGTCGCACCAAGCTCTCTCCCGGTGACCAAATTCGCGTCTGCGACGTCGTCTTCACTTATCACCTGGATGATCGTACGAAAGCGAGCCCCCCACCGGAGGACCCGGGGCAAGCCAGTGATGATTCGAGCGTCTCGGCCGTCATGATTGACGACGAAGCCGAGGTCAGTAGCTCGACGATTATGTCGAAGCTCGACGTGATTTCGACGCGCGGCAGGGCGCAATTCGCCGCCAGCGCCGAACTCAAACTGAACGCGCTGATTGAAATCACCCAGAGCCTGGGGAAAGCGCTCATCCTGGATGAAGTGCTACCCCAAGTTCTCAATAGCCTGTTTCGTATCTTCCATCAGGCCGACCGCGGCTTCGTCGGACTGGTCGACGACAAGGGGACGCTGGTCCCGAGATGGACCAAGTTGCGTCGCGAAAACACGAATGACACCATCCGTGTCAGCCGCACGATTGCCAACCAGGTGATGCAATCCAAGGAAGCCGTCATTTCTGCCGACGCCGCCACGGACGAGCGGTTCGAGATGAGCCAAAGCATCGCAGATTTCCGCATTCGCTCGATGATGTGCGCCCCGCTCCTCGATGGTGAGAACAAGGCCCTGGGGATCCTCCAGTTGGACACCCTTAACCAGGGGCAAAAATTCCAGAATGAGGACCTGGAGATCCTGGTCAGCGTCGCCTACCAGGCATCGATCGCAATCGACAACACGCGTCTGCACGAACAGCGCTTCCAACAGCGCACGCTGGCCAGAGATCTCCAGCTTGCCAAGGACGTCCAGAACGCGTTTCTTCCCCGACGGGCGCCGGACATTGAAGGGTACGACTTCTTTGACTACTACCAGGCCGCTAACCAGATCGGCGGGGACTATTACGACTACATCCGCCTCGTGGATGGGCGGCTGGTCGTTGTCGTCGCTGACGTGGTCGGCCATGGAATTGCCGCCGCCATGCTGATGGCCAAGCTGTCGGCGGAAGCCCGCTTCTGCCTGGCCTCCATCTCCGACCCGGCCGCCGCCGTCACCGCGCTCAATGAACGGATGTGCCAGTTCAACCTGAACCGCTTCGTGACATTCGTCATGGTGACGATCGACCCGGAGACGCACGAAGCCACGATTGTCAATGCGGGACACCCACCGCCCATTCATCGTCGGGCAGACGGGACCGTCGAAACGCCCAGTAAGCAAGAGGCCCGGCTGCCGATCGGAATCATGGAGGATGTCGAATACCACGCCGCCAACGTGACCTTGCAACCGGGTGATTCCCTGACCCTCTTCACCGATGGACTGGATGAAGCGATGAACCCAGAGGGGAAACAGTTTACCGTGCAGCGGATGCGCGAAATCGTTTCCGAAACGAGCGGTGCTCCTCAAGAAATTGGCGACCGCTTGCTGACCAGCGTACGCGGTCATCTGGCGGGTGCACCACAAGCGGACGACATGTGCCTGGTCGCTTTGCGGCGAAAGACGTAGCTCGCCGCGCCGGCAAGCCGGGTGTTCCCGTCGAGGCCGTCGATCGACGACGGTGGCCTTCATCTCCAGCGCGGTTCAATCTTGGCGAGCACGCAGAATCGAACCCGCGCCAGCCGGAACGGCCCGTGTTCGGTTCGCTCGGCGGGCTGACTGGATGGGGGTGGACGCCGGGTTGGTGATGGACTGTCCGGTTGGGGGTGGGAGACCTGCGGTCGGTTGGGGGTGGGAGACCTGCGGTCGGCTGGGGGTGGGAGACCTGCGGTCGGCTGGGGGTGGGAGACCTGCGGTCGGCGGTTTCGGCGGGGTCAGAGACCCGCGCCGAGCGGCTTAACGGCGAGCAGATGTCGATCACTCTTCCTCAGTAGCTGGCGACGGTTGCTCTGGCCGGTAATAACTGAGTCACCGGTTGCGGTTGCAGTACGCGGGAGGTTGCCGGATAGTAGCCTGGCAACATGAGGTCGCTTTGCGGCGGGCCGTGCACCAACCAAATGTTGCGGAAGTTGACCGGGTTGCCGTGATTCTGCAACAGGATCGGCCGGTCCTCCGTGGTCTCTGCCTTGCCCGCTCCGGTCTTGGCCTTGATATCGTAGACCGTGTGGATCAGTTCCCCGTTGTGCAGCACCGTGATCCGCGCGGGAACGCGCTTCTGCCCCGACCTGGTAAACCGGGCCGCGGTAAAGTAAATGTCATACGTCTGCCAGGAGAGGGGCGGCAGGCACATGTTGACCGCCGGCGGCTGCTGCTTGTAAAGCCCGCCGCATTCGTTGGCAACACCCGCCAGCCCAAAGGAATCGAGAATCTGAACTTCATACCGCTGCTGAATATACACGCCGCTGTTGCCGCGAGCCTGCCCCCGCGCGTAAGGCATGTAGGGCGTGCGAAACTCGAGATGCAAACGAAAATCGCGAACCGGGCTCTTGAGGATCGGCCCGACCTCCAGCAACCCCTCCGAACTGATCCGCCCGCCATTGAACGCGTCGGTCGACGTGCCGTCGAAGAGCACGACGGCATCGGGCGGTGGCGCCAAGTCCTGCGTAAAACTGATGCGGTGGATTTTCGGCAGGGAAACGGCGAGCCCCGTTGCCGGCTCGTTCACGACCGCCGCCCCGTTCTGGCGAACCTGGACCACGTGGCGTTCGCCGCGCAGCGTCAGCAAGTCGCCTTCCCGCTCTCCCTGCAAGCTGGTTCGCGTGGCCCGGTCCCATCCCGCGCCGGGCAATCCCCCCGGCAGCAGCACACCTTCAAACTTGCCGTCGCCGTGCGCAACGACCTGCAAACCGAGGTTCGCGCACTGCCAGGCGGCCGAAGCGGCGCCGAGATACTCGCCTTGAAACGAAAAGTCCTCATCCGCCTGCCGGCGATCCGTAACCGCAAACTTCGCCCGGTTCGACTGGGCCACCAGGGGAGTTACGAAAACCGCCACGCTCAGCAAGGTGGCCGCGATAGTCGAGAGATTCCGTGTCATATGCTGCTGACTCCAAGCGGAGGGAATGCGGATGTAGGTTGGGGAGAATTCGTGGGGCCATCCCGAAACGGGACTTCGCCCCATGGCGTTGCCCGACGTTCGCAGAAATCGCGTGCGCTTGAATTGTCACGACAAGCCAGGAGCGCCGGTCGCAGGGAATCGCAGTTCGCCGCGGTCAGGACCGGCCGCGCGGATTGCTGCGTGTCCTTTACTGACGTTGCGGGACTCCATGTGCCAGGCGACTCCAGGACCAAGCCCGACAATGCCTTAGTGTGCTTAAACGGACACCCCTTGGCAAGGTATCAGGAACGGGGGGCGATCAGCCTGGCGGATTTTGGATCTTGGAGTGAGGTCGGACGCTGGTCTCGCGGATCGGGGGCGACGATCGACGACGCCCGGGTGGCGCGAGGGGCGACCCGCTCGTACCCGTTCCTGAGATTCCGTTGCGCGCCAGATGCGGTGGGGATGGGAGACCTACGGTCGGCGGTTTCGGCGGGGTCAGAGACCCGCGCCGAGCATGGGGTCAGAGACCCGCGCCGAGCACGGTGTTAGAGACCCGCGCCGAGCATGGTGTTAGAGACCCGCGCCGAGCACGGTGTTGGAGACCCGCGCCGAGCATGGAGCATGGGGTCAGAGACCCGCGCCGAACACGTGACCCGCGCCGAGCACGTAAGCACGTGGTTGGAGTCCGCGGCGGACAGTTGTCGTATCGGCCCTCAGTAGGACGATAGCATCTCCTGGCGGTATCGCTTCATCACATCGGTCCGCAGTAACAGACCGATCAACTTGCGCCCGCTGCCGCTGCTGATTTCGACCGGCAGGGTTTCGATATCGCGTGAGCCAAAATCACGGAGGGCTTCCAGCAGGTTCTCGTCGGGGGCCACCGACAACGGTGCCACGACCGCGATGTCATCCGCTTTGAGCAGTTGGGGCGGCATGTCGCTATCGAGCACGCGATGGAGATCCTCCGGCCGAATAATGCCCGCCAGTTTTCCTTCGTCGTTGAGCACCGGCAGGCTCTCGATCGTCGGGTTGGCCCGGGCGACGTTGATGATCGCGTTGACATCGTCGGTATGCTTGACGGTTGGAAATTGCCGAATCATCACGTCGCGGACCATGATATGTTCCAAACCGTGCATCTCGTGGCTCCGCGCAATCGACTCGTTCCGGCGACTCAGCTTCTTGTGATAGATGCTCTCCGGATCGACAAACCGGGCGATCGCGCTGGCCAGGCCGGTGGCGATCATGATCGGCAGGATGATCCGGTAGTCGTTGGTCATCTCGTAAACAATCAGGATGGCGCTCAGAATGCCGTGCGTCGTCCCTGCGACGACCGCCCCCATGCCGACGATCGCGTAGACGCCGGGATTCGCGCTGATCCCTGGAAGGAAGCGATTGCAGAGGAGACCGAAACAGGCGCCGGTCGTCGCGCCGATGAATAGCGATGGTGCGAAGATGCCGCCGGAACCACCGCCCGCCAGGGTCATACTGGTCAGCAACGGTTTCAGGAACACCAGCGGGATCAGCCACCAAAATTCGCGCAACAGGTCGGCGACGGCCAGGTTGACACTCCTGGCCGGGCTGCTTCCGTCGACTGCCAAAGTGTGGGTTCCGGGCGGCGGGCCAGTTCGGCCGGGTGCATCATCGGCCTCCGTCTCCGGATCGAACTCGAGATGCAGCGCGTGGTCGACCACTTCGTAACCGACCCCGAACAAGGGCGGCAGCGAATGGTGACCATCCTGGATCGCCGCGGCACTTGCGGGCGAAGCGACGGGCGGATGCGACGGGTAGCAGGCCCCGACCACGCCGGCGATCGAACCGAACACGAGCGCCCGAACCCACCAATTGGGAATCCACTTCTGCCCCAGGTCTTCAACGGCGTAAAGCACCTTGGTGAACCAGACAGCGGCCAGGCCGCACACCAGGCCGAGGACGAAATACGGAGGAAGCTCTTCCCAGGCGCCCATGAACTCGTAGTGCAAATCCAGGAACGCCGGATCGGTACCATGCTCGCCCACATGGGTCTGCACAACGTCCGCAACCACGCTGGCGATCACAATTGGCGTCAAGCTTTGCACGGCAAACGAGCCCAAGATGATCTCGCCGGCGAAGATCACGCCGGCCAGGGGCGCGTTGAACGTTGCGCTGATGCCGGCCGCCGCACCGGCTGCCACCAGGACCTTGATGTTGCGTGACGAGAGCCCGAACGTCTGCCCGGCCACGCTGCCCAGCGACGCCCCGATCTGCACGATGGGGCCTTCACGACCAACTGATCCGCCGGTTCCAATGCAGATTCCGCTGGCCAGAATCTTGACCAGCGAGACACGGGGGCGAATCACTCCGTCTTTGCGCGCCACGGCGACGATCACTTCGGGGACACCGTGGCCCTGCGCTTCGGGGGCGAAACGTCGCGTGAACCAGGAAACCACCAGCAGGCCGATCGCCGGCCAGAGACAGAGCAGGACCTGCCAGCCACGATGCAGCTCGCGCCATTGCAGCGTCGCGACCACCGTAAACTCGCCAACCGTTTCGATCAGTACCGTGAAGACGGCAGCTCCTAACCCGGCCAGGATCCCGATCAGCACGGCCAGCACGACGGTCAGCGAAAGCGCATCGCGCTGCTGCAAGACCTTGAGCCACTTCGTGACCAATTTACCGAGTACTACCAGTCGCTCGCGAATCATCGCTGGTGGATCATCTCTCACATTAAGTGCTGCTTCCGCAGCGCGGTCATCGTGGCGAGCACCGGTTTGGGCTGACCCTGCACGTCGAACAGCCCGCCCTGGGGAAAGCAGCTCGACTCCGAATCTCGCAATTGGTTCCAGACCACACCCTGCACAAACGGCTTGGCCAACAAAAGGGAAAGGAGCAGTTCGGCCGCTTCCTGCTGCGAGGCGGGATCCCGGCCGCCGGCGAACCCGGCCAGAGGCTGAAAAGCGGGCGCCGCATCGGTAGCTCCCGGACCGCTGGGAATTGTCAGGTAGACGACCAAGGGCAGCCCGAGCACGCTCCAGCGATCGATCTGCTGACTGAAGGAGAGCACGTCTCTGGGTAAGGTCCCGCCCGGCCAGTAGCCGAGGTTGACTTCGAGCCCGATGCCGGCCACCCCCAGCTCGGCCCGCACCAACGAATCGCCGAAATGGAGCGGCGACAGGTCGTCCTCGTTGCGGGCCAGGTTTTCCCCCCAAGGCCGATCGATGGAGATGATGGCCGGCGCCCGGGGATCGGCGCGACGCACCTCTTCAATGGCCGCCACCACCAACCGCAAGGTCTGCTCTTCGGTCAACTTGATCGAACCGCCGACGTTCATGCGCCCCGCACAGTTCCATACCTGCACGCGCCCCTGATAGCGCTGCACCACAGCCCTCAGGAACTGCCGCGTGTACGACTGGAGCTGCTCAAAATCATCTGCCCACAGGGACAGCCAGTCCGGTAGATGGTGGGCGTCAATCTGCAAGAGGGGGCCGGAGATGACACGCAACTGCCGCTCCTGGCACCAGGCGAGCTGTGCGTCAAGCGCGTCCCAGGCGAACTTGCCCGCCAAGGGTTCCAAGTCGCGCCAGCGCACCTGCACGGCCGCGGAGTTGGCCGCTTTCAAGTAGGCGGTCGCGGTCGGCTCGTCAAGTTGCCCGGTGTCGATCGCGGCAGCCAGCATGGTCGGCAACTGGGCCGCCTGCTGGTGGCGGGCGGCAAGGGCTTGCTCTGCATAGAGCCGCGCCAACCACTGGCCGGCGTCTAACCCCAACTGAATCGCTCGGGTGGTATGCTGCAGGCGAGAATCGTCGTCCGCCTGTCCAATCACGGCTTCGACTAAGGCCGCCGACGCTGCGGACACCAGCGCCGAAAACTCGGCAGGGAGCTGAAGTCCATCCGCCTGCCAATCGGCCACCTGGTTTCGCAGACGATTGATGACACCACGAGCGACTTCCAGATCGAGCCAATACGCCCGCTCGCGCTCCATCAGGCTGGCGGTCCCCAGCGTCAGCTCGCCGTGTCCTTCCACCTGCCAAGGAATGAACAGGTTGCCCGATTCCTCTTCGTCGCGTTCCAGGACGAATTCTCGCGCCGTCTCCAGATCGACCCACCGGTTGCGACCAAGCCAAGGGACCGATTCCATGCCCGCCAGATACGCACGACCCAACGCCTCGTCGGAAACGCGACTCTGATGCGGCACGAGAAATCGCAGTTGGCCCATGCTGGTCGTTTCTCCTGCCCTCGGTTGACGCCGTCTGGCGACTTTGCTTTCCGGGTAATCAGGCGAGTCTACCCCAGGTTCGCGGCCGATTCAACATGCCGAAGTCGCGGTCGGGGACCACGTCGACGGTGTGGTCCGCGGACGGATGGCGCGGGTGGCGACACGTTCCCGCCAAGAGTCACGACGAATCGCGGTTGGCCGGCAAGGCACCCGCGAGGCACTCTGCGGAGGATGACTTTCCCTTGCCACACCGGCCATCCCGCGGCTGGCGACCCCGTTCGGGAGAAACGTCGACGCGTGTTCGTGTTGTCGCCAGCCAGCCGGCGACCGAGGTCAGGCTTGTCCCGACGTCGGTCCGGACTCGCCGTCCTCGAATGCCTCTTCGGCACTCGGCTTGTGATCCGTGACGTGGCTCTCTCCACTCTCGTCGATCTCGACGGTCTTGTAACCGCCCTGTAGGCGAAAATAGAAGACCAGCAGCAGGTACCCGACGAACATGCTGGCCGGCACGGCGGCAGTCCATTTGAGTGCCATCCGCCCACCATAGATGCCCGCTTCCTCGACCGGGTCATGGTCGACTTCCTTGTTCGGTTCCCCGGTGTCGTCCCACCACTCTTTCAAGGCGACGAGCCCCTCCGGAATCGGATCGCCGCCGTCTTGGGCGCGTTGTTCGAAGATCGCATAGTCGCTATTCAGGGTGGCGGCCGGTGCAGGCTGGTTATCCGCCGTGTCCAGGATGACGCCCACCTTTTGGCCATCCAGGCCTTTCACTTTCGGAAAGACCAGGAATCCACTTTCTTCGGCGGCAGCGTACCGCTCGTACGTTTCCGGATGATTTGCCTTGAGCTGCGACGAGGCGTTGAGATCCTGCTTGTAGCCGATTCCCGGCCCGCCGAGAAAACCGGCCGACAGCATGCCGACGCCGCCGATCGCCCCCATCGTGATGGCGCCTCCTCGAGGAAAGCGCTCCCCGACAATCCCTAACATCGTCGGCCACAGGAACGTCTTGCCCACACCGTAGATCGACACGGCGATCCAGATCATGGCCGATGATTCACCCTGGCTCAACAGGAGCAACCCGACGCAGCCCAGGACGCTACTCATGCACAGCAACCCCAACGGATTGATGCGTTCCACGATGGGACCGGCGAAGAACCGAAGTACGAACATGATGCTCGACGCGTACACGAACAGGATCAACCCCTGCCCGGTCAGGATCGACTCCGTAATGTTGGAAATCCAACTGTCGGTTCCCAGTTCGACATACCCGACGCAGGCGTGCAGCACCAACAGGGCCAACAGCAACGGCGATGCAAACTCGGCCAGCATCGTTCCAAACGAGAGGCCGGCCTTCTTGGCGTCGGAGTCGGGAAACGGCTCTTTCAGCACGATGAAGCCATACCACAGAACGGGCAACACGTAGAGACAAAGGGGGATCTCCCAGCGAACGTTGCCGATCAACAGTTTCCCCAGCAGACCACCCACGATCAGACCGCCCGGCCAGCCGGCATGAAGAATGTTGAGATAGTGGGTCTTTTTCTCCGAGTAGACATTTGCCACCAGCGGATTGATCACCGCCTCGCAAAGTCCGTTGGCAATGGCGAAGACGAACATTCCCAGGTACAAGCACCAGAAGGCCGCGCCCTTGCCCAAGGCTTCAAACACCGGAGTTGCCGCCAGCGTCATCACGACCGAGGCCATGTGCAGCAGGGCCGCCAGCAACATGATCGGCTTGTAGCCGACTCGATCCGTGATCAGGCTGGCCCCCATGATGACAATCCCGAACCCGACCAGCCCACCGCCGGTGATGGTCCCCAGCTCCATCTGCGTGAAGCCAAACTGGGAACCCCAATCACGCAAAATACCGCCTCGAACTGCAAAGCCCATTCCGGCCGCAATCAGAGTCAGGAAGCTGGCCCACATGAGTTTGCCGCGATTGGATGGTGCCGCCATGAAAATCTCCACTGCCTATGGTTCGGTTTGCTTGCGTCAATCGGTGTTGCCACGCCGGAACGGCTGGAAGCCAAGCTGCCACGTTGCGGCCGCCGCGGCATGATGCGGGCGACGGCCAACCGCCTTCCGCCGCAACCTCGGGCATCTCGACCATCGACACGCCGGACAGCCATCGCTGAAACGGCCTGCCAGCAACGCCAGCTCGGCCCGCAACGTCGCCGGTACCGCTTCGCGATCCAGCGATTCGCCACGGGTAAGGCCACGAGTATACAGCGTGCTAGCCCGAAGTAAATACTGTGGCGGTTTAGCTTTGGGACGAACACCCGGCTGCGGGGCGGTCCGCAGACCGGGCCTTTCCGCGCAGGTCGACGGAATCGACAAAATCTATTGACGCCCTGCCCTGCCTCAACCTACCATCCCCCGCCATTTTCTCGGAAGGACATCGTGAAAGAGAGAGTCAGAGATTTGCTGTCAAACCAGGCCTGGATGTTGGCCCTGGTATTGGCATGCGCTCTGGCGACACGCGTGAGCGCGGCGTTCTGGTGGCAAGCCCGGCTCCCGGATGCACATGCGTTCGCTTACGGCGACAGCACAAGTTACTGGGTGCTGGGACAACAGATCGTGCGAGGCGAACCGTACCGCTACGGCATTGACCAATCACCCGTTTTTCGCACTCCGGGTTACCCCTTGCTGCTGGCTGGGATGTTTTCCGTGCTCGGCGACAATCCGCCGGTCATCTGGGCCCGCTTGCTGGGCGCGGTGATGGGAACGGCCACGGTGGGAGCCGTCATTTGTTTAGCTCGTCAATGTTTCGACCCGCCTACGGCATGCGTCGCCGGTCTGATGGCGGCCGTCTATCCAGGCGCGATCGGGATGAGCGTCTTCGTGCTGACCGAAGGCCCGTTTTGTCTGGCGATGCTCGGGCAGTTGATCTGCTGGGTCAAACTGGCACGGGGACCGGGGCCACAACCGTGGTTGGGCTGGGCCGTTGCCGTGGGGGTTCTGGCCGGGATCGCCACGTTGATGCGCCCCAGTTGGCTGCTCTTCACCCCGTTCGCGATCGGGACCGGCTTGCTGTATCCGCGCCCGCTGGCAAAGTCCGCCGTGCAGGGCACCGTGGTGCTGCTGGCGTTCGCCGTCACGATGGCTCCCTGGTGGATCCGCAATTATCAGGTCACGGGTTCCCTGGTGGTCACGACACTGCAAACTGGTGCGAGCCTTTACGACGGGCTCAGCCCGACCGCGACCGGTGCCAGCGACATGCGGTTTGTGGCGGCGTTTTACCAGGCCCAGCGGGATGCCGATGCCAACGCGTCGACGCCTCCCACCGGGGTGTTTGCCCAACGGTTGGACAACCGCCTGCAGGACGCCGCCCTGACCTGGGCGGCCAACCATCCCGGCCGCGTCGTCAAGTTGATGTTGATCAAATTCGGTCGGATGTGGAGTCCCTGGCCGAATGCCGCCGAGCTGCAAAGCTGGACGTTTCGCCTGCTAATCTCGGTGGGCTACACGCCGTTGATCATCTTGGCCGCCTGGGGTGTGGTGCGCAACCGGCACCGGGGTTGGCCCTTGGCCATCTGCATCCTGCCGGCAATCTACTTCAGCGGCTTGCACATGATCTTTGTCAGTTCGATTCGTTACCGCCAGCCCGCCATGCTGCCGCTGATCGTGCTGGCAGCCGCTGCGTTGGTGGGCGGGTTAACCAGGTTCAGCTCGACGACATGCGCCCCCGAATGTACCAGAGCGACGAAGCAACCTCCGCCTGCGGGGGCGGATGGCGCCGCACCGGCCCGCTGACGCGGCTGGCGGCGGTACGTTGCGGGGCCCGCCGGGTGTCGACAACAGGGCGGCTGCCACGGCGGCCTACCTGAAACTTTCCTTCACCACTCACGTTCACCTCGATCGACAAACATTCGCCGCATGGTGTCCACGCGAACACCCCGCCTTCGCCGCCCTCGGGCCAAGAGCCTGGTCGCCGACTTTGCGCGCTGGCTGTTGTCGATCAGCCTGATCACGGCCCTGATCATTGCGGCGGGCATGGTATTCATCCAAGCCCGGCTGGACGAGGAGATTCGCGCCCACCTGGAGCGCAAATTCCAAGCCAACTATCCCAACCTGATCGTTTCGATCGGTGCGGCCCGCCGCATTGAGGGACACGGGATTGAGGTGCGGTCGATATCCATTTCGGAAGTCGACCACAACGACGATTTGAACGTGCTGTTGTTCGTTGAAGAGCTGTTCGTCAAGTGCGACGCGACGCTCGCCGAGATTGCCCGTGGCAAACCACGCGCGCGGCAGATCACGCTCCGTCGACCCTTGATCCAGGCTCGCCGACGTCCGGACGGCAGTTGGAACGTGGACCAGTTGCTGCCGCTCCCCAAGTTCAGCGATACGCTCCCCCCGACGCAGGTTGAGGAGGGGACGTTCGAGCTGATTGAAGCGACGACCGGCGTTCCGCGGCGGCTGACCCTCCGCAACATCGGCCTGACGGTCGCCCCGGTCGCCTTCACCAAGACAACGCCGGAGGGCGACGAGCTGACATCGATCAGCTCGGCCATGCGGGCGCAAGGCAGCTTCAGCAGCGACCACTTTGAGCAGACCGTCATCGACGCCCAATTCGACCTGACGTCACCCGAGTGGGGCGTGCAGGGCGCGATCGAGCAGTTGCGCGTCTCGCCGTCCTTGATCGAGGCGTTGCCGGACGAACTGGCCAGCAAGCTGCGCGTGATCACACCGGCACGCGGGTCGGCCAACATCCGGTTCAAGATGGCCAAACACGGCCCCGCGCCCGGCACGTTGCGATATCAGGCTCAGGGGACGTTCACCGGGCGGATCGAAGACCCCCGGTTACCGCGTCCGCTGGAACACGTTGGTGCCGAATTCTATTGCGACGAACGGCAACTGCGCGTGGACCGGCTGGTCGCCGCCTCCGGCGAAACACGGCTCGAAGCCAGCTACCGGATGGACGGGTGGCAGCCCACCAGCCGAAAAATCCTCGAGATGAAGGCAACCAGCTTCGCCTTCGACCGCACCTTGAACGCGGCGATCCCGCACCAATGGCGGGAAATCTGGAACAAGTTCCAGCCGGAGGGGCTCGTCGACCTCGACCTGATGCTGCACTTCAACGGCACACGCTGGCTGCCGGCAATTACCGCCGACTTCGTCGAGATGTCGTTCGCCTACGAGAAATTCCCTTACCGGCTCAAACAGTGCCAAGGTCGAGTGCACTTCGAGAACGAAGAACTGATCCTCGACAATCTGCAGGCCCAGGCCAGTGGCCGGCGCGTTTCGATCAATGGGCGGATCATTCGGCCGGGCCCCGAGTTCACCGGTTGGGTGGAAGTCTCTGCCAACGAACCGTTGGACATTGACGAACAGTTGATTGGTGCGATGAGCGGCAAAGCCCAGGAATTCGTCCGCTCGCTGTCACCCCACGGCGAGATCACGGCCTGGGGACGCCTGGAAAGGACGGACCCTTCGCAGCCGGCGACGAAACGGTTCGACATCGGCCTCCGGGGCTGCTCGATCAAGTACGAACGATTCCCCTATCCGATTTACGAGATCAACGGCAACCTCAAGGTGGTCAACAACGAGATTTCGTTCGACGACCTGCAAGGCAAGAACGACAGCGGCTTCATCGACTGTGCCGGCCGATGGCAGCACCACGCGGACGGTTCGGCGTTGAGCATGCGGTTCAACTGCGAAGACGTCCCGCTGGAGGACGAACTGCGGCACGCACTCAAACCGAACGTGCAGGAGATGTGGTCCAAGCTGCGACCGCGAGGCACGATCGACCGGCTGCAGGTGGACGTCGACTACACCACCGCGGGCGGCCTCTCCGTCGGTGTCATGGCGCAGAAGCGGAGGAGTGAACAGAACGTGGCAGGCCGCAGCATTACGATTCGTCCTGACTGGTTCGCCTACCAGATGGACAACCTGATCGGTACGGTCTATTTCAAGGACGGGATAGTCGAGCTCAAGAACCTCCACGCACAGCACGGCGTCACGGAGGTGCGGCTGGACGGTCAGATTGCAACCAGCGACAACCGCTGGAAGGTGCGGCTATCGAATCTCCACGTGAATCGCCTGCACACCACGCACGAACTGTGCGCGGCCCTGCCGCCCGCCCTGGGCAGCGCGCTCACGAAGCTGAACCTGACCGGCCCGGTGAGCATGAGCGGGTTGCTGCAAATTGAAGGGTCCACGGACAATTCGTCGCCCAGGCAAGCGGGCTGGAACCTCGAGTTCGATGTGGAGGACGGCAACCTGCACTGCGGCCAGCGCCTGGAACACCTCCGTGGCGGCCTGACGCTGGTGGGCAATTACCAGGACGGGAAACTCAGCAGCAGCGGCAACCTGGCGATGGAGTCGCTGATCTACAAGGGCGTCCAGCTCACGCAGATCCGCGGTCCTTTCAGCCTGGATAGCGAACAGATCGCCTTCGGCGAAAAAGCCGAGGTACCCCAGGGTACCCCGCCGCGCCCGCTCTACGCCGCCGTGTTTGACGGAACGCTGGCCGCGAACGCAAGAATCTGGTACGCCGACAACGGCCGTTTCGAACTGGATGCCAGGTTGCAGGAGGCCGACCTGACCACCATCTCCAAGGAAGCCACCACTCGCGGTCTGGACATTTCCGGCCAGACGTTCGCCAACCTCTATCTGGCGGGCAACAGCCGGGGCATGCATTCCCTGCGAGGCCGCGGTTCGGTGGAACTGCGTGACGCGGACATCTACGAGTTCCCCATCCTCGTCGAGATGCTCGCCTTTCTCTCGCTGCGGCGGCCCGATCGGGTCGGCTTCACGACGAGCAACATGGACTTTCGTGTTGAAGCCGATCGGCTGTACTTCGATCGCATCGATTTTGCGGGCGACGCCATCAGCCTGTATGGCCGTGGTGAGATCAGCAAAGTCACAACCGAACGCAAACTCAACTTGATCTTTGACACCTCGGTCGGACGGGACGACAACCAGCAGTTGCTGGCCGGGCTGATCCGACCGCTGCTGAAGGAGGCAGGTAAACGCATCCTGGTGGTCTACGCCGGCGGCACCCTGGACGTCCCGCTGATCCGGCGGCAACCGTTTCCCGAACTGAACGAGACATTCCAACAGGTATTTCCCGGACAGCCGCCACCGCGTAACGCCACGATTTCACGACTGCCCAGATCGGGTGGAGTTCGACAGGTGCCCTCGCCGAGGCGATAGTTACGCCGCTGCGCAGCTCCTTCGGAACGCCCCCCTCGGGGAACGCTTGAACCAAATCGCCGCCTTTCGCCCCACGAACGTGGCGCGTTGACTCGAGCCCAAGACCGATCACCTGGATTTTCCATCAACCGTGGGCCTTTCGTTAGGATTTGTCATTCGCCGTGGGGCGTTAGCCCCGGTTTCGTTGAGCGCGGCGCAAACCGGACGCTGTCGCGCTCCGGCCGAGATGCGCGGTGCGCCAAGTAGCTTCACCACGGACGATGACAATGCAGCACCTTGGCTGGAAAGACGTGGGCGGAATGCTGGTTTGTTCATGAATGCTTCGGGGCTGGGACGATTGAAAATGGGAGACCTTCGGTCGGCCGTTTCGGCGGGGTCGGAGACCCGCGCCGAGCCTGGGTCGGAGACCCGCGCCGAGCCTGGGTTGGAGACCCGCGCCGAGCCTGGGTTGGAGACCCGCGCCGAGCCTGGGTTGGAGGCCCGCGCCGAGCCTGGGTTGGAGACCCGCGCCGAGCCTGGGTTGGAGGCCCGCGCCGAGCGGGGGTTGGGAAACCATCGGTAGGTTCCGGGATCGTCGCCGGAGCGATTTTTCCCTCGAAGCGATTGGAGAGGCAACGATGAGCATCGGACCGCTGGGAATGATCGGGTCGCTGGCGGGCAGCCAGTTGGCCCAGACCCATGGAAATGACGCAGCACGCACGCCGCAGGAGGTTGCGGCACAGAAACGCGAAATGGCATCCCTGGAGAAGGCGGAACAGGCTGCAGGCATCGGACACACGACGGAGGAGATGGGAACGGGGGACCGGGACGCGGACGGTCGCCGGCTGTGGGAAGCCGAAGGGGACGACCCGCAACACCCGCGGGCCCAGGAAACCGACCCGTCGACTGCGTCGTTGCCGCCCGGACCTCGGTCGGCCGGCGAACGGGGCGCGAACCTCGACCTGCAAGGCTGAGTCCCCGGGTTGGGTCGCCGAAACGGCTTCCCGCCTCGCAGAGGATGGACTACCATCACGGTCCGCCCGGGGCGGCCGCCTGTTGAGCTGCACGGAATGTGCGGCATGCAACGCGCAGCTCGCAATGGGATGCATGGTACGGGCCCGACACGCAGGACACCACGGAAAGAAGGTTCAGCATGCAATTCACCAAGATGCACGGTGCCGGCAACGACTACGTCTACCTCGATTGCTTCCACAACGACCTCCCGCCGAATCCGCCCGAACTGGCGCGGCAGATGTCACATCGCCACTTCGGTGTCGGCGCAGACGGGTTGATCTTGATTCGCAAGTCCGCACAGGCAGACGCCCGCATGCAGATGTTCAATGCCGATGGATCCGAAGCGGAGATGTGCGGCAACGGAATTCGTTGCGTGGCCAAGTACGTCTACGACCATCACCTATGTCGCCAGACCGAGTTGAAAATCGAAACGGGGGCCGGCATTCTTTCGCTGCACCTGGAAACGTCCGGCGGCCTCGTATCGCAGGTCCGCGTTGACATGGGGGAACCAATTCTGGCCCCCGCCCGGATTCCGACCACGTTGCCGGGCGAACCGGTGGTCGATCAACCCCTGGGACTCTGCCAGCTTGAGCTCGCCGCCACCTGCGTCTCGATGGGAAACCCCCACTGCGTTATCTTCGTCGCAGCGGCGACCGATGACCTGGTGCTCGGCTGCGGCCCGCAAATCGAAAACGCCGCCGTTTTTCCGGAACGCGCGAACGTCGAGTTCGTCGAACTGATCTCGCGGACCGAAGTCCGCCAGCGGACCTGGGAGCGTGGTTCCGGCGAGACCTGGGCGTGCGGCACGGGAGCCAGCGCCGTCTGCGTCGCCGGGGTTCTCTCTGGCCGCACCGAACGAAAGATTCTCATTCACCTGCTCGGCGGCGACCTGGAACTGGAATGGGACGAGCCGACCAACCATGTTTTCATGACCGGACCCGCCACCGAAGTCTTCACGGGCGAGTGGCCCGAATAATCCGCTCGGAGTGAGTATCGCAACGTCCCTTTCGCAGAACGAACGGGGACGACATCAGCAGGCAGATCGCCCCCTTTTCAACGCCGCTCGGCACGGATGCTGACATGAGAATCAAAAGCGACTTTCTGATCAAACTCGGAGGTCTGGCGATTGCGTCCACGGCCCGCTGCTGGATGAGCACCCTCAATTATCGGGCGGCACTCTACGACCCGTCGCTCGATCCGATCTCCGCCGACTTCCGCGGTCCGGCAATCTTCTTGCTGTGGCACGAATACATCCTTTGCCCGTTCTATTTGCGCGGGCACTGCGACATCTCGATGCTCATGAGCAAGCACTCCGACGGCGAAATCCTGACCCAGGCCGCCCGGCACATGGGCTTTGGCGCCGTACGCGGCTCGACCAGCCGGGGCGGCGCGCAGGCCCTGCGGGAGATCATCCGGCAGAGCGACTCACTGAATCTGGCGATCACGCCGGACGGCCCGCGCGGCCCGCGCCGCAAGATGGCCATGGGTGCGATCTATCTCTCGTCGCGCCTGGGCCTGCCTCTGATTCCAATGGGTTTCGGCTACCAGCGTCCCTGGCGGATCGAGCAGGCCTGGGACAAGACAGCCATTCCCCGGCCCTATTCCCAAGCCCGTTCCGTGGTGGGACCGTCGATTCAGGTGCCGGCGAACCTTGATCGCGAGGCGCTCGAGCCCTGGCGGCTGGAAACCGAAGCGATGCTGAACTTCGTCACCCACCAGGCAGAGCAATGGGCCGAATCGGGTGCCCAGATGACGGAACAGACTGCAGTTCGCCGCCAGCCGCGCCCTCTCCCTTATCGCACGCGCCACCGTCGGGCCGCCTGACTTGCCGTTCACTATCGTCCGCCGAGAAAACAGCGGTCTGCAGACGCGGCGAGGTAAACTGTCCCGTTCGAACGGCGCGTCCCTGCCGGCTGGGTCATCGCGAGCATCTGTTCCGGTTGGCCAAGAAACCGCCCTGGTTCGGTGCGATCGCCGGAGGCTCGAACCGACCCTCACGCGTTGCTTTCGCTGGCTCGGCATCTAGAATCGAGGCTACAGTTCGCGGGCCTCGCTGTTGCTTTTCTCCCACATCGCCTCGTCCCCTCAACGGGTTCGGTCTGCGATGCGTTCCCACGTCGAGACCAAGCGAAGTCCTTTCGTCATCGCTGAACGAGGAGTCTTGGCATGAATCTTCCGGTTCGAAACCTGGTCACGTTGCTGCTGGTAGCGACGGGGATGGCGACACAGGTGCCGGCGGCACAAGTTACCATCGAGAATCGGAGCGACCGTACATTTTACTATTCACTGCGCCAGCCCGGAGATTCCGCCTGGAGCCCGTCACACCGCATCCCGCCGGGAGAAAGCCAGACACACAACCTGCCGGCGCGTGTCAGAATCAGTTACCTCAGCGACGCCGCCCAGTTCGCCTGGCTCGAGGCAAACCAGGTCTATCGCATCACCGATGTGAAGCGAGGGCGGCTTCGCAAGGTGACCCAGGTTCGGCGCCCGACGTTGCCCGATCCTCGCCCGGACACCGGCTCGGCGGCCGCCTCTGCCGACGACACGACGACTCGCTCGAAAACCGCGCTGCCGGCAGCGGATCCCGGCTTGCCGGTGTCGCCCAAGGCAGCCGCAGCGGAAGAGTCCGCCGGTGCAGGCCGGGGAGCGGACGCCGGGGACGACGATCCCACCCATCATTCGGCGGGCGCAGAACAATCGCCCGCGGCCGGTGACGCGTCGACTGAAAACCGGCCGGATGCACCGTCCCCAACCAAGGTCGCACCGATTCCAGGCCGCGCACCAGCCGGCGCCACGACGGCGACCGGAGATTCCTCGACGGAGCCATTCGACGGGCTGTTCGATATTACGAATCGAGTTGTCACGGTTCGTGCCATCGCGGATTCCACTTACCGGAACGCGTTCCCCGAATGGCGAGAACGGGCGCGCCGCGTGATTGCCGGTGCCTCCGCCTACTACCAACGGGAACATGCCATCCGCCTGGTCGTTACCGAGACCCGGGCTTGGGATTACGACGGCCTGAGCGATGACCTGAAGGCACGCTGGTCCCGTTTGTTGCACGAGCCGCCGCGTGACGTCGACCTGATCATCGCCATGGTCGGCTATGGTGATTACTCGAACGTCGGCGGCGAAGCCGCGTTTACCGGCCAGTTGGGTCGCGCCGCTTTTTTCGGACAGCACTTGATGCTGGCGGATCGCCAGGACTACCACATCAATCGAGCGAAGATGATCTTGATCCATGAGCTGGGACATGTTTTCGGCGCGTTCCATGTGCCCGACCAGAATCTCATCATGTATCCGGGTTATCTCGAGTTGCCGACCGATGACATCATTGCCGGAACCGTCCCCTTCGGCGAGACGCTAGATGAAGTAATTTCCTTGACGAAAGGCTTTACGTTTCGCGATGGCGTCCGCAGCCTGCCGCCGGAAACGCAGCGGAGGATCCAATCCCTTTACCGACGGCACGGGCTGGCTTCCGAGTCGCGGGAGACGGACCCCGTCACGTCCGGCTATCGCTATCTCGAGCAACGGGCGAAGATCGTCGCCACCCAGATGGCGCAGCGGGCGATTGAGGCGCGAGGGGAGTTCAACGAATTGTCCAAGTAGAGTAGTCTTGGGCGGGCATGGTGCTCGGCGTGGCCGTTGCGGCTTGCGCCGGTTGTTTTCGACGATGGCTCGTTCCACCTTTGGTTGGGATCACGATGGACTCGCCCCACATGGATTCGTCAGACCGCCCGGTCATGAGCGTGGCGGCGTTGACCGCTCGGATCAAGGCCGCCCTGGAGATGGAGTTTTCCTCGGTGTGGGTCGAGGGCGAACTGTCGGACGTGTCGCGGCCCCGGTCCGGGCACGTCTATCTCACGTTGAAGGACGGAGATGCGCAGATTCGAGGAGTCATCTGGCGGAGCACGGCGGCCCGCCTTCGCTTCGACCTCCAGGACGGGATGCAGGTCGTCTGCTGCGGCAACGTGGATGTTTATCCGCCGCGCGGCAGTTATCAGCTGATCATCCGCAAACTGGAACCACAGGGGCTGGGCGCGCTGCAATTAGCCCTGCGGCAACTCCAGCAGCGGCTCGCTGCCGAGGGACTTTTTGCGGCCGAGCGAAAACGGGCGCTGCCCCGGTTTCCCAACCGGATCGGCTTCGTGACCAGTCCCACCGGCGCCGCCGTGCGGGACTTTGTCGAAGTCCTCCGTGGTCGCTGGCAGGGCGCGACGGTGACCATCATTCCCTCCCGCGTCCAGGGCGCCGGCGCCGCCGCGGAGATTGCGGACGCCATTGGGCGGGCCAACCAGCTCCGGCCTGCCCTGGATGTCCTGGTGGTCGGCCGTGGAGGTGGCAGCCTGGAAGACCTCTGGTGCTTTAACGAAGAAGCGGTCGTACGGGCCATCCATGGATCACAGGTTCCGGTCGTCTCCGCCGTCGGGCACGAGATTGATGTCACCTTGTCGGACCTGGTCGCCGATGCGCGCGCCCTGACGCCAACCGATGCGGGGCAGATGCTGGTCCCGTCGCGGGAGGAGCTCTCGGCCGTCCTGAACAACTACCGCCATCGTTTGACCAACGGCTTGCAGGCTCGGGCCATGACCGCCCGAGCTCGACTGACCACCGCCGCCTCCAGCCCGGCCTTGCGAAAGCCGTTCGACCGGATTCATGACCGATCGCGGGCCCTGGATGAATTGGAACTGAGAATGGCCCGCGCAGTTCGCCAGCAACACACGTCCGCCAGCCGCCAACTGGCCTCGATCGCGAATCAACTTGAATCGCTCAGCCCGCTGGGCGTGCTGGGCCGAGGCTATAGCCTGACAACGCACATTCCCAGCGGCCACCTGGTTCGTTCGGCAACCACGCTGGGGATTGGCGACGAGCTGCATACGCGGTTCGAGGATGGGACGGCCGTCAGCCGGGTCGAGCGAATCGACGACGGTTCGGCCGCTGAAACGGCTTCCGAGTGACTTCAGTACCGCGGGGGACAATCAAGTCGGCTTTCGCCGCGCACAATCCGACAACAACGGATCGAGTGATTCCTCTTGCGGATCGTGGTCCACACGAACTCCATGAGGGATGGCGGGTTCCAGTCCGCACGCCCTGCCCTACAATACGTGCCCACCTGTATCATGCATCAGCCGTCGGGCGTTGGCCCGGATGATGCATCAGCCGTTGGGCGTTGGCCCCGGTTGCGTCAATCGGCGAGCAAACCGGACGCTAACGAGAGCGTACCGTCTGATCTGCGTGGCACCTGGGTTAGGTTCACCACGAACGATTGCGTCACAGCCACTTGCAATGAATGGCGGTTCGTGCATCAATCATCAGGGTTGGCCCACGGTTCCGACGATGGCCGTGTCACCCCGGTTCGCAAAGCAGATGGCGTAGCAGATGATGATTCGGCGGTAAAACATTTCGGCAGCGGCATCGATCCGTATTTCGCTCGTCTGCCGGGGCCCGTTCATCCACACACCTCCAAACCACACCTCCAAACAAGGCACATCCGCACCGGTGGCTAAGAAACGCGCAAAGAGCAAAGACGAGGCAGCCCCCCATTTTGAGGCTGCCTTGGAGCGATTGGAAGCGATTGTTCACGATCTGGAAGACGGCGAGTTGGGCCTCGATCAGTCGTTGGCGCGTTACGAAGAGGGGGTGAAATATCTGAAGTTCTGCCACCAGAAGCTGAAAGATGCCGAACAGAAGATCGAACTACTGACGGGCGTGGACGCGGAAGGCAACCCGATCTCCGTCGATTTTGACGACCCGGCGGCCACGCTGGAAGAGAAACAGGAGTCGCGGGCCAAACGCCGCTCGCGCCCCGACAAGCCAACCCGACCGGACACCCCCGAGGTCGACGTAGACATTCAGACGGACCTATTTTAAGATAGGAAAGTCGCTACGGTTTCAGTAGATACGTCGATTTCTCTTGCTCTCCCTTGCCCTCCCGCCCTCTAAATCTATGGTCGAGACGTCCGGAATTGCTGTCGATGCGTATGCTTGCGAGGCTCGTCAGGAGATCAATGCGGCCCTCCTCCGCTGGACCGAATTCGACGACGACTGCCCACCCAAATTGCGGGATGCGATCCGCCACAGCCTGATGGCCCCCGGCAAGCGGCTGCGCCCGTTGCTGGTGTTAATGGCGGCCGAGGCATGCGGTACTGATCGAGGCAGGGCGATGCCGGCAGCCTGTGCCGTCGAGATGGTTCACACGTATTCGTTGATTCACGACGACTTGCCGGCGATGGACGACGACGACTTGCGGCGTGGCCAGCCCACCTGCCATCGCCAATTCGACGAGGCGACGGCAATCCTGGCGGGCGACGCGCTGCTGACGCGAGCTTTCGAGATCACCTCCACGGAAATCACACCCTCTGCCGTGGCGACCCGTTGCTGTGCCGAACTGGCGCGGGCAGCGGGCGCTTCGGGGATGGTCGCCGGACAGGTCGACGACCTGGCGGCGGAGACGGGAAACGGGGGTCTGACCGAACTGGAAGCCATTCATCGCCGCAAAACGGGCGCCATGTTTCGGGTTTCCCTGAGGCTGGGTGCGATTGTCGCCGAAGCAGCCAACGGACCGCTCCAACACCTGGATGCTTACGGTCAAAAGATGGGACTTGCGTTTCAGATCATCGACGACCTGCTCGATGTGCGGGGCAGCGAGGCGGCGATGGGCAAACGCACCGGAAAAGATTCGGGACGCGGGAAGTTGACGTTCCCGCGTCTGCTCGGTTTGGAAGCCAGCCAGACACGGGCCAGGCAATTGATCGACGATGCCTGTTTTGAACTGCGTGAATTCGGGCCAAGGGCCTTACCCCTGGAAGCCCTGGCGCGCTACGTCTTGGAAAGGAATCACTAGCGATTCCAGGCTTCAGACCCATTGCTGGCGACCGCTTGCAACATGGCCGTCCGCTGCCGATGGCCGCTAGAACTTGACTCAAAACAATCGACTTTGACCCCACAATCAAAACAAACGATGCACAAACTGCTCTCCCAAATTGATTCAGCGGAAGCGCTCAGAGATTACTCGGTCAGCCAACTGCGAGAGCTCTCCGCAGAGATTCGCGATGCCCTTTGCAATCTGCTCAGCGACCGGACCGCGCACTTCGCCTCGAACCTGGGCGTGGTCGAGTTATGTCTGGCGCTACACAGCGTGTTTGACTTCCGGCGGGATCGGTTGATTTGGGACACCGGTCATCAGATCTATCCCCACAAGCTGGTCACCGGACGTTACCACGAATTCAAGTCGATTCGGATCAAGGGCGGTTTGATGGGGTACCCGAATCCGCAGGAAAGCGAATACGACCTGTTCATGACCGGACACGCCGGCAGCAGCGTCTCGACGATGCTCGGCCTGCGGAGCGGAGACGACCTACGGGGCGAAGGGGATCGCTACGCTGTCGCCGTCATTGGCGACGGCGCGTTTCCCTCGGGAATCGTCTCGGAAGCGTTGAACAACGCCGGCGGGATGAAGAAGAAGCTACTCATCATCCTGAACGACAATCGGATGTCGATCTGCCCACGGGTGGGTGGCATGGCCGACTATTTGGATCGATTGCGGACCAACCCTTTCTATACCGGATTGAAGAGCGAGATTACCAAGGCGTTGACAAAGGTCCCCGTTCTCGGTGACCCGACGGAACGGCTGCTGGCCCAGTTGAAGGAAGGCATCAAAGCCGGCCTGCACGGGGGAATGCTGTTCGAGGACTTGGGGATTCGCTACATCGGTCCGATTGATGGCCATAACATCGCCGTCATGCGCAAGTACCTGGAGATGGTGAAAACGCAGGAGGGCCCGGTGTTGCTGCACGTGGTCACGGAGAAAGGGCACGGCTTCCAACCGGCCGCCGAAGACCCGGTCTTCTTTCATACGCCGCCCGCATTCGAGCATGAGAACGGCAAGGCGATTCACAAGAAGAAGGGCGGCAGCAAGGTCTTTACCGACTACGCCAGCGAGGCGATTCGCGCCCAGATGCTGGCCAACGATCGAGTCACGGTGATGACGGCCGCGATGTGCCAGGGCAACAAGCTGGAGACGATTCGCGACGAGTTCCCGGACCGTTTCTTCGACACGGGGATCTGCGAGTCGCACGCCGTCGCGTTCGCGGCGGGCCAGGCCAAAGCGGGATTGCGCCCGATCGTCGACATCTACAGCACGTTCATGCAGCGCAGCTACGATCAGATATTCCAGGAAGTTGCCCTGCAGGATTTGCCCGTCGTCCTGATGATGGACCGGGCCGGCCTGACCGGCCCCGACGGCCCCACGCACCACGGTGTTTTCGACCTGGGATACTTGCGGGTTTTCCCCAACCTGGTCGTGATGGCGCCTGGTGACGCCTACGACGTGAAAGCAATGGTGGATTTTGCCATGCAACATCCTCATCCCAGTTCGCTGCGGTATCCGAAAGCGGCGGCGAACCTGTTGCCCGGCGATCGCGCCCCGGTCGAACTGGGCAAGGCGGAAGTGATCCACTGGGGAACCGACGGGACGATCCTGGCTTGCGGGTCCCTGGTGTCCGAATCGCTGGCGGCCGCCGAAGTGCTCCGCGCCGAGGGGCTCGATATCGGCGTCGTGAACGCCCGCTTTGCGAAGCCCATCGACCGCGACATCGTCCGGCGGGCCATCACGACGACACCGTTCGTCGTGACGGTCGAAGAGGGTGCACTGATGGGTGGCTTTGGCAGCGCGGTCCTGGAAGCCGCCAATCACGACGGGTTGCCCACCAAGGGCATTCGCCGCTTGGGGATTCCGGATCAGTTTGTGGAGCACGGTGAGCGGGGAGAACTTCTGGCGGACCTCGGGTTGGACCCTGCCGGCATCGCCCTGGCGTGCCGCGAAATGGCGGCCGCCGCCCCAGCCGAAAGCAACCAGCCAGAAGCTGTGCAATAAGCGCGAGGAATTCCAATGGCCAACGAGCCGGCTTGGGTGCGGCGGCAGCCTCAACGTCCCCGCGCAATTCTCCTCGGGGGGGCCGAACGGCCTCATATCCTGGAAGAAATCAATCGGCTGCTGCCGGAGATTGAACGCCATCTTGACGTCGTTCGCACTGTCCGGGACCCCCATGACACGCTCGACGTCGAAGCGGACCTGGTGCTGGTCTTCGGCGGCGACGGCTCGATGCTGCGGGCCGCGAAGTTGCTCGGAGATCGTCAGCTCCCGGTGGTCGGCATCAACTTGGGGCGGCTCGGCTTTCTCGCCGACATGCCCCGCGATTCCTTGCTAGCGTGCCTACCCGACATCTGCGCCGGGAAGTGCAAGGTTGTCGAGCACTTAATGTTCCGCTGTGAGGTGCTCCGCGGTGACGAGGTTCTGCACACGGAACTCGGGCTGAACGAGGCCGCCATTCTGGCCGGACCGCCGTTCTCAATTCTCTACGTTGATCTTTACATTGACGGAGAATTGGCAACTACCTATAGTTGCGACGGCCTGATTATCAGCACCCCGGTCGGTTCCACGGCGCACAACTTGTCGACCGGCGGACCGATCCTGCACAAGACGTTGCAAGCGTTTGTGATCTCGCCAATTAGCCCCCACACCTTGACAGTACGCCCCGTCGTCGACGCGGCGGATCGAGTCTACGAAGCGGTCGTTCGTGAACCGAATTCAACAACGTCGTTGGTCGTCGATGGATGTACGATCTGCGGCTTGACCAAACGTGAGCGGGTGCGCGTGCGTCGCGCGGGACCGACGTTCAAGATGGTGGAGGTCGCCGGACAAACCTACTACCGAACACTTCGCGAAAAACTTGGTTGGGGCGGAAACATCGGGGACCGATAGCACCGCCTCGTCGATCACCAACCACTCCCTCCAGCACCATGCACGGATGCAATGCCATGAATCTCTCTTTCCCACGACTTCTGGTCCTGATTGGGCTCGCCTTCTCCACCACGACGGCCACAACCGCTGCCGACGACGGTACAACGCTGACCGATCAGTTGCAGGCTGCGAAGCGGAAAGTCACCGCTCAAGAGGTGACCCTCCGTTACAAATTCAAGAAGGGGGAATCCCTGATTTGGAAGGTCGAGCACCTGGGGGCCACTGAGACAACCATTTCAGGAAACACGCAAACGTCCGAGTCGCGGAGTATTTCGACGAAGGTTTGGAATATTACGGGCGTTGATAGCAAAGGGAATATGACGCTCACGCATTCGGTCGCGAATGTCGACATGTGGCAAAAGCTCTCGGACCGTCCCGAGGTTCGCTACAACAGCAAGAAAGACAAGCAGGCGCCAAGCGAATACCAGCAAGTCGCCAAAACGATCGGCGTCCCGCTGGCCACGATCACCTTTTCCGGTGACGGGACCGTGGTGCAGCGAGACAACTCGCGGCGGCCGGCCAACCTGGGCCTGGGTGACCTGGTCATGCTGCTGCCGCCGAAGCCCGTCAAGGTGGGCAGTCGCTGGCACGAGCCGGCGGAAATCCGGATCCGGGAGAAGGACGGCCGACAGAAGACGATCAAGACCCGCAAACAGTACACGCTGAAGAAGATCGAAACCGGGATCGCCACGATTACGGTGGAAACTCAAGTGCTGACGCCGATTAACAACAGCACGATCAAATCGCAGCTCGTGCAGCAGCTCACCAACGGCACCATCAAGTTCGACATTGATGCCGGGCGCATCCTTAAGAAGCAGATGGAGTGGGACGAAACCGTGGTGGGCTTCAATGGCCCCGACAGCATGATGAAGTACGTGGCTCGATACACGGAAGAGATCCAGGACGCCACGAGCGCTTCGGCCGGCCCCCCCGAGCAAACGGTTGCGGAGACGACCGCCCGGGCCACGCCGGACGCCGAACCGGCCATTCGGCGGTAAATCGGCAGCCGGGCCGCGACCGGGCAAGACGTGCGCATCTCCCCTCGCGGGCAGGCGCGGCAGACGCTCCGCAGCATCTGCCGCCCCAGGGACTTCAAACGGTCGGCGGCTGGACGACTTTGCCAACCGGCCGGTCATGGGCCGCCCAGGGATCTGCCGACTGGCGGGAGACCAGGGCCCAAGCGATGACCACCACGCCGATCAGAACCATCAACGTCCAGGCCCCAACCACCGCGATGAACAGGACCCGGAAGGTCGCCTGCAGATCGTGCGTGCTGAAGGCCGGTTGCTTTGCGTGCTGAACCGGAACGTGATAGGTCACGTAGGGCGGGACGAACGGCGCGGCTGCCGCAGCATCAGGCTCTACGATCTGCCTGGCCATGTTGACCACCTGCAGAAACTCCGAGCGGTAACCGTACTGGTCACGACCGCGGGCCGCGCTGGCAATCTCCAGCACCTCGGCGTAGCTGGCGTCTCCTCGATGCTTCGAGTTGCGAAGCAACATGCCGAATTCGGCAACTGCGGCGGCAAACTGAAAGTCCCTCGACGCTTCGCCGAATCTCTGGGGCGCGTTCTTAATCGGGAACACGGTCAGTTCGCTGCGATCCTGGTTGGGCCGTTTGAACCGCAATTTCAGGTTCAGCAAGTCATCGCTGTCGGCCGCCTCGGCCAGGCTGCGGGGCGTCTGATACTTGAGCGGGTCGACTCCCCCTTCGCCGGCCTCTTCACTGCCGTCCGCCAAGACCAGCTCGTAGAGCGCAGTGACGGTATGCCCGGCGCCGATTTCTCCGGCATCCTTCTTGTCGTCGTTGAAATCGCGAGCGGCCAGTTGGCGGTTCTCGTAGCCGATCAAGCGGTACGAGTCGACGTGCGCGGGATTGAATTCGATCTGCACCTTGACGTCCTTGGCAATCGTTACCAGCGTGCTGTCCAACTGGTCAAGCAGGACTTTGCGCGCTTCCCGATCGCTGTCGATGAATGCGTAGTTGCCATTGGCCTGATTGGAAAGCTGCTCCAACATGGCGTCGTTATGGTTCCCCATGCCAAAGCCCAGCACCGAAAGGAAGATGCCCTCTTGCGCATGACCGGCGGCCATCCGCACCAGGTCGCCCGTGTTCGTCGTACCGACATTGAAATCCCCATCGGTGCAAAGGAGGACGCGGTTGACGCCTCCCTTGACGAAGTTTCGCCGAGCGACATCGTAGGCCAGGCGAACGCCCTCTCCGCCGTTGGTCGAACCACCGGCCGTCAACCGCTCGACGGCATCCAGGATGACGTGCCGGTTATCACCTTGCGTCGCCGGCAGGACGAGCCCGGCGGCACCGGCGTACACCACGATCGAAACGCGATCCTCGTCGTTCAATTGCGTGGTCAGCATCCGTAATCCCTGCTTGACCAACCCCAGCTTGCTGGGACGGTTCATGGAGCCCGATACGTCGATCAAGAAGACGAGGTTGCTGGTCGGCCGGTTTTCCATCACCCGACCTTTGATCCCCACGCGGGCCAGCAGGTGCTCCGAGTGCCAGGGGGCTCGAGCGACCTCCATGTGGACCGCGAAGGGTGCGTCTCCGGAGGGCGGCGAGTAATCGTAATCAAAATAGTTGACCAGTTCTTCGATCCGAACCGCGTCCGGTGGAGGCAACACGTTCCGTTGCTGCAAGTACATCCGCGTCTTGGCATAGGAAGCGGTATCCACGTCGATGGAAAACGTCGACAACGGAGACTCGCGGACCGCCTTGAATTCATTCTCGACGATCTGCGCGTAACGATCACGGCTCTTGCTTTCCGACGCCCGTACGACTCCCGCGCGAGGTTGTTCTGCCAGCCGCACCGCCCTTCCCTCAGGAACGCCCGCCAGATGTTCATCGACGCTCGGCGCTTGGGGTTCAGGATGCAATGCCAAGGGGGCCGCAAGATCCGCGGGCGGTGTTGCGGAAAATGGCAACAGCTCAGCCTCGCTGGCCGTTTCGCCGACGTTGCGGAAGTTGTTCTGCTGGTCGCCCGCGGTTCTCCCGGCCAACGGCTCTACCGCGGTTCCCGCCGGACCGTTCTCGGCACCGCACCCGGTCGCCAGGACGGCCACGATCACCACCGCCAAACTTGTTAGATAAGCGCGCAACATGAGCTCTCTCCCTCCGTCAGGATTTTGCAATTAGGGCCACACGAGAACGACGAACGTCGACAAGATCTGGTTTCTTGTTTTATTGAACCGCCGGCCGCGGCGGCATCCGGGTGCAGCACCGGCAGACTGGTAGGTGCAGGTTGCCTGGCCGCACCAGAGCGGTCGTTCCCAGTTCCGCTATGAACAACAGACCCGCGGTTCCGCGCCGTTATTCCTGAAGAAGGGGAAGTTTTCCTGAGCGGGCACCGACCGTACACTACAGACGCCCCGTCAGGTGGCCCGCAAGCCGGCCGGCCAGCGTCGTCTGAGAAACAACCGCCACAATCGTCGCCCGTTGAGCCGCCGGCGTGGCCTCGCAACATTCGGGACGCGATAGGCGAGGATCACGCCAACGCTGCCGCAGGGCTGGCGCCGAGCGAAACGCAACGATGACGCTGGCGTTGTCGAGCGGCTGTCGCGAACCACCGGCGGTAGATTTGTCAATCTGCGATCCTCAACGACACGTACGCCGGACCGACAGGTCGCCATGACGAACCGCCCCTCCACTGCTTACCGACTGGCCGTCACGGCATTCTGTCTACTGCAAGTCCCCTTGGTGCTGTTGGTGCTGCCGGCGTTCGGCATCGGGAATGTGCTGGTCGACGAGCGTACGGCCGGTCTGCTGAGAAACACCTACGTGCTTTCGCTGTCGACCTGCGTACTGGCAATCCCGCCCGGTGCGACGTTGGCGTTCCTGTTGACCAGGACGGACGTGGCTGGCCGGCGAGCGGCGATCGTCGTCTTGGGGACGATGCTGTTCGTTCCGCTCTACCTGCAGGCTGCAGGTTGGGACGCCGGCTTTGGTCGCCAGGGATGGTTATCGTTGTCGCAGGGCACCCTGGCCGCCCCGCTGCTGGCCGGCTGGCGGGCAGCCGTCTGGATCCACACCCTGGCCGCCCTCCCCTGGGTCGTGTTGATTGTCGGGATACGCCTGCGATACGCCGCTCCGGAACTGGAGGACGCTGCGGCACTCGACGCTTCAACCCTCCAGGTAATCTGGCTGATCACGCTGCGACAGGGGTTGCCTGCGGTCTTCGTCGCGGTCCTTTGGATCTGCGTCACGACGGCCGGCGAGATGACGATTACCGATCTCTACCAGGTACGGACGTACGCCGAAGAGATCTATTCGAATGTCCCGTCGTATGGAGAGTTCACCAGCCACGGCCTGGCCGCGCTGCCGGGCATGGTTGCACTCGGCTGCTTGATTCTGTGGGGATTCCTGGCCGCCTGCTACGTGGTCCCTCCGCCGCGGGTCGGTGCGCCGCAACACCCCCGGACGATCTCGCTGCATCGCTGGCGGTGGCCGGCCTCGGCATTCGTCCTGGTGGCCGTTCTGCTCGTCGCCGGCGTCCCGCTGGCGAACCTGGGCATCAATGCGGGAATGACCGTGCGTGAGGAAGCGGACGGTCCCAGTCGGGTATGGACGGTGGCAAAGTTTCTGTCGATCACGGTCACAAGTCCCTGGCGATTTGTCGAGGAATTCTGCTGGACGAATGTGATCGGATTGGTGGTCGGCGCCACGGCGGTGCTGAACGCCGGTCTGCTCGGCTGGCTGGCGCGTCAGCGGCGATTCTTCGCCGGACTCGCCATCTTGCCGACGACGATCTGCCTGGCGCTTCCCGGACCGATGGTTGGCCTGAGCGTGATCTGGCTCTTGAACCGCGAGCGTTTTCCCCTGTTGATCTGGCTCTATGACCATTCGATCCTGGCCCCCTGCCTCGCCACGCTCGTGCGGGCCTTCCCGATTGCGATGCTGATCACCTGGTTCTCATTGCGGACGATTCCGGCAGACGAGCTGGACGCTGCTTCAACCGAAGGTGCCGGCATCTGGCAACGCCTGTTGTACGTCGGCCTGCCACAGCGAAAACTGGCCCTGGCAAGTGCCGGGCTAGCGGCGATGGTGATCGCGGCGGGAGATCTTTCCGCCAGCATCCTCGTCACTCCGCCCGGGGTCTCGACCGTCCCCGTGCGGGTATTCGGACTCCTGCACGCCGGCGTGGATGACCAGGTCGCCGGCCTCTGCCTGGCCATGGTCGGCGAATTCGTGGTTCTGGCAACACTGACGATGGCCTTGCTGCGCCGCCAGGAAAACAGGGTACGAGATCGAGGTGCGTCGCGTGTATAATGGAACCATGCTTGCTCGCACGCTACAGTCTCGAATCCTCCTCGCCATCACTTGCACCTGCCTGGCCGCCACGGCAAGGGCGGTCGATCACGTCTCGCTGGAACGAGACGGGCAGGCGCTGCACGTTTCCGGCCAGGTCCTCGTGGAAGCACAGGATGGCGGATTGCTGTTGATGGACGCATCGCGGGGCCTGTGGGCCATTACGCCGGACGAGATCACGCATCATGACCAGGATGACGAGCCGTTCAAGCTGCTCGACCAGGAACAGATTGCTGAGAAACTACAGAGCGAACTGACCGGCCAGTTCCGTGTCCATCAAACGGCCCACTACGTGATTTGCTACAACACCTCCGAGGCGTATGCCAGGTGGTGTGGTGCGTTGTTCGAGCGACTCTATCGGGCCTTCGGCAACTACTGGAAGAATCGCGGGTTTCGCCTCGATGAGCCGTCCTGGCCGTTGGTCGCGCTGGTGTTTGATGATCGCCAATCGTACGCGGCCTACTCGCGGCCGGAACTGGGCGAGGCCACGTCGTCGATCATTGGCTACTTCAGCCTCCGCACGAACCGGGTCACCATGTATGACCTGACGGGCGCTGATCGAGCCGCCTTGCAGGGAGCCAGCTCGGCAGCCCAGATCAATCGTATTCTCTCCCGTCCCGAAGCGGAACGGACGGTGGCGACGATCATTCACGAGGCAACCCACCAATTGGCGTTCAACCGGGGCCTGCAGACGCGTTACGCGGACATCCCCCTTTGGGTCAGCGAAGGGATCGCGATCTACTTTGAAGTCCCCGACCTGCGCAGCAAGAATGGCTGGCGCAATATCGGCGGGGTCAACCGGGTCCGGTTGAGCGAGTTTCGGCGCTACCTTCGCTCGCGCCCGGCCGATTCCCTGCGCACCTTGATCGCCGACGACCAACGGTTTCGCAGCGCGCGAACCGCACCGGATGCGTATGCGGAAGCGTGGGCCCTGAACTACTTCCTGATTCGCAAACACCCCAAAGAGTATGTCCGGTACACCAAGCTATTGGCGGACAAGAAGCGGCTTCTATACGATACGCCCGCCGAGCGGTTGCAACAGTTCGAAGCGACGTTCGGTTCGGATTGGCAGCAATTGGACGAGGAATTCCTGCGCTATCTTCGCTCCGTCCGATAACCGGTGACGGCCGGCGGTTCCGCGGTACCCCGTTGCGCGGTTTGGCAGAACCCTGGGCAACTCCCCCGCGCGGGTCTGCGACTTGAACGAGTCCCCCCTGGCCGACTATCATTGTGGCACAAACACGCCCCCCCACTCCCTTTGTCTTGCCCCCCTTCCAAGGAGTCATGCATGTCAACCAATCAATCGAAAGACAATGGTACGCGTCGAGATTTTCTGCAAAAGTCATCGGCCGCCGTCGTGGGTGGCTCGCTGGCAGCGGGACTGGGTTCGGCACGCGCGGTGCACGCCGCCGGTAGCGACGTGCTGAAAGTGGGGCTGATCGGCTGTGGTGGACGAGGGAGCGGCGCGGCGGTCAATGCCATGCGGGCCGACCCCAATCTTCAACTGGTTGCCATGGCGGATGCCTTCGGAGACCGCCTGGAGCACTCTCGCAAGATCCTCGAAAGGCAGATCCAGAAGAAATATGCGGTCACCGACGATCACTGCTTCGTCGGGTTTGACGGCTACAAGCAATTGCTGGAAACCGATGTCGACGTGGTGTTGCTCTGCACACCGCCCCACTTTCGCCCGGCCCAATTACGTGCTTCGATCGAAGCCGGCAAGCATGTGTTTTGTGAGAAGCCGGTGGCCGTGGACCCGACCGGCGTGCGGAATGTGCTGGAAACCGTCAAGCTGGCCAAAGAAAAGAACCTGAGCATCGTTTCCGGACTCTGCTGGCGCTACGACCTGGGCGTGCGCGAGACGATGAGCCGCATCAAGGATGGTGCGATCGGCGACATTGTTTCGGTTCAGGAGAACTACTTGACCGGCACGCTCTGGCATCGCGGTCGCCAGGATTCCTGGAGCGAGATGGAATACCAGATGCGAAACTGGCTCTACTTCGCCTGGCTGTCCGGCGACCACATTGTCGAGCAGCACATCCACAGCCTTGACAAGGCACTCTGGCTGATGGACGACCAACCGCCGGTCAGTTGCGTTGGCCTGGGCGGTCGCCAGGTTCGCACCGACGAGAAATGGGGGCACATCTACGATCATTTCGCCGTCTGCTACGAATGGGCCAACGGGGTCAAGACGTTTGCTTACACACGCCAGATGAAGGGCTGCTTCAACGAGGTCGAGGATTTTGTGCTCGGCACGAACGGCAGCGCCAAGGTCTTGGCTCACGAGATCTCGGCTCCAGGCAAGGCACCCTGGAAGTACAAGGGCCCCAAGCCGAGCATGTATGACGTCGAGCACAAGGAGTTGTTCGCCGGCATCCGGTCGGGCGAGATTATCAACAACGGCGAATACATGTCGTACAGCACGTTATTGGCGATCATGGGCCGCGAGGCATGCTACACCGGGCAGAAGATCACCTGGGACGACGCCATGAACTCGACCCAGGACCTCAGCCCGCAAGCGTATGCCTGGGCCGATGTTCCGACGCCGACGGTCGCCATGCCGGGCGAGACGAAGTTCGGCAAGACGGCGAAGGCTTAAGGGCAAAGCAGCTCGTTGCCAGCGGACCCGCACGGCTTCCGCCCAGCAGTTGAAGCCACGGTTCCCCAGAGGTGGTTCCTGGTGTTGACTGTCCGCCGCCGGTGAGAGCCGATTCGCGGCGGATTGGGCACTGGTGGCCGGATTCGAAAAGAAGAAACGGCCGAGCGATTCACGTTCGCTCGGCCGTTTTCGTTGTCTCTTGACGGCAATCACGGGCCGGGCACCTCCGCGCGGAGGATCGCCGCCTGTACCCCGGGCCGCGTCAGGCGGCGTCCTTCTTTTTCTTCTTCTTGCCGCCCTTGGCACCCCGATTGCCGCCGGCCTTCTTCAACTGCTCGGGCGTCAACAGGGCCCGCACCGACTTCTGGAAGCCCTGCGTCACTTCCCGAACCTGGGCCAAGGCGGCTTTCTCATCATCCGACAGATTGACGGCCGCTTCCGCCGCCGCCTGGGCTTCTTTGCCCTTCTTGCCGTCCGCCATGGCTTTCTTCCGAGCGGCGCCCAACTCGCGGCGCTTCTTCCCAATGACCTTATTCGCTTCGGCCAACTTGGGCTGCGCTTCCTCTTGCAACTTCTTGATCTTCGCAACCTGCTCTTCGGTCAGGTCGACCTTGGTGTCCAGTTGCTTGACAAAGTTGGCCAGCGCGGACCGCTGACCTTTGCCGGCGGCCTTCTTCCGCTTTTTCTTCTCCGCGTCTTGGGCCGCCAGAGGCAGCGCGATGGCGACGGCCAAAGCAACGAGGACCAGGCTTTTCAATACGTTCTTCATTGAGAGGTCTCCAGAAAACAAGAAGTGAACCGTGTCGGGCCAGCGATCCCGCATCGCCCGAATCACACCCGTAGAAAAAGGCGGCTCAACCTCCTGCCGAACCGTCAGGCGACAATCTAGATTCGCGGCCGTAGAACTCCCTACCACCGAGCTTTCAAGAACCCGCTCAGCGCAGCCACCGCCCGGCAGGCGGCAGGCACCCGGAAACCACCGTCCGGCGACGGCGGCGAAGGGCGAATCGCGAAAGTTATTCTTCCCGTTCCTCAGGCAAAGAGTTGACGCACCACACTGCCGTCGCGAACGATCGTAATCGGTCGTCCGATACTGGTGTGGTATTCCTTCGTGTGGTCGATCCCCAGATTGTGGTAGAACGAGGCCGCCACATCGTCCGGGCTGATCGCGTCGTTTGCCGGCATGGTGGCCTTGGCGTCACTTTCGCCAATGACCTGGCCGCCGCGCACCGACCCGCCGGCCATCAGCATGAACATGCAGCGTGGATAGTGATCGCGTCCACCCTCTTCGGTCCGCGAGTTGATCTTCGGGGTTCGACCAAACTCGCCCGTAACAAACACGGCGGTCGATTCGAGCAATCCCTTTTGTTCCAGACCGTTCAACAAGGCGGCGAGCCCGACATCCAGCTTGGGCAACTGGCGTGTCGAGAGGGCCGTAAAGTTGTCCCGGTGGGTATCCCACCCACCCATGCTGAGCGTCACGAAACGGACACCGGACTCGATCAGTCGTGTCGCCAGCAGGCAGCTCGTTCCAAACGGATCCTCGCCAAACGGCGCGGCGAACGCGGGCGACTCGCGGCTGACATCAAAGGCTTCGCGGGAACGGCGCGACGTGATGATCGAATGCGCCTGGTCGCCAAAGCGATCCAGCCCTTCCAGCAGTTGATTGTCTTCCTCGGCCCCCTTGAATGCCACGTCCAGGTCGCCGAGCAACGCTTGTCGCTTCTCGACCTGCTCGACCGTCAAGCCGTTCCGCAGTGAGATGCCGCGGACGCTAAACGGCTGGCCGGCCCGCGGGGCCGTTCCCGTATTGAGCGGTGCGTACTTGACTCCCAGGAACCCTGGCCCCTGGCGGGTATTGTTGGGGATCGCCACGAATGCGGGGAGGTCATGCGGATTGTGATGCTCCGTCTCTTTGCTCACCACCGCGCCGTAGCCTGGATACTCGAGCGAAGGCAGCGGCCGGGATCCCGTGTTGACGTATTCGGAACCGAGCGCGTGGGCTCCCAGCGTGTGGGAAACGCCGCGCAGAATCGCGAACTTGTCCGCACACTTGGCCAGGTTCGGCAGGTGCTCGCTGATCTGCACACCGGCCGCGTTGGTCTGGATTGGATTGAACGTCCCCCGAAACTCGCTGGGGGCGTCCGGCTTCATGTCGAACGTGTCCATGTGCGATGGACCGCCGGCCAGATTGATGAAGATGGCCGACTTCGCCTTCGCGCTGGCTTCCACCGCGCCCGCCGCATTCAACTGCAGAAAGTTGGCCAGCGTGATCCCGGCGCCGCCGAGCACCCCGACCTTGAGGAAGTCACGCCGCTTGACGCCATCGCATGTCTTATGAACTGCCATCGAGAATATCCTTTTAGCGAGAATCTGGTTCGTTAACTTGAGCTTGGATTAGACCGGTCGCCTCCGCCGGAAGCGGGCCGCTGACGCGGAGATCGGGTACACAGGTTAGTGATTGACAATGAACTCCTTCGTATTCAAGAGGGCCCAGAGCACGTCGCGCAACCCTTCGACGGGATCGTCCGCTTCGCGGACGTGCTCCTGAGTTCGCTGAAGTTCACCTTCCTCGGGGTAACGGGAAACGGTCCGCAGGTAAGCGGCCGTGATCAGGCGGGCAACCTTTTCGCTGGTGGCCTCATCCAGCTCGGCGACGTCGGTCGCCGGCTTCTCCTCAGGCTGCATCTGTCGCAGCGTCTTCTCGAGGGCCGCAATCCGCCGTTTGGCCTCCGCAACTCCCTTGGCGTTGTCATTCTTGCGGAACTGGTTCAGCTTGTTCCTGGCAACGCCCAACTGCTTGCGCACTGCGACGACGCGACGGGCATTCTGCGGGGAAGCTTGTCCCCGTTTCTGAATTCCCAGTTCGTTGGCCGCGTCTTGCAACCAGCTGTCCTTGCGAATGTCGATCATGCGGAGCATGGCATCGTCATTCTGAAGAAGCACGGTCTGCAGCAATGTCGGTTCCGACGACCGATCGCAGTCACAATTGCTTTCCCGGGTCGAACGCCCAAAGACGGAAAGGATGAACCGCTGGTCACGATCTCCACCTCGACTGCCCGCGCCGGGAATCGCGATGGCTCGACCTTCGTTGCTGGCAAGCAACTCGGCAACGCGCCGGTCCGACGCCGTTGCCTGCTGCAAGGCATCCAGGGCGACTTCCGCCGGCAACCGTCGAGGAATCGCCCGGCTGAAATTCCTCTCATCCTTGCCGTTGGTGTCGTTCGGCTTCCAGGTGGATTGATAGGTGCGGCTGTTGGCAATCGTGCGATGGACCCATTTCATGTCGAAACCGCTTTCAATGAACCCGCTCGCCAGGTAGTCCAACAGGGCCTTGTTGCTGGGCGGATTGCCCAGGGCCAGATCATCGGCCGGTTCGACAATACCGACGTTGAAGTAGGAGGCCCAAACACGATTCACGAACGCCTTGGCGAAGAACGGATTGTCCGGACTCCGCAGCCAGTTCATCAGTTCAACGCGTGGATCCTCCAACGCTTCGACGTCGAGCGTCTCGCCGCCGAGGAACTTGGCGGTCGTGAATTCAGGGAAGTCTTCATCCGGGTTCCGAGTTCGCTGGATCCGATCGCCCACGCTCGTTACCGGGAAAGGAATCGACTTCCCTTCTTTCAAGAGGTCCGGCAGCTTGCGTCGCAGCTCGTTTCCACGCAACCCTTTCAAGCCGAGTTCCTTGACCAGCTGGTTGTACTCGTCACGATACTCGCGCGGAGCACCTCCCGCGCGGCCGGCGACAACGCGTGAAAAGAAGTTCTTGAACTGGTGAAAATCGTCCTTCGACCACTGGTCAAACGGGTGCTTATGACACTGGGCACACTGGATGCGAAGTCCCATGTAGGAGTAGGCGAAGCCGATGGCCCGCGCCTCGATATCATTCTGAAAATCGCGGCGGGACCAATAGTGGGTCATCGCAGGAAGATCGGCGTACGACTTGTCTTCGTCGCGGTAGATCGAGCTCATCTCTTCGCAATACTCGCGGTAGCTCTGCCCCTCCCGCATGCTGGTGGCGGTGACCATCCCGGAGACCAGTTCGTCGTAGGGCGTGTTCTCTTCCACGCGCCGCTTGATCCACGAGTACCACTCCTGTGGTGCTGAATTCCGCATTGGGGAAACGTTATTCAGATTCTGTTCGTTGTTGCCGGTGAAGTCGCACAGTTTGGTCGTCCACCAGGCGGCGTACGCCGGCGTCTCCAGCAGCTCGTCAATCTTCTTGGCCCGCTTGTTGGGGCTTTCACTCGCCAGGAACTCGACAACCTCCTGCTCAGACGGCAGCGTTCCGGTCAGGTCCAGGCGCACGCGGCGGAGAAACTCGGCATCACCGGCCCGATCGGATGGAACGATGCCCAACTTGCGAAGTTTGTCAACGACCAGTTCGTCCACGCGCGTCGGCGTCTCGACCTGGGGGTAGCGATCACCAACCAGGTCGGTCGTGGGCCGAATGACAGGCACGGCAACGACGGCCCGGTCGTACGAGACAATCAGGTCGGTATCGCCCCGTTCGTTGCCGACCATCAATCCATTCTCGTCGATCTCCGCGATCAACTCGTCATTGCTCTTGAACCGGCAAAGGGGTGTGACGTCTTCTCGTTGGCCATTTTCCCAGACCGCGACGACACGCAATTGGTGATGCTCACCCGCCTTGGCGAATTGCACTTCCGACGGCGAGACCTCCAACGACACCAGTTTCTGCACGTCCGCCTTGTCAAATTCCGCACCCGCGGTGACCCAATTCCGCAGCACGTGGTGCTCCCACGACCCCAGGGCGTAACGCTTGCCACCCTCATGCAGATCGGCATCGGTCGGCTTGACCAGGATCAGACTTTCTTCCTTGTTCTCCAGATCGACGCGGGGGCTCTCTTCGTCCAACAAGGCCAGATGGTCGGCGTGAAAGTCGTAGCCGAACAGGGAAAGTCGAAATCCACCCCGGCCTTGGAATGAACCGTGGCAAGCGCGGCCATTGCACCCCAGGCGTCCCATCAGAGGAATGACGTGCTTCTGGAAATTCGGAGTCTCATCCACCGCCGGATCTGCGAAGCGCTCGCCGATCGGGGGCAGAACCTTGTCCGCTCCCATGGCGAAAGGACTGGCGTGAACCGTGGCACAAACAGCCACTACGACGGTGAGCATCATGAACCGATTGGTTCGCATCGTTCCCTCCGGGAGCATTGAGCAATTAGTTGTTCTTTGTCGCAGGCGTCTTCGCTGACGCCTTGGCGGCAGATACTTTCCCATCCGCAGATTGGCCGCTGCGATTCGGCTTGGACCCACGAGCGCTGGACTTGACCGGCTTGGTTCGTTTCTGGGCACTCTTGGTCAACGCCAGGAGTTGCTTCTCGACAACTTGATCCCGCTGTTCACGGCGGCTCTTGAGCTGCCCTTCGAGTTTCGCCAGCCGTTCGGCTGCCCTCTGGCGATCGCGTTCGAGCATGGCGGTGCGCAAGTCGTACACCTCGACCAGCTTCTCGCGCAGCGCCTTATTCAACCGCATGTCGTCGCCCATCTGCAACTTGGCGCCGAGCAACCGGGCTCGCGACTGTGTCTTCCAGAGCTTGAGTTCGGCGGCATAGCGATCGCGGCCCTCGAGCTGCTTCAAACGCATCCATTGCCGCCTTAACTCACGCAAGGCCCGCTCGTACTCCTGCGGCACATTCTGCTTGAGATGAGCCAGCACATCGGCCAGTTCGCGGTGATGTTCGTCGACAAACTGCAACAGGTCATCCTCGGTTGCGGCAGCGACCGGAGCGGCGCGTCGGGCACGCGTCTTCTCGGACGCGTTTCGCGCAGCCGGCTCACGGTCCGCAGCGGGACGGGTTGCGGTCGCTCGGTTGGCGGAACCGCCGGCGGGCTGGTTGCCGCGGGCCGAACGGTCCTCGCTGCGGCGGCCACTTGCGCCACGCTGGCCCGCGGCCGATTCTTGTTCGTCGAGCCGTCCGTCGGCAAGCCGCGGCGCGGCGCCGGGCGATGGTGGCGAACTTGTCTCCGCCTGGCTTCCGGCCGGCCCTTTGGCGTTGGTTGCCGTGATGACCAAGGGAACCAGCAGGAGCGTCAGCAGCGGGAGGTAGAGGCGTCGATTCTTCATGAGCTGATTCATTCTGCGGCCCTTGTTTCCAGCGAAGCGGCCAAACCGGCCTTCATCCAGGATGGTGCCTGCAGCCGCTCGACGTCCCCTTCGGCGGCCGTTACCCGAGCCGTCTCGAAGATCTCGTCACCACCGACCTCGTATTCCATCGCGTCGTCCAACAAGTCGGCCTCGACGAAATCGGCCGTCACGAAGAATTCGGCCGTATCAACCCAGGCCGAGGCCAATTCGCCGGAACTGAATGCTGCCACGTCGGTCGCGACAACCGGCGGATCGTGAAGCGTCAGCGTGAGATGAGGCTCGACACGGCGAGCGAATTGATTTCCAACCACAACCAGGGCCAAGGCCGCCATGGAGAGCCAGGCGACCGGCACGATCCAGTGCGTTGTTCGGGTTTTCTCGACCGGGAGATCCGCGTGCCTGCTGACGGCAACGCCTTCTTCCCGGCACGCCGGCACGACCCGTTCGGGGGCAGCGGCTTCGACCAATGCCACCGCTTGCGTGAGCTCGACCGCCCGAGCCACCGCCTCGCGGGCCGCCTGATCGCGGGCCAGGCGAGTTTCAAATTCGGAGACGGCCTCAGTCGACAGGTTGCCGGCCAGGTACTGAAAGGCGAGCCAGTCGAGTTCACGGGTGATCGTTTGGGGCGAGCCTGGATGTTGCATGGGAATCACCGATCTGCGGCGCGTCAGGTCAATCGGGGTCGTCCAAGCGATTTCGGAGCTGCCCCAGGGCGGCCCGCATCCGAGACAACGCGGTACCCAGGGGGATCTGCAGCTCGTTGGCAATCACTTTGAAAGTCTTCTGTTCGTAAATTCGCATTCGCACGATCGTCCGCTGCTCGGCAGACAAATCGGCCAGCGCCTGTCGGACGCGTTCCACCACTTCGGTCCGCAGAATCGGCTGGTCTGCCGATTCTGCCTGCCGCGCAGCCGTTGCCGCGATCCGCCGCAACACGTTGTCGCCGGTCGCCTGCCGCCGTCGCAGGAGGAGTGCTTCGTTGTAGGCGACTCGGAACAACCATGCTTTACGCGTTTCCTCTTGGGCGGTGTGCCCCCGTTCTACCATCTTGACCAAGGCGTTCTGCATGGCGTCCCCGGCCAGTTGCGGGTCACGCAGCACCGCAGTCAAGAACCGTTCGAGTTCGGCACCATGCCTTGAGATCAGGGACTCGACGAGCGCCGGATCGATTCTCGCCGGGTCAGTTCTTGAGGGGTCATCGGCCGTCACGCCACCGCTCCTGGTACCGTTCGGGGCGTTGCAAGAAAGATGCGCTGATTGGGCCGATTATTTGTCCGGGTGGAAGACAATTCTGACTCGCATTCCTAACATGTTTCTGGACAAGCCATTAGACACTCGAAAAAAGCCGCGGCCCGCTTCCGCGGCGGCACTCGGCAAATCATTCTGAACCAAGCTATAATGCCGCTCCGTATCAATGCAACCGTGGCGATGCGAGGCGTGTGCAGTCTTGGCAAGGAGTGAGCGGATTGTTTGTTGGGCCGGTGTTCTTTCGTGAGGCGTCGACGACCCCCCGTCGTCCGCGCCATTACATCCTCCGTTCGGTCTATGTGCTGGCGCTGTTGGTGCTTATCTGCACAGCCTGGTTCGTGCTGGCCGGGACGCAGATCGTCCGCAATATTGGGGACATGGCCAGGTTCGGCGCCACACTCTTCCAGATCCTGGCGCTGCTCCAATTGCTGGTCGTCGTGTTCCTGGCCGCCTTCGGCGTGGCGGGGGCGGTTTCTCAAGAAAAGGACCGCCGCACGTTGATTTTGCTGTTGATGACGCGGATGCGCAACAGCGAACTTGTCCTCGGCAAACTGCTGGCAGCCCTCCTGGATGTATTCGTGATGGTGCTGGCGTCGGCACCCGTGCTGATGCTGGTTTCGCTGCTGGGGGGCGTTTCCTGGGATCAGATTGTGCGGGCCTTGCTGGTCACGTTCACCACCGGGTTGGCAGCCGGCAGCCTGGGCTCGATCCTGGCCTTGTGGCGCGAAAAGACGTTTCAGACGCTCTCCATGACCGCCCTGACCTTGATGATGTGGGCCGGTATCTGGGAGGTCGTGGCGGCCGGCCTCCTGTTCGACAGCCTGGCCGGACTCTCCTGCGAAACGATTGCCACTGCGTTCAGTCCCGTGCGCGCCATCCTGGCGGCCACCACGCCCCGGATCGCCAGTGCGCCGCTGGTCACCTGGTCCGACGGAACCACGCTGTACCTGCTGGTCTCGATCCTGGGGACAGCCGGCATCAATGCCGTGGCCATCTTTCGCGTCCGCGCCTGGAACCCGTCGCGCGAATTGCGGCCCGGTCAGCAGGACGACGACGAGCGGGCCAGCATCTACGGCGATGACTCGCCGGTCGCAGCCGGAGATGGGAAGACGACAGGCGCCCAGAGTGCGGCCGAGTCGGCGCGGGCCGGACATGTCGACGCACGGGTCCGCGCCGCAAGCCAGGCCAGCCGTGAAGTCTGGGACAATCCCATCCTGTGGCGCGAGGTTTGTACCTGGGCGTACGGTCGCAAGGTGCAGATCGTCCGAGTCGCCTACCTGATCCTGTTCGCGATGGTCTGGGCCGGTTTGCATTGGATGTTGGCTGAAGCGGAGACCGCCGGCGGTGGTTCGGGACTGGCCGGCCGGATCCCCCCATCGGCCGTCCCGTTGGGACTCTTTTCACTGCTCAGCCTGGTGATCATCAATGCCCTGGCCGCCAATTCGATCACGAGCGAACGCGACGGCCTGGCCCTGGACATCCTCCTCGTCACGGATCTCTCGCCGCGTGAATTCGTGCTGGGAAAACTGGGCGGCGTCCTGTGGGTCACCAAAGAGATGGTCGTCCTGCCCATGCTGCTCTACGTCTACCTCTGGTGGCGAGGCGGAATGACCGGCGAAAACCTCGTCTACCTGCTGGGCGGAATGACGGTCGTCGATATTTTTGTCACGATGCTGGGAGTTCACTTCGGCATGAATTATGCCAATTCCAGGTCCGCCATCACGCTCAGCCTGGGGACGGTCGTCTTCCTGTTCCTGGGGATCTGTACCTGCCTGATGATCATGATTTCGTTCGGCGGATCGTTCCAGGTGCAGTACGCACCCTTCCTGGCATTCATCGGCGGCGGGAGTCTGGGCCTGTACGTGGCGCTGGGCTTTCGCAATCCCTCATCGGCCGTCTTTTGGGCATCCCTGTTGCTACCGATTGCCACCTTCTTCTGCCTCGTGAGCTTCGTCCTGGGCAATCGAGAACTGACGATCTTCCTGGTCATCTCGGTCGCCTACGGGTTCACCACGGCCGCCATGATGGTCCCCGCAATCTCTGAGTTCGACTTTGCCATGGGGCGCACCAAGACTGACGACACGGCATGATCGGGGTCCGCAGACAAGTGCTCGTCGCCGGCACCCGCCAGGCGGCGCGACGGGAACCTACCACCGTGGGACGTGACAGGCCGGCCGTCGGCCGAGGAACGGAGCCCGGGGGATAACCGTTCATGGATGCATTGGCGGAACAGATTCCATGGCTGATCGCCATGACGCTGCTGATCTTTGGCTCGGGTTTTTTCTCTGCCAGTGAAGCCGCCCTCTTCTCGCTCCAGCCAGTGGATCGGCGGGCCCTGAAGGCGGGGACCGCGGCCCAGCGGATGGCGAACCATCTGTTGGACGATCCCGAACGGCTCCTCTCCGCTGTCTTGTTCTGGAACCTGACGACCAACATCGCCTACTTCACCATTGTCTCGATCGTGAGTTTGCGCTTGGAAGAGGCCGCCCGCTACGGCCAGTCAGCGGCGGTCGCCTTCGGTTTCATCTCGCTGCTCACGATCATCGTCTGCAGCGAAATGGTTCCCAAGAGCGTGGGCGTCCTCAGCGCCAGGGCGTTTGCCGGCTGGGTCGGCGTTCCGTTGTCGATCTCGGTTCGCTGCGCCGACCCGATCATGCCTGCCCTGCAGGTGGTGAACGTGCTGTCCCGGCGCCTGATCTGGCCCAACTTCGAGGCCGAAGAGTATTTGGAGGTTACCGACCTGGAACGGGCCATCGAACTTTCCACATCCGACGCACAGCTGATCAAACAGGAGCAGGCGGCGCTGCGAAACATTGTCTTGCTGTCCGACATCGGCGCCGAAGAGTGGATGCGTCCCCGGACGCAATTCCAGTCCTTTCGTCCGCCGGTCATGCTCTCCGACCTGAACGGCGCGATGACCCCCAGCGGCTACTTGCTGATCACCGAACCCGATAACGAGGAAGTGGATGCCGCCATCCACCTGAAAGAGCTGGCGGACGTTCCTCAAGAGCATCTCGAACACTATGCCGAACCGGTGGTCCAAATCCCCTGGTGTGCCACGGTCGCCGACACGCTGCAGAAGTTGATGCAGAAGCACCGCCAGGTGGCGGCGATCGTCAACGAATTCGGAGAGACGATCGGCATCCTGACGCTGGAAGATATCCTGGACACCATCTTCTCCTATCACCCCAGCCGCAGCCGGCTGCTACTGGGCAAGAAGCCGATTCACGACATCTCCGCGGATGTCTGGCTGGCAGCCGGCGTCACCAGCCTCCGCCGACTCGCCCGCTACCTGCAGATCGAGCTTCCGCCGAGCAAGAGCGTGACGCTGGCCGGCGTGATTCAACAGTCGCTGGGCCGGATCGCCGTCGCCGGCGATACCTGCCAGTGGGGGCCGTTCGACATCATGGTGCTGGAAGCACCGGAACGCGGCCATATGCTCATCAAGCTGACGCGCATCCGCAATACGGAGAGCGCCGAATGATTGCCGGCTTTGTCTTGTTCTGCGTGGGGATCTTTCTGAGCGCCTTTTTCAGCGGCTCGGAAACCGGCTTCTACCGGGTCACTCGAGTTCGCCTGTTGCTGGACGGATTGGGCGGCGATCCGATGGCCCGCATCCTGCTCTGGTTCACCAACCAACCGGCGTTCTTCATCGCCACCACCCTGATCGGCAACAACCTGGCAAACTACTTCGTCTCGTTGTCAATCGTCATTCTGACACAACAATTGTTCGGCAACGGCCTGCTGTGGGTGGACATGCTGGCACCGATCGCCCTTTCTCCCTTCGTCTTCGTCTATGGCGAATTGCTTCCCAAGAGCCTCTATTACCGGGCACCCAATCTGCTCCTGCACCGGGGCGGCCCCCTGTTCGTCCTTTTCGCGGTGGTCTTCGCCCCACTGTCCGGACTGCTCTGGATCTTCGGCCGCCTCCTTCAATCGGTGATCGGCAACGCGCCGCTCCGGGTGCGTCTGGCACTGGCTCGAGGCGAGCTACAGCAAGTGCTTGCGGAGGGTGAAGAGGCTGGCATCCTGCGCCCGGCACAGCGTCAGTTGGCACAAAGCCTGTTCTCATTCGCCTCGCGTCCGGTGATCGAACTCTCCCGGCCCGTCGCGCGGGTGGCGACCGTCGAACGGGGTGCGGCGACGGCGGACGTGATGCGAATCGCCCGCCGACATCGGGCACCTATCATTCCGGTGGTCGACGAGCGGCACCAACTGATCGGGTACGTCAGGATCGTCGACCTCAGCCTCTCCGGCGCCAAAACGCTCGAAGAATTCCGGCCGTTGACGACCATCCCGGCCGACGAGACGCTCATCGCCGCCCTGATCGGCATGCAGTCCAGCAAGGACGAATTGGCTGCCGTCGCGGATCAAGGCGGAAACACCGTGGCCCTGCTGTACGCGGAAGAACTGACATCGCGGCTGTTTCGCGCGCATTAACCCGATGGTTCACGAACGAACCACTGCTCAGTTCAAGTCGCTGGTTGGCCATCGTGGGCAGTGAACTTGCGCAAAGCGAGCGCCTCCCAGCCACGGCCGGTAAGCGTCCGGATGGTGCAGCTTTCAACTCAAGCGGGGCTAACACCCAACGGCTAATGAATGAACCGCGCCCGCGGCGGGTGGCGCGTCATCAGTTGGTGGCCCACCCAGGCTGCACGCTCGGCGGAAGCGATTTTCTGCCGGCTGCAACCGTGGCCAGGCGGTGGACTCCTGGAACCACCGTCCGGCGAATGTCGCTCCGCGTCCGCTGCGGAAGTGCGACTTACCCCGTCCTCGAATTACCTCAAGCGTCTTCCTTGCGATACCCGAGCGACGTGATCACCAGCAACATCTCTTCATAGGTAATAAACCGGCGTCGATGATGCAGCTTGTATTGATCGATGGCGCGCGCCAGCTCTTGGGCACCCGGCGACAGTTCTTCGTGGCTGTTGGTGAACTGCCGACGTTCATACTCAGGTGTCGGCGAATTGCCGCGGTGGCTGCGGCGATCGACAAAGACCGGATCTGCGCTGACTGGGGTCATTACTGAACTCTCTTGATCCCTGGGTTCGGTTCGCTCCATCACGAGCGGAGCATGCACCTATCTACGGGTAGTCACTCAACGGTACGTCACGTTTTGGAGGCGGTCAAACCGGCCACGCTCTTTTCGAATACCGTTCCCTGACGCCCAGGCAGGAGAACCTGCAGATTGCGGAATGCAGGCCCAAGACGGCGGCTTCCCGCACTCGTCGCCAGCCACCCGTCCGCTCCCTTTGGTCCCGGGCCGCATTGCGCTCGTGTGGCGCGAGGTCCGGGATTAGTAGCGTTCGACGGAAGCGGTCATCCGCTGCTGTTGTTCGCTGATCCGCCGATCGAGTTGGTGGATCTGTTCATTATCCGGGGCCAAACTCAGGGCCCGTCGGGCCGCCAGGCGGGCGTTCGCGGTATCACCTGCGGCCAACTGGGCTTCGCTGAGGTGGAACAGGATGTCCAGGGTCGGGTCATCAGCCCGGGATGCCGCCACCAGTTTGAGCACAGCGTCGTCGTGTCGATCCATCGCCTTGAACGCCAACCCCTGTTGCAACAGCACGTCCTGCGGCACTTCGTCCGGCGGATACTGGGTCGCCAGGACCTCCAGCGTTGCCAATGCCCGCCGCGGCCGGTTCAGGTCGCGATAGACGGCGGCGGTGGCCATTTGTACGTGAGGGTACTGCGGTTGCAGACTCAAGGCGCGATGATAGTTGGCAATGGATTCTTCAAGTCGCCCTTGTTTGCGGAGGATATCGCCGCGTAGCGCCCAAGCGGATGCCAGCTTGCGCTGCGATTCGATCGCCGCTTCCACTTGTTCCCAAGCCGGTTCGATTTTCCCCTTGGCCAGGTACATCTCTCCCAGGCGGACGCGGCGGTGCGGATCACCTCCGGATAGCTCGACCGACTTTTCCAGATGGGCAATCGCTTCCGCACAGGCATCCCGGTGCCAGAGCGCTTCCGCATAATGCTGGTGCGCCCGTTCGTCCGCGGGGCAGGTCTCGATCGCCTTGGAAAAGAGGCCTTCCGCCTTGCCCCACTGTTCGCGTTGCATGGCATCCAGGCCGACAAGCGAAATCTGCCGCGCCTCGACCACATTTTCCGGAACCGGGTTCCGCTTCAACGTCGCACAACCGGCCAGGCCCACCGTTAACAGCAGTCCCTGCAGACCCCACGTCAGAGACCACCGCAGCGCAGTCCTCCCGGCGCACCGCCCCGTGTGCGGCCGGCATCCCTGCTGCCTGGATCTCGCGCCTTGCCGCGATCTCTCTAACTGAGCCAAACTGGGGTCCTCGTTCGGCGACGTGTGGCCATTGCCGGTTACCATGAATTCAACTATCGGCGCGCCGCTGCCGGGAACCAAAGTCGAAGCGAACTCGGACTGCACACATCGACACGTGGTCCTCGGGTCATGCCGCCTGCGCCAGGCTGCCAACTGCTGCCCGGACTTTTCGCGGGGCGGACGGTAGCACAATCCCCGTGACTCGGCAAGATTTACCTTGACAGAAAAAGACTCCCAGCTTCTCCCGCTTTGCCACTCCATCACGCTCAACCTCCGCCTTTTCCCTACAGCGAGCGTCGGGTGCGACCGGATCAGGCGACGATCGCCAGACAGCGGCGCCGGCATTCCTTCGTCAGGCGACGGTGGCGCCTGGCAACAAGCTGTTAACGACCGAACTCAGCAACGAACCGCCCTCGAAACGGCTGACTCGACCGATCTCTCCGCTGCCGCCTGCATCTCCGCCGGGTTCACCCCGCAGTCGATGGTGCTACGATAAGTCGAATCAATCGTTCCCCCGGACCTCCGTCGCTCCCCCCGCAGGCTGGCTCCATGACCGCTGTCTTTGATAATGGCAAAATCCGCTTCATGTATCCGGAGAACTGGACGCTCGCCGAAGACGGGACGATGGACCCTCCCACGGTCACGGTCCAAAGCCCCAACAGCGGTTTCTGGACTCTCGTTATGTATTCGGAGGAATACGACCCGGACGAACTTGCCAGCCAGGTCGTGCTCGCCATGGACGAGGAATACGAAGCGCTCGAATCGAATCCCGCCACGTTTGAACTGGGTGACTACAAGGCAGAAGGCTATGAAATGTTCTTCTCCTGCCTGGACCTCGTCGTCACGGCCAAGACATTCGCCGTCCGACACCACGACCTGACGCTGCTTCTCCTCTGGCAGGGGGAGAGCCGGGACTTTGACGAATTGGAATTGGTGTTCCAGGCGATGACTCTGGGAATGCTCCAGTCGGGCGACACATAAGATCGCGTTTGAAATTCTTGCAAATCGGGCGCCGGGAATGCCGTTCGTCGAACCCTTCCACCGGCCCAAGCGGTCCACTGCGATGCCCCGCGTGACCGTGCCCCGGGGTGTCAGATTCAAACGAACCCGCATCCTTTACCGCCGCGCGTCGGCCGATCGCGGCAACCGAAGATTTCTTTTGCTTTTCGCTTGGTTTTCTCTCAAGTCTGGCAGCCATCCGTCCGGACTGGCATGACAACTGCACTAAAGTTGTTGGCGTAGGGAGACGAACCGACCTGACACGGATGCACCCGTAGATCTTAGTGCCGCGTCGCCGGTGTATGGCGACATCGAGCCGCAACGGCAAGGCCATTTTCTTACGGGAGAGGCCCGCCAGGTACGTTCGCCTGCCGGGCCTTTTTTTGTCGGTCTGCCGGCGACTACGGCCGATTGCTCACCGGCAGACGGCGGCCATCCTTTCGCCAGCACAGCCTGCCGCCTTTCCGGCAAAAAGCGCATTCCGCACGATGACGAGTGCTGTCCGATACCGGCCAACAGCGCGGATCCGCCCCCCGCGAATTCACCCGTTGAGCGACTTCCGCGAGTTTCGCTATACTGCGCCCATCTGGCAACGAAACGGAGTTGCCTAACGTGATGGTTTCTGAAGGAGCGACAACGATGACCACCGACACCATGATTTCCGCAGTTGACCAGGTCGGCGAAACGGCGGGAGCAGTTTGGCAATGCCTCGACGTGCGGGGCAGGATGTCGATGGCGCAGCTCATCAAGTCGATTGACGCCCCACGTGATGTCGTGATGCAGGCCGTGGGTTGGTTGGCACGCGAAGACAAGATTGAAATCGACGAGACCACACGAGGTCGGCAGGTCTTTTTGAAATAGGTCGCCGCAGGTCTTGCCTGCCCCCGGCGGGCCGTCGCGCCGCAGGTGCCGCCGATCGCCTGTCCGCTGGGCTTCTCAGTCGTTGGGTTATCCAGTCGTTGGGCTTCCCAGTCGCTGGAGTCACCGTTCCTTGGGATCACCAGCCACGGCGTTTACCGGGCCGTGTCATCGTATAGCGGCAAGTGCCGGTAGTTCACTTCCAGGGAGAGCAGGTTCAGCGTCGTCACGTAGTGGCGGCCCGCATGCGGTGCCCAGGTATCGGGAATCGGGTTACGCGGATCCCAACTGCCGGCCATCGGGCCGTTCTCGATTTGCGAATCGACCAAGAGCGCGTGCAGCCGGTTGTTCCAATCGCGCCAGTAGTCTCCGCCCATGTGAAACATGACCTGGGTCGCGTAATACCAATAGTAGGTGTCACGTTGCGGAGCGCGGGTGGTGCCGATGTCGGGCAGGTTGTCCCGCAAGTAATTGGCGCCTTGAATCATCTGGCGGTGATCCCGGCTCCAGCCGGCATACAGGCGCATCAACAGGCCGACCGCGGTCATCGTCTTGCTTGGCTGTCGCCCATGACCTTGTTCGCGAGTGAGCGGGGCGTAGGGGTTGTAGCGGAACATGTGCGCCTGGTCGCCCTGCCCTTGGGCGGTCGTCAGAAAGACGTCCAGCTTTTCGAACGTCGTCTCCGGCACCGTCAAGCCAGCCAGGCGTCCGCTCTTTAAGGCCATCATCATCCATCCGGAAACCGACGTGTCGGATTCGGCACCGGGCGAATAGCGCCAGCCACCCCGTTGTTTGTGCTGGGCCGCAACGATGAAGTCGAGCGCCTTTTGGGCCGGTTCCTTGAGTTCCGGATCCTGCGTCATGCCGTACGCTTCGCAGAGTGCGATCGATGCGATCCCATGGCTGTAAAGCCAGACACTCGCGTTGGAGCGATCGTCGAGCGGCACGAACAGGTCTCCATCGGGCGCCTGATTTTCCACGAGGTAACCGATCCCGGCCGCAACGACGTCCGCGTACTTGAATTCGCGATGGTTGTAGCCGGCACCTTGGAATGCCAACATGGCCAGCCCGGTTGCGGCCGTGTCGGTGACCAGGGCGACATTTCTATCCAGTGTCTGCAGGCTCCAGCTGCCGTCGGCCAGTTGTTGCCGCGCCAGGAAGGCCAGACCTCGCTCGATGGCTTCTTCCGTCTGGGGACCAAAGCCGCCCGCCGGACCTCCTCCCTCCCCTTCGTTCATCCGCGCGGCCCGACGGCGAAACGATTCGGCTGCGACCACCGCATTGACACTCAAGCTGGGCACGCCGCCAAACTCGCTACGGCTAAACCGCGGCCCCGTCGGCAGCACATTGGTGCTTTCTCGGCGGGCCTGACGGTTATTGACGCCGGCATCGACGGCCGGCTGGCTTGCCAGGCCGCCGGGCCCTTCGACAGGCGCCGATTCAATCGGCAACCCGCCGGATGACTGGCGGGAAACGGGGCCGACGTTGGTCGACATCGCCAACACATCGGCAACGCCATGGTCGCGGGCCACGGAGAGCGGCACTTCCGGCACGGTCGCAGCGGTCGCCGTCAGCGGGCCACCCGTCGCGCCGCCAACCGGCGAACGGCTGGGAGGTGCCGCCGCCAACTGTCCATCTCCCACGGCAGGCCCCGCCTGACTGCTGGGGGCCTGTTGCCGCGCACCGACCGTCGTCTCTGCCCCGGCGGCAGTACCGGCGACGGCGACCGTCCCGTCAACCGCACCCACGGGCGAGGTGTCGGTGACACCGGCCACACCACCGACGGTCCGCGCGGCGGCCGAGGCTTGTGCTTCGAGCGGAATGCCGTCCGGTGTGCCGCCCGACTGGGGCGCCCCGGCGACGGTCACATCCGCCGCCAGTTGATTGGCCGCGAAGGCCTGGCTGGGGGCCGCGCGGGCCGGCGATCCGGTTCCTCCACCCGGCGCCGCCTGCCCCTGCATGGCGTCACTTGCTTCGGCCCGCTGCCGCGAGGTGGTGCCCGCCGCAGCGGCGGTCGTGCCGCCCCCGACGGCGCCGGCCGCGGTCACACTGGCGGTCATGTTCGCAGCGGGTGCTGCCGTGCCGGTCGTCCGGGCGACGCTGCCGGCAGCCGTATCCGCCTGAACCGATGGGGCGTCGCCCGGCTGGCCACCGCTGCCCGGCGCGCCGGCGGGTGAACCAACCTGGGTGTCAATTCGCGGTGCGGCGAGCGCCAACTGGGGCGCTCCGCCGACGGCGCTTCGAGCCAGACGCCGCGCCTTTTCCTCTTCGTCTTCTTCGCCTTCAGCAAACGCCGCCATTTGTTCGAGCCCATTCCGTGCGGCGCCCCCGGCCCGGGCCACCGAAGCGGTGGAAGCCAGATCGGCTGCCTGCGCCGTACCCGCCGCCACGTCGACCGAGGTTGCTGCGGGGTCGCCGGCCGCCGGTGCGGCCCCCCCCTCCTGCCCTCGCGCGGCTAACGAAATCGACGGTTCGACTTCCTCCGCGGACGGCTCACCGCCATCCCGGCCGGCGACCGGTGACGGCATTTCAGCCGACACCGTGGTGTTGACCGCGGGCGCCGCCGAGGCACCGGCGCGCGAGCGAGCCACCTGGCGCGACGCACTTTCCTGGTTCGGCTCGGGCTGACCGCCGCCCGACGCCCGACTGACTCCCCCTTCGTCGACGACGCGGGTGGGCCCGGTATCAACCTCGACATTGCCGGCCGACGCGGTGGCGGCCGCCGGGGCGGCATTGGAGTCGGCCCGAGCCAGAGCCGAACTGGCAGAGGCGTTCACTTCCGTGGGCGTATCGCTGCCCCGTGCTGTCGCCACATGCTCCGTCGCCAGCAGCGAAGCCTGCGGACGATCGGCACCGGCAACGGCGCTCCGGGCCAGGGCGGGAGCCATCGGCGCCAAGGCGGCCCCTTCCGGCGTATTCTGGGTCGCCTGGGCGCGCCGTACCGAACCCGAAGCGACCAGCGAAGGACTCTCATTGGCAGCCAGCGACCGGTCCATGTTGGCCGACTGCCCAACACCGGCCGTCCCCCCCAGCGATCGCGTAATCGCCATCCGCGACGCCTCCAGACTTGGCTGACCGGCCCCTTCCGACGTCGGTCGATTCGCGTTGTTGACCGCCGTCAAACTGGCCGACGGCGTGCGACTGACGCTGCTCCGCGACGGGGCTCCCGTGTTACCTGCGGCCTGGCGATCAAGAGTTGGCGGACGACTGCTGGTGCTGCGGCGGAGGGCCCGGGTCGCGGCCTGGCCGCTGGTCGCCGGCGCCGCCGCGGAACCGGCAGCCAGGGCCATCTCTGCGGCCGGGCTGGAGGCCGAACGGCGGGCCACTTCCGTCGCCGTCGCCGACGGCGAACCGGCCGCCACACCGGCGGTGGCCGTCGACGTGGGCGCCGTCGTGGCCGCCACCGAGGTGGTCGGGCGGGCCCCCGTGTCCGTGCGGCGGCGGAGGGCCGAACTGGCGGTCGCCGCTTGGGGCGCGGTACTGCTGGCCACCCGTTGCCGCGTACCGCTACGCGCCATCGACGGATTGGCAGTCCGTACCGTTGCCGGGGCAGGCTCCGCCGTCGAGCGGGCCGCTTGTGGTTGGCTTGTCGCCTGCTGACGCGTTGCCACGCTGGTCGGTGAAACGTCGGTTGTCGGCGTGCGCCGAGTCGCCCCCGCCACCTGCTCGGCGGCCGGAGCCGGAGTGGGAAGCGCCGGCGCCGGAGAACGTCGCGCGACGGACGCCGGGTTCGGGGGACTTGGCGTCGGCGCCGGCTGGGGAGAATTTCGGGAGGCCCGCTCGGCGGTCGCCGTCACCGCCGCCGGCGCCGTGGTGGCGGGCGTTGCCGTAGCCCGGGCCGCTAACGGGGTTGGCGTGGCCGACCGTTCGACGGGCGTCGTCTGCGGCTCGAGCGTGGCGGACGACTGCCGCGATGGGGCCGTGGAGCCGGCGGCCGCCGCCTGCGTACTGACGTCGGGCCGCGTGGTCACGCGGGGTCGGGCGTTGGGGACGGCCCGCGCGGCCTGGGCCAGGGTCGGTTGTCGCGGGCTGGGTTGCTGATTCTGGCGTGCCCGCTGGACGTCCGGACGCGCCTCGGTCGTCGGTGCCGTCACGGTCGGCTCGGCAGTCGGGCTGGCGGTCGGCTGCTGCCGAGTGGCCAGGGTATTCGGTTGCAATTCGGCCGGTTGCGTTTGACGAGAAGCCGTTGGTGTCGCCGCCGCGCTGACCGCCGTGCGGGGCACCTTGGCTGGCGGCGTCCGTGTTCGCTCCATGGTGGGCGCGGCGGTCGACTCGAGCTGGGGACGAACTTCGGCGACACGACGCGTCACCTCGGTCTGGTCTTGTTGGCGAGACGTTTCCGGACTGGGATTCACCACGCGCCGGTTGGCCTGCTGGCGAGCCGGCTGCTGTCTTGCCGACGTATCGGTCGCCGCGATCGCCGACGCCTGCCTGGCCGCCGGTTGGCTGGTCTGCGGTGTCGGTACCGGCCGGGCCGGACGCGGTTGCGCCGCCGCCAACTGGCGACTCAACTGCGACTGTTGTTCGCTCTGGCGCGGGGTGGTTTCGGCCGGAGTCGTACGTTTGACCGCACTCGGCTCCACCGTCGACTCCGTCTCCGGTGTCGGCTGCGGCTGAGGCTCGGTCGCCGGCCGATCCTCGACCGTCTCCTGCGTCAGCTCTTCAATCGAGGGGTCGGGGGTTTCCGTCTCCACCGGCCGATTCACATCCTGCTGGGAACGCTGCTCCGGCTCGAGTTGAATCTGTTGGTACTCGGGCTCGATCAATTGTTCGCGCTGCAGTTCGGCGACGCGATTCGTTTCCTCGAAGAACCGGGCAAAGATACTGGTTTCCGCGAAAATCAGTAACAAGATCACGTGGATGATTATGCACAGCACGGAAGAAAACTGAACGCTCCGCCGCAACGCGCGGTTTTCGACCTTCCGCAGCAGCGCGATCAACGCACAGGCAACGAGCGGGATGATGAACAGCCACAGCCAGGCATTGGCAAACCAGCGGGGATCGTCGAAGTCCAGGTACGCCAGCACGGTCCCCATCAGGAACCCGCCCAGAACAAAGACGGCCAGAATCACGGGCCAGAATTGCTCATCGAACGCGGCACGGCCGGCGGGCTTGATCCGGCGTATCACGCGGCGGCTCTTGGCCATGTTCTCAAACTCCGTGAGGCAGCGGCATGTGAGGCGACGAGCGAACCATTAGTCATTGGCCGCGATATTGGCCATGAACTGTACCCCTGCCCGTTTGCAAAGGTCACCCGCCGTGACGACCTGTTGGAAGGGCACGTTCCGGTCCGCCCGGATGATGGCGGATTGGTGGGGATTGTTCGCAGCCGCCCGCAACAGGATCTGTTCGAGTTCCGCCGTTTCAACTTCCTTGCCGCCCACAAAGAACCGGCCTTTGGCGTCAATGTTGATAAAGACCTCTTTCGGCGCAACGGTCAGCGGCATCGCCTCGCTGGCGTCGGGTAGCGGCATCTCCATTTCCCGATCTTCTTCGGCAAACCGCGTGGCCACCAGGAAGAAGACGAGCAACAGGAAGACGACATCCAGCAGGGGCATCAGGCTGAGCGCCCCCAACGATGCGCCGGTCTTGAGCTTTACCACCATGAGTCAGGTTCCTATTCTCCGGCAGCGGCCGGCTCAGAGACCGGCGGTGGCGGGACGACCCCGCTGTCTCGCGAGCTGCCGTTTGCGCGGTCCGCCGGTTGCCCAAACCGCACCTTGCCTTCAAACCGTTCCACCTGAGGCATCAGGCTGAACAGCATTTCATCGATTTGCAGAAACAGGGCCTGAATCTTGCCCTCGAAATAGTGGGCGAAGATGGCGGCCGGAATGGCCACCATCAGGCCACCCAGCGTCGTCACCAGCGCCACGTAAATTCCCTCGGCCAAGTAGTCCGCCTTGTTCTGACCGGGCGCCAGTTGTGTCGTGTCGTGGAACGCTCGGATCATTCCCCAGACGGTCCCCAGCAACCCCATCAGGGGCGTGACGGCGGCCGCCAGGTTCAGCCAGCGCACGTTCGCGTAGAGCTTACCGGCCTCTCGTTCACTCGCTTCAGCCACCGCGTGTTCGACTTCGCTGTGCGGACGCCCCACCTTCAAGAGCATGGCACGCACCACGGCAGAGGCGGCGGATGCGTGCTGCTGGCAAAGCCGGTACGCCTGCCGCGGATCGAAACCGGCTTGGGGACCGCCGAGCTTGCCGAGCCCGGTGACAAGATCCTGCGGCAAAACCCGCTCCCGCCTCAACCCAATGAACCGTTCGATCGTAAACGTAACGACGATCAGTGACATGGCGAGAATCGGCAGCATGAAATAGCTGCCTTTTATCAGCAACGAGAAGAAGTTGAGCCCTTCCAGCTCGACGCTGGCAGAGTCCCCGTCCGCGGTCGCCTGGGCGAGCACTTGCTGGACGGGCCAACCGGCCCACAGGCCAACGCCAATCACGGCCGCCAGTCCGGCATACGGCACCCAGGGTTGCGTTCGATTTTGCATCATCTTTCTCCGTCCTTCCGCCAGCGCTTCAATCAACCTTGTCGACCGCCGGGGTGAAGGATTTTCCCTCGGCAACATGTTGCCTGGCCGCGTACGATGTCTCGGTTGCCGCCGCCGACGGGCTGCGCACGGTGGCGGGTTTGCTGCCGACCGCCGCGCCGGCAGGGGATGACGTCTGTTAGTCGGCCAGCTTTGCCAGATCAGCCAACCGTTGCTTGGCCTTGGCGGCGTATTCGTTGGTCGGGTGCTTTTCAATCACAAAGGTGTAGAACTGCTTCGCGTTCTCAATCAGGCTGGCCCGCGCTTGCCCGGCGGCGGCGGCGATCTGTGATTCCGCACAGCGACCTGCCTCGAACCCGGCGACCGCCTGCCAGGGCTTGATCTCGTCGATGGCCCGGTCGCCGCCATAGCCATACATGACCTTGCGAAAGGTACTGACGGCAGTCTCGTACTGCTTCTTCTGGAACTCAATCTCGCCGATCATGAACCGCGAGCGGGCCCCGACCGCGGTCCTGGACAAGGAAGCCGCCCGACCGAAGTCCTCCAATGCCTGGTCCAAGCGATCCAGGTTCTGCCGCGCCCGCCCCCGCTCGAACAAGACTTCCGCCAGCAACGGCGTCTGGGGGTACTTTTCGGGCACAGGTTCAAGGAAGGCTTCCGCCTCCGGCCAGTTCTCCAGTTGCGCGGCACTCTGCGCGCCATGCAGATGCAGGAGCACCAGCATCGTTTCCGACCGGGGCGGTGTCTTGAGGGCCTCCTGGAACGCGGTCAACGCGGAAGCTTGGTCTTCCGCCTTGAACATGCACTCGGCACGCATGAATGCCGCATCGGCAGCCAGCCGCCCGGCGGGCGACTTCTGCAATTGCTGCTGGAACTCGGCCAAAGATTTTTCGTAGTCGCCAAGTCGATAATAGGACCAGCCCAGTTTGTGTGTTGCTTGTTCGAGCAGTTCGGGAACGTCCGCTTCGGCCTTCGATGCCGCATACGCCTTGACGGCGGCTGGAAAGTCTTTCTCCCCGTACTTCATCTCGCCGACGTGGTAGTTGGCCTCAGCCGCGAACGGTGAATCGCCGTGATCTGCGGCGAGCCGCGCGAATGCCCGCGCTGCCTCGTCGTGCTTGTCGGAGTTCTTCAGTCCCCAGCCGATCTCGTAGAGAACGCCGCCGGCATTGGGGTATTCGGGGTGCTTCTTCAGCAGGTCTTCAAACGTGGCAACGGCCGCCTCGTACTGCTTCAGCCCGGCTTCGCATTGGCCCCGTTCATAGAGCGCGTTGGCACGGTCGGCCGCGTCGAGGTCCGACTTCAGATAGATGCCGATATCGGCAATCGCCGGCTTGTATTTTGACAACTGACGCAAACACATCGCGCGGCCAAAGTGTGCATCCGTCAGCAACTGATGCTCGGGATGCTGATCGATGAGCTTTCCGAATTCGGTCGCGCCCAGAGGATATTGGAGCGCTTTCAAATGCGACCACCCTTTTCCGTACAGGGCGAAGGGAGAGAACGGCGAGTCGGGCCAGGATTCGCTCACCTTGGCGTAAGCCTGGGCGGCAGCCTCGTAGTCCTCGGCCGCATAGGCGTATTCGCCCAGCCGGTATTGCAGCTCGGCGCGCAGCCGGGATTCGGGAAAGTCGGCAAGTGCCCGCTCGACGGTCGAACGGGCCAGTTCCAGCTCGCCGCGAGCCCGCTGGCTGCGGGAAAGCAGCAGAGTGACCTCGTCCGCCTTCCGCCAATCGGGCTTCGCCTCCAGCGACGCGGCGAGTGCCGTCTCGGCTGCCTCGTACTGCTTCTCAAAGTACCGGCTGCCTCCGATCAAGAAATTCGCCTCGGCCACCAGGTTCGCAGCGGTGATCTCAGCCAATGCCGGCGTCAGGCCGGCAATCACGTCGGCATACTTTTTTTGCAGGTACAGGGCCAGGCCGAGGCGAACGCGCCAACTGTTGGCTTCCTCATGCTCGGCGTGTTCCTTGGTCAAGCGCCGCAGTCTCTGCTCCGAGTCCGCGTAATCCCCCAGTTGCAGGCTACAGTCCGCGGCCACCGACTGGGCGCTGGGAGCAAGCACATCGTCCGGAAACCGCTCCAGGAATCGGCCGGCATGGGCCAGTCCGTCCTCGAACTTCTTGAGGTCCATGGCGGCGAACGCTGCGTTGTACAAGGCCTGCGGGGCAAGACGGTGGTCCGGATGATCGGCGACAATCTGCAGGTACTTGGTCAGTGCTGCGGGCCGTGATGCAGGAACCTCGTAGAGGGCGTCGGCTTCATCCAGCTTGAGATCCACCAGGAACGGACTTTCGCTTGCTCTTGGCAGCGCGGCAACCGCCAGCTTGGCCGCCTGGTCAAATTCTCCCCCGCTGATCGCGATCCGGCAGAGCCAATGGGTCGCTTCGCCCACATTGGCGCCTCCGGCGTCCAGAGCCGCCTGCAACCACTGCTTCGCTGCGTCAAGCTGGTCGGCGCGGTAATAGCACCGGCCGGCAGAGATCCTGGCATCGGCGACGTAGGCCGATTCGGGGAAGTCTTCGACCAGCTTCGCATAAATCGCACCCGCCGCCGCGAAATCTTCCTGCTTGGCGACACAAAAGGCCCGTCGGAACGTGGCGAAATCGGCGGCCGCGAATCCTTCCACCGCCGCAACTTCGGCAAACCGCCGAGCCGCCTCGTCGAGATCGCCGGCTTGTAAGATCGTCTCCGCCTTCCGCATGCGGACTTCCGTCACCAGCGGATTGTCGGCGCACTCTTTGACAAACTGGTCGTACACGGTACCCGCCTGAGCGTATTCGGAGGTTTCTTCCAACGTCACGCCAAGTGCGTAGAGCGCATCGCAACGGAGCGTCGACTTGGGATGTGCCTTGACAAGCTTCGTGTAGGCAGTAACGGCCTCCGCTTTCTTGCCCTGTGCGTAGAGCGACTCGCCCAGGTAAAACAGGCCCTGGTCAACATACTTGCCCTTGGGAAACTTCTCGATCAGCGTCTTGAAGGAAGCCACCGCCTTGGGAAAGTGGTCCTCCCGGCCCTGCCGGCCGATCGAATATTGACACCAGGCAAGGTTCAGGTAAGCGTCCTCAACGAGTTCAAACTTGGCGTCCTTCGTGACCTGCTCGAAGTGTCCCGCCGCCTTGGCGTAGTCCTTCAATTGCAGGCGGCAGACCCCGGCGTAGTGCTGGGCCTTTTGAAAAAGTGGATCCTGGGGAAACCGCTTGAGAAAACTCTCCCACTCGTCCGCCGCCAGATCGTATTGACCGCCGTTCTGAAAGCCGGCCGCGTCCGCATAAAGATTCAATGCTTCCGGCGTCGATTCCTGGCCGGCCACCCATCGCTGGCCAGCAAGCATTGCCAGCGTCACGCCAAGCCAAAGAAGTGAGATCGATCGCACGGGGATCATCGATCGCACGGGGATCTTTGCCATGTTGTCTGACCTTGCGTCCAATCCTCGTACTTGGCGTCGCAGAGGGTTCATCATTGTCAGCTCTCTTCTCCACAATGTCGAAGCATGAACACCGGGAACAAACAAGAACGGCGACAACCTGTCCCTGGATGTCCTCGGGCTACAGCGGGGTACGAATCTACTGTCCTGTCTCGTCGTAAAACGAGGGTCCGCAAAAAAGGGCAAGACGTTTGATCGGGGCAAGCACCGACAGCGCCGTTCCGGCATTGAGGGTCTGATTCTCCTGTCCGTAGCCAACCCCAGTTTGTTGCCGTCACAAAGCACGAGCGAGGCGGGGCCTCGGACCCATTGCGAGCTGACGCTCGCGGCATGTTCGTCCGCTCCCGCTGGTCGCTCAAACTTGACTCATCTCTTCGCCCAAACCTGATACAAGCCTTGTCGCAGGTGCGTCCATCTCACAGGAGCTCGTCGTGTTGCAGTCCAGGTGGAAACCTCTGGCAACGCGGCGCCGATGGGCCGCCACCCGCGACCGAGTTGCCACGAAGGCGGCGGAACAATCTCGCCCTTTCCGGCAGAAGCCGGCCCTGGTTGAGCCGTCCTTGGATAGCTCGTTTCGTCACAGGTAATGTACCGGGCATGTCGCAAAAAGGAAAGCCGCAAGGCGAGTTGGTGCCTGTAGTTGTCGCCGTGGTGGCAAGCCGCTAGGCTGGGAACCCAAGTGCCCGGGAGAGGTCGTCATGTCCATGGTTTTCCAGCGTCTGACGGGCGCCGCTCGACGACCGGCGGCCGGCGAGGGGTTAGGTTCAATTTTTTCGCGCATTACCTGCGTAGTTGGCGGCGGTTTGGCAAGATAGGGTGAGGCTTGTGAAACGTGTACTCGTAACAGGCGGCGCGGGCTTTATCGGGTCGCACCTCAGTGAAGCCCTGCTGGCGCGCGGGGACCAGGTGACGGTGATCGATGACGAGTCGACCGGGGCGGCTGCCAATCTCGACCAAATCATGGGGCAACCGGGGTTCGAGTTCGTGCCGGGCAGCGTCGCGGACGAAACACTGACCCGTCGCCTGCTGGCCGATGTCGACGAAGTCTATCACCTCGCCGCGGCGGTCGGGGTGGCCCTGATCGCCAGCCAGCCGATGGAGACGATCCAGCGCAACATTTATCCGACCGAATTTATCCTGACGGCGCTCCGGGACCGGATCAAAAAAGGGGAACGGGTCAAGTGTTTTCTGGCCAGCACCAGTGAAGTTTACGGCAAGAATCCCAAACCGACCTGGAATGAGGAGGACGACCTGGTGCTGGGTCCCACCACCCGCCCTCGCTGGTCTTACGGGGCCTCCAAGGCGATCGATGAATTCCTCGGCCTGGCGAGTTGGCGGGAATACGAGGTCCCGGTCGTCATCGGCCGCTTCTTTAACGTCGTTGGACCTCGACAGACGGGCGCTTACGGAATGGTCCTGCCCCGGTTTGTGGAAGCGGCCTTATGCGGCCAGCCGTTGCTGGTCCACGATGACGGCCAGCAGATTCGCTGTTTCGCCCACGTCAACGATGTCGTCGCCGCTGTGCTCGGCCTGATGCAGGCAGAGGACGCAGTCGGGCAGGTTGTCAACATCGGCAGCGACCAGCCGGTGTCGATCCTTGAGCTGGCCGAACGCGTGATCGCCGCCAGTCAAAGTGACTCGAAAGTCGAGTTTCAAAGCTACGCCGCGGCGTATGACGAATCATTTGAAGATATTCGCAGGCGGGTCCCGGATTTGAGCAAGCTGCGTGGCCTGATCGGGCACCGCCCGGCCTTCGACCTGGACGGCATTATCGCAACCGTCATTGACGCCCAGCGGTCTGCCTGATGAATCGCCCACATGACGCGCCGCGACAGGCCACGCACACGATCGGGCTGGCCAGCCAATGGGAACTCGAATGGCTGGGAGCAAGCGAAGCCGAGCCCACCATTCCCTCAATGGCCACTCGGCCGACGCCGACGCAACGGCTCAAGAAGGTCGCCGACTGGCCGACCGCGACGGGCGGCACCGGCCGCGTCCGCCTGCGCCGCCGGTTCGGTCGTCCCAGTGGTTTGTCGACCGGCGAGCGACTGCTGCTGCGAATTACCGGCCTCCCGGAAACGGCAACCACACAGCTCAATGGCCGGGTACTCCCCTGCCCTGGAACGGATCCGTCAGCGCCCCCTGACACGACGGACAGCCGAATGTACGACGTTTCCGAACAGATCGCCGACCGCAACGAGTTGGTCATCGAATTCGACCGCGCCCGGAGCCCCGCCGGCACGGCTCAGCTGGCCGACGTGCAGCTTGAAATCTGGGGCCGTTGAACGCGTCGCATGATGATAACGCCGGCGATCGGCCGGTTCCCCATTCAGACCAGCGGCGGGTGGCCGGCGCCGTGGCCCGCACGGTTCGCTATACTACTCGCCATCCACCCCCGACCGGTCGCCTTGTCAGGCCAGGCCATCGGGGTTGGTAACGACCGGGGCGAATTTGAAAAGGGATCAGTCCCCATGTGCCTGAATGGGACGTCGAGTGCCCCGCCCTCGTGAGACCCGACCTCGTGAGATTCGCCCCGTTCACGTGTCCCACATTGCGTGCTGCGGTTCTCGTGTCGCCTCCGGCGATCCGATGCCAAGCACGTTTGGATAACAGCCTCCGTCCCGGCCGCCATGGCCAGCCTATGTTCGTCAGAAAGATGCCATGAAACTCTACCGCCATCGACTCGTGGGGCCCGTGCTGCTGACTGCGTTCGGCGTGCTGGTACTCGGCTGCCGCGTAGAATCCACGTCTGCACCATCCGCGGACGCTGGGCAGACTCCGTCGGGAGCCGACGATGCTCCACCGGACGCGTCGATCGTCGACGCGCGCGGAGATGCTCGACAGGCGACGAACGCGGCAGAGGCGGCCGGCGCAGGGGCGAGTGTGACGAGCCGGACTGCGGCCGACGAAGGGGGCACCGTACCCGTCGTCGAACCGCCCCGCCCGTTAAGCGAAGCGGCCCTGGCCGACGGGTGGATTTCGCTGTTTGACGGCGAGACGCTGTTTGGCTGGCAAGCCCAGTCCGATGCCAACTGGCGGATTGAGCAAGGCGCCATCGTGGTCGACGCCGGCAGCAAAGGGTTGCTCACCACCACCACTCGTTTCGCCGACTACGTGCTGCAAATCGACTTCCGCAGTGCGCCGGGCACCAACAGCGGCATTTTTCTCCATACGCCGGCGGTCCCGCGCGAGCCGGCAACGGATTGTTACGAACTAAACATTGCCGACAGCGACAACCCATTCCCCACCGGCAGCCTGGTCAAGCGGGCGAAGACAACCGGTAACGTTGACAGCCGGGACTGGCAGTCGTACGAAGTCACCGTTGCCGGGGATCGGGTAACGGTCTTGCTGGACGGCAACCAGGTGTTGGCCTACACGGACCCGGCACCCCTCCGTCGCGGTTTCATCGGACTTCAGTTTAACGAGGGGAAGGTCGAATTCCGCAACATTCGGCTGAAGCCAACAGGACTCGCCCCGTTGTTCAACGGCCAGGATCTCACCGGCTGGACCGAGTATCCGGAGATGGCAAGTCGGTTCACGGTTTCCGCCGAGGGAACGCTGGACGTCAAAGACGGCCGAGGACAACTGGAAACCAAGGACCAGTTCGGCGACTTCGTACTCCAACTGCAGTGCCTGACCAAAGCCAAGCATCTGAACTCCGGCATCTTCTTTCGCTGCATCCCGGGCGACGTCATGATGGGATACGAGTGCCAGATTCAAAACGGGTACCAGAACGGCGATCGGCGGCAGCCGATGGACTGCGGGACGGGCGGCATTTTTCGCCGCCAGGACGCAAGGCTCGTCGTTGCAGATGACCTGGCTTGGTTTCACCAAACGCTGATCGCAGACGGTCCGCACATGGCAGCCTGGGTCAACGGCTATCAGGTCAGTGACTGGACCGACGAACGCGATCCGGACGCCAACCCGCGCAAAGGGCTGCGACTCGATGCCGGAACCATCATGATCCAGGGCCACGACCCAACGACCGACATTTCCTTCCGAGATATCCGGATCGCCGAATTGCCGCCAGGGGCAGAGCCCGAGGAACGCCCCAAGAATTGATTCCGCCCGCAGCCGTCATCGGCGGGTGGAGGGTCCAGCCTGCCGCTGACCGGCGTAGGCAGCGACCACCTGGAATTCGCCGACAACCCACCGCGATCGACGGAAACACCTTCCGTGAAACACCTTAGGACAAGAAAACAATCGTCAAGGCGAGGCATTTCCAAACCTCGGTGCGGGGCCGGCCCTGTCGCAGGCCGGTCATCTCGACGGCAAGAAGTTTGACGAAGGGCCGCTCCGCCGGTTATTGTGAAGCCAGGCGGAATCAGGGCCCGGTGGCGGTTGTTGACGGACGACGATCTTTGGGTCCGAGCATCGCCAAACGCCACAGGAAGTCAGCCCCGATCGGCTTGTTGGTTTGACGAGCGGGCTGAGATGAGGTGAATCCACCGTCTTGTTCAAGACGACCTCAGCACGGACTCGAGCGTTTCCAGACCCGAAAGGACGTTGCGATGTATCTACGCGAAATCCTCAAGACCAAGGGCAGTAACGTCCTCGCCATCGAGCCGACGGCGACCTTGGCGGACGTTGTTCAAAAACTGGTCGAGAACCGCTGCGGGTCGCTTGTTGTCTGCGAGGGCGAGACGATGGTCGGCATCATTTCCGAGCGGGACATTTTGATCGCCATGGCGGAAGTCAGTGAGCCGCTCGACACGGTCCTGGTTCGAGGCAGAATGACGACGGATGTGGTGACCGGCACACCCGACGATACCATCAGCGACATCATGGGACTCATGTCCGACAAGCGAATCCGCCATCTGCCGATTCTTGAAGACGGTAAGCTGGCCGGCGTGATTTCCATCGGCGACATCGTGAAAGCCCAACATCACCAGTTGACCGTCGAAAACCACTACTTGAAAAACTATATCCAGAGCTGATCGCGCCCCCGCCCTCGCCAGCATTTCACGTCCGCGGCGATTCACTTCGCCGTTGACGTCCCCACGGTCCGTAGTTCCCTGGGCAGAGGGAAGTGGACTTCCTCTTCGCGGATCGACCGCAACTCGACTTTCGCGTCGAAACGTTCCTGGAGAAAGGCAACACAGCCTTGCACCACGGACTCCGGAGCACTGGCACCGGCGGTGACGAGCACGGTTTCATCACCGCTAAACCAGTCCACGTCGATATCCGAGGCACCATCGATGAGGTAGGCCGCGATTCCCCGCTCGCCCGCCAGCTCGCGCAACCGCTGACTATTCGAGCTGTTCTGGCTGCCGAGGACCAATGCCACGTCGGACTCTTCCGACAGCAGGTGGACGGCCTCCTGTCGATTCTGCGTTGCGTAGCAGATATCGGCCTTAGGCGGTGATTGGATGTGAGGAAAGCGCGCCTCCAAGCGGCGAATGATCCGATTCGCGTCGTCCACCGACAAGGTGGTTTGAGTCAGGTAAGCGATCTTCGATTCGTCCGCGATTTGCAAGCGGTCCACGTCTTCCGGAGTTTCCACCAGGACCATTGCTTCGGGCGCCTCACCCATCGTCCCTACCACCTCGTCGTGCCCTTCGTGACCGATCAGGACAATCGTGTAGGCTTGCTTCGCATACCGAACCGCCTCCAGGTGGACCTTGGTAACCAGCGGACACGTGGCGTCGATTGCGTATAGTTTTCGCTCGCGAGCGATACGGCGCACTTCGGGAGAAACGCCATGGGCGGAGAAGAGGAGCGTCGAGCCGGACGGAACCTCCTCCAGGTGCTCCACAAAGATCGCCCCTTTCTGCCGAAAGGTATCGACAACGTACTTGTTGTGAACAATCTCGTGATAAACATAGACCGGCGGGCCGAAGCTGGTGATCGCCAACTCCAGACTCTCGATCGCCATGTTGACGCCGGCACAGAATCCGCGCGGGCTCGCCAGAATGATTTTCATTTGCATCTACCTTGTGGGTTGCCTCCATGATATCCCATCCGCCTGAAACCGGGTAGCAGCAGGGACGACCGGATCGAACGGCTGACAGGCACCGGCGGGCAGGACGGTCGGCGAACGAATCGTCAACAGCTTCCTGGAGATCGCCACCGCCTTCCAATTCTGGAAGCCCTCAACCTTCGCCAGCGGACGGTGGTTCGAGATGAACGGCGGCAGGCATTCAACCGCGTTTGCCCGGTTGCTTGAACGGGACGAAGACCGCACCACGTCCGCTCCGCAAATCAGCTCAACAGATCCCGGACGACCCGTCCATGCACGTCGGTGAGTCGAAAATCGCGGCCCTGGAATCGGAACGTCAGGCGGCGGTGGTCGATCCCCAGACAATGCAGCATCGTGGCGTGCAGGTCGTGGACGTGGACGGCGTCTTCCACGACGTTGTAGCCAAACGCATCGGTCTTACCATACGACAGGCCCGGCTTGATACCTCCACCTGCCATCCAGGCGGTGAAGCAGCGTGGATGATGATCCCGTCCATAATCGTCGGCGGTCAGCTTGCCCTGACAATAGACCGTTCTCCCAAACTCGCCGCCCCAGACGACGAGCGTCTGGTCGAGCAGACCACGCTGCTTGAGATCCTGGATCAGGGCCGCCGAGGCCTGGTCCGTGTCGCGGCACTGGTGCCGGATCCCTTCGGGCAACTTGGTATGTTGATCCCACCCACGGTGGAACAACTGCACAAAGCGGACGCCCCGTTCGACCAGCCGCCGGGCCAAGAGGCAGTTGGCCGCATAGGTTCCGGGCCGGCGAGCGTCGGGGCCATACAGCTCGAAGGTCGATTCCGGTTCGCTGGAAACGTCCGTCAACTCGGGTACGGACGTCTGCATTCGGTAGGCCAGCTCGTACTGGGCGATCCGCGTCGCGATATCCGGGTCGCCGTATTCTTCCAGGTTCAACCGATTGAGGGCCGCCAGGTCATCCAACAGCCACCGCCGCGATGTCCTGGAAACGCCCGCCGGATTGGAAAGGTAGAGCACCGGATCGCCCACCGAACGAAACTTGACGCCCTGGTACCGGGTCGGCAGAAAGCCGCTTCCCCAAAGCCGATCGTAAAGCGGTTGGCCGGCCTTGAAACTGCTCTGCGAAACCATCGCCACGAACGTCGGCAAGTCGTCGTTCATCGCTCCCAGGCCATACGAGACCCACGCCCCCATACTCGGCCGCCCAGCCAACTGCGCCCCGGTCTGCAGGAAAGTGACGGCCGGGTCGTGGTTGATGGCCTGCGTATGCAGCGACTTGACGAAACACAACTCGTCCGCCACACCGGCCGTATGCGGCAGCAATTCGCTGATCCAGGCTCCGCTGGCGCCGTGCCGAGCGAACTTGAACATGCTGGGAGCGACCGGAAACCGCGCTTGCGTGGCGGTCATTCCGGTGAGCCGTTGTCCTTGGCGAATCGAATCGGGCAGTTCCTCCCCTCGCCGCTCCGCCAAGCCCGGTTTGTGGTCAAACAGATCGAGTTGCGATGGCGCACCGGACTGGAACAGATAGATCACATGTTTGGCCTGCGGCCGAAAGTGAGGCAGGCCGGGCAATCCGCGCCCCGCGGTTGGATGTTCTGCTGGCCCATCGCCCCTGGCCGCCGAATCGGCCAACATCCCGGCGGCAGCGGTGGCGCCGAGCCCCAGGCGGCCGAGGAATGTCCGTCGCGCCAGAAACGAACGCAATTCTGTCTGCTGATCCAACATCGCAGCCGCTCCTTGAGGGTCGATTCGATCCTGCTCGAGGCCGCGTCCCGAGGGCCGCGTCAGGCCTGAATTTTAAGCTTGCCGACCGTCCCTGGGTAGCCAACGGCAAGTCGCTATACTGGCTGATGGCAGTCATCGCTGCCGGAACCCCCGGCCCCTCGGTTCAAGGAACACCCTGTCACCATGGCTTTTGAGGCTCCCTTTTATCGCTGGCGTCCCCATCCCTGGCACGGCCTCGATCCCGGCCCGGACCCGCCGCACGTCGTGCACGCCTTTATCGAATTGACCCCGTTCGATTTGATTAAGTTCGAAGTCGATAAGGTGACCGGCTACCTGCGGGCCGATCGCCCGCAGCGAAGCTCGTCACAGCCCCCCACGCTGTACGGATTCGTGCCGCAAACATACTGCGGCCGGCGCGTCAGCGAACTCTCTCCCAGGGCAACCAAAGGCGACGGCGACCCGCTCGACATTTGCGTCCTGACCGAACGTCCCATCTCGCGTGCCGAGATCATCGTCAACGCGCGCGTTGTCGGAGGGCTGCAGGCCGTCGACCGTGATGAAGCCGACGACAAGATCATCGCGGTCCTCGTCAATGACAACATCTGGTCGGACACGAAGGATGTGACCGATCTGCCGCCTGCGATCATCGAGCGGATGCAACACTACTTCAGTACGTATAAGATGACACCGGACCAGCAGTCGGTGATCTCCATCGAGGCGATCTACGGTGTCGAACACGCCCTCAAGGTGGTCGCCGCCTCGCTGGAGGATTACGACGAAGATTTTGGCCGTTAGCCGGCAAGGAACTCCACGATGAATGAAAAGTCCGATGATGAGGCGCTGGTCGGGTTCTTGCGAAGCCGTGGGCACAGCGACGAAGAGATCGAAATGATCGTCAAGAAACTGGCCGAACACGATTCGGCAGAAATGCGCGCGTCCGTTTTCGATTCGCTGGACGGCGGCAGCTTTGATCTGGACAAGCTCATCAACGAAGCGCTCGGCCGCGACGAATAACGTCTCCGGCGACAGCATGATCCAGGATGGCCGCCGCTGCGAGCGGATTCGCGTGTCGCAAGCGTCAGCCCGCTGCGGGATTGACGGCCAGCCTTGCTATGCGATCAGTGCGTCAATGACCTTGCCGTGGACATCGGTCAGCCGGAAGTCCCGTCCCGCGTAGCGGTACGTGAAACGCTCATGATCGAAGCCCATCAGCCGCATGAGGGTGGCGTGAAGGTCGTGAACGTGAACCCGGTCCTCAACCGCCTTGAATCCGAATTCGTCGGTCGCGCCATAGACCGTTCCGCCACGGACACCGCCCCCGGCCATCCAGACGGTGAAGCCCCAGTGGTTATGGTCGCGTCCGTTGATTTTTCCCTGGTTGGATCCCTTCTTGGGCATTTCCACGACCGGTGTCCGACCGAATTCGCCGCCCCACAGGATCAATGTCTCGTCCAACAGGCCACGTTGGCGGAGATCCTTGATCAGTGCGCCGATTGCCTGGTCGCACTGTTTGGCCAGCCGACGGTGATTGACTTCGATATCGTCATGGCTGTCCCAGGGCTGTCCCGCACCATGCCACACCTGGACGTAGCGAACGCCCCGTTCCACCAGCCGCCGTGCCATCAGAATCTGGCGGGCCTGCGTGCCGGGACCGTACATGTCCAGAATATGCTGAGGTTCACGCGCGACATCGAATGCCTCGCTCGCTTCAGCCTGCATCCGGTACGCCAATTCGAACGACTGAATCCGCGCCTCTAACTGGACGTCGTGCTGGCGGGCCTCGAGGTGCTGCTGATTGAGGGTTGCCAACAAGTCGAGCTGTGCCCGCTGCTGGCTGCGCGGAATTCGGTCGTTCTTGATGTTCTCGATCAACTGCTCGATCTGACGGTGCTTGGTGTCAACATGCGTCCCCTGGTAGATCCCCGGAAGAAAACCGGCCTGCCAGTTCTGCGATTCCTGGATCGGATATCCGCCCGGACACATGGCGACGAACGCCGGCAGATTCTGATTTTCCGTTCCCAGTCCATACGTCAACCAGGACCCGACGCTGGGGCGAATCAAGCGGGCATCGCCACAGTTCATCAACATCAATGACGGCTCGTGGTTGGGAACGTCGGCATGCATCGAGCGGATAATGGCCAATTCATCGACACATTCCGCCACGTGCGGAAAGATCTCGCTGACCTCGATTCCGCTCTCTCCAAATTTCTGAAACTTGTAGGGCGACGGGTAGAGCGCGCCGGTGGGGCGTTCTGTCTTCAGATTGCCGTCGGGCAGCTCTTCACCACCCCGCTTCTGCAATTCGGGTTTCGGGTCGAACGTATCGACTTGGGACGGGCCGCCATTCATGAAAAGATGAATCACATGCTTGGCCTTGACCGGAAAATGCGGCTCCTTGGGCAGCAACGGGTTGCCGACCGCAGCCTGGCCTGGCCCGCCGAGCAGATCGCCGAGTGCCAAGGCCCCCAGCCCCATGCCGGATCGAGCCAGGAGGGCGCGTCGCGAAAGGGGCGCCGAAGCGAATGCGGAAGCAGCAGACATGGGCATCAAACTCCCTGGCTGGAAACGGGATCACACGAAAACAGGGTGTCGCAATCGTCGCCTTTCGCACCGCCAACGCAGCGCCACAACGCCACGCTCGCCAAGGTGAAAAGTGACACGAATTCGCCCCCAGGTCTCCGGAAGACCCTTACTGGTTCAATCCAACATGATGAACTCATTCGTCATCATTAACGTCTGAGCATACCTTGCCCAGGCCGTGAGGCCGGGCGGCGCGGGACCTCGAAAGCCGGCTTCCGACCGCCACATTTCAGGAGCGGCTTCACCATCGGCACCTGGTGGGGCCATGGCCGCAATCGTCACTTGCCATTGGAAACTGTCATGGTTGGGGCCGGTGCGGCAGTCGACAACGAAGTCGACGCAGTCACCCGGCTGGACGTTCAGCGATGCCACGGATGTGTCAACCGATCGGTTGGCAGCAGTCCACTCCCCAACCGCCCCCTGGCGGCTCGAAATCACTCGCCCCCGCACACCGTCTCCCTGATCGGACGGATGCTTCAGTTTGCCCGCAACGGTAATGATTCCCGCCCGGGGGGCCACCCAGCGGCGTATCGCCGCGTGGTCCTGGTCGTTCCCCGGATGTCCGCCGGCGGCAGTCACCAAGGCCCAGCCCAGTTTCGGATCAGGCCGCTCCGGTCCGCCTTGCCAGGTATCGCCCGTAAAATGCGGCAGCCGATGGAAGACGACCGCTGCCCGCTCCGCCCCCTCGATGTGGCCATACCCGAACTGCCAGGGCCCGTGATCGACTGATTCCGAACTGCGGGCCGCCACAAACTGTCTGCCCAAGGCAAGCTCTTCTTCGCTGGGCGCTCTGGCAAAGATCGCGGCGTAGAAGTCCTTGATCCGCCGGTGAGGATCGCCGTCGCCGGGAACCTGCTGCGCCAAGGCAACGGCCGCATCCAGCGAAAAGCGGTTGTTCATCAAAAACAAGGCCTGCTGTGGAACCGTGGTCTGCAACCGCTGCGGCGTGTGAGTGTCGGGACTGGCAAAGTCGAAGGTCCGGAAGACGCCCGGAAGATTTTGCCGATCGATGAACGCATAGAGGGTCCTCCGGCGGCTCGGCGTCTCTCCGGCAATCCGGGCAGACTCGCCACCAACGGCGCCGTCCAACTGACCGCTGACCGCCAACCAGGCATCCCGCATTGCCTCGAAGTCCAATCGCCGCCTCCGCGTATGAGAGAGCAGTTCATTGTCCGGATCGGCTTGCATCGCAGCGTCGCTCGCCGTGCTCTGCTGACGATAGACGCTCGACAGGACGATGCCGCGAATCAGGCGTTTGAGGGACCAGCCATCCCGCATAAATGTTGCCGCCAAGTGGTCGAGCACATCTTGCTGGACGGGCGGTTCGCTCCGCATGCCGAAATCGCTGGCGGTGCGGACCAGTCCACGGCCGAACAAGTGACCCCAGACGCGGTTGACCAACACCCGCGCGGTCAAGGGATTTCGCGGATCGACGATCGCTTCAGCAAGTTCCAGTCTTCCGCTTCCCTGCTGGAACGGCTCTGCCTGTTTGCCTGCAAAGAATGACAGGTACCGCCGCGGAACCGGGTCGCCCCGGTTGGCCGGATTACCCCGCAGGAAGATGCGGGCATTGGCGGGCCGGTCCTTGTCCACCAAGCGAAGCGGCAAGTCATCATCCTGCTGCTCGCGCGAGCTCTGAAAGACCCCGTACATCGCATAGTAGTCGGACATGGAGAGCGGGTCGTACTTGTGGTCGTGGCAGCGAGCACAGCCCACCGTCAGTCCCATCGTCCCGCGAAAAACCACGTCGATTCGGTCATCGATGATGTCGTGCTGGTTATTGATAAACCGCCGCCCCAGCGTCAAAAACCCCATGGCGGCCAACTGGGACCGGTCGCCTTCCGAACTGAGCTTGTCCGCCGCCAGTTGCCACTTCAAAAACTGGTCGTAGGGCATGTCCTGGTTGATGGCGGAAATCACCCAATCACGATACTTGTAGGCATGCGGATAGTTTCGGTCCGCGGTAAACACGTACCCCTTGGTATCCGCAAAGCGGGCGACGTCGAGCCAATGGCGGGCCCACCGTTCGCCGAACTGCTGCGAGTCCAAGAGCTGATCGACGAGCCGGGTGTACGCCTCGGCACGGTCATCCGCCAGAAATGCGCTCACTTGAGCCATCGTCGGCGGGAGGCCGGTCAAGTCGAAATACAACCGCCGGCCAAGGACGTAACGATCGGCCTGGGGAGCCGGCGTCAGCCCGGCAGCTTCCATGCGAGCCAGCACCAGGTAGTCAATGTCGGTAACGGGCCACGTCTGTTGCCTGACCGGCGGCCGCTCTGCGGTCTGCGGTGGGCGAAATGCCCAGTGGTTGGCGGCGCGGGCGGCAATCACGTCGGCCGGTGCCAATGCCGCGCCGGTCCGCGGATCAGGCGCCCCCCACTCGACCCATTGCCGAAAATCGGCCAACACCTGGTCCGGGAGCTTCTCATCAGGCGGCATCTGCAGCGTTTCATCGTCGTACCGCATCGCGGTCAGCAGCCGACTGGTGGCAGGTTCACCCGGCACGAACAAGGGCCCCGAGTCCCCTCCTTTCCGCATCGCGGCCGCATTGTCCAACAACAGGCCACCCTCGATTTCTGCGGCCTCGGCGGAATGACACGCATAGCAGTGTTCGACCAGCACCGGCCGGATCTTCTTCTCGAAGAACTCGACTTGTTCCGGAGGAATTTCGGCGGCCTCAGCCGTCGTTGGAGCGATCCCCACCTGCGGGCCAACCCAAGGAAGTGCCCAGAGAAGCACCAAGGTGGAACAAAACTGGTCGGCTCGCAGTAGCATGGCAGGAATCGCGGAGTGCTGCGTAAGGCGGGAATCGCACCCGTGTGCACGGATACTACTGATTGATCCTAACCAGAAACGTCGCATTCGACAACGCACCCGCCGCGCCGCTCCGGGAGCGGCGCATCCCCGCGGCAGACGCCCCGCGCCGCCAGGGACGTGGAGCAAACCACGTCGGTATTGCGTCTGCCGCAACCGTCCCCAAACTGCCATGCGTCAGGCACCGCATGACCCGCCAAATGGTAGCCGCCATGGCCGGACCGTGCTGCCAGACAATACGTCGGCGATGATGGGTTGCTGTGCGTGCTCGGTAGCCGAGGGATTGGAGACCTTCGGTCGGCGGTTTCGGCGGGGTCGGAGACCCGCGCCGAGCAATGGTCGGAGAACCGCACCGAGCAATGGTCAGAGAACCGCACCGAGCAATGGTCAGAGACCCGCGCCGAGCAATGGTCGGAGAACCGCGCCGAACAAGTGCTCAGAGACCCGCGCCGGACAGGCGGGCAGAGACCCGCGCCTGGCAAGTGGTCGGAACTGCCCGGCGGGCAGGTGTGTGGCCGGCGTCTAGGGGGCGAGCTTGCCGGCCGACCACTGAATCCCGCGGACCAGCGTATTCAAGAACACCGGGTCGGAAAAAGTTGCATTGGAATGCCCGTAGGTCGTCCCGAATACGCGGGCTTTCCCGTAGCGGTTGGTCCAAAAGACCGGATGTACGCGCTGATCCTTTTCGCTCGTCGAGGTTGCCAGAACGGTCGTCTCGGGCCAAACGTGCTCGATCACATACAGCTCGTCCTTGGGCGTCTTGTAGTCGCTGGGAAAGCCCTTCATCACCGGATGATCGGTGGCAACGACTTTGACCGGGTACTGGCTCTGATGTTCGTGGCGACGACTTGTGACCCCCAGGAACTCGCGCCAATCGTCAATCTTGGCCGCCCGATACGTATGCATTGCACAATGGATGACCACCGCATTGGCGCCCCCTTTGTGAGCCGACGTGATGCGGCGAATGTACTCTTCGGACGTCGTGTTCGCGAAGCACTCGTTATGAATCACGACATCGTAGCCCTGTGCCCAGTCGGGGTCATCGTACAGCTTGATCTGCGCCTTGGTCCCGTTGCCTCCTTCGTGCACCACCTTCCACTCAATGGCCACGCCTCGGCTCGCGGCCGCCTCGACCATCGCCTTGGTTTGAAACGGATAGTCGTGGCAACACCCGCCGGTGACGATGAGGGCCCGGATCGGTTCTTCAGCAACCGTAACCTGCGGGCAGGCTACGGCGACAACAACAGCGACAAGCGTACAGAAAACGGCCGAGCATACGTGATTGACCACGGGAGGTTCCTTTCGTCGTCTGCAATTCATTGAGACCGACTCGATAAGCGGTCGGCGCTGGCACGGAGGCATCGCCCAAGACCGGCGATGCCAGCCCCCCGAACGGCGCGATCTCCGGCATGGTTCCGTGGCGCCCGTCTGCTTCCGGGGGTCTACCGCAGCATGATTGGTCCGTCTGCGAGAATCAAGGTGCGGCGCGGCGGACGGTCAGCAACTGAAAGGTGGCCGGCTGGCCCGCCTGCGTCGCCCCGCCGGTGTCGCGTTCGATCGCGACATCAAATCCATGTCGTCGCGCAAGCTGCGCAAAGTCATCTGCCGCCATCCGTCGCGGGTCGCCGATCCAACAGACACCATCCGTGGCAAGGAGGCAGTCCAGCGTGTTGACAAGCGGCGCATGGAGGTCCCGCTCGTAAAGCACGTCAGAAGCCAGGATCAACGGATACGTCTCGCCCGCCTGGGGACTTCGCCAATCCAGGCAGTACCCCGTCGCGTCGGCGAATCCGTTGCGGTGGGCATTTTCGACGGCGAGCGCCACGGCAGGGCGGATATAGTCGCTGAAGGTAACCGACATCCCCGCCGCCAGAGCGGACAGGCCCACCAGGCCGACGCCGCACCCCAGTTCCAGGGCCGGCGCCCCCGCCTGCCAGCGATGCCGGAGCACGCGTTCCGCCAATTGGGGTGCGGCATTCCAGATCGCTGCCCAATAGGGATCCGCCACATGAGCCACCGCGTCCTCGGTCAACTGCGCCAGGAATGCGTCAGGTTGGCGCGGGACGCGCAGCCACCAACGGCACTCGCCGACCACAACCTCGCGCTCCGTCCATCCGCCGGGGATCTCCAAGGCCCCGACGGATGGGCACACCGGTTCATCGTCAGCCGACGGCAAGTTGGTCACTTCTTGGCGAGTTCCGTCTTGATTGCTTTCAAAACGGGCTCGGCATCCGGCGCCGTCCGGGGCTCAAATCGGGCCACCACCTTGCCATCCCGGCCAATCAAGAATTTTTCGAAATTCCAGCCGACCTTGCCAGCACCCTTCGGCTTGGTGTCCAGGGACGTCAGGTACTTGTAGAGATCGCAGGCGCCGTCACCGTTGACGTTCGATTTTTCCAGCAACGTAAAGCTGACGCCATAGTTGGCCTTGCAGAATTCCGTGATCTCGGCCGCGGTCCCGGGCTCTTGCTTGCCGAACTGGTTGCAGGGCACTCCCAACACGACGAGCCCTTCCGAGGCCAGCTTGGCATGGAGTTCTTGTAACGCCTCGTACTGCGGCGTCAATCCGCATTCGCTCGCCACGTTCACCACCAGCACGACCTTGCCCTGATAGTCGGCCAGATCGATCGGCTTACCCGCCAGCGACTTCATTTTAAATTTCAGCGCGGGTCCCACGGCGTCCCCTTTCTTCGCGGTCTTGTCTTGGTCGGCAACAGCAGTCTGCATCACGGCGAGCGTGACGACGATGGCGGTCAGCAGGCAAGTGGTTCTAATCATCAAAGGCTTCTCCGAAAGGTAAGTAACTTCGTTCCGAGATTGGTCTGTCATGGCGTGAGAGGGAAGGAAAGGAAGGCAAGCAGGCGATCGTCACCGGAGAAACGTAAGGCACTCCAGGCGACCGTTACGCATGGACTGCATCTTCAGTTCGCCGGCGCCCCGTCGCCCGCGCCCGTGCGGGAAATCCCCCTCTGCCCTGATTACTATAGCCATCTTTGACCGGAAATACACCAACCGGGGCCACGGAAAGAAACCGCGGTCCACCGCGGTGGCCGTGCTGTGGTTGTGTTGCGGCCGGGCGCAAGCTGCCGTGGCGGTCGGGGATCGAGTTGCGCCACAGCGGTGGATCGAGTCGTGCAGTGGATCAAGTCGTGCGTGGCGATCGCGCGGTGCACGGCGATCTCGTCTTGTGGGGTGGGGCGAGGTGATCGAGTGGGGCGGGTGCGCGGCGTTCGAGTCCGGCGGGGCGCAGCGATCGAGTGTGCGAGGGTCTCCTTCCCCGCACCCGTAATGACTTCAGGCATGTTGTGCGAGGGTCTCCTTCCCCGCACCCGTAATGACTTCAGGTCTCCCTTCCTCTAACTCGCCAACTCGGCGTACCAAGCTGCCGCCAGGCGCCCCCACCACGGTGGGAGACCTTGCGGTCGGCCGTTTCGGCGAGGTCAGAGACCTGCGCCGAACAGCACACGCCGAACAGCACACGCCGAACAGCACACGCCGAACAACGAATGCCGCCGAGAAGGTGCCGCCGGAAAGTCCGTCGACTAGACCAGCGGTCCTTCGGCCGGACTCCCCGTCATTGGGTCGCACTGCCTTCCTCAGCCGCCTCCAGCTCGTTGGAGTCAACGATCTCACCTTCCGCTTCCAGATCGAAATCGAAAACGTTTTCACCGGCCTCGACCGTCGCTCGGAGTTCGGTTGCCGAGTTGTACTTTGCCGGCACCTTCTCGGCGACCATCGTGACGGTATCGTCATCGTTGGCAATCTCGTCGGCGGTTGAGATTTCTACCACGTGCTCTCCAAACAGCGCGCCCATGTTGGAACGATCGTGTACGAGCTCATACCTTCCTTGCGCATCGGTTCTGCCTGCAGCCGGTCTCCCGCCGGTGATCGGCGTAAACATCACCATGGCATCGGGCAGCGGCGCTCCGTCCAGTGTGATGGTCCCGCTGACGGTTGCCAGATCGCTCCGGCCGCCGCAACCGGCGACGGCAATAAACAGCAGTGCCATCGCCATCCAGCACTCGAGGTTATATCGTTGTCTCATCGTCTTCGTCTCCCTATGAATCAATAGGTATGTGCGTATGTTGCGTAAACCGAGCCATCCAGATCGGAACTCAGGTCGGTAATCGCCTGAACCTTGGACCGGTACGGGTCACCCCAACCATCGGGCGACTGCGGCCTCTGGACAATCGGCGGGGCGCCTCACGAGACAGGCCTGGGGGAACATCACGGTCCCCCCAGGCCGGCCATGCGACTGCTAAGGACTTCCCGACAGGTCAGTCGGAAAGTGAGAATGTAAAGCCGTCGTTACGACGGGCCAGTCGGTGGTAGACCCCGTAGACCGGTTCGTAACGCGCGTCGCCCGGTCGGAAAAAGTTCCAGCAACTCACACCGCCAAGGCTGCAGGGGCGGACTTCAATCGTGTCCGAAATGAAGCGGCACGAACCGTCTGCCAGGGCAAACATCGCACCCCCCCGGATGCATGCTGGAGAATCCTTCGGAACAGCCTTGTCGTGAATTCCAGGCAAACGGCGGGTCGGGCGAGTTGAGCAGCACGCGGCAGTTGGCCGTGTTGTAGTAGAAGCCGCGCGTGCCGTTGCCGCGAGGATTCCGGACGCCGACCCACGTCCCGCCACGGCAGAAGAGCGTGTCGCGTTCGCCGATCAGAAACGTGTTGCTGGTTCCGTCCGTAACGTCGCGCAACTTGACAGCTCGGATCCCCATGAACATGCCGTGCGTATCGTTGGTCACATTCGTCTGGTTGTTGTTGCGCATTCCCCGGCTGGACATGTAATTGCTGGCAGCCGGCTGCCAGTTCCCCAGCCCCGCGGCACGCGTCCCCACGCCGCCGCCAAAATGCCGCGCCGAACCGGTGAGCGGTTCATCAATGTTTGAATCGCTGGGACAGACATAGCCCGGGATCTTCGTTTGCAGGAGCGGCAGTACCTGCGCACCGCGCGCGCGGAGCAGGTGGACCAGCGACGTTCCGCCGACATCCAATTGGTCATACATTGGCTGTTGCTCCATAAACGGCAAGATCAATGCCTGCCAGCCCCAGCCTTCCGTGTTTTGCGAAGCAGCCGGTGTCGCACCGGAAAAGATGTGATTCGGAGGGAAGGTCTTGTACGTGTCGTGATAGGTGTGACACGCCAAGGCCTGCTGCTTGAGATTGTTCGTGCATTGCATTCTGCGAGCGGCCTCGCGAGCCGACTGAACCGCGGGCAACAACAATGCCACCAGAATTCCGATAATTGCTATGACGACAAGCAATTCCACCAGGGTAAACCCCCTTCGCTGTTTCGCGCACATTGGTTTCGCGCACATAGTTAAGCACCTCAGAACGAGATTGAATGGGATAGATCGGCGCAGAAAGAAAGGATAGCGCCCCCCATGAACCATGGGACCCGCAGTGTAAAGAAAAAAAACGCAGATTGCAAAAAAGGGCGAATGGCTCGGCGCCCGCAGCCGCGCTCAAAGCCTTGCCCGGCCGAGTGCTAAGACGGAGCCCGCAAATTCGTAAGATCTGCCCCAAGCAGACGATACCGCCTTTATCGGGAATGGTTTAAACTAGGGGTTGCCGTCGCGTACCGGCTGATGTCGGGCGTGTCGGCATGGTTCTGCAACCGCACTCGAGGTAGTGCATTCGCCCCTTAACTACGGAGGAACTTCGATGAGACATCTGTTGGTCCCCTCGGTTGCCCTGGCTGCGCTGTCGTTTAGCGCCATGGCAACGGCTGGTGACCTGGAATCCGGATTGAAAGTCGGCCAGTCGGCTGGCGCTTTCAACGTCAAGGATTGCACAGGTCCAAACGCTGGCCGATCGCTTTGTTATCGCTGACGCTATGGTAGAAGTCCGGTCGTGAACGTGTTCGCACGCTCGCTGACGGACAACTTGGCCAGTTTGGTCAAGCAAATCGACGATCAGGTCGCCCAGAACGCCAGCAAACGGATGAGAGGTTTTGTTGTTTTGCTGACGGATGATCCCGACGCGGCAGAAGGTGAGCTCAAAGCCTTTGCCAAGAAGCATGGGATCAAGAACGTCCCGCTGACCATCTATGACGGGATTGCGGGCCCGGCCAACTACCGCATTGCGAAAGATGCGGAGGTCACCGTCAACATGTGGGTCGGTCTGAAGTCGAAGGCGAACTTCGCGTTTGCCAGAGATCAGCTGAATAAAGACGAGATCGCCAAGGTGGTCGCAGGTACTGAGAAGATCCTTAACTAGCTTAGCTTGCTGTCGGGGTCATCGCAGCCAACGGGTTTCGCCCCGTTTGCTCGGACTCCTCTTGCGGGTCATGACGATGCACCAGGCAGCAGCAGCTACCGAGAAACGTTGAAGGGCCCGCTCACTCGTTGAGCCGGGCCCTTCTCGCTTCCATCACGAAGGGCGTGTATCCAGCAGCCGCGCGGACGGGCCAGATGACGGTTCTCGCCGGCCCGGCCCTGCTGAGGCGAGCCCATTTCACCGCTCAATCACTCATTCCGTCCACTGGGATATTTCGCATGTGCAATCCATTTCGGGCGATCGGTATCGCGGCCGCGGTGTTCGGTGCGGCGGCCGCTGCCCTGCCCCTCTGGGCCGGCCAGTCCAACAGTTTGATGGATATCTCTCACGATGGAAGCCTGTTGGCTTGCTCGAATCGCGACAGTGGAACCGTCACCCTGATCGACCTCCCGTCGCTCGAGAAACGGTGCGAGATTCGTGTGGGCCAGCATCCGGAAGGCGTCAGCTTTCTCGGCCACAGCCACCGGCTGGCGGTCGCGGTCTACGGCTCGGACCGCGTCGTCTTCTGCGACGCCGACACGGCCCGCCAGGTCGGCGCAACCGACGTCTTCGACGAACCCTACGGCGTGGTCAGTTCGCCGGACGGAGAACGCCTTTTCGTCACGCTGGACTATCCAGGTCGAGTTGTCGAAATCGAAACGGCCAGCTTCTCCGTCGTCCGCGAGATTCCCGCCGGTCGTTTCGTCCGCGGCATCGCCCTGGCTCCGCCGGAGAACCGCCTGTACGTTACCGAGTATTACTCGGCCGTGGTGAAGGCGATCGACCTGGAGACCGGCCTGATCGTCGACCAATGGAAAGGCGCCAGTACGGACAATCTGCTGCGACAGATCACGCTCCACCCCCGGCGTCCCAAGGCCTACCTGCCACACCTCCGCTCGCGCGTGACGAGCGTCCATGGGTCAGGATCGATTTTCCCGTACGTCTCTGTCGTGGACACGATTGCGGGGGACGGCAAGCGGCGAAAACGGATCCCCATGGATGCCTTTCGCGGCAACCTGGTCACGGCGAATCCCTGGGAGATTGCCCTAGCTCCCGACGGCAAGCGGGCCTTTGTGGTCTTTGCCGGAACGAACGACATGTTCGCCTGCGACGTGATTGACGATGACTATCGCGAGCTCGGCTACGCCCGGTATGTCCGGCTCGGCGCCAACCCACGTGCCGTCCGCGTGGCGCCCGACGGCCGGACCGTCTTCATCTACCACGCGCTCGACTTCGAAGTCGTGGCCTTCGACGCCGATACGTGCCAGGAGCAAGGCCGGGTAGCGATCACAGAGAACCCCTTGGGAGATGAGCAGCTCGTCGGAAAGAAGTTGTTTTACGCGGCACTCCAACCGATGGTCGGACGCCGCTGGATCTCGTGCGCCAGTTGCCATCCTGATGGCGAACCGGACGGGCGCACGTGGCACAATCCCGAGGGTTTGCGGAACACGCAGTCGCTGGCCGGAATGGCCTGGACGCACCCCATTCACTGGTCCGGCGATCGAGACGAGGTGCAGGACTTTGAACACACGATTCGGGGCCCCTTGATGCAGGGCCGCGGCCTTCTGGCCGGCCGACTGAACCCTCCCCTGGGGCAACCCAACAAGGGCCTGTCCGAGTCGCTGGACGCGATCGCAGCCTACAGCAATTCGCACGCGGTCCGCCTCAGCCCGCATTCGAAGGGAGGGTTGAGCGCAGCGGCTCGGCGCGGCCGCACGATCTTTGCCTCGCCACGCACGGGCTGCTCCCGTTGCCACAACGGCCCGTTCTATTCTGATTCCAGGCCCGGCCCGGCCGCCGACATCGTGCGGCATGACGTGGGGACCGGTCATCAGGATCCAACGGAGAAGATGGGGCCGGCCTATGACACGCCAACCCTGCTGGGCATCTACCGCACGGCGCCGTACTTGCACGACGGCCGAGCGACGACGTTGATCGAGGTGCTGCGAGAACAGAACCCCGACGACAAGCATGGCGTGACGAGCCACTTGTCCGACGACGAAATTACTGATCTGGTCGCTTTCCTCAAGGCCTTGCCCTACGAGGATCCGATTCCCGCCGCCAAGCGACTGGGACTCAAACAGGTATCGCGGTAAGCTGACCGTTTGGTCCGATCCGTCGAAGTGCGGCGCGCCAACAAGCTACGAGGCTTGTGTGGCGATATGTTCGCTCGGCGCGGGCCCGTTTCCGGAACGACCCCTGGGAGCGAATCCGTGGTTGTCACGCTCGCTTTTTTGGGTGTGGACCTGCCACGTTAGACAAGGAGATCTTCGATGCGAATCCCGTGGATCATCGGCACGCTCGCCATCGTGCTGCCCGCAGCGGCCTGTAATCGGTCAGGCGACACCTCTCCCCATGGAGTGACGAATTCCACCGTCATCAGCGATGCCGGGCCGACGGCCGGCGGTGACGGTGCGGGCCCGCCGATGCCCGGCGATTCCGGGCCAGCCCCAAACCGGAATCAACCGACGATCAAACTGGCCAATTGGGAGGAAACGCAGCAGCTCGTGGCCCGGAATCCGGGCCGGGTCGTGATCCTTGACCTGTGGGCGAGTTGGTGATCGTCTTGCCTGGCGGAACTTCCCGCCTTGGTGCAGTTGCACCAAGAATACCCTGACCGGGTCGTGGCGATGACGATGAATGTCGACTTCGACGGCACCGGTACGCCGGCCGACCTGCGTGAAGAAGTCCAGCAGACGCTCGTCAAGCTGAATGCCAACTTCCTGTCCGTAATCGCCACCGACGTCAACGACGACCTTTACGAAAAACTCAAACTGGCCTCCGTACCGGCTGTCTTGGTCTACGATCAGAATGGGCAACTGCGGAAACGGTTCGACAACGACGCCCTCGAGTACGGCCCGGAAGGCTTCACTTACGAATCGCATATCGGCCCGTTCGTCAGAGAACTACTGGCTGAACGTGCCCCTGATTGACGGCTACGCGGCAACTGAGCCTTCGGCAAGCAACGCGCGGCCGTATATCTGCGGACGCCCGTTGGTCGTCCTGGTCCATTCGCTGCGCAAGTATCAATAAGAACGACTCGAGAACAACATCCGTGAATTCTGCAGGACAGATGTGCGGAAATTCGTTAATGACACGCTCCCGCCGCCTGCCAATCTGCATGACATTCCGCGCTTCCCTTACCGGCGACGGGAGACGCCAGCCGGTTAGCCGCGTGCGCGAAATTCGGCCAGAATGGTTTCCCAGGTTTCCTGCTCGAGCCGCGGGTCGACCAACCACTGTCGCTTGCGGCAGGCGGCCTGGAGCGTGCGGTAGTAGGCCGGTTCCGCTTCGGCCCGCCGCAGCAGTTCGGCAAGACCGCCGGTATCTCCGTACTCGAAGTATCCCGGGTAGTCAGCCCCCAGGAGACCGATCGATCCAGAGATGCGGGACGCCACCACGGGCACGCGGCAGGCGAGCGCTTCGGAGATGACGTTGGCGCCTCCTTCCAGTTTTGAACTGAGTACCATCAGCCGGCTCCGGCCCAGCCGCTGCAGGGTCTTCCACCGGGGCAGTTCACCCAACCACTGGTAGCGGGCATTGCGTTCCATCTCACTTTCCGCTCGGTGCTGCATGGCGGACGAGAGGGCGGCGCCGCAGTGCACAATCTTGATCCGCGAGTCGGCCGGCAAACGGCGAGCCGACAGCGCCGCGCGAAAGGGGTCCTTCACCGGTCTGAGGTGGCCAACAACCGCAACCTCGAAGACGGTCTTCCGTTTCGGCGGCAGCCGCCGCGGCCGGGGAACGGACTGAAAGATGACCCGGGTCTTGCCGTGCAGCCGGCCGGGCAAAAAACGAACCCCGTCCGGCTGCAGCAAGATCAACCGGTCAGCCAGCTCCAACGACTGCCGAGCAATCTCGCTGGAGGCGATATCTCGGTAGAGGTCTGTCCCGGTCAAGGCAACCAGCAGCGGTCGATCCGGCCAACGTTCGGCAAAACGCCGGATCGACCGGCCGCTGCGTTTCGCGTGCAGCGCCACGCAAGCATCACACGGTTGATCACGAAAGGCATCCACCATGGTGACGCGATGCCCGCTTTTTCGCAACAAGGCCTGCCAGCGCATCGCCGTGACCCGGTTTCCCCTGCGTGAACCGGGCGGGGCGGGAGTCACCATCAAAACGTGCATCAAACTTTTCGCCCAGAGCGCTGTCGTACGGGAACGTGCCGGCCCGCCATCGTAATCTATGGCCGCTTGCTGCGCCACGTGGGTCCCGACAACAACCGGCTTGGTCGTATGGGGACCTGGCGGCAGTTCGTACACGCTTGCGGCGCGGCTCCGTATTCGCCCCGCCCCGGGGCGTGTGGTAATCTGATGGTGATCACAGCAGCAACTTCCATTCGCACTTCGCAGCGGCCGTCTGGCGACGATCGCTGCTCCCCGGAAGCTGCAAATGCCCTGACCCTCGATGGCTCGGAATTCCCCCACCCCCTACAGGAGATTGCAACATCATGACATGCGTATCCTTGCGAGCGGCAAGCTCGGCCCTGCTGGCAACCCTTGCCCTAGCGGGACTTGCCCACGCCGAACTGAAGGTCGGTGATAAGGCACCCGATTTTCAACTCGTTGGCAGCGATGGCAAGACCTATTCGTTGTCCGACTATCGCGGCAAGCAACCGGTCGTCCTGGCCTGGTTCCCCAAAGCGTTCACGGGTGGCTGAACGAAGCAATGCAGCGCGCTGCGTGCCAGCGCGATCGACACGCCGTTCGTCGCCGTTTCCCCACAGGGCAGAGAATTCAATATCGAGACATCGCAGGGCTCAGGGCTCGATAAGTATGACGTGGCCTACTTTACGGCAAGTTGCGACACCGTCGCCATGAACACGAAATACGCCACCGCGCTCAAATTGGATTATCCGATTCTGAGCGACCCGAAAAAGACAACGGCCAAGGCCTATGGAGTTGTCCATGAGAAGCGCTCCAACCCCGAGCGTTGGACGTTCTTCATCGACAAGACGGGCACGATCGCCCACATCGACAAGAAGGTGAAGCCGGCCTCGCACGGGGCCGATGTGGCGGCCAAGCTGGACGAGTTAGGAGTCGCCAAGAAGTAATCACCGCCGCGGCAACCGGTAAGAAAGCGGGCGGGACGCGGAAACGTGGACCGCCCTTTTCTATTGGTGCATGACGGCCGAATCGAGATTCAGCAGCAAGCTCGCCATCGTCGCGTAAGCGGCCAGTTCCGACGGCGAACATTCGGTGGATGGCGGCGAGTCTCCCGCAGAGAGCCACTGGCCTGCCAGACCGGGCGTCGCACGGAAGCGGTCGAGCTGGCGTTCGAAGCCGCCCACCAGAATCGCCAGTTGCGCCTCGCTGGGCGGCGCGACCAATACCAGGCGATACATATGTCGCAAGCGGTCAACCGGCGTCTTCGCTTCCCGGACGGCCCGTTCCGCGATCAACCGCGCCGCTTCCACAAACGTCACATCATTCAGCAACGTCAGGGCTTGCAAGGGTGTGTTCGTCCGTTCCCCGCGGACCTGGCACATCTCCCGGCCGGCCCCGTCAAACACGGCCATCGTCGGAGGAACCACCGTCCGTTTCCAGTAGGTGTACATGCTCCTGCGATACAGGTCCGCTCCTTCGCTTTGCACGTACTGGTTGTCCGAGGCGATGTCTCGCCACAGATCGGCCGGCTGGTACGGTTTGACCGACGGCCCGCCGATTCGCCGCACCAGGATGCCGCCAGCGGCCAGCCCCTGGTCGCGGACCATTTCCGCCGGCAGCCGGAAGCGAGCACCCCGCGAGAGGAGCCGATTCTCCGGGTCGCGCGCGCGACGCTCCGGCGTAACGCGCGAAGATTGCCGGTAGGTCGCACTGGTAACGATCCGCCGCTGCATCTCCTTGATATCCCACCCGGACCGCACGAACTCGGTCGCCAGCCAGTCCAACAAGCGGGGATGGCTGGGACGCTCACCCTGGGTACCGAAATCTTCGGCCGTCTTGACGAGCCCCGTGCCGAAGTGCATCTGCCAATAGCGATTCATGGCGACGCGTGCGGTCAGCGGGTTGGCTCCGTCGACAATCCACTCGGCCAAGGCCAGCCGGTCGACCGGCGCACGACCGGCGGGAAGCTCGGGCAAGACCCGGGGCACACCGGCCTTAACCTGTTCGCCACGGTTGTCATACTCGCCGCGCAACAACACATGGGTCACTCGCGGTTTCGCCATCTCGGCCATCACCATGACGGTCGGCAATTGATCGGCGAGTTGCCGGCGTTGCCGGCGAATCTTCGCCAGTTTTCGATGAGCGGCGCGGATTCTGGCCGGGGCGTAGCGGTCAAGGTAGCCGGCCGCCAATTTCCTTGCCTGGTTCGGCGACCGCTCGGCGGCCGGGACCTCGAGGATCGCGCCGATCGTCTCGGGCGTGGAGACGATCGCCACTTCGTCGCGGCTGAGGCAGCGGTCATAGACGCGGACCTCGTCAATGCGACCGACGAACCGGCCGTTCGGTCCCCCGCCACCGCCGATCCGAAACGGCTCGGCCGAGGCGAATGACTGGTTGATGAAGTCGTAGTTGGTCTTAAGCGGCACGCGGCGCCCATTCACGTAGACGCCAATCCCTGCCGCCACGCGCGTTCCGTCATAGGTGACCGCAAGATGCGTCCACGCAGCAGGCTCGATCGGGTCCACCGTTTCCACGCGAATACAATCGTCCAGCCAACGTTTCACCAGGTTGACCTGGACGTGCCCGTTCCGCAGTTGGACATAGTAGCCGTCCGCCTGTTCGGCATCGGTCATCCGTGACCAGACCGTGCCCTGCCGCAGCTCGTCGGGGCGAATCCAAGCCGCGATGGTGAAGCGATCCGTGTACCCGAAATTTGCCACGTCGTGGGCGTCCACGAATTGACGGCCGTCCAACTGCAGCGTCCCCTGGAGTCGGCCATCGCCATAGGCCGGGTCGTCCCCAACGACCTGGAAGGGACTGGGGACCGGCGACCGCTGGTCGTCGCCTGCTGGCGGCGCGGGCACCTGGCCGTCGAAACGATAGTGGGCGACCAGCCCCTCAGCCGGCGCCCAATCCTGGTCGCCCGGAGCGAGGCGCGGCGCCTGTTCCCACTGCAGTTGTGCCTTTCGCAGGGCAGGTTCAAGCCGCGCGCAGGCATTCTCCGCGGCGGCCAGTTGTCGATCCAACCGGCGCAAGCGGCGTTGTTGCTCGGCCGTCGGTGCCACCACAACCGGCGGCGAATTTCCTTCCTTAATCGCCCGCCCGAACTCGGGGACGTTGTTGAAGAACGCAAACAGCCGGTAGAACTCGCGCTGAGAAATGGGATCGAATTTATGGTCGTGGCATCGGCAACAGCCGACGGTCAGGCCCAGCCAGACGGTCCCCGTTGTCTCCACGCGGTCGACGACGTACTCCACCTGAAACTCCTCCGGAATCACGCCTCCTTCGGCATTTCCGCGGTGGTTTCGGTTAAAACCTGTCGCGATCCGTTGCTCCAAAGTCGGGTTGGGCAGCAGGTCTCCAGCCAACTGTTCGATCGTAAACTGATCGAAGGCCATGCCGTGGTTATACGCGTCGATCACCCAGTCACGCCACCGCCACATGTCGCGAGGTCCGTCGTTTTGGTAGCCGCTTGTATCGGCGTAGCGGGCGGCGTCCAGCCAGACGACGGCCATCCGCTCGCCATACTCCGGCGATTGCAACAACCGGTCGACCAGCGCTTCGTAGGCGCGCGGTGACGGATCCGCCAGAAACGCGTCGACCGCCTGCGGCGTGGGCGGCAAGCCGGTCAAATCGAGCGACACGCGGCGCATGAGCGTTGCCCGGTCCGCTTCTTCCGTCGGCTTCAGGCCGGCCGCTTTAAGCCTGGCCAGGACGAACGCGTCGATCCCGTTGCGCGGCCAGGCGGTGTCGACCACGACCGGCAGCGGTTGTGGTTGCGGCGGCACAAATGCCCAGTGCTGCTGCCAGGCGGCGCCCTGGTCGATCCACCTTCGCAGCAGATCAAGTTGGTCGCGCGTCAATTCCGGACCTGAATCGGGCGGCGGCATCCGTCGTGCGGGGTCGGTCGACGTCAGCCGACGCCACGCATTGCTCGCCGCAACCTGGCCAGGCACGATCGCCGGACCCTCGTCTCGCGGGGCCACCGCGGCCGACTCGATGTCCAATCGCAGATCGGCCTGCCGCTGTGATTCGTCTGGACCGTGGCATTTGAAACACCGGTCAGCCAGAATGGGCCGGATGTCGCGATCGAAATCGACGTCCTGGGCGCCAACGTGCGTGGTTGTGGTACCCATCCCCACCAGCAGCCCGCCGAACCAGCACGCACGTTGAAACCACCGCCAGGCAAAGTCCATGGCAAGATTCACCCTGTGATGAAGGCAGCCCGGCAACACCTTTACGAACGGCGTTGCCATGTCCGCCTCAAGCTATCAGTCCCCCCGAAACGAAGCAAGCCGCGGGGCCACCATCAATTGGGAAGGCTCGTCATGCATCGCATGACCTACGGAAATACGGAACAACGGAACTGGTTCCGCACTGCAGCGGCTGGAACTTGTTGCGGCTAGCGGCCCGCACGGCTGTACAGCGAGGAAGCGCAAGCTTCGCGAGCCGCATGGCGACATCGTGGTCGACTGCGTGGCTGCCGGCTGGACGCCTATCCGTCGAAAGCGCGCCACTCGACATCGGTGCGAACGTGGAGGCGGGACGCCAACTCGAGATAGGTCGACTGGTTGCCGGCGAGTAGGCCGATCACGTTCTCCCACGGGATCCGCTCGACTTCGAAGCACAGACGGACTTCGCCGTCGCCTTGGGCCAGCAGGCTCACCGACTCGTCCGCCAGGCATCGCTCCTGCTTCAACGCCTGTGGTCCGAATTCGCCATTCGGAGGCACCAGCAGCAGCGTCCGCTTGGCGCCACCGGCGGCAAGTAGTGCCGGTCTGGCGCGTGCTACACAGGCGGCCAGCGCCCCCTCGGCAGACGACTCGTCAGACCCGGCGTCCGCCGCCGCATCTTGCCGAAAATGCTGCTGAAGGACCTGCCGCGTCTGATCTTCGATCGTCTTGGCCAGGGACTGAAAATCCCAGCCCGGCGTCGGCTCCGGGTCGTCAGCCACCACGTGGTGACCGAGGCCCGTCCGGGTCAGCTGGTGATCGAGTGATACCAAGAGTCGCGGTACGGCATTCCGTAATGCTTCGTCAGGCCCAGCCAGCGAAGACCGCCCGTTGCGTGCCGGCGAGGGTAGCTTCGTTCGGCCGGAGACCATCATCATGATCGCCTGCTCAGCCTCCTCAATCCGCCGTCTCACATCGGCTGCTGTTTGACGCAGCGACTGCCAGTAGGAGACCTTGCGCCGCAGCATCGCTGCCACCCGTACCAGGCTGGAGTAATCGAGCACCGCTTGGAGGGTCGCCGGGCATTGGCCGTTGGCAGCGTCCGGCGCAGTCGCCATTGCCGGTTCTTCTCGAAGGGCCAGGCAAGCTTGGCGATGAGAAGCGGCAGCCGTCGCCGCAGCCTGGAGCTGGGGTTCGGTCGCACACTCGAGCTGTTCAAGCCGAGCGACGAGCCAGTCGCAGGCGTGCCGGGCGGCGACCAGGCGAAGCTGGGGGGTATCGATCAGCTTTGCGAGCCAGTCACACAAAGAGGTTTGGACGAGCCGAAACCGGGCGTCCCACTCGCAGGAGAAGGCTGCGGTCAGCGGTTCGGCAGATCCGGCCACCGTCGGCGTCGTCACGTGCAGATCGACGAAGCGAAGCATGGCCAGCACTCGGTCGTCGCAACTCAAATGCGCCGATCGCAGCCAGGTTGCGCGGACGGATTCGTGGAGGTCGTGCAGCGGATCCGGCGCGGGCCGCCCGCTCTTCAGCCCGTCTGCGGCCCGGTCATCGGCCATCTCGGCAACTTCGAACATCTCCAGGAACTTCGTCGCCAAGGCTTGCGCCTGTTCCTGGATGTCCGAATCCTTACCGGTCTGACGGCTTGCAGGTCCGCGAGTGCGGCCCGTCCACAGAGCCACCAGCGCGTCTTGCAGCGTACCCACGGCCGTCTCCATCGCCTGATTCGTCTGGCAGGAAAGGCGAGCGCTGCCCAACGAGCGGAGCGTGAACGCGGACGAAGGACCACGGTCCTTCAGTGGTTCGCGACAGCTCTGGAAAAAACCGGCAGCCGGCGGCGCCGTGTTGACAAAGAGGTAGTCAGAAATTTCCTCGACTGACCGTTGTAGCGCACCTTCGGCACGCGCCGCGTCTTGGTGAGTGACATAGGTATGGGTGAAGGGCGGGTGGTGATCGTCCGCAGGCAAGCGGCAAGCCGGCTCGCCGGGATAACGGTGGTCCGCAAACTGCTTCAGCTCGCCCAACAACGCGATCGTATTGGCGATGGCCAGGTCCTTGGCTTTGCTGCGTGCCGGCGTGACGCAGGCCAGGATGCCGCAAAGCTGCTCCGCTGTGAGCCCCATTGCCTTGAGTTGGGTGCGCAACGCGTAGCCCAGGTCCAGCAACATCCCGCCCGCGGTACCACCGCCGGTCGCCCCCACCACAAAGACGTTGGGCGAGCTCGCAGAGAACCGCAGCCCAGTCCGCTGTCCGGTCCGTTGCAGCGACGCGGCCGCCGTGGCCGTCGCCAGCTTCTCCTGCACCGTGTCGGCAATGGTGCCGAAGTGGTCAACAAACGCCAACCGCCCCAAGGCACGGATGCCTTCGGTCTTGCGGGAGCGGGGAATGTTGTAAAGCCAGCGGCGGCTCATCCATTCGAGCAACGCGGTCGCCTTGCCGCGATAGTCCTGCGAGTCGCGGAGAGGCAAGAGCAGCGATTCGAAGTCTCTAAGCGTCCCCGGAGGGCCCGCGGATGTGGCCTCGGCCAGCATCTGGGCGTCCGTTTCCAGGGCCAGGAATTGCCAGGCGGGCGCGTCGCTGAGGTCACCAAACTCGTCCACCAGCCGCTGTTTCAATCGCCTCAGGACCCGAGTTCCCAACCCGCCAACACCGACAAACAGGGTCGGACGCGCCGCGAACCAGTCGGGCGCCGAGTCGATCGGCGGCAGGTTGCGCTGGGCCACCGGCCGCGGTAACGTCTCCTGCGGATGGTCGGCTCCGTTGGGCGGCTCGGCGACCGCCAGCCGGTGATCGCCGGCCGCCAGCCCGTTTGCCGGCCCCACCGTGTCGCCCTGCAAGCGGCGCGTCGCCGGTCGTTGGACCGTGCGCGGTGCCTCCGCCAGCGCATCGACCAGCGCCCGGCAACCGGGAAAACGGCGTTCCGGCTCTTTCGACAGGGCCCGGGCAATGATCGGCCGATCAAACGTCGATAGCGATTCCAGGCGAGGCGGGCTGTGCAGATGCTGTGCGATCAGTTGCGCTGAAGTTCGCCCGGAGAACGGCGGCCTCCCCGTCAACAATTCCTGGAAGACGATCGCCAGACTGTACTGGTCGGTGTGCCGATGAGGTCGCCCGTCAAACACCTCCGGTGCGGCGTACAGTGGCGTCATGCCGCCCGGCGGCGAGCGGTCGCCGTCATCGACCTGCCGCAGCAGACCAAAGTCGGCAACTTTGACGCGATCGGCAACCAGCAGCAGGTTTTCCGGCTTGACGTCGAGATGCAACAAGTTGTGCTCTTCGACCAGGTAGTCGAGCGCATCGGCGACGTCACGAAGATAGGCGATCAGTTCCCCGCGCGGGATCCCCGGCAGTCCGCCTTCCCGATGCATGACTTGACGGTCCCGCAGATTGCCGTCCGCCAGTTCCATCACGATAACCAGGTTGTCCGCAATCGACTCGATGCGCTCCAGCGAAAGCAACAACGGGTGCCGGACTTGCTTGATCCGCTGCAGCGCCTTGAGCTCACGCGCCGCACGATCACTGTGCCGCTGGCCGTAGACGATCTTGATCGCCTTGGCCAATCCGCCCGGAGCCGAAGCCCGCCAGACCTCGCCGAAGCCGCCGGAACCGAGCCGCTCGCCCAGCACGTACCCCGGAATCGGCTCGCGGAGGTCGATCGTCAGGACGGCGGTCGGGAGCGTTTCCAGCGCTGTTCTGTGGTCATTGCTGGCCGGCATGCAGCGGTCCTTATGACTTCAATACCGTCGCGAAGTAGCTCGTTACGACACGATCGAGGTACTCTGCGTTCATCTCAAAAGGGATTCGATGGTAGGCGCAATAGCTGCGCAACTGCTTGAGCATGTCGCGGGGATGGCACCGCCGCATGGCCCGCTGCTTCGATCGGTAGTGAGTGGCCAGGAGATCTTCCACGACCTCGTAGCGATAAGTGCAACCAAACTGCGCCGCATACAGCTCGAACAGCTCGTGAAACTCCTCTTCACTCGGATTGCCGACTTCGATCTTGTACGGGATGCGCCGCAAGAAGGCTTCATCCACCAACTCGGAGGGCTCCAGGTTGGTCGAAAAGAGAATCAACTGTTCAAACGGCACCTGCACCTTCTTGCCGGAGGCGAGCGTTAGAAAATCCTGGTTGCTCTCCAGCGGGATGATCCACCGGTTCAGCAACTCGGATGGAGCAACGCGCTGGCGGCCGAAGTCGTCAATCACCAGGCAACCGCAATTACTCTTGAGCTGCAAGGGAGCTTCGCTGACATGACTGTGCGGATCGTGGCGAATTTCCAGGCTGTCCATCGTCAGTTCTCCGCCCACCACAACCGTCGGCCGGCGAACGCGCACCCAACGGCGGTCGAATTCGTGCGAAGAAATCAGTCCACGCGAGTCGCCGCTGACGTCATGATGGTACGAGGGATCGTAGACCTTGATGATTTCTCCGTTTTCGAGCAGTGCGTGGGGTACCCAGACGGCCTGGCCGAAACACTGCGTGAGGCGCCTCGCCAAGGTCGACTTGCCATTGCCCGGTTCCCCAAACAGGAACATGCCGGCCCCGGAATTCACCGCCGGACCGAGCCGGTCGAACAGCTCATCTGGAACGGTGATGCCCTGAAAGGCCGCCACCAGTTCCTCGCGGCGCGGCGATTCTGCGGCAATCGACTGGGCCTCGACCGAGATCACGTAGTCCATCAACGGAACCGGCGCCGGGCCAACGTAGGCGCACGCGCGAATCGCCCGCTGGGCGGCGGCATTCCCCTGTTCGGTCAGCGCATAGTAATAATCGTTAAAGGCCGCCGCACCCGCGTGCACCAGCAGTTGGCGTGCACGTAAGGATTGGATCACTTCATCCAAGAGCCCGTACGGCAGGCAAATCTGGTCCGCCAGCCGCCGCCCGCTCGACGTCCCCAGCGAAGCCAGCGCCTTGATCACCAGCGACTCGACAAACGGTGTGGGCAGGCCGGTCTCTGCCAGCGCCGTCGGCTGCGTCGGCAGGAATGCTTCGTCCGACAACAGGGTGGCCAGCAGTTCACTTTCAAGCTCGATCGTCTCCGTTGTCATGGCTGCCCCAGTGCTGAATGCGGTGGAAAATCGTCGATGCCCATGTCGCAGCGTGTTCCCGCGCCAACCTCACGGCGACCGCGGGACACGGCGACCGCGGGACAGGCCCTATCAACGTTTTCGTCTGAGATCGGCTGCGCACCACGATCGAGGGATCGCGTGGAGGTCGATTTCATCGCAACGATAGCTCACAAATTGCGGGTGCTACCCCAGCCGTTGCCCGCCCGGCCACCGCAGGTGTGAGGTCATTGGGCCACACCGCAGCGCTTGACCAGGCTGCCGCTGCGGCGAGACCGCGTGCCGTAACCTCCATGACAGAAACACCTTGCATCTCTCGCGACATTCAACACCGAACGATCGGCGGGGGCCATTTGCGGGGAAAAAGCGGTTCCTGACCCGATTTGTGGGCTACCTTTGGGGATAGATCGTCTGCTTGGAGTTGGGACATGGAATCGCTGCCTGCAAACACGACCGCCGCCACCCCGGAGGGTGATGCGTCCGCCTGGTTCCTGGCCGGTCAGTTGGGCGCCGGAAAAACCACCTCGCACGTGGCGATCAAATCATCCCCTTTCGTCATCGGACGCCGCCCGGAAGCGTCGCTCTGTTTGCCGTATCGGACCGTGTCCGGCATGCATGCCACCATCTCGATGGACACACAGGGTCCCATCCTGCAGGACCTGCAGAGTACCAACGGGACGTTTGTTAATGGTCGGCGAGTCAGTTCGGCAATTCGGCTCAAGTTTGACGATCTGATTCAATTCGCCGACATCCCGGTCCGCGTACGACGGCAGAGTGCCGAGAACCGAACCCAGACGTTGCCGGAAGACGTTTACGATCAGGCGATCGCCCTGGTTCAGTTCGATAAGCTGATGACCGAGCGGCGCGTGACCCCGTTCTACCAGCCCGTCGTCGACATTCCGACGAGGCAACTGCTGGGGTACGAAGTCTTGGGACGCAGTCAGCTCGTCGGGATCACGACGCCCACGGCGATGTTCCTGGCAGCCGCCAAACTCAACCTCGAAGTGCAACTCAGCCGCATGCTCCGCTGGGAAGGAATCCAACACAGCGCCGCGCTGCCGGGCCAGCCACATCTGTTCGTCAACACGCACCCGGCGGAGCTGGCCGAGCCGGGATTGGCCGATTCGCTGCGCGCCGTCCGCGAATGCAATCCCACGCAGCCACTCACGCTGGAGATCCACGAGGCGGCCGTTACCAATGACATCATGATGAGCGAACTGCGCGCGGCATTGCTCGATCTGAATATCTCGATGGCGTATGACGACTTCGGCGCAGGCCGCGCTCAACTTTCCGAACTGGTCAAGGTCCGCCCCGAATACATCAAGTTCGACATTTCGCTGGTTCACGACATCCATGTTGCCAGCGCGCAACACCAGCAGATGGTGGCCTCCCTGGTCAAGATGGTCCATGAGTTGGGGATCATCCCGCTCGCCGAAGGCGTCGAGTGCGAAGAAGAGAGTGAGACCTGCCGGCAGCTCGGCTTCGAACTTGGCCAAGGTTTCTATTACGGGCGGCCTGCCGCGGCCCCGGACCGGCTCGATCTGCTGGACCTTCGCAACCACGTCACTTGATGGCCGGCGCGCCGTTCACGCGTTTCACTCGTCTTACACAGCACCGCGGGTTGATGGAAGACGTTGGTTCGGCAGGCAGGGGAGACCTTCGGTCGGCCGTTTCGGCGGGGTCAGAGACCCGCGCCGAGCAGTGGGTCAGAGACCCGCGCCGAGCAGTGGGGCAGAGACCCGCGCCGAGCACTGGGTCAGAGACCCGCGCCGAGCAGTGGGTCAGAGACCCGCGCCGAGCAGTGGGTGAGAGGCCCGCGGCGGGCAGTCGTGCGGGCGTTCCATGCAGGCTGGGAGCGCGCTGCTGGTTATTCCTCGGCAAGCTCGGCCAGTGCTTCCTCGTCAACATTGAAATTGGCGGAGACATTCTGGACGTCGTCGTGATCGTCCAACGCTTCCAGCAGCTTGAACACCTTGCGGGCCCCGGCGGCGTCCAAGTCGACCGTGTTGGTCGGAATGCGCGTGACTTCCTTGGTTTCCGGCGTCAATTGGGCCGCCTCCATCGCGCCGACCACCGTGGAATATGAGTCCGGATCGCAGAGCACCTCGATCTTGTCGCCCTCGGCCCGCACGTCTTCGGCACCCGCTTCCAGGGCGACTTCCATCAATTGCTCTTCATCGGTCGCTTCCGCCGGGAAGACGATCAATCCCTTCCGCTCGAACAGATAAGCGACGCAGTTGGTCGGCCCCAGCTTGCCGCCGTGCACTTCAAACAGTTTGCGCACTTCCGGCGCCGTGCGGTTGCGGTTGTCGGTCATGATGTCGCACATGATTGCCACACCGTTTGGACCGTAGCCCTCGTACAGCACCTCTTCGACATCTCCACCCTCGAGCTCGCCGGTCCCCTTCTTGATCGCCCGGGCGATCGTGTCGTTGGGCATATTGGCGGCTTTGGCGTCCGCAATGGCCAGCCGCAGCCGTACATTCGCGTCCGCATCCCCGCCGCCCATCTTGGCCGCCACGATGATCGCCTTCGAGAGCTTGCTCCAGAGCTTGCCTCGCTTGTTGTCGATCACCGCTTTCTTGTGCTTGATTCCCGCCCAATGCGAATGTCCTGCCATGTTGCCTTATCCTCGTTTCAATCTTGACTATGTAGTTTGATCTTGGCCGCAACCGCATCGGCGCGATCATTCTGATCGGTACTGCGAAAGACGGACTGTGCCTTGCGCCACGTCGCAACAGCTTGCCGTCGTTGCCGGTTTCCCAACTGGGCATCACCCAGGTGATCCAGGATGACGCCATCCGGTTCGTCGCCCGCCGCCGCGCGAGTGAGCTCCTGGACCGCTTCTGTGAAACGTCCCAAGCGGTAATATGCCCATCCCAAGCTGTCGCGATAGGCGATGTTCTCCGGCTCCGCGGCGACCGCCCGTTGGATCATCCGCGTGGCCCGCTCGAGGTGTTTCTCTTGATCGACCCACAGATAACCGAGGTCGTTCAGCGCGCCGATGTCCTCCGGAAATTCGTCCAGGACTTGGGCCAGCCACTCCTCGGCTTCGCCGAACTGCTGGCGTTCGACTTCAATGTTGGAGAGAACCAGGCGGGTTTCACGGAGTACCGCGCGGACTCCTGGCACATCGAAGGTCGTGTCGTGCTCGGCCATGAGTTCGCGATACGCATCGATCGCCTCGTCATACCGCTTGGCCTGATATAGAATCCACGGTGTTCGGCTGGCAAAGCGGGGCGAGTCGCTGCGCAAATCGGCGGCGCGCGCTGCGGCCGCCAAGGCGACATCCGTTTCACCCGCATACTGAGCGGCGCCGGCCAGGTAGAACTGCAGCGCGCTCTCTTCCTGCTCCGGCGGATCGGCACGCAGCGCGTGTTGGAACAGGCTTGTCGCACGCGTTGCATCCTCGGCGATGAATGCGGCCAGCCCAAGCTGCTCGAGAACCTCGACCTTTTCGTCTCCCGCATGCCGCTCGGCCAGATCCGCGAAGAAATCAAATTCGTCCAGCTTGCCGGCCTGGAGCGCGACGTGGGACGCGGCCAGACTCGCCGCCAGCCGCTCTGCCTCTTCACCCGCCGTGCATCGCTCGCGGGCATCCGCGAGCAACGCGTTGGTCAATTCCGGATCAGCGACGAGATCCCGGGTGGCATCTTCCAGAACATCGAGCGTTTTGGTGGCCGCGGCGACCTGCCCCAAGACCGATAGCAACCGCTTGGTGTCCGGCTGCCGGAGATAGATTGTCGCCAGGCCTTGGTAGGCGTCCGCCGTCGGCTGCTGTGCAAGGAGGCTGGTATAGCGGGCCGCCGCCCCGGCCAAATCACCTGCTTCCAGGAGTTGCTGGGCGAGGAAATAGCCCAGCGGACCGTTGTCGGGATCCAACGCGTACTGCTTCTCAAGCTCCTCCAACAAGGCAGCCCGCGACTGGTCCGGCTCGGGATGCTCGGCGGCGCAGATCTTCTCGAGAAGCCGGTAAGGCTCCAAAGCAGACACGGTCGATTTCGATGCGAAATACTCCGCCAGTCTCGCCCTCGCCTCAGCCGGGTTCCCCTGGCGATGAGCGATGTCCGCCCGGTGAAAAGCGAGCCGGGCCGGGTTGGGATCGTATGTGTCCGCCTGCTCGAACAAGGAGGCCGCTGCCTCCAACTCCCCGACCTCCATCAGGCATGCCGCCATCAGTTGGTACAGGGCGGCAGGCTTGGCCAGCAGCGCCTTGCGCTGTTCCTCCGTGATGACCTGGGGATCTCCGAGCCCTTCGCGGGCGTCGGCGAACTGCCGTGCGGCGCTGGCGAAATCCTCGTTGATGAAGTAGAGCCGCCCCATTTCGATGCGGACCGCAACCGCCGCCGCATCCAGTCGCTGCTTGTCAGGCTGCAACTCGAGCGCCTTTTCGTACATACTCAGTGCCCGGGACGTCTCGTTCTGCTGCGCCAGGAGGGCGCCCAACTGAAGCAACAGTTGCGGATTTCGCGGCCGCCGCTCGGCCGACAAGATCGCGTAGCGGGCCGCCTCTTCATTCCTCCCCAGCTTGCTTGCCAGGGCCACAACCTGGTCCAACAGGGCGACCCGCTGCTGGTTGAATCGCCAGGCCCGCTGGAAGTGGCGCAAGGCCATCGGATCGTTCTGCCGCTGCAAGTACAAACGTGCCTGGGCGAAATGGGCCGCCGACGTCAACAGATCATCTTCCGACTCGCTCCGCGCGCGCCTGGGCTGGAGCAGTTGCGGAGCGTCCTCCGTCACGGTCGGCTCCCCGGACGACCGGGCCCCCTGCTCCGCCCCGTCCTGATTCGCCTGCGACACGGGAAGTGCAGCCTCCACGGCACGAGGCGCTGCCATGATGATCGCGGCACCGACGGCGAGTGCTCCGATGTAGCCAAGCGGCCGGCTGAAACCAAACGACACACCGGCGCACCGCTCGGAGCATGTCGTCCGGCGGGATGTCGCCACCCAGGACAGGCGATGCCTCGATGCAGGCACAAGACGGGCCATCATGCAACACCTCGAAAGGATCTCAAAGGGACGCGGCAATAACGAACGCATGTTCAGTCAAGTTTACCAAAGACAAATCGACGGCACCAAGGTCGCCGGTCACGCGGCAAACGGAGGCAGATCTCGAACCTCGAAACGGCCCTGGGCGTGCGAAACGGGGTCGGACTCCGGGAGCCGGGTTGCCGGTGTTGTCGCCACCCCCAAGATGCTGGCCGCAACCATGGGCTCGCGAAGCCGGGCCTCGACCCCATTGCAAGCTAACGCTCGCGCCATGCCAAGCCGCTCGCATTGGTCGCCAAGACACGGGTCATCAATAACTTTTCACCACCAACGTTCCGCGACTCGGAACTGCGGCATCTGCGGAAGCTGTCACGGACTCGCCCCGAATCCTTGATGCAACGCGAGCGGCCTTGGCCCCTCACCCAAGCTAGCGAGGCTTCTTCTTCTTGAGCGCCTTGGTGGCGGAGGTCTTCTTCTTGGCTGCCGTCGCTTTGGCGGCGGACGTGGCCTTCTTGCCGGCAGCTTTCTTCTTCCCCTTGGCGGGCGCTGCCGAAGACTTGCCGGCAGCCGCTTTCTTGGCTGGCTTGTCAGCCGGCTTGGCCTTCTTGGTTTGCCGTTTGGGCAAGCGTTCCTTGGCGTCGGGCGCGATCTCCAGCAGGATCGACCGGACGTTGGTGGAATGCGGAGACTTTCTAAAATCGACGCCCAATTGATGCAATAGCGAACCAAACTCGACCCCCTTGCTCTTGGGAATCGCCCGCTCCAATCCGGGAGTTCGCCCCTTTTTGGCTTCTGCGTCCGTGACGATGCCGAGCACGTAGAGGGCCTGCAGGGCACCTTCGTTGACCGGGATCGCATGCCCGGAGAGGGCATTCTGGGTCAGGTAGCTGATCGCAAACGGTGTCACACCTTTCAGCTTCTCGAACTCCTTAACCGCTTTGCCCAGATTCTGTTTGCGGAAGAAATCGAGGTCGAAGGTGTAGTGCGACTCGAACACGCTCTGGAGGGTCGCCTTGAGCCGTTTGGCCGACTCGGCCGGGTCCCGCAGTGCGTCCATCGCGGACGCCAACTCGCGAGTCGTCGTCACGCGAATTTCATTCCAGTCGTAATAGCTCTCCAGGAGCCGAGCGAACACATCATCACTGTCCTGGTGGTGCGAGTTCTCCAGGCAGCAGGCGTACAGCAGATGCTCGAGCACCGTGCGATCCGACTGCGGTTGGACCGGGCGATAGTGCTTCTTGAGGATCTTGTGCGTCTTGGTGATGAGCGCGGCGCGGTTGGGTACATTCATGGGGCGTTAGTCCGTATCCGTCGGGTCGGTTGGTTGCGGCGTTTCGGTGTCTTCCGACGCATCTGCCGCTTCCGCCGGCAGCACTTCGTCGAGTATGCGGCCAATCTCGATCGAGTTCTTAACGCCCTGATCGAGGACAAACTTCAGCCGCGGCGTGTAGCGGGTATCGATGCGCTGGCCGACCTTCTGCTGGAGGAAACCGGCGGCATGCTGCAGCCCGCGCAAACTCAACGTCTGCTGCCCTTCGTCCCCCATGATGGAGACGTGAACTTTGGCCTGCCGCATGTCACCGGAGACCTCCACGTAAGTGACCGTCACGTCGCGAATCCGCGGATCGCGCAATTCGGTCAGGATGGCCATGCTGACCACCTCGCGGATCGCTTCTGCCGCCTTGAGTACACGTCGTGATGTCATGGATTACAACTGTGGGAGGATGGAAACCAGCATGGAGAATGGACACAGTGGCGACAGCAGCGATCTTCGTGTCGACCGCCGGTCCCGGGGCCGGCAGATCGGATAACCGGCGTCAGCCGCCCCACGATGGAGGACACATGCCGGGACGGCCGGTTCGGCCCGGCCGGCTTCGGCCGCTCGTCGGTTTGCGGCCGCGGGGCCGGGAAAATCAAAGCGTCCGAGCGACCTCTTCGATCTTGTATGCCTCCAGGATGTCGTCCTGTTTGATATCGTTGAAGCCGGCCAGCTTGATACCGCACTCCAATCCTCGTGTGACTTCCTTGGCATCTTCCTTTTCGCGGCGCAGCGAATCCAGCGGGTAATCGCCGATCGTGCGGTTGTCTCGATTCACTCGGATTCGGCAGCCGCGTTGGATCGACCCCTGAGCGACATAGCAACCGGCGACCGCCACGGTTCGACCGATCGGGAACACGGCCTTGACCAGGGCTCGACCGAGTTCGACCACGCGCTCTTCCGGCTTCAATTTGCCTTCCAGCATCGCCCGGAGATCATCGGTCAACTTGTAAATGATGTCGTAGCGACGAATCTCGATCTGGCGTTCGTCGGCCATGGCACGCGCCCCTTCATCGGGGATCACATTGAAGCCGGCGATCACCGCGTTGGAGGCATTCGCCAACTGCACATCACCGACGGTGATGCCGCCAACGGAAGCCTGCAAGACCTTAACCTGCACTTCGGGGTGCTCGAGCTTCTCGAGCTCCTTCATGATGGCCTCAATCGACCCTTGCACGTCAGCTCGGATAATGAGATTCAGGGTGGCCACTTCCTCCGTCTGGCCAATGCGGCCATCCGCCAGCAGTTCCTGGAATCGCTCGAACGAGATCTTCGTCGTCTGGCCGCTCAAGCCTTCGGCATGGCTGCGGTCGGTGCGGCTGGCGGCGATCTGGCGGGCCACCGAGATATCCTCCAATACCTGGAACTGGTCGCCGGCCTGGGGCGCGACGTCGAGCCCGGTCACATTCACCGGCATGGAGGGGCCGGCTTCTTCCACCCGCTGGCTCGGCTGCAGGGTGTCGTACATGGCCTTGACCTTGCCATGGGCGCCGCCGCAGACGATCACGTCACCGACTCGTAAGGTTCCGGTCCGCACGATCAGCTTGGCAATCACACCGCGTCCCGGCTCCTGCTCCGATTCCAAACAGACACCCTGAGCCATCCGGTCGGGGTTCGCCGTGTACTCGTTCAGTTCGGCGATCGTGAGCAAGGTCTCCAGCAGCTCGTCCATGCCCTCGCCGGTGATCGCGCTCGTCTTGACCACTTCGACATCCCCGCCCCATTCACTGGGCAGCAATTCGCGGGCGGCCAATTGTTGGTACGCTTGATTCACGTCCGCACCGGGCAGGTCGATCTTGTTCAACGCGACCACGATCGGCACACCGGCCGCCTTGGCATGGCTGATCGCCTCTTCCGTTTGCGGCATCACGCCGTCGTCGGCGGCGACCACCAGCACGGCAATATCGGTCACATTGGCTCCGCGCGCACGCATTTCCGTGAATGCTTCGTGGCCCGGCGTATCAACGAACGCGATCGGGCGGCCGTCGTTGTCGACCTGGTAGGCACGGATGTGTTGCGTGATCCCACCCGCCTCGCCGGAGACGACGTTGATTCCAATGATGTAGTCCAACAGCGACGTCTTACCGTGGTCCACATGCCCCAGGAAGGTCACGATGGGAGGCCTTGGCTGGAGCGAATCGGGGTCGTCTTCGTGCAATTCGAGCTGCGAGAGCATCGCGTCTTCCAGCGACTCCTTCTGCTTGAATTCGACCTCCACGCCCAGCTCTTCGACCAGCAACTCGACGAACTCGTCATCGATCTGGGAATTGATGGTGGCCATGACGCCCAATCCCATCAGGGCCCGTTGCACCTGCGCAGACGCGATACCGGCCGCCTCGGAGAAGGACCGCACGGTACAGGGCAGTTCCAGGGCGACTTTGCCCTTGCGGGGCGCGGCCGTGTTGGTTCCCTTGCGGGTCAGCGTTCGCCGGCGACGCGGGCGATGATCTTCGTCGTCGCGACGTCCCAGCCCCCGATTCGAGGTGCGTGAGCGGCGCGACTTCTGACGGTCCGCACGGGCGCTGGCCATTCCCGCCAGCCCCTCGGACGACTTCCCGGATCCGCGCCGTCCGCCCTTGCCGGTCCCCCGCCCCTCATCGACCCCGACGTCCATGGGACTAACAAACTGCGGGCCGCCCGCGGACGACTTTCCGCCACCAGGAGCCTTCGAGCCGGACTTCTTTTCGGCCGTCTTGCGGAGGTGCTCCAACGGCGCGGGAACGCCCTTTTTGTGACCGGTGATCGCGTCCTTGGGAAGACGAATCTCCGGCTTCTGCGCCGCCGGTTCGTTGCTGCTGGTTTCGACCGCCGGCTGTTTCGTCTCCGGCATATTGGCCAGCCGAATGATTGGCTTCCGCCGCTTCTTCGGCTTCGGCACGTCGCTCGCCCCGCCGTCCGCAGCATCTTTCTTTGATTCGGGGGACTTCGAGCCGATCACTTTGACCTTACCCGGGCCAACCGGGGCAATGTAATCGTCGCGCGTGTATCCCTTCTTCTCGGGCTCCGAGGCGGTGACGGTCTCTGCGGGCGACTCGGCGACCGGAGCCGGAGGCGCTTCTACCGGCGCAGGCTCGACGGGCGGCACCGGCTGGGGTGGGGCGGGTTGGGTCGTTTCGGTCGGCCTTGGCGGCTCCGTCGTGGGAATGATCTTAGGCTTCTTAGGCCGCGGCCGGCCCATCCCGGCCCGCGCGTCTTCGGTCGGGCGAATCGGCGCGCCCTTGTCGGCCGCAGGCGGGGCCGGCGCAGCTTTCTCTTGCTGCCCCGCAATGTAGGCCTTCACTTTTGCTAACTCTGCGTCATCCAAGCTAGCGAGCGCAGAACCTTTGCCAGTGACACCAGCCTTGGCGCAGGTGTTGACAAGCTCCTTGCTGTCAACATTGAGCTCTTTCGCTAACGCATAAATCCGAATAGGCACTTTTTTGTTCTTCCTTTGTCATTAGTGCGGAACCAATTAACGGGATACGTTCCGCAAACTCCCAAGACGGTGCAGTGTTACATCTCGGTGCTCTCCTTTTCATTGGACGCCTTGATTTCGTCTCCGGCAACCTCTTCTCCCGCGGCGGGAAGATCCGCCTCCGCAGCGGCCGACGCGTCAGCCTCCGCCGCCGCGTCGTCTGACGCGGAATCACCCGATTCTTCGCTGGCCCCTTCGTCACCGGCCCCTTCGTCGCTAGCCGTTTCTTCGCTAGCCGTTTCTTCGCTAGCCGTTTCTTCGCTAGCCGTTTCTTCACCGGCCGTTTCTTCACCGGCCGATTCGGCGGCAGCCGCCGCCTCGTCTTCGGCAGCTTGCGCGCTGCGTGCCGCCGCCTCGCGCGCCTCCTGCTCTGCGGCACGCTCGGCGTCTTTCTGTTTGCGTCGAGCGTCCGCGGCGGCCAGTTCGGCCGCTTCTGCCTTCGCTTCCGCCTGGGTGACGATGGCGTCAACCTGCGCTTCGGTCAAGCCGCCCATTTCCATCATTGCATCGGGCTCGATCACCGACAGGTCGTCGTAGGACAAGTACCCCTGCTCGACCAACTGCTGCGCCAGATCCTCGGTCATCCCTTCCAGTTCCGCAAAGCCGTCCACGGCCCGCTCGATCTGCTCCTCCAGTTCGGCGCCGGTCATGATTTCAATATCCCACCCGCACAATTTGCTGGCGAGCCGGACATTTTGGCCGCGGCGCCCGATGGCCAGCGACAACTGATCTTCGCGGACCAGCACAATCGCCCGGCCGATCATGTCGCACAGCAGAACCTGTTCGACTTCGGCCGGCTGGAGGGCATTGGGAATCAGCATCTCCGGATCGTCGTTCCAGCGGACGATATCGATCCGTTCACCCGACAGTTCGTCGACAATATTCTTAATCCGATTCCCGCGTACCCCGACGCAGGCGCCGACACAGTCAATTCTCTGATCCGAACTGCTGACGGCAACCTTGCTGCGGTAGCCGGGCTCGCGGGCCAGTGCATTGATCGTAATGACGCCGTCGGAGACTTCCGGGATCTCCTGCTCGAACAGCCGCCGCACGAGATTGACGTGCTTGCGGCTGAGGACGACCTTGACGCGGTTCCCCTGCGGTTTGACTTCGTACACGATTGCCCGCACCCGCTCATTCGGATGGTGGGCTTCCCCCTGAATCTGCTCGCTGCGAGGCAGGATGGCTTCCACGCTGGGGAGGGTCACCGTGGTGGCGCCGCCGTCACTTCGCTGCACGACACCGGACACCATCGAGCCGATCTGTTCGCGATACTCTTCGATCAGCGAATCCCGCTCCGCCTCGCGAATCTTCTGAATGATCACCTGCTTGGCCGTTTGCGCGCCGATCCGCCCGATCACTTCGGTGTCCAGCTCCTCGCCATCGCAGACGCCTTGGAATGCGCCGGACTCGCGGTCGATCGTGATCGTAATATCGGCCTCTTCGCCGTACTGCTTGCGAGCGGCGGAAGTCAACGCGGATTCGATCGCCTGAAAAACGATTTCCGGGTCAATATTCTTGTCACGATGCAACGAATCGACGATTCGTAGCACTTCATTCGGATTCATGCTCTTCGCTTTCCATCCTGGGTCGATCGTTGCTTGCGGGCGGCGACCGATGGGTTGTTGGATTTTCTATCGCGTTTCAATCGCGGAGCAACCTGCGTCCCCGCGTGCGGCCGAGTGTTACAAAGTCAAGCTCTCCTCCGTTTTGCCATCAAAGAGGTGGATCCGCGATCCCCCCAGGGCGACGTCGACCAGTGCACCAGGCGCGATCGTCGTCCGCGGGTCCGTCTTGCAGACCAGGGTCGAACCTGGCACCGACCCGGCGGCTGCCGCGGGCGCGCCGCCGACGTCCGTCGCCGCTTGGGGCACGTCGCGCTCGCCCCCGCTTACCGGACTGGCACCGTCCGTTGCATGCAGCCCGGTCGCCACATGCACGTACGCCGAATCGCCGACCGACTCGACCATGGTCACGCAGCCTCGCACCGCCATCTCCCGACGCTCGCCGTCGGCGACCGGCCCGCCGGACTCGACCTGACCATCCGCCCCCTCCTGACCATCCGCCCGCTCGCCGCGAACCAGGCGCACCGAGGTATCTTCCGGGCGGATCCCCAGTGTTCCGGGTTCGGCGGTGGAAGCGATTCGGCCGATGTCCCGCATCCGCGCCGCAGGCAGGGAGACCGTCACGTGCTGATGACGAAACTCGACCTCCTCACCGCGTCGACGCAGCGTACCGCTCACCAGGTTCATGGGCGGTGAGCCCACAAAGCCGGCGACAAACAAATTGTTCGGTTGATCGTAAATCTCGGCCGGTGTCCCCAACTGCTGCAATCGGCCCGCTTGCATCACGGCAATCCGTTGGCCCAAGGTGAGCGCTTCGGTCTGATCGTGCGTGACGTAGATCATGGTCGTTTGCAGGCGTTGATGAAGTCGTTTCAATTCGCGTCGTGTTTCTAACCGCAGCTTGGCATCCAGGTTGGACAAAGGCTCATCAAACAAAAAAACCGCCGGTTGGCGGACCATTGCCCTTCCCAGGGCCACGCGTTGACGTTCGCCTCCGGACAACTGCCGAGGCATGCGATCCAGCAAATGCTCGATCCGCAACGCTTTCGCCGTTTCCTGAACTTGCCGTCGAATTCCCTTTCGCTTCTCTGCCAGCGAGCGTGCTTCCGCCGGCCTGATCAGCCGCAGCCACGCTCGTGTCAGCCATCCCCCTCCGTACCGCAACGTCAAACCGAAGGCCAAATTTCGGTACACCGACATGTGCGGGTACAAGGCGTAATTCTGGAACACCATGGCGATGTCCCGATCCTTCGGCGGCACCCGGTTCACCACGTGCCCACCAATTCGAATTTCTCCTGCCGTGCACGCCTCCAATCCCGCCACCAGCCGCAACGTGGTGCTCTTGCCGCAACCGCTCGGACCAAGCAGGACCAAAAACTCGCGATCCGCGATCTCTAGATCCAAACGATCGACGGCAGCCACGCCGTCGAGAAAGGTCTTCGAGACGTCCGCAAAACTAACGCTCGCCATACCTTTCCGATCACCGCAGCGCGAACCTCACCCGTCACCGACCGGCCGCCGCAACGTCCAAATCGCTCGAACCCCGGAAAGTCACACAACTTAGTGGGATTCTAAAGCTGGTTAGCTTACCGCCCGGTTGGGAGAGTGTCAACCGAGGACACTGGCGGCGAGGGGGGGCGCAGCCGGGCCCCGCAGCGGCTCAACGGCCCTGGCGCCAGCCATCAGGAAGGTAGCCCCGGATGAATTCCAGCAGCCCCAATTCGATCAATTCTTCCTCGATATCCGCCCGGCAGTCGTTCTCCACGGTCTGCTCGACCTCGCAGAGAATTTCTTCGGCGAACATCCGCCGGGCGCGGCTCAGTTGTTTACGGAACGCGGCCGGCTTGAGCGGTCGACCGACCTGCCGCGACGCCCGCTCGGCGAGCTGCTGCGAGCTTTCCCGGGGATGGTCACTGGCCAACCGCACCACCGTATAAAAGAGGTTGTCGGTATGCTGCTGCTGGTGCGCGTCCAACGACCGCCAGGCCTTATCCAAGACGCACCGCCGCCACTCTTCACGCCATTGCCGCTCGCATTCGGCAGGTCCGCCCGCCGGGTCTTCCAAACGGGCCAGCGATTCGCTGTCCATCTGGCGAGGGTGTTTCTTTCGCAGGAAGGTGAGGGCCGCATTCCGGACCGCGACCTTGAGATAGTCCCGAAAGCGGCCACGGTCAGAGTCGGCAGCCACCAGGCCGGTCTGCAGGAACTTCACCAGAAACTCCTGAATGATCTCCTCGACCTTCTGCGGATCGTGAACCAGTGCCTGCAGGTAAGCTCGAATCGCCGTGCTGTAACGGTAGACGAACTGGAGCGGATCCTTGATCTGAGACCAGCGGGTCGTGATCTCGTCCAGCCGGCAGAGGGTCTCGTCCGGACTTGCCGCCGGTCGCTTCATGGGCCAGCCCCCTGCGGTGATTCCTGCAGCACGGGTGAGAGATCCCAGAAACGGATGGCGTTGTCGAAGCCGGCGCTGACCAGGGTCCGCCCTTCGTTCGCAAAGGCCAGGTCGCTGATCACGTGCCCACCATGCCCATCCAGGGGCTCGCCCAACTGGTCCCCCGAGGCGACATGCCACAGGCGAATCCCGTCCGGACTGGCCGCCGCAATCACGTTTCCCGCGGGATGAAAGGCGATCACGGAGATCGGGTCGCGGTGCCCGGCCGGCAGCTCGACCCGCCGGCCATTCTGCAAGCTCCACATGACAATCCCGCGCGCCCCCGAAACCGCCAGTAACCGGCTATCGGGTGAAAACGCGGGAACACAGCCGACGCCCTCCTGGCGGCCCACCGACGCCGGCAACTCGAACGTCATCTGCAGCTCACCGGCCCGCCCGTCGACAACGTAAACCAAGTTGCCGTCCGCCACGGCCAGGTAGTTGCCGTTGGGCGAAAAGGCCACTGCCGATACGTCGCTCAGGTCACCCGGCAGGACGCTCCGTGCGTCTCCCAGCTCCACTTCGGGAGCTGTCGAGATGCCATACATGACCACCCGGTCCGGAGCGTCGGCCCAGGCATCGACCGCCACGGCAATCGCCCCCCCGCCCGGGTGCGACGCCACGTCTCGGACGGTTCCCTCGATCGCTGCGACCAGCGGCCGATCCAGGCTTGCCCCCGTATCGACGATGCGCAGGCTTTCCCGTTCCGCGGCAACAAGCAGGTCCGAAGCCGGCAGAAAGGCGGCCGCCGCGAACCGCGCGTAGCGGCGTTTCTCTTCGCGAACCACACGAACCTGACCGCTCTGCAAATCACGCACGAGCAGGCGGGCCGATGCGTGGGATCGATCAGAGACCCCCCAGGCCATCCACGCGCCGTCGCCCCGGACCTCCATCGTCCCCATCACACCGTCCACATTGATGTAGTGAGGATCCGTGGTGGTGTCAGCGCCGGAATCCGGTGAACCTGCCCACCGTGGCGGCATCCCGATCGACCAGGCGATCACCACCAACAGGACAACGACGGCAAGTCCACCCCGCAGGGGCCATCGTTTCCGGCGCGCTGCCGACGCGGTTGGCGCCGCCTGCCCCGGGACGACCGTCTCCGCCAGGTTGCCGCGGGTGTCGCCATTGGGTCGATTCAGCAACGCTTCCAATTCGACCAGCATCTGGCCGGCCGTCTGAAACCGTTCGTGCGGTTGTTTCGCCATCGCCCGGTCGACGATCCCCTGGCACCGCGGATCGACGCCCGGGTTGAGGGCCGCCAGCTCGGGCACGGCGGCACTGCAATGGGCGAACAAGATCTGCACGACCTGTTCGCCTTCGAACGGAAAGCGGCCGGTCAGCAGCTTGAAGTAGGTCGCACCGAGCGAATACACATCGCTCCGATGATCGGGCGCCTCCGCTCGACACTGCTCGGGGCTCATGAAGTGGGGCGTGCCCAAGCTCGTGCCGGCATCCGTCAGGGCGGTCCCGCCGGAGCGATGGTATTTGGCCAAACCGAAATCGGCCAGCTTTGCCGTCGCCGCCGGATCGGTCGCGCCGCTGGTTAGCATGATGTTTGACGGCTTGATGTCCCGATGCACCAGGCCGGCCTGATGCGCGGCAACCAGACCACGGCAGGCATCGACCGTGATGCGGGTTGCCGTCCGCCAATCCAGGGGCCCCTGGCGATTAAGCAACTCGTCCGCGTTGCCGCCGCGGATCATCTCCATCACGATCAGAACGTGCCCGTCCGTCTCCACCACATCGTGCAGGGTAACGACGTTGGCGTGGCACAGGCGAGCGGTCGCCTGGGCTTCGAGCATGAACCGCTGAACGAGCAGCGGGTCGGCGGCCAAGTCGTCCCGCAGCATTTTGACCGCCACCGAGCGACCCAGCACGGCATCTTCCGCTTCGTAAACCAGCCCCATTCCCCCGCTTCCAATCACGCGGCGCAATGCGTACTTCCCCACCTGCTGCCCCACGCAGGAGGCTGACCGGCGGTCAACCGCATCAATCGGTTTATCTGCCATCGCAGAGCGCCCCAATGGAGACAAGAAGTGAGCGGTTCGAGCATTCATGGTCGTGTGCCTGGTCGAGGCAACCTGGTGAGGTTGCCCGGCGAGAACGGGAGACTTCCGGCGGCGGGGCGGTGTTGTGCGAGCTGCCCGCATTTGGAAGCCCTCCTCCTCACGTCGCCCTATTCTAAAACCTGAAGCTTCCGCAGGCCATCGCGAGGAACGGTCCACGGTCGCCATGTGTCCGGCGAACCGGGCAGCGTCTGGCTTGCCGGCAGGCTACCACCCGTTGAAAGTGTGACACCGATCGCGTTTGTCGGCAGGCAACCTGAAGACACCCGCCGCAGCGCACGGTGCGCTGCAGCGGGCGTTAGAGATCCACCTCGACGACGCGGCCTGCACCGGCGGCCGACTCGTCTGCGGCCGACGAGCCTGCTGCCGCCTATTCGGCAGCCAGCAGGCCGGTGTCCAGCAGGTCGGCGAGCGATGACTCCAGGTCGCCCAGCGATCCGGCCACCTCCTCGTCAAGCCGGCCAAAAACCGCATCGACGGCATCAGCCGGCGGCGCGCCTGTGTCGTTGGAAGCGGGCCCTGCAGCCGGAACGGGCGCAGCGAGCGGATCGCTTGCCGCGGCTTCGCTGGTGTCGTTTGTGGCGACCGGACCCGCCGGCCCGCTCGACGATTCGCCCCCTGCGCCACCACTGTCGCCGGCGAAGCCCGTGCCGCTGGAACCTGCTGACGCTGACGACGCTGGAGACGACGATGCGTCCGCCTGGTCATTGTCTTCGATCACCGAGTACGTCCAAGCCCGCCCGAGCGTGCTGTCGCCAACCAGGTTGCTCAGCGCCACCCCGAATTGTTCCGTCGGTTCATTGCTGGAATCATCCGTGAGCGGCACTTGAATCAGCTTTTCCGCCTCGCCCGGCAGGAACGTCAATGTGCCGGACAGCGCGACGTAGTCACTGCCGGCCAGGGCCGTCATGTCGACGGTCGTGTAGTCGACCGTCGCCGTACCGCTCAGGTCGCCCACGCGCTGCACCACGATCGTTGCCGCCCCGGCCCCTTCCCCATGAACGTACTGCCATGAGCCGAAGCGCACTTCCGACTCGTCGTCCTCAATGGCCACGACGGCTTGGGTCACGTCGCCCAGTTCAGCTCCGGCTGACGGCTGAACCAGTTGCACGTTGAAGAACTCGGTGCCCTCCGCCCAGGCATCGTCGATCAAGGGAATGTTGATCGCCTTGACGGATTCGCCGGCCGCAAACTCCACCGTCATGTCCTGGCCCTGGTAATCCTGTCCGGCATAAGCCCATTGCTGCCAGGGAATATTCGGCCCACCCGCGCGGAAGAGCAGTTGCACCTCGTCCTGTTGGGACACATCGCCATCGCGGTGAATGAGAACCTGCAGCGAACCGTCGACCTCGGACACCTGGTAGAGGTCGTTGGCCAGCGAGAACGTGGGAGGTCCCGCCGGCGCGGTGTCATTGTCGACAATCGTCAAGGTCGCGTTAGCCAGCCCCGTCGCGGCACCACCGGTTGGATTGCCGAGGACCAATTCAATCGTCTCCTCGCCTTCCGGCAGGGTGTCGTCGGCGATCGGGATGACAAACGTCTGCGTGGTCACGCCATCGGCAAAATGCAGCGTACCGGCCGTGGCCGTGTAATCGACGCCGGCGGTCGCAGAACCGGCAGCGGTTGAAAAATCGACCGACACGGGGCCGCTCGCCCCACCAACACGGCTGACGGTCACCGTCGCGGTGCCCTCCCCTTCGCTTGCCGCCATCGCAGCCGCCGAGAACTGCAGGGTGCCCGGCTGACCGGCCGGCGGGCTGTCGTTGATCACAATGTAGGCCCAATCCCGACCCAGCGTGCTGTCACCGGTGACCGCCCCAAGCGAGAAGCCGAACTGCTCTTGAGGCTCGATCTCAGAACCGTGAATCAAGGGAATTTCGACGACATGCTCGGTCTCGCCCGGCGCAAAGTTCAAGGTCCCCTGCGTCGCGGCAAAGTCGCTGCCAGCGGTGGCCGACATGTTGACCGTCGTGTAGTCGACCGTGGCGATCCCCGAGACATCCCCAACGCGGCGAATGGTGACAGAAGCCGCGCCGTCGGCTTCGTCAACCGTATACTGCCAGTTCGCCAGCGCGACCTCCGATTCGTCGTCCAGGATCTCGATCAGCGCGGTTCCCTGATCGCCGACGGTGGATCCCCCGGAAGGCTCGGTAAGCAGCAAGCGAAAGTACTCGTTTGGCTCGGCGGCGGCGTCATCAATCAGCGGGACCTCGACGGTTGCCTCGGCCTGGCCGGCGGCAAAGTTGATCACGGTGTCGGGCCAGTTGAAGTCGGAGCCGCCGTACGCCGGTTGTTGATTCGGCGCGCCGTTCACGGTTCGCGCGATCATCGTGATCGTGGACGGCCCGGACGTGTCTCCCGCGCGCTGAATCGAGACCTGCAGTTGTCCATCCTCGTCGACCGTGTAGGCATCGACCGCGAACGAGAACGTCGCCGGGGGCGGCACGTCGTTGTCGTCAATGACGAGTGTCGCGACCGTGGTGCTGCCGAGCGAAGCCCCGCCCGTGGGATTGGCCAGGAAGAGCTGCAGCGATTCCGGCCCCTCAAACAGGCTGTCGTTGATGATCGGCACCTGCAACACTTGGCTCGTCTCACCCGCGGCGAACATCAGGGTGCCTACCGCGGGCGCGTAGTCCGAGCCGGCGGCAGCCGTCACGTCGCTGGTCGTGTAGTCCACGGTCACCGAACCGTCCGCCCCCCCGATTCGCTCGACCTCGATCGTGGCGGTCGCGGCCCCTTCGCTGACCTGGTATTCCGTCAGGGAGAACTGCAGGCTTCCCGGGATCGGCACCCGGTCGTCGTCGACAATCGTGGCCCCGACGGACGCCGCGCCGTTGAGCGTCACGCCCCCGGTTGGATTGCTGAGCGTGACGGCAAACGACTCGTCGGCCTCTTCGCTGGAGTCGTCATGGATCACGACGGTCAATGACTGGCTCGCATCGCCGGCGGCGAAGGTGAGCGTTCCGGATGCTGCCCCATAGTCGGCGCCGGCGCTTGCCGTGCCGTCTGTCGTCGCGAAGTCGACGGTAGCGAGTCCGCTCAGGTCACCGGTGCGTTCGACCGTCACCGTCAGCGTGCCGGCATCTTCGTCGACGAAGTAGCCGGTGGCGTCAAAGCGAAAGGCGGGCAGCACGATCCCCCCACCTCCCCCCGTGCCGACCGTCCCGGCTGGCGGCGGCACGGCCAGCGCCGGGCCGGTCGCAAATTCGTCGGCGCCGATGTCGATCGCCAGTTCCCGCCCGTTGCCGTCGTAGTCGTCCAGCAGCATCGGCAGGAGGGCTCCGCTGTCGATCGCCGGACTGCCGATCGTGAGATGCTGGTTTGCGTCGAGCAGCGGGTCGGCGACCAGGCTGCCGGCGTCGCCGAACATGGTTTGCCATTCAGCCAGCGTGAACCTCCAAGAGCTGGGGTCGTCGAGCCGGTTGCCGAACCAGACTTCGCCGTCCAGATCATGGTAGAGGTTGTTGCTGGCATGCAGTGGGCCGCTGAGACTGTTTTCGCGCATGTGCACCATGTGCAGCCCGCTGTTGCCTGACATGACGACAATGTTGTTGGCGAACGTCGGGTCGACGTTACCCCGCACGACGATCTCGGTTGCCGTCACGTAGTGATCGATGGCGCTGAAGATGACTCCCGCCTGCATCGATTCGCCCACGTCAATCAGCGTGTTGTTGTAGACCTGGGCACCCTGCGAACCGTAGAAGCCGATCCCGGCCGCCTGCGTGCCCACGATGATATTGTTCCGCACCACCCCGTTGATGGACTCGAACAAGTCGGGGTTGGCGTTCAAGTCGAACCACTCGTGATCTGTGTAATAACCGACGGCAACGCCGCTGAAGCCGGTGTTCACGATCAGGTTGCGCTCGACCACCGAGTCGATCGAACCGCCTTTGAAATAGACGGCGTTCGTCGCGATGTCGTGGAAGTAATTGTCCTGAACGAGCATGCGATCACAGTTGACGTTATCGATCCCTTCGGCGTTGCCGCTATACCGCATCCCCGTGTTGTAGATTTCATTGCGGCGAATCACTACGTCGTCACTGCCCGGCGTCAGCTTGATCGCGTCGCGGCCCGAGCCATGCAGCTTGCTATCTTCAATCAACAGCCCCTCGGCACCGTTCCGTTCATGGTCGGGCACGCCCCAATCCCAATTGCTGTCCGCCTTGACGGCGTAGTAATACCCGCCGATCAATTCGAGATTCTGAATGTGGCCGCGATCCGCCGTATGCCGGAAACGAATCACCTGCTCATGGTCCGGGTCGTCGATCGGCGACTGGATCACGGCCCACTCGCCAGCGTACGAACGCAGCGTGATGTCCGGCTCGGAGATCGTGATGTTGCCCTCGTACGTGCCCGCCCGCAACTCAATCACGTCGCCCGGGTCGGCTGCGCCGACGGCATGCTGCACCGTCCGAAAGGGCGCGTTGAGCGAACCGTCGCCGCTGGCGTCGTCACCGTCCGTCGCCACGAAAAGCGACGTCAGCAAGTGGCGCCCTTCCAACGACTCGAGTTGCAGGCGACGAACAGCCGGCGGCTTCCGGCGGAGCGGCCTGCGCCTGGGACGTACCGTGCGGTTTGCGGAATGGTTGGTCAATCGGTTTGAATCACGCATGCGATCTCTCTCCTGGTGGTCCCGGCAAGGAAGGGGCAACGAGCCCACGCGGCAACAGGCCGGCGGGCTTCACCGATCAATACGCGCAGGGTCGAGATCTGTGACCGAGATTTTTGAAAAGTTCGCCAGAGCAGATCGAACTGCCGGTCGCTGGCAACCGGAAGCTGGCAGCCCGTGTTGGGGCAGCCCGTGTTGGGGCAGCCCGTGTTGGGGCGGGCGGTGTTGGGGCGGGCGGCTCGGTGACGAACCCCGATTCAGCGGTCCGCCGGATGGCGAACGACGTGCCTGCATATGCCGGGAGCGAGCCAGATGTTGGCACGCTCCTGCCGGATGGTAGACCGCATCACGTCATCCACAGCATGACCTGGGGAACCGCGGATGAACAACGCGTTTGTTACTCGGCGAAGGCCCGAACGGCAACCGCGGACGCCTGGCCTTGCGGCGACACGTTGACGTTCAGAAAACTGGTGCCGGGCGGGTCGCCCGCCTGGGCAGCGAGGATCGGACAGGCAGGGTCCGGCGTCTCGTAATTCAAAATCGGAAACAGGGTCTCCCGGGCGGTCGCCGTCAGGCTGGCGATCAATTCGATCATCCCGCTCCCTGCCCCCAGATTGCCGAAGTAGCTCTTCAGCGCCATCACCGGAACCTGCCGATCCCCCAGCACACGCTGGACCGCCTGCGCCTCGGCAGCATCGCCGGCCTTGGTCCCCAAGCCGTGCGCGTTAAGATGGCCGATCTGATCCGCTTGAAGACCGCTGGTCCGCAACGATTGCCGGAGGGCATTCTCAATTGCCTGGCCGCAATCGGCGACGCCCTGCGGGTTGGCAACGGTCGACGAACCGTAGCCGACGATTTCGCCCAGGATTCGCGCGCCCCGCGACTGGGCGTGTTCCAGGGACTCCATCACGACGGCACCGGCCCCTTCGCCGACGACGACTCCCGCACGGTTCAGATCGAACGGACGGCACAGGGCGGCCGGATCATCACCCGCAGTCGCCAGCTCTTCCTGGATCATGATGTGGACGGTGCGCAGCGGGTTCACGCGGGAACCGGTCGCCCCCACCACCATCGCATCCGCAGCACCTCGACGAATCGTCGTAAACGCTTCGCCGCAGGCCAGGTTCGCAGAAGCTTCGCGGAGTGTGATCGAATTGTTCGGGCCACGGAGGTCGTTGTAGATGGCGACGTGGCTGGCCGGCATGTTCGGCAAATACTTGAGCAGCCACAAAGGGGTCACCTGGGGCATCCCATCTTCGGCCCAGCGAGTGAACTCGAATTGCCCCTGGTCGTCGAGGCAGTGCCGAACGCCTTCGGCGAATTCGTCTGGCGTCGTGAGGATATAGTCGGCACCGAAAACAACGCCCGTCCGATCGGGATCGGCATGCCCGGTCAGGCTGGCGTCAAGAATGGCTTTCTGCGCAGCGGCGACCCCCATCTGGATTTCGCGGCACATGACCTTGAGGCCCTTGCGGATCGTCCGCTTTTGACTCTTTTCGAGCTCGCCGAAATCATCGATGTGGCCCGTAAAATCCCACGCCTCCGCACCATAAGGTGTTGGCAAGTAATCGGTTGCAACACGCTGCATCTTCGCGACACCGCTCCGCTGCTGCGAAAACGAATCCCAGAGGGCATCCGTGTCATTGCCGACGGGGCTGACAAGTCCGGCGCCGGTGATGACGACACGACGAGTAGAAGGAGCAGGCATGGGCTGGCGGAATTCTGGAGGTAAAGTCTTGTCTAGTCTCGAGATGAGCGTCCGCAACCAGGGGCGGGCCGTCCAGAGTGCACTGCCTCCGAAGGGCCGCTCCGCCGGCCAGGGCCTCAACCCACTTCATCGCCACCCACAAATCTTCGCCGCGACAACACAAGGGGTGTTTCGCGCGGCCGGGGCGAACGGGCATTCGGCTGAAACGAAGTCCTATCGTAAATCATAGCCCAGGCTAACGTCGAGGGCGTCCGTGCAGGCCGGCTGCGGCAAATGACTAACCGGCGTCCGGCCGGGCCGTCTTCCGGAGGGCCGGCTGGCCGATGTCCGAACACCACGCGGAAGTAGCCGCTGATTCCCTGCCTCTCCTGGATCATTCATCAGGCATGGGGCGTGAGCCCAAGGTTCCGACGATCGTCGAGCGAACCGGACGTGAACGCGTTCCGGCTGAGATGCCCGGCAGGTGCAGCGCCGACGCCGTGTGGACGGCCCGCAGCCGTTGAATCGCCCGCATCAATACCGCCCGCGATTATTCGTGGGCGTACCATTGGCCGTTCGTTCCAGGCCGGCAGGCTGGTTCGCTTTACCCAGATGCTGGATGAACAGCAGCGCATCGGCCCGGCCATTGGACGTACTTCCCAGGAAGGGAATCCCCAACGTCTTGGGCGGTTCGGCGGTCGGCGTGGCGACGACGCCGCAACTGACGACCAGCACCTCATCGGCGGGCCAGCGGAACCGTTCGTGCAACCTCCAGCTCACCAACTGTGGAACCTGAATCTGGACCGTTTGCCGACCGGCAGCGATGCCCGGAATATCCACGCCGACCGGCACGAACTTCTCGACCTGGTCGATCTGGCACTTGATGACGGCGTCCATGGTTTGCAAGTCGAGCGAAAACAGGGGGCTGATCTGCAAATTGAATCCCTGTTGAATCTGGCCCGGTTCCAGCTCGTAGCCGGGAGCCGTGTTGGGCCGCATCACCACAGAACGAATGTAGTTGCGCGGCAATGTGCGCGAAATGGATTGGGACTGGCCGTTGTGGATGAACAGGTTGGGCGAGTTGTGTTCGCGAAAATCGGTCCGTTGGCGAAGCTGCCCGAGCAACACGGCGGCGTTTTCCTTCGAGAGCAGCCAGGCATCCACGCCCGCAGATTGCACGGTCACCGGCCGCATCAGGGGAAGCGCCTTGGTGCGCCAATTGGGGCTCTGCACGGTCACCAATTGCAGTCCAAAGGCGTGCGACGCAGCCCGGCTGGCAACGAACCGATCCACCACATCGGTCACCAGTTCGTGCATTTCAGGGGTGCTGTAGACGATCAATTTTTCCCGGTTGGCACTCAAGAGCCCCACCGGTTCGGAAAACCAGACTTCCTTTCCGGTATCTCTCAAGATCCAATCGACGATCGCTTGCTCCGGCCTGGCAGTCGTCGTCACCTTCTCCGTGTAAGGCGAGATATCATATTCACGCCAGATCTGCCCATGGTTGTTCGGCAGCGTGCCACTCCCTTTGACGACCCTGGTGATCGGCTGTCCGCCTTCGCCAGGTGACACGTCGGGCGCCTGGACGGCGGCGGCCGGCTGCCCCTGTTGGGCCTGCACCGCGGTAGTTCCAAGCAGCAACAGGCAGCAGGCCCACGCTGTCAGCGCGGAAGCCACGGATAACGCGCGAGCCAATCGAGTTGTTGGAGACATCGTCCTGCTCCCTGGGGGCAGCCCCCGTCGATTCTTGTGGACCGGAGAAATTCCGTCACGGACCGCTGAGCACCCAATCCGGCCGCGCGCTACAATCTGTAGCAGGGCCGGTCCCGATGAAGGCGGCAATTGGCGGCGGAGTATAGGAAGCCTCAAACGGGCCAACAAGATCGATTCGGGGCACGCACAAACTTCACAGAATGCGCAGAGCGCCGGCCCACAAGACCCACCGACCGGACCGACCAGCGGTTGGCCACCCCCGGCGGAACGTGACATCAACGGCGTCTCGCGGGTTCTGCGCGCAGCGGGACAAGCGTTGGCGTTGCCACGTTCGTTACGCCAGCCGGCAGGCGCGATCGATGCGGGCCAGGCAGGATTCCCGGCCCAGGATCTCCAGCGTGTCGAACATCCCCACACCGACCGCTTTGCCGGTGACGGCGACCCGCAGGGCGTGGATGATCTGGCCCATCTTGATTCCTTGCGATTCGACGAAGGCCCGCAAACACTGCTCGGTGGACGCCGCATCAAACGGCTCGACCTGCGCCAGTTCGGCACGGAAGGCGACCAACAACGGCTTCGCGTCTGGCTTGCGAACGCGCTTTTCGAACGCCTTTTCGTCGTACTCGAGCGACTCGTCGGCCACGAAGAACTCCGTCAAGCTCAAGATATCTCCGGCGACCTTGATGCGGTCATCGGCCGCTTCGAGGAGCCGGGAGACCATGGGCCCCGTTTCGCACGGGGGCGGCGATGCGACCAGGCCGGCCTGCTGCAAGAAGGGGACAACCATTGCCACCTTCTGTTTGCTTGGCAGCGCCTGCATGTAGCGGGCTTGCGTCGCCCGCAGCTTCTGCGGGTCGAAGCCGGCCGGCGACTTGTTGACACGCTCCAGCGAAAAATGCTGAATCATTTCCGCGCGTGAGAATTCCTCGGTCTTGTCGTCCAGGGACCACCCCAGCAACACCAGGTAGTTCAGCAAGGCGTCAGCCAGGTAACCGACCTCCCGATAGAAATCAACGATCACCGGATTGAACGTATCCGCGTTCACTTGGCGGCCGAGCGCCGTGGCGATCGCGGTCCCATGCTGGAACAGGTCGTTGAAGTCCCGATTCTTGAGGTACTTGGTCAGTTTTCGCTTACTGATCTTCTGCGACCCACCCGGCTCGGCGACGTACGGCAGGTGGGCGAAATGGGGCGGTTCCAGGCCCAGGGACTGGGCGATGAACCGCTGGCGGGGAGTGTTGGAAAGATGCTCTTCCGCGCGGATCACGTGTGAGATCTGGAAATCCGCATCGTCGACGACGCTGGCCAGGTGGTACAAACAGGTTCCATCGGTGCGTTGAATCACATGGTCCTGTTCGCGACTCCAGGCGAATTCGACATCGCCCCGGATCAGGTCGCGAAAGGCGCAGGTTCCTTCGCGGGGCATCTTGAGCCGCACCACGGCGGTCCGCCCTTCGCTTTCAAACCGGGCAGCGTCCTCGGCAGTGGTCGCCATCCATTTGCGGCTGTAGACGAAGTCCCGCTTCTCAGCGGCGGCCGCGTCACGTTCCGCAGCCAGCTCGTCCGGCGTCGAGTAATCCCGGTAAGCCGCGCCGGTCTCGAGCAACCTCTCGACGGCGGCCTGGTACTGGGAAGCCCGTTGTGATTGGTAGTAGGGCGTATGTGGGCCATCCACTTCGGGCCCCTCGTCCCAGTCGATGCCCAACCAGCGAAATCCATCCAGGATGGGCTGCAACGCCTCGGCGACATTGCGTTGCTGGTCCGTATCATCAATTCGCAGAATGAACTGCCCGCCGTGGTGGCGGGCGTAGAGCCAATTGAACAGGGCCGTGCGAACCCCGCCAACGTGCAGGTATCCGGTCGGGCTGGGGGCGAAACGCGTTCGAACCATCGAGTTTTCAGCAGTCTGAGGGAGGAGGAGTCGAGAGAAGCCGACCGTGATCCGGAATCACCGGGCACGGCGGCGGACGAACCTGCTCTACTATCGAGGATTCGAACCGTTCTATCCACTCCCCGACCGCTTCTGGCGGCGCAACTGCTTGCGCAGCCGCCGCCGCTCGGACTTCGACAGTTTTTCCCCGGTCTCCGGATCGTAGTCGGAGAAGTCCATTTCGCCCATCTGGGCGGCCTGGGCAACCTCGGATCGGCCCGGCCCCTGCTCAGCGTTCGCCGCGGTCGCACGATTCTCACCGCCGGCCTGGTGGGGCGCGTCGCAACGAATCGACTTGGAATCGATTTCTGCCGTCTTGAGCGTCTTCTTGCGGGCCGGTTGCTTCGCTGGAGCCGGTTGGGCGGGCGCCGGTTGGGAGGCCCCCTTGTCGGCGGGCCGGCCGCTGGTTGCCAGACGATCCTTGCGGTCCGCCCCTTGGCTGACCTCCGCCGACTGCTTGCTGGGTGTCGTCTTCGCCTTCGCGCCGGCGGCACTCGATTTTACCTCGCCGGTCGTCTCCCCTGCCGCCTCCACGGCAGCCCGGCGCCGACGGCCCCGCCGCGACTTCAAGGCCCCCTGCGACTCGAGATGAACATACCGGCAGTACGCGGCGACCAACAGGGCCACTGCCAGGTGGGCGACGAGCATGCTGGCGGAAGTCGCCATCGCCGCCAACAGGCCGTCCTCCAGCACCAGCACTTCCAACTGCAGCAGGATCCCCGTCAGGTATCCTGCGACCGCCGTGGCGAGCCACCACCGGGCGAGCCGGCTGGACCAGATCTCGAACGACAGGCGGGCCGCCAGAATACCGAACACAAGGCTCAGGGCGGCCAGCGCATTGCGAGCCGGGTTCTCGAACCAGGGAGATTGCACGTAATCCGCGATCAAGTGTCCCACGATGGCGTGCAGCCCCGTGGCCGCATCGACGGCCGCCACGAATAACGCCAGGGAAGCCCACAACCAGACTCGGTAGCGCCCCCGGTAATCGTCCAACTTGTGACTCCGCAGCCAATAGACGAGAACGGCATTCACCGCCGCCATGGCGAGCAAGAGGGACGAATACCAGGCAGCCAGACTACCCCGGGCAGTGACGTCCAGTGCCGCGGTCACCTCGGCCGGCAACCAGGAGCCGTGGAAGACGTGGGCGTAGGCCGCTTCGAGCCCGGCAATCACGCTCAACCCTCCCAGCGTCACGACCCACGTCGTCCAGAGGCGCGTGGCGATCAGGCAGGAGATAGGCGGTTGTGCTTCAACGGAAACGGCCGTCGAGTACCCACGGGCAGGGACCGTTGCATCGCGGGCCTCGTCCCCCGCGTTCTGCCGATGTTCCGAATCCGTTGGCGGCGCCGTCACCGTCTCGTCTCGCAAGACACGACGCCGCCGTACGTCGCGCTGGCCATTCTGTCGGAATTGCATGCGTTTCCAGAAAGATGATGAGGTTTCGTGCCGTCGCAGTTCGTGCCGAAGGTGGCCGCCTTGCGTTGCGGCAGGCAAGTCCCTTTGCTGCCGCGGGCGTTCCGATACTGAGGCATTCTTCGGTTATTCCGGAAGCCAACCTGAATCCTTGCTGCTGTAGACCTTGCGGCCGGCATGACCCGCATAACCGTCAGCTCACGAAACTGGGGGTGGCCCTGGGCTGGTGGCACTGGGCTGGTGGCACTGGGCTGGTGCGGCCTTCCTTCCGGCCTTTCCAACCTGCTGCCGGCCGGCGCCCCTTCACGCTCGGGGTTTGCCGAGCGCCGACGGCGAGGAAATCGGCCGGCCCGTTTTGACCTTACCCAAGCGGCGACGTAGGTTTGGCGTGGAATCATCGGCGGAAACTGCCCCTCCACCGCAGTTCCCCTGGAATCGACGCGCCCCCCCACAACGCTGACGGCATCATGATTAACTCGGGTGAACCGACTTCGAATTCCGCCTCCTCGAGCCCCGCCTTATCGAGCCCCGGGGCCTCGGCTGCAGGGGCCTCGGCTGCCGACACCGGTGCGGGCCGGCAGGAAGCATTTTCGTCGTTAATGAACCGGTTGGGACCGGACGCGGCAGCCCCGGATGGCGGGGCAGATCGACAAGCGTCCGGCCATGCGGACCTCGAGACGCTGCCGGTGCAGGAACTTCGAGCCCGCCTGGGCGTGGCGACCAGCCTGTTCCTCGCCCTCCGAGCCAAACACGCGGCCACCGCCGCACATAGCCTCCGCGTCGCCCTCGGCGTTTCCTCATGGCTGCAGACGATGAACGCCGCGAGCGAAGATCGGGACGTCATCGAAATCGCCGCCTTGCTGCACGACATCGGCAAGATCGGCGTGGCGGATTACATCCTCGAAAAGCCCGGCAAACTGACCAGCGAGGAAGCCCTGGTCATGGACCGACACCGCCGGATCGGGCGGACCATCCTCGCCGGCTGCAGCAACTCGGCCGAGCTGATTGACATGGTCGAGAACGCAAGTGTCTGGTACGACACGAGTGCCGGGCCGAGCGACCAGCCGGTCCGCCTGCTGGAGGCAGCAGAAACTTCGTCGGCGCGGGACAGCCGCCGGGTGCTCGGGTCGCGGATGATCGCGATCGTCGATGCATACGACTCGATGACCACGGATCGCGTCTATCGGCCGGCGATGTCGGTCGAGCGGGCCACGGCAGAGCTGTTCGCCTGTGCCGGGACACAGTTCGACCCGGAGCTGGTCCACGATTTCTGCGAACTCCTCGAGCGGGGCCGTGTGAACCTCGACGCCTCGCACGCCCGTCAATGGCTGGAGGAACTCTCGCCCGCCGCAAGCAATTCCCTGTGGTGCTGGAACTCGACGACGACGGACGATCACCGGCCCGCCGCCGGGAGCATGCCGTTCAACGCACAACTGCTGCAAAACATGCACGACGGCGTGATCTTTGTCGACGCCCAGCTCCGCATCCTGCTCTGGAACCGGGCAGCCGAACGCTTGACGGGCGTCTCGGAAACGAGCGTCCAGCTCAAACACTGGTCGCCCGCTTTGCTGGAACTGTGCGACGACACCGGCCGCTTGCTCAACGAACGCGAATGCCCGGTTGCCCAGGCGCTGCACAGCGGGGTCCAGACGATTCGCCGGCTGATCATCCGCGGCGGGAATGACAAGCAGATCGCCATCGACGCCCATGTTGCACCCGTGCTGGCATCGGACGCCACCATCTCCGGGGTCACGCTGGTGATTCACGATGCGTCGACGCAGATCACGCTGGAAGAACGAGTACAAGTGCTGTACGAGAAGGCGACTCGCGACCCGCTGACGAAGGTTGCCAATCGGGCGGAGTTTGATCGACTGCTCCCCCTCTTTGTGGACGCCCACAAGGAACAGGGGGTGACCTGCAGCATGATCATGTGCGACATCGACCACTTCAAACGGATCAACGACACTTACGGCCACCAGGCGGGCGACGAGGCCCTGGTGCTGTTCGCCGAATCGTTGCAGCGACACGCCCGAGCCGGCGATCTGGTCGCCAGGTACGGGGGTGAAGAATTCGCCCTCCTCTGTGCCCATTGCGACAATGTCACCGCCACGCGGCGCGCCAATGAGGCCCGCACCGCCCTGGCATCGCAACCCCTGCCGCCGCTGGACAACAAATGTCTGACCGCCAGCTTCGGCGTGACGGAAGTCCAAGCCGGCGACACGCCGGAGACCTTCCTGCGACGTGCCGATCGGGCCCTGATGCAGGCCAAGGACAACGGTCGTAACCTGGTCGTCCAACTGGGCACCGGCGCCGCCGACGCGGAACCGTTGAAGCCAAAATATACCCTGTTTTCCTGGCTCTCCGGTCCTCCCAACGCCAACTTGCTCGAGCACCGCCTGGTAACGGTCATGCCCCTGAAGATTACCGCCGAGAAGCTGCGCGGATTTGTCGCCGATCACGGGGCGGAAGTGATCAATATCGAAGACAATCGTGTACTCCTCTTGATCGACGGTCACAACACACCCCTGCTCAGGCGGTGGAACGACCGGGCCGTCCCCTTGGTGATCGAGATCACGCTGCGGGCCTGCCGGCAGCCGAGCGAAGGTCGGCCGAAGGCGACCTCGCAGAGAACGGCGATCAACGTAGCGGTGCGGTTGAAGCGCCAGCGAGACCGGCGTCGCCACGACGCGGCCGAACGAGCTCGCCAACTCGTCCTGAGCCTGAAGTCATATCTGATGGCCCATGAATTCGTCGACCAGGGCGACGTCGTGACGAGCGACGAAACGACGCCGGCCGAGGAGCTGGCTCAGAACGCCAATGAGGTGCTATCCCATTGGCTGGATCCGTGACCGGTATACCGATCGCGCGTGTCACCACCCCCCGCGCAGCACCCGAAATCCTTCCCGCTGGACGACCGGGCCAGCGGATAAAATCGCCGGCCAGGCAGGCCCCTCTCGGGCTGTCAGCCCCTCATTGCCACCTCGATTTTGATCCGCTATGCTGCGCCAGACGCTCGGCCACGCGTCGTTCTTCGTGCTTTTTCAGCGGTTTCCTCGGACGTATCGCTGACCGAAACGCACCCCTTACCACATCGCTCGCGCCCAGACTGGGAGAGAAACAACATGGCTTATACCCTGCCGGACTTGCCGTACGCCCATGACGCTTTGGAGCCTCACATTGACGCTCGCACCATGGAAATCCACCACGGTAAACACCACAACGCCTATGTCACCAAGGTCAACGATGCGATCGCCGGCACCGAGCTGGAAAGCAAGTCGATTGAAGATCTCGTTTCGGATCTGGCGGCCGTGCCGGACGACAAACGGGGCGCGGTGCGCAACAATGGCGGCGGACACGCCAACCATTCGCTCTTCTGGACGGTCATGTGCCCGAACGGCGGCGGCAGCCCGAGCGGCGATCTGGCGGCAGCCATTGACGCCGATCTGGGCGGCCTGGACAGCTTCAAGACCGCATTCAGCAATGCAGCCGCCACCCGCTTTGGCAGCGGCTGGGCATGGCTCGTCGTGCAGGACGGCAAGCTGGCCGTGGGATCGACGGCAAATCAGGACAGCCCGCTGATGGGCGAAGCCATCTCCGGCCTGGGCGGGACCCCGATTCTCGGCCTGGACGTCTGGGAACACGCTTACTATCTGCACTACCAGAATCGACGACCGGACTATGTCGCAGCGTTCTGGAACGTCGTCAATTGGGACGAAGTGGCCCGCCGCTACGCAGCCGCCAAGGCTTAACCCGGCAGGGCCACGAAGCGCTGGCTGAGCGGCGAGCGATCGCCAAGGGCGACGTGTCCTGCTGGGCTGCCCCCCGACGACAGTTGCCTACCGGATCACAACGAGCCGGGATCTCCCCCGATCCCGGCTCGTTGACGTTCGGCCCTCAGCCAGCACCTTCCGACCGGCCGCGCTGGCCGCCGGCTGCTGAATATTGGCTACGCGTCGCTCCGGCGACGCCGGACCGCACCCGCCAGCCGTCTCACCGTCGGCTCACCGTCGGCACGCCCTGCCCTCCTCCCCTCGGACGATGGCACTCCAGGCAGCTGGTCCCCACCGATCGGCCGTTGCCCCCAACCGGTCCCCCGTGTCACGCCGGTCGGCGTCTCGGCGAAACAGTCGACAAACTGAGGTTGACCGGCCGAAATCGGCTCCCTAAGATCCGCCCCGCTCATGGCAGGATCTTCTTCCTGCAACCGGGAAATTCTTCCTCAATCGGAAAAACTGTGGCCAACTTTGCGGAATATGTGGCTTAGCCCGACCCTGACGGCCGAATAACGCCATTGGATGGCAAGTTGTGACGAAAATTCACAACTTGTGGAACACCAGGATTGCCTGCGAAGCGGCGGCGATCGAAGCGTCTTCTCACAATCAAGTCAATCGAATACAAGGGCGAGGACCCATGCGAGCTTCATTTTCGCGATGGTCAGTAGTTGGTGCAATGATCGGTTCGCTGCTGCTTGGCGCTTCCGGCTGCAAGAGCGGAGTCAAGGCTCCCACGGACTGGTTGAGCTTTGGCAAGAAGCCCTCACCCTCGACGCTCGCCAGCGCACCCAAGAAACCATCGTCAACGCTGCCGAACCCGCGGGCAACCACCGCGGGACAGACCACGTTGGCCAGCAGCACGTACGCGAATCAGGGCCAGGCCTATCCAGCGTCGACGGCCGCCAACACCGCGACCCAAGGCTACAACACGGGCCCCTACGGCATGGCCAGTCACGCCACGCCGAGCACCGCACAACCGGCCAGGTCTCCGTACGGCGGCAGCAGCACGTATGCGGCCAATACGGGTTCGGCCTACCAAGGCACCTCGTCCCCCTACGCCAGCGGCACAACCGCCCAACCGGGCGCCTACCCCGGCTCCGACAGTAACTACCGTACGGCCGATGCCAGGTCCAGCACCGCCACCGGCGGTAGCGGAGCATACGGTGGACAATCCACGTACGGCACGCAAGCCGGCACCTATGGACAGCAGCAACCCCAATCGCAACCCTACGCCAGCCAGGCTACGGCAACCTATCCGGCCAACACGACCGGGTTGAGCAACCAGGCCGGCACCTACCAGCCGGGTAGCACCGGGGGTGCCGCCAACCTGCCCACCGGCAACAGCACGACGACGCCGGCCACGGGTGGCAGCTCGAGCTACCCAAGCAGCGGGACGACATCCAGCGGCTACCCGACCAGCGGCGGCACGAGTGGCTATCCGAGCAGCAGCTACCAAAGTAGTGGCTATCCGAGCAGCGGCTATCCGAGCACGCCGACCACCTCCACGCCGGCGGCAACTGGTGGTGGGTACCCTCAGGCCGGCTCCGGCGCGTATCCCACGACATCAACCAGCAGCCAGGGTTATCCGTCGACGTATCCTCAGTAACAGGCGGGCCGGTGAGCACCGGCGATTGCTCCTGACCAGCTCAAGTCAGCTCAAGTCAGGTCGAATCACAACCATGCCCTGATCGATCATCCTATCGGTCAGGGCATGCTCCGTTCTTGCCGGCTTGCCTGACCAGCAGGTCCGGCGCCGCGAAACGGAAGACGGATTCGAGACACGTCGTCAACAACGTGCTGGCAGACGGTTGCTCTCGGCGACGCACTGCGGACGTTACATCGCCGTTCCGCACGTCATCCTGTGCATGACGTGGCGCGGCCAGGCGTCGGTACAACGTCGAAGCGTGAGCGGCCTTTTACACGTCCGGCAAGCCGCAAACAGGCCATTTCCGCGGACGTCTCCCTCCCCGTCGAAACGCCGGGAGACGGCGGATTGAAGACACCGGGGCCGCGCTGCACGCGCTAACTCTCCCGTGGCAACGGATGTCGCAGCGAGCCGCCGCGATCAGGGCGCTGTCATGGCAAGGAGGGGGCCCCGATTCCAAGACGCCCCATTTCCAGGCCGTACGCACGATGCAAGACTCGCCGACCGGTTAGCTGGCCGTCGGGCAGCAACGGCAGTCGATCATGCGTGTCGGAATGCCCTTTCGCCAGAGCTCCTGGATGCAGGCCTTGGCCTGATCCGTGGTGGCGAAGCTGGCGTGTAGACGCCATTCCTGCTGCGTGTCGCAGACTTGCACTCGCACGTGGCGAGCGCTCCCGCCGGGTGAATTGGGTGCCGTGATCCGACCTTGCGGGATTTCCGGGATTCGATTTGCTGACATTTTCCGGGCCCAAACCTATGCGTCATGCCGTTGAGTCGATGAAGGACCGCGTGGCAAGCCTGCGGGAGGAACCGCAGCAGAGATCGACCGCCGTACGCACCGCACGCTTCAAAACGGCAATGCACGCTGATCGAGGATGCCTGCGCTGTCTGATCAAGGTATCGAGCGCAGGTGGCCGTGGAAATAACAGAAATTGCGTAGAAAACGCTGATGTCGGTCGCTGGGGCAAACAGAGCTCAGCGCACGCAGGGGCAGTTCCCGCTGAAGCGGGCACCACCTGCCATGACAACCTGAAGTCACATCCCCCCGCACGATCGGGGGCAACTCGCCCGGCAGGTGACTACCGGGCGGCAGATGACTACCAGCCCATCAAGATATTCGATTCAATGACTTTGCGAGCTCGCTCGAGATCGGTACCCGTCTCGTGCATGTACAAACGAATGGCATGCACTTTGTCGCCGGAGGCCTTCGCCAGGCAATCGCGGGCCACGCTGCACGGATCGGTGTCGGTCGCGGTGAGGCCCAAGGCACCCTTGGAGATCACCCAGGTGTCTCGGGGCCGTTTGGTCATCCGCGTGACCTTATCCGACGGATACGCTTCGGTCACAACCTCACGCGCGGCGGCATCGTCAGCGGCCCACGTGATAATAATGTGTGCGTCTGTCTCCACTTCGAACAGGGGCACATGCGACTCCTTATAATCGGGTATTTCAAACTGTAGGTGTTAGGCTGATAAGCATGCCCGACGACGTCTTTTTTTGCAAGCGGGCCTCCACCCCCCGTCACAAGGATCGACCGCAAATTCCGCCGTCGGCGCGGGTCTACGACGCCGCCGGATCGGCCGGCCGCCGGTCTCCGAATTCAGCTCGTTCCATCCCCCCCGGTTACCAACGGACCGCGACCGGCACATCGGTCATCCGTCGAAACCCCAGCTTGCTTGTGGGGTCAAAATCGTTCATTTTGAAGGAAGTCCTCGCGACCCATGGGAGCGAGTTAACGTGCCACGGGCGTTAGCCTGCGATTGGGCCGGGGCCCAGCCTCGCTAAGATTCACCGGCGGATCACCTTATGTCGTCTCCAGCAGCACCCGAATCACCCATTTTGGCCTCGCTGGCTGACGATCCCCAGGATGCGGCAGCCCACCAACGGCCGCGACGAACTCGGCTGGAATGGCTGCTCAGCATCTGCCTGATCGGGATGGTGGCGGTGCCGTTGGGCATCAAAGGGTACCCCGATGAAGTCGGTCGGTGGCGGCTCGCCGCGGCGTCCGAACATTACCTGAACGGCGACGTGCAGTCGGCGATCCGGGTGGTCGACCGGGCGATCGCGTTGAATCCGACCCATGTCGAATTGTATCTGCAACGGGCCGCCTGGCATGACGAGGTGGCGGATTTTCCAGCGGCGCTGCGGGACTACGAGCAGATCTACGAAATTGCGGCCAACGACCCCCGCATGCTGCTTGCCCGCGCCATGACGTACCAGAAAATGGGCAACGTTGCCGGGGCGCTCCGCGATCTCGAGGCATTGGTGGTGGCCAGTCGCAACAAGGGGCGCGAAGAGCGGGCCACTGCCTTGAATACGCTGGCGTACTTTCGAGCGATCAATCATCGGCAACTGGAGGAAGCGTTGCAGGAGATCGACAAGGCCATCGATCTACTCGGTCCCAACCCGGCTTTTCTCGATACGCGGGGCTTCATCCGCTATCGTTTGGGCGACTACGAGACGGCTCGCAACGATCTCGAAACGGCCCTCAGCGCCTACACGCCGTACGTTCGCAGCCTGCGCCGGCCGGAAGAACGTGACAACCTGGGGATCGCCGACCTCCGCGTCTATCGCATCCAGCTGCACCGCCAACAACAGGCGTTTGCGGTCGTCCTGTACCACCGCGGGTTGATCTATGAGGAACTGAAGGAAAGCGACCTGGCTACAGCCGATTTTGACCAGGTCCGACAACTCGGCTTTGAACCTGGAGACGACCTGTACTGATCGCCCGCTTCCGGACAAGGCAGGGCGACGGCAGTCAACGGATCAATAGCTGCCCGGCGTGTATCCGCGGAGCAGGAAAATGCCGACGACGATCACGACGGCAATCACGATGGCCCACTGCTGCTGATCAAAATGACCGACCTCTCGAGACAGTTGGTGGCAGAAGGTTTCGAAGTGGTGGAGCATGAGATTGTCCTCTGAGGCTGCAGTTCTCTACCTTAACCATAGGTCACAACCGTCGCAGAGGCGGCGTGGCAGGTGAAATCTTGCCGATCCTTCGGGTCAGGACAGGCGCGGAGGATTCGACTACGGTACTTGCAGCCGAGCGGCCGAAGGTTATAATTCGCAATTCGCACGAACATTTAGTCGAGCGAAGGGGCCGTAGCTCAATTGGTTAGAGTACCGGACTGTCGATCCGGTGGTTGCGGGTTCGAGTCCCGTCGGCCTCGCTTGCATCAGCCTCTCCGAGTCCATCCTGGATCGGGGGGGCTTTTTCCGTTTCTTGTCTCGCCGCCCAGCGCCTTCCCCGCTCACGCCTCGCCGACGCCCCGACGCGCCCTCGCCTGGCAACCTGGCCGCTCCGGACATTCGACATAATCCGCAAATTTTTCCTGGTTCCTCCCGTCGGTCCGGCCGATGAAGTAGGCGAGACCTTCCGCAACAAGTGACGCCCAGCGTTCCTGGCGATCATGGCGAAGCTCGGACTGGCCCCCAACTCTGCAGGAGATGAACCATGAAATGTGCGATGACGGCGGCGTGCCGCGGACTTTGCCTGGTAGCAGTGCTCACCACCACGTTCGCAGCCCACTCGGCCGCCTTCGGTGCCGGAGAACAGCAGACGCCTGCCGCGGCGGGCCAGGCGGGAGACATTGCGCTGCAGCCGAACGGCGAATTGCGGGGTCAGATCGTGAACCGGCAAGGACGTCCAGTCGCCATGACGCAGGTCGCCGTCATTCAGAATCAGAAGCTGGTCGCACGCGCCAAAGCGGACATGACGGGCCGCTTCGCCGTTGCGGGCCTCCGGCCCGGGGTCTACGAAATCCACTCCGCTGCCGGCATCAAATCAGTCCGCCTGTGGGCGCCGCAGACCGCTCCGCCCGCCTCACAACAGGCGATGCTGCTGATCAGCGACGGCCAGACGGCACGGGCCCAATTCGACTACCGGGCCTACCGGCCGGCGATTCGCGGCGCCATCGCGGGCGGCCTGGTGACCGGGCTGACCTATTGGGCACTCGACTACAACGCGGACGATGCCAGCTAGCCCCGACGCCGTTCAATTCGAGTCCGGTGATCGCATCCTCAACGTATTGAATGACAACGCGTTAACGATTCCATCTGGCATCTGCGATGCTACCGCGAGTACGGGATGTCATGCAAAGCATGACCTACGGAAGTGTGGAGTCCGGAAGTGTCGAGCCCGGAAGTGTGGAGTCCGGAAGTGTGGAATTACAGTGTGGGATTACGTCATGCAGCAGCAGCGACCACACGGGCTCCCCTCTCCCCCAGCTTGTCTGGGGGAGAGGGGCCGGGGGTGAGGGGTCGAGCTGCCGCCCTGAGCCGGCCCGGCCCAACCGATCCTTGTCATACCGGCAGACAAGGATCTATCATTGCCCCATCATGCTGAATCTCAAATCAACGTCTTCCGTGCGGTGGCTGAAGCAAGTCGACGAGCACCTCGACGAGATCCTGATTGATCACGCCCATTGCGAGAAAAAGGCGGCCGGCGTGGCCATGAACCTGCTCGTCGCCTATGTCGATCACGAGGCGCTCTGCCGGGAGATGACGACGATCGTCAATGAAGAGCTCGAACATTTCCACATGGTGCTGGAAATTCTGAAAGGCCGCCAAATCCCCTTTCGGCGGCAGAAGGCCGGCGGCTACGGACGCCAGCTCCTGGAGTGCGTGAGGAAGTCGGAACCGGAACGGGCCATCGACCGCTTGCTGGTGGCGGGCTTGATCGAGGCGCGGTCGTGCGAGCGGTTCAGTCTGCTGCGGGACCATGTCCCGGACCGCGAGTTGTCGGAATTCTACGGCAGTCTCTTCGAGTCGGAGGCCCGGCATCACGCAACCTACGTCCGGCTGGCCAAGACGTTCGGCAACGAGCGACAGGTCAACCAGCGACTGGCGGAACTTGCCGATCAGGAAGCCGAAATCGTCGCCGCGGGCGACCCGTTGCCGCGCATGCACAGTTGATCCGCTTACCCAGCTTGCGGCCGGGGAAGCAGGGAAATCGCCCTCCCGCGACATGTAGCTCTGAGCCCCGGGATTCGTGCTGCAGCGGATGACTCACCCTGAGCACCTAGCCCCCTGCCCTGGTTGCCGCGAATTGATTAGCCGCCCGCATGTGATAGACTGAGTCGACCCAACCCGAGGGGCATTCACCCGACGGGCCCGGCAGTCAGAGGTGGGACAACGAGCGGACCGTTGACCTGGCTGCCCCACGGCACTCCAGCCCCTGACATGCCTGTGTCCACAGACGAACTCATCGGACCAACGGCCGGCTCGGCCGGCCACCCGAATCCGCTGGCAAACCTGGAACCGCACCTTGATGCGCTGCGCGCGACCGGTGCCCAGTTCTATCAACGCGGCTGGTCGGTCGGCACGAGCAGCAATTACAGTGTCGTGCTGCGGACCGACCCCTTGGAACTGGTCGTCACGGCAAGCGGCAAGGACAAAGGCAACCTCTCCCGTGACGACTTTGTACGGGTCGCTGCCGACGGCCGTCCGACCGCCCCCAATCAGCCAAAGTCATCGGCCGAAACCATGTTGCACGTCGTCGTGGCCGCCGAGCGTCCTGCGGGTGCCATTCTGCATACCCATTCGCCGTGGGCCACGGAGCTGTCGCAACTGTACTTCGACGAAGGTGGCATCGAGTTCGAAGGGTACGAAATGCTGAAAGGACTGGAGGGCATCAAAACGCACCAACGCCGTTTCCGGTTCGAGATCTTTGATAACACGCAGGACATCCCGCACCTCGCCGAGCAAGTTCGCCGGCGGCTCACGGACGCCGAGTCTCCCTTGGAGTACGGCTTTCTAATCCGCGGCCACGGCCTCTACACGTGGGGCCGGGACGTCGCGGAAGCGCGCCGGCATGTCGAAATCCTCGAGTTCCTGCTCGAATGCAAAGCACGCAGAATTCAGTTGACCGGCCAGCGCTGAGCTCGCCGCGCGGCTTGGCCGTCACCGTGACGAGCAATCGTCAGGCCGCTCCCCTTTCCAATCCACTTACGATCCCATTCAGAGGCGGAGAACGATTATGGCTTCCATCAGTATCCCCGACGAAAATCGGACCCTCAACGATCCACATGAAATCCGAGCCTTCCTCGAACCGTTCGGGATCTGGTACGAAAAGTGGGATGTGGCCAGCCGGATCGGCGAAGACGCCACCAATGAAGCGATCCTCGCCGGTTTCGCGCCGGAAATTGAGCGGCTCAAAGAGCGCGGACAGTTCGTAACGGCTGACGTGATCAACGTGACGCCGGAGACGCCCGGCCTGGATGAGATGCTGGCGAAATTCTCGAAGGAACACACGCACAGTGAAGACGAAGTGCGGTTTACGGTGAAAGGCCGCGGGATCTTTCACATTCATCCCGAGAATGGCCCCGTCTTCGGTGTGCTGGTGGAAAGCGGTGACCTGATCAACGTCCCCGCCGGCACCCAGCATTGGTTCAATCTGTGCGACGACCGCTCCATTCGCTGCATCCGCCTGTTCCAAGACCCGGCAGGTTGGGCTCCGCACTATGTCGACAACCCGGTCGACGAGAAGTACTCGGCCGTCTGCTGGGGCCCGGACTACCTGCCGCCGGCTGACGATCTCGACCCGGTGGTGAAATTGTGATCGAATTCGCCGGCCGCACAATTCTTCTCGACATCGAAGGCACAACCTCGTCGATTCGCTTTGTCTACGACGAAATGTTCCCGTTTGTGCGCCGCGAGCTGCGCGGTTTTCTGACCGCGCGTGGAGACGATCAAGACGTCACACAGGCGTGCGAGTTGATCGCCCGTGATGCCGGCCAGCCTTCGCTGGCAGATTGGCTCGCCACGGCAGGCGGTCCATCCGCTCAGGAATTGGTGCACGACGAAGTCCTGCGATTGATGGACGCCGACGTCAAGGCGACCGGGCTGAAACAGTTGCAAGGCCTGATATGGAAGTCCGGTTTTGAGAGCGGCGAGCTGAGGGCACACGTTTACGACGACGTGCCCCCCGCCCTGCAACGTTGGCAGGCAGCCGGAATCGACTTGCGAATCTATTCGTCTGGAAGTGTCGCCGCACAACGCCTCTTCTTCGGGCACACCGAGGCCGGTAACCTGCTCCCGCTGCTCCATGCCCACTACGACACCACGACAGGCCCAAAGCGAGAACCCGCAAGCTACCACGCCATCACCGACGACATCGGCTGCCAACCGGCCGATGTCCTGTTTCTCAGTGACGTGGTCGCGGAACTGGAGGCCGCGCGAACTGCCGGTCTCCGGACAGGGCTCTGCATCCGTCCCGGAAATGCTGAGCCTCCCGCCGACCACGACTACGCATCGCTCCACAGCTTTGACGAAGTCCACGTTGCCGCCCGGTCCGATTAGCCGCCGGCGATGGGGAAAACCGCTTCCGCAGTGGCGCTGCAACCTCATATTCCTTCCGTTTTCAAGCGCGCCCCTTGACCGTATGGCGCGGGGCGCTACGATTGGTGTGGAGCGGCTGAAAAGGACGATGCCGCCGGGAAAGACAGTCCTGTCCGAGCATCCGCCGAGTTGATTGGGCTTCTGCGACGACCGGTTGGCTCCCCTGGCAGGGCATTCGGTTTCCGCCGCTTCGCATTTCAGAGTTTGTGACAGGCGCCTCCACGAAGGAGTGGCGACACCTCGCTCGCGAGGTAACATGCAGCAGGGCAGCTTCCACGTGCCGGTTCCCTCCGGGAACAACAAGGATAGGAGCTGCAGTCATGGATGGTTCTCGTCATCTCTCGGTCTCTTCGCTGCGACCCGTCACGTTCCTCGGCTTTGGACTTCTGGTGTTCTCGATCGCCGGCTCGGTCCGCGCCGCCGCACCCCAGGTGCACTTCGACGTCCCCTTGGTGATCTCCTGTGCGGATGTGACGACGGACGAGTTTGCGGCCCGCCATCCGCAACAACGACTGCTGGAAGCCACATTCGAAATCTCGTCGCTCGTTGCACAGCGGTCGGAAGAAGACCTGGTCGAGTACATCTATCGCTTCGTCAGTCCTCGGACCTCGGTCCGCGTTGTGGACTACCAACCGAGGACCACGCTGGCCTCCGACTATGCCGGCGGTATCAACATCGAAAAGAAGCACGAGAAGACCCGGTCGGCCGGGCTGGCCGTCAACGGGGCCTGGGATCACCTGGTCACGGCCAACGGCAACTCCAGCCTGGGTTCCAAACGGACGGAATCGGAACGCTACGAACTGGTCGCGCCGATGGACGCGGTCACCGCGAGCGGCACGTTGCTTCACTCGCAAGGTGTCTATTTCAAACTCAGAAAAACCCGCCAGTTGAACCTGGAGGGCTCGAAGGTCTTCACAATCATCTTCTCCGCACCGCGGGACTGGCAGGGCAGCCTGCTGCTGATCGACTGTCGGGCACTCGGCTACGATCGGGGCGTCGTCCGGCAACTGGACGAGCTGATTGAGTGCGGACGGTCACAGCAGCGCGTGGTGCTCGTCGGCGTGGGCGATCAGCTGAGTTACCAGATCGGCGAAGAGTTCGTGCGGGCGGAGCGCCGGCTCCGGCAGTTGGCCGCCGCCAGCCGCGACGATGTGCACCGCATCAACTACCCGACGGTTCTCCATGAATTGGGAGGCCTGCTGGATGTCGTCAAGCCGAAGGTGGCCGATGCATGGCTTGAACAGTTGCTCCGTCATCCCCAGCAGGCGGCCGAGCAACAACTGCATCGCCGGCTTCCGCCTGATTTACGGACGGCGGCGGAAAACTACCTGGCCGCCCACCGCCGCTTCGATCAGCTTGTCCGCTAAAAAACAAGCCCCTCCGTGAGCATGTTCCCGCTTGCGCGGGAACCAGGCCGCCGTGCCGTGTCTCACTCGTCGCGTGACGCCGGAATCGATGGCGTGGCCAACCAGGTCTGGCCGGCTCAGGCGTGCATCGCCGCGACGACCAGGTCGCCGACTTCCGACGTGCTGTAACCCATACGTCCGGCCGCCTGACTTTCCATCTTATTGCCGGTGACTTCTTGAATCGCCTTGAGGATTCTGCTGCCGGACGCCTCTTGGCCGGTATGCTCGAGCAGCATCGACATGGCACCGATGGCGGCGATCGGGTTGATCACGCCTTGCCCCGTGTACTTCGGCGCGCTGCCCCCCATCGGTTCGTACATGCTGACCCCGCCCGGATCCGGATTCATGTTGCCGCCGGCAGCAACCCCCATCCCGCCTTGGACCATTGCCCCCAAGTCGGTGATGATGTCGCCGAACATGTTGGTGGTCACGATCACATCGTAATACTCAGGGTTCTTCACCATCCACATACAACATGCGTCGACGTGGTTGTAATCGGCTTCCACGTCGGGATAGTCTTTGGCCACCTCCTGGTAAGTCCGCCACCAGAGGTCATGACCGTACGTCAGCACGTTGGTCTTGGCGACCAGCGTCAGCCGCTTACCCTTGGGGTTGTTTCGCCGCTGCGTGTACTCGAAGGCCCAGCGGATGCACCGTTCGCATCCTTTCCGCGTGTAGACGGCGGATTGGGTGGCGACTTCGTCGGCCGTCCCCTTTTTCAAAAAGCCCCCCACCCCGCAATAAAGGTCTTCCGTGTTTTCCCGGACCACCACGAAATCAACGTCTTCGGGCCGCTTGCCGGCCAGCGGTGTTTCGACCCCGGGATACAGTTTGACCGGGCGCAGATTGATGTACTGGTCGAGCTTGAACCGCAATTCCAGGAGCAGTCCCTTTTCCAGGATTCCGGGGGCCACGTCGGGATGCCCGACAGCTCCCAGGTAGATTGCGTCAAACGCCCGCAGTTCGTCCACCGCGCCGTCCGGCAGGATCTCACCCGTCTTAAGGTAGTGTTCGCCACCAAACGGAAAATCCTGCGTCGAGAATCCGAAGCCGTCCAACTCTGCTGCCGCTGCCAGCACCTTGAGCGCTTCGGCCGTCACTTCAGGACCGGTCCCGTCTCCACCAATCACAGCAATCTTCAAGTTTTCTTTCGCATTCACGGAACATTAGTCCTTGGCATCTAGGAGACAGTTTGGTCGTGTGGCGTGCGCCGCCTTGGCGCCCGTTGGAAGGCGAATCATCCCCGCCGACGTTTCGGCGTTCAAGGCGGCGTCGAGCGGGGCCGGTAAGCAAAGGCAATCGACCCGCTTCATGGTCCCACCGGGCAGGTTCACTGCCGCGGCAGTTCATTGCCCCGGCAGTTCATTGCCCTGCCGGGCAGCGGCCCGATCGGCGCCGTCCGGCATGCCAGCCCACGCAGTGCTAACGAAGCGACCGATTCTATCAGTCACCTGACAACCTCTCAACGTCCCCCGCGGGGAAGTAAGGAATCTCATGCACAGCATGACCTACGGAAGTGCGGAATCCGGAAGTATGGAATGACGTCATGCAGCGGCAGCGACCACACTGGCTCCCCTCTCCCCCAGCTTGTCTGGAGGAGTGGGGCCGGGGGTGAGGGGGCCGAGCTACCATGCCGCATTGCGTCATACCGAATAGGACTTGGCCCCAATGCCGAGCAACCTGAAACCGGTGATCGCATCTTCATCCACACCATGGGTTGGTCATGCTGCGGACGACGAACCGGGTAGTTGGCATGCCGGTCATGCGGTGCCCGACGGTCCGCCGCTCAGCTTCCCCAGAGCCCGCGTTGCGAGGCTCGCGCAGCCTGTTCTGCCTGGTCAAGACGACGACCGATCGAGACCGAGTCGCCCGGATAGACATCGACCCGCGCGAATCCGGCTTCGACCAACCGGACATTGAGCATCTCGTCACCGGCAAACACATACGCCAGAAATCTCTCGTACCGGTCCAGGCGCCGCCGATCGAAGCGGAGCGTCACGGAACGCTGCCCGGTCAACTGGCGGGCCAAAGCGGTCGCCTCCTCACCCCACGGCTCGTCGACTTCAGGGCAATCGATCCCCAACAAGCGAATCGTCGCCTCGACGGTCCGCCGTTGCGACTGGCCGGGCGGCGTCGACGTCTGTCGCACCACCAGCGAGTCACCATCAATGACCCGTACAACGTGGCAAGCGCCCTCCTGCAACATCTCTCCCGGCATGACCCCCGGACGCTGCCGCATCCGGTCGAAGGCGTACCGGGCACCAATCAGGATCACCAGTGCTCCTATCACGTAGACGGTGGTCGAAGGACGGCGACGGAAGCGGCGCGTCATGGGCGTGGCGGGAAACCTGGCAGGAAGATGGCCGACAAACGCCGGCAAGCGCGACATCGGCTGCCCCAAGCTGGGCCGGCCAATGGATGCCGGCGGCAGCCATCTTGATGCGCGCCGGCGGCACGGTCCAACACGGATGACTGGTGGAGCCTCCGCGGACAAACAACCAACAGCGGGACTCACGTTGATCGCACGACGACCGGCTCAGCGGCCACCGCGATCAGTTCTGGCTGAAACCCAGATGGGCCAGAGATTCGTGTCCCATGGGGTCCTTCATGAACTTGCATTGGCACTCGGGACAAAGGTCAAAACGTCGGCGCTGATAAACGTCTTCACCGTCGTACTCGGCATCTTCGTCATCAAGCCGTTCCAGGATCTCGTGCAGTTCCAGGAGATGATCGCGGTCATCATCGAGCTCTTCGCCGTCGGTCGAATCGACTTGGGCTTGAACCTCGATCCGTACGACATAGCGGAGCTCGTCGCCGCCAAGAACTCGCTTGCAGCGATCACACGAAAAATGAATCATCCCGCTATCCTTCATGAAGTTTTCTTGAAGATCAAATGTGAATCGTGCCCTGCCGGGATAACAACCTGCCAGGACCACAAGTCGAGGTCGATTGCGTGCCCTCACGCGACAAATTGGCAACGCCGTAGCTGACGAATTTCCCTTCCGAGCGAATCACATCTGGCCGGTAAACGGGCGTCGCGCAGCCGTCAGGTTGCTTGCCAGATTCATCGTAATGGCAACGCGCCTTGCGGGGCAAGTCGATTGTTCTCGAAAAATAGATTCGACAGCGTTGCAGGCATGCGAGACTGGTCTGGGCCACACCGAGCGGATAAAATACTAGCCAGTCGCCTGCAGGGATGGCAGTCAGGGCGACGACGAACGCGATCGCGTTAAGGGACGACAACGCACGGTCTGCTTCTGGTCCTTGATCGCTTCTGCCCACCAGCGTGTTTGTTCGATGACGCCTATTCCTCTTCGGACCCGACGACGCTTACCGACGGAGACTCGTGATGAGTCCAGCCCAGCACGACCAGGTTCTCAATACGAGCGTGTTGGTATTGAATCGCCACTACATGGCGACTCGCGTGATCACCGCTCGACGAGCCTTCGTGCTCCTCTATCGGGAAGTCGCCGAAGTCATCGATATTGAAGATGGACAGTTCACGAATTACGACTTCGACTCGTGGTGCGAGCTGAGTCAACTGCGGCGCGAAGACGGAGGGCATCATGATGACTGGGTGCGGGCGGTCAACTTCGACATCCAGTTGCCGCGGATTCTGCGGCTGACTCGATTTGATCGGCAGCACACCTCCGCAGTACGCCTCAATCGGCGCAACCTGTTCGCCCGAGATGGACACTGTTGCCAGTATTGCGGCCAGTCCCTGCCGGCCGCGCAGCTCAGCCTGGACCACGTCGTGCCGCGGAGCAAGGGCGGCCCGACGACGTGGGAGAACGTGGTCGCCTCGTGCGTGCGTTGCAACACCAAGAAGGGCGGGCGAACCCCCAAGGAAGCGCGGATGGTGTTGATGAGCAAGCCGAAGCAGCCGTCGCACAACCCCACGCTCGCCTTGAAACTCGATAATCCGAAATTCGCCAGTTGGAAGACGTTCCTGCCGAAAGGAACGGGACATCTGGACATGGGGTAGCCTGGAGGCCGCGGCGGCCGTCGAGCGATGTGCCGGCCGTCGAGCGATGTGCCGGCAACGGCATCGTAACGGCAAGGCAACAGCAACAGCATGGCAACGGGCCGGTGGCGCGGCAACGCGTCACCCAGCGACTCCCAGGCAGACGAGCCTCTTGACGGCTGCGCGGCAAATGAGCCTTCGGCAAGCAACGCGCGGCCGTGTATCTGCGGACTCCCGTTGGTCGTCCTGGTCCATTTGCTGCGCAAGTATCAATAAACCAAAAAAGTCCGCACCCGGCGTACCGAGTGCGGACAGGTTGAGATAGGCACGATCCGCGGATTGCCCCCAGCGACCTTACTTGAAGAAGGTCGAAAACACCTTCAGACTGCGGCGGGACGACGTGGTCGACGCCGGTTGGGCGGGCACGGCAGCCCGCTCGAGTCGTACCGGCTGCACGTTGGTCGAGTTCGCCCGTCGTCGCGCTTCCACCGGCGGCGGAACCGGCACGACCGGGTCGCCGACTTCCGCGGCGGGCGGCTCGCCGACTTCGGCAGGACCAGCGTCCTGCTTGTTGTACTTCGAGTCACCCTCGAATTTTCCGGGATCCCAACTGTACTTGCAGACCGTGCACTCGTACTCGTGCTTGAGCAGTACGTTGACATACTTGGTCCGCCCGCACTTAGGCGTGACACAGTTGACTTCCGGGCAGCGAGCACAGCCGTGCTTTCCGTGGGCGCACTTGCCGCTTCCGTGGATATCCTTGCCGCCCTTGGCACCCTTCCCGCAGTCCTTTTCCCAAGGGAACCGGACTTTGGGAATGCAGATCGGCTTGCATTCCGTCTCGAAGCAGACTTTTGTTTCCTTCCCTTTGGTCACCGTCGGGTAACAGGCTTCACCGCAATGCGGGCACCAGATGCGGCCGTGCCCTTTACCATTGGATTTGCCATGGTCGTGCTCGCCCGCCAGAACGGGTGTGCCGGCTAACAGCGCCAGCACTGCAAAGGTCAATATCTGTGAACGCATTTCACTTACTCCAAATCTGAGTCAAGTTGTTATTTGGTTTCAACCGGGCCGGCATGCCTGTCCCGGCCCGCCACAGTCAAGGGCGGGCCGGGCTCGAACATGTGACGGATCAACCGGCTCTAGAAATCGACCATCGCACGGGCACCCACAATACTGTACTCGCCACTGACGAGGTTCTGCGGACCGGGCGGGTTCTCATCATTGTTCGAGTCGCGGTCATGAATCTTACCGGTGATGTAGTTGAACTGAATGCGGGCATAAGGCGTCCAGTACCAGTTGACACCGAGCGTGACCGCCTGGCCAACGCCGCCGAAGACCGGATTCGGTCCCAAGACGTCGTCATTAAAGTCAGCATAGGAGTATCGTGCAGCAACTTGCCAGGCTCCCTTTCCCCAGCCCTTACCACCCCGGCAGCGCTCGACCAGGAAGAAGTTCTCAAACGGCTTGATGCGGCCAAGCGTACCGGATTTCCTCGACCAGGGCATGTGCTCGCCAGTCAGGAAATACGACATGTACACATACCCGCCGTGCAGATGCACGTCGCTGCCAACGGAACGGTCCATGAACAAGTTCTGGTATTCACCGACAACCTGCACCGGCCCCACATTCACGACGCTCTCCAGACCGACCATGAAATAATCGTTGGCGTTGGCAATGATGCCCGTATCGAGCCAGCGAGCTTGAGTCCGCGCTTCGGGGCGTGTGCGGAAACGGGCTTCGCTGCTTGCCCGTGGCGGCGACTCACCCGTGCCATCGCTGTCCGCCCAGGTACCCGAAACGGCCCAGTGCGCGTAGCCGCGTCCACCGGACGATTCGTCGTACCAGATCGTGTTGGCCAGACGGCCGGCGACTTCACCCTGCAGGTGATCGCTGATGAAATTGCCCTCGTCCTGGATCAGACGCTGATTGTAGACGCCGTAGCGCCAGTTCCAGCGTTGATCGTTCGACACGCCATACGCGCAAATTCCCAAACGGCGAGCGTCCTGATTGAACGATTCGATCACGAAGGGTCGTTCGAGGAACACGTTGTAGCGGCTACTGTTGAGGTGATCCAGGCCGTAAGGTCGCTTCTGATTACCAATCAACAGCGTCTGCACCACCGGCAGTTCGTTCCAACCCAACCAGGCATCCCGGAACTCGGAGCGATTGCCGCCGGCGAACTCCATTTCAATGCGATATTCCATGTTCGACGGCAAACTGCCGCGAACCCCAAACCGCATCCGGCGAAAGCCAACGCGATCCTGGGGGCTGAACAGCACATTCTCGTTCTCGATCTCGTTGACACCAGCCGAGTCGCCGGGGAAGCCCCAGTAGTCCGCATGCACACGGCCGACGATCTTCATCTTCGAGTCCGAGTGGCCGGAAGCAATCGAGCTACCACCGTCCGGCTTGCCTTCCCCCTTGTCTTCCAAGTCGTAGATAAACTCCTCCAGCTCAGTCATTCGCCGTTCCAGCGAGTTGCTGGCATTGACGCTGAAATACCCGGAGGGGCTTTCGGTGGCCGGCAGCCGGCTGGTCTCCAATTGGCGTAGCCGAGCGTCCTGTTCCGCAACGATCCGCTGCAGATTCTCGTAATCTGCCACCGTCGGCTGTTGGGCCGAGGCGAGGGGTGCGACCCCGCACATCAGGCACAACGCCCCAAACGCGCGCAAGAAGTAATGAACCTTCATCAATGCTCCTCCATGAGCGAACTCTGTAAAACTACCGCATGGCCCCGCCTGCTCGGGCGGCATCTGCCGGCCATCGAGGGGTTGCGGGAGTTGTTCCGATTTCTCCATGCCATTGGGATTCAATCGGTCAATGGCCATTTGACGAATATTAAGATCCACTGACCTGGACGCGTCGAAACGGGAATTCCGTGTGCCCCCGCCGACCAGCCGCTACAGCCGGTACGACCGGACCGGGGGACGGGTGCGAAAGCATGCGGGCCGGGCGTTTGAGGCCCCGCAGCCTGGGGAAAGCGCATCTCGTACTTCCCGGCCTCGACCGCCGCTGATGTGGGGCGGCGAGGCGGCGAACAACACCTGTCACTTGTGACATGGAGCCACCGTCTGGCGAAGGGTGAAAACGCAGGAAGTACGCGGTGACGCGGTGCTCAGGGGTGGGAATCGCGGGGGGGGTTGGAGACCTTCGGTCGGCGGTTTCGGCGGGGTCAGAGACCCGCGCCGAGCGAGACATTAGAGACCCGCGCCGAGCGAAACACTGGAGACCCGCGCCGAGCGAAACATTGGAGTCCCGCGCCGAGCGAAACATTGGAGACCCGCGCCGAGCGAGACATTGGAGACCCGCGCTTACTCGGAGACAGACGCGGAGCCGTCGCCGGACGGCACAAAGCGGGGCCGCGTTTCGTTGCTACGACGCCGTGACACGCGTGTGATGCCAGGCGTTGAACATGTAACCCTTCAGATTCCAGGGCACCTTTTCGGCCTGGGTGCCGCCGGCCGAGTCGGTCGCGCGAACCACCAGGTCTGTCATTCCGGCCGCCAGCTTGAGCTCGGCTGACCAGAGCCGCCAGCAGTAGGGAACCGCCGGCGACTGGAACGTCGCGGCAGTCCAGTGCCGGCCGCCGTCGGTCGATAGTTCGACACGACGCACCGTCTGGCCCGCATTGGCGGGCGCCAGCGCGAACCCGGAGACCGATACCGGCCCCGCCGACAACCGCGCACCCGGCTCTGGCAGACAGGTGACTGCGTTGAGCGGATAGTCGTACAGTATCGATGCAGCCGCCCAGTTTTCGGGAGTGCTCTCCTCGACCAACCGATAAGCGGTTGCCACGTAGTGGTTCGGCGACGGTCGATCACTGACCACGATCTTCCCCAGCCACTTCACACTCCGAGCTCCAATGTAGCCCGGCACAACCGTCCGTACCGGAAAACCATGGTGGGCCGGCAGCGGTTCGCCGTTCATCCGCGTCGCGACCAGCGTGCCCGGCATGGCCGGCTCGTCGGCCAACGCCTTTTCGATCGGAATCGAGGCTCCGAAGGGAATCACGCCGTCGCTCCGTTCAACTTGATCGAGGCCCTCGAACCAGACATGCTTGGCGCCGTCGCGGAGACCGGCCTTCTTGAGGAGGTCCGCCAACGCCACGCCGCTCCACTTCGCGTTGCCGATCGCACCGGCCTGCCACTGCACTCCACTGACCGGTTTCACCGCGCTGTGTTCGCTGCGACGATTCCCGGCACAGGTGAGCGTGGCGACCACCTCGCGCTGGGCAAACGCCCCGGCGAGCTCCTCCAGCGATATCGACAGCCGCTTGTCAACCAGGCCCTCGACCGTCAGGCGAAACTGGCCCGCGTCGATCTCGGGGACCGGCGCATGACTCCGTACATAGAACAGATCATTGGGCGTAATCCACGATTCGACCAGCTTGGGGAGGCGGGTTTCCGAGTTGCGAGGCGTGCGACTATGCACGAGCATCCCCGACGGATCGGCAGCGACCGCAAACCGGCCAGCCATCCACATCGGCAGCACCAAACCACTTCGTCTGAGAAGTTCTCTTCGATCCAACACGAGCTTTCGTCTCCCAGGCCCAACCATCACACAATCACACACCACACCTGCACACACCACACCTGGTGACCGCGCCGCGGCAGCAGGCCAATGCCCTGAGCGGCTAGTTACGCGGCGCGGCCAGCCTCTAACTTATGTTATGATTTTTGGCGAAGCAACGGTGCGCAGGTGGCGTCACAGCGGCCGTCACGCGCTCACCCGCCTGGCGACGTTGGCTACGTTGCGGCAGTTGTCGACAATCCGTTCCTTTGCATATCTGGTAATCGCCTGGGATACCACAGTGACCGGTGAAAAAAAGACGCGACGCGAGTTTATCGAGACGGCCGCATTTCTGGCCGGTACGGTTGCGGCCAGCGGCGCCGCCGCGGAATCCGAGACGCCCGCCGCCGCGGACAACCCACGCTTCCAACCGAAGGAGCGTTGGCAGGACCGCATCCAGGCGCCGGACGACGGGAAGCAGTATGGATGGTTCATCGATACACGCCGCTGCTTCGGCTGCCACGGCTGCGAGGTCGCCTGCAAGGCAGAGAATGACGTTCCCCTGGGCAACTTCATTCGCCAGACCATTTACAAAGACGTCGGCGAATACCCGCAAGTCGCCCGGATGTTCCTTCCCATGGCCTGTCAGCATTGCGAAGATGCGCCCTGCATCAAGGCCTGCCCTTGCGGCGCACTCCACAAGGAAGCGGGCGGCACGGTGGCGATCGACTACAACACCTGCTGCGGTCATGCCACCTGCGTCGAAGTCTGCCCCTACGGCGCCATCTACATCGACCCCGTCGCCAACCAGGCAGTCAAGTGCCACAACTGTTACCACCGAGTCGAAGCCGGCATGCAGCCTGCCTGCGCAACCACCTGCCCGTCCGACGCCATCCATTTTGGCGACCTCAATGACCCCGAGTCGGGCGTTTCGCGCGCCATGCGTGACGCCTACGAAAACGACGTGGAATTGATCCAGCTCCGCGCGGAAAAGGGAACCCGGCCGCGAATGTGGTTTGCGGGCGAGGGCGTCATCCACGTCGAAGAGCGTGTGCCCCGCGAAGGGCAGTCCTATCACCACGAGGCGTACAACATCCACAACTGGAAAGAAGTGGGCCAGACGCGGGAAGAATAGTGTCGTCGTCCACCGACAACCGGGAACCACCCAATCACCATGCCAAACCATTCTGAGACTCGCCGCCGCTTTCTCCAACTGGGCGCCGCCGCGCTGGGTGCAGGACTCGCAGGTTGCCGACAACAGACCACCCCTCCAGGACCGCCGACCGGCGGTCCAGACGCATCCGGCACGCAGCCGCCGGCCGCCCCGGCGAATGCTGCCACCGGCCCCACGTCGGCAGACCAGGCGACGCCGGCCAACCCTCAGGCCGCCGGTTCTCGGACGACCGGCGCGGCGGTTGACGAAGGCCCGCTCCCCTACGGCATTGATCTCGAGAAGTGGCGGAAACTCCGCGGCCGGCCGTACGAAGTCGGCCAGTCACCGATGCCCGGCGTCTGCCAGTTGCCCGGTCCGCTCGCGAAACGGAACTGGCCTGACCGCGACAAGTACAAGGACGTGACCACCGTCCCCGGGATGTGCCAGCTATGCAGCACGATCTGCGGCATCGTGGGTTACGTCAAGGATGGACGACTGCTGAAGATCGAAGGAAATCCGCGCGATCCCAACAGCCGCGGCCGGCTCTGTGCTCGCGGCCAGGCCGGCCTGAACCATCAGTACCACCCGGAACGCCTGCTCTATCCGCTCAAGCGGGTCGGCAAACGGGGCGAAGGCAAATGGAAGCGGATCTCCTGGGACACAGCCCTCGGTGAAATTGCCGATCGGCTCGGCAAAATTCGAGCCAGCGGCCATCCGGAAGAATTCGCCTTCCACCAGGGGCGGCAGCGCAGCAAGGATGCCCTGGCCCGCTTCCTCCGCGCCTTCGGCACCAACACACAACTTAGTCACCGGTCGCTCTGTTCGGGAAATCGGCGAGCCGCAAATCTCACCTATCTCTGGGAGAGCGACTGGGACCTGAACGATGTGGAGCATTCGAAATATATCCTCAACTTCGGGTCCAACGCCTTTGAAGCCCACCAGGGACACGTACCGTTTGCGAACCGAATTCAGAACGGGCGGTTCCACAACGGCGCCAAGATGGTGACATTCGACGTGCGACTTTCCAACACGGCCGGCGCCAGCGACGAATGGTTCGCCCCGTTTCCCGGCACGGACGGCGCCGTGGCACTCGCCATGGCACATACGATCCTCAACGACGGCCTCCAGGATGACGACTTCATCAACCGATGGACCAACGTCACGACGGCCGAACTCCGGGACCACCTGACGACGTACACGCCGGCCTGGGCCGAACAGGTCAGCGGGGTGCCCGCCGCAGACATCGCACGGATCGCCCGCGAGTTTGCGGACGCCGCGCCGGCATGTACCACAATGTGCAACCGGGGAAGTTCCGCCCACCTCAACGGCTTCTACAACGATCGGGCCATCAACCTGCTGAACGCCCTGGTCGGGAACGTCGGCAAGAAGGGGGGCTGGTGCTTCAGCCCCTGGGGAGGCGTCGACCCGCAATTCAAGACGCCGCCGCTGCCCCCCAGCGCGAAGACCTGGAGCGTGCTGGAGGATCCGCCCGAGTATCCGCTCGCCAACGTCTGGAGGAGGATGCGGGTGGGCGAAGTGATCTACCTCTACCTCCTGCAGGGTCGGGCCAAGCTGGAAGCCTACATGACCTACAACCTGGACTCGCCGCTGACATGGCCGGAAGAGAGTTTGACGCAGGAAGTGCTCGGCAATGAAGAGCTCATCAAGTACCACGTCTGCATCAACTGCTATTACAACGAGACGGCCCACTATGCCGACCTGGTCCTGCCCTGGTCGACCTACATGGAACGCTGGGACCTCGATGCACGCGCTTCGTACAACCTGAAGCCGTACGTCGGCCTGCGTACGCCCATGGTCGAACCGCTGGGCGAGGCCCGCGACGTGCGGGACTTCTTCCCCGAACTGGCCCGCCGCATCGGCGGCGGCATGGAAGCATGGTACCCGGAACAGGATACCGAAGAGTACATGCGCAAATGGGCAGCCAACGTGCCGGTCAACCCGGCAACGGGAAAAGGCGGACTCGACCGGTTGCTCGACGAAGGCGCCTGGGAAGACCCCACCCGGGAACCGAACTACGAACCGTTCAAAGCACCGCTCGGCGACGCAGAACTGGATGGGGCCGATATCGACCCCACCAGCGGTATCATCACCAAGGACGGCATCGGGATCGGGCTGCTCCAGGACGGCAAGCCGGTTCGCGGGTTCCTGACCCCCAGCCGCAAGTTCGAGGTTCGCAGCCTGTTTGTCAACAAGATCGGCAGAAACGAGGACTGTAGCGAGCTCATTGCGCGCAGCGGCATGACCAAGACAAAGAACCGGCCGCCGCAACACGCGGGCAAGACGGTCGAGGTCGACGAGATGCCGATCTGGTTTCAACCGCCCGAGCACCAGGGGCTGGCCGATGACGAACTGATCATGACCAGCTTCAAGTGGAATGTTCACAATCACGGCCGCACAATGCACCTCAAGTGGCTGGCAGAGATTGTGCATACCAACCCGGCCTGGCTGAACCCCAAGACCGCGACGAAATTCGGCCTGCAGGACGGCGATTGGATCGAGATCGCCTCCTACCAGTCAACCATGCTGCAAGAGGCATCGCCGCACCTGGCCCATGGAGAAGCCGACGCGTCAGGTCGTGTCGAAGTGGATCGGATGCGCGTACCGATCGTCACCATGGAAGGCATCCATCCCCGCGCGATCGCGATGAGCAATTCGTGCGGCCACACCCAATACACACGCGTTGCCCAAGCCAGAAGGCGGTCTGACGGCGAGGGCTTTCTGGTCGGCGCCGAACCGGACCACTATCGGGATGCCGACTGGGAACGCAACATGTGGTGGGAAGATCAATCCGCAGGCGCCCCCGGCAAATGGGTTCGCAACACGGGGAACGGATGGAACCAGAACAAACTGATGCCGATTGCACCCGATCCGATCAGCGGGCAACAGGCGTTCCACGACACGGTTGTACGAATCAAGCGACTAGGCGTCTAAACACGCGCACTGCGGGCCACGATACAAGCTCGATTCCGGCTCGTCACCCACCTGGGTCACAACCTGATGCCCGCTCCTGCCGACATTCCCGTGGATCCGCCCACCCTCCGCAGCCGGGCCGCCGTGTATCGACTGCTGGGACGACTTTGGCAAGCCGAGCCGGATGCGCGACTGATGGCGGATTTGGCTTCCCCGACAATGCAACCCGCGTTCACGGCTGCCGGCGGCGTGATCCCGGATCAGCCGGCCAGTGACAGCACGCTCGAGGCGCTGGCCGTCGATTACTGTCGACTCTTTCTTGGCCCCAGCGGACACCTGCCGCCGTATCAATCCGTTTGGACCAGCGGTCATTTTCAGGACGATGCGACGGTCGCCATGCAACGCGAGCTGCAGACGCGCGGTCTCCCGGAAGCGACCGGCATGGCCGATCACTTCGGCCGGCAGTTGACCGTCATGGCAGCCACCCTCGAAGCGCTGGCAAGCCAACCGACGGCCACCGCCGATCAACTAAACCAGACCCAGCAATTCTTCGTCCAACGGATCAACTGGGCGCACCGACTTTGTGAACAGGCAACCGCCCGGGCTCAAACCGATTTCTACCGCAGCATCATGATGATGACCAAGGCTTTCCTGGTCGAGGAAGAAACGGATTGGTGCCATCCCAAGCACACATGACGACCGCGGCCTTGGGGGTCCATGCGAAAACGCCGCCGGAGTTTCCCCCGGCGGCGTCTTCAGTTTGCCTCTCACTCTCTTCCGTAAGATCAACGGAACCGGGGCTAACGCCCAACGGCTGATGGCTAATCCGCGTTAGCGGGCACGCACACAGACTGCGTCGGTGTCTTCCAGGAGATGGTGCACCGTGTACTCCAGGCTTGCCAGGCTGCGGTCGATACGCTCCAGCGAGGACAACGGTCGGTGACCGTGGCCGGGCCGATGGGGACGCGCCCCGTAGCTGCTGAAGCTGAAGGAAAAATGGCGTCCCACGGAGATGCCGACCTGCCCTTGACCGGGCCCCAGGTAAGCCGGCTGACACGCAGCCAGCCGAGAGCGGAGATCGGCCACCGTATCCTGCATATGGTGCAGCAACCGATCCATCTCTGCGACGTCCCGGTTCAGGTGCTGGCGAAGATCGTGCCGACCGCCGCGACGATGGTGGCGGCCGTGCCCGTAACCATGCCCGTGCCAGGGTTCAACATGCGCTACGTCGTGGATATGTGTCGCCAGACGAATCATCTGCAACGCATCGTTCTTGAGGTCGCGTGCGACCGGACCGTGCGCGTGCAGGCTGTACGATTGATAAAGGACTTGGCGGGCCTGACGCTCGGCTTGCCGTGCCAAATCGTCCAGGTGGGCCGGTGATTGAGCACGCGCAAGACTCCCGCAGGCCATCAGAGACGCAAATGCCAGACAAGTGATACGGGAGGTCATCATGATCTTCTCCTTCGCGAACAGGGGGACTGCTGTGTCTCTCCTCGTGGAGGACTGCTGGCTGTTAATCGCAGGCGACGTGCCAAAACCAGTCATTTCGACAACAATCACAACAACCCATCTCCGCAAAACAACTTACAGCCTTCGACCATCACACCAAGCGGCTGACGGAGACGCCGATGGAATCATATCGACACAGCCAATTTGTCGAATCGACTACACTCGATTCCTGCTCGCGGGCCTGGGCCGTGCTCCCGCCCGCCCATTCCCCCCATCGTCTGCCGCCAGATCGCACTACCTTCCGCTCGACGGCGGCCTGTTGCCGTCCAGCACCAGGGGCGACGAGGATTCCGTGGGCGCACCGACTTCCAATTCGTCGTCCACGGCGTCAAGCAATGGCGGTGGTCGCTCAGCCGCGAATCGGATCCGGCTGCGACCACGGCGGCGGACAGATCTCGTCGAGCCTCGCGAGGTGCGTCGCGGGCAGTTTCAGATCAGCCGCGGCCACCGCATCCTGAACGTGACCAAGTTGCTTGGCCCCGACCACCAGCGAGCTCATGGCGGGCTGGGCGAGCACCCAGGCCAGGGCGTATTGGGCCGGGGGAATATCGATCTCATTCGCCAGGGCCTCGATCCGCTCCAAACGGTCGAACAATCGGTCATCGAATGTCCAGACCCAGTCCGGCTTCTCTGCCGCGCGAGAATCGCTGGGCGGCGCCTGATGTCGCCGGTACTTGCCCGTCAGCAAGCCGGCCTGCAGCGGCTGGTAGGGAGTCACCCCGATCGCATGGCGCTTGCAAAACGCCAGGTCGTGTTGAAACTCGCGGCGCAACAGGCTGAAGGGGATCTGCGACGAGACGATCGGTGGCCAGGAATGCTGATCGGCCAGCCAGAGCATCTCGCAGAGCTGAGCAGCATGATGGTTGGAGGCTCCCAGGTACCGAACCTTCCCCTGCCGCACGACCTGGTCCAGAGCCGCCATCGTCGTCTCCAATGGGACATGTTTGTCCGGCCAGTGGACGATATAGAGGTCGATATAATCGGTCTGCAGCCGCTGCAGGCTCCGATCGACTTCGCGCAGAATATGGCTGGCGGTGAGCCCTCGATCCTGCGGCCCGGGCCCCACCGGCGCGCCGACTTTGGTTGCCAAGATCGCCTGATCGCGCCGTCCCTGGAGCGCTTTGCCGACAATCTCCTCCGCCACGCCGCCGGCGCTTCCCAAGTAACGGCGATAGCCTTCATAGACATTCGCCGTATCAATGAAGTTGATGCCCATCCCCATGGCGCCGTGCACCAGCTTCACGGCCTCCGCCTCGTCGACCGGTTCGCCGAAGGTCATCGTCCCCAGACAAATCTCCGACACAATCAAACCGCTTGATCCCAACACCCGGTACTTCATGACGTCCTTTCTTTGTCAGACAGAATCGTGCCTCGCCGCCAATGCCTGCCGCTTCCCGCCGGCTTCCCTCCACGCGGCGGCTTCACCACTCTAACATGGCTGGAAAATGCGCGGCATACCAACGCCGCAACGTCTCGACATCGTCTTGCGTGATGCCCGGATACGGAGCTCGGCTGCGAAGACTGGTTGGCAGAAAGCCGCTGGCGAGTCCTCCCAACCGATCGAACGCGGTATCGGTAAAGCCGCGCGGAGCGAAGGTCGACTTGAGGAACTCAAACAGGGGCCGAATCCGCTGATTTGACGCCTCCACCGCGGGCCAATCCTCGGCCGCCACCTCCTGCCACATCTGCAAACAGACCGCCGGGTTCCAATAGACCACCGAACTGCAGCCGCCGCGGATCCCGCAGCGCCCCAACGGGCCCCATAGCCCTTCGCCAACGAACACGTTGACAAACTGCGAGAGTTCCCGGCACCCTTCCGGGGTCGCCCCGACCGTCCCCGCATTGGCCTTGACCATCAAGTACTCGGGAACCGCCTCACAGACCGCCCGATGCATCGGTACGGTCAACACGCGTTTCGCTCGCGGCGTTTCGTAGATTGAGATCGGCAACCCGCCTGCGGCGCGCGAAACGGCCTGGAAGAAGGGAATGACTTGCGCCTCCTCGACCTCCATCCAAAACGGCAACGCGACTTGAATCGCGTCAGCGCCCACCTCGGCGGCGAAGGCGGCCCGCCGGACGGCCCCCAGGGTGTACGTGGACGAGCAACCGATCATCGCCGGCCTCCCGTGCGCGTGACAGGCGTCGACGGTCGCACGAGCCACCGCTTGAAACTCGTCCAACTCCATCGCGTAGAACTCGCCCGTCGTTCCGCCCGTGTAGACGCCCGGAACGCCGGCCAGGCAACAACGATCAACGGCCTCACGGTAGGTCGCCTCGTCAAATCGATCATCGTCGTCCCAGGCCACCGGCAATCCGGCCCAAGGTCCGACGAACGTTTCGCGAGTCAGCTTCATGGTGCGTCTTTCCGTGCCGGGAGCGGTTCGAGACATCCGGCTTGGTGGAACCGCCGTTTCGCCGGTGCCTTTCCCGGACTCAAACGGCATATTGTTTGACAACTTCTTCGTCGACTTCGATGCCCAGGCCCGGCTTCGTGGGGACCTCCATGAAGCCATCTTGCATCCTCAACGGCTCGACCGCCAATCCGTCACGCCACGGGTTCTCCGATTGATCGAGTTCCAGCATGGGGGTGTCCGTCGGCAACCCCCAGTGCGGATCGTACAGCAAGGCCAGCAGTTGGACGGTCGCCGCGATCAGGATGTCACCACCCCAGCAGTGCGGGATGCAACGAATACCAGCCAGTTGCGCCAGCTCGGCAATGAACAGGGCTTCCCCCAAACCGCCGCAAAGGCTGATGTCCGGCTGAATGATATCGAACGCGCGCCGATCAATCAGTTGCAGGGCGGAACCGCGCGAATCGACGGCTTCGCCTCCCGCCAGGGGCAGCGGCATCTTGCCCCGAAGGTCCGCATATCCCGTGTACCGCGGTGCGACCTGCGGGAGAGGTTCCTCCAGAAACTCGAAGTCCAGTTCGTTCAACGCGTGCGCCATGCGAATCGCATTCCCCGCCGTGTAAGCGCCGTTGCCGTCCGCCATGAGTTGCACATTCGGACCAACCAAATCTCGAACCTCTGCCGCCACCTTCGATTCCCGGGCGACCGAATACCGGCCAACCCGCATCTTCATCGCCTTGAAGCCGCGTTGCAGCGCATCGCGAGCCGCCTTCGGATAGTGCTCCTCCATCGCCCGCCCGTCCGTATAGTCCATGGCAGAGGCATAGGTCGGGACGCGGCGGCGGACCGGGCCACCGAACAACTGGGTGATTGGCATATTCATGGCCTTGCCACGAATGTCGTTGAGCGCGGTATCGACGGCACCGACCGCCAATCCGTTGCCAAAGTTCGCCCCCCACATCAATCGCCACAAGCGGCGATAATCGAGCGGATTCTGTCCAATCAAGAGTGGTGCAATCTGCTCGTCAATCGTCCCCCGCGCCCCGGAGATCGGCGCCGTCTCTCCCCACCCGACCAACCCCGCGTCGGTCTCGATCTTGACCAGCAACGCCTTGCGAGTGGTCGGGAGCGGAACGGAGACCGAAGCTCCAAACGCGTGCTGGAGGCGATGACGCAACAGGTATGTCGTCACCCTGGTGACCTTGAGTCGAGGTTGGCCCGCCGGATGTTCCACCGCCCCTTCCTGCCCCAACCCACGACGACCGGACCACCCTCCCACAAGCAGGCCGGCTCCCATCCGCATTAGCGCTCGGCGGCCAAACGCCTTCTCGATCGATCGGTTGTACATCCCGTTCATATTGGTTTGCTCAGGGGGCCAAAAGTGGTTCATCTTGAATCAAGTCGCCGCGACCAGCGGGAGCGGATGAGCATGCTGCAAATGCCTGCGCGAATAATGCATGAACGATCAACGATTTCGTGCACGTCGCTGGGTCGTCGCCGTTTGTGGTGAATCTACTCAATACGCCACACTGATTAGCCGGCGGGCGTTAGCCCCGGTTAAGTCGACGGCTGAACACGCCGCCCGCAACCGTGTTCCGGCTGGCAGGCGAGGCGTCTTGGGCACCTTCACCATTAGCTAATGCGACATAACAACGTGCACAGCATTGTTACTCCTTCATGCCAATCCGGCTTACCGTCTGATGCACTCTGGCATCAACGAAACCGCAGGCCAATGCCCAGCGGCCGATGAGCTATCCAGCTTAGCTCGTGTTGGGACCGGGGCCCAGCCTGGCTGGAGTTGCCGGAACACGATGCGCGATCCTTACAACCTCGCTGCCGGCTGTTTCCTGCACCGCGGCGGCGCGCCGCCTTCACGTAGCGAACGGCGAGGTTGGCATTCCATCGTCACTCATCGCCCCTTCAAGATCGCTTCAACCGTCACATCGTGTCGCCAACTCGCCATCCAGTGCCGGATCGTCTTCGCGGGCACTCGATGACCGTGCCTCGTGGATTCTGCGAGCCGTTCGGCCCAGGTATCGAAGAGTTGTCCGTCGACGTGTTGTTTGTATTTGAGCAGGACGCGAAGCTCCAGCCACCAGGGAGAATCCGGCTCTGCCAGTTCGACCCGGTAACCGCGGGCGACAGCGTACGCCGCGTACCGGCGCGTCTCTTCGTTCAGCCCATTTCCCCGGTCGACCACGATCGGTGATACAACCTGCTCGATCGCCTGCCGAAATCGCTCCAGGTTCCACTCGCGGGCACGCTCCAGCAGGTCACTGCGGAAGTCATAGCTGGCGGGGTCGTCACCGACCTCCGCGTAGAAGTACTGGTCGGTTTCCAGCACCACACCGGTATCGGCCGCCAACCGGCGCGCCCGATGGCTCTTGCCGCAACCGGGCAAACCGCGCATCAGGTAGACGACCTTCCGCGAATCGCTCATCCCGCTGCCACCCTCAACGCTTTCCACGAAACATTCGACAACGTTCGGCAACCGATGCCGACGGCACAGCCTGGAACGCCATCTCGAACACCATCAGGCGATCGGCCACGCGTTGGGCTTGGGCGAGACATCACCGCCACGATGATTGACGATGGTGCAGCGCTGCGCATTCCAACGCGGGCCGCGCTTCGTGGCGCCGCCGAGTGAACTGAATTGCGAACGTGCCGCTCCCATCACTTGTCCGCAACCTGCTCGTCTTGCGCAGCCGGCTCCGGCGTGGGCGGTTCGAGTGATTTGAGGACCTGGCCATTGGTACCATTCCAGATCCTCAGCACACTGTCATGCCCGCCTGCCACCAGCACGGCGCCATCCGGGGTAACGTCCACCGAGTGCATGAAGTCGGCAACGCCACCGAAGTTTCGAATCGTTCCTCCATTGGTGGACCGCACGGTGCGGACCAGCGGATCGCCGGCGGAAGTGGCGATGTCCGTGGTATCGCCGATGAACCGCAAGGAGGTGACCTGCTTCTTGAATCCTGAGATCGTCCGCGTCTGGTCGCCGTCTTGGGCATTCCAGATTTTGACGACCCCATCCGCACCGGCACTGGCCAACACCTGCCCGCCGCCCTGCCATGCGACGCCGAGCACGTGGTGGGTGTGCCCCTCAAAACGCCGCAGCAACTGGCCGCTGGCAACATCGAACGTTCGGATGTACTTGTCGGCTCCACAGGTCGCAAGCACCTTCCCGTCCGGAGAAAATCGGACGCCGTGTACGGTGTCGTCGTGCGCGCCGACGAAATTCTGAACCAGTGAACCATCAGCCACACTCCAGACTTTCACTTCGCCGCTCCGCGAGGGCTCGCCGCTGCCGGTCGCCAACAATGTCCCCGCGCGGTTGAAATCGAGTGAGAGGACACGATTGACCAATCGTGACGGGTCGTTGACGTCACCGATGACATGGGCCAACTCCCAACCTGGATTGACCTCCCAGACAACGGCCGCCTCGTCCGCCGAGCCACTGACCAATTCCTGGTCGGAGACGAATGCCAGGCAACCGATGGCGGCCTGATGACCGACGAAACTCTTCGTCGCCGCGCCGGTCTCCGCGTCCCAACAATGGACCGCTGGAAAATCACCGCCGGTCGCCAACTGCGTTCCGTCCGGAGAAAAGGCGACCGCCCGCAGCGGTTGCTCGGTCGCCGTAGCCGCCTGCTTCGCTTCATCGACGGCGGCTTGGGCAGCCTTCAGGGCCGCCTCGGCTTCGGCCAGCGAGGCCGTCGACGTCGGAACCAGTTGCTTCGCGACCTCCAGTTCACGAGCCGCGATCGTGTTCAATTGTTCGGCCGTCACCTGGTTCGCCAAGGCGGGGCGTAAGGCGGCCACGGCGTCGTTGTACGGCTTCTGTGTTGCAGTCACCTTGGCCGCCGCGTCGGTCACCCCTTTCGAGGCTTCCGCCAATGCCTTGGCCGGCGCCGCTTGTGCCGCCTTCGCCGCAGCCGCTTGCTTCGTCAGCTCGGCCACCTGCTTGTCGCTCGCCTCTTTCGCCGCCACCAACTGAGCATCTTCGGGAGATTGCTGAACCAGGGTTGCCAACCGTTGTGCCTTGGTGCGTTCCTGCGCCAGACGAGCATCCAATTCCGCGGCAGCTTGATCGGCCGCGGACTTGGCCACGGTCGCTCGCTGGGCCGCCGCGGCGGCGTCGATCGCCAGTTTCTCGGCCGCGACTTTCTCAGCAGTCACTTTGGTCAACGTGGCCTGCTTCGCCTCGGCGTCCTTTTTGGCCGCAGCCAGGGCTTCGGCCTTTTCCTTGGCCGCCTTCTCTTTCACGGGGACGTCCTTTTCTGCCGCGTCAAGGCTACGTTTCGCCGCGTCACGCCGGGCGGTTGCCGCCGTCAGATCTTGAGTTCGCCGCGTTACCTCCGTCTTTGCCCGCAGGTCGCCTTTGAGTTCCGCGATTCGCTGACCATTCTGGACGTTCCAAAGCCGGGCGGTGTGGTTGTTGCTGACCGATGCCAGCCGCATTCCGTCAGGCCGAACCGCAATGGACTCGACCGGGCCGCCATGGCTGAACTGTCGAATCTGCCGGCCCGTGTCCAAACTCCAATGGCGAACCGTACCGTCCAGGCTCGCAGAGAACAGCTGCTTGCGGTCGGTCGGCATGACCGCCAGTGACGTCACCGGTTGGGAGTGCCCCGGCACCAGCTTGACAACTTGAAGTTCCCGGCGGTGGATCGTCCCAGCCTCGGACAGACTGGCGAAGCCCGTGGAGCCGAAGCTGGCCACGGTGCTGATGACCCCCGGCTGTTCAGCAAACGACTGTTCGAGTTTCCTGGAGGCGAACGTAAACGCCCGGACTTCACCGTCTGCGCCGGCGAGCACGCGTTGGCCGTCACCGCTGAATGTCACGGACGTGACCGGCGATGGTAGCGGTGCCACGGGAGTCGGTGCGGGACGCCCGTTGGCGGCAGTCCAAATCTTGAGCACTTTGTCTTCACCGGCCGTCACCAGAAACTGCCCGTCCGGGCTGAGCGCCGCATCATGGATCGCTGCGCCGTGGTTGGCGGCGTACGCCTGCTGACCGTCTGTCGTACGAAAGGCCCTCAGTGTCCCATCCGCGAACGACGCGTAAACCGATTGGCCGTTCGGATGGTAGGCCAACGCGGTGACGTTCTTGGCACCGCCCGGCAGGGGACGAACGAACCGCACCTCCCGCCGTGCGAGGCGCCCTCCGGCGACCGTCAGCAACTGGCCTTCCCCGGGCCCCCAGACGGCCGCTGCCAGGTCCTGCACGGCGACCGTTTCCAGGCGGCTGGCCGACGAACCATCCCAAACGGTAAATTCTGCCGACGAACTGGCAACGAGGCGCATTCCCGCAGGATCAAAAGCCAGCTCCACAACGGGCCCGGCCTGTCCCTCGAGGGAGGCCAGCTTCTTCCCGTCATTCAACTGGTACAGCCGAATCACGTGGTCAGCGCCGGCCACCGCCACTCGACCACCGTCGCGCGCCATCGCCATTGCCGTCAGCGCGTGCGTGTCGGCGATGGTGCGTACCGACTTGCCATCCGCGGGATTCCAGATGCGAATCGTTTTATCGCTCGACGCCGAAACCGGGTGTCCGTCCGCCCGAAACGCGACTCCGACAACACTGCCGGCGTGTCCGGCAAACGCTTTGATCTCGGTCCCATCCGCGGCGTTCCAGAGTTTCAATGAGTGGTCGCCGGCGCCCGATAACGCCTGTTGGCCATTCGCACTGAACGCGACCGCCGTCACGTCCGCCGCATGCCCGGTAAACTGCGTCTTTTCTGGAGCTGCCTTGTCGTTGAGATCCCAGATCCGCGCTGTCTTGTCGGCGGAACCGGAAACCAGCGCGCTGCCATCCGCTCGAAACGCCAACGCACGGACCGGCCCTGCATGTCCGAGCAACCGGTGAGAGACGTTCATCGCGGGCAGGTCGAAAACGACGATTGCGGGGCGGCCTTCATGAGTACCTGCCGTCGCCAACCGCTTCCCGTCCGCGCTCACAGCAACCGCGTTGGACGGCTGTGCGACCACTTCCTCGGCCAGCTCCGGTGAATTCCCCGCGAGGTTCCAAACGGCGATGGCTCCCTGGTCGGTTCCTGCGGCAAGTTCTCCTCCGTCGCCCCGAAATGCCAACGCAGTGATGGGTTGGCGCGTCCCCTGCATTACATCCACCTGTGTGCCAGTCGTATAGTCCCAGAGGCGAATCGCTCCGTCGCCGCCACCAGTCGCCAGCAACGGGCGTGGCGGCGGATCGGTGTCGGCATTCGTATTGACCAGCGGGTGCAAGGCAAGGCAATGGACGGCGCCACCGGGAACCGTCCACTGATGCTTGACGTTCCCGGCAGCGTCCAGAATTCGAATTTCGCCTTGGCCCCCAGCGACTGCCTGGACTTCCCCATCGGCGGAGACCGCCATGGCGGTGGGAGCCGCCGTGACATTCGGCAACGGAACGGCAGTGTCCGGAGTCCGATAGATTCTGACCAGGTTTTCCGCGTCGCCGACGGCAACGCATTCCGTCAAGTCTGCGCTTTCCTGCAAGGCGAGTTCGACCAGTTCGATGGCGTTGATCGGTGCGGGCAAATCGAGCCGTCCGGTGGGGTTGCCGTTCGCCAGCGACCAGGTGCGGACCGTGCGATCGAGCGACGAGGAATACAGTCGTTGCCCTTCCCGGTCAAACTTCAATCCGGTGACCGCTTCACGATGCCCGCTAAGCTGGTGGCTGCGTTTTCCGCTTGCCAGGTCCCAGACCTGCACTTCGTCGCCCGCGCCAATCGCGAGCGTCTTGCGATCCGGACTGACCGCGACGGCCTGCACCGCACCGTGGGACGAATTCGCCTTCAGCCGCATCACGTCGCTCGGCCGCCGCCAGAGCTTCACGGTGCGGAAGCCGCCGGAAGCCAGCATGTCGCCATCGCGATTGAATGCCAGTGCCTGGACGAGGTCAAGGTGCGCGACGCCCGGCCGCGGATCCCCGGTGCGAACCTGCAGCGACGGGTCGGTCAGCCGCGTCACAAGCTGACCGCTGGGAACGTGGTAAATGAAAATCTGGTTAGCCCGGCCGCATGCCGCGTACTGCCCATCCGGCGTGACGGCGACCGCGAATATCGGATTCACGCCGGCCGGCAGGGGACGCCACCGGGTCGGTGACAACGACGCGGTGGCCGACTTGCCGATTGCCCCCTGGTCGATCCAAAGCTTGATCAAACCGAGTTCTCGCGGCGTCAGCGACTTGGCGGCGACATCGTTGTCCGCAGGAGGCATGACCGGCTCGTCTTGATGGGCCGCCAGTCGGAGGAGGAGGCTTTCTGCGCTCTTTTTGGCAACGATCGCGGGACCGGAGTCTCCACCTTTGAGCATCTCCGCCGGCGTCTCGAGCACCAGTTCGCCCTGTCGTTCGCTGGTGCTGTGGCACGCCAGGCAGTTCTTCCGCAGGATGGGAAGAACCTCTTGTTGGAAATCGACGGGCTGGGAACGGTCGATATTGCTGATCGCGATCGGGTCGGCCCAGACTCGTTGGCCGTTGGCGATCAACGCGGTCGCAGCCAGGAGCGTGATTCCGAGGTAGCGCGTCTGGTGTGGCGCGCCGTTGATCCACTTGGCAAGCATGCCGGTCATAGCACAATGACTCCGCGTGGCTACTTCTTGGGCTCGGCCTGCTCAATCTGCAACGGAAATGGCTGATCGAGGGTGAGCGTTTGGTTGTTGACGCGCATGGTTGCCCTGAGCGTGATCTCGTGCTCCCCGGGGGTCGCGCTGGTCGACAGCGTGATCGGCAGTTTTACCTCGGTCTGCCCCTTGGGGATATTCACGTTCCGTATCGACACTCCGCTAACGCCGCGCACGATGGCCGAAAAACTTACCTGATCCTGGTAGCCAACCAGGCGAGTGATCTTGATCGGCAGTTCGAGATTCTCGCCTTGCTTCACCCTGGTGTTGGCCGGCAGTTCAGCAAGCGTAATGGGGTACTCATGAATTCTGACCTTGATCGGTGTCGACGCGGTCCAGAAATTGATGTTCTTCGCCTTCGCCGCCCGCTCGGTGTCGGTGGCCCGCTTGTCGCTCACTTTCTTGCGGTCGGCGGCCGCTTTCGCGAAGGCGGCGGCTTCGGCGGCCGCCTGTTCGGCTGCCTCTTGCAGCTTCATCGCGTCCGCAGCTCGACTTTGGGCTGCGGCCAGCATCTTGCCGGCCTTCTGGAGGGCGTCGGTCGCTGCTTGTTTCTTGGTCGTCGCGGTGGCGAGCGCCTTTTCGGCGGCAGCGAGGTTGGCCTTGAGCCCGCCGTCCTCGGGCTTCTTCATGGCGGCCGCCTTGGCCTGCTCGGCGGCGGCGGTCGCCTTCTTGAGGGCGGCGTCCGCGTCCGCTTCCGCCTGCTTCGCGTTGGCGTTTGCTTGCTCCGCCGCCTTCAACTGGTTCGCTTCGTCCGACGCCTTCTTGTCCGCCTGCTGTTTGGCGGCTGCCGCCTCCTTGTTCGCCTTGTCGGCGTCCGCAACGATCTTGTCGATTTCTTCCTTCCGCTGTTTGGCTTCTTCTGCCGCTGCCGGGTTTCGCTCGTACGAGTAACCGGTCACGTAGACGCCGGCGTGCAGGGAGTACAGACCAGCGGGCGTATTGTTACGGAGGGTCAACTGAAACTCGCCCTTCGTCGTGTTTGGGGCAATCGTGAACGTGGTGGGGTTGATATTGGCAGGCAAATTGGCGACCGCGCATTGAACTTGACCTTTGTATCCATCGCGTCGCGCCGCGGTGTAGGGGATCTTGAGAATTCCGGCCCGGGTGGTCTCCCAAACCTTGTCCGACGCCAACTCGACCGAAACGGGGACCTGGCTGTCGATCACCGAGAGCATCAATCGGCGGCTCACTCGCGCCGGCAGGCTGTTTTGCGGACGTTGGTTGGGCTGCAACATCCGCATGGACGTATTGGCCGTTCCGGCCCGAGCGACTCGCGTCACATCGCGACCGTCGATTGTGGCGGTTCCCGCGACCTTCAGTTCCGCGATGGTCGGTGCAACGTCGGCCGTCGATGTCAACACCAGCGACGCCACCGTCATCGAAGGTCCCAGTACGACCGGCTCGCTCGTCACCCCTTTCGGCAAACCGCTGACAGAAACGGTGATCGGTTCGCTCAACCCGTCACGGCGTTCGGCCAGGACATCGACCGTTGTGCGGTCACCGCGGCGCAACACGAGCGCGCCCCACGGATCCTGCGGAACGGCCACCAGACGAAAGTCGGGCTGAGGGCTGCGAATCGCCAGTCGATAGATGAGCCGGGGATCGCTCCGCAGTGAACTGTACCCGTCACGCACGGAGAGGCGATACGTTGCCTCCGCCGGAGCGACAAATTGGTGGGACGCGTCCGCTGTCCGCGTGTCGAACTGGGCTCGATCTCGGCTGCCGATGTCATCGGCCGTCGCGATGACCTTGATCCGCTCTTCCCCCTCCTCGGTGGTCGTCACCTGATGGATCACCAGTTGCGTGTCCGTGGGAAGCCCTAGCCGCTGGGACATCACTTCGATGGTATATTCGTCGCCCTGGTTGGCTTTGAAGGCATACCAATCATCGTCCCTGGCTGGGTAGAAGCGGCCGGCCACTTCGCAGGGGAGTTGCAGCACCTGTGCCTGCTGCGGCGTGTCGTTTTCCTCTGCTTCCAGAACAACGGGCGCCGTGGCGATCCCAATCCGCACCGCATTCGACACGGCCAGTTGATTGGACGTCCGATATTCCACGGCATCCAGGAACGTTTGTTCCGGTTCAACACGTCCCTGGGCCGATTGAACCTTCGCCGGATCGCTCGGCAACGGCACGTTGACGCGAAGCTGTTCGAGCCGGCGGCCGGCCACGAAGAACTCTGCAGGCTTGCCGCCGGGCAAGTTTCGACCGAATAGCGTCAATGGGCCGTTCGTCCCGGCGGCCCCAGCCGGAGGAAAGACGAAATCGATATGGGGCAGGACGCCGACGGCGAGCCGGTAGACGTAGCTCGCGTTGCCACGAAAATAGGCGTCGGTCACCTTCACAAAGTAGTCGCCGGTGGCCGGCGTTTGGAAATCGAGCATGGCCTCGCGGGCGTCCGCGTCGCGGCTACTCATCAATTCCCGACCCTTGGCATCGTAGATGCTGAGCACCGGTTCGAGGAGTGAATCAATCCGCCGTGTTCGGCAATCGAAGAGGATTCGCTGGCCCGCTTGCGCGGCAACGCGAAACAGGTCAACGTCCGACGTCCCGTTAATCTGCCCGTTCACGACCTGGGGCTGGGCTACGACGACCGCTTGCTCAAAATCGTTGTTGGGTTCCACTTCGTTGATCTCCGCAAGTCTCGACAGCTCGAAGACCCGCGGATTGGAAAGCCCGTATTTCCCTCGCACCCGTACGTCGACCGGCCCTTCCGGCCCGTTGTCCGCCACCGTGACCAGGAACACATTGGGGATCGGGTGGGCTTTGTCGAACGGTGTGGCCTCTGCCATCTTGGCCTGGGCGGTGACCGCCGGATGCGAAAACAACAGCTCCGCCGCACCGTCGAGGTCGACGCCGGTCAGCGTGACTTCGACCGTGTCTCCAATGCGAGCACCTGCCGGGAAGAGACTGTCCAGCCGAGTTGCCGGGAGCTGTCCCGAGGCCGCCCGGCCGGAGCAAAGCAGACAAACAAGGGCGATGGCTGCGATCGGTCGCATGGGGCATGCTCCTGGAGGTTAGCGCACAAACAAGAACTCTTTTGTGTTGAAAATCGCCCACAGCAAATCTTCATAGGCTTGCTGCTTGTTGTCATTTTCCGTGATGTGCGACAGCACAAACTTCATTTCGTCCTCGCGCGGCGGGCGTGAATAGGCCCAGTAATAGATCTCCGTCACCTTCTCTTGGTCCGTCATTTCCTGATCCCGCGCCAAGGCACGGGCACGGCCGTTGCCGTTGGTCAAGCGGCTCTGAATGTCGGTCGAATTCAGCAAGTGCAGGGACTGGGCGAGGTTGGCTTCGGCACTCCGTTCACATTCGCAGGCACTGGCCGCTTCGGGCTTGCCGAAGACCTGCAGAAAATAGTCGTTGAACCCATTGTCCGGCAGTTGCGTGGCACGGGTTCCTGTCGGCACACCCGAAAATCGGGCATCGACTCCGGCAACTTGATTGATCGCGTCGTACAAGGGCTCCGCATTCAGGCGCCGCGGATAAAAGCTGGAGTAGTTCTGCGTGTCACGTGCGTTATGCTCATTCGGCACCGAGCTCAATTGGTACGTGCTGGAACGACAAATCTGGCGGATCAATTCCTTGAGGTCGAACTGCTGCTTCACGAAATGCTCGGCCAGGGCGTCCAGCAACTCCGGACTCGACGGCGGATTCGTGACCCGCATGTCATCTTCCGGGTTGACGATGCCACGGCCGAAGAAGTGCTTCCAGTAGCGGTTTGCCAGGGCCCGGGCAAAGTAAGGATTGTCCGGAGCGCTCATCCAGTCTACCAGGTGGTGCCGCGGATCCTCATAAGCGGGAATCTCCAGCGGTTCGCCTCCCAGGCCGCGTGGCTTCAGTGTTTCGCCAGTGCGAGGATTCCGCGACGTCGCCACGCCATCCCGGTGATAAACCGTATCACGCACGTTGTTGAGGGCAAACTTGCTCTGCTTGAGTCCAACCTGTTTGAAGAACGCTTCAAAGCTGTAATAGTCGTCCTGGCTCCATTTCTCGAACGGATGATGGTGGCAGCGGGCGCACTGAATCCGCATTCCCAGGAACAACTGGGCCGTGTCTTCCATTTGGGTCGTCGAACTCGATACGACCTTGTACCATGCCGCGGGTGGATGCGACTGAGGATTCCCCGAAGCCGCCAGCACGTTCCGCACAAAATCGTCGTACGGCATGTTCTCCAGCAGCGCCTGGCGGATCCAGTGGTGGAAGCTGAACGTGTAGGGAATGTCGTTGTTGTTGGTGCGGCGGTTGCGAAGGACATTGGCCCATTTGTTGGCGAAATAGTCGGCGTAGTCCGGGCTCGCCAAGAGGTCGTCGATCAGCGTTTCGCGTTTGTTCTTGGCCTGGTTGGCGTTGAAGGCGCGTGCCTCCGCCGCCGTCGGCAAGCGACCGGCAATATCGGACGTCACGCGGCGAATGAAGGTCGCATCGTCGCACAATTCCGACGGCGGTATTCCCAGCTTGCGCAGCTTGGCGAATACATGCCGATCAATAAAATTCTTTTCCGCGGGAAACCGGTCGACATCGACGCCTAAGGGAATGTTGGCGCGAAACACGGCGACCTGGCTCTGAAACCGAACCATCACGGCGACGTCACCCGGGATATCCGACGTCGTCACCAGACCGGTCGTGGTGGCCGCCGCCATCTCCGTTTCGTTCGGCTCGTACGTGGCAACCCGGGTCACGTCCTGGGACGTGCCGTCGCTATAGTGGGCGACAACGGCCAATTGCTGCCGCGAGTTGGGATTCATTGCTTGCGACTTGGGGAAGACTTCAATCCGCTCGATCGTCGGATCGTCTTCTTCGCCGAACGGCGTCCCCTGTTCGATCCAGTTGGCGATCAACTGCCATTCGTAACTCCCCGGGGACAATCGATGGCCGCCGCCGTGCGGCAACCGGTTCGCCGGCTTGGTCAAGAGGAGGCTGTATTCAGGATCCGCGTGAAAGATTCGCCGCCCCCGATCCTCTTTCACCAGGTACTCGTAGTCATCCTGCGGATAAAATCCCAACAGGGAAAGCTTGAATCCGTTCTGTCCGTCGGCCTTGCCGTGGCAGCCTCCGGCGTTGCAGCCGAGCTTCGTGAAAATCGGCACGATCTCGTTGCTGAAATTGACCGGCAACTGCTCCGCAAATCGCTCAACCGTCAACTCCAACCGGGTTTCCTTGCCGCCCGCCTCACGAGCGGTGATGGTCGCGACGCCATCGGCCAACGGTTCCACAAGTCCTGTCGAGTCGACGCGCAGAATCTCCGGATGGTCGACACGATAGGTAACGCGGCGCGTCAGGTCGCGAGTCTGGCCGCTGGAATAGCTTCCCTGCACGACGACTTGCCGCCGAGCGTTCTTGCCGCGCAGAATCGGTTCGCCCGTCGGCTCGAACCGGATGTCACCAAGCGTCCCCGGTTCCCCCAGCCCGGGGAACGCCGGCTGCGCGGCGAACAGCGTTCCGCTGGCCAGCGGGACCACGGCCAGCATCCAGAGAGACGTGCTGAGAACGACGCGTGTGAAGGTCTTCATCGTGGTGAGCTCCTCCTGGAGCGATGGGCTTTCCAAACGTGCTGAATTATCCGTTTTCAAGTTCACTGCCTATCGGGCATTTGCCGGCAGTGCAAAGAGCTGTGCCGTGCCGTTATCGGACGCAACGACGATCTGCGAATCATCGGGAGAGTACGCTACGGAGTTAAGGACACCGCGCGCTCGGGTCCGATGCCGTAATTTACCGCTGGGGAAATCCCAGACCATCAGGTGGCCGCCGTAGCCGCAAGAGAGCAACCGGTTGCCGGCGTGGTTGAAGATGACCCGGTAGACATAATCCGGGTGCCCCTCCAAGGTCGCTTTCAGTGTTCCCCCGAAGACATCGTAGAGGTACACCGCCCGGTCGATCCCGGCAGCCGCCACCGTCTTGCCGTCGGCATGCATGGCGACGGTGTAGAGGGCGCCTGGGGCGTCAATCTGCTTCAACTGCCGCCCGCTGATCCGATCCCAGAGACGAATGGTGGCATCACCGCCGGCCGAGACGATCCACGACGAATCGGCGCTCAGCGCCACACCGAAGACGGCACCCGAATGGCCGCTCAGTGTGCGAATCTGGCGCCCCGCCTCGGTGTCCCAGAGTCGCACCGTACGATCGCTGCTGGCGGAGACGAGCGTCTTTCCATCGGAGGTAAACGCGAGCCCGAAAACGCCGCCAGAATGCCCGGTCATGTTCCGCTTCACGGTGGGCGAGGCGAATGCGTACTCGGCCACCACGCCCGACTCGTGCGCCACGGCCATCCGTTCGTTATCCGGCAGGAAGCTCACCTGCCGCGGCGGAGAATCAACGGCCGTTTGCTGCAGCAAGGTCCCATCAGCGGTTGCAAAAACGCGCAGTTGCCGATCGGCGCCGGCCACCGCCAGTTTCATCGCCGACTCGTTGCTCAGCGCAATCGCCGTCGCCGCCGCGGGCGTCGCGATGTCGGCCATCAGCGTGCCGTTGCCGGCATTCCATACCAAGACCCGCCCCTCCTGCGCGCCTGCCGCGAGATACTGCCCGTTGGCCGAGGCGTTGACCGAGATCAGGCTGACGTTCTCAACAGCAAATTCTCGAGCCAATTGCCCGTTGCCGGTCGTCCAGGCCCGCACCACGCCCTCCCCCGTCACCGTCGCCAAGAGATTTCCGCCCTGGTAGCCCACCGCATCGACAATCCCGGCACCGCTTGCCGCAATCGTCGAACGGAGCGCCGAAACCGCCGCGCGCCGTACGCGGCCCTGCCCGTCGACCCAGACCAGCGTCTTCGCATCCGCCAGGTATTCGACGGCCAACGCCGATTGCTGCAGCCCGGGAAAGCGCTGGAGTGCAGCGCCGCCATCCAATTGCCAGGTCCGCACGTCCCCGCCGACCGTGGCAGCCAGTTGCTGACCGTTGGGACTGAATTCCAGGTCGGTCAGCTCCGCAACGCCCTCGCCAATCACCTGCGGCGACCAATCTCCGTCCTGCATCTGCCACAGCGTAAGCGGTTGTTTGACTCCCCATGACGCCAGCCGCTTGCCGTCCGCGCTGAATGCGATCCGCGCGACCGGTGATGGCTGTTGAATCGTGTGGGCAACCTCACCGGTCCCCTTGTCGTATATCTGGATCGCCCCCCCGGCAGTCGCCGCGGCAATCAGGTTTCCGGCAACCGCCACATCCAGTACGTTGTTCGATGGCGCCGCCAGCTTGCGAATCGGCATGCCGTCTGCCATCGTCCACTGATGCAATTCTCTCTCCGCGGCCGAGACGACCGACGCCGCATCAATAAACGCGACCGCCCCAATCGCAGCACCGTGTTCGGTGTATTGGGCCAATTCCGCGAACGTGTCGTTGGACAGATCCCAGACGCGAATCGACTTGTCCGCGGACCCGGTAACGAGCCGCGTATGGCCGGCATTAAAGGCCATTGCGGTGATCGGCCCAGCGTGACCTTTCAACGTCGCCAACACTCGACCGTCCGACACGTGTCGAACGACGACGGTCGGCTGGTTGCCGTCGGACGTGGCAACGAGTTCGCCGTCGGAACTGAGCGCCGCCAGCTTGGCCGCCCCGCTGCCGCCGGCGATCTCTTCCACTGGGGAAATCGGTAGCTGCCAGACCTTGACCAACCCGTCCGCGCCGGTCGATATCAACTGTTGATTGTTGGCATGATAACTGAGCGAGCTGACCGCCCCGTGATGGATCGGCAGGACCGCCTCGGGATGACCGTCAATCGTCCGCCACAACCGGAGCGTACCTTCCGCGTCCGCCGTGGCAACCTGATGGCCGTCCGCGCGGTACGCCGCGGCAACCACTTCGGATGCGTGCCCGGTGAGCACTGTCGGCGGCCGCTCCGGATCGCTGCCGACCAGCAACAGCCGCTTGTCGTGACCGACCGACAAGAAACGGGTCGCCGCGGAATCGAACGCGAATGCAGTCGCCGCGCCATCGTGCCGGGCCAGAATACGCACCGGTTTCGTCTGGGGAAGATCCCACAATTTGATCGTGTTGTCGCGTGCACCGCTGGCCAGCACCAAACCGTCGGGACGGATCGCCAACGAACTGACGGGAGCCGTGTTGCCTGCCAGGGTGGCCAGCGGTTCCGGGGAGTCGACGCGCCAAACCTTCAACGAATGGTCGGAACTCGACGTCACGATCGACGATCCATCCGGAGAAAAGTCGACCATCGTAACCGCGCCGAGATGCCCCGCATAAACACGAGTCGGTTCAGCCGCCGGTTGAGCAGCTGCCTGGGATGCAACCAATAAGGATCCCCAGGCGGCAAATCGCCAGACGGACTGCGGGGAAGATTGGAGAGAGGCAGGTTTCATAGAATTGGTGGGAACTTGAGGCGTGATCGTTTGTCTTAATGTATCAATAATACTCGATGCGTTGCAAATCTTGGGGCCAGGCGCGTGTCGCCGGCCGGCCTGGAAGCGTCATGCACCACACGCCCGGCGGGCAGATACGAAAATCACGGTCGCTGTTCAGCGCGCGTCCGGAGGGCAGGCGGTGCCTGCCGCATCTCTCCCGTCACTCGGTGGGCCACCGAGTGATCGTGTTAACGGCCTCGTGGAGGACAGGGTCGATTGCGCGGCCCAGGTGATCAGCGCCCGGGCTGACGCGTGCGTTGAGCAAGGCCACGAAGTTCTTGCCGTCGTGCCGACGGATCATGATCGCCGACGTTCCTGCCAGAGAACCGGTATGCCAGTGATTCCGCCGCCCTTGGCCGACGTCTCGATTCATCCAGCCGAGCGAATAGTAGGCGTTATCGATGTCGTCGCCATCGCCGGTGTCGGCCGGCGGACACGCATGCATGGCTTCAATGCTGGCCCGTGTCAGTACGGGACAGTTGTCAGGATCATCGAACGCGGCCGCAAAGCGGGCCAGGTCGGTTGCGGTTGAGATCCATCCGCCATGCGCATCCATGGCTTCCAGGTACCAGCCGCCATACGGCCATGGCACAGGCTGCCCCAAGTCATCCTGAAACACCGACGAGCCGCGGCCGGGGTGGTAGTAGCGAACTTCATTGGTGGCACGTTCGGCAAGCCGGGTCGCGCCGAGCTGCGTGGAGGCCATCCCCAGCGGCTTGAGCACCGCTGCGGCGACATAGTCTTGATACGACTGCCCACTGACGCGCTCAATCACGCGCCCCAGCAGACAGTAGCCAAAATTTGAATAGGCATAGCGCTCTCCGGGGTCGAAGTCGAGTCGCTGGGTCAGCATCGCTTCGATGACGGTCGCGGGTTTCGCCGGCGCCGGCACACCCATCTGGTTGGCAAAGCGCACGGCCTGAAACATCGCGTCAAAGGACTTCGCGCGATCCCAACCTCCCCGATGCTGCAAGAGGTGACGAATCGTGACCTTGCGGAGGCGGTCGTCGACAGCGGGACCACCTGGGGCATCGTCGCCAGGCAGATCGAGCAGGGAAAAAACGCGGTCGTCGAGTTTCAACTTACCCTCTTCCACCAACTTCAACACGGCGACGGCAGTGATCGGTTTGGAGAGGCTGGCGATCCGAAACTGGCTGGACGGCTGAACCGGCCGGCCGCTCGCCAGGTCCGCGTAACCGTATCCCCGCGCGACGGCGACGCGCCCTCGATCGGTCACCGCCACAGAAAGCCCCGGCACACGGTGCTGCCGGAGAAAGGTCTGCAGGATGCGATCGAAGTCCGCCAGCCCGGCCGCCGTGTCGCCGGTGCTCACGGCATGCGGCGCTTTTTGGCCCTTCCATCCCGGCCCCCGCAATACGCGCCCCGGCCGCGCCCCCGTGAACTGGCCATCCCGCAGGACCGGCTGCCCATTGACGATGACGTGCTTCATGCCGGTTGACAGTGCCTGCGGGTTGGCGAAATCGGCTTCATCGGCCAGCTTGTCAAAATCGAACAGGATGATATCGGCGGCCAGTCCAACCGCGATTCGGCCTCGGTCGAAGGCAAACACGTCGTTGGCCGCCGTTGCACTTGCCTGGGCCACAGCCCGCTCGAGAGAGATCGCGCCGAATTGTCGAACGTAGCGGGACAGCAGCCGGGGAAACGACCCGAACGCCCGTGGATGCGAGGCAATCCGGCTTCCTCCCGCCGGGCCCACGTCGGTACAGAACGAGACAAAATTCTCCTGCATGGCCTGAATCTTGTTGGCCACCGTCATGGTTTCCGGCAGCGCGAACGCATCGGCGCGCACCAGGTTGAAAAACGTCTCCCAGGGATCTTCGTTCAATGCCGCGGCCATGACGGCGACCGACGTGCCGTCGTGCGGCGAATAACGAGCGGCATTGCTTCGTCCGATGACGATGCGGTTCCAGTCGCTGCCGGCGTGACGATACCAGTTCTCCCAACCGGACGTGGTTTCGATCTCCTGCCGGATCTCGGCCCGCAGCGCGTCGTCGTCCAGACGCGCACGCAGTGCCTCGCGCCCGTCACGGAAGTGGCGTGGGTGGATCAGGGCGGCGATTCCCAGCCCGTTATTCACATAGGGGTAGATGTCGGCCGTCACCTCCTGGCCGCTTGCCCGGGCCGCCTTGATCTTGGCCAATGCCAGAGGCATCTTCCCCCAATTCTGCTGGCCGGCCGCTTTCAAATGAAAGATGTGGACGGGCGTCTTGCCGATACGCCCAATGTCCATCGCCTCATCGATGGCTTCGAGCAATTGATCGCCCTCATTTCGCATGTGCGTGTAGTAGCGCCCTCCGTACTCGCCGGCAACAGCGGCCAGTGCCGCAATCTCCTTGGTTCGCGCATAGACGGCGGGCGGGTAGATCAACGCGGTGGAAACTCCGATCGCCCCCGCCTCCATCGCCTCACGCACCAGGGCCTGCATCTTCGCCAACTCCTCGTCGCTCGGCCGGCGTTCGGTATCTCCCAGAACGATCCTGCGAACTTGCGTGTGGCCAACCGTCTGCGTGACGTTGACCGGCAGGCCTTTGATTTCGAGCAACGCGAAATACTCGGCCATCGTCGTCCAGCCCTGCCGTTGCCCTTCCACCGCCGACAGCGGCGCGGCCGAGGCGCCTTCACCCGTGTTGATTGTCGTGATGCCCTGTGTCAGCAGGTTCAGCGCCGTCGCCGGCTTGTCGATCATCGGCGAGGCGGTTTGCCCCATCATGTCAATGAAACCCGGCGCGACGACCAGCCCCGCCGCGTCAATCACCAGTTCACCCTCGCCTGGTTCAATCTCGCCAATGCGAACGATCTTGCCGTCATCGATCGCCACGTCCGCCACGTACCAAGGCGCCCCGGTGCCGTCAACAATGCGGCCTCCCTTGATGACGATGTCCAACGGTGCCGCCAGGACCGGAGCCAGGGTCGGATTGCCTGCCGCACCCAATGTGGCGGTCGCCAGGAAGAGCAAGAACGTTCGTGTCATCAGTGGTCAGTCCAATCGTATTCGTGGTGATGGTTCCCGGCGCATCGTTCGGAAGCGCACTCCGGTCGCTGCATCACGTGGAGTTTCCAGACCGCGAGGAAACGAGCGCAGAAAGCACCCGGGGGGTCTTTGTACCGTGTCGTGGAGATCATCGTGTCACTCTCCGTCAGGCGACACTCGGTCGGGGAATACGTTTCCGGGAAGGGGTGACAAGCTGACCATCGGTTCGCCGGCGGGACGTCAATCGAGTCCCAGGATTCGCTGTGCATTGGTCAGGTACAACTTTTCGAGCACGTCGTCGGGGAGAAAAATCCCGTAGATCATCCAGAAACCCTGACGGTGATGTGACTCGGCCGTATCAAAGTACTCGTCGTCGGACTCCAGAAACCGATAGTAGAGCCGATACGCCTCGGCCTTGGGGGTCGTATCGGTGCCGAACATGATCCGATCCTGGTACTTGAGAAAGAACCGCCGACAACTGTACGGTTGCCGACCCAGTTCGTTGATGCGTGCATCGATGTCGACGTAGAAGTTGGGGTACGTATCGAGCCACTCGCCAACGGTCGCCAAATCTTCCGGATTGTTGCCGAAGTGGGCTCCGATGAACGTGGTTTGCGGGTGCCGGGCAATCGCCCGATTCCGCTGCGCGAGCAGCTCTTCTCGCGACGGATAATCCTCTCCGAAGAACAACCAATTGGGATGCTCATTCAATTCGTGCCAACGTTCGTTGTGCCGATCCAAGGGCGTGAAGAAGGCGGCCGGATCAGCGGTGTGGATCATCACGGGTCGCTTCATTTCGCCGCACAGCGCCCAGATCGGATCGAGACGCGGGTCGTCAATCGCGAGCAATCGCCGTTGGCCGTCCCGGTAGTAGAGCCCCAGCGACTTGTGGAACTTGAGCCCCTTGGCGCCCGCTGCAAAACTCTTCCGTAACCGGGCCGTTTCACGCTCTGTCCAGCCCGCTTCATCAAATCCGCGGAGGTCGATCAGGGCGAATGTAAGAAACCGTCCTGGATGGGCCGCATCCAGGGCCGCGATCGTCTCGCGCAGCTTCTCGTCCCAGCCACCATCGAGGTTCACGACCGTCCGAACTCCCGCCTCGTCCATTGCCTGCAGGTAGCGCTTCACCCGCTCCTCGGTCAACGTCCGGGCACCGCCGCCGAGATGGTTGTGGACATCGATCACCGGAAATGCCGGTCGATTCACGCGAGTCACCTTGGTCTTCAACATCGACCGCGGTTCCCAGTCACGCAACTTCAAGTTCTGAATGTCGGCCGTCGAATCCGACTCGGCGACCGCGATCTCTTTCGAAAAAATCAGGGTGCCGAAATTCTGGAAGTCATGAAAGCTGGGTCCCACGCGAGCCCAATCCCAACCGGTCACGTGCTCGTCGTCATAATCGACCCGATAGAAGTTGGCTCGCCACCGCGTGCCGACCTGCGGCGGAACTTGCTGAAGCGGCTTGAGCAATTCGTACGGGATAAAGATCTCCGCGCGCCAGCCCGCGACGCGTGCCAACGGCCGGCTCTCGCCGCCGCGCGCCGAAACGCCCTTTTTGATCTTCCTCGAACCGCGGTAGTCCCATGGTCGCCAACCGAGGAACCGCTGATTCAGATTCGGGACCAGGATCGGCAGTTCCTGGCCCAAAGGTGAGATCTCGTATTCGAAGTAGACGGGATGCTTCTCGTCCGTCCAGAAGAACAACTCGAACACATCTTCTTCCCAAAGGTGCAGGAAGTCTTCTTGCATCGTGGCCGTAAGCGTTTGATCCGAGCCATCGAAGAGCACGTAGATGCCCTTCGCGGAGTACATCATCTTGAAACGGGCCGTGTACTCATGTTTGCCGCCGGGACGGCGCTGCAGGGGCGTCCAAGCCGCGGCATTCCAGGCCGCGTGGTCCCCCTGGCCGTTCACCGTGAAGTCTTCGCAGCGGGGCACAATCATCGTCGGCTGCCTGCCCGGTGCCGGCTCCGCGGAACCGATCGCGCCGTTTAACACGGCCGCGGCGAGCAGCGCGGCCGCAAAACGAGCGCCCCCCCGCCGCAGTAACCGGGCCCAAGACACAGACGAACGAATCATAAGCACCTCCACCGGACCGAGGCGAAAACACAGGAATGTTCGGAAACCGCTGTCGCCAGCTTAACGCGGCCGAGCGGCCGGTTCGAGCGCCGGACGACCTTTTTTGTCCTTCCGTACACCTTCCGGTGGAGCCAGGTGAGCTCCGTCAACGGAATTGAGCTGCGTGAATGCAAAGCGGCGGCAAGCCGGCCGCGTTGGTTGCGGAGCCGGCGCTCAGCGAGAACAATACATCACCTTCCCGCCGCCAGCCATCCGCCGCCGGAGACCACCGTTCGTGCTCGTCGCCCAGTCCACGCTCCTTACCCTGCCCGACTATGTGGTCATCGGTATCTATCTGATCGCGACCATCGCGCTGGGCGTGGCCATTGGAAGGCGGATGCAGACGGGGACCGACTTTTTTCTGGGCGGGCGAAGGTTGCCCTGGTGGGCCATCGGCATGTCGCTGGTTGCGACCGACATCGGGGGCACCGACATCATTGGAGTGGGTGGCGCCGCGTATAGCCATGGCCTGGCGGTGGCCAACTTCGAATGGATCGGTTGTGTGCCCGCCATGTTGGTCGGCGCCTTCGTCTTTATCCCCTTCTTTTACCGGACCGGCGTCTATACGATCCCCGAGTTTCTCGAACGGCGTTACAACGCCGGCGTGCGGACGGTCATGGCGCTCTGCTGGCTGCTTTTCATGGCCTGCAACCTGGGGATCATGTTGCTGGCGTCCGCCAAGATGATGGCCGCAGTCTTTGGTTGGAACGAAGTCGCCTGCATCCTCGTCACCGCCCTGCTGGTCGGCGGCTACACGTACATCGGCGGGTTGGCGGCGGTCGTGTATACCGACATGATTCAATGCGGGGTGATGATCGCCGGCTGCCTGTTGATCCTCGTCTTGGGCCTCGTCCAGGTCGGAGGGGTTGGAGAACTGCGCAGCCGCCTGGCGGCCGCCGAGGCAGACGACGCAGGCGAGGCAGACCAAGTAGACGAAGCGGCCCCCCGGGAACCGCCTGGGGACGCCGTAAAGCCCGAGGCCGCGGGCCCAACCGGCCGGGGCGGCGTCGCGGTCTCCAGGGAAGCTGTTGACGCCAGCGAATCGCGCGCTCACCGCGCTTCGCTGATCCTCCCTGCCGACACCGATTCACCGTTCCCCTGGCCCGGCATCTATTTCGGCCTGGCATTGATATTGAGTCCCGCTTATTGGATTGGCAACCAGGCGATCGTGCAACGCTCGCTCGGAGCCCGCAGCGAGTTTGAAGCGCGGGCCTCGTATGTTTGGGGCGCCTTGCTAAAGAACGTGATCCCGTTCATCGTGGCCGTGCCGGGACTGATCGCGGTCGCCTTACTGCCGGACCTGCCGGACGGTGACGCGGCGATTCCCAATCTGGTCGGCGTGCTGCTGCCGGCCGGACTGCGGGGCCTGTTCGTGGCCGCCTTTCTGGCCGCGCTGATGTCCAGCATTGACTCCTACCTGAACTCGGCGGCCACCATCGTTTCCAACGACCTCTACAAACGTTTCGTCAATCGAGACGTCAGTGACACGCGGCTGCTGGCAGTCGGTCGACTGACGACGATTACCCTGGTGGCCTGGGCAATCGGGTTCGCCTTCTTCCTGACCGCCTTGAACGAACGGGCCGGCATCTATGCCATCTTTCAAACGCTGATGGCCTTCTTCCAGGGCCCCGCCTTCGCAATTCTCCTGATCGGCATCCTGTGGCGCCGTGCCACCGGCAACGCGGCCCTGATTGCCCTCCTCTGCGGGATCGCGACATCCATTGCGCTCTACGCCCTCAATCAACCCGCCGTCTACCGGGCACTCGGCTGGGCACCGTTGTTCAAGATCCAGGAACCGTTTCTATATTTTTCGATCTGGGCGTTCTTGGTCAGCGCAGTGGTGCTCGTCGGGCTGAGCCTCGTCAGCCGCCCGATCCACCCCGCCCAACTCCGCTACGTGGTCGGGGGACGGATGGATGCGGAGGATTCCGGGAAGGCGCGTTGCAAGGTCGGCGCGGTGCCTGAGGAAGAACAGCCTGGAGACGCGGGGACGGGGAAAGCCGGTCTTGCGGCGCCCGGGAGCGTGCGGCAGACCGGGCAAGGGGAGGATTCCGCGTGACGCCACTTCACCGATGGGGCGAGTTGCTCCGTGAAACTTTGCAGGCCATCCCGTTGGGAGCGGTCAGGGCCCTTTTCGTGACCACGCTGGTGTTCTTGCTCATCTGGATCCTCCGCCTGCCGAAGTCCGCCACAACGCCCCCTGGAGGAGCCCGTCGATGGGACGAAAACTTGAAGACGGGCGCGGTGCTGGCAGTGGCCATCCAGATCGTCATCTACCTGGTGCTTTGATCTCAAGGGCGAGTCGATCACAACTTCCGCAAGTTCAGCGATACGGATGTGCGTGAGGTTCTCGACAACGCATCCCCAGACGGCCGGGCGGAGAAGGAAGGCGGGGAAACGTCATGCATGGCATGACCTACGGAAGTGCGAAATCTGCTTGAACGGCGTTGCGGCGATAACGTCGTACAACCGTCGCCGCCAACAAAAAAAGGCCTGTGCCATCGGTTGCACAACAACCGATGGCGACAGGCCTGAGACTCTTGGTTTGGTCGTGGCGCGGACTAACGCTGCAGATTCACGCCGATAACGTAACCGGCAAATCCGATCGAACTGTCGGCATTGTCCTGGTAGTCGCCCCAGTTGTGCCACTCGGCACCCGCCTGCACCGTCGCCAGCAGGTTCCCCATCAGGAAGGTCCGTTCGATCCCCAGTCCGATCTCCTGCTGAGTGCGAGTGACGTCGTATTCGTATCGGCCGTTGTCGATGTTGTCGCCGGACATGATGGCCCACTTGCCACGGGCGTAACCGCGGAACTGGCAGGGCAGCTCTTGCCACAACTGGCCGCCGACATATCCGCCCCAAGCATCAAGGGCGATCGTCTGGCGCGTGTCGGCGAAGTTCACGTCTTCGTAATCGCTGTAACGAATACCACCCATCAACTCGAACGAGGTACAGGTGCCGAAATTCATCCGCTTATAGAAGTCGAGGTCGATATTGTAGAGGTCAATTGATGTGGGTGCGCCGTCATTGCCGTCAACTTCGGAGTGATTGAACGACCAGTACTGAACGCGAATCCCCGCCCCCAGCTCGTTCTCGTAACCGATGCGGAAACGGGGGGCCACCTCGTGCCCGAACGTGTCGTTTCGCGTGAAACCGTCGCCACGGTGAGGTCGCAGAAAGAGCAATTCGGCATCACCGACGATCCCGTGCGAACAGGTATCGATGTACCCCGCCAAGTAAGTTTCTTCGGCGCTTGCGGATTGAAATGATACGGCACTTACGACCCCGACTAGCACCGCACCAAAGGTTATTCGTTGTAACATGGGCATCTACCTCACCATTGCTGCCATGCCGATGCGGAGCGTGGTAAAGGCTCCTATCGTCATGTATTTTCGACTTCGGTCCATTCGACTGGAATCTCAGCTTCCTCACCACCATGTTGATCGGTGACTGCCGTCAACCGATTTGAGGAAAACGAAGCCGTCCGAACCTGCCTACCTAAGCGGCCAATCGGTATGGCCCGACTTTCTCGGACAGTGCGGACAATGGCGCCGAACAACTGCTACGTTCCCGAAAGCCACGGACCACACAGCCCCGCGCACCGACGGACCACACAGCCCCGCGCACCGACGAGATGACTCGCCGGCAGGCGCCGGACGGAGGCGGCAGGAATTCGCGACCTTTGGATCGTGGAAGCTGGTGAAAGGAAGCTGGTGAGTGGAAACTGGTGCCGTGTTCGAGAGGTTGGGACGGTTGGAATTTTGGAATGGGGGAGGAAATTGGAATGGGAGACCTTCGGTCGGCGGTTTCGGCGGGGTCGGAGACCCGCGCCGAGCTGGGGTCGGAGACCCGCGCCGAGCTAGGCGTGGAGACCCGCGCCGAGCTGGGAGTGGAGACCGGCGCCGAGATAGGGGCGCAGAGACTTGCGCCGAGCTGGGGGGGCGGAGGCTGACGACTTTGGTGACAGTTGTCGCCGCGACGACCCTTGCCTCCGTTACTTGACCAACCCGGATAGCAGCTTCTCCGGATCGTGCTCGGACAGCCGGTCGATCCACTTGGCCGCCCGTCTCAGGACACCCTTGGCACGACACGCCCGCCGGGCTTCCTCGAAGGCATCAAACGCGGCCGTCCTCTCCTGCGACGCCGTGCTTTCGTCGCCATAACGGGCCACCATCGCCAACCCGCAACGCGCGACAGCAATCGCGTAACGAGACTGGTGAATGGCGTGGTCCTGGGCCGACTGACACGTCGCTTGCAACGTCTGCCGCGCCTCGGCGTACTCGCGTTTCCGTTCGGCATACGACTCGCCGGTACGGGCGTTCGTCAAGTGGACAAGCCCTGATACCATCTGCAACCGTGGCACATACTCCTCTTCCCCTGCTTCCTGGCCTGCAGCAGCAGACTTGATTGCCTCCCCCAGGTCGTTGGCGAAAAACTCGGCCGCCGCCATCCAGTAATATGCTGCCGTCAGCAGTTTATGATCCTGGCGGCAGGACTTCATCTGGGCGATCTCTTTGGCGAGCCGAATCGCGCGTCGGTAATGGGCGCGTCCCTCGTCGCGTTGCTTCTGGCGATGGCCTTGATCGATCAACAACGCGACCCGCGTCAACTTGGCGTACACCAGGTCGTTCCAGCGGCGCTGGCGTTTGTTCAAGTCGATCGACTCGTCAATCGCCGCTTCGGCCTGGCTCAATTCGCCCAGTTCAAGGTAGTTGTCGCCCAGGTTGTTCAGCAACACCGGCTCGACCTTCACACGATCCGCGGCGGTCATCTTCTGAGCGCGGGCTTCGCGGAATCGCTTGTCAGCTTCCCGGTGTTTCCCTTCCAGGGCTTTGATTAGCCCCAGGTTGGTCAGCCAGCGGGCCGCATGGTAACCGGCCTGAAGGCGCCGTTGCGGGCGTCCCTCCTCCATCACCGTCCGAGCCAGTTTCAGCGCGGCGGTGAACTTCTCCGTCGCCTCGTCAAGTTTCAGCATGTCGTAGTAGGCCGCGGCCAGGTGGCCGAGACATTGTTGCTGGATGAGCGGATCGGAGACATGCGGCGCCACGCTCGCGTGGTAATGTGCCATTTCGCCGTGACGGCCAAACCGGCGGAGATGGGCGTAGTCGATCTCGAACAACTGTTTCGCTGCCGCGTCATACTCCTTTCGCTCACAGCGCAATTCGATCTCGTCGAAAATGGGAGTCAATTCCTCCAGCGACTCGATCCTGTTGAGGTTGGGGCGCCGCTGCCCGAGGAACTGCAGGCCCCGTTTGAGCAGGCGGGAACGCAACGCACCCTGTCGTTCGAGTTGGCTGCGGACATAGGGCAAGAACAATGCGTCGCCAATCGAAAACCGATCGGGAACGTCCTCGACCAGTGTTTCGCCGTCGCAGAGCTCCTTGATCGAATTGACGGCGCGCTTCCTGCGCACAGCGCGGCCGTCAACCTGCTCGCCCTCCACCATCCGCAGCAAGGCACTTTTCGGCGCCGATTGCTCAAACAGCGACACCGCCTGGACGATCAACTGCCCGGGCGGGGTAAGCCGCTCAAACAGCCAGCTCGCGGCATATTCGACAACATCCTGGGGCGGAACCGGATCAACCAGGAACTCGTGCAATTGGTCCGACCTGACAAGGCTCTTGGCGAACATCCAGATCACGCCGGGCCGCCCCTCTCGCTCGCAGATGCGTTCGCAAATCTGCTCGACTTCCTCCGGCTCAAGATGCTTCTGGACGTCAACACCGTTCCATCGCCACGCGGTCCGCAACAGCTTGTGCCGATACTCCAGCGGCAAATGATCCGGCAAGGGGTAGTAGGTCCAGCGGCGGCTGTCGAGCCGCTGGCGATTGTGCTCGATCTCGAGGTCGCGAAACCGCTTCTTGCCAAACGTAAGAATCAACTTGACTCGATGATCGTGGTGGCGAACCACCGCCAAGATCGCATCTTTCAACTCGCTGTGCTGATGCTTGATCCAGATGCCGTCCATGAGATTCTCGAATCCATCCAGAAAGACCACCACTGGCTTCCGTTCGCCGTCCCGGCCGCTGCTGGATAGCTTCGCGAGCAGTTGCTCCATTACCTGGGAAGCTCTGGTCTTGTCGCTGTGGGGAACCTCGGGCTGCGGTGCCGCCGCGGCATTCGCCCGTTCGGCCAGTTCGCGGCGGAGGTTCTCGAAGCTCAACCGCAGCGGGCTCAGTTCGTCCGCCGCCGCATCCAGATAGATCCGCTCGTGCGTCTCCTCGCAGTCGCGCAACACACGGCGCACCGTCTCCGATTTACCGCTGGCAGGTCCGCCACAGACGAACAGCAGGGACCGGTTTCTGGTCGCCAGGAACTCTTTGATAAACGCACACTCCTCGTGCCGGTCCTGAAAGGGCTCCAGCGCAATGGGCCCTCGGATCCCTTTCTCCAGGTGGTCGAGCTTCTGCGGGTCATTGATCTTTGTGCCGCGAAAATCGACCCACTTGAATTGGCGGAGAAACAGGGGCAGCTTGGGTCGCGTTTGCGCATCGGGTAGCAACACGGGGATCACTGGGGTCCCGCGTTCGACGAACTCGGTCAATGCCGCCCGCATCTCCAGTGCTTCCCAGGGACCGATCTGGCTCTTGCCGACGCACACGATGGCCGCCTTGGCCTTCGAGATCTCGTCCTCCAACACCTGTTGCCAGATCTGCCCTGGCACCAATTCCAATTCGTCGTACCAGACCCGGCTCCCTCGCGCCTTGAGCGCCTTGGCCAGTCTTCGAACGGTCGGCTTGTCGTTGCTGTGATGTGCCAGAAAGACGTCGAATCCTGTCATTTGCTACTCCGCTTCTGATCGCCGCGCGAGCTCCCCAGGCAGTCGCAATTATCCAGCCCGCCCCCCCGACTTCAAGACAACCGGGCAAGTTCGCTCACGGCTTGACCGCGGCACCGGGATCGACCGAGAGCTGTCCCCCCTGATGCCTTGCCCGATCACGACTCCTCGTCTTCCGGCGCGGCGGCCAGCCGGATCTCGATTCGCTCGACCTGGCCACGGAGCTGCTGCAGCGCGGCCTCGATCCCGGGCCGGGCCGCCTCATCGCTGGCGCCCAACCTTGTCTCCAGTTCCGCGATCTCCAACTTGAGTTGCTCGGACATGGCGTGTTGCTCGGCCAGTTCCGCCTTGTCGAACATCAGGTCTTCCGGCGTCGCCACCGCGCGCTCGGTACCATCCTTGTTGGCAGCCGCGGGCTGCGAGAGGACTACCGTCTTTTCCGAGAGTTGACGTTGATTCATGAAGACGGGCGAGACAATCTCGATCCCGTCTTCGTGGAGCGCGTCCAGCACGCAGGTGCAGAGCCGCGATCGGGCACTGAGCAAGTGCTTCACCTTTGGTAGAAAGGCGGCAATTCGATAGGTGATCGAGAAGTCACCCAGCTCCAGAATGTAGACGAACGGCTCCTTCAGCTCGGCAGCCAGCGCCGCCCGCTCCAACGCTTCCTCAACCCGTGTGTGGGGAACGTCGTAGCCCAATGACACCGTCGTGGAGACGATGGTCCCCGACGCCCGCACCACGGTCACCGGTTGCGACACGAGGTACAGGTTGGGAAGTGTGGCCAGGTCGCGATCCTCCGTCTGCAGTTCGACGTGAAACAGCCCCCGCTCCGAAACGCGGCCGAAGCGATCGCCGACGCGGACGTAGTCCCCCAAGCGAAAGTTGCGAACGGCCCGCAGCATCAGTCCCGCCATGGCGTTGGAGATAAATGTTGCCGATGAGATTGTAATGGCGGCGCTGATCGCCACTCCCAAGAGGCCGACCAGAACCGTGGCCGACGCCCGGGTCTGTTCGATCAGCGACAAGCCGGTCACCGCCGATGCAAGCACGATCAACGTCAGCAGGATCCTCACGATCTGGCGCCGAACGTTCTGCGCCGAGTCGACTTTTTGCTTGCGGTCGACAACGAACCAGCGAATCAAGACCGCGATCAGCGCGCAGCAGGCCGCGCCGACCAGAATCGGCAGCGTGATCGGCAAACTCCGCTCGACATACTGCAAAAACTCCATCGCATCTCCGCTCGACAAAGGGGCCTCGGTGGAACCCGGCTGATTCTCGCGAATTCGCGCGCGGCAACCAACGTGGTCACCACAGCCGGCCGTGATTGGTTAGAATGATCGCCCGTCCGGTTTGTTTCCGATCGGCATTTTACGACCACCGGCTCCTGACGTGGCAGGGCCGCCGCCAAACAGGGAACGGGCCAACATCGGTTTCGCCGCCGCGGGTCGCTCCCGGAACATGCACGTATGGCGGACGCCCATCACAACGTAAGACTCGAATCGAACAGGTACCTCATGATATTTCGCCTGCTGTTGCTTTTCCTGGCCCTGGGCTCCGCGGCTTCGACGGCGTGCGGCGCCGAGCGTCCCAACATCGTTTTCTTTTTTGCCGATGACCAGACCATCAGTACGCTCGGCTGCTATGGCAACCCCGTCGTACAAACGCCCAACATCGATGCCCTCGCGCAACGCGGCACCCGGTTTGAAAACGCCTTCGTCAGCCATTCTATCTGTTGGGTCAGCCGGACGACGATCCTGACCGGATTAGTAGGCCGCAGTTACGGCACGTCGAGCCAACCGGACCAGGCAAGGCCGGATGCCGTCGAAACGCTCTATTCAGATATCCTCCGTGAACACGGCTATCGGACCGGATACTTTGGCAAGTGGCATGCCAAGATGCCCCAAGGCTACCGTCGCGAAGCACACTTCGACGAATTCGCCGCGATCGGTCGCAATCCGTATTACAAGCGGCAGCCGGACGGCAGCCTGAGGCATGAGACCGAGTTGATTGTCGATCGCGGGATCGACTTCATCCGGCGTCAACCAGCGGACCAGCCGTTCGCCCTCAACATGTGGTTCAACGCCTGCCACGCCGAAGACGGTGACCGCCGCCCCGGCATCGGGCATTTCCCCTGGCCCCGCGCCGTGGACGGAATGTACGACGACGTCAACGTTTACCCGCCACGGCTCAACGACCCGGCCATCTTTGACGCGCAGCCCGATTTTCTCAAGACGACCATCAACCGCGAGCGGTATTTCTGGAGGTGGAATACGGAGCAGAAGTACCAGACCAACATGCGGGCCTACTTTCGCATGGTCAGCGGAATCGACCAGGCAATTGGCCGCTTCATGCGGGCGCTGGAGGAAGCCGGGTTGGCGGAGAACACCATCGTCGTCTATTCGGCCGACAACGGCTATCACATGGGCAATCGCGGTCTGGCGGGCAAGTGGTCGCACTACGAAGAGTCGCTGCGGGTTCCCTTGATCGTGGCAGATCCCCGTGTCCCGGACTCGCGGCGTGGCCAGGTAACCGACGCACTGGCGCTGAACCTCGACTTACCGGCGACATTTCTGGATTGGGCCGGCCTGGAAAAGCCGGCCCGGTACCAGGGCCGCAGTCTGCGGGCGATTGTCTCGGACACGACGCCCGCCGATTGGCGAACCGAGACCTTTCACGAACATTTTGCGGTCCGGAATCGCATCCCCGCGTTTGAAGGGCTGAGAAACGAACAGTTCAAGTACGTCCGCTACTTCGACCACGGAAACTACGAATTCCTGCACGACCTCGCGCACGACCCCGATGAACTGATCAACCTCGCGGGCGACCCCCGCCACGCGGAAACCCTGCGGGAGATGCGTCAGCGGACCACGGAGCGTGTCGCCGCCTATGGCGGCCCGCTGGATCCGCCGCGGTCGCCGTTCACTTCGTCGACGGTCCCGTATCCGGAGGCTTCGGCCGCCGTCAGCGTACGACCGGCCGCCGACGGTTTTGTCCGCTTGCTGAACGGAAATCGCCTGGCGGGTTGGGAAGGGGACCGCCGCTACTGGTCCGTTACGGACGGCGTGCTGACCGGCGTCACGGACGGCTCGCTGAAGATGAACCGCTTCCTGACCTGGAAGGGTTCGACCGTGCGGAACTTTGATCTCCAGGTCAAGGTCCGCGTCTCGCCCGGTGGCAACAGCGGCATCCAATACCGGGGCACGTCCCGCCCCGACCTGGGGCTCGACATTGTCACCGGCTACCAGTGTGACGTGGTCGCCAACACTCCCCAGTACAACGGCATGTTGTACGAAGAACGAGGACGCCGCATCCTGTCGCATACCGGTGAGAAAGTCATCGTCGCACCGGACGGACAACCGTGGGTCGTCGGCAAGTTACCCGTCAAGGAATTCGAAGCCGGGCAATGGCACGACTTCCGCGTGCTCGTGCGGGCCAACCACCACCAACATTGGATCGACGGTCACCCCACGGCCGACCTGATCGACCTGGACGAGAAGGGCCGCGCCCTCGAAGGAGTGCTCGCTGTTCAAGTCCATGTCGGCCCGGCGATGAAGATCGAGTACAAGGACTTCAAAATCAAGCATTTGCCTGACAATCTTCCCCTCCAGCAGGCAACGGACCATCCCATTCCCGCGGACGCCTACGGAGTCCGGCCGCAGGGACGGCTGCCGAAGGGTTGGAAGGCGCCCATCTACGGAGAGCAATAAGAGCTCCCTGCCCTGCAGACGACTCAACGTTCCGACGGCGGAATGTGTACGACCGTCAGGCCACAGCAATCCCAGGCCCGACTGCCTCGACTGATGTTCCAGGTGATAAACACCCGAGCACCGTCGGCGGACACCGCCGTGCTGTAGGTCCCCTTCAGCGCCAGGCCATACTTTTCCTGGTAGAAGGGGTGGAGAAAGGCGATCACCTTCTTGGCCCCCGTGGCGACTTCAAACTGAACCAGCGGCGAGCCGTCACGAGGCGCGCCGCCATGCGCCCCGGGGACGTAGTACAGGAAACGTCCCGTTGGGTCGACGTCCAACGAGGCAACGTAGGCCTCGCTGCCAACCGACGCCGTACCAACCTTGGTCGCCTGCTCCTTCCGCGTGTCGAACTGCCAGATCGTCGCATCCGCCGATCGCTGGCCGGTCGAGACGGTATACACCAAGCCGTTACCGGTTTCCTCGGTCGCCGCACGCACGCCGATCGTTTGCCCGATAGCGACCGGCGGAGCGTCAACCGCGGGGTCAAACCGCATCACCGGCCCCTCCGTATTGCCCGGCACGTAGTAGAGGCGACCGGTGGATCTGGCGAGCATCATGTACCGCGCCGGGCCGTCGCCGCCTGCATACAGGAGCTTCCCCCGCCGGATGTCATAGGCGAAGAACCGGATTTCCTGGTCGTCGGCGTCCGGCCCGGCAGCCGTGGCGCCGTAGAAGATCAGGCGTTGCGGGTCGAGCACACTGGCGGGGATGCTGTGCTTCGCCACCGGTGCCTGAACCACCACCTCCGATTCGCCGGTCGCCGGATTCGTCCGCAAGATCCAGTCGCCCCGGTAATGGTTGACGTCGTTGGCCGCTTTCGGGGAACCGCGGTGAGTCGCATAATACAACCACCCGTCCTGCCCCATGTCGATTCGGCTGTGGATCTTGCCCGGGGTGTAATGGCCCTTCGGCAGATCCAACAAGCGGGTCACATGCACCAGGCTGCGAAGTCGCCGGGTCGCCGGATCGTATTCAAATACAGATGCCGCCCCGCTACCGTACCGTGCCTCGCCGCGCCCGATCGCATAGTGATCGCCGATCGCGGAATAGTATTTTCCCGCGGCGACGCACCCGTCGCCCCAATTCGACCACGGCTTCCCAGGATAGTTCTGGCCCGGATAAAACAAGAAGTCCACGGTCGGCGGCGCGGTCGCCACGGCGATGCCCGACCGCAATGACGAAGCCGGCGCGAGGAATCGGTCGGAAGTATCGGATACGAACGGTTGTTTCCCGGGAAGTTGTGGCGGATAACTCAGTTCGTCACCTTGGACGGCGCGTTTTCCCGTTGTGGCCTCGGACCCAACCGCCTGGCTGGTGGCCGACCCAACCGGAAACAGGATCGCTGCGATCGCCAGGAACCGGCTCGCCATGGCCCGGACATACCGCGCCGTAAGTTGGGTCGAGAGTCGTGTCATTGCTTGTTTCTCGTCGTGTCTGTGGGATGATGAACGGACTTCATGCGCTGCTGCCGAGCGCCCATACACGGTCCACGGCAGGGCGGTCTCGATCATCGTACCCGCAGGTCGCTCGCCAGGCGAACCAGGCGGGAAACCTGGCCGTCAAGCTGGGCCTCCAGCCGACTCTCACGGAATGCCGCTCATGTTTCGTTTCGCACCGTTCGCACTCCTGCTCCTGACCCAGGGATGGCAACTTTGCCTTCCCGTCGCGGACGACGCGCGGGCTGAAGACGCAGCGTCTGCCGCGCGGCGACATGCGCGCGTGGCCGAGCGGCGCGCCGACTTGCACATCATCTGCCATCGTGGTGCGGTTGAGTTTGCGCATGAGAACACGCTGGAGGCGTATCAGGCGGCCTTTGCGCTGGGCGCCGACGGCAACGAAATTGACATCCGCGCGACACAGGACGGGGTCCTGGTTTGCTTTCACGACGACATGCTTGACCACTTGCTGGCAGCCTACGGGGATGTGGTCGACGACTCCTGGGATGCCCTCCAGTCGCTTCCATTTCGCAATCCGGGCTGGCTGGCCGAGCATTGTCGCATTCCTACGCTGCGCGAAGTGTTCCTTCTGCATCGCGACCAGGCCGGGTTAATGCACCTGGATGTAAAACGGCCGGGACTCGCCGAACCGATCTCACGGCTCCTGACCGAGCTGGATATGTGGGACCACGTGGTGCAAGCGCCGCGTGATTTTACCGACTCACGGTACCAGCCAACCCCGGGCAAGGCGAGCATGTATCTGGATCGCAGCGAACTGGACGCCGCCGCGATCACGGCGATGCTGAAACGACCGGGGCGGCGAATCCTCGTCGAGAATCCACAAGGGGTCGCTCGGGCACTAGGCCGCACCATCACCCGGCCGTCGCGCGAACCCCTGCATCGTCAACTGGCCGCCTGGGCTATGCGGGCGCCGGCAACGAAAGACAATGTAGAACTCGACGTGGAAGAGTTGCTGGAAGTGCTCGACGACGCCGACGATTGGGCTGTGGTCGCGCGTGGCGAGGCCGCCGAAGCTGCCTCGGCAGCCCGAATCCTGCGGCGGGCTCGGGCGGCTGATGCGTTGGCGCGGAGCGGCGCAGCGACCCCCGAGGTTTGCGCGGCACTCGAGACACGCGTCCGAAACCGCAGCTTACACTCTGATTGGCGGTACTGCGGCCTCGACGGAGCCGCCGCCTTGCGGGCATTGTTCGCACTTCGCGCACCACGCTCGGCAGAGATTGCCCGCTTCTGCCTCTGGCGCGATGATCCGTCCGTCTCGAGCGTCCGTGACCCACGGTACAAGCAGCCTCCGGCATGGACCGACTGGCGTACCAAGACGATCGTCTTCCCGTTGCTCGAGACCCTGCCCATCGACGGCACGGTCGCAATTTGCAACGACTACCTCAGTCTTTCGGACGCCGCTGCCCGCCAGATCGGGGTCCCCCAGTTCGAGGCCGCGGCGCGCACGTTGCTGGACATCCGGCCGCACGCTGCAACCGCCTCGCGGTTACTCGACCATCGGCTCGGCCAAGTGCGAGGTCGAGCCATTCTCTGGTGCCTGGAACGGGTCAACACGCCGGCCGTGGCGGCCGTCCTTCGCGAGCAACGGCCGTTTGCGATGAGCTACGCCACGCACCCCCGAGTTCGCGTCGCCATGATCGGAGACTCCACCATGGCCAGCTATCCGATGCCGCCGCCCGATCGGCCCGACCTCACCGGTTGGGGCCAGGTGTTTGACGAATACTTTTTCGAGCGGGTACAGATCATCAATCATGGCCGCTCAGGCCGCAGTTCCAAAAGCTTTCTTCGCGAAGGGCATTGGGAACGCACGCTGGCCCTGGAACCCGACTATCTCTTGATTCAGTTCGGCCACAACGACGGACCTGGAAAGGGAGCACATCGAACCACCGACCCGAATGGTGACTTTCGCGATTTCCTCCGGCAATACCTTCGCGAGGCGAGGCAACACGGAATTCAACCCATCCTGGTGACTCCCATGACCCGGCGAACATTCGTCGATGGCAAGATCCGGTCGAGCTTAGGACCATGGGTCGAGGCGATTCGCGAGGTCGGCCGACAGGAAGACGTGCCGGTCGTCGACTTGCACACCGCGAGTGTGCGAGCGTTCAACGAGCTGGGTGACGCCGGTAGTGCCGATCTCAGCCCCAGCGCCGGCGACCGCACGCACTTCTCACGCAAAGGTGCCATGCTGATGGCGGGTCTGGTCGCCCAATCGCTGCCGACGGCCGCACCGCAGTTGGCCGCATGGTTGCGTGACCCGACGATCGAACGGCCGGCCCGCTCGCGAGACTCGGGCGGAAACTCAAACCGCCGCACGCGCTAGCTCGGAATTGGTTCGAGGCCCCACGGGGTTGGCTTCCCCCGGTACCGGTCGGGTGTCAGGGGCTGCCACAGTGCGCGCGACTTGTTTTCACTTACGATCGGACGCCGCACCAGGTCCAAGGGCCCGGCGAATGTAAGCCGGCCGATCGGTGGTAATGGATTGCGCACCCATCTTCTGCCAGGCGCGGGCCGCCTCCGCCGAGTTGACCGTCCAGACGTGGAACTCGAACCCGGCTTCCCGCACGGCCGCCACAAATGGCTGGTCGATGACGTCCAGGTTACCGTTGGTGCCCAATCCGGTCGCGGCAGTGCGCGCGAGCGACCGGAGGACGTCCTGCCGCGTGGGGTGCCATGCGCGCGTTTCTTTCGTCTGCTTGTAGCTGGTCAGCCAATTTGCTTTGTAGTGCGGCATCCTCTGCCGCGCGTCGCGAACGACTTCCTCGTCAAAGCAGATGATGACAATCTGCTCGGGCTTCAGTTTGGATGCCTCCAATTGCGTTTGCAGGGTCGGGAGGATTTCCGGCCCACATTTTACTTCGACAAAGATCTGTTTTCCCTCGGGCACCGTCGCCAGCACTTCCTGCAGGGTGGGGACCTTTTCGCCGGCATACTTGGGATCCTTCCAACGGCCGACGTCCAGACCTCGCAATTCCTGGAACGTCGACGTTGCGACGCTCAATGGCGGCTGCCCGGGTGCAACCCGAGCAGTTGTCTTGTCATGGATACAGGCGATTTCACCGTCCCGTGTCAAGTAAAAATCTCCTTCAATGGCATCGGCCCCTTGCCGCCACGCCAATTGAAAGGCGGCCAGTGTATTCTCGGGTGCTTCATGGGACGCACCCCGATGCGCGACAATCGTCTGCGCCTGGACCAGGCCGCTGCCGGCCGGTAGCCGGCAAAGCGAAAACAGAAACACCAGAGCGGCAAGAACGGTCTTTAACACGGGTAGCTCCTTCTTGGACACCATCACACCAGGCCCAGTTTATACCGAACCCGCGGTCGGCCGCGGAACCCGCCACAGCAGACCGCGCGGCATCCAGCTCACAAATTCCCTTGTTTTTCCCGTACCAAGACCTGAAAATGGGGTTTCCCGCCTGCCCCACCCACCCGAGCAGACCTGCATGCCCTCCCCGCCCGCTGATGTTGGCCGTCCTCCCCGTCGTCGCGGGACTCGCATGCGCGGGGCCGGCGGATGCGCCGACATGTGGTTCACACGGGTCGGCTGGGCGTTGCTGTTACTCAATCCAGCGATTCTGACTGCGGCCCCTCCCGAGTGGAAAGCGGTTGTTCCGGCCTGCTGCCAACGAGGTGCCAGCATCGAAGTCGAATGCCAGGGGAAAGGGTTGGGTGCTGACTGCAAGCTGCATTTCAGCGCACCCGGGTTCACCAGCGAACATCTCGACGGGAGCCGGTTTCGGGTCACGGCAACCACGGAGGTTTCGCCGGGCAATTACGACGTATGGATCTCGACGTCCGCGAACCTGCTGGGACCGCGACGATTCACCGTTACCAACCACGCGGTCGTGCTGGAAGGCGAAGCGAACGACCAGCGCGGGGCCGCGCAGCAGGTCTCCCTGCCGTCCGTCATTGAGGGCCGCTTCGAGAAGCCTGCCGACCTGGACTGGTACGCACTGGACGCCGACGCCGGTCAACAGATTACCATCACGTGCCGCTCGAAGTCGCTCGACGGCAGCAGTCTACCGCTGCTGACCCTGGTCGCCCCCGACGGTCGGGAACTCGCTCATAGCCGCGCGCACCGTTTCGAGCCCCGGCTGGTCCAACAGCTTCCCATGACGGGCAGGTATCGGGTGCTGGTCCATGACCGATCCTATCGACGGGACGACCACAGTTTCTACCATCTGGAAATCGGAACCCAGGATCCGTCCCCGCCCACAGCAGCGAAACCGGCCAGCGACTGCCAGGCCGGTCCGCTCCCGATCGATCGGTTCGAGCCGCTCGCGTCACTCCCAGAGCCGTCCAACTCCAGGCAGACGCCGCACACGTTGACGTTGCCGTGCCGGATCGAAGGCCGTCTTGAAGCGCGCCATGAAGTCGACTGGTATCGGTTCCACGCGGAGAAAGGCGCGCACCTTCGTATGGAGGCCGTTGGCGAGCGGCTGGGTCAGATGATGGACTTGGATCTGTTCCTCCACGACGCCGACGGCCAACAGATCGCCGCCGCCAAGGACATCGCGGCACCGAAGGGGGCCCCTTCCCCGGCAGACTTCGGACCGCTTGTGTTGACGTCGCTCGACCCCTTGTTGGAATGGAAGGCGCCCGCCACCGGCGACTACACGCTGGGCCTTCGCGACCTCTACGGGGGCAGCGTTTTCGGCCCGGATCGACGCTACGAACTGGTTGTCGAACCCGTCGCGCCCCGATTTTGGGCCGCCGCCATCCCGGCCGGCGGCCAGCCGGGACAAGGTCCATTTCTCAAACGGGGATCAGCGACCGAGGTTTCGATCGCGATCCTGCGCACCGCCGGCTTTCAAGGACCCGTCACCATCCGGTTGCTCGACCCTCCGCCCGGTGTCAGCCTGGACGATACGGTCGTCGACGCGAAACAGACCACCCATTCGCTGCAAATCTCCGCCGCAGCCGACGCACCAATTGGGCTCGTCAAGTTGCGATTGGCTGCCGAAGCTGAGATCAGCGGTCAACCTCGACAACTCCCTCTCGTTATTCTGGCCCACGTACGCGCCGGCCTCACCCGGCGGCTCGATGGGCTTTGGACGTTCATCAACGAATGAGTTTTGCCCGGGCCGATCCAACAACCCTCCATGATGCACATGCACCACCAACGACTCTCGCTCTTCACCTGGGGCTTGCTGATCCTGTCATTGGCGAGCAGCGATCGAGTTTTCGCGGAAGACGCCCAAGAAGCGGGCCTGGACTTCACCCGCGATGTCGCGCCCATCCTCACCAAGCTCGGCTGCAACGGAGGCGGCTGCCACGGCAAATCCACCGGGCGAGGCGGCTTCAAGCTGTCCCTGTTTGGCTTCCATCCCGACCAGGACTACGACGCCATCAGCCGCGGGTCGCGAGGTCGGCGCGTCTTTCCGGCGGCGCCGGACGATTCATTGCTTCTCCAGAAAGCAACCATGGGGGTCCCGCACGGCGGCGGACAGCGGCTCTCCACTGCGGATCCCGAATACGGTGTGTTGCGGGCCTGGATCGTGGCCAACATGCCCTGGCATGACGATTCGCCGCGGATCACTCGATTGACGATGGAACCCGCGAGCTCGCAGATGCGACCCGATCAGCAAATGCAATTGCGGGCGGTCGCTTCTTATGCCGACGGCAGCCAACGCGACGTCACACGGCTCGTCCGCTATAAGAGCAGTGACACATCGATCGCCGAAGTCGACGCACACGGCGGAGTCGCGACAGGGCAGCGGCGGGGGGAAACGCCGATCGTGGGCCTGTACCAAGGTCAGTCTGCCGTCAGCCGAATCATCGTTCCTCAACTCGATCCACCACCGGAGGTCGAGCAACGGCTCCGCGACTTTCCCATATACAACATGGTCGACCAGCACGTGGCGACCAAGCTCAGGCAACTCGGCGTCCCTCCCGCCGCGTTGACCAGCGACGGCGAGTTTCTCCGCCGCGCGACACTGCAGCTTGCCGGGCGGTTGCCGACCTTGGCGGAAACTCGCAGCTTTCTCGAAGACTCAGCGGCCGACAAGCGAAGCCGTCGCATCGGCCAGCTCCTTGAGAGTGGCGACTTTGCCGACCACTTCGCGCAAAAATGGTCCGACCTCCTCCGCAACAAACGGCGCGGGCAAGCGGCTCGACTGCCGGGCACGATCGCCTTCCACCGTTGGATCCGCAATGCGTTCGCTACCAATCTGCCCTACGATCAGTTCGCTCGCGAAGTGATCTGCGCGACCGGCAATGTGACCGTCAATCCACCCGCACAGTGGTATGCGGAGGTCCGCTACCTGGACCGCTACGTGGACGACACGGCGCAGGTCTTTCTAGGAATTCGCATTGGTTGTGCCCGGTGCCACCACCATCCCTTTGAGAAGTTCAGCCAGGAAGATTACTACGGTCTGGCCGCTTTTTTCGGCCGCGTTGATCGCAAGGGAGGCGCCGGCGTGGCCGAGCGCCGGGCGGACGAAACCATCCTGGTGAAGGCCGGCGGCGATGTTAAAAACCCGGTGACGGGAGAAGTCACCTTGCCACGTGGGCTCGACGCACCACCACTGGAGATCGAACCGTACGCCGACCCCCGGCACGCGCTGGTCGACTGGATGCGCGCGCCAGAGAACCCGTACTTCGCTCGGGCCTTCGTCAACCGGATGTGGGCCCACTTCTTTGGGCGCGGGCTGGTCGACCCGCTGGACGACCTGCGGGTCACCAATCCGGCCACCATCGAGCCGCTGCTGGATGCGCTGGCCGGGGAGTTTACCGCCCATGACTTCGACATGAAACACGTCGTTCGGTTGATTTGTGAAAGCGCCACGTACCAACTCAGTTCGCAGGCAGACCAGTACAACTTGCCTGAGACAAAGAACCACGCCTATTTCTATCCACAGCGGATGAGCGCCGAAGTCCTTCTGGACGCCATCGACGACTTCTCCGCCGTCCCCACGCGATTCAGCGGGTTGCCCGCCCAGACTCGAGCGCTGCAACTTCCTGACGAGGGCTTCTCGAACGAGTTCCTGAGGCTGTTCGGCCGCCCCCAACGCGAGAGCGCCTGCGAATGCGAACGGACTGCCGAACCGAGCCTTTCGCAGTCACTCTTCATCATGAACAACCGTTTTATCGAGACCAAGGCGACCTCCAGCAAGGGCTATGCCGCAGACCTGGCCGCCGCTGAACGGGAGGATGGGGAGCAGGTCGGGGAATTGTTCTTGACCGCCTTTTGTCGCCCGCCTACGCCGCAAGAGTTGTCCGACGCACTGGCCTACCTGGCAAGCGAGCCGGACCGCAAGAAGGCCTACGGCAACCTGCTGTGGGCGCTGATGAATACCAAGGAATTCATTTACATTCATTGAGCCATCGACCATGCACATACCCCACTTCCCGCTCGCCTGCCCCGGCCCTCTCGACCGACGCTCCTTCCTGACGCTCGGCGGCCTCGGCCTGGGAGCCCTGACCAGCGGGCTGAGTCCCAACCTGACGCGACTGTTGGCCAGCGAGTCCGGCAACCCCGGGTTGGACCGCGATTTTTCTGTCATCCTGCTCTGGGCCAATGGTGGCCCCAGCCACCTGGAGACGTTTGACCTGAAGCCCGATGCGCCGGCCGAATACCGGGGCGAGTTCAAACCGATCCCGACCAATGTCCCGGGCCTCGACATCTGCGAACTGCTGCCAAACCTGGCCAAGATGGCCGACAAGTTTTCCATTGTTCGCAGCCTGCACCACAATCGCAATGAACACTCGGGAGGGACCAATCGATTCCTCTCCGGGTACACGCCAACCGCGGCCAACCCGGCGGACGGCGAGTATCCGGAGATCGCCTCGGTCGTCTCCGACAAACTCCAGCACACGGCCCGGGATATCCCGCTGGTCGTGGCCAACACCAAGTTCTACGGCGGCGGACCCGCGTACCTTGGTGCCGCCAACAGCCCGTTCATGTTTCGTGGCGACCCGAACAGCCCCAACTTCAACGTGGGTGACCTGACCGTGACCCAGGCCGCCCTGCAGGAACTGGAGACCCGGCAACATCTGCTACGGACGTTCGACCGATTCCGGCGGGAAGTCGATCGCAGAGGAACCATGTCGGCGCTCGACGAGTTCAATCAGCGCGCGGTCGCCATGTTGACCAGCCCCCGCACGGCAAAGGCATTCGACATGTCGCAAGAACCGGACACCGTCCGCGATCGCTATGGCCGCACCAGTTGGGGACAGGGCCTGCTGCTCGCCCGGCGGCTTGTCGAGTCGGGTGTGCGGTTCGTCCAACTGCAGGCCAGCTTCAAGCTTAGCAAGGCGGCTGGACGCGTCAGCAACTGGGACGACCATTCGGTGAACACGCACACGTTTCGCGCCTACCGGGAGCGCCTCCCCGTGTTCGATGTTGCCGTGCCCGCCTTAATCGAAGACCTCCACGCACGCGGCCTCGACAAGAAGGTCCTGTTTATCTTCTGCGGAGAGTTCGGCCGCACACCCCAGGTTCGCCATCAAGACAAGTCCAAGCGACCGGGCCGCGACCATTGGTCGCGGGCCATGAGCATTTTCCTCGCCGGCGGCGGCCTCAACATGGGGCAGGTGATCGGCGCAACCAACGCTCGAGGCGAGCACCCGGTCGAACGCGCCATGGATAGCAACTGCCTGCTGGCGACGATCTACCGCCGTTTCGGGATCGACACCAGCCAGCACTACCTTGACAACAGTGGCCGCCCCGTACCCATCCTCACCGATGGCGGACCGATCACCGAACTGATCTGACGGCAACCGCGACGCACCGGGCGGAACTTATTCGCCAATCCATTCGAGACGACTCAGGGCCGGCATTTGCTCCGAGCGGTCGTAGGCAACGACGCCGTAGTGCGAGGAGACGCCGGCGTAGAGATGCCAAAACCGGCCAGGCAGCTTTGTCCGGTGCAGCCGTTCACGCGAGCCCGTTTCGACATGCTCGCGCATCCAGACGGTTCCCGGTCGATAGATCCACCCTGCATGGTAGACCAACAGTTTGGAACTCGGCAGCAAGGCCAGCCCGGAATTTGCTGTGATCAATCTGCCGCCGCGGAGAAATCGGCGTCCCCGAAAGCCCAACTCGATGCATGTCGAAACCTGGTCGTCGCCGGTGTAGGTTTCGCGCACCGACACCTCCAGCGTTTCCAGGTCGATCTGCAGCGGCGACGGCATGCCGCGACGGTCCACCCAGACAAACTCCCTGCCGTCGTTGCGCCGCATACGCGTCGCACCCTCGGGCCGGAAGGCAATCCGAGGTTCCCGCCGAACGTCTCCGGGAGGACGTCCGGCGCGCACGTATCGAGCCTCGAAGAACAGGTTCACCGACCGCATCCCATCCTCGCCGGCACGCAAGATCGCACACCAGGCCCGATCCTGCGGACCAAAACTCCCCACGGCAAGGACCTTGCCGGGCGCCAGGCCAACCAGCTTCAAGCCCCGCTCGTAACCGGGCAAGCTGTCCGACGCTGTGAATGTCGCCAGGCGCTGTCCGTCCGGCGACACGGCCACGATTCCGAGCCCGTGCACGTGCAGCCACAGGTAACGGCCGTCCCAGGTCGCCCCCTGAAACACCGTGCGGCTCGCCGTTGCCGCACTGAGCTTCAGTTCCCGCAACTCACCCGGCTGCTCCATGACGTACAACCGGTCGTTCGTCCAATACGCGTCACAGGCCGGGCCACAGGCCTGCATCCCCCGGATTCGCAGCTCCGCACCGGCCGCCGGTGGATCACCATTGACAGTCAGCTCGATCGGTACAAACCGAATTCGCCCCTCCCCTTCCGACGCAACGCTCGTGGTCGCCGCCTTGCGGGGAACGACGGGTGCTGACCGCGCCAGCGGGCTCCGCGGTCGCGTCCGGTTGCGGATCATGTCGAGCCGGTCTTCGATGTAGGTCTGGGAGGCGGCACCAATCCGCCCCCGTTGTTTCAGAGTCGCGAAGTGCGTTTCGACGTCAGCCATTCGCGCGGCTATCGGTGCCGCGTAGGCCGCCGCCGGCGTCCGATACGCTCGCTCGGCATCGAGGAGCAAGCCCCAAGAGCCATAAAATCGAACCACGTCCCGTCTCGAGCCAGCCAGCCGATGGAGAAACTTCAACCATTCGGCATGACGCTTGTCGTAGTGTGGTCGGACCGACTGTGGTGTCAGGACCTGTAGCTTGAGCGTGGCGTCCCGCCGGGCCCGATCGTCGGTCGCCTTCGCGATCGCATCCTGCTGTTGGCGCTGTCGCCGGGAATACTCGGCCAAGTCAAGCTGACGTGCCGCCGAGAAAGACCGCGACATCAATCCCAGCACGCGCTGCGACGTCTTGGCTTCGCTCGACGTCAATCGGTCCAGCACCAGATGCAAGGAAGCCAGCGACGGCGCATCGTAATCATTGAAGCGGACATCACTGACGGCATGGGTCAGGAGGACGTAGTCCATTCCGTAGAAAGGCGAACTGATCTCTTGCGGCAGCACCCGACCTGGCGGCAGCACCTTGATGTCGGCGCTGACGGCTTCCAAAAACCTCCGCTGGGCGAGGCATGCCGGCTGCAGCGCATCGAACTTGATCGTGTCCCAGGAGCGAGTCTCCCCCACGCCGCCTCGCCGGTACCAGGCCACCTGGTACAGCAAGCAGGCCGCATCAACTCGGCCAATCAAGCGGTTACGGATCAGGTACTCCAAATGGCCGAGGGCCCCGATGTAGTCCCTGGCAACCTGTTCGAGCGCCGCGGCGCGGCGTGCCGCCGGGAGCCGCCGTCCGTTGTGGGCCGGCGTCCAGTTGGCCTCCACGTGGCGATTCAGGCGAAACTGGAATTCGCGCACCAGGAGGGCACGCTGCAGCACCAGGTTCGGTCCCAGCACCAAGGCAGCTTCGCGTAGCGACGTCGATCGCTCCCAATCACCAAGCTCGGCGAAATGATGTGCCCGCCTGGCGAGAATTGCCTGTTGTGTCGGCGCGTCCAGCGTCCCACGCCGGGGCGTGGGGCCGCCGCCGTCTGCGTCGCCGGCCAGCCGTCTGGACAGCGATTCGCGCAACCAGTGCCCGACCATCCCGAGTCGAAACGACTTCTTGATCAAGTCGCGCTGATCGCGTTCGGAAATGAGTTCAATCTCGATGTCGATCGTGCGTTGCCGATCGTCGTCCGGCGGGCCGACCCGGTATTTGCCCTGCACGATGGTCGTGATCGGCCGGTCGAGCCCGGGGGCCAGCGTCACTTCCAGCTCACGGAGAATCGCCCGGGCCTCTTCGATCTCCACCACCGCAACGCCGGTGCGCGTCATCAAGGCGCTCGTGAGGACGTGGCGATGCCGCGACTGGAGGTAATCGAATTGGTGCGCAAAATCGTCGGACAGGAACGGGGGGACGGCAATGATTCGCTGGATCCCCTGGGAGAACCGTTGTCGCACCTCGGGGAGCAGCCCGGCACAATTCGCGACAAGTTCCTCCAGCGGTGCGCCGTGTGTTGAGAACTCTTCCTCCCACAACCGGACTCCCAGACGGGCGTCACAGACGACGGCTCGCAGAAACCTTTTCTCTTGATGCGTGACGTACGACAGAACCAACAGCGCATCGGCGCCCAGTGTCTTGCCCAACTGCAGTCGCCGTTGGACATTGGCCGCCGCCAGCAGGGGCGTCAATTGCAGCTCGCCAGCGGCCTCGTCGAGCTGCTGCCGCTCGACCAATTCAACCGCGTCCTCTCGCGATAGCCTGACCGTTAACAGGTCCGGCAACCCGCTTTCAACCACCGGACTCGAAGCGACAATCGCCCACCGCTGCAGCGGTTTCGCCTGGTCCTGTCCGGGCGACGCGCCGCAACACGCCAACATCAACAGCGGGGCCGACAGCAACGGCAATCTGCACATCTCGCATCGATCCCAATCGCCCCAGTGGTGCCCGGTTGCAGGATCGCTCCGTACTTGTCTTGGCTAGTGGCACTGCTCAACCAACGAACAGCCTACATGATCGGGAACCGGGTTCGCTCATGCAAAGCATGCCCTCCAGGTTGCCTCCATGAACGTCATGGTTGAGGCGGGCGGCCACGAAACCAGGTCAGGGGTTCGCCACCGCCGGCAAATGGCCCGCAATGCCGGCGCCCGTGCGTTCGAGTTCTGCCAGCGTTGCGGCCCGCATGGCCAGCAATTGTTCGCGCATGGCGGGTTGCGAGGCAAGGTTATGCAGTTCGTCGGGATCGTCTTCGAGATTGTAAAGTTCTTCCACTTCACCCTCGACGGCGTATCGGATGTACTTGTACGTTCCCTCTCTGAACATAAAGTACCAGGGGATTCCATTGATGTTGGTCTTCGTCGTGTCGCTGGGAATCCGATCGGTATCCGCCCCATAACTCCGCGCCGTAAATGCGGTCAGAGACGGATGGTCCCAGGCCGCCTCCGGGTTCAAAAGCAGCGGCGAAAGATCATGGCCGTGCATTTTCCACGGCAGATCAATACCGGCAAAATGAAAAAACGTGGGTACCAGGTCGACACCGGAAACCGGGTGCGGAACAACCTTTCCTGTGGGCAACCTGGACGGCATGCTGACAATCAGCGGCGAACGGATGTTGGCATCGTAGGGCGCCAGCTTGGTGGCGAAGCCATGTTGCCCCCAAGCAAACCCCTGATCGGACGTAAAGACAATCAGCGTGTTGTCGTACTGCCCCGTCTCCTTGAGGACACTAACCAAACGACCGACACTCTCATCCAGGGCCCGCACACCCTGATGATACTGCCGCACCCAGCCGTCCAGCGTGTTGCCATGGATGCTGGTCGTGTGCTCGACGGTCTGACCGCCGAAACCGCCATTCATGATCGGGACGCCTTGGTCGTTGGCAATCCACTTGTTGACCTTCTGCATGTAGGCCGGCTTGCCGGGTCGCGGTGGATAGATGTCTTGCGGTACTGGCACGCTGAGTCCGGGGTAGTCTTGCCGATGCCGATGGGCCGGCGTAAACGGTCCGTGCACGGCGCCATAGCAGACCCACAGGTACCAGGGCTTGCCGTCCGCGCGGGTGTCGCCGCGAATAAAATCCTCGGCCCAATTCGTGTAGTTGTCCGTGCTGTAGCCCTTGGTCACCTTGGGCGGGCCGCCGTTCGATTCAATCAACTGGTCGTAAAAATAGTTTCCGGCATTTTCGGGATAACGCGGCCGGTTCCAAACCATTTGATGATCCCAGTCGCGGTTGGCACCCGTATCCGTTCCCGTATGCCATTTGCCAATCTGGGCGGTCGTGTATCCATGTTCACGAAACACTTTGGGCCAGAATGGACACCTGGTCGAATCATACTCGCTACCAGGATACGTACCGACCATCCTCATGGACTGCACACCATACTGATGATGGCCCGTCAGCAGCGTCGCCCTGGAAGGCATGCACCAGGTGCCGATGTAGGCATATTCAAATCGCACGCCGCGAGCTGCCAAGGCATCAATATGAGGTGTCTGCACCCAGGGGTACGCTTGAGGGTAGCAGCCGATCGTGCGATACGAATGATCGTCCGTGTAAATCAGTAAGATATTGGGACGCTCGGCGGCCATCGCCTTTCCAGCCAATGCGAGCATAACCAACACGAGAATCAGTCGGCGTACGATATTCACAGGCAGCTCCTCTCAAGTGTTCCGGGGCGGCGTGGCCACCACCGAGTGTCGGCACCGCGGTCGACGACTCGGCCGCGCCCAATTGTGGTTCTCAGCCTAACATGCTTGATCCATCAGCCGTTGGGCGTTAGCCCCGGTTTCGTTGCTGGCAGATCGGCCGGACACTCAGTCGGCTGGGCCACGCCCACAACGATGTTTGCCAGAATCCGGTTCGCTCCCGCTGGTCTCCCTCGAAACCGGCACGCACCGTGCGTGCGGATCATATGCCTACGACTCTAACGTCGGGCAACACGCGCTTCAACCGATCGATCTGCGCCAACCCGAATCGCGCAACGACGTCGAATCGATCACCGGACCCCGATCATCAAGGCCAGTCTGCAAAGATTTCGTCGATTGCCACCTCCAGTGGAGGCGCCGCGGGAACATCCTCCGGCACCCTGCGTCGAGCGTCCGCTGCGCCGTACTCGAAAACAGGCTGCGCCTGGCGGTCTTCAAGCCCCGTCTGGCGGACACCGACGAGCCCCACAATCGCCCGGTCGACATCCGTGGTGGAGCGCGTTCGATGATCGACCGTCGAACGCGGATCGGTATGGGACGGTGGACCATCGTCGGCCGGCGGCCGGGTCCCGTTGTCGATCAGCCACAGTCCACGCAGCGGCTCCCCTGCGAACTCACCCTCAGCTCCCGAGGACCTTGCACCGTTTAAGCGATTGATCACTCCGAGAACGTCGCCGGGTGAGACAAACTGATCACCATTGACGTCCAGAAACGACCTGGGGGGCGCGTACTGTGAACCGCCGGGGATCAACGCGTCCAATCGCCCGGCGCCATGCAGGTTCATTGCGTTGATGACGCGCAGCGCGTCACCCGGCGAGACGACGCCGTCCTGGTTGACGTCATGCCGGTCGCGAGGATTCTGGTACGCAGATGCCCCGCTGCCGCTCCCTTCCCCGCTCGATTCAGCCACCGGCGGATCGAAGTTGCCAAACACTGGCTGTTCGGCCGCGACGCCGAATTCGAATAACAGATCGTTGCCCAGCGGCGTCGGCGCATAAGGCTCGAAGATCGTCGACGGCGCATGCCCCGGTTGATCGGAAACCAGAAAGCGGAAGTTTGCCGGCTGGCCGATTGTCCCGGGTTCGGCGGTCCCCGGCGCTGCCGGAAACAACCCGAGGTCGTCAATCCCGTCCAGGTTCCAATCGCCGGCAAGCGGCCGCTCCATCTCTTCCGGTAATCCAAACGCCAACACGTCGTCCCGGCGGCCATCGCGATTCAGGTCGAAGTTCCACTGATTGTTCACGGAATCGAATAACCCCAGATCGTCGACGCCGTCACCGTTGAAGTCACCGACAATCGGCAGCAACAGGCTTGCCAGATCAACGCGGGACGGGGGCAGCGTGGGAATGATCGGGATCACTTGCCTCGCTTCGATGATCGCGGGAATCTCCGGATAGGTCGCTTGATCCAGGAGAACGATCGTGTCGTTGCCGTCCAGTTGGTTGTTCCCGTTGGAATCGAGCCCCCACCGCAGTTCGTAGGTCCGCTCGTTCCCCACGACTCGGTCGGTGATCGTCAACAGGCCGATCTCGTCCCCGGAATGCCCCTCCGAGAAATCGCCGGCGATCGGCTGGCCGGGCCCCTGGAAGGTCGCCGAGGGAATCGAAACGAGGTCGGCGGCTCCGTCGTGATCAAGGTCGAGCAAGAACCGGTACTGCGGGTTCACCTGTTCAGGTTGGGTCGACTCGGTCGGGCCATAGGCGGCCATCTTGTCGAAACCGGAAGCAACCATTGCGGCCTCTGCCGAGCTGAAATTGCCCGCGAAATAGCGATCCGTTGCGGTACCGATCTGATAGATGAAGTCGCGATTCACCGCGTCTTGATTGTCGGGGTCAAATACCCCGTTGCCGTTCGCGTCGACCCGCACCGTTCCGTCCGACCCGGTCGCAACTTCGGGGCGGCTGTCGACGGTGAAGCGGGCGCGAAACGCCCCGCCTGACTGCCCATCACCGCTGGGGAATTGTGGCGCCGCCTGCGGCTCGGTCGCATTCGACTCGCCATCCAAGGCATTCCCGGCCGAATCGAGCAAGGCATCCGCAACGGTCAGCGTGTACCGATCGTCCGGCAGCGCCGTGGCGAAGCCAAGCGTGATCGTTCCGGTGGCCGTGACGCCATCCGCGCCCGCGTCCGGTGAGAAACTGATTGACGAAATCGCGCGCGTCCCACCCTGGTCGCCAATCAGCGAAAAGTGTCCGGCGTTTTGACTGATTGTGGGTGCGAGCACCGGATACAAAAACCGGGCATCAACGCCGCTGCGCACCGGCAGGTCCTGCAAGCTGATCACCAACGAGGTGACCGACGGGGTCGGTCCGTCACCGGAATCCGGCTCGAAGAGATCAACCGAGGCGCCTCGCCGGTTCACGTCGACACCCGAAACCCGCGGCCCCTGAGTGTCGAGAAAGATCGTCAAGGCGTCCGCCGCGCCGACGTTGCCTGCCGCGTCCTCGGCAATCACCAGGAGGCGGCGCACGCCGTCCAAGGCAAACAATGAAGGATCATTCAGGTCGACGGTTGAAGTGAGTTGCCACTGCCCGGATCCATTCGATTGCCCGCTCCCAGCGACCGCGATTGTCGTACCGACGTGCACATCGGCGGCACCGACACGGCCGTTCCCGTCCTGATCGACATAGACGCCCACCGCGGCATCAACCTCGGCGCTGCCGACAAACGTGGGCACGGAGACACGCGTCACGCGATCCCGAAACGATTCGGCAATGCCTTCCACCCCGCTGTCGCTGCCGTCGGGGTCGAGACCGTCGTCCGCGATACCGGCTTCACCGAAGAAAGCTGCGGGCCCCAGAGTGTCGATCCGGACCGTCAGCACAGCGCTTCGTTCACCAAAACCGGCCTGCGCAGGTGTCGCGGAATCAATCATCTCGACACGAGCCGAAAGATGGTGAGCTCCCTCGGCGAGTTCCGCCGAGAAAGTAAACGTATAGATGCCGGCCGTGGCGGTGGGCAACGCGTAGCCAACCGGTTCCGATAGCGGAGTGCCTGACGACGGCGGCACCGGACCGTCGTCAAACACGGCCAGCCGATAGCCGGTCAGCGGCGCTGACTGGAACGGAATCGCGATCGGTTGATCGAACGGTGTCGCGCCGGCCCCGCCGGAGTCGTCCAGGAGAAACGAGGCATCATCCAAACGCATCCGAATGGTCGGTGTCGGGTCTCTGGTGAGCATCTCGACCGCCGGCGGATCGTCGCTCGCCGACTCAGTGGCGGGATCGGCTAACTCCAACTGGAAGGGGATCGGTGCCCGCTCGTTACCGACGTCGATCGAGTAGCCGTTGACGGCATCCGCCGTTCGGCCGAAGACGCGCAACAAGTACGATTGCCCTGCCACGGCGGGAACGCGGATTCGTTCGTCCTCGGCGAAACGGTCGCCATCAACGTCCAGTTCGTCGGGTCCGTCGTTCTCTCCAAAGCGGCCGTCACCGGCAATCAGCGTCCCGTCAACATCGTACAACTCGATGTCCAGGTTGCCGTTTCCGGGAAGTCCGGGGCGTGTACCCAGCATCCCGATCTCTTCGAACTGCAGCTTGAGGTCGAGCGTCCCGTTCACGACGGCATCAATGCGATACCAATCCTCATCCGGAGCGGCCGGCAAGGGCATCGTCGGCGGGGCGTCGATCTTGGCCGGGGTGATCGAGTTGACACCCAGCGGAGTCGCCGTGAACCGATCATCATTGGGCTCGAACGGATCATGTGGAAAGGTCACCGCGCGAGCGGTCTCGCCAGGACCGGTATTCAACGGCGCTCCCTGACCGTCAATCAGCCGCAGTTGCTCGATGCCCGAAAAAAGGTGCTCGAACGGCTCGACATTCAGCGGACCGATGACAACCGTGCCATCGGTCGCAACCGCAGTCCGGCGATGGAGCGTCAGGTCGCCTGGTCCGTCATCCACGATCGACAACGCGTCTCCGTCACCGGCCCCACCGACGATGGTCGTTTGGACACTGAGCCCCGGATCATCGAACAGGCCGTCGGTGATGCGGACCAGAATCGTATCGGCTCCCTCGCCGGCTTCCACGCGGAGCCTTTCGACGCTCCCCGCGGTCAGCAACCGATCGGTCTGCAGTTCGCCGTTCAGCTCGTAGTCGAGCTGCGCGTCGGAGGCCTGGTGAACGGAGATCGTATCGTTTCCGGGCGTTGCCATGACGACGATCTGATCGACGCCCGCCCCGCCATCGATCAAATCGTCACCGGAACCTCCGATGAACCGATCCTCTCCCGGCCCGCCCAGCAGTCGATCATCGCCGCCTGCGCCGAACAACTGGTCGTTGCCGTCACCACCCGATAGCGTCTGGCTGCTCGCATCACCGGTGAGCAGATCGTCGTCCGATCCTCCCTCCAGCCGCCCGTAGCCCGTCAGTATATCGCGGCCAGCGCCACCCTGGATGAGAACGCCGTCAACGGCGAAGCTACCACTCAAGTCGTTGATCAATAACGTGTCATCGCCGTCGCCGGCCAGAATCTGAAGCTGGTCTTCGCCAGGGACGGCCGACTGAATGTTGACGTCGTAGCTCAACCCCACCAGGCCGACCTGGCTTCCGCCTGACACGGTCACCTGATCGGCGACCGACCGCCCCTGAATCGTGACGGTATCCACTTCGCCGAGGTCGTTCTCGCCCAGCCCCAGGTTGATAACGCGGAGGCCCGTCTGCGTCAGATCGGCGACGTGGAACGTATCACCACCGGTGAAGCTGGCAGAGTCGGCCGGCAACAGGCTGCTCTTGTTGACATCAAGCTGCTCGATGTCCTGGGCCCACAATGTCTCCGTCTGCCCCCGATGGACACTGTCGACTTGCAGTGACGTCCCCACGGCGGTCAGGAAAAAGGCGTCCGCCGTCCGATCGCCGGCGATCTCAAGCGAATCGTCGCCATTGCCGCCGCGAACTTTCAAGCCTCGCGGAATCGTCAACGTCTGGTCACCGACGTGAGGCACGATCGAAACAACGTCTGCACCGTCGCGTAACTCGAGAATCACCTCCAGGTAGCTTGAAACATCGATCGGCACGCCGTTCATACGGACCACTTCCTCGTCGACCTGCGAATCGTTGTCGAGGTCTTCCAGCGTGACGGTCACGACGTCACCCAAGTCCGTTCCCTCGATAACCAGCGTATCGCCAACCGGCGCATTGACGGTTTCAAAATGGCGATAGGCCACAGGGAGGACGCCAGCCTGCGTCACCGAACCGGATCCCGGCTCACTACCCGGCGTGACACGCGCGGTCGAGGTCAATACGTCACCAGGCTCGAAGGTCGGATCGAGCGCGTCGATCGAAGCGGCCTCGACTCCCTCCAGCAGATACGCCAGGGTGGAGGGCCCGGTGGTGACGTCGAACTCTCCGGCGGTGGCGCTGGTCGAATCGAACACGACATCATCCACCAGCCCTGTCGTCTGAATCGCGACCGAATCCTCCTGCCCTTGGCTGCCGCCTTCGATCGTGATCGAAGCGAGCTGCCAACCGGCCAGATGCGTAATCGAGAACGTATCGTCGCCGTCACCGCCGCTGAGCCGAATGGCACTCGAAGGCGCACCTCCCATTCCCAACCGTTCGAAGCGAATTTCCGGAAGCGCACTGAGCTCCACGGTCCCCGCACCGGCCGCCGAACCGGCCAGTTGAAACCCATCATCCGCCGCGGTTCCGTGAACGACCACCAGATCCGCCCCTAAACCTCCTCCGCCGTCTAGCTCAACGGATTCCGCAGACGCAATTCCCAGCGATGCCACGACCGCGCCGGCACGTGACATCTGAAGGTTGGCGAGATTGGGCCCGCCGGCCGGCGAGACAACGAACGTGTCGCTGGCGCCGGCTGCCCCCGCCAGCACCAACTGGTCGTCGCCTCCACGCGTATCGATCTCATGCATCGTTCCCGCGACGGTCTCGATCAGGTTGACCGTGTCGTCACCATCGCCAACCAGCACGCGCAACCGTTCCAGGCCGGTATGGCCAACCAGCCCGTTTATCATGTGCAATCCAGAGACGGCACCGGCCGCGAAGCGGACCGCATCCGGCCCGGTGTTGGGCGTCGCGTCGCCGGAATCGTCAATGAACAGGACGTCTCCGGTACCGGCACCGCCTTCGACTCGGATTGGCCCGTCCAGGCTGCTGACGTTGCCCACGAAATCGAGATCGACTCGACCGGACCGGTTACCCAGAGAAATCGTATCGTCGCCTCCAACCCCGTTTGCCGGATGCTCGCCCCGGATCGTCAGTTGAATCGACTCGGGCAACGAAAGCACGTCGAAAACGTCGGCCGCGGCGTCCGTTGCCGTAGTGTTGTCGCCACTGACCACGATCGCCGCGATCGCGTCGGCGGCGCCTCCACCATCCGGGTCCGCCGGGTCGACGCTTTCCAAGCTGAACGTATCCGCTCCGTTGCCGGTCAAGATCATCAGGTTGGCGAAACCGCTCAGGACGACGTCGGCAAAGCTGGCGGCATCTCCGTCGAGCATGGACAATCCGTCCGCCGGACCATCGGCGTCGGACAGCGTCATACCGAGCACATCGTCGTTGGCAGACGCATCCACGATCAATGTCCCACCACCCCCGGCAACGTTCAATCCATTCATCCCGGCAAACGAAAGCGTCAACGATGGGTCGCCAGTCACCGTCTCGACGTTGACCACGCCGCTGCTGGACGCGTCGACCGTGTCTGAAAAATACGCGACCGAGTGCGGCGTGTTTGCCGCCAGTTCCAGCGAGTTATCGCCACCTCCTCCCGCGAAATGGAGGCTGGTATTGCTCGGACCGCGACCGCTGGCGGCGTACGCCGAGTTCGTATGGCCGGTGGCGGCCTGGCCGCCAAAGCCGTCCAGCCCGTCCGCCGAACGTCCGGGCAGCCCCCCGGCGGACTCGACCAACCGGAAGATCTCGTCATCGGCCGAACCGAGCAGCTCAAACGACCCGATGTCGTCATCCGCTCCGGCAAACACGAGCTCGCCGTTCACCTCCACCGCCAGCCGGGTTCCGTCGGCATGGAGCCCGGCCACAACGGTATCCGCCGCGCCGTCTTCGAAGCCGGCCACCGCCAGGTCAAGCGTCGCTGCGAACTCCCCGCCGGTCGCTTGAATCAATTCAAAGCTCGTAAAGTCGATCGGTTGCCGGCCATCGCCGAACGTCCAGCGCCCCGCGCCGGGGCCGGTGATGGACAAACTCGCGCCGGCAATCCCGCTCACGTCCGCTTCCAGCAGGTCTTCGTTGGCGTCTACGAATGTCGGCGCGTTGCCGTCCAGGTGGTAGGACGTGATCAGATTCGGGGCGATGCGCACCGAATTGGCCGAGGCCGGATTGCCGGCTCCCCCCAAGCTAAGCGTGACGGCGTCCAGACCGTCAAATTGGATTCTCGCATTCGACACCCCGTCGATCGTGCCGGCGGCAGGTCCGTCCGCGGTGATCGAAATCGAGGTATCGCCGACGGCACCCGAATCGTCCAGCAACAACGCATCGGCCCCCGCGCCGGTATCGACGACAAGCAGATTGGCCAGGGGAACGACCGTTCCTCCATCATTGACCTGGCCACCGTTTCCATCGATCGCAATCTGATCCGCATCGGGCCCCGTCGTCAGGTGGATCTCGCCGAGGCCGCTCGACACGCCACCAAAGACGTCGATCACACCGCCCGCCAGATCCGGGTTGGCCACCCCGTCATCGGCACGCAAATTGAGTTGACCGGCAGCTTGAATCGTACTCCCGACAGGCAGCCAGAGCCGATCGCCGGCCTGCAGATCGAGGTCACCTCCGCCGGTCGACACGGTCACCGCCGGCGCGACAACCAGAAGGTCATCCAGATCGCCACCGTCCAGGTCGTCGTCCTCGCTCACGTAAGCCGTCGTCTCGCCCGTCGTCGCGTCGGCGGCCAACATCAAGGTCCCGATCGCACTGACCCGCCCACCGCTGTGGGGTGCATCAACCGAGCGACCATCGGCATTCAGGTCGGCCAGCGAAAGCGCCCCCAGGCCGGCCACCATGACAGAACCGGTCGTCGTGTTGTCGAGATCCAGCTGTACGCCGCGCAGTTCGAGCGCGTCGAGAGAACCAATGCCCCCAGTCGCTTGGAGCAGAAGATCATGCCCCAGTAGATCGGCAGCCGCATCGTCGCCAAGTTCCTCGATCCGGGCACCGGCGGTCAGTCGAATGTCGTTGTTCTCTCCCCCATTCACCAGGCCCGCGAAAATGTCACCCGCCGTACTGGTCAGGCGAATCGGGTGGGCGCCGGTGTCGGCTGCGGCGGAGTCGACATGCCTGGCAGCGATCGTTCCTCCCGCTTCGACGTCGACAAACCCCTCGACGGTCACAATCCGCGTCAGCTCGATCGCGTCGCGCTCGTGGATCTCGACGTCACCCGCAGCGTTCGTCACGACGTCGACCGCCGTCACGTCCGTCACCACCGTCACCGGCCCGTCTGCGGTAACTGTGAGAACGTCGGCCACAACGGTGGTGGCGATCAGCCCATCGTCGGTCACGGCATCCGCGCCGTCCAACACCACGTCCCCGTCAACCCCGGCGGTGAGCGCGCCGACGCGCAGTTGCCCCACCGCGGATAGTCGGATGTCATTCTCGTCGCGGTCCAGCAAGGACGTCACCTCAATCGCGGCGAGCATTCCCAGCCCCGTTACGTCGACGGAGCCGTTGGCCGTCGTAATGCCCGTCAGCGTCAGATCACCGAGCCCTCGCAGGCGCACGTCTCCCGCCTGCGTCGAATCGGCCGTTACGTCACTGCCACCGGCAACCTCCAGTGCGCCGGTCACGTCGACGACGCGGCCGGCAACCGGCATTCCCCCAATTTCATCCTGGGCCCGGAGCGTGATCGTGGTGCCTGCCGACAAATCAACGCCCAGATCATCCTGCAGGTCGTTGATCGCACCCGCTGCGGCCGTGACAACCAGCGCGCCGTTGACCGCCGCCAGCGAACCAATTTCGAGGTCACCAGCGTCAACAAGAAGCGTGACTGATCCATCGGCGGCAACCATGCGCGTCGCGATGAGGCCGTCGACCTCCCGCAGGCGAATGTCGCCGGGGCCGGCTGCCTCGCCCGCGACAATTTCGTTGACGGCGGTCACCAGCGGATTGCTTTGACCAACGGCCGCCGAAGCCGTGAACGTCAGCCGGTCCGCACGGACCAGGCTGTCGCCGGTCGCATCGTCAATCCCACCGCTGGTTGCCGCCAGTTGCACATCCCCCATCCCCGCAGCCGAAATCGTATCCACCTCGATCGAACTACCCGCGAGAAAGATGTCGGCGGAATCGCCACCACCCTGGGAAGCGACAAGGACTGCCGTTAGCGGTCCGTCGGCCCGGACGGTGATCGGCCCGTCATGGGTCGTCACGCTTTCCAACACGATGCTGCCGGCGGCACGCACGGCAATCTGCCCCGCGCTTGCCGACTCCGCAACCAGAACGCTGTTGTCCGCCAGATCGAGCTGTGCGTCCGTGCCGGTCCCCAAGATGTCACCATCCGCGATGAGGAGGATCTTGCCGCCCGCGGTAAGGTCCGTCACCCCATCATCATTTCCGTCCAGAATTCGGTCGCCGCTGCCGAGCCGCACATCGCCGGCGACGGCGATGGCACCGTCAAGAGAAATGGTGTCGCTCCCCGTTCCGGCCAGGATGGTCAGATTGTCGTTCGCGTGGCCGTTGTCGGCACTCGCCACCGTGACCAGATCGTCACCGTCAACAGACCTCAAATCGATTGTGAGATGCTCGTTACCCCAGAACGCGGCTTGCTCGAAGGCGATCCCGCCCGAACTACCCGAAACCTGAATGGCCGGCTGTCCGCCGGACGCAAAGTCGGTCCCGTTCGTCACCGTCAATAAGTCATCGGCATTGGGCGTCGACAACGTCGCGCTGACCATCCCGGAAATATCGAGCGGCTCAAGACCAGCAAAGGTGAGCACCGTCGCATCGGTGCCGTTGTCCACGGCTACCACACCACTCCCAGTGGCTACTGCATCCGGTGTATAGGTCGCCGCGGTGCTTGCCCCATCACCAATGACCGCCAGCATATCGCCCGGCAGCGCCATCTGCTGGCCGCCGCCGTCGAAGTGAACCGCAACATCGAAGTAACCATTTCGATAGTCGACCACCACGAGATCGTCGTCCACATCCCCCTGAATCTCGACCGAGGCCACTCTGGTGACGACCTGGCTGGAGATGATGACAGGTCCGTCACCATCCAAGTCGTCATCGTCGTAACGCACCTGCAACAGCTCGCCGCCGACCGAATCCAAACTGAGCGTCAACCGATTTCGGTTGCCATCGCTGCCGCCGGCGAGTGCGCCGAGATCAATGCGATCTGACAACGTCTCCCCGATCGGTGTGTCGATTCGCTCAATGCCGGAAAACGTCAACGGTTGCCGGCCGGTCGCGGCGAGCTGTCCCGTGTTGATTCCTTCAATCGTCTTGACCGCGGTCTCCAGAAAAATCAGCTCGTCACCGTTAACCGTCCCGGTGGGCCCGTTGCCGGCGATTGAGATGGCGGTGTCGGCGTCCGGCGCCACGCGGAACTGGTCGGCGGCGGCATCTCCCGACCTGACCACTAACTGTTCGAGGTCCGTTCGGTAGCGCACCTCCGCCCCGGTCAATCCTTGAATCGTGCCGGCGGTCGCTCCGTTGATGTCGATCATGTCCGACGTCGGATCGTCGGCATCTTCCAGCAGTAACTGGTCGTTGCCGGGGCCCGCCACCAGTTCCAAGTCGCTCAACAGGTTGTCGACCGTACCGCCGGCCAGCATTGGCCCGTTGCTGTCGACGGTCACCGTGTCATCCCCGGCGCCGGCGTCTACCACAATCCCGGCTGCAACCGCGCCCTGCAGATCTCCACTCAGATCAAACCGGTCGTCCCCTGCCCCGCCCTGAATTGCCAGCAGCCCACCCGCGGCGATCACCGCGCCGGCCAACGTGAAATGACCGCCCGGCACCGGATCGGCGTTCGCGGCGTCGCCCACGATCTGGACCGAAGTCGCCCCCTGCACCATGGACCCTGCCGCCAGCACGAGATCATCGCCGGCGGCGAGCCGGACCAGGGCCTGGTTCGAGGCGATGGAGACTCCGCTGCTGACGGTCAGACCGTCGCCGTCCGCCGTCGTGTCGTCAGCCGAAATCTCGACTCGCAGATCGGCCGTTACCCCCGCATCAATCAGGACCGGCCCCGTCGACGCCAGCCTGACCGTGGACCCGGCATCGATGGCCACCACTGCCCCAGAGACAGTTAGCCCGGCGCCGGTCGCCGTGTCACCGACATTCGTAACGACGACCGCGCCGCCGCCCGCCTGTTGAAGCCCGGCAACCTCCAGTCGGCCAGCCATCTGGCGGTTATTGTCGACCCGGATATCGCCGCCGACATTCTCCAGCACGACGCCGTGGACCTGCGTCTCAATTGCCTGGCTCGACCCCACTCCGCCGGCAGCGGTTGCCAACCACCGCCCCGCAATCACGTCGACGTCTGCGTCCGCGTCCGCGATCGATCCACCGGCGAACAATCGAATCTCCGCATCGCCGGCCCGCAATTCGATCGCCGCCAGGCCGTCTGTCTCGCGTAGGAACTGGTCGCCCCCCGTCGCGGTCGAGGTGTCGAGCGTCAAGTTGTCCACGCGGGTTTCGATGGCCGCGCCGGGGGATACGCTACTCTCCCCCAGCGTCCCGTCAACAAGTGTCAGACGAGCTCGCGAGGCGATCACATCCTCCAGGACAAGGGCGCCGTCGAATTCGTCGCGGCTCAGCACGTCACCGCTGCCGTCCGTTGCAAAGGCCACTTCGCCGCCACCCGCATTGAACTGAAGCTCCTCCAGACCGTTCAACTCCAGCAAGAACATGTTCTGATTGAACGCGGACGTGTCCACTGTCAGTTCGCGAACCTCCGTCTGCAGGGCCGCACCCTCGATCGTGTCATCGGTTCCCACCCCGGCCGTCGGGCTGCTCGACGTCAACCTCGCGGAGTCCGCCTGCACATCGATCGCATCGTCACCGCTCTGAATCGCCTGGCCAACGAGTAGAATCGAACCACCGCCGGCCGCCAGTTGTAGCTCGTCAAGATCACGGGTTGCCAGGATGAATTGGTCGCCCGCGCCACCTGACGTATCGACTTGGAGTTCGCTGACGTCCACCTCAATGGCCTTGCCCGGCTGCCCGTTCGCTGCACCAAAATGTCCGCCCATGACCTCGAACCGGGCCGCACTGGCGATTACGTCGACCGCCTCGTCCTGGCTGCCGAGGTTCCCGCTCCCGCGGGCTTCCAGCACCACGGTCCCCAGGCCGGCATCCAGTCGGAACTCATCCACGCCACCCGCGGTGTCGGCCACTCGGATGGCCACGGCGGCGACCGTCGTTGCCCGCTCGACGGTTAACTCGATGGCATTCAATTCCAACGGATTGCCCGGCCCGGCGCCAACCTGCCCGCCTCCGGCCCCAACGGTCAACGTGGCCGTAGCCGTCACCAGGTCGGCAACCGCGTCCACCTGCTCGCTGGTGAGGCTCCCAGCCGTCTGCGCGGCGACCGTCAAACTCACGTCATTGCCGTTGGCCGGCACATTCTGGATCCCAATCACCCCATTCACCCGACCCAGACTCAAGTCGTCGGCATCGCGGTAGATGAGGGACGCCGATCCGGTGCCGCGGCCGGCCAGGCGAACGACGTCGTTTTGTGCCTGGTCGACACGTATCTCCTCGAACGCCTCGAGGTAAAGACCTGCGGCGACAATCTGGCCGCCGGTCTGCTGGATCCCGCCTCGGTCGCCCGCATCACTGCCGGACGCTTCCGTATCCGCGACAATATGCACGTCGTGCGTCGAGGAGACGGTCCCGCCGGAGAAGAGGATGTCATCGCCGGCTTCGAACCGCAGTACCGGCCCGCCGCTTCCGGCATGCTCGATGTCTGCCGATACCGTCAGCACATCACCGGCGGTCATGGCGCTCTGCCCGGCGGCGAACGTAAAATCACCGCTCGGCTGTTGCGGCACGGCAATCGTTAAGGAACCACCGGATCGGATCTGTCCGCTCTGACCGTCACCGGCCAGCATCGCCGGCACCGTACCATCCAGGTCCAGCAACACGAGGTCTCCCGTATTCTGAATCTGCACGCCACCGGCAACCTGATTGCTCACGTCCAGGTTGCTGACTTGGGTCTCCAGCGTCGGATTCGCGGCCCCCGCGCCAATCCCCTCTGCGGCGGACAAAACGAGGTTCGTCACGGTCACGTCGGGGTCCGTCGAATTCTCATCCAGGATGCTTTGCCCTGTGGTAAGGAACAGCGTCTCCGTTTGCTGCGGACCGATGGGCCCCTGGAACAACACATTTCCGGCGTCGGCGCGGCCCACGAATAGACGACCGAATGCCCCGCTGCCGTCTGCCAGGTCGAGCCGGTCGAGTTCGGCATCGTCCAACTCCAGTGTGTCGGCGAGGCCGGGATTGGCACCCAACACAATGCGTTCGCCGGGCTCATGCGGTTGCAGTTCGACGTCGGCTCCCAGGCTGACAAGCAGCCCGTCAAACTGCATCTCGTCGGCGATGATCGAGGCGCCGCCGCTGGTCGATACCACCCGCGCCCCGGTCGCCACGGTGAACGAGTGATCGTCGCCGGTGATGTTCACTTCGAGCGGCCCCGCCGCATGCACGTCGTCCGCTTGGCTGGTATCTCGCACGACGATCGATCCACCGGCTTGCAGCATCACGGCAGCGGCCTCCAGACCGACCACGCCGCCCACCGTGCCAACCTCGAATCCATCGACGTCGTCAACGCGCAGACCATTCGAACTCGTGGCCACCGCCAACACATCGACGTCCGTGTCCAGGTGGGTGAGGTCGACGTCACCCCCGGCCATGATGCCGAGTTCCGCCACCGAGACCCCGCCGTCGACCGCCGTCACCTCTCCAGCGGTCTGCAAACGGACCGCCGGCACGGCACCGGACAGCAGCGACACAGATTGGTTGATCGTAACGTGGCCGGTCTGTGCGTCGCCAATTCGCAGCAGCCCGGCAGCCAACCGTCCCAGCTCGGCGTTGGAAAGTTCCAGCGTATCGACCGTCCCATTCGTCACTGCACCCAGCTGGACCGCGTCTCCAGCATCGGCGGCCGATTCGGGTACCAGCGTCAAGGTGTCCTGAACCTCGACTGCCGCACCGATCTCCATCGCGTCTGCGGTCAGCGTTGCGGCGGCATCCACCATGACCGGAGCCAGGATCGCAATTTCGCGATCGTCGCCGCTCGCCGTCAGCACAAGCCGGCCCGCCACATTGACTGGGCTGCTGACCGCGATTCGCCCTGCTGCGGCAATGTCGACCACCCCAGACGTCGAAACAACACCCGCAATCGGACCACTGACGTTGCCCAATTCGAGATCGCGGACGTTTCGAACGTGCAATCCGTCTCCCGCCCCGATCTCCGCGGCAAGTCGTTCCAGGTCGGTCTCCAAGGGATCGGCCGGCGTACCGACGGCAGCACCGGCGAAGACTCCTTCCAGAGCCCGGATGTTGACTGCCTGGGAAGCTCCCTGGTCGATAATCCGCCCGCCGTGGGCCTGCGCCGTGAAGCGCCCCGCAGTTGCCGTGATCGTCTCGAACAGGGCATCTCCGGTTCCGCCGCCGGCCGTATTCACACGCAGCGAGATCGCGTCGGCCGTCGTGTTGGTTGTCGACAGCCGGCTTCCCGGCGCCATCACCAGCGACTCGCTACCGGCACCATCCTGATTCGCCCGCAAGGCCAGTGCTCCACCCATGGCGTCGAGGTTGGCATCGACCAGCAACTGTTGCTCGGCGGTCACATCAATCCCTGCCGCAGCCAACGGGGCCAGCATCGACACGCTCGACGTCACAATCGCCAACGGCCCACCCAGATTCCCTGCGCGGATCACGGTCTGGCCACTGCCGGACGTTTGCGACATTCCGTCCGAAACGATGACCGCCGCGGCAAAACGCACGTCGCGTGCAGAGAGGACCTGCAGCATCTGTACCGGCTGCGTCGCGCCGACAGGCCCATCGAAGAACAGATCGGCGTCCCCCGCCGCGAAGCGGATGACCTGATCGCCATCCAACGACGCAGCAAACCGAATCGCCCCCGAGCCGCCGCCCGCGGTGGTCATGGCGATCGGCGTCGGCGCCCCGAGCTCGACGGCGGCATCAAAGTCAATGCCGCCCGACGTGGCCTGGTACGTCGTCCCGCCGAGTTCGACCGATCCGCCGCCAACCGTCATCGCGCCGGCCGTCACGTCCGCCAGCCGAACCTGCGGCGCGTCGATCGCCAGTTGTCCGTCCAGGGTCACCGGATCAGTCACGTCCACGATATCGGCGCCACTTCCCGTCGTCACCGTGAGGTTGCTGACAACGGGCGCTGTCGTCAGCCCGTGAACTTCGATCACGTCGGCTCCGTCATGATTGCTGGTGTCGATCTCCAGCGTCGTCGTCTCCCACACCGCGACCGTGGTAATGGCGACCACTTCCCCGTTGACGCGCGTGCCGCCCGCAATCCGAATTGCCCGGTTGTCTCCGGGAACGTTGAAGTCGGTCCCAACCGCAATCTGCAACGAATCGTCCGTACCGGGGAACTCGACCCTCGCGACGTTGAATCCGGTCATGTCCAAACCTGGCGACCCGTCAAATTGAACCGTCTCGCTACCGCCTCCGGAACGGACGACGAGGCTGCCTGAACCCGGCGCTGCGGCGGGCAGGTACGTGACGTCCTCGCTGTGGTCGTCGTCGCGGACCACCAGCCCGTCGGTACCTCGTCCGCTGTGATACTGGATCGGCCGATCAAACCGCCCCCCCGCGTAGTCCAGCGTGACGAGATCCTGGCCATTACCGGTTTCGATGATGATCGAACCCGTAATCAAGTTCACGGGAACACGCAGCGTCCCGGTGTGGTTGCCGGTCGCGCCGGCAATCGACGTGCCGATCAGTCCGTTACCCTGCGAAATCACCAGCTCGGGGGTCGGGCCGCTGACGTCCATCGCGAACTGAAGCAGATCGTCGTTGTCTCCGTCCAGGCTGACATCCAGGCGAATCGCATCGGCGATGACGTTGCCGAACGTCACACCGGCAAGCTCCGCGACCAGCGACTGCCGCGCGTCGATCTGCACGGTCGCCAGGTCCTCCCAGCCAACCCCATCCGCATCAAAGTCATCCGGTTCAATTTGCTGGTTGACGGTCAGGTCGACGGGCGTTGCCACGTTCTTGATCGCGTAAGGGGCTTCCGGCGAGCGATTGACAAACGCCGTCCACGTGGTCGCCACCTTGTACCACGCCCCGCTGGGCAAGTCTTGAAACGTGTAGGTCGCCACTTCAACCGGCCGATTCGCCTCCCGCACGTCGCCGCGAAACCCCTGGTTCTGAAAGCGGCTCAGGTCGCCCGTGTCCGTGTACCCAGGTTCGTCATTGTCGATGATGATCGAACTCTCTGCATCAACCGGCAGACGGGTGACATCGACGATCCTCAGATCGCCGCCATCCAGAAAGACTTCGGTGGTCGGCCGGTCGACCGTGAAACTGGGCCCGAAGAAACCGCGTGTGCCCTGTGGGGGCGAAGTCATCACGCTGGGGAACCCGTTCCCGGCCAAGGACCGCGCGCCACGGTACTCGACATCAGGCAGGGTGATGGTCGTGGCCTGATCCAAGACAGCGTCCGCCGCGGTCGGATAGTGGGCGGCGATCACGTAGGTCGTCCCCGCGGCGAGCGTGATCGGCGTGGCCACATCGCGGACGCGCCACGCGTCGCTCAACAACGGATCTCCGCTCCCCGCGGCGAAGGTCTCACGAACAAGGGGCACGGCCGGCGCGGCGGCGTCCCAGAGCGTAACGACGTGCCCCTCTGACAACCCATCCTGTGCATCGTCGTAAAATGCCAGCCCGTCCAAGACGGTGTCGCGCGCCAGCTCGAACTCCCAGCCCAACGTCACGTCGGTCGCCGGTGGCGGCGCCGGCGTCCCCGCCGCGACATGCAGGGCGAGATCGCCGAACAACAATCGGCGGTCTTCCAACACCTCGATACCGGAACGTCTCCGCCTGCCGCCAACGCGTCTCCGCTGCGGGCGCCGTCGCAAGAACTTGATGCTGTTCGTCATATCACTCGAGAAGGGCAGATGGCTGAGGACTCGCGGCACGCGTCGCGGCGGCGGAAAAAGACGTTCGGAACAATCCGCTTTGGAAGCCCGGCTCGAGAGCCTCGAACCGCTTGGCATCGAGAGTCCGCAGACGCCGCCAGAGCGAAGAACGCGAGGGCTGCCCCAACGAAACCTAAACGCCTGCGCCACAACAACCTGGGACGTTTTTTCGCCAATACGACAATTATCGTTGTCGAGCGAATCGAGGTCAACAAAACGGTCGCCAAGGCGATCGACCGTGGCTCCAGCCCCCAGTCTCTCTTCCAGCATTCACGCCGGCCTCCCATGGAAGACACGACCGCGCGGCAAAGGGCAACGATTTTCCCCGGCTCGGCTGGTTTTACGGTTATGGCCGAGTTGAAAACTGACGAAAAGTCTTCTAAGAGAAGGGGGACCAATATGCCTTGGTTGCGAAACAGCTCGAGCCATGCCGCGTCGGCAGCTCCGGGCCACGCGCGGCGGCGTACCGCGCAAACTCAGATACCACTCAGGGCCTATGGCCCGTGGGCGATCTGCCTGGTCTTGACCGTCGTCGGGGCCGTCGCAGCGCGAGCGGAACGCACGACGGTGACGGACGGCTTACTTCGGCTCGCCGGACCCCGCGTCAACGGCGCGGCCCACGACGCTGCCCAGCACCAGGTGCAGGCCCCCAGCCAGCCCGGCAATGGAAGTGGCGCGACCGCGGCGGGCTCAGGGCAAGCCGCCCCCTCGGATCGACATGTCACGCCTCCCACGCCGGGCACCGATGACGGCAGGCTGCAAAACATAACCGAACCTCCCTATGCCGTCGTTCGTCCGGTCACCCGTCCGTCGTCCTCAACCGGACGTGCACTGACCCCCAGTGTGATGTCATCACGGCAGGTAATCTCGCGACGACAGCGGAGCGCCGTCCCGCTGCCACCAAAGTCGAAACTCTCCGTGACAGGTTCGATCATGAACAGGCCGAGCCGCCCGGTCAGTTCGCGCTCGCACCGCGTCCGCGACACGTCGCCTCACATGGAGTCGCCGTCGAGCGTTCAGCCGCAGGCGCCGCCTGCACAGATTCGACTACCCGACGTGATGGGGACCGACGAACCGGTGATTACCGGCGCCAATGGTCCGCAAACACCGGCCGCTCCGGTCGAATTGCCGAACGTTGAACAACAAGGGCCCACTTCCACCGTCGACGATCTGCCCAGTGACGGCACCGAACCGTCTGTCGCTCCCTCAACCGCACGACGTCGCATCGTCCCGTTGCCGACTGCCGAATGGGGAGGCGCCCGGGCTGCAAGCCGCGCGACCGGACGCCAATCGCCCAACCACCCGCGGCGCGATCCGAGGCGGACGCCGCCCCCTGTCGTCTGGAACAGCGACGAATCGAACACCGACCGCCACCGACGGTCGAGCGACGCCGAGCGAACCGACGCCGAGCGGACAGGCAACACACTTCGGCTGCCTGAGGTAACCGAGTCGGCCCCTGCCGCCTCGCCTCCGGTCACGGTCGACGTTGCCCCGCCGGGTGACATCGAGACGCGGACCTCGGAACCGCAGCCGTCCGCCGTCGTGCCGCCAAACGCCGACGGGATCGAGCTGCCGGCTTCCAACGCGCCCGGCTTGACGTTACCCGCTTCCAATGACGCACCACTGACTGAGCGCGCACCGACGGGGCAGGCGACGTGGGGGGTCACGACGACTCCGTCGATCAAGGCCACCGAGCCGCTGGAGATCGACGTCACCCCGATGACGTTCGACGCCGAACCCGACGCCCTGCAGATCGACAAGCCGGTACGGGCTCCGTCGCAATCGACCGGTGCCACATTCACCCCACCGTGGCAAGACGCGGCGCGGGGAATCTCGGAGCTGACCGGCACACGCAGGCCAGTGCAAGGCGACGGCTTACGGAACGACGAGTTTCCAGTAAACGAGTTTCCAGTAAACGAGTTTCCAGTAAACGAGTTTGCAGAAGACGAGTTTGCAGAAGACGAGGCGGAGTCACTGCCGCCTGCTGCGGCCTTTGCCGCCATCGACACGCATCGCCCCCTCGTCCGGCTCGTCCAAGACACCGGCGCGGCAACCGCCCGATCCATCAACGAATCGCAGGAGGCTCGCCCGGCGTGGAGCACGAGCCTCGCGGCTGATCCCTTGGGACTGGCGCCGATCGGCAATTCGGCCAGTACGATCCGTCCGCCTGCCGGCGAGCTTCCGCCAGACCTGGCTGCCGAGCGGTTTGCGGAAATTGGCAAGATCAGCGAAACGCGTCCTCGCGCCGACTACGAGAAGGTGGTCTATTGGGATGCCTCGGCGGTCGCCCACCGTGCCCTGTTGTTCGAGGAGCCGAATCTAGAGCGCCACGGCCATCAGGTACCGCTCGTGCAGCCGATCGTCTCCGGGGCCCACTTCTTCGCGACCGTCCCGGCCCTCCCCTACCTGGCCGTTGCCGAACAGGCCCATCAATGTCGATACGCTTTGGGCCACTACCGTCCCGGCAATTGCGCCCCGCTGACGTGGCATCTGCCCCGCTTCAGTGCCGATGCCGGCACCGTCGAAGCCGCCACGCTGACTGCCCTGATCCTGGCGCTTCCGTAGCGATCGTTCGTGCAGCAACGGTCAACGCCGCCGCCGTGTCCACCGTGAAGTGCCTCTCCCGCGTTGCTTGCTCGGCATCTTCGCTCGCCGGTATGATGGCGCCACGATCATCACGGGACGAGCGGAGTGGTGTGGGGCGTTCGCGTGACGTCGCAGAACGCTCGCCCCGCTGGATGCGGCCGAGAGGGAGAGCACGGAGTGAACGTTGTCACGCGCTGGTGGCTGGTGGGCCTGGTTGTTGCGGTCGCGGCATCGGCGCTGCCCTTTCGCGATGCGGACCACGCGCTCCTCGCCCAAGGGTTTCCGGCAGAGGAGGCGGTGCGCCGGATGACCGTCCCCAAAGGTTTTGCCGTCGATCTGGTCGCCGCCGAACCGCTCGTGCGCCAGCCTGTCGCAATCGACTTCGATGATCGGGGCCGGCTATGGGTGTTGCAGTACCTGCAGTACCCTAATCCCGCCGGCCTCCAGCGAGTGTCGGTCGATCGCTACTCGCGGACAACCTATGACCGAGTTCCCTTGCCGCCGCCACACGGCCCGCAAGGGGCGGATCGCTTGACGATCCTGACGGATACCGATGGCGACGGCCGTGCCGACCAGGCGAAGGATTTTGTTAGTAATCTGAACCTCGCCACCGGGTTCGCATTCGGTTATGGAGGCGTCTTCGTCCTACAAACCCCATATCTGCTCTTCTATCCTGACCGCGATGCGGACGACGTCCCGGATGGCGAGCCCACGGTCCTGCTCAGCGGATTCGGTATGGAAGACACCAGTTCCCTGGCCAACTCGCTGCTGTGGGGACCGGATGGCTGGCTTTACGGAACCCAGGGCACCAATCTGACCGCCAACATCCGGGGCATCCAATTTGAACAGGGCGTCTGGCGTTACCACCCCCAGACGAAACAGTTCGAGCTGTTCTTTGAGGGGGGCAGCAATATGTGGGGCCTGGACTTTGACCGCCATGGCAACCTGCTGGCCGGGACCAACTATGGCGGCTATTTGATGTTTCACGGCGTGCAAGGTGGTTACTACCAGAAGTCGTTTGCCAAGCACGGTCAGCTGCACAACCCCTTTGCATTCGGATACTTCGAACACGTCCCCCACAAGAATTTCCAAGGCGGCCACGTCACCGTCGGTGGTTTTCTCTACCAGGCAGACGCCTTTCCCAGCCGCTTTCGCGACACGTATATTGCGGTCGATACGCTGGGGCACGCCGTCCGCTGGCACCACGTGCGCCCGGATAAGTCAACGCTCCGCAGTGAAAACGGCGGCGTGCTGCTGCAGGCGAATGACACCTGGTTTGCACCAAGCGATGCGACGGTCGGCCCCGATGGCGCGGTCTATATTGCGGACTGGTACGACCAGCGGACGGCCCATCCCGATCCCGACGCCACCTGGGACCGCAGCAACGGGCGCATCTACCGCTTGCGCGGGGCGGCCGCCCCGCCCGTTCAGGTCGAAGACCCGCATTCGCTGACCGACGAACAACTGACGGCATGGCTCCTGGACCGCAACGCTTGGAAGTCACGCCGCGCCCTCCGCATCCTCGCCGAACGGGGCGGCGCACAGGCTGCCGAGAATCTCGCGCAGGTCCTGAACAATGCGCAAGATCCTCAACACATCCTGCAATTGATCTGGGCGCTGCACAGCCTTGGCCAACTTGACATTCGCCGGAGCGAGAAGCTGCTTGACCACGGGGACCCCACCGTGAGGGCGTGGATCGTCCGCCTGTTCACGGACGATCTCGAACGCCTGTCGGTCGCTCGGGGCGGTGAGTCGGCCGCCGAGCATCGACGGATGGTCCGCCGGCTGGTCGACCTCGCTGCGTCGGAGACCAGCCCGGTTGTGCTGCGGCAACTGGCTTCCACTGCCAAACGCCTCAGCGGCGCCGAGTGCCTTCCGATCGTCGGCCCATTGTCGCGGCGCGGGGACATACAAAGCGACCCGCTGATCCCGCTGCTTACCTGGTGGGCGGTCGAACGGCATGCCGTCTCATCACTGGACCGGACATTGGCCACGTTCTCGAACTCGGCCGCATGGCAGTCACCGTCGGTCCGCGACGTCATCCTCGGTCGCCTGATGCGCCGCTACGCGGCCGACGGCAGCCGGCGCGGACTCGAAGCATGCGCCAGCCTGTTGCAAACCGCCCCGAATGCCGACCAGCGGCGCAGGATGATCGCCGAATTGGACACGGGGCTGCAGATGCTGGGACGCAAGAAGCTGCCTCGGCTGCCGCTTCCGGAATCCGCCCTGGCCATCCAAGCACTGGCTGACCTGCAAGAGACACCGTCGCGAGTTCCCGCGGTGCCGCCATCGCTGGCCGCAGTGCTGCAGGCGGCTTGGGATGACGCCCCCCGGGATCTCCTGCTGATCCGCGTCGCGGCGCGGTTGGGCAAGCAAGAGGCCCTCGATCGGGCCGTCTCGCTTGCGGCCGACGGGAAAGCCGCGGAAGCCGACCGGCTGGCCGCGCTGGCGATCTTGCGCGACCTCAGCGACGAGGCAACGGCGGTCGGTCCGGCCATGCGCCTGCTGGCCGGCATGGAGCCACTCGACATTCGGATGGCCGCGCTGGAACTGCTGGGCCGGTTTTCCGATCAGCGGATCACCGACCTGGTGCTCGCCGAGTACCCGCGGATGGCGGGCGACTTGCAAAACCGCGCGCGGGCCGTCCTCTTGGGTCGAGCTGATTCCGCGCTGGCATTCCTGCAGGAAGTCGACCTGGGAACCTTCCCGGCAACCGATATCTCTACGAATGAGTTGAGGCAAGTTGCTCTGCACGATGACCGACGCATCGAGGCCCTGGTGCAGAAACACTGGGGCAACATTCGAGCCGGTACGCCGGAGGAAAAGCTGGCTGAGATTCGCCGCATCAAGAATGACTTGCGGGCGGGTTCGGGGAACATCAACGCGGGGCGAGCCGTGTTTCAAAAGAAATGCGCGGGTTGCCACAAGTTGTTCGGTCGCGGGGAAGAAATTGGCCCCGACCTGACCAAGGCGAATCGTCAGGACCGCGATTTTCTGCTGGTGAGCATGGTTGATCCCAATGCCCAGATCCGCAAAGAATTTCTCAGCTACATCGTAGCCACGGAAGACGGCCGCGTTGTCACGGGCCTTCTCGCCGGCGAACGCGCAGCCAGCATCAACCTGCTCGACGCGAAAAACCGGCGGACGACCATCTCCCGAGACGACATCCAGGAGATCCGCGTATCTCCCCTGTCGTTGATGCCGGAAGATGTCCTCGGCGGAATGACCCCACAACAGCTCCGCGACCTCATGCGGTTCCTGCAAAGCAACGGCCAGTAAAGCCGCCAGGGGATGAGCCAAGGGTGGAAGACGACTTCGGCCATTCACACCCAGCCACCAAACGCTTCAGTTCCGTACGTCCTGCTGTGCATGACATTTTCTGTAAATATCCCATTCCGCAGGTCCTGCTGTGCATGACAATTCCCCCGGTTCCCCAGCGTTCCGTTAGCTCGTCCATCGCCACCACTGAAGGTGGACGCGCAACGGCTGATGAGTCGTCCGAGATCTGATTCTGGCTCCGCGGCATGCCGGCACCGGTGCATCCCGTGATCTGACCCAACAATTCGTCGACCACCGAATGGACGCCTTCACGTATCGTCCGCAACGCGGCACCGCGCGGCACCTGCACCTTTCCCGCGGAGCGGAGGGCGGGTATTGTGGAGCCAGAATCGTCGATCGACCCTTGGATGGAGGGCCAACAGGTGCTGCCAAGACTTACCCACGACCTTGTGTTGCTTTCGGTCGTGACACTAACGCTTGGCTTGTCCGCGTGCGGAGGCCGGGTCGATGTCGGAAGCGGCTACGGGCCGGTCACGCGGGAGCTGCTGATCGGCGCGGAATACCATCATCCCACCGGCGGCAAGTACGGCCACCTGGATTGGGATTTTCGCGAGACCGAGTTTCGGCTCACGACCGACGCGGACGCATTGCCGCCGGCGCTAGTCGAGGCGATCGCCGGCACCGACGAACCGGCACGAGAAGTGACCGGCGAATGGGAGCTTGCCGGCGAAACGTTGACCTTCTCCAACATAACGCTGGACCGGACGACCGAATTCGCGGGACAAACCACCGCGCGCATTTTCTTTACGGGTGTGATCCGCATCCAGATTGCCGGGACCCAGTACGTCTTCAACCAGGCCCGACCAGACCAGACCAGCGATTCCGAATAGGCCGTGGCCCGAGTGCGCGCTGCGGCATTCGTTACAACACAAGAGAGGAAAGACTCGTGCGACCGATCGCCCGCCACCTTGTCGCCGTCGTCGCCGTCGTCGCCGCGTTGCTTGCCTTACCAGGCAACGTCATCCGCAGTGACGATTCGCCGCAACTTGGCGATCTGAGCTTCCCCACATCGGGACCGCCCGCCGCACAACCACGGTTTCTACTTGGTGTCAAACTACTCCATAACTTCGAATACGAAGAGGCACAGTCGGTTTTTCGCGATTGTCAGCGCATGGCCCCCGGCTTCGTCATGGCGTATTGGGGCGAGGCCATGTGCTTCAACCATCCGCTCTGGGGCGAACAGGACCTGGACGCGGGAAGAGCCGTCTTGCGGCGACTCGAATCGGCACCAACCGCGCCGCGTGACCGACGTGAAGCTGGATTTCTGAAGGCCGTCAGGGCATTGTTTAGCGAAGCCCCGAAAGCAGAACGCAATCAGCGTTACCTGGCCGCGATGAAGGCCCTGGCTGGCGAATTCCCTGAAGATCGTGAAGTTCGCTGCTTCTATGCGCTGGCCCTGTTGGGTACCTGTAACGGGAGTCGCGAGGCGCGAACGTACATGCGTGCGGCGGGCATACTGGAAGACCTGTATCTCGAGAACCGCCAGCATCCGGGCGTCCTGCATTATTTGATTCACTGCTACGACGATCCCGTCCACGCGCCGCTCGGGTTGCGAGCGGCGCGGACCTACGGCTCGATCGCCAACAACTCGGCACATGCCAAACACATGCCGGCACACATCTACCTGCCGCTGGGGATGTGGGACGAGATGATCGCGGCCAATGTTGCCGCCTGGGAGGCCGGACAGCAACGGCTCCGCCGCCTGGACCTTGCCGCGGGGCACCATGACCTTCATGCGCTGCATGCGTTGCAGTGGTTACAGTACGGCTACTTGCAGACGGGCGACGACGCGATGGCGCTGCGGCAACTGCGGACCATGGCGGAGATCCATGACCACCATCCCACCGCGATGACCAAGTGGTATTTCGCCTTGATGCGCGCGGACTACGTGACGAACGCGGTCGACTGGCAGGCTGCGGACATGAGGATTGACATGGCGGGCGTCGAGTTATCCGCGGCGGCCAGCGATCAATTCGCCTGGGGGCTGGCGGCGATCCGGTCGGACAAGACGGGCGCGGAGCGGGCCCTCCAACGGATTGTCGAACTACGTACGGCAGCGGAAATCAACGTCAAGAAACCGGCCCATCACCATTCAAGTTATTTCGAAGGTGTGTACCCCACCAGCATCCGCATTGCCAGGATCCTCGAGACACAACTTGAAGCCCTGATCTTTCTGGCCGACGGCGAAACCCGCCGCGCGATCACCCGCCTGGAAGATGCCGTTTCCGCCGAGCAACGCCTGGCGGTCGGCTACGGGCCGCCGATGCCGGTCAAACCGTCCCATGAACTGTTGGGCGACGTCCTGCTAAATCTGGGCAGGCACGAGGAAGCGGAACAGCAGTTCCAGGCATCGCTGCGAAGAACTCCACGTCGCATTGCGTCCCTGGCAGGACTTGCCGAAGCGGCCAGACGGCGGAACAACGACACCATCCTCACCGATGCAAACCAGCAGATTCGCGAAGTGCTCGGTGACAACTCACCTCCGCGGTTGTGGCGCGATTTACCTCGAGGGCAGGCGCGTTGATGCGTTCCGCGGCCGCCAATCGCCGGCGCCCGCCGGCCGTCGTGGAGGACCGCTAAGGCCGCAGGGGACGTTGGCCGTCACCGGCGACGTTGACTCACACGTCGATCGTCACCAGCAGGTCCCCCGTCTCGACCTGTGTACCGGGATGAACGTGGATGGCGGCGACTTTGCCGGCCGACTCGGCGGTCACGGCGGTCTGCATCTTCATCGCCTCCAAGGTCATCAACTTCTGGCCGGGAGCAACTTCGTCTCCTTCGTGAACGGCCACGTTGAACACCATCCCCGGCATCGTGGCGCCAACATGGCCCGGCTGATTGGGGTCCGCCTTGGGGTGCAGTGGCGCGTCCGGCTCGAACTCCGCGTCGATCACGGAGACTTCGCGGGGCTGCCCGTTAAGCTCGAAGAAAACGGTCCGGTTGCCGTCTTCGTGCGGTTCGCTGACGGTCAGGAAGCGAATGATGAGTGTCTTGCCCGGTTCGATATCAACGGCGATCTCTTCGTTCGGCTCCAGCCCGTACAGGAAGGCCGGCGTCGGCAGCACGCTGGTATCCGTAAACCGCTTCTGGTGTTTGGCAAAATCGGTAAAGACCTGTGGATAGAGCAATTGCGAAACGACTTCTCGGTTGGAAGGTTGACGGTCCAATGTTTCCCGCAGCTTGGCCGCCGTTGCTTCGAAGTCGGCCGGTGGCATGCTGGCACCGGGACGGCCGCGCAGGGGCTTTTCGCCGCGAAGAATTTTGTCGCGGACCTTGCGCGGAAAGCCTCCGACCGCCTGCCCCATGTTCCCCCGCACCAGGTCGATTACCGATTGGGGGAACGCCAGGTCACGCTCTGTCGCCAGAACATCGTCGGCCGACATGTCGTTGGCGATCAAGAACAAGGCCAGATCGCCAACGGCTTTGGAGGTCGGTGTCACTTTGACGATGTCACCCAGCAACTGGTTAACGTCCGCGTAGACCTTGCAAACCTCGCTCCAGCGATCCGCCAACCCGAGTGCCCGGGCCTGCTGGAACAGGTTGGTGTATTGACCACCGGGCATCTCGTGCTGGTAGAGATCGGCGCCCGCCGGCAGGACGGGGCTTTCGAACGGGGTGTAGAATTCGCGCACCGCCCGCCAATATTCGGCCAGCGAATCAAGATGATCAGCGGACAGCCCGGTGTCGCGTTTGCTGAACCGCAGCGCCTCGACCACGGTATTCATGTTCGGCTGAGACGTGCCGCCGGACAACGGCGCCATGGCGGCATCGGCGATATCGAGCCCCACGTCGGAGGCCTCGAGGATGGAGGCTGCCTGGATGCCGCCCGTGTCGTGCGTGTGAAAGTGAATCGGGATGCCGATCTCGCTCCGCAATGTCTTGACGAGCATCTCCGCGGCCCGTGGCTTGCACAATCCGGCCATATCCTTGATGGCCAGAATGTGGGCCCCCATGCTTTCGAGTTCCCGGGCCATGTTGACATAGTACTCCAGGTCGTACTTGTCACGATTCGGATTCGTGATGTCGCCCGTGTAGCAGATCGTTGCTTCGCAAATCGCGCCGCTCTTGAGCACGGCGTTCATCGCCACCCGCATGTTCGCCACGCCGTTGAGGGCATCGAAGACACGAAACACGTCGATGCCCGCATCGGCCGCCTCGGCCACAAACGCCTTGACAACGTTGTCGGGATAATTCGTATAGCCGACCGCGTTCGACGCTCGCAACAACATCTGAAAAAGGATGTTCGGCACGCGTTCACGAAGTTCGCTCAACCGTTGCCAGGGGCATTCCTTGAGGAACCGCATCGACGTGTCGAAGGTCGCCCCGCCCCACATTTCCAACGAAAACAACTCCGGGTTCAGCCGCGCATAGGCCTCCGCCACCTGCAGCAGATCGTACGTTCGCAACCGCGTGGCCAGAAGCGACTGGTGGGCATCGCGAAACGTCGTGTCGGTGATCAACAATGGTTTGTGGCGTCGTATCCACTGGGCAAATTTCTCCGGCCCCAGCTTCTGGAGCCGTTGCCGCATGCCGTCTGGAATGGGCACGGTCACGTCCGTTGCCGGTACGACAGCCGGCACGCGCCGGGAGGCAACCGGGCGATCCTTGACCAACGGGTTTCCGTTGACGATGGTCTCCGCCAGATAGGTCAGCAGCTTGGTGGCCCGGTCGCGACGCTTGGGAAAGTCGAACAGGGCCGGTGTTTCGTCGATGAAGTTGGTCGTGCAGTTGCCCTCCATGAACGTGGGATGCATCACCAGCTTCAACAGGAAGGGGATGTTGGTCTTCACGCCCCGGACGCGGAACTCCTGCAAACAACGCTCCATCCGATGGGCGGCGTCGTGAAACTTGCGGGCCCAGGCGGTGACCTTGACCAGCAGCGAGTCATAAAAGGGTTGTACGACCGCCCCGGAAAATGCCGTTCCCGCGTCGAGCCGAATTCCCATGCCGCTGGCCGACCGGTAGTGCGTCATCCGGCCGTAATCCGGCATGAAGCGGTTGGCCGGGTCTTCCGTGGTGACGCGGCACTGGATGGCAAAACCGTGCGTGGCGATGACGTCCTGGCTGGGCAAGTCAATGCTGGGATCGCCCAGCGGCACACCCTGGGCGATTTGAAGCTGCGCTTTGATCAGGTCGACGCCGGTCACCTGCTCGGTCACCGTATGTTCGACCTGGATCCGCGGGTTGACTTCGATGAAGTAGAATTTGTTCGTGTCGGCGTCGAGCAGAAATTCGACCGTGCCGGCCGCCGAGTAGTTGACCTTCCGTCCGATCGCCAGCGCGGCGTCGCACATCGCCTGGCGGACCTGCGGATCGAGCTGCGGGGCGGGCGCGATTTCGACAACCTTCTGGTGGCGGCGCTGGACGGAACAGTCCCGCTCGTAGAGGTGCACCAACGCGCCGTGCCGGTCGCCGAGCAACTGGACTTCGATATGACGCGCCCGCTCGATGAACTTCTCCACGAAAATGTCCGGGCTGCCGAACGCGGCAATCGACTCCCGTCGCGCCTGCTCATAAGCCGACTCAAACTCGGATTCCTCGCGAACGACGCGCATCCCGCGTCCGCCACCGCCGTGGGCCGCCTTGAGAATGACCGGGAACCCGGCCTTCGCCGCCAACTTGCGTCCCTGACCGGCATCCTCAATCGCGGTGTTGCTGCCGCCCAGAACCGGCACATCAGCGAGCTCTGCCAGCTTCCGCGCAGAGATCTTGTCGCCCAGTTGCTTGAGCGTCTCGACACGAGGCCCAACAAATGTGATCCCGGCGTCTTCGCAAGCCTGCGCAAACTGCGGGTTCTCCGAAAGAAAACCGTAGCCCGGATGCACGGCGTCGATCTTACGCTTCTTGGCCAACGCAATGATCGCCGGGATATCGAGGTAGGCCTGAATCGGTTCGCCCGGAGACCCGGTCAAATACGCCTCGTCCGCCTTGAAGCGGTGCAGCGCGTAACTGTCCTCGGCGGAATAGATGGCAACCGTCCGGATCCCCAACTCATGGGCACTACGGCAGATGCGGATGGCAATTTCACCACGATTGGCGACTAGCAGTCTGTTGATCTTTTTCATGGCGACCATCGTCGTTCCGGAATGCGAAGTGATGTAGTGATGTGATGTAATGAGTCTGCGCCGGGTCTCGTTGGCAACGATGCGCGGCCGCGCTGGGCCGTCAATCCGTCAGACACTCACTGTCAACCGGCGGCAACCGGCCAGCCGCAGGCGACCGCGGGCGGCACAGGCCCAACTACCGCTTCGGTTCGATATGGAGTCTGGACTGGCATTCTCTTGAATGGCTCACGGGGCGACGAGACGGAATTCCGCTGCGACCCGTACGACCTGATCGCGTACGACAGGCACGGGTTGGTCGAGCCTCGCAGACCATCCGCATTCTCACGGATCCTGCCGGCAATCGGCTGACCGGACCAGTAAAGCTCCGCATTCTAGCCGCTGGTCCGCCCTTCGTAAATTCGGCCATGCAGTGAACCACCGCACGGTTTACCATCGATCGCGATTCGCCGCAGCGCAGACCTCGCTCGGACACCCGCTGCTTGTTTTCACGACGGATCGATGGCGGCGGAGACCGGCACCTCAGCGCCCAGAAGTGCCTGCCGGGCCGCCAGGCCTCGTTTGACGGCCGCCTCCGACGTTTCCGCCAGAGCCGTCAAGTGTCCCATCTTCCGGCCCACCCTCGGCTCGCGCTTCCCGTAGAGGTGCAACTTGACATCCTCAATCGCCAGTGCCTGTGACCAGTCGGGTTCTCCCCCCTGCCAGACATCACCCAGCAGATTCACCATCGCCGCGGGCCGCAACTGGGTCGTCGCACCAAGGGGCAAGCCGCAAATCGAACGCACCTGCTGCTCAAACTGGCACGAGACGTGGGCATCGATCGTAAGATGGCCGGAATTATGGGGACGCGGCGCCAGCTCGTTGACCAGCAAGCCGTCGTCATGCGTCAAGAAGAACTCGACACACAACACACCCACCACGTCGAGCTGCTCGACAATCGAGCGAGCCATCTCGACCGCCTCCGCCGCAACGGACGGCGCGAGATCGGTGGGCGTGATCGAGACATCGAGAATATGATTGCGATGCCGATTCTCGATCGGCCCGTAGGCCGCAAAGCTCCCGTCCTGGCCCCGGACGGCAACGACGGAGAGCTCGGCTTTGAATTCGACAAATTGCTCCAGCACGGCTTCGTCGCAGTCCAGTTGAGACCAGGCGGACGCCGCACCGGCCGGCGCATCGATCTTGACCTGCCCCTTGCCGTCGTAGCCCCAGGCCGCCGTCTTGAGAATTGCCGGAAAATCATCGGCGCCAAGCGGCTCGAGGTCCGACAGCGCACGGATCGCCCGGAACGGCGTGGTGGGAATCCCCATCGAACGCAAGAACGACTTCTCCCGTAGCCGATGCTGAGTCGTGTGCAAGACCTGGCCGCCCGGTCGGACCGGGACGACCTTGTCCACAACCTCAATCGTGCCGGCCGGTACGTTTTCAAACTCAAACGTGACAGCGTCCACCTGTCCGGCGAACCGGGCGACGGCATCAAGGTCGTCGTAGGCCGCCTGAATCTCCACGTCCGCAACCTGCCCGGTCGGCGTGTCATCATCCGGAGAAAAAACATGGACGCGATATCCGAGCCGCCGGGCGGCGATCGCAAACATGCGTCCCAACTGGCCGCTCCCCAGTACGCCAATCGTCGACCCTGGTAGAATCGGGCAACTCATAACGTGGAATCCTCCATTACCTTGCGCGTTTGCTGGTCGGCGAATTCCTTCAGCTTCGCCCGCAGGTCGGGCAGTTCGTTGCCCAGCATCCGGATCGCCAACAGGGCCGCGTTCTTGGCTCCCGAATCGCCGATGGCCAGGGTCCCAACCGGCACCCCGCCCGGCATCTGCACGATCGATAAGAGCGAGTCGAGGCCGGAGAGGGCCCGCGACCGCACCGGGACACCCAGGACGGGCAACGTCGTCAGCGAAGCGATCATGCCCGGCAAATGGGCCGCCCCACCTGCCCCCGCGATGATGACCTTCAGCCCCCGCGCTTCCGCCTGCCGTGCATAGTCGACCATCCATTCGGGTGTCCGATGCGCCGAAACGACACGCCGTTCGTGGGCCACACCAAACTGTTCCAGCAGGTCGGCCGCATGCTGCATCGTGGGCCAGTCCGATTTGCTGCCCATCACGATTCCGACCAGGGGAGCAGTCTCTGCGGTCATGGCATCTCCTTCAAATTGAGTGGCTTGGTGACCGGCCGGCGGTCGCCGCCCGCAGACATCCGGTCCCGCTCGATGGCTCGTGCAACCGCGCGACCCGCTCGACCAGCAACATGGCTGATCCCCTCATCGATCTCCGCGTGGGACATCACGACGCGCACCGCCGGCAGTCGCCCCAACGTCACCGTCAATTCGCTCGTCACCTCACCGCCGCTGCCGTGACCAGCCGAGACGACCAGCGTCACACGGCGGATTTTGGAATCAAACCGTGACAAAGCAAACAGCAGCCTCCGTTCGGCGAGTTCGATGAATCCCTCCGTCAGCAGGTTGTGCGGGTCACGCAACGAAATTCGCATCAGAGACTCCCGACGGTGGAGATGTATCAGCATAACTGTCCCTGTGTACATTCAGCCAGTACCATTAGGCCAATAGAATTTGGTGCATGCATCCATAGAAAAAGCAAATATCCGGACAATCCCATGGAATGGCTGAACTATCATCATCTGCTCTACTTCTGGATGGTCGCGAAAGAGGGCGGGATTTCTCGAGCCGCCGAACAACTTCACTTGGCGCAACCGACCCTCAGCAGCCAGATCAAGAAGTTGGAGAAGTCGATGGGTACGGCCCTGTTCGATCGCGTGGGCCGATCGCTGGTCCTCACCGAAACGGGGCAAACGGTCTACCGCTACGCCGACGAGATCTTCTCACTGGGCCGCGAACTGACGGACGCGCTCAACGGCAGACCGTCACTGGATCGACTGCGTCTGGTGGTTGGTGTCCCGGACGTGTTGCCCAAGCTGGTCGTCTACCAACTTCTTAGACCGGCCCTGGACATCGGCGAGAGCGTCCAATTGGAATGCTATGAAGGCAAGCTGCCGGAACTGCTGGCGGAGTTGGCCCTGCATCGGATCGACCTCGTGCTGGCAGACGCACCGATTACGCCGCAGTCGCATGTCCGGGCCTTTAACCATCTGCTGGGTGAGTGCGGGGTGACAATTTTCGGGACCAGGGAGTTGGCTCGGCGCTATCGCAAGGACTTTCCAGCCTCATTGCACGACGCCCCGATGCTGCTCCCGACTCAGAACACGTCCTTGCGGAGGGAGCTGGAACGCTGGTTCGATGAGCACGCCATCCATCCGCGGACGGCACACGAGTTCGAGGATAGCGCGATCCTGAAGGTCTTCGGGCAGGCCGGCGAGGGCCTGTTCGCCGCTCCCACGGCGATTGAGGCGCAGGTCAGCGCGCAATACTCGGTGCAGGAGGTCGGCAAAATCTCCCAGGTGAAAGAACGATTCTACGCCATTTCCGTAGAAAGGCGGCTCAAACACCCGGCGGTCGTCGCCATCTCCAACGCCGCCCGCAGCCAGTTGTTCGGCAAGACGTAGCATCTTGGAAGACGTAGCATCTTGGAAGACGTAGCATCTTGGAAGACGTTGCGCGCCGTACCGTGGCAAGACAGCAACGGTACGGCAAGCAGCAACCGCGGGGATGGCCTGCAAGGGGGTTGAACAGCCCCCAAGGGCCGTTGCGGCGTTGCGGTCCCCGCCCGTTTCGTGGACCCTGGTGCTCGCGATTGGCACCGCGCGAGCGACCGGCACAGCGTGTAAAACCACGCCTGAAAAGGAAAACTACCCTGAGGATTTTTGCCGGCGGTGATAGATAATATCAATCGATCACGGGCTCTTCGATCCGCTCCTCACGTAGAAGATCCCCTTCATAGAAGCCCATACGACAAGGCGCCCCAGATCAGTGACGAGCACCAGTGATTGACAGGGTCTGGGCAACAAGTAGTCTCGGTCCACCACCTGCGAAAGCCCATCAGCGTTCGGAACTCGGCAGTCGGCATGGCAGCCGGGGACACCAAACCTCTCGATTCACCCGGGGGACGACTTCGTGACCAGCAAGCAAGCATTGGAAAGAGAGATCAGCAAGGCCGTAATCCGGTTCGAGAAGGAGTACATGGGGCGCGGCCCTCTAGAAACCAAATCCTACATCATCGAAGACATGGTCCTCGTCCGGCTCAAGGGAGTACTGACACCGGCGGAATTGAAGCTGGCGGAATCTGAAGATGGCCAGCGCGGAAGGTATCTGATCAAGCAAGTCCGTCAGGAACTGATTGAAAAGGGGCGACCGCTGCTGGACGCCGTTGTAAAGGATATCCTGCATGTCAACGTGAAGAGCCTGCATACCGATATCAGCGCCCGGAGCGGAGAACGTATCATCGTCTTTACACTCGAGCGACGGCCCGAGTTGGCGGACGTGTAGAGACGAACGCAGTATGAGGAACGAGCCGAGAACAACTGGTCGCGGTGCCGACGTGCGGCGCGTGGTGTGCACCGCGGTTTTGGTTCGAGTGAGCCGCGATCACGAATTGAGCCGCGATCACGACTGGTCGACCGCCCCACGGTGCGGCGCGCGGCCATCGTTCGACTTTTTCAAACCGCCGTTCATTTTTTTTCAAAGAAGCGACTTGACGATCACTCAAGACGGATCTAGACTCTGACCGAAGAAGTGAAAGGCTTGATCGAACTTCGCACGTGAATGTCGACAAGTCGGTTTTATTTGGCGCTTCGTCGTCCGGGATTCAAGGCTCGAGCGAACAAGGCCGGAAGGTTGCTGCCTGCAACCCTCCGGCCTTTTTTTTGGTTCGGCCCTGGCCTGGCGGCAAGGGACGCCCCTACGTTCAACTTCCCGCAGATCGTCTCGCGCGTTTCCGGAGGCTGTTGCCTCGGGGGCGACAGACACGTCTTAACCATCCTGAAGCCTAAGCCGTAGCGGTCAGCCAGGCCGCACGGACAAGCCGGATATCGAACACGTTGCGTGTTTGGTGCCCGGCTTTTTTTATTGATCTTCGCCCCTTCCCCGCCCGGAGAACTGCTGCCATGGACTTGCTCGTCGCAACCCTCGCATTCCCGATTCTCATTCTGATATCACTGGGCTGCACGCCGGCCCGGTTCGCCAACACCCATTCTGTGCTGATGCGCCGCCTGGCGACCGGCGCCGTGGGCAGCGAGTTCTTGATCGCCCTCGCGGTTGCCATCGCATTGATCGCCAGTGGGAGCCACTCGCGATCGGTCTCGCTACTCGACTGGACCGTCGAACCGAGCGTCGGTTTCGGATTTTACGTCGACGGCCCCGCCGGCCTGATGTTACTGCTGGTTGGTTTCATCGGTTTCGTGGTCAGCCGCTTCTCGATTCGCTACCTCGACGGCGAAGCGACGCAAGGAAACTACTTTCGTTGGCTCGGCTTCACCATCGGGGCTGTCTCGCTGATGGTCGTTGCGGGCAACCTGATGCTCTTCTTCGCCTCGTGGGTGATGACCAGCTTCGGCCTGCACCACCTGTTGCTTCATTATCGGCACCGCCCTGCGGCACATCGAGCCGCCTGGACGAAGTTTGCAATCAGCCGGCTGGGTGACGGGTTGCTGATTGGGGCCCTGATCTTGACATACCAAACGTTCGGCACGCTCGACCTGGCGTCCCTGTTTGCCGAGGCCGAACAGATCTCGGCAGGGTCCCGCATCGCCGCCAGCCATGCGGCAATCGCCTGGCTGCTGATTCTGGGTGCGGTCACCAAGTCAGCCCAATTCCCGTTCCACACGTGGCTGCCCGACACACTGGAGACCCCCACGCCGGTCTCCGCCCTCATGCATGCCGGCGTCGTCAACGCGGGGGGCTACCTGGTGATTCGGCTGAGTCCGTTGGTGACCTTGGCTCCGGCCGCGTTGCTCACGCTCGCGATCATTGGCGCCGTCACGGCCTGCTTCGCAGGAGTGGTGATGATGACGCAAGCCAGCATCAAGCGGACGTTGGCCTATTCAACCATCGCGCAGATGGGTTTCATGATGTTGCAATGCGGCCTGGGCGCATTCTCCGCCGCGATGCTCCACATCGTGGCCCACTCGCTCTACAAGGCCCACGCGTTCCTGACGAGTGGCAGCGTCATCAGCCAGATGCAGGCCACCGGCGGGGCGGCCGTTCCCACGCCCGGCAAGGCAGCCAAGGTGGCCTACTTATTGGCAGCCGCCGGGACCGCCGTCACGGCCTGTTACAGCACCTCGGTCGCCCTGGGGGTCAACCTGGCCACGAAGCCGGGCGGCTTGGTCTTGGGCTTCGTCCTCTGCCTGGCCCTGACCGCTTGGGGTTGGCGATTGTTCTCGCTCGAATCCAGCCGCACAACAATTGTCGGGTTGGGTGGGATTTTCGGCCTTTGTCTGGCATACCTTGCCAGCTACCTGGCGGTTGACCGGCTACTGGCCACCTCGGTTTCCGCAGTGACCGTACCGGATTGTCCTCCGCTCGTCTCGCTGGGCATTGTCGTCGCATTCTGCGGCTTGTTCGCGCTCCACTTGTTGACACGAGCCAAGACCGGGCCGACGTGGTTGGCCCCGCTTCGTGTCCACGCCGTCAACGGGTTCTACGTCGATGCCCTTTATCACCGGGTCTTCGGCTCACTTGCGAAATCGTGATTGCCGCCGACTTTCGACATCGATCCCCGATCCCCGATCCCCAAACTGTGCTTCACCTGCTGCTCCCTAACCAAGGAGTTCTTTGCTCATGTCCATCGTCAATCCCCGCACTCCTGAGACAGACGTTCCGCCGCAATCACGGCCCTTGCGGGTCGCTGCGGCCGCAGACCAGCCACAGCCATCCCACGCGACGGCAGCGGGCTCGAAGACCGCGCAACCCGAGAACTTGCCTGGTACGGATATCGACCAGGTGCTGGAGACGGTCCAGCAAAAGATTGCACCGGTCTGGCCCCTGCAGGACTACGTGGCGGTCAATCCCTACGCCGGCCTGGCCAGCCAGAAATTCCTCGCCGCGCGGCAATCGCTGCGTTCCATCTCCGACCTGGAAACCTTTATGCCGGTCGACTATTACCGGGAGCAATTCCGAGAGGGACGTCTTCGCCGAACCGACATTGACGCCGCCGTCGACGAACTCGTCGCAGACGGAGTGACCGGCGCCGAACGAATTGACGTTAACCAGGTCGTGAGCCTGCTCCAGGAGACGAGCGGCAGCAGCCCCACGGCCGACGCCGAGTTCACGACGGCGGAGAACCCTGGTCGCCGACTGCGAACGTTTGCCGAGACCCTGGACCGGCATGACGGCAGCCACTGGTGTCGGGTCATTCGCGACGAAATCTCAAAACACTGTTCAACTCACTACGACGAGGGACAGGCGGTCTGGTCCACGCCCTGGCAGGACATGCCCCTCTACCTGGCCTGGCGTTCGGCCGCACAATACGATCGAACGTTTGAAATCGAGGGCGTCGCCGGTTTTCGCAAGCTCGTTGCCAAGCTGCCTTTTGAACCGCGGGTCGCACTCGTCGTCCTCCTGCGGCGCCTCTCCGTGCCAGAACATCTCTGGGAGGCGTACCTGCATTGCGCCGCCCTTTCCCTGCCCGGCTGGAGTGCGTGGACGAGCTTCCGCGATCGAGAAGCCTTGGACCAAGGTGATGAGGCCAATGACTTCGCTGGGTTGCTGGCCATGCGGCTGACCTACGAAGTGGCCCTCTCGGAGCACTTTGCGTTTAAAGTCAACCTCGCCGCGCACACCACGCCGGCTGGGGCATCCCCCGCCCTTTCCACGGAGCCGACGGACGAAGACGTCTTGCGGTACGCCCTCCTCCGGTCCAGCGAGATCGCCTTCCGCCGCAGTCTCCTGTCGGGCCTGAGCCAGCCCCGGAACAACCAGGGCGGGCAGCCCGCTGCCGGACGACGGCTGGCCCAGTTGGTATTCTGCATCGACGTCCGCTCCGAAAGAATCCGCCGCCACTTGGAAAGCGTCTCCGGCGAGATTGAAACGTACGGTTTCGCCGGCTTCTTCGGGCTACCAATCGAGTTCGTTCCATTGGGCCAACAAGAAGGAAGTTCGCACGTTCCCCCGTTGCTGCGACCACAATTCCAGGTCCATGAACAGATCAGTGGCTGTGACCCGGCCACCACAGGAAAGGCTGCCGTCGAACGTTCCCGGTTTCGCTTCCTGCGCAAGGCCTGGAAAGAGTTTCAGTCGGCGGCGGCGAGCTGCTTTGCGTTCGTTGAGACAACCGGCCTGTTCTACGGATTCAAGCTGCTGGCGCGATCCGTCGGCCGCGGCCAGGCCTGGTCAAGTCGCTTTGATGGCGTGGCAACCAGCGACCGAAACCGACTGGGCCCGGCCCTGCCGGCTCTGCACGAATGCGGTTGCCCACGCTCGAGGCAAGGCGCGTTGGCCGAGTCGATCCTGCGAGGAATCGGCATTGTCGATGACTTCGCCCGCCTGGTTGTCTTCTGCGGTCACGGCAGTCAAACCGAGAACAACCCGCTCAAAGCCGGCCTCGATTGCGGTGCCTGCGGCGGCCACTCGGGCGAAGCAAACGCCCGCCTCGCGGCAAAATTGTTGAACCAGACGCATGTGCGACAAGCGCTGGCAGCGCGAGGGATTCACGTTCCGCAAGATACGCATTTCGTGGCCGCGCTGCACAACACGACCACGGACGAACTTGAGCTTCTCGATACCGACGATGTACCGCCAACCCATCAAGGAGACCTGCTCGAATTGCGCGAGCAGGTGACGCCGGCCTCGCACCACACCCGGCTGGAACGCCTCGCGCTCCTACCCGGCCCTCGGGAAAACGACCTGTTCCGGCGCAGCACGGACTGGTCCGAGGTTCGGCCCGAGTGGGGACTGGCGGGAAATGCGGCGTTCATCGCAGCTCCGCGTGCCCTGACCGCCTCCCTGTCGCTGGCAGGAAGGTCGTTCCTGCACAGCTACGACTCGCGGAACGATCCTCAGTTCACAGTGCTCGAGCAGATCATGACGGCGCCTCTCGTGGTTGCCCAGTGGATCAACATGCAGTACTACGCCTCCACTGTGGATCCGGTCCATTTCGGCAGCGGCAACAAGACGCTGCACAACATCGTTGGCCGTTTCGGCGTCCAGTCCGGCAACGGTGGCGACCTGATGACCGGCCTCCCTTGGCAGTCCGTCCACGACGGTTGCACCTACCAGCATCATCCCCTGCGATTGCTCGCCGTCCTGGCCGCCCCGCGATCTGCCATCGATTCGAGTCTCGACCGGCACGAGCCGCTCAATGACTCGCTGACCAACGGCTGGTTGCAACTCGTCGCCATCGACGAGGGCAGGTACTACCGGTACACGGAGCAGCAGCATTGGGAAGAAGTTGACTTCGCCCCGGCGGAAGTCGCAGCTGCCCCACTCGCTTAACCCCATTGTTCGTGAACACCGTGCTATCAAAGACAACGGAGATTCATCCATGAACACAGCGTTTAAGACAACCAATTCGAACGCATACATCGATTCTCTGGAACGGTTTATGTCCGCTGCCGGTGGGCCCGTCCGCTGGCTGGTCGTCACACACGACGACCAGCGTCTGGCACGCCCGGTCTACGACGCCCTTTCCGGAGAAGCGGTCGCGACGATCCGCGCCCCACAACATACCTGGAGCTCGGCCAGTGACCTTCTGGCGGAGGCCGTTGACTGGGCCATCTGCCAGAGCGAGATTCGGAACCTCGTTTTCGTCGGCTACGTCCCGCTCACACACCACACCGGAACTCCAGAACCGACGTCCGAGGAGTGCTCGAGCACGCCATCGGCAGAACGCCCGCGGGGATTCGACCGCTTACGCGCGGGCGCCCAGCATCACACGGCAATGAATCTGCGGGCCCAACAACAGTTTGCTGCCGACGTCCGTCGGATCACGAATCACCCGTCGATCAAACGCGCGATGGATCACCACCAGCTGACAGTACAGGGACTACTTTACCGCGCCGCTCACGGCTGCTTCGTCGCCTATGACGTGCGCCAGGATGCATTTCGAGCCTTGGTATGAGAGACGCAGTGGCTGGACGGCTGGATTCGGGTGCCGCTACCACGCGGCTGGGTTCGGAGCATACAATGAGCGGCCTCACCCTCGATCAGCGGGGCCCATGTGACGGCCTCGCTGAAATATGCCTCCGACCCACACGCGGATCACATGCCCAAGTGCCCCACCTGTCAACGCGACCTAACGCCCGGTTCGACCGTTTGCCAATCCTGTGGAGCCCCCCTTGCTGATGAGCGGACGGTACCCGCCGACATGCAGAAGGAAATCAAGGGACTGCTTGCCGAAGGCCGCAAGCTCGACGCCGTCAAGCTCTACAAGGAACGCACGGGGTTGGGGTTGAAGGATGCCAAGGATGCTGTCGAGGCGCTCGAAGTGAACGCCGATCCAACGCCCCCCACCGGGATTGACTCGGCCTTCGAAGCGGAATTATTGAGCCTCCTGGGCCGTGGCGAGAAGCTGGCAGCGGTCAAGCGGTACCGTCAACAGACCGGCCGACCCTTGCTGGAGTCGAAGCAGGCCGTGGAGGCACTGGCGACGCGTCACGGCCTGGCAACCGCCGGCACCGGCACTTCGAGCGGCGGTCCCTTGCTCTTGCTGCTGCTGGCGGCCGCGGCGATCGGGATCATCACCACGGTGGTCTTGCTGGTATGGCGGTGACCACGCGACAGTCGACGAAGTTGCCTGGCATGGGGGCGGTTCGTGCCGATTACCAGTGTGGCGGAGAATTCGCTTCGCAGTGCCCCGCCCCGTTCGGGCTACGCACCTGACGCTACATTCGCGGCACGTGTGAACGGCGGCCCGGGCCAAACAGCCTCGACGCGCAAACAACACTCCAACTCAACCCCGCTCGAGCACCATAGAAATCACAAGGCAAACGTCTCAGATTCAGGACAGACTCATCCGTCGTTGAATACGCTTACGACCGCTGCGAGCCAAATGGAAAGCAGAAGAATCTCATAAGGCACGTCAGCGAAACGTGTCACGCGATACTGTGATTGATAGAAATTCGGCACGAATTCAGCAACTGTGCGCCCTGATTCTCCGAGAAACAGGGCACTACTCCAAATCCTCTTCTGGCATAATTCGAACTCCCGAGCGGTGGTGCTGTCGACTAGCCTAACTCGCGTGAAGACGACGAGCCCCTTGTGGATTCTGTATGTCGCGACCACCTCGCGCGTCGGCAGGATCATGCTCCCATGTTCCAGACGATAACAATTGTATCGGGCTGTGATCTCGCCGACGGCTCTCCACGTACTGCAACTCATGGATGCCAACAACTCGGTACTGGCGTAAACCTCGCAAGCGGGTCGCATGAAACGATGCACTCGCAAGACGCTGAGAGTCTCGATGTCATAATGAGCGGTTGATGTCGGCGAAGTTGGAGACATGCTGTGTTTTTGATCCGCTGAACGTTCAGCCGTAACCGGGCGGCGACGCAAGATTCTCAATTCAGTTTCCGTCCGATTCGCCGCTCCGGTTCACGGAATTGTTCGTCGTGTTTGGCGTGCAGCGACGGGGTGGAAGCGATATCACCTCGCGCCCACCTTGTCCCTGGCGCTGCCGGACATCCGCTGCGATGCGGTGCAGATCGTTGTCGAACTGTGCCGCGAGCCGCCGCTTGATAGCAAGGATTTCATCGTTCGGATCAGGAATCATCTTCAGTCGCCTTGAGTTGTTCTGGAGTACAGATTACTGGTGGAACAAAACCAGCCGCTCGGCATGTTCCGGCGATCTGGGCTTGCAAGTGTGGATTGAGAATGTGCTTGAAGTTCCAGGTTGCAATAAATTGTACACCGTTTGCGGCGGCGATGGCGATGTGCAAGGCGTCACGAGGTTCTGATGCAGGCACGGCTTTCCGATCAATCAGAAGTTCTGCGAGTATTTCCGCGTCGTCGGACTCATCCAAAATCGATACGCCCTGAAGAACTTCGAGCCTTTCCATTGCGGCAGTTGGATCACCGTCGCCGCACTCGTCAAGCGTAAGTTGTGAGGTCACGATCCGATAACGGACAGTCGCCGTTTTCCACCACTCGCGCGTGATGCGTTGTCGTGACGCAACGTCCGGATTGGGATGTATTCGCCCCGCGATGTTTCCGACGACCGTGGTTTCAACGTATACGATGTCCATCGACGCATCCTGTCACGACGAACGACACAGTTCACGCGGCGGGCGCGTTGGACATTGAATGCGAAATCGACGCTGCCGCCCGCTCGCGTGGAACGTTTGGTTATGTATCGTGTTTTTTGAGTTCGAGAGGATACTTCAATGTCCATTCCTGCCAGGCGCGTTTACGGTCGGCGCATGATAAGGTGACAACACTTCTTATCGATTCGAGTTCAACGAGAGCGAGGCTATCGATGTCGATTTGAGAGAGTGACTTGAACAATTGCTGGAACTGGCCATCAGGTCCTCGGTTGCGAAACAGCAAACGCAAACCAACAGCCTGATCACTTGGATCGGCAGATGAGATTGATGATAGCGCAATTTCCTCGATTGCTGCCTTGATGCGGTATTTGGGAAAGAAAGGTCCGTTGCGGATTTTCCATATTTCTGGTTCTTCCGGAAACTTAATGGGTGATTTTGGATGGTAGGAGGTCTAGTTTGCCGCAGTAGAAGAGGATTCGTGTGCGGTAGTTTTCAAACGCTCGGAATCCTCTGGCTTGGGACTTGATGGATTG